>CAWFXV010000032.1:0-315631 GCA_963819885.1 uncultured Actinomycetota bacterium | reverse complement strand
AAGCCTGGTGATGTACCGACAGGCCTGGTGATGGCCTCGGCTACGAACCTGGCGCTGCGGTTGGCGTGGACGTCGGGCTTGGTTGGGGCGAAACACTGGCCGACGGCGTCGGCGTGGCATCCGAGGAGGTGCCGGGCAAGGTCGCGCCAAACGGCGGAACGATTCCCAGGTCGGTGCATTCGCCCCTGAGCGCACCTCCATACGAGCTCGATGGCCGTGGGTAGACGTTGAGCGGCGCCGCCAGCTTCGGCTCACCCATCATGCTGTCGAACATGCACCCGTCGTACTTCACGCTCGTGAACGGGCGGCCGTCCTGGTCGTACAGGCGGACGTTCTCGAGCAGGCTGCCGTCGGCGCCGTATGGATACAGGTTGGTGATCTGCGTGCCGTCCTCGTGGAACGCACCAGTCGGAACAGCTCCAAGGAAGGCGGCATCCTCACGGTAGAACTCGTCGTCGTTAACAAGCACGCCGCGGCTCGCCAGTGTTCCGATGACAGCTGCCAACCCCAACACGGCCACGACGTTCCCGAGGAGCACGAGGACATGTTCGCCTGACGTCTGCCGGTGGCTGGCAGCTCGCCGGCCCAGCCAGACCGAAATGACGACAGCCAGCGCGAAACCGAGCGGCGCCCCGGTGAACGTGGGCAACGGGAACCATTGGGCCGAGAAGAACATGCCCACCAACTCGACGGCGATCCACGCCCGCGCGATCCACCACGCAGGGCGAAGCGCAATGATCGTCTCCACGAGCGCGGCGCCCACCGAATTACCGCGTAGCCACCGAATCAGCCCATTCATGCGTCGTGCGTCGGGAAGCTCTCCCAAGCGTGCTCCCATGGTGCCCGTCGATCGTTCGGCCATGAGCCAGACCAGCCCGACGAGTGCGGCGGCCAACCAGGCCACGATGGCCAGCGCCAGGGCACCGCCGTACCTGCCCGTGACGAAAGCCTCCAACAACGCGATAAGCGTCAGCACCACCGCGATCCGGACGATCCACGTGGCCACCTGCCGGCGGACGCGAGGTGGCCGGACTGCCGGTCCGACATCCCCTGGTCCCGGCGGATAACCGGCGGCGGACCGCAGCTCGGCAGCATAGACAGCGGGCGTGCCGAGCCGCTCCTCCAAAGCGGCGGCGGTCGCGTCCGCGCCGAGCTCGGCCGAAACCTGCTCGACGTGGTCGCGAACGTCCTCGACGATCTCGGCGAGATCGTCGGCCGGCAGGTCGGCAAGCGCGGTGCGGACCGCGTCGACATACGTGGCGGCCGGGCTCAGTGTGGTGTTCACGCCGCCTCCTTGGCGCCGGAGTCGATCAGTTTGGTCAGCGTGTCGGCGAACTCCCGCCACACCTTGGCCGACCGGTCGAGCAGGTCACTCCCGGTCTGATTGAGGGCGTAGTACTTGCGGTGCGGCCCCTCGTCCGACGGCACGACGTAGGTGGTCAGCGCCCCGGCGTTGTAGAGCCGCCGAAGCGTCCCGTACACGGACGCATCCCCGACGTCGGACAAGCCGGCCGCCCTGAGCCGCCGGACGACGTCGTAGCCGTAACCGTCGGATTCCCGCAGCGCCGCCAGCACGGCAACGTCGAGGACCCCCTTGAGCAACTGGCTGGTATCCATCAGACCTCCACCAGCTCACAGGTTGTCGGGAATGACCACGTTCACCACCCGTGTCCGTACATCACCAGGCCGGCAAGCCTGGTGATGTACGGATTCGCCTGGTGGTGCACCGGGAGTAACACTACTACGCAATCCGGGGTAGTGCGCAAGACCAAGCACCGTCGACGTGCGCGCCCAGGGATGCCAGGGTGGAGCAGTGAGCGACGGCGGCGAGGAGCGCGAAGGCGTTTCGCTGACCAACCTCGACCAGCCGCTGTTCGACGGGGCCGAGGCCACCAAACGGGACCTCGTGGATTACCTCGACGCGGTCGCTGACCGCATCGTCCCGGAGTTGCGGGACCGGCCGCTCTCGGTTGTGCGAGTGCGCAGCGGCCAAGAGCCGTTCATGCAGAAGAACGTCCCGAAGTACACCCCGCCGTGGGTGCGGACAGTCCCGATCTGGGCGGCGGCGTCGAAGCGCGAAGTCTCCTATGCGTTGTGCAACGACCGCCGCACGCTGCTGTGGTTCGCCAACCAACGGGCCGTCGAGTACCACCCGACGCTGTTTCGCGTCGACCGCAGCGATCGCTCGACGCACCTCGTACTCGACCTCGATCCACCGTCGCCTGCCGAGTTCCCGCTCGTGGTCCGGGCCGCCGAGCTGGTTCGTCAGGCGATCACCGACGTCGGTCTCGCCGGAGCAGTCAAGACGAGCGGAGCGAAGGGAGTGCACATCTTCGTGCCGGTCGACGAGCAGGCGACGGTCGAGGAGGTCGCCGCAGCGACGCGCGCCATCGCGGCTCGGGCCGAGCGCCTTGACCCGGGGCTGGCCACCACCGCGTTCGTCAAGGATGACCGCGGTGGCAAGGTGTTCCTCGACTCGACCCGGGCAGGTGGCGCAACGGTGGTAGCCGCGTACAGCCCACGAGTGCGACCCGGTGTCCCGGTGTCGTTCCCGCTCGCGTGGGGCGACCTCGACCGCGTTGCCCCGGCCGACTTCACGGTGCACACGGCGGCGCGACTCCTCGCCGGCGAAGATCCGTGGGCCACCGCTATGCCGGCGCCGCAAAGCCTGGACGCCGAGCTGATCGAGGAAGGTCGAGAGATCCCGATCGCCCGGGTACAGGCGATGCACGAGGGCAAGCGGCGGGCCCGGGCACGCAGCAGTTGAACGACGACGACCGACAAATCGGCGCGCCGGTTCAGCCGGTGAAGAACAGGACGTATGCCGCCGCTCGAGCCGACGAGAGCCGCGCCATAACAGGCAACGGCGATCTGGTTATCGACCCGGCCGAGCTGGAGTCCCTCGTGCAGCGTGTACCGGAACCGGTGCGCCCAATGCACCAGCCCCAGAACACACAGGCCGAGCAGGACGATCCGGGTGAGCGGGTGACCGAGTACGGCGTCGAGGTGGGCGTGGTCGGGAGGCTCGATCCAGCCGAGCGGAAATGCCAGCCCGAACAGGAAGAGCAGGATGGGAAAGAACAGCGCCGTGGCCACACCGCCACCGCTGAACAGCAGCCAGACCAACGGCTCCACCGGACGTCTGCGCATCTACCAGCCCACCACTAGCCAGAAGACGAACGCCGAGACGGCCGCCCAGCCCACGTATTGCGACGCCACGACCAGCGACGACGGCACCGGCCGGCCTCGCAGGCGGGCCGGCACGGCCTGGGGCGTCAGACCGAACCAGGTGACGGTGTGCAGGAGAAGGAAAGCCAGCGCCACCACGTTGACGAGTACCACGAACGGGTTCGCGGCCCAGGACAGGAAGTCCTGATACTGATCGTCTCCCTGATACACGGCCCGGACGAACAGCAGCAGGAACACCACGAACCAGGCGACGAACACGCTGCTCAATTCGCGCAGGACGAACAGCAGGTAGGTCCACTTCGACAGCCACCACCACAGTGACATCCGCGGCCGGTACGCCGGGGGGCGGACGTCGAACGACGTCGAACGACCGGTCGTCATCGGCGGCCCCGGGGCAGGAGATAGGACTTCAACGTGTCCATCGCCGCGGTGAGCTTGTACCGCTGAATGGCCCCGGCCGGATCTACGTGCTTGGGGCACACTCGGGTGCAATCACCGACGAACGTGCACCCCCATAGGCCGTCAGGGTGGATCAGCACGTCCAGCCGGTCCGCTGCGCCCTCGTCTCGGGAGTCAAGGTTGTATCTCTGCGCGAGCGCGATCGCGGCCGGCCCGACGAACTCCTCGTCGATCCCGTACACCGGGCACGCGGAGTAACACAGCATGCAGTTGATGCACATGCTGTACTGCCGGAATTCCTCTAACTCCTCCGGCGTCTGCAAGTACTCGCCATCGGACACCGGCGCCTCGTCCCGCACGAGCCACGGCTTGACCCGCGAGAGCTTGCTGAGGAAGTCGTCGATGTCGACGACGAGGTCCCGCAGCACCGGGAAGTTGCCCAGCGGCTCGACCCGGATCGGCCCCGGCGCGTATTCGGTGAGGAAAGTTGCGCAGGTCAGTTTGGGTTCGCCGTTGACGGTCATGCCGCAGCTGCCGCAGATACCCATCCGGCACGACCAGCGGTAGGAAAGCGTGCCGTCCAGTTCGTCCTTGACGTAGTTGAGGCCGTCGAGGACGACCCAGTCATCGCGCAGCGGCACGTCGTAACTCTGGAGGGTCGGCTCGGCCTCCTGCCCAGGCCGATATCGAGCAACGTCGAGGGTAATGGTGTCGGCCATCATCACCTTCCATAAATCCGCTCGCCTGGCGGCCACCGGGTGATCGTGACTGGTAGATACTCGATCCGGCACGACCCGTCGGGCTCCCGGTACGCGACGGAATGAGCGAGGAACCGTTCGTCGTCGCGCTTGGGGAAGTCGGTGCGCTGGTGAGCTCCCCGCGACTCCTCCCGACGGATCGCACTCTGGACGATGGCCTCGGACACATCGAGCATGGCGGCTTGCTCGAGCGCGGCAACCAGCTCGGTGTTGAACGCCCGGCTTCGGTCGTCGAGTGTCGCCCGGGGAAGCCGCTCCTGGAGTTCGCGCAGGGTATCCGCGCCCTTGGCGAGGGAATCGCCAGAACGATAGATGCCAGCACTCTCCTCCATCGTGGATTGCATGGCGGTCCGAATGGCCGATATCCGATCTTCGCCACCTTCCCGGCCCAACACATCGTCCTCCAGCCGGCGCCGTTCGTCCGCCGCCTGTGCAACGACTGCGTGGGTGGGCTCCTTCGCCCGCAGCGTGTACCAGGCCGCCGCACGGCCGGCCCTGGTACCGAAGACGAACAGCTCAGGCAGCGAGTTCGAGCCGAGTCGGTTGGCACCATTGATGCTGACGCACGCGACCTCACCCGCTGCGAACAGCCCCGCGATGGGCGTCGCTCCGTCGATGTCCGTGTGCACGCCGCCCATGACGTAGTGGACGACGGGCCGGACTGGAACCAGCTCCTTCGCCGGGTCGATGTTCTGGTAGTTCATGCACAGCTCGCGAACGAACGGAATCTTCTCCTCGATCTTCGCCGCCCCCAGATGGCGAAGATCAAGGTGCACAACCGGGCCGTAGGGCGTATCGGTGGTGCGTCCCTTCTCGACTTCGTGCTCGAACGCTTGCGACAGCCGGTCACGTGGGCCGAGTTCCATGCTGCGCAGGACCGGCGTGGGCGACGGCATGCCGAGGTCGTAGTCCTGCAGGTAGCGGTAGCCGTCCTTGTTGAGCAGCCAACCGCCCTCGGCGCGGGCCGCCTCGGTGATGAGGATGCCGGTGAACGGCAGCCCGGTCGGGTGGTACTGCACGAACTCCATGTCCTTCAGCGGCGCACCGGCGCGATAGGCGAGCGCCATGCCGTCGCCGGTCTTGATTGCGGCATTCGTCGTAAACGGGAAGACCCGCCCACAGCCGCCGGTGGCGAGGACGACCGACTTGGCGAGAAGCGTCTCGATCCGGCCAGTCGAGATCTCGACGGCGACGACGCCCTGAACCCGGCCGTCGTCAACGAGCAGCCGGGTAACGAACCACTCGTCGTAGCGATGCACGGTCTCGTATTTGAGAGAGGTCTGGAACAGCGTGTGGAGGAGATGGAAGCCGGTCTTGTCCGCAGCGAACCAGGTCCGCTGCTTCGTCATCCCACCGAATGGACGAACAGCGATGTGTCCATCCGGCGTGCGGCTCCACGGACAACCCCAGTGCTCCAGCCGCACCAGTTCGCGCGGCGCCTCCTTGACGAACAACTCGACGGCGTGCTGGTCGCACAGCCAGTCCCCGCCGGAGATCGTGTCGTACGCGTGCTCGTCGAGACTGTCGTCATCGGCGACGACACCCGCCGCGCCGCCCTCGGCGGAGACGGTGTGACTTCGCATCGGATAGACCTTGGACACGACGGCCACGTCCAGGCCCGGGATCGTCTCGGCGGCGGCGATCGCTGCTCGCAGCCCCGCTCCCCCGCCGCCGACCACGATGATGTCGTGTGACGTGATCATGTCCCCTGTTGTGTCCATTCTGTCGTCGCGACCACGGAATCTTGGCACACCCTCATCATCAGCGGCTGACACCGCGGACAGAGGCGAAGGCCCGTTGTGCGGCCAAGGCGGCGTATCCGGGCTTGACGACGTTGTTGATCAGCTCCAAACGCTGGTCAAAGGGGATGAAGGCACTCTTCATCGCGTTGACGGCGAACCATTGGAAGTCGTCGAGGTCGTAGCCGAACGCGTCGGCCAGCAAGGTGAGCTCCCGGGACATCGACGTGCCGCTCATCAGCCGGTTGTCGGTGTTGACGGTCACGCGGAACCGCAGGCGGGTGAGCAGACCGATCGGATGCTCGGCAATCGATGACGCCGCGCCGGTCTGCACATTCGACGAAGGGCACATCTCCAGGGGGACCCGTTTGTCACGAACGTACGCGGCGAGCCGGCCGAGCTCGGGGGTCCCATCCGGGCGGACGGTCACGTCGTCGATGATCCGCACGCCATGGCCCAGCCGGTCGGCACCGCACCATTGCAGGGCCTCCCAGATCGACGGCAGCCCGAATGCCTCGCCGGCATGGATGGTGAAGTGGGAGTTCTCCCGCCGCAGATACTCGAACGCGTCCAGGTGGCGAGTCGGTGGAAAGCCCGCCTCCGCGCCGGCGATGTCGAACCCGACGACGCCGGAATCGCGGTACCCGACCGTCAGCGCAGCGATCTCCGTGGACCTGGCCGCGTGGCGCATCGCGGTGAGCAACGTCGCCACTCGGATCGGGTGCCCGGCGGCGGCTGCCCGTGCCTCGCCCTGCCGGAAGCCCTCCTCGACCGCCTCGACCACCTGTTCCAGGCTGAGGCCGTCGGCGATATGTTGCTCGGGCGCGTAGCGAACCTCGGCATAGACGACGTTGTCGGCGGCCAGGTCCTCGGCACACTCGGCGGCTACCCGGACCAGTGCGTCCCGCTGCTGCATGACGGCCACAGTGTGGGCAAATGTCTCGAGATACCGCTCGAGGGGCCCCGAGCTGGCCATGTCCACGAACCAGGTCGCGAGTTCGTCAGGATCACGGGTGGGCAGATCGTGTCCGACCTCGCCGGCCAGCTCCACGATCGTCGCGGGTCGCAGACCGCCGTCGAGGTGATCGTGCAGCAGAACTTTCGGCGCGACGGCGATTTCGTCCGGTCGAGGCGCCATGAGGTGACCGTACCGTGCCCCTTCTGGCGGCGAGCCGACCCTTTGTTGGCTTCACCAACCGGTAGAACGGCATGGTGGCCCAACACATCGGGACCCTTCCGGCGCATCGCGACCCGGAACGTTCCCGCCGGGCTCGCAACATCCGCCGGGTCGGTATCGTCGCGTTGACGATCTTCGTGTTGGCTGGCCTGCTGGGCTTGCTCGGGCCGAGGCAATCCGAGGTCAGCGCCTCCGGCGGCGGTTACCAGCTCAGCGTGCGGTACGCGCAGGTCACCCGATCCGGGCTGGCCGCACCGCTGCGAGTCCGCGTCCTGCATTCGGGAGGCTTCGACCGGCCGATCACTCTGGCCTTCAGCAAGGACATATTCGACCGCTTCGACTTCCAGAACTGGTATCCGAACCCCAGTGCGGAGACCGCGGGCCCGTTACGGCTGGAGTACGAATTCGACCCGCCACCGGGCGATGCGTTCGAGCTGACACTCGACGTGCGCGTTGGCCCGACGCAGCCACCGAGCGCGCACCAGTACTGGGTAGCGGTGGTGTCCGAGGGCCTGGAGGTGGCGAGGGTCAATTTCAGGATGGTGGTGATGCCCTGATGGACATCGTGATCCGTTCGATCCTCACCTTCGCTCTGCTGTGGTTCGTCCTACGCGTCTCGGGCAAGCGCGAGGTGACCCAGCTGTCCGCATTCGAGCTGATCCTGCTGGTGACCCTCGGTGACTTGATCAGCCAGACCGTGCTGCAAGAGGACTTCTCGTTGACCGGCGGCTTTCTGGCGGTCGGCACATTCACCGTGTTGTCCATCCTGCTCTCGTATGTCGGATGGCGATTCCCGCGAACCCGTCGGGTTCTGGATGGTGAGCCGACCGTCCTGCTCACCGACGGCGACGTCGACGAGAAGGTGCTGCGCTACGAACGGCTGCCGCTGGACGACGTGCTCGTGGCTGCCCGGGAGCACAGTGTCCGCGACCTCGCCGACGTCGACCTTGTCGTGCTCGAGCCGGACGGCACGTTCTCGTTCTTCAAGAAGGACCAAGGCGATGACGACGGCAGCGAAGGGCAGGAGCGGAGCGGCGCACACGGCGCGTAGCGACCGGCTCATGCCCAACGCTATGGGATGGTCCAGTCAGCCGAAATATCCCTCGAGTTGCTTGGTCACGACGGTGGCTCCGACGCGTTGCGCCACGTCGAGCACCCAACGCCCGACGTCGGCCAAGGACCTCTTCGCTGCATCGAGGCGTCCACTCTCTGCCTGATGGACTGCATCCCTAATCTTCGCGACATCGCCGGGCCGTTCATCCGGTGATCCCTTCTCGAGCTCGCTAAGAAGTAGCCGCAGCTCTGCCAGAAACTCATCCGTTTGCGTCATGGTCGATGAACCGGCCACCGCCTGATTGTGTGTTCCGCCAATGTTCACACCAGACATCTGGCCACGGTTAACGACAGAGTTTGACTCCGAAGAAATGTGTTCCGACACGATAGATCCTCAGTTGCTAGCAGCCGTGTTGCCGCTGCCGCCAATGTTCACGCCAGACATCTGACCATAGTTCGCCACGTTGTTCACGACAGTTTGTGACGTGATCCTCTTCACCGACTCCGCGATGGTCTCTTCCCACGTGGTCAGGTCGAGGCCATATCGCGGACCGACTTCTCTCAACACTTGCATAATCAGGGGTAGTTCGGCCTTCAGAAACATATACGAGTCATCCAGGTCGAACGAGCTGCGGACGAAGGATTTTGGATACTTCGAGCGCAGTCCTTCGGACAGGCCGCCGTGCCGGGCAGCACGCAGAACATCGCCCCAGAACCACCAGATCAGCGCCCCAAAAAGCGGCCACAGGACAACTGCCGACAGCCGGTTGGTATTAACCGCCGCGAAGATGAAGGCAGCAAACGACACACATGCCCGCCAGGCAACTGCTGTGACACTGACGCGGCCGAGCCGGTAGGAGTCGATGGCAACGTACAGGTTCACACCGCTGACAAAGCAGCGGAACAGCGTGGTCACCTGATTGTCGCGGGGGGTGCGCAGCCTGACCCGAATGTAGCGGCGGGCAGGCTCGGCCGGAACTTTGCTGTCAGAATAGTCGACGACTTCGTGATCCACCCGGCCGATCTCACCCGAAGAAAGCCGCCGGAACGTCTCTTCGTAGATGGCGTCACGCAGATTGCCGGCGTACTGCAGCGCGTGCTCTGGAATTGGCAGCACAAAGTTCACCGCAAAAGCGGCCAACCACGTCCCCAGGAAGTCGGCAGGGTCCTTTGGTGCCATTGTTTCATTGAAGGTGCGCAGCGGAACCTGTGATTCAGGCTGCACTTTGGCGTGGGCAGCCGGAACATCCAGCGGCTGGCCGGCGCGCTCGCGGTACGACATCGATCCCCCGTGGAAAATGCAGGATTGGAGCTCGCGGACTTGAACAGCAACGCGAGGGACCGTAGCGTCGCCGGTCCGACGCGTCAACAGAAACGCCGCAGCGACACGCCGAGACCACCGAAGACGTCGACCACCCGATGTCGAATGCCGCTATCGAGAGAACAGCGGTTTTGTGCGAATCTGTGGGCGGCGGGCACCGACACGCTGAGACGACCCGTCGAAATGAGCGCCGCTGGGCTGGGTAAAACAACCGCCCGGGTTGTTAACGGCCTGCCGTGCGTGGGTGGGTTTGGGCAGCTACTCTCGCGATCGTGGCGCGCAGCCTGTACGTGACGTCGCCGGAGGGGGAGACCGGCAAGGGCACAGTGGCGCTCGGAGCGCTCGATCTGCTCACCCGCCGAGTTGGCCGGGTCGGCGTGTTCCGCCCGATCATTCGCTCCGACGACCGGCCGGACTACGTCCTCGAGCTCCTGCTGGATCACCAGGGCGTCGACATGCCCTATGAGCTGGCGGCGGGAGTGAGTTACGACCAGGTGCACACTGACCCGGACGGCGCCATGTCGACGATCGTCGACCGGTACCACGAGGCGGCCGCGGACCGCGACGCAATGATCGTCGTCGGCAGCGACTACACCGGCGTCGGGAGCCCGACCGAGTTCTCGTACAACGCCCGCGTGGCAGCGAACCTCGGTGCGCCGGTCCTGCTCGTGGTGCACGGCAGAGGCCGGTCCCCCAGTGACGTCCGCACGGTCGCCGACGTCGCCACCATCGAGATCGCGGCCCGATACGGGCGGCTGCTCGCAATCGTCGCCAACCGGGTCGACCCCGACCAGCTCGACGCGGTTCAGGAGGCACTGGCCGGACCTGTGCCGGCGTACGTCATCCCGCAGGAGCCGGTCCTGACCGCTCCCACCGTCGGCGACTTGCTCGAGGCATGCGGCGGCCAGCTGCGCAGCGGTGATCCAGAAATGCTGAGCCGAGAAGCCCTCGACGTCCTGGTGGGCGCCATGACGCTCCCGAACGTCCTCGACCGGCTGGTCGAAGGCGGCGTCGTCGTCACGCCGAGTGACCGGGTCGACGTGCTGCTCGGCGTGCTCATGGCGCATGCGTCGCAGACGTTTCCGGCGCTGGCCGGTGTCTTCCTCAACGGCGGCTTCGGCATCCCGCCGCAAATCGAGCAGCTCGTGGCCGGTCTTGGGCCGAGGTTGCCGATCGTGACGACTCAGGGCGACACCTATCCGACGGCGACCCGGCTCGCCTCGGCCCGCGGTCGGCTGTCGAAAGAATCCCCGCGGAAGGTCGCGATCGCGCTGACCCTGTTCGAGAAGCACGTCGACGGCGGCGATCTGCTCACCAGACTCGACGTGACACGCAGCGAGGTCATCACGCCGCTGATGTTCGAGCACGAGCTGCTCGACCGTGCCCGGGCCGAGCGTCGCCACGTCGTGCTGCCCGAAGGGGAGGAGGAGCGCATCATCCGGGCGGCGGACACCTTGCTCCGCCGCGAGGTCGCGGATCTGACGCTGCTCGGCGACCCGAACACGGTCAAAACCAAGGCCGACCAGCTCGGGTTGGACATCGGCCTCGCGCGGATACTCGATCCACACGACGCAGAACTCCTCGAGCGGTTCGCCGCCGAATACGCGGCCCTGCGTGCTCATAAGGGCGTCACCGTGGACGCGGCTCGTGACGTCGTGGTCGACGTCTCGTACTTCGGCACGATGATGGTGCTACTCGGTCTCGCCGACGGCATGGTCTCCGGCTCCGTGCATACCACCGCGCACACGATCCGGCCTGCGTTCGAGGTGATCCGAACCTCGCCCGGCGTCGCCATCGTGTCGAGCGTGTTCTTCATGTGCCTGCCCGACCGGGTGCTCGTCTACGGCGACTGCGCGGTCAATCCGGATCCGACGGCTGAGCAGCTCGCCGACATCGCCATCTCGTCGGCGACGACGGCCGCGCAGTTCGGGATCGAGCCCCGAGTGGCGATGCTGTCGTACTCCACTGGCGAATCGGGGTCAGGCACGGAGGTCGACAAGGTCCGGAAGGCGACGGCGCTGGTCCGGGACCGCCGCCCCGACCTGTCCGTCGAGGGCCCGATCCAGTACGACGCCGCCGTCGACGCCAGCGTCGCCCAGACCAAATTGCCGGGCAGTCAGGTCGCGGGGCGGGCCACCGTGTTCGTCTTTCCCGACCTCAACACCGGCAACAACACCTACAAGGCAGTCCAACGGTCGGCCGCCGCGGTGGCCGTCGGGCCGATCCTGCAAGGCCTGCGCATGCCGGTGAACGATCTGTCCCGAGGCGCTCTCGTCAGTGACATCGTGAACACGGTTGCGATCACAGCGATCCAAGCGACTGTCGGCGCCGGCGATGGCTGAGCACGTCCTGGTGCTCAACTGCGGTTCGTCGTCGATCAAGTACCAACTCGTCGACGTGACCGACGGCAGTGTGCCGGCACGTGGCCTGGCCGAGCGGATCGGTGAGACCACGGGACGGTTGTGGCACGACGGACTCGGGCGCGAAATCGAGTCAGCTGAGCCGATTGCCGATCATGAAGCCGGTCTGCGCGGGATCCTCGCCGCCTTCGAGCAAACCGGTCCTGTCCTGACCGGCGCCACGCTGACTGCCGTCGGTCACCGCGTCGTCCATGGCGGCGATCAATTTGCCGAACCGATCCTGATCTCCGCAGAGGTCGTCGAAGCGATCGACCGGCTCACCGCCCTTGCACCGTTGCACAACCCGGCGAACCTCGTCGGCATCACCGTCGCTCGAGCGGCGTTGCCCGAAACGCCGCAGGTGGCTGTCTTCGACACGGCCTTCCACCAGACCCTGCCACCTCAGGCCTACACCTATGCGGTCCCGGCGCGCTGGCGGGAGGAGTACGGCGTGCGGCGATACGGATTTCACGGCACGTCCGTCGCATACGTCAGCCGCGAGGCAGCGAGACTCCTTGGCCGCGACGTGGGCGAGTGCAACCTGATCGTCCTGCACCTCGGCAACGGCGCCAGCGCGACCGCCGTTGCGGCTGGCCGCAGTGTCGACACCTCCATGGGCCTGACCCCTCTCGAAGGTTTGGTCATGGGAACCCGCAGCGGCGACGTCGACGCAGCGGTCGTCTCGCATCTGCGGCGGGTGGCCGGCCTCGGACCAGACGAGGTCGACCAGCAGCTCAACCGGGCCAGCGGCCTCGCGGGGCTGGCCGGTGTCAACGACATGCGCGAGGTCTACCGCCGCGCCGACGCCGACGACGCCGGTGCCCGCCTTGCCCTCGACGTCTACTGCTACCGGATCCGCAAATACATCGGTGCCTACTACGCGGTCCTCGGGCGGGTCGACGGGATTGTGTTCACCGCTGGCGTCGGAGAGAACAACCCGGACGTACGGGCTCGGTCTGTGCACGGCCTGCAGCGGCTGGGCATCGAGCTGGACCCGATCCATAACGCGTCGAGCGAGCGCTCGGCCCGAATCGTCTCGACCGACGACGCCGAGGTGGCTGTTCTCGTCGTCCCGACGAACGAGGAACTCGAGATTGCCCGGCAGACTTTCGCCGTGGTGACAACCCCACCGCTCAACCCTTGACCGGCGACGCCTGGTCCTTGTCTATCCAGGCAAGAACCTGTTGAACGAAGCTTTCGAGGTCGTCGAGCCGGTCGAGAAATCCGATGACTTTCATATCGTCGATTTCGCCGTACTGGTGACACGTTCCTCATCGACCACGAGCGACCACCGCCTCGCGCCACTCTCGCTGCCGTTGCAGTAGGTATGGCTTTTCATCCAGCCAGATACGACGCGTGTCGGCCTGCCATCGAACCCGAGCCGGGGGGTCGTCGTCGTACAGTAGTCGGCCGTCTACCGCGATCCTGCCCGCGAGCCATAGCGGCGCCTGATCCAGTACCACGAGATCCACACCTGTTGGGAGTTCGACGTCCCACGGTTGGGGCGGATCGATGCCCCACCATGCGGCGACGTCGAGGTCGCTTTCGGCGCGGCCACCTCCGCTCGCCGCCCTGCTGCCGTGGACAAGCGCGAACCTCGCCCGCGCGCGCCGCAGCGCCGCGACCACCTCGGGTTCCTCGATGATCACGGGGCCATTCTGGCGCAACGAGGGGACAGAACAACCCAGCCACGTTGTCGAGGCCCTGAGTTGCCGGGTCCGAGCCAGCGGCGCAGCGCCCCAGGCGGCTTGGTCGATGGTAAGCCGCCGGCCCACCGCCGATACTGTCCCCCATGGAATCCTCGGCCTCGTTCTTGGCTGAACCACCTCTGACGGAGGAAGTGACCGCCGTCTACGAGGAAGACCTCGCCTCCGACGGCTACGTCAACAACGCGACCCGCGCCTGGGGTTGGCGTCCCGATCTCATGACGGCTTTCCAAGACCTTCGTAACGACGTGGTGGCGACGTCGGACCTGAGCCCCCGCGAGGTTGCCGTCATGGTCGCCGCCACTGCTGCCGCTCGCGGCGACTCGTACTGCTCGTTGGCGTGGGGGACCAAGCTGGCGAACCTCAGCGACGCGGCGTTGGCGGCGCAGGTGATTCGAGGCAACCATGCGAACTTGTCCAGCCGCGAGGCCGCCCTCGCCCGCTGGTCCCGTCGGGTCTTACACGATCCGAACGCCACCACCCAGGCGGACATCGACGGCCTGCGAAGCGTGGGTTTCAGCGACCGCGAGATCCTCGAGGCAACAACCTGGATCGCATTTCGGCTGGCGTTCTCGACCATCAACGACGCCGTCGGAGCTGTGCCGGACGTGCAGTTGATCGAGCGCGCACCAGGCCCGGTCCGGCAGGCCGTCGGCTACGGTCGGCAACCCAGTCCGAGCGGCACCTCCACCGGCTAGGCCTGTGCATGCGTTACCGTGCCGCGTCAGCCGCATAGGCCTCGAGCCGGTCGGTGAGCTCCTTGGGCTGACTGAGCGCGACCAAGTGGCCACCGGGCAGCTCGTCCGGTGTGATTCCGAGCCGTTCGCGAGCAACCCGGCGTTGGAACTCGAGTGGAAAGAAACGGTCGTCACGGGCGGCGAGAACCCGAGTCGGCACCGTGGGCCATGCCGCGAGCGGCCACGGCTCGACCATCGGAGTTCCGGACTGTGCGGGTTCTCCCCGCTTCATCGCCTCGTCGACCACGTCGCGGGGGACGTCGTGGAAGAAGTCTGTGACCGCATCGAACTCGCTGGTGAGCGCCCGGCCGTGCGTGGCGGCCTGTTCCCGTCTGGCCTGCTCATGCCTCGTGTTCGTCCACCATTCATTGCCCGACTCTCCCGGTGCCGGAATCATCGCGTTGACCAGCACCAGTTGGTCGACGGCGATGCGTTCGCACACGATCGGTGCCGTGAACCCGCCGAGGGACTGCGCGACGAGAATCAGCGGTCGACGGTCGCCGACGGCCTCGATGACCGCGTCGACGTACTTGGGCAGCCCAGCCGTGTCGTCAGCGGCAGGCAGATCGACCGCCAGCCCCAGGCGACCCCGGCGGGCCAGCTCGTCAACGACGCGGTGCCAATACCAGGCCTCGCCGCCCGCTCCGGGGATCAGGACGTGCGTCAGCACCGCTACTCGATGCGTTCGATGGTCAGCGGCAACAGGTCCGGACGCGACCCGGTGGGCGCGATCTGGTAGGCGCCGTCGAGCGCGGACAGGGCCCGATCGAACCGCTCCGGCTCGTCGGTGTGCAGCGTCAGCAACGGTTCGCCGGCCCGGACCAGTGCACCCGGCTTCGCGTGCAGCTCGACACCCGCTGCGGCCTGCACCGGATCCTCCTTCCGAGCGCGGCCGGCCCCCAACCGCCATGCCGCTACCCCGACGGCGAGCGCGTCCAACTGGGTCAGCACACCGTCGGCCGGCGCCAGCAGGGTATGAGTCTGCGCTGCGACCGGCAGCTCCGCGTCGGGATCGCCACCCTGGGCCCGAATCATGGCGCGCCACACGTCCATCGCGGAACCGTCGGACAGCGCATCGGCTGGGTCTCTGCCGCCGTCGAGCCCGGCCGCAGCAAGCATCTCCCGGGCTAGCGCCACGGTCAGTTCGACCACGTCTTCCGGGCCTCCCCCGGAGAGCACCTCAACGGATTCGCGGACCTCGAGGGCATTGCCCGCGGTCAGCCCGAGCGGGGTGTCCATGCCAGTCAGGAGGGCTACGGTCTTCACACCGGCATCTGTGCCCAGGTCGACCATCGTCTGAGCCAGCTCACGCGCAGAGTCGACGTCCTTCATGAACGCTCCGGAGCCGACTTTCACATCGAGCACCAGTGCGCCGGTACCTTCGGCGATCTTCTTGCTCATGATCGACGACGCGATCAGCGGGATCGCCTCCACCGTCGCCGTGACATCACGCAGCGCATAAAGCTTCTTGTCCGCCGGTGCGAGGTCGGCGCCCGCCGCGCATACCACCGCGCCCACGGACTGCAATTGCGTCAGCATCTCGGCAGCAGACAGGGAGGCGCGCCAACCCGGGATGGACTCGAGCTTGTCCAGCGTCCCACCGGTGTGCCCGAGCCCGCGTCCGGACAGTTGAGGGACGGCCGCGCCGCAGGCCGCCACCGTGGGCGCCAACGGCAGGGTGATCTTGTCGCCGACGCCGCCGGTGGAGTGCTTGTCGGCGGTTGGACGCCCAACGTCGGTCCAGTCCATCCGTGATCCGCTCGCGACCATGGCCGCTGTCCAGCGGGCGACCTCCCGCCGCGACATTCCCCGCAGCAGGATCGCCATCGCGAGCGCGGCCATCTGTTCCTCGGCCACGATGGCGCGGGTGTACGCGTCGATGACCCAGTCGATCTGGTCGTCGGTCAGCTCACCGCCGTCGCGTTTGGTTCGGATCACGTCGACGGCATCGAATCCCTCGGCCACGCTCCCATCCTCCCCCATGATCATGTCGAGTTTGCCCTCGTCGGCGGTGGCAAAGTCGACATGATCATGGGGAAAGGTGGTCGGCGTCGAAAGCGGCGGGGAGCAGCTCGGCCATGGTGAGAACGCCGTCGGGTGTGTCGACGAGCAGCTCGGCTCCGCCGGCCTCCCAGAGCAGTTGACGGCAGCGGCCGCACGGCATGAGCCGTTTGCCATCACCGTCAGTACAACTGAACGCAACCAATCGCCCGCCACCGGTCGCATGAAGCGAAGACACCAGCCCGCATTCGGCGCACAGCGTGAGCCCGTACGACGCGTTCTCGACATTGCAGCCGACAACGATCCGGCCGTCGTCGACGAGGGCCGCGGCACCGACGGGAAATCGCGAATACGGCGCGTAGGCGGTCCGCATCACCGCGGCGGCGCGGGTGCGGAGCTCGGCCCAGTCGATGTCCGGGCCCTGCTCGGCCACCCGGTCAGCCCTTGATGTACGGCTGGCCGTCGGCTGCGGGAGCCCGCACGCGCCCGACCAAGCCGGCGACCGCGAAGATCGTCGCGAGATAGGGCGCCATCAACATGAACTCGTTCGGAATCGGGGTACCGATGATGCCGAGCACTCCCTGCAGGTTGTTGGCGAAGCCGAACAACAATGCCGCGAACAATGCGCCGACCGGCGACCAGCGACCAAAGATCATCGCGGCGAGTGCGATAAAGCCCTGGCCGGCAGTCATCTCGCGGCCGAAAGCGCCGACCGAGCCGAGGGTGAAGAAGGCGCCGCCCAACCCGGCCATGGCGCCACCCATCAAGACGTTCCGGAACCTGGTCCGATTGACCTGGATGCCCACCGTGTCGGCGGCGGTCGGGTGCTCGCCGACCGCGCGCACCCGAAGGCCCCACCTGGTCCGGAACAGGGCGATCTGAACCACGATCACGACCGCATACATGACGTACACGACGACCGACTGGTCGAAGAAGACCGGACCGATGATCGGGATGTCGCCAAGCAACGGGATCTTGACTCGGCCGAACGTACCCGGCTCGTTCCAGACGTCCTGGTTCGGGCCGAGCAGCCGCCCGTACAGGAAGCTGGTCAGGCCGATCACCAATACGTTCAGGACGACGCCGACGATGATCTGGTCGACGATGTACCGGATGGCGAATATCGCGAGGATCAGCCCCACCAGCAGTCCGGCGATCGGCGCAGCGATGAGGCCGATCCACAGACTGTCGGTCAGGCTGGCGACGACGGCGGAGAGGAATGCCCCAGCGAGCAACTGTCCTTCTATCGCGATGTTGATGACCCCCGCGCGCTCGCAGAGCACACCCGAGAGCGCACCGAACACCAGCGGGACGGCGAGGAACACCGAACCGCGCAACAGCCCGGTCAAGGAGATGGTGTTACCGGCGATGGCCCACACCAGAAACGCCAGCAGCCACAGGACGGCGAACCCGATTGTCACCCATAGCGGTATTTGCTCGCGGCGGGAGACCCGCAGCGCGGCAAATCCGGCCAGGGCCAGGCAGATCACGGACAACACGATGGCCGTGGTACGGGTAGGCAGCGCCACGGGGTTGATCTGGAACGCCTCCGCGCCCAAGGTGATGCCGAACGTGCTGGTCTGCCCGGAGTCGGAACCGAAACCGAACACCACCAACGCCAGCACGCCGAAGACCGCGAGTGCGATCGGAACTCGCCAGGTGGGCGGCCGTTCGACAACGGCCAGCGGCTCCGGCGCTGCGGCGGGCACCTGGGACGGCAGGGTCGCCGTGCTCACGCGTTCCATCCCTTCGACACCTGCATCGCTGCAACCCCCGGCGCCTTGATCCGGAAGATAGCCCGAACAAGGGGGGGTGCCGCGATGAACAGTACGATCAGCGATTGGACGACAAGCACGATGTCGATCGGCGTGCCGGTGCGCGCCTGCATCGTGACTCCACCTGCATGCAGCGCTCCGAACAGGCCACCAGCCAGCACAATGCCAAGCGGGTTTGCCCGGCCGAGCAGCGCAACGGTGATCGCGTCGAAGCCGATGCCGGCAGAAATGCCGGGAGTCAGTGACTTTTCGGTGCCGACGATCTGGAAGGCGCCGGCCAGCCCGGCCAAACCGCCGGCGATCGCCATGACCAGGAAGGTGGCGGTCCCGGTGTGGATGCCCGCGGTGCGGGCTGCCCAGGGATTCGCCCCGACCGCGCGGAACTTGAAGCCCAGTGTGCTGCGGTCGAGCAGCCACCATACGGCGACGGCCACCGCGAGCACGACGAGGAGCCCGGCGTGCAGCCGCGACCAGCTTCCTACCAGCAGAGAGAGTTGGGCGTCCGCGTCTACCTGTGGACTGATGGGGTCATTACGACCCGGCCGCTGGAAGACAGCCGTCGAGAGCAGGTAGAGCAGGAGGAAGCGCGCGATGTAGTTGAGCATGATCGTCGTGATGACCTCGTGGGCACCGGTTCGAGCCTTGAGAAAGCCCGGGATGCCGCCCCACAAGGCGCCACCGACAATGCCACCCAGCAGAGCCACGATCACGTGCAGGACCGGCGGAAGGTCCAGGGTGAAGCCGACCCATGCCGCGCCGATCGCGCCCAGGATGATCTGCCCCTCGGCGCCGATGTTGAACAGACCCGCCTTGAAGGCCAGCCCCACCGACAAGCCGGCGGCGATCAGCGGAACGCCGAACACCAGTGATTCGGTGAACGGCCGAAAAACGCCGGTGACGGTGTCTGCCGTCAGGTCGACGATCGATCCCTGGAACAGGGCAGCGTAGGCGCTCGACACCGCCTCCCACGCCGCTCGGAGCGTGTCGCCTGGAGCCGAGAAGAAGTATCGTGCCGCTTCTTGCACGTCGGGATCCGCGACAATGATCAGAACCGCGCCGACGAGCAGCGCGAGCAGCACCGAAAGCAGAGTGAGCACGACGGTGTCGCGCAGTTGTCGGCCGCGCCCCGAGGGCTCGGACAGCTGGTCAGCGGGCGGAGGAGGTGTCGGCGCCTCGGTTGTCGCCGTCCCGGTCATGCGTCCCCTCCCTCGGTCGGGTCGGGTTCCTCGTGGTGCTCGCGCTGCATGGGCGCGGTGTCTTCCGCGTCGTCCTGGGCGGTGAGTGCTGTGGGCCCCGCCTGGGCAGCCAGCTGTTGGGACTCCTCGAGCGGCACACCGGCCATCATCAAGCCGAGCACGTCCCGCGAGGTGTCGGGTCCGACGATGCCGACGATCTTCCCTCGGTACATCACGGCGATGCGGTCGGCGAGTCCGAGCACCTCGTCGAGCTCGGTGGAGACGATGAGCACGGGGGTGCCGCGATCACGCTCGGCCACGATCCGGTTGTGCAGGAATTCGATCGAGCCGACGTCGACACCGCGGGTCGGCTGAGAGGCAACGAACAACCGCAGCGGCCTCGACAGCTCGCGGGCCATGACCACCTTCTGCTGGTTCCCGCCGGAGAGGGAGGACGCCGGGGCTTCGACACCCTGGGTGCGGACGTCGAACTCCTCGACCAGGGCGACCGCGTTGCTCCGAACGGCGGCGGGCGACATCGAGATACCCCTGGCGAACGGCGGCCGGTCGTGCCGGTCGAGCACGAGGTTTTCGGCGACACTGAACGAGCCGATCAGGCCATCGTGCGACCGGTCCTCGGGCACGTAACCAACGCCAGAGTCGAGGATCTCCTTGGCCGACGCGCCGACCAACTCGCCGTCGCCCTGCTGGGCCGCGCCGGATCCGTCGAGCTGCTCCCCGCCGGCAAGCCGCGCCGAGCCAGTAACGTCGTCCTGCAGGCCGAGCAGCGCCTCGACCAGCTCGGTTTGGCCGTTTCCCTGAACGCCGGCCAGCGCGACGATCTCACCATCGCGCACGTTGAACGACACGCCGTCGACCTTGACATGCCCGAACTCGTCGACAACACGCAGATCTTTGACTATGAGCTCCGGCTTGCCGGGTGTGAACGGCTCCTTGTCGACAGTCAGCTGAACTGTGCGGCCCACCATGAGCGAAGCAAGCTCGGTCTCGCTGGTCTCGGGGGGGACGGTATCAACGACCGCCCCGCTGCGGATGACCGTGATGCGGTCGGCGACCGCCCGTACCTCGCGCAGCTTGTGCGTGATGAAGACGATGGACGTTCCGGATGCCTTGAGCTCGCGCATGATCCCGATCAGCTCGTCGGTTTCCTGCGGCGTGAGCACAGCGGTTGGCTCGTCCAGGATGACGACCTTGGCATCACGGGCGAGGGCCTTGATGATCTCGACCCGCTGCTGCACTCCCACCGGGATGTCCTCGACGAGCGCATCCGGGTTCACGTCGAAGCCGAAGCGTGCGGAAAGCTCCTGGACCTGCTGGCGGGCGGCGTCGTGGTCCAAGAACGGCCCACCCCGAGTGTGCTCGTAGCCGAGCATGACGTTCTCGGCGACAGTAAATACCGGCACCAGCATGAAGTGCTGGTGCACCATGCCGATTCCGGCAGCGACGGCGTCACCGGGACCGTGAATGCGCAGTGGCTGGTCGTCGACCAAGAACTCGCCCTCGTCGGGCTGCAGCAGTCCATACAGGACGTTCATCAGGGTGCTCTTGCCGGCACCGTTCTCGCCGAGCAAGCCGTGGATCTCACCGGCCTCGACGGTGAGATCGATGTGGTCGTTGGCGACCAAGGAGCCGAAACGCTTGGTGATGCCGCGCAACTCGAGCTTCAGCGCAGGTCGCCTCCCTCCGCCGCGGCCAGGCAAGCACTGGCAATGTCACGAGGGCCCGGAGCGGGCCCGTACGGTCCGGACGGTACCCGCTCCGGGCCCCCGCTGGTGATCAGCTCGCCGAGTTTGGTCGAACTCAGCCTTGCGGTGACGACGGAGACTCGACCGTGAGCTCACCGTCGATGATCTGCTGCCGAAGGTCGTCGATCTCCTGCTTCAGTTCGTCGGGCACCTCGTCCTCGAAGTCGTGATACGGCGCGAGACCCACACCCTCGTTCTCGAGGGTGCCGACGTAGGCGTCGGCCGTGAACTCGTCATCGACCGCCTGGGTCGTCGCGTCGAGGACGGCGTTGTCGATGCGCTTGACCACGCTGGTGAGGAACAGCGGGGCGTACTGCGACGCGGACTCGAAGCCGTCGGAGTCGACCCAGATCACCTTGACGTTGCCCGCTTCCTGGGCCGCGGCGGCGGCGCCGAGGCCTACCGGCCCCGCGACTGGGAGGATGATGTCGGCACCCTGCTGGATGAAGTTGTTGGTCAGGTTCTGGCCGTTTGCCTCGTTGGTGAAGTCACCAGTGAACGAACCGTTCTGGGCTTCCTTGTCCCAACCGAGCAGCGTGACGTCGGCCCCTTTTGCCTCGTTGTAGTGCGCGATGCCGTCGGCGAAGCCATCCATGAAGATCGAAACCGTCGGTAGTTGAATGCCGCCGAAGGTCGCCACGGTGCCGGTTTCGGTCATACCCGCCGCGAGGTAGCCGGCGAGGAAGGCAGCTTGAGCTGTGTCGAACACCAGCGGCTTGACGTTCTCGAATGGCTCCTCGTAGGAGAAGTCGACGATCGCGAACTGCTCCTCCGGGTTGGCCTCGGCCCCTGCGGCAGTGGCGTCGCCGAGTAGGAAGCCAACAGTCACGATGAGTCCGCAGTCGTCGCTGACCATCTGGTTGACGTTGGGCGCGAAATCGGTCTCGGTGGCGGACTCGACGTACTTGACCTCTACCCCCAACTCCGACTCGGCGTCTTGCAGCCCCTTCCAGGCCGAGGCGTTGAACGACCGGTCGTCAACGCCGCCGGAGTCGGTGACCATGCAGCCGAGGAAGTCGGCCTGGGCCGCCGTGGTCTCGGCATCGGTCGCGGCAGCGTCATCGGTCTCTTCGGGTGCGTCGCCGCACGCGGCGGCGACCAGAGCCACCGCGCCCAGCAAGGTGGCAAATCGAGCTGTCCTGTTCACGTGCCCTCCAGGCCGGTCCGACAGATCTGGGCCGCAGACTATAGGCACGATCGGCGCATTCCCTGCCCTCGCCTGGGCCGATGCGGACCTGTGACCAAGCTGGTATCAGAACACCGCCGGGTGTCAGAACGCGGCTGGCGGCTCGTACGTTCCCCAGACTCCGCGCAATGCGTCGCACACCTCGCCGACCGTTGCCCGGGCTGACAATGCCTCCTTCATCGGGTAGAGCACATTGTCGCGACCAGACGCCGCGGCGCACACAGCATCGAGCGTCCGCTTCACCTCGTCCGCCGACCGCGCGGCCCGGAGAGATTCCAACCGTCGCACTTGGTTGTCCTCGATTGCCGGGTCGACTCGCAGCGGCTCGTACGGCTCGTCCTCCTCGGTGGTGAAACGGTTCACGCCGACGACAGTGCGTTCCCCAGCGTCGATCTCGCGGGCGATCGCGTAGGCGGAACGTTCGATCTCGTTCTTCTGAAATCCGCGCTCGATGGCGTGGACGGCGCCGCCGAGGTCCTCAACCTGTGCCATCAACTCGTTCGCAGCGTCCTCCACGTCGTCGGTCAGCGACTCAACCGCGTAGGACCCCGCGAACGGATCGACCGTGCGCGTCACGTCGGTCTCGTATGCCAGGACCTGCTGGGTTCGGAGCGCAAGGCGGGCGGCTTTCGCGGTCGGCAGCGCGATCGCCTCGTCGTAGGAGTTCGTGTGCAGCGACTGGGTGCCTCCGAGCACCGCTGCGAGCCCCTGCACCGCAACTCGCACCAGGTTTACTTCAGGCTGCTGCGCAGTCAGCTGGACGCCTGCAGTCTGGGTATGAAAGCGCAGCATCTGCGAGCGCGGATCCCTGGCCCCGAACTCCTCGCGCATGATCCGCGACCAGATCCGGCGGGCGGCGCGGAACTTCGCCACCTCCTCGAGCAGCGTCGTGCGCGCAACGAAGAAGAACGACAGCCGCGGCGCGAACTCGTCGATGCCAAGTCCAGCCGCGAGCGCTGTCCGGACGTACTCGCGGCCGTTGGCGAGGGTGAAGGCGACCTCCTGTACGGGGGTCGCGCCGGCCTCGGCCATGTGATACCCGGAGATCGAGATCGTGTTCCAGCGGGGGAGCTCCGTGCGGCAGTATCGGAAGATGTCGCTGGTCAGTCGCAGTGACTGCATCGGCGGGTAGATGTAGGTGCCGCGGGCGATGTATTCCTTGAGCACGTCGTTCTGGGTCGTCCCGGTCAACGTGGCCTGATCGACACCCTGCTCGTCTGCGACCAGCTGGTAGAGCAGCAGCAGCAGCGCGGCCGGAGCGTTGATCGTCATCGACGTCGAGACCCGGTTCAGCGGAATGCCGTGGAAGAGCAGCCGCATGTCCTCGAGAGAGTCGATGGCGACGCCGACCTTCCCCACCTCGCCGTGGGCGACTGCGGCGTCGGAGTCGAATCCCATCTGCGTCGGCAGGTCGAATGCGACGGAAAGTCCGCCCGTGCCGGCCGCTACGAGCTGGTGGTACCGCCGGTTCGACTCGGCCGCGGTGCCGAAGCCCGCATACTGCCGCATCGTCCAGGGGCGCCCGGTGTACATCGTCGGATACACGCCCCGGGTGAACGGATAGTCGCCGGGGCGTCCCAGGCGCTCATCGGGATCCCAATCAGTGAGCGCCTCCGGCCCGTATACCGGTGAAAATGTCAGGCCAGACTCGGTGTGGGCGCTCGCGTCGGTCATGCACCCACGGTAGTGAGCGCCGACGGCTACGAAACCGGGTGGACCGTCGTCTGGGCATCGGCGCGAATCACCAGAAACCGTTCACCGTAGGATTTGCGGCCCTTCGTGGGCAAGATGTGCCGGCCACGATCCAGCTTTCCCTCGTGCACGTGCTCCTGATGAGCTCGGTACAGGGCGTCCAGCCGGTGTAGGTCGACTGTGACGTTGGCAGGTCGCCGCAGGGTCAGTAGCACCCCTCGATCCGCTGGATCGAGCCATGCCGCCGAGACGATCCTGGTCTCTTGTGGTGGAGCAGTGAGCGCCTCCTGGACCTGGGCGACGAGGAGCGGCGTAATCGGTGCCAGCCCGTCGACGACCCGTAACGCCGGATTCTTAGCCCGCAGTGCGTCGACGATGGCATCGCGGGTAGCCCCCGTGACAGCCCGACCCAGTGCGACGACGTCGACCGTGCTGCCGTCGAACCCGGTCCGGACGCCGTCCAGGTCAGTCTCCTGGCGGACCGTCAGCCCCTCCTGCCGTAGGGCGGCGGCCAGCTGATCGAGCACGCGAGCCCGCTTGCCGAGCAGCAGGACTCGACCGGTCGTCGCCACGAGACTCCTCCTCGATTCATCACCGTCGACGAAAGAACTCGATCTTGATGGGAAGCTCTGCCCAGCTGTAAGCGTCGTCTCGGATGCTGAGACGACGCGCCGTGCATTGGGGTGATCTGGACCACGGACGTCGGTGGCGGCGCGTGACTACGATGATCGCAGGCCGGCGCGATCGGGCCCGGCCGCTCGGGTACTGCGCCGTCGCAACCGGCGGTCGGTTCACGAGCCCCGATGCCGAAGCGGAGGCGGACGGCATGCCCAACGCACCGGCAGGCACCATCTACCGCGGCCGCGAGGGCATGTGGTCGTGGGTCGCGCATCGCATCACCGGCGTCGGGATCTTCTTCTTTCTGTTCGTCCACGTCATCGACACCGCGCTGGTCCGGGTATCCCCCGAGATCTACAACGAGGTGATCGCCACCTACAAGAACCCGATCGTCGGCCTGCTGGAGATCGGTCTGGTTGCCGCCGTGGTGTTTCATGCCCTCAACGGGCTGCGAATCGTGCTCGTGGACTTCTGGTTCCAGGGACCTCGTTGGCATCAGCGGATGTTGTACGGGGTCGTCGGCCTGTGGGTCCTGTTGATGGTTCCGTTCACCATCCGTCACCTCATGCACGTCTTCGGGGAGTGAGTGGCCGATGACGACGATCGCCCCACCGCGAAGCCCCTACCACCGTCCCGGCGCTCTGAACACCGAGCTCTACGCGTGGCTGTTCATGCGGGTCTCCGGAGTGTTCCTGGTCGTGCTGGTGTTTGGGCACCTCTTCGTCAACCTGGTGGCGGGCGAGGGCATCTCGGCCATCGACTTCGCGTTCGTTTCCGGCAAATGGGCAAATCCGTTCTGGCAGGTCTGGGACCTGCTGATGCTGTGGCTCGCGATGGTCCACGGGACCAACGGGCTGCGGACGGTCATCAACGACTACGCCGAGCGCGATCAGACTCGGTTCTGGCTGAAGATGCTGCTGTATGTCGCATCAGTGACCACGATCTTGCTCGGCACGCTGGTCATCTTCTCCTTCGACCCGTGTCCAGCCGGCGAGCCCGCCGAGCTGCTGCCGTCCTTCTGCCGAGCGTAGAGAGGCGGGATCATGAAGACGCATCAATACGACGTGGTCATCGTCGGGGCCGGCGGCGCCGGGATGCGCGCTGCTCTGGAGTCCGGACGCCGCGCACGCACTGCTGTCCTCACCAAGCTGTACCCGACGCGCTCCCACACCGGCGCAGCCCAAGGCGGTATGTGCGCAGCGCTCGCGAATGTCGAGGACGACAACTGGGAATGGCACACATTCGACACTGTGAAGGGTGGGGACTACCTGGTCGACCAGGACGCCGCCGAGGTCATGTGCCGTGAAGCCATCGACGCTGTCCTCGACCTGGAGAAGATGGGCCTGCCATTCAACCGGACCCCCGATGGCCGGATCGACCAGCGGCGATTCGGTGGGCATACCCGCAACCACGGAGAGGCCGCGGTACGTCGGTCGTGTTTCGCGGCCGACCGCACCGGCCACATGATTCTGCAGACCCTCTACCAGCAGTGCATCAAATACGGGATCGAGTTCTTCAACGAGTTCTACGTCCTCGATCTGATCCTCGTCGACGGGCGGGCGGCCGGAGTCGTCGCGTACGAGCTGGCGACCGGAGAGGTGCAGGTCTTCGGGGCCAAGGCAGTGATCTTCGCGACCGGTGGGTTCGGCAAGGTGTTCCGCACGACGTCGAACGCGCACACGCTCACCGGCGACGGGATGGGCATCGTCTGGCGGCGGGGGTTGCCGCTGGAGGACATGGAGTTCTACCAGTTCCACCCGACCGGACTGGCCGGACTTGGGGTGCTGCTGTCGGAGGCCGCGCGGGGTGAAGGCGGCATCTTGCGCAACGACGACGGCGAGCGGTTCATGGAGCGATATGCGCCAACGATCAAGGACCTCGCGCCTCGCGACATGGTGGCGCGGGCGATGGCCAACGAGGTGCGCGAAGGCCGCGGCTGTGGCCCGGAACGAACGTACGTCCATCTCGATCTGACCCATCTCGAACCCGCGCACATCGACGCCAAGCTGCCTGACATCACCGAGTTCGCCCGCACCTACCTCGGCGTCGAGCCGTACACCGAGCCGGTCCCCGTCTACCCGACGGCCCACTACGCGATGGGCGGTATCCCGACCACCGCGACTGCCGAGGTACTGAGCGACAACACCACCGTGGTGCCAGGCCTCTACGCCGCCGGCGAGGTGGCCTGCGTGTCAGTGCACGGGGCGAACCGGCTGGGCACCAACTCCCTGCTCGACATCAACGTCTTCGGGAAGCGGGCCGGCATCGCCGCTGCCGAGTACGCTGCTCGGGTCAACCAGATCGACCTGCCGCTGGCGCCGGAAGCCACCGTGGTCGCCATGCTCGCGGCGCTGCGCGAGGGAGAGGGCGGCGAGCGCGTCGCCCGCGTCCGGGCCGAGATGCAGGCGACCATGGATACGAATGCCCAGGTCTACCGTACGGAAGCGTCGCTCAAGCAGGCGTTGTCCGACCTGATCGGCCTGAAGGGTCGCTACGCGCAGGTGACCGTGCAGGACAAAGGCCACCGGTACAACACCGACCTTCTCGAGGCCGTCGAGCTCGGCTTCCTGCTCGACCTGGCCGAAGTGCTCGTCGTCTCCGCGCTGGCCCGGGCCGAGAGTCGCGGCGGGCACTTCCGAGAGGACTATCCGACCCGCGACGATCTCAACTTCATGCGGCACACCATGGCCTATCTCACGACGAGCTCTGCCGGAGAGCTGGAGATCCGCCTGGACTACAAGCCCGTCATACAAACGCGCTACAAACCGATGGAGCGGAAGTACTGATGGCGACCGATCCGGCCCTCGACCCCTACCTGCCGGCTTCACGGCGCGAGATGCCCGGCGCACAGCAGTACAAGTGGGTGTCGAAGAGCTTCGACCTCACGCTGAAGATCCGCAGATACGACCCTGAGCGTGACACCGAACCGCACTGGGAGACCTACACTGTCTCCGCTGAGCCGACCGACCGGCTGCTCGATGCGTTGCACAAGGTGAAGTGGGAGATCGACGGATCGCTGACGTTCCGGCGCTCGTGCGCACACGGCATCTGTGGCTCCGACGCCATGCGGATCAACGGACGTAACCGGCTTGCCTGCAAGACCCTGGTCAAGGACGTCGACCCGGAGTCCGAGGTCACCGTCGAGCCGATCAAAGGCCTGCCGGTGCTCAAGGACCTCATCGTGGACATGGAGCCGTTCTTCGAGGCCTACCGATCGGTCATGCCCTACCTCGTCACGACCGGCAACGAGCCGACGCGTGAAAGGCTGCAGTCACAGGAGGACCGCGAACGCTACGACGACACGACGAAGTGCATCCTCTGCGCGGCCTGCACGACGTCGTGCCCGGTCTATTGGAACGACGGTCAGTACTTCGGGCCGCAGGCGATCGTCGGCGCGCATCGGTTCATCTTCGACAGTCGCGACGAGGGCGCCGACGAACGGCTGGAAATCCTCAATGACCGGGAAGGCGTCTGGCGCTGCCGCACGACCTTCAACTGCACTGAGGCCTGTCCGCGCGGCATCGAGGTCACCAAGGCGATCCAGGAGGTCAAGCGCGCCCTGATCTTCCGCCGCGTCTAGGGGAGAGATGGCAACATGACCTCGCATGTCATCGTCGGCCTGGACAATGGCGGCACGGTTAACAACGCCACGGTCCTCGACGCGTCGGGGCTATTTCTCGTCGATCGGCTTGTCGAGACGCCCAGCCGCGTGCAGGAAGGGCCGGACGCCGCCGTCGACGCCCTGGTCCAAGCCCTGGACCACGTCCTGGAGCTCACTGGCACGGCACGGGCATCTGTGCGCGCCGTAGGATTGGACACCCCGGGCCCGGCCAACGCGGATGGCGTCATCTCGTCCAAGGGATCCACTAACTTCTCTCATCCGGCCTGGCGCGGGTTCGACGTTCGCGGCGCGCTGGAAAGCCGTCTGCAATTACCCGTCGTCTATAACAACGACGCCAACGCCGCTGCGCTGTACGCCCACCATATGCGCTACGGGCCTGAGGCGGGACGGCACTCGTCCATCGCGGCGATCGTGGGCACCGGGTTAGGCGGTGGGGTGATCGTGGCGGGCCGAGTCGTGCGAGGTGCCGTCGGGATGGCCGGTGAACTGGGCCACGTTCCCATCCCGCTGCACGGGCTACTAGCCGAGGGGCAGCCGATTCCCTACTGCAACTGCGGCTTCGTCGGTGACGCCGAGAGCGTCGCTTCCCTGACCGGGATCAAGAACAACTTGCTGCCGTTCTGGCTGACCCGGTTCGACGGCCACGAACTGGGCAACGTCAAGCCGCCGGGGGAGGCTGCCAAGCTGGTCCGCGGGTACGGCGAGCGAGGAGATCCGCTGGCCCTCGAGATCTTCGAACAGCAGGCCATGGCGTTGGGACGGTTGTTCACGATCGCGGCCAACTTCACCGATCCCAGCACCTACTTCCTGGGTGGTGGCGTCGTGGAGACGACGCCGCGCTTTCGTGAGTGGTTCTTAGCCAAAGTGCGGGAGTACACGGCGCTCCGCGAAGAACAGGCGCGAGTGGCGACCTTCGCCCTAGTGTCAGATCTCGACATGGCCGGCGCACGAGGGGCTGCAATTGCCGCCCTCGAATCGGTCAAGGACTCCTCGGCTTTGCTCGGACGGCGCCATTCTGGATCAGCGAAAGACGCTGGAAGCTAGAGCTTGACCACGGGGGCGTAGCGCAGAAGCAGCGTCTTCAACCCCGACCCGCCGAAGTCGACGGTGGCCTGGGCATGCTCACCGGATCCGAAGGTCGCCACGACGGTGCCCAGGCCGAATGCGTCGTGAGTGACCCGGTCCCCAGCGGAAAGAGCGGGAATCGGCCGCTCCGGCGGGCGGGCCGTCGGGGTCGAACGTCGCGCGGACATAAGGCCGGTCCGGTCGGGCCGCCCAGCGGGTCTGTTCGGCCTCCGTCCGCTGCCAGTCCATCTCGACCGGGATCTCGTCGAGGAACCGAGACGGCGGATTGTGACCGGGTGCACCCCAAGCGCCCCCCCTTTACGCGCCGTGGTGTCACAGCTAGCGTCGGCGTCGGGCGTGACGCCGCGCCTCATGTTGTGGCAGCCAAGCAGCATGACCTCGAAGGGGAGGGCTTATGCCGGGAATGCGACGACGGGTAACCGTCGTGGGAATGACAACCTTGACCTTGAGCATGCTGGCGCCCGCATCGGCGGCGCTGGCGCAGCCAGGCGATGCCTGCGACAACCGCAGCAACAACACCTACCAGAAGCTGCTGGAATGCGTGACCGTCGAAGGTGTACGCGAACACCAGGCAGAGTTCCAGAAGATTGCCGACAACAGCATGGAGCCGGTCTACCCGGGCACTCGGGCCGCGGGCACCGTAGGCTACGCGGACAGCGTCGACTACGTCGCCGGGCTGCTGGAGGATGCCGGTTACGAGGTGACACTCGACCCGGTCCAGATCACGTTCAACTTCCCGCCGGTCTTGAGCCAGCTCACGCCGGTCGCGGAAGACTACGAGACCGGCGTGTTCTCCGGCAGCGGCGCCGGTGACGTGTCGACAGCGATCACCGCGGTCGACATCAATCTCGCGCCACCGCGGGCGAGCACGAGTGGTTGCGACGGAGCCTTCACGGAGGCGGCCGTTGGCGCACCGATCGTGGCAGACCCCGGCGGTACCGACGACTTCGCCGGCTTCCCCGCCGGCAACATCGCACTGATCCAGCGCGGTGGATGCAGCTTCGCTCTCAAGGCAGTCAACGCCCAAGCCGCCGGCGCATCGGCGGTCGTCATCTTCAACCAGGGCAATGATCCCACCCGAGTGGACCTGATCGTTGGCAATGCTGTTCCGCCGCCCGATAGCGATATTCTTACGATATCCATCCCCGTCGTGGGCGCGAGCTTCGCCGACGGCCAAGCGCTGTCGCAGGCCCTGACGGCGCGGGTCGCCGTTGAGTCCGAGACCCGCACCGACTTCAACGTCATCGCGGAGTTGCCGGGCAAGAACGAGGACAACGTTGTGATGGCCGGCGCCCACCTCGACAGCGTGACCGAGGGTCCGGGGATCAACGACAACGGCTCCGGCTCCGCGGCACTCCTCGAGACCGCTCTGCTGATGGCCAACCTCAACCCGGAGAACACGCTGCGATTCGCCTGGTGGGCCGCCGAGGAACAGGGTCTCGTCGGCTCGCACGACTATGTCGACGGCCTCTCGCAGGCTGAGCTCGACCGCATCGCGCTGTACATGAACTACGACATGGTCGGCTCGCCGAACTACATCTTCATGGTCTACGACGCCGACGAGTCCACGTTCCCGGCGCCGCCGGGCGTGCCGATCCCGCCGGGCTCGGAGGCCATCGAGGACGTCTACGAGTCCTACTACACATTGACAGGCGAGCCCTACGATGACACGGAGTTCTCCGGTAGGAGCGACTACGAGGCGTTCATCCTGGCCGGCATCCCCTCGAGCGGTCTCTTCACCGGTGCCGAGGTGATCAAGACCGAGGCGCAGGAGGCGATCTGGGGCGGCACGGCCGGCGAGCAATTCGACCAGTGCTACCACCTGGCCTGCGACACCTTCTTCAACGTCGATCTGCACGCGCTGGACGTCAATAGCGACCTGATCGCGTTCGCGATGCTCACGTTCGCGTACTCGACCGAGTCCGTGAATGGCGTTCCCGGCAAGAACGTACCGGGTCCCCCCGGCTACGAGCTGCCGGCACCGGCGGGCCCGGAGGGCACGTTCGCTGAGGAGGGCGGCGGTCTGCACGAGGCACGTGGCGCTGCCTGATTCTGCGACACGTCAGGCCGGGCGTTCATCGACAGATGGCGCCCGGCCTGACGTACCTCGACGGCGCAGGTGCGGAAATGACGATCAGGCGATAGCGCCGTCCAGAGGAGCCGCTACAGCTTGGTGACGGGGGCATAGCGAAGAAGCAGCGTCTTCAACCCCGACCCGCCGAAGTCGACGGTGGCCTGGGCATGCTCTCCGGTTCCGAAGGTCGCCACGACGGTGCCCAGCCCGAACGCGTCGTGGGTGACCCGGTCCCCAGCGGAAAGCGCGGGAATCGGCCGCTCCGGCGGGCGGGCCGTCGGGGTCGAACGTCGCGCGGACAAAGGCCGGTCCGGTCGGGCCGCCCAGCGGGTCTGTTCGGCCTCCGTCCGCTGCCAGTCCAAGAGCTCGACCGGAATCTCGTCGAGGAACCGAGATGGTGGATTGTGGCTGGGTGCACCCCAAGCGCTCCGGACAACTGCCCGCGACAGGTACAGGCGTTCACGCGCCCGAGTGATCCCGACATAGGCGAGTCGCCGTTCCTCCTCGAGCTCACGCGGCTCGGACAGGGACCGCAGGTGTGGGAAGACGCCGTCCTCGAGCCCGGTCAGGAATACGACCGGAAACTCCAGGCCTTTGGCGGTGTGCAGCGTCATCAGCGTCACGACGCCGCCGTGATCCTCACCTTCGGGAATCTCGTCGGCGTCGGCGACCAGGCTGACCCGCTCCAGGAACCCGTTCAGGGTCGTACCCTCGTCGTCTACCGCCGACGCCTCGAACTCACCCGCGACAGCCACCAGCTCACGCAGATTGTCGGTGCGGGTCTCGTCCTGAGGGTCATCCGACGCTGCCAGCTCGGCCAAGTAGCCGGTGCGCTCGAGCACCGCCTCGAGAATCGCCGCCGGCCTCTCCCCGTCGGCCACCAGTGAGCGCAACTCGTCGATCAACGAAACGAACGACTCGATCGCGTGGACAGATCGGGATGCGATCCCCGGCGCGTCGGCGGCCCGGCGCAGGGCCTGCCAGAACGTGATCCCCTCCCGCTGCGCAAACGCCTCGACCAGACTCTCGGAACGGTCGCCGATGGCCCGACGCGGGACGTTGAGGATCCGGCGCAATGACACTGAGTCGTCGGGGTTGGCCAGCGTGCGCAGGTAGGCGAGCGCGTCGCGGACTTCTCGCCGCTCGTAGAAGCGGACGCCGCCGACAACCCGGTAGGGCAGCCCGACCCGGACGAACACCTCCTCGAGCACCCGGGACTGAGCGTTCGTCCGATAGAACACGGCTACCTCGCCTGGCTTCGCCAGGGCGTCGTCGCCCAGCCGGTCGATCTCCTCGGCGACGAACTGTGCCTCCATGTGCTCGTCGTCGGCGACGTACCCGACGACCTTCGGTCCGTCGCCGGTATCGGTCCACAGCCGCTTCGGCTTGCGGTCAGGGTTGCGGGAGATGACGGAATTCGCCGCGGACAGGATCGTCTGCGTCGACCGGTAGTTCTGTTCGAGCATGATCACCCGGGCGTCGGGGTAGTCAGCCTCGAACTGGAGGATGTTTCGGATCGTCGCACCGCGGAAGGCATAGATCGACTGGTCGGCATCTCCGACGACACAGAGCTCGGCCGGCGCCAGCTCCGGCGTCGACGACGACCCGACCAGATCGCCGTCGACCGTCCGCCGCTGCCTGGTGCCGACCAGTTCGCGGACGAGCACGTACTGGGCGTGGTTGGTGTCCTGGTACTCGTCGACGAGAACATGCCGGAACCGGCGGCGGTAGTGCTCGGCGACCTCGGGAAAGGCCTGGATCAGGTGGACGGTGGTCATGATGAGGTCGTCGAAGTCGAAGGCGTTGGCCTCGGTCAGCCGGCGCTGGTAGATGCCGTATGCCTCGGCGACGAGCTTCTCGTGCTGGGTAGCGGCGCGCGCAGCGGCTGTTTCGTGGTCGATGAGTTCGTTCTTCATTGCGCTGACCTTGTTGCTGAACTGCCGTGGCGGGTAGCGCTTCGGGTCGAGGTCGAGATCGCGGCACACGAGCCGCATGAGTCGTTCGGAGTCGGTCTGGTCGTAGATCGTGAACGACGACGTGAACCCGAACCGCTTGGCCTCCCGGCGCAGAACCCGGACGCAGGCCGAGTGGAAGGTCGACACCCACATCGCATTGGCCCGCCGGCCAACGAGCGCCGCCACCCGCTCCCTCATCTCGCCGGCGGCTTTGTTGGTGAACGTGATGGCAAGCACCGAACCCGGGTGGGCGTCTCGAGCTGCGAGAAGATAGGCAATCCGTCGGGTGAGCACGCGGGTCTTGCCCGAACCGGCGCCGGCCACGATGAGCAGGGGCGGCCCGAGGTGAGTCACGGCCTCGCGTTGCGGCCCATTGAGTCCCTCGAGTACCGATTCAGGGTCGGGCCGACGCCCGCCAGCACCCTCTTGCAGAGGATCGGGGACGGCCATCGAGAGGTCGTCGGACAAGGCGCTCATCTCGAGCATCGAGTCTAGGAGGCCGAGCAGACGGCCGTTCGACCGACGCTCGTCGGTCACGGCCAGAAGACGGCAACCACCACATTACCGATGGAGAGCAGCCCGATCAGGAAGTACAGCCCGTTGGGAATGTACTGACGACGACGGTTGGCCCAGCACAGGATTGCCACGATGACAGCGACCAGCAGCTTGACCCCGAACTTCGCCGTGTCGACGTCGCGATCAAGAGATGCCACCCCCTCCGCCAAGCCCACCAGCAGGATGCCGGTGACCAGCTGGGTCAAGATCCCGTGCAGCATGGCGGCGTTGACAAAGCGCTCCCCGACCGCCCGCAGTTGAACCAGCCAGCCGCCGATCAGGCTGGCCAGGCCGAGGAAATGCAGGACGACCAGGATGTTGTATACGACATCCATCGCCGCAGAGTACCGATCACCCGGCCATCACCAGGCGAGTGAGTACATCACTTGGCATGCAGCCATGGTGATGTACCGGCAGGGGTGGTGAACGTGGTCATTCCTGATGCGCAAGAGATGCTCAGACCAGGCGACGGTCGGTGGCCCAGCGGGTGAGTTCGTATCGGTTGGAGAGCTGGAGCTTTCGCAGCACGGCGGACACGTGCGTCTCGACGGTCTTGACCGAGATGAACAGCTCCTTGGCGATCTCCTTGTACGCGTAGCCGCGGGCGATGAGGCGCAGGACCTCTCGTTCCCGGGCGGTGAGCCGGTCGAGGTCGTCGTCCACGCTCGGCGGCTCGGAGCCGGCGAACGCATCGAGCACGAATCCGGCCAGCCGCGGCGAGAAGACCGCGTCGCCGTCCGCCACGCGTTTGATCGCGGCAATCAGCTCGTCGCCGGTGATCGACTTCGTGACGTATCCGCGGGCACCAGCCCGGATCGTTCCGATGACGTCCTCAGCCGCGTCGGACACCGACAGCGCCAGGAACTTCACGTCCTGTTCCTTCGGGTGCACTTGCCGCAGGACCTCGGCACCGCCACCACCGGGCAGGTGAACATCGAGCAACACGACGTCCGGCTTCTTCTCGAGCACGATCCGCACTGCCTCCTGCGCGTCGGCCGCCTCGCCGACTACCGCCACCGAGGACCCCAACTCGGCCCGCACGCCGGTGCGGAACATCGCGTGATCGTCGACCAGAACCACCGTGATCGGGCGCTGCGGACGGCTCTCGGGCTCGGTCATCATGGCCTCCTGGTCGACAGACGCACTTCGGTGCCCTCGCCGACGGTCGAGCGGATCTGCGCCGTGCCGCCGTGCCGCTCCATCCGGTCGACGATCGAGCGTCGCACACCGAGCCGGTCGTCGGGGACGGAGTCCGGGTCGAAGCCGGAACCCCGATCGCGCACGAACAGCTCGATGTCGGACCCGTCGACCTCGGCGAAGATGTCGACCTTCACCGCGCCGGAGTGCTTGGCGGCGTTGACGGCGGCTTCGCGAGCTGCGTTCAGCAATGCCCGGGTGCGGTCGTCGATCTCGACGTCGCCGACGGTGACGACTTCGACCGGCACACCGTGCGCGTCCTCTATGTCCGCGGCCGCCTTCGCCAGCGCAGCGGCGAACGAGGTCGCGTCGTCGGCCCGGTCGGCATAGAGCCAGCCCCGCAGGTCGCGTTCCTGGCTGCGTGCCAGCCGGACGACCTCGCGTGGCTCGTGTGCGTGCTTCTGGATCAGCGCAAGGGTCTGCAGGACTGAATCGTGCAGATGTGCGGCGACGTCAGCCCGCTCCTGGGTCACGATCCGCTCCTTGCGCTCGGTCTCCAGGTCGCGCCACAAGCGCCACAGCCATGGGCTCATGATCAGGGCCAGTCCGCCGATGACTGCCGCCACGCCCAGCAGGCTGTCCAAGGTCGCCTGCAGCTCCCCCTGCCCCACCAGAAAGGCGACGACGCCGGCCACGATGACGGCCACACCGGCGACAATGCGGAACACGGTCATGACGCGGCCCTTGCCGAGCAAGGCGGCAAGCCACGGTGTCCGCGGTGAGGTAGCCGTCGCCAGAGCAGGCTCATGCTGGTCGGCCGTCCGCCAGATCAGGGCGACGCCCAGCCCACCGAGCAGCAACGGGACCAGGACGGCTTCGCTCAGGCCGAGAGGGGTCTGCTGGACGAGCAGGATCAGGCCGGCACCCAGGACGACGAGGGCGGCGAGCTGGCCGAGATCACCTCCGCGAGGGCCGCGCAGCCGTCGGCGGCGTTTACCCGACCGAGTCGCCGCGGCGATACCGGCCGGAACGTCTTTCTCGTGCTGTGCCTGGTCGAGCGGCGTGAAGATCCACAACGCCAGGTAGAGCACCAATCCGAACCCGTTCAGCGCAGCGAGCAGCGCGAAGCTCAGCCGGACGGTCAGCGGCTGCAGTCCGAGGTGATGGGCGAGGCCGGCCGCCACGCCGCCGATCAGTCGGCCATCAGAGCGTCGATAGAACTTCCGCTGTCCCGCCGGGTGGCCAGCCACGGCAGCGGGCGGCACCGCTGCGGACATGCGGAGTCGACGTGGAGGCCACGTCACGATCGTCACACGTGAGCACGCCGGTTGCCATGAGGGAGCCCCCGGCTCGGTCCCGGAGCGCAAACCAGGGTGTTGACGGGGTCATCCCCGATAGCAGGTCAGGCCGTGCTCCACGACGATCGAGGCATGAACGACACGCCGACCATTCCACCGGCCGGAACCAATCCGGGTTCTACCGAACCACCGACCGACCAACCTCCGGGCTTGCCGCCGGAACCCCCGATCGGGCCGCCGCCGGGCTACTCCGGCCCGCCCGCGCATTCCGGTGCAGGCGAGTGGCGTGCGCTGCGGCGCAGCCGCACCGACCGATACGTCGCCGGTGTCCTGGGTGGACTCGCTCGGCGGCTGGATGTAGACCCGCTCATCCTGCGGATCACGACCGTCGTGCTGGCAATGTTCGGCGTCGGCATCATGCTCTATGCGCTCGGCTGGTTGTTGATCCCGGCCGAGGACGAGGACGCATCCGTCGCCGAGCAGGCCCTCGGCCGAGGCGGCGCTGGCCGAAGTCGATCCGATGCCGTGCTGCTGAGCCTCGGGCTCGGGCTGCTCGTCCTGATTTTTGCCGGAGGCATTCTGACCGGTTGGGCGGAGGGAGCCATTCTGCTCGTGCTCGCCGTCTGCGGAATCGCCTTGCTGCTTCGCCATGACGACCATCGCGGGCAGGTCTCGGCGTCCGATTCGCGGGCGAGCGAGCCGACCACAACACTGGCCACGGGCACCGACGCCTCGGCTGCGTGGACGGAGGGTCCGGACTGGGATCCGGCTCGCCCATGGGATGACGAGCCTCAGGACTGGGACCCCTACGCGGAGCCGGCGGCAGAACCGGCCGCGGCGGCACCCCGGCGACCGGGCTCATCGCTGTGGCTGCTCACCGTCAGTGCGGCCGCCGTGGCAATCGGAGCCATCGCCATCAACGACGCGGCCTGGGCAACCGTTGCGCCAGCGACGTACATCGCCACAGCGCTCGGCATCGTCGGTCTCGGCCTGCTGGTCGGCGCGTGGTTCGGACGGTCTCGGGGGCTGATCGCGCTGGGCATAGTGCTGAGCCTGGCCATGGTTCCCGCCGTTGTCGCGGACCACGTCGACTTCCGCGGAGAGGACGTGCTGGTCAGGCCGACCACGGTGGCGGGGATCCCTGCCGGAACCCAGGAGTACGGCGCCGGCGAGGTCCGGTATGACCTGTCCGGTGTGGAGTTCACCGACACGGACGCGGTCACGCTGGCAATCGACCAAGGGGTCGGCGAGCTGACGGTCATCCTGCCGGCGGAGGTCGACGCCATTGTCAATGCCGACCTCGGAGTTGGCGAGATTGACGCACTGGACAGCGTCTCCGGCGGCTTCGGTCGCGAGGCACGGATCGTCGACAATGGCGCCGACGGCCCCGGTGGCGGCGAGCTCGAATTACAGCTGGATCTCGGAGTCGGACAGATTGAGGTGCGCCGTGCAGCGGCATGAAATCGACGTCGTATCGCTCGTCTTCGGTCTTCTCTTCTTGGGAGTGAGCGCCATGTGGCCACTGGTCCACTTCGACATCCTCGGCCTGCCCGGCCTGGGGCTCGCGGCGCCGGTGCTGCTCGTCTCGGTGGGGCTGGCCGGGCTGATGGCCTCGTTCAGCCGGCTCCGACGCAACCGCTAACGCACTGCCGGCTCGGCCAGCGCCGCCACCGCCATGTCGGGGTGGTCGGTGAACACTCCGTCAACGCCGAGCTCGCGAAACGCCGCGTACTCGGCTGCCGCGTCGCCGTAGGCCGCGGCTTCGGTGCCGTGCCGCAGCTCGTGCGGCAGGAACGCGTTTTCGCTCCGAAACGTCCAGGCGTGCACCGCCAACCCCGCTTCGTGAGCGCTCTGCACCACACCCGTCGGTGTCGGTTGTCGACCGGCTCGGTCCCATCGCAACAGCAGGGACTTGTGTGCGCCCAAGACCTGCGCGTAGGTCGAGATCTCCCGAAGCCCATACGGGGTCAACAGGTCGGCATCATGCTCGATGAGTTGAACAAGTGGGATGGTCGTCCGCCTCGAGAGAGCGCGCAGACATGTGGAGTCGAACGACTGGATGAACACAGGTAGCCCGGAGCCCTGCTCGTTCAGCGCAGAAAGCAGGACGTCGTCGTGACGGAGGCCGAGACGAGCGAAATGCGTGGGCTGCTTGATCTCCGGGTAGACGCCGATCGGACGGTCCCGCCTGATGGACTCGGCCTGCACGAGGTCGAGGATTTCCTCGACCGTCGGGACCGTGAACCGATCGTCGTAGACCTGGTTGTGTGGTCTCGCCTCGGGCAGGCGCTCGCGGGCTCGCAACGTCTTCAGCTCGGACAAGGTGAAGTCTTCGACGAACCATCCGGTAACGGACCGACCGTCGACGACTGTCGTCCGGCGCCGGTCGGCGTATTCCGGCCGCTCACGGACGTCGGTCGTGGCCGAGATCTCGTTTTCGTGCCGTGCGACGAGCGCACCGTCGGCCGTGATGACGAGGTCCGGCTCGATGTAGTCCGCTCCGAGCTCGATCGCCAGCCGGTATGACTCCAGGGTGTGCTCGGGACGGTAACCACTGGCACCGCGGTGTGCCATCACCAGACAACTCACACCTTCAGGTAAGACGCTTCAGGTGTCCGGGCGAGAACGACGCCGCGAACTCGATGTGACGCGCAGCCAAATCCGGCAACCAAGCCGGCCCGGCCACCAGTTCGGCACTCCTCGCTGCCAGACTGGCGCCGTTATCGTGACGCGCCCAGGGTGAGGTGCGCGGGTGCTGAGACCAACCCGAACCGGTCAGCACCGTCAGGCGCCATTTCCAGCCGATCATGAGACGGGTATGGCGGTCCGGCGGCCTGTCCGTCCGGCGGCCCGACCTGTCTCAAGATCGACTGACTACTCCCATTCGATCGTGCCGGGTGGCTTGCTGGTGACGTCGAGCACGACCCGGTTGACCTCGCGGACCTCGTTGGTGATTCGGGTGGAGATGCGTTCGACCAGTTCGTACGGCAGCCGCGACCAGTCCGCGGTCATCGCGTCCTCGCTGGATACCGGCCGCAGCACGATCGGGTGCCCGTACGTGCGCTCGTCACCCTGGACGCCGACGGACCGGACATCGGTCAACAGGACGACCGGGAACTGCCACACCTCCCGGTCGAGCCCGGCCAGGGTCAGTTCCTCACGCGCGATGAAGTCGGCCCGGCGCAGAACGTCGAGGCCGTCACGAGTGACCGGCCCCACGATTCGGATGGCTAGCCCGGGGCCAGGAAATGGATGCCGCCACACGATCTCGGCAGGCAGGCCAAGCTGCTCCCCGACCGCCCTGACCTCGTCCTTGAACAATGCGCGCAACGGCTCTACCAGCGCGAACCGGAGATCCTCGGGCAGTCCTCCGACATTGTGGTGACTCTTGATGTTCGCCGCGCCCTGACCACCGCCGGACTCGACGACGTCTGGGTAGAGCGTGCCCTGGACGAGAAACTCGACGTCCTCTCCCTCGGCGACGATCTCCCGCGCCACCTGTTCGAATGCCCTGATGAATTCCCGCCCGATGATCTTGCGCTTCTGCTCGGGGTCTGCCACACCGTCCAGGGCTTCGAGAAATCTGTCCGCCGCCTGGACGACATGCAGGTCGACACCTGTTGCCGCGACGAAGTCACGTTCGACTTGCTCGGCCTCACCCGCCCGCAGAAGCCCGTGGTCGACGAAAACGCAGCAGAGTTGGTCGCCGACGGCGCGCTGGACCAGCGCCGCCGCCACCGCGGAGTCGACCCCGCCGGACAGGGCGCAGATCACCTTCTTGCCGCCGACCTGCGTGCGGATCGCCTGCACCGACTCCTCGATGATGTTGACCATCGTCCACGTGGGCCGGGCATTGGCCATGTCGAACAGAAAGTGCTCGAGCACCACCTGGCCGCGTTCGGTGTGCAGCACCTCGGGGTGCCACTGAACGCCCGCAAGGCGCCGCGCGACGTCCTCGAACGCCGCGACCGGGGCGCCGCTCGTACGCGCCAGGACAGTGAAGCCGTCAGGGGCGCAGTTCACTGCGTCGCCATGGCTCATCCAGACGGTCAGGTGCTCCGGTAGCCCGGCGAGCAGCGTGCCGGCAGTGCCGAGGTCGACCGTCGTCCGCCCGAACTCGGACAGACCCGTCCGCGCGACCTCCCCGCCGAGCGCCAACGCCATCGCCTGGAAGCCGTAACAGATGCCGAAGGTAGGAACACCGGTGGTCAGCAACTCCACGTCGACTCGCGGCGCGCCCTCCGCATACACGCTGGCTGGGCCGCCGGACAAGATGATGGCCGACGGTTGCCTGGCGAGCATCTGCCCGACCGGCATCGTGTGCGGCACGATCTCGGAGTAGACCTTGGCTTCCCGCACCCGCCGGGCGATCAGCTGGGCATATTGCGCGCCATAGTCGACGACCAGGACGGTGTCGTGCACGGCCCGACCCTACCGAGCGGTTTCATCGGGTGACGTTCCCCGTGCGGGCGCAACGGGTTGCGCGCCATCGCATTGCGCACCCATACGCATCACGGTGGTGATCTGCCGGCAAGATCGGCCAACGAACAGGACGACCTTGCCTGATCGGACCACCCAGCTGCGGGGATGCCGCCATCTGCGCCCATTACTCCTGTCAGTCGGCCGATCTTGGGTGTCGCGAGAATGCGGCTGACCGCCGCGCCAGGTCAGGCGATACGTATTGGTGTGCAATGCAAATGGCCGCGTGGCAGGTCTTGGTCATTGCGCGACAGGCCGAGCCGGAGGTCTGGGTCACTGCCCGACGGGAGGCGGGAAAACGGGATGCGACGGGGCGGTGGCAATTCCTACCCTGGTGTGACGTGCGTGACCTTCCCATAGCCGACCCAGGCATTCCGGACACCCGCTCCCCGGTCCGGTTCCTGCTCTGGATCGCGCGCAGCCAGTGGCCGACGCTGCTGGCGGGGATCGCGCTCGGCATCTGTTGGCTCGTGGCCCAGGCCGTCATGCCCTGGGCAATTGGCCGCGGGATCGAGTTGGGCGTCGTCGACGGCAACGCCGGTGCGTCGATTCGGTGGTCGCTCGTCATACTCGGGATGCGCCCCGACAGCCAGCAGCTCCGCTCCAGCCGCCGTCGCCCGTCGCTGCAACTCGCACATGAACGCCAGGTTCGCGAACTTCGAGCGGCCGTACGCCAGCCACTTGTGGTACCGATGCCGTGAACCGAGCTCACCCGGGAAGCGGGCGCCCAGCCGGTGCATGTTGCTGCTGACGACCACGACCCGCGTGGAGGGCCCGGCGAGTAGCTGAGGGAGTAGGCAGCCGGTCAACGCGAAATGGCCGAGATGATTCGTGCCGAATTGCAACTCGAACCCGTCGGCGGTCTGCCGCCGGGGGGTGGCCATGACCCCTGCGTTACATAGGGGGGGTAGGGGGGGGGGGGGGGGGGGGCGAGCTGTCGCCTGTTCGACTCAAGCAGCACGACGTGCACGCCGTGCCGGCCCAGTTCGATCGCGACCTCGCGACCGAGGCCAGAGTTCGCACCGGTGACGATGGCCGTCCGGCCATCGAGACATGGGACGTCCTCTCTGGTCCAACGGGTCACGGCCGGCCGGCGCGGCGCATGACTCGGAACGCATGCGTCAACGAATCGGCAAACCGGTCGAATCTCATGCCGCCGATCGGGCCCACGCCGTGCATCCGTTGGACCGCGATTCCCTGCGGCTCGGTGTACCGCAAGATGCCTTCTCGGCCGTGCCGCCGCCCCACGCCCGAGTCCTTCATGCCGCCGAGAGGAAGGTCGTGGCTGCCCCAGGCCGCCGCGTAGCCCTCGTTGACGTTGACCGTGCCATAGTGGAGCCGCTTGGCAACGGCCACGCCACGGTCGCGGCTGGACGTCCAGACGCTGGCGTTCAGCCCGTACGGTGTCGCATTCGCCGCAACAACGGCCGCATCGTCGTCGGGGACGCTGGAAATGGAGACCACGGGCCCGAACGTCTCCTCGTCGGCGACCAGCATGCCCGGGCGCACATCGTCGAGAATCGTCGGCTCGAAGAACCACGGGCCGAGGTCGGGGCGCGGGTTGCCGCCGGTGAGGACGCGTGCACCCTTGGCGACGGCATCTTCGACATGCTGGACGACCTTGTCCAGCTGGTCCTGCGACGCCAGCGAGCCCATGTCGCACGAGTAGTCGTACGCCGCGCCGAGCCGCACGGCCCTCGCCCGGTCGACAAAGCGCTGCTGGAACTCCTCGCGCACCGGCGCCGCCACGTAGACGCGCTCGGTCGACACACACAGCTGGCCGGCGTTGGCGAAGCACGAGCGGACCGCGCCGTCGGCAGCACGATCGAGATCGGCGTCGTCGAGGACGAGAAGCGCATTCTTGCCACCGAGTTCGAGCGAGGCGCCGACGAGCCGCTCGCCGAGGCGTCGGGCTATGGTCCGGCCGGTGGCCGTCGAGCCGGTGAACGACACGTAGTCTGCGTGCTCGACGACGGCGCTGCCGATCGTCGGGCCATCACCGACGACGATCTGCCACAAGGCCTCCGGCAGGCCGGCCTCCACCGCAATGGACCGAGCGAGCAGAGCCGTCAGAACCCCCAGCGTGTCCGGCTTGTGAACCACGGCATTGCCGGCGACGAACGCAGGCAGGTTGTCGGAGATGGCCAGGGTCAGCGGGTAGTTCCATGGTGAGATCACGCCGACGACGCCCACCGGATGACGGACCTCGATGGCCAGTGTCAAGCCAGGGACCAACCCCAACCGGCGGCGGTCGCGCAGCAGCCGAGGGCCACGCACTGACGCGTACCGCGCGGCGAGTGCGACGTCGCCGATCTCCTCGAACGCGTCGCGCCGGGCCTTGCCCGCCTCGGCCTGCACGACATCGGCGATCGTGGACTGCCGGTCCAGGATCAGGTCGTGGATCCGCCCGACGATCCGCGCCCGTTCGTCGACGGTTCGAGCCGCCCATCCTGGTTGGGACTGCCGGGCGGCCCGGAACGCAGCCTCGACGTCGGCGGGGACCGATACCGGGATCTCGGCCAGCGGCCGGCCGGTAAACGGTTCGACGGCAGTTACGCGGCCCGCTCGTGGCCGAGCCACGACCTCGTCGGCCAGCTGCTCGAGAAGACCGAGATCGACGACTCGGTCAGGTGCCGACGGCGCCGTCATGGTCACAGCCAGCAGCCTACGTCCGTCCGGCGACATCACCCGCTCGCCAGCTCGGAATGACCAGGTTCACCACCCCTGCCCACGAGACGGTGTGAGCGGCGCACGTTGGCTCGACGGCGCACGCCGTCAGCGCAGGACGGTGACCTCGACCCGCTGGAACTCCTTGACCTCGGTGTATCCCGTAGTCGCCATGGCCCGACGCAGAGCGCCGACCAGGTTCATCGACCCGTCGGGTACCGAGGACGGGCCGAGCAGGATCTGCTCGAGTGGACCGACGGTGCCCACGTCGACTCGCTGCCCGCGCGGCAGCAGCCGGTGGTGCGCCTCCGAACCCCAATGCCGCCCCCGCCCGGGTGCCTCGGTGGCCCGAGCCAGCGGGGAGCCGACCATTACCGCGTCGGCGCCGCAGGCGATGGCCTTGGCGACATCGCCGGAGCGGGAGATTGAACCGTCGGCGACGACGTGGACGTACCGCCCGCCCGACTCGTCGAGGTAGTCCCGACGGGCCGCAGCGACGTCAGCCACGGCCGTTGCCATCGGGACGCTCAGGCCGAGCACCGAACGGGTGGTGTGGGCCGCCCCGCCGCCGAACCCCACCAGGACGCCAGCAGCGCCGGTCCGCATCAAGTGCAGGGCGGCCTGGTACGTGGCGCAGCCGCCCACGATGACCGGGACGTCGAGTTCGTAGATGAACTGCTTGAGGTTCAGCGGCTCGGCCCTGCTGGACACGTGCTCGGCCGACACCGTGGTACCCCTGATCACGAACAGATCGACGCCGGCGTCGAGCACAGCCTCGTGATAGCGCTTGACCCGCTGCGGGGAGAGGGCGCCGGCCACCGTGACGCCGCCGTCGCGAACCTCGCGGAGTCGGCTGGCGATCAGCTCCTCACGGACCGGCTCGTGGTAGAGCTCTTGCAGCCGTCGGGTGGCTCGTTCGGCGTCAAGCCGCGAGATCTCCGCCAGCAAGGGCTCGGGCTCGTCGTAGCGGGTCCACAGGCCTTCCAGGTCGAGCACGCCGAGCCCGCCGAGCTTCCCGAGCAGAACTGCCGTCGAGGGGGACATCACCGAGTCCATCGGTGCCGCGATCAACGGAATCTCGAACCGGTAGGCGTCGATCTGCCAGTGGGTCGAGACCTCCTCGGGATCCCGCGTGCGCCGGCTGGGCACGATGGCGATGTCGTCGAAGGCGTAGGCCGCACGGCCGCGCTTGCCCCGGCCGATCTCGATCTCGGTCACCGGCACAGGGTACGCGGGGCGAGGAATCGATCAGGTGACGGAACGAGCTGACCGGATGGCGTTCGTGCACCTGATCATTTTCCGGGCGCGTCAGCGGGAGGAGTAGTTGGGGGCCTCGGCCGTCATCTGGATGTCGTGCGGGTGCGACTCGGTCAGCCCGGCCGCCGTGATGCGGACGAACCGGCCACGCTCTTTCAGGTCGGCAATCGTGCGGGCTCCGACGTAGAACATCGACTGTCGTAGCCCACCGGCGAGCTGGAACGCGACCGCCGCCAGCGGTCCGCGGTAGGGCACCTGGCCCTCGATTCCCTCGGGCACGAGCTTGTCGTCAGATGTCACGTCGGCTTGGAAATAGCGGTCCCGGGAGCCTGACGTCGCGGCGTCCCGCTGACGAAGGGCGCCGAGCGAGCCCATGCCTCGGTAGGACTTGAACTGCTTGCCGTTGACGTAGATGAGCTCTCCCGGGCTTTCTTCGCAGCCGGCCAGCAGGGACCCGAGCATCACCGTGTCCGCACCCGCGACCAACGCTTTGGCGATGTCGCCGGAGTACTGCAGACCGCCGTCGCCGATGACGGGCACGCCGGCCGGCACGCACGCCTGTGCGACGTCATGGATCGCGGTGACCTGTGGGACGCCAACCCCGGCGACGACCCGCGTCGTGCAGATGCTGCCAGGGCCGACGCCGGCCTTCACGGCGTCGGCGCCCGCGTCGACCAGCGCCTGGGCGCCCTGCCTTGTCGCGACGTTCCCGCCGACGACCTCGACTCGGCCCGCAGCGGGCTCGGCCTTGAGCCGCCGAACCATGTCGAGCAGAAGGCTGGTGTGCCCATGCGCCGTATCGACGACGAGGACGTCCACACCGGCATCGACCAGCGCCATCGCCCGTTCCCATGCGTCGCCGAAGAAGCCGACTGCGGCGCCGACCATCAGCCGGCTCTCCGGGTCCTTGGTCGCCCGGGGGAACTGCTCGGACTTGACGAAGTCCTTGACGGTGATCAAGCCGGTCAGCCGGCCGTCGGCGTCGACCAAGGGCAATTTCTCGATCTTGTGCTTGGCCAGCAGCGCGAACGCGTCGTCGGCCTTGATGCCCTGGGGAGCCGTCACCAGGGGCATGGGTGTCATGACCTCGCGGACCCGCCGCTCGGGATATTGGTCGAACGGCACGAACCGCAGATCCCGGTTGGTGACGATACCGACGAGCACTTGACGGTCGTCGACTACGGGCAGTCCGGAAATCCGGTACTGGGCACACAACGCGTCGACCTCGGACAGCGTGGCGTCCGGGCCGGTGGTCACGGGATCGGTGACCATACCCGACTCGGACCGCTTGACCAGGTCGACCTGACCGGCCTGGTCCTGGATCGACATGCTCCGGTGCAACACGCCCAAACCGCCTTGACGGGCCATCGCGATGGCCATCCTGGCCTCGGTCACCGTGTCCATCGCCGAGGAGATCATCGGCATCCGGACCGAGATATTGCGGGTGAGCCGCGATGTGGTGTCGACGTCGCTCGGCACGACGTCGGACTCACCCGGCAGCAACAGCACGTCGTCGAAGGTCAATGCAAGGACGGCGAACGGGTCGGGGACTTCGGCGGCAGGAGATGCCATGTCACCTTCCTACTGGTGGACAACCCGTACTCATCGTAGACGCGACCGCGCTGGCGGCATGTCGCCGAGGACGTGCGTGCCCAGCAGGGTCAACGGGTACGCAATGTCGCCAGCCGCTCGGCGGCTTCGGTGAGCACGTCGTCTCGTTTGCAGAAGGCGAACCGGACCAGGGAACGTGCCGCCAGTGGGTCGTCATGGAAGACCGCGACCGGAACCGCTGCGACACCGGCCAGCTCCGGGAGCCGCAGGCACAGCTCGAGGCCGTCGTCGAATCCCAGCGGCGCGGCGTCGGCGATCACGAAGTAGGTACCCGACGACGGGAACACGTCGAAGCCTGCTTCGTCCAGCCCAGTGGAGAGGATGTCCCGCTTGCGCTGCAGTCGTGCGGCCAGAGTGAGGTAGAAGTCGTCGTCGAGGGCCAGCGCCCGCGCGACAGCGGGTTGAAACGGCGCTCCGTTGACATAGGTGAGGAACTGTTTCACCGCGCGAATCGCCGCAGTGACCACGGCCGGGGCGTGCAACCAGCCGATCTTCCAGCCCGTCACCGAGAACGTCTTGCCCGCTGACGAGATCGTCACGGTGCGTTCGGCCATGTCCGGCAGCGTCGCCATCGGGACGTGTGGGACGCCGTCGAAGGTCTGGTGTTCGTAAACCTCGTCGGTGACGACCAGTACGTCGTGCTTGCTGGCAAGTCCGGCAATCAACTCGAGCTCGGACCGAGAGAAGACCTTGCCGGTCGGATTGTGCGGCGAGTTGAGCAGGACCAATCGGGTCCGCTGGCTGAATGCGGCGGTCAGCTCAGCCGGATCGAAGGAGAAGTCCGGCCGGCGCAACACGACGGTGCGCCTGGTCGCTCCTGACAACGCGATCGAGGCGGCATACGAGTCGTAATACGGCTCGAATGTGACGACCTCGTCGCCCGGTCCGGTCAGGGCGAGGATCGTCGCGGCGATGGCCTCGGTGGCTCCGGCGGTGACAAGGACGTCGGCGTCCGGGTCGACCTCGAGCCCGTAGAAGCGCTTCTGATGCGCCGTGATCGCCTGACGTAACTCCGGGACGCCCTGGCCCGGCGGGTACTGGTTCGCACCCGACCTGATGGCTGCGACCGCGTCTTCGAGCAGCGACGGTGGGCCATCGGTGTCGGGGAAGCCCTGCCCGAGGTTGATCGCGCCGGTTCGGACAGCCAGCGCCGACATCTCCGCGAAGATGGTCGTGACGAACGGCCGCATCCGCTCGACGAGCGGCAGCGCGTCCGATGTCACGCGCTCACGGTACGGCCATGCCATGGGTGGCGGCACCGTCGCCGATGAAGGTCGCGGCGGAAGAGAGGGCGAGCAGAGAACGTTAGTGGGCGTGCCCGTGGCTGTGTCCGTGCCCGTGCCCCGCCGCCTCCGGCTCGGGCTCCTCGGGCTTTTCGACGACGAGCGCCTCCGTCGTGAGCAGCATGCCAGCGATCGACGCGGCGTTCTGCAGCGCGGATCGCGTGACCTTCACGGGGTCGATGACGCCGTCGGCGACAAGGTCGGCGTACTCGCCGGTCTCGGCGTTGAACCCCCTGCCGCCGTCGGCGCTGACCCGGGCCACAACGACGGCCCCGATCTCGCCAGCGTTCTCGGCGATCCACCGCAACGGTTCGGACAACGCCGCACGAACCACGCCCAACCCGGTCAGTTCGTCCCCGGTCAGTTCGAGCTTGTCCAACGCTGACGCGGCATGGATCAGCGCGATGCCACCGCCGGGGACGATGCCCTCCTCGATCGCCGCGCGGGTCGCCGAGATCGCGTCCTCGATGCGGTGCTTGCGCTCCTTCAGCTCGACCTCGGTAGCCGCACCGACGGAGATCACGCAGACGCCGCCGGCGAGCTTGGCCAGCCGCTCCTGCAGCTTCTCGCGGTCCCAGTTCGAGTCCGTGTTCTCGATCTCGAGTCGGATCTGCGCTAGCCGGGCCTCGATGTCGGACGCACCGCCGCCACCGTCGACGATCGTGGTGTCGTCCTTGGTCACGACGATCCGGCGCGCCGTGCCGAGTACGTCGAGCCCGACCTGGTCCAGCTTGAGTCCGACCTCTGGTGCCACGACCTCGGCCCCAGTCAGCACCGCCATGTCTTGGAGCATCGCCTTGCGGCGGTCGCCGAAGCCGGGCGCCTTGACGGCGATGCCGGTGAAGGTGCCGCGGATCTTGTTCACGACCAATGTGGCCAGCGCTTCGCCGTCGACGTCTTCGGCCACGATGAACAGTGGCTTCCCGGCACTGATGACCTTCTCCAGTAGCGGGAGCAGGTCGGCGACCGTGGAGATCTTGCCCTGGTGCAGCAGCACGTAGGTGTCCTCGAGCACGGCCTCCATCCGCTCGGAATCGGTGACCATGTACGGGCTGAGGTAGCCCTTGTCGAACTGCATACCTTCGGTGAACTCGAGCTCGGTCCCGAAGGTTTGAGACTCCTCGACGGTGATGACGCCGTCCTTGCCAACCTTGTCGAACGCTTCGGCGATGAGGGTCCCGATGTCACCGTCCTGCGCGCTGATACCGGCGACGGCGGCGATTTCGACCTTCTCGTCGACCGGACGAGCATCGGCGAGCAGCTGATCGGCGACGGCCTCGACGGCGGCGTCGATGCCCCGCTTGACCGACATCGGCGCCGCTCCAGCGGCAACGGCCTTGAGTCCCCGGTGCACCATGGCCTGCGCCAGCACTGTGGCAGTGGTGGTGCCGTCCCCCGCGATGTCGTTGGTCTTGGTCGCGACTTCCTTGGCCAGCTGGGCGCCGAGGTTCTCGTACGGGTCCTCGAGCTCGACCTCGCGAGCGATCGTTACGCCGTCGTTCGTGATCGTGGGCGAACCGAACTTCTTGTCGATGACGACGTTGCGGCCTTTCGGCCCGATCGTCACTTTGACGGTGTCCGCGAGGGCGTCGACGCCGCGCTCCAGCCGGCGGCGGGCGGCCTCGTCGAACTCCAGGAGCTTGGGCATGAAACGAAGTCCTTTCGAAATGCGGACGCCCCGGGCAGCTCCGGCTAGCGGAACTGCGCCGGGGCGCCGGCTACCACGATGTTGTCAGCGGGTCACTTGGCGATGACGGCGAGCACGTCGCGTCCGGAGAGGATGAGCAGATCCTCGCCGTCGTACTTGACCTCGGTGCCGCCGTACTTGGAGTACAGAACCTTGTCGCCCACGGCGACGTCGAGCGGGATGCGCTTTGAGCCGGCGTCGTCCCAACGCCCGTCGCCGATGGCGAGTACCTCACCCTCCTGCGGCTTCTCCTTGGCGGTGTCAGGGATGACAAGCCCGGAGGCCGTGGTCTGCTCCGCGTCTAGCGGCTTGACCACGATCCGGTCCTCGAGCGGCTTGATGGAGACCGACACTTGCTGACCTCCCCTTTCGCGGGATGTCACGGGTTTGCTTGGCATGGCCTGTCCACCGTCGTCGCGGGTGCCGGTGGGCCGGGCCAGGTTGGCACTCTCCCTAGGGGTGTGCCAACTCGAAACCTAGCACTCTGCGGGGCCGAGTGCCAACGGCGGGGCCCTCGCAGTTCAGCCCCACCCTGCTCGTGCGGGTCGCCGGCGAGCGCCCGGTCGCGGGCCAGGACCAGTCGGTCAAACCAGTACGTCGGTCACTGGCATGGACGAGTCCGCGGCGAGGTCGAGCGGGCTCGGCGGCCAGCCTCGCGCCACGATCTCTGCGCCCAACGCGGCCACCATCGCGCCGTTGTCCGTACACAACCCTGGCCGCGGCACCCGCAGCTCGACACCGGCGGCCATGCATCTTTCGGCGGCGAGCGCCCGAAGCCGCGAGTTCGCCGCCACGCCACCGCCGATCAACAATGCAGGGACGCCGCACTCGCGGCATGCCAGCACTGCCTTGCGGGTGAGGACGTCGGCGACTGCTTCCTGGAAGGCCGCCGCTACGTCTTCGACTGGCACCGGTTCACCGGAAAGCTCCCGCGCCTCGACCCATCGGGCCACCGCGGTCTTCAGCCCGGAGAAGGAGAAGTCGAACCGGTGCCGCTGCATGTCCCGTGGCCCGGTCAGGCCGCGGGGGAAATTGATCGCCGACCGGTCGCCGTTCTGGGCTGCCTGGTCCAGGGGAGGGCCGCCGGGGAACGGCATCCCCAGCAACCGCGCCACTTTGTCGAACGCCTCCCCAGCCGCATCGTCGATGGTCGCTCCCAGCGGCTCGACGTCGCCGGTGACGTCTTCGACGAGGAGCAACGAGGAATGCCCCCCGGAGACCAGCAGCGCGACGGTCGGTTCCGGCAGTTTTCCGTGTTCGAGCTGGTCGACGGCGACGTGGGCTGCCAGGTGGTTGACCCCGTAGAGCGGCACCCCCAGCCCGACCGCCAAGGCCTTCGCAGCGGACACCCCGACCATCAGTGCGCCGGCCAAGCCTGGCCCGCTCGTCACCGCGACGGCGTCCACTTGGGCCAGCTGGACATCGGCGGTTCGACATGCTCTTTCGACGGTGGGGACGATCGCCTCGAGGTGCGCCCGGCTGGCAACCTCCGGCACAACTCCACCGAACCGCGCGTGCTCGTCCACCGAGCTCGCGACGGCGTCGGCGAGGAGCTGGTGTCCCCGCACCAGTCCGATGCCCGTCTCGTCGCACGACGTCTCGATCCCGAGAACGAGGGGCAGGTCGGCGAACACGACGTCGATGCTGTCATGCCGTCCGCGGCCCTCCGGCTGAGCACCAGATCAGGGGTCGCCTCGAAGGCGACGCACGACATCTGGCAGCGATGCAGACAGCATGGTCCAGATCAAGTCGTCTTGGACGTCGCGATACTGATGGGCGACGACATTGCGGGCTCCCCGGATCGCCCGCCACGGGATGTCCGGATGCCGCTGCCTCACGTTCATCGTCAAGGCGGTCGACGGCGGAGGAGAAGTCGAGGACGACCGATCGGGCAGCTCGGCGGAGTATGTCATCGTTAAGGTCGAAGAAAGCATCTTCGCCTTTGTCGATGATGCGTTGGGCCGATCTCTTGATCTGGTCCAGATCGTCGAGTATCCGCGCCGTTCTCTCGCCTGTCACACTGGCACGGCTTCCGCCTGAGCTCGTCGGATCACCGCGCTGTCCCTGCGGTCACTCACGATGTCGACATGGACGCCGAGCAGGTCTTCCAAGTCCATCGACATGGCGACCGCATCCAGTAGGTCCGCTCCAGGTTCGAAAGCCACCAGCAAATCCAGGTCTGACTCGTCATGGTCACTCCACCGCGCAACCGAGCCGAACACCCGCGGCCGAGCACCGCGGTGCTCGGCGACAATCTGCCGAACGCGTTCGCGGTTACGGGCCAACATGACCGACGGGCGCACGCGGGCTGCCTCCAGTAAGCGCCGGAGCGTCGGCTCGCCCGGGACCACTCGCCCACTCTCTATCTCCGACACGTTGGGCTGATGAATCCCCGCGCGGCGGGCCAGCTCGCGCTGGCTCAGCCCGGCACGTTCACGTGCGCGCTTGACTCGACTGCCTGGCGACTCGTCCACAATTTCGACGATAGCATCGGGCATATCAGCGGGCTGAAAGGACGCGGCGCAGAACCACGGCATCGATACGACCGCCGTCGTAGTAGCCGCGCCGACGGGAGATCTGCTCGAACCCGTGCCGACGATAGAGCGCGAGCGCGGCCGCGTTGTCCGCCCGGACCTCGAGAAGCACTGTGCTGACACCACGCCGGATCGCCTCGTCGACGAGCGCTGTGAGCAAGGTCGTCCCGATCCGGCGCCGCTGATGTTCCGGCGCCACGGCCAAGGTCTGGACGTCTGCGGTGTCCCCAGTGGCCATCAGCCCTGCATAACCGGCCAGATCGCCGTCGAACTCAGCGACGACATACCAACGCGTCTGCGGAACGCCGGCGAGCTCGGACTCGAAATGCTCAGCCGACCACGGCGGATCGTTGGCAAACAGTGTCTGCGCCAGGGGCACGAGCGCGTCCACGTCGGCGGCGCGCATCGGGCGCAACCGTAGCGTCACCGCGAAAGGACCGGTTTGCGCCCGGCCGGCGGCCGCGCATCGGGTCGCCGGAGGTAGATCGGCTGAGCGGGCAGAATCTGCACGTGGTGATCTGCCAGGGCGACCGCCAGGTCACCAGCGCTCGGAAACTGCGGTGCGACCGGGTTGGTGAAGGCTTCCGGGTAAAGCCGAGGACCCGCTCCGGCCACCGGCAGATCGGTCGCGACCGTGGAGGGAGCCACGACCTCGGGCCCTACCGTCCGGCGCCCGGCTTCGTCATACGTGGCCCAGTAGACCTCCCTCCGCCGGGCATCGGTCGCGACGGCGAACGGGCCTTGGACGGAGACGCCGCGCGCCACCACGTCGAGACTGCACACGCCATACGCCGGGATGGCGAGGACGTACCCGAGCATCCGTGCGGTGACCAGACCGATCCGCAACCCGGTGAAGGGTCCCGGACCAACCCCGACGGCGATCTCCGTCAGCTGTCGGCGGTCCACACCGGCGGAGTCGAGCAGGTCGACTATCGCCGGCCCGAGAAGTTCCGTGTGCCGGCGAGCGTCGACGATCGTCGACTCCGCAACCACGCGCTCGCCATCATGTAGCGCCACCGTGACTGCCGGCGTCGCGGTGTCGAGAGCGAGCAGCACGGGCCCAGGCTACGGGGAAGCCACCGCCGGCGAATTGGCGCGCTCAGCTGCTCCACAAACTGGGTCAAGCCGGGCGCTCCAGCGACGCTGCAACGTGCCATACACCACCGGCCAGCGTGCCAATGGCGAAATATCGAGCGTGTACCGGCCCGTGGAACCCAGCTGGCTCCCAGCGGCCGGGTCGAGCGGCGTCGGCTGCGAGCCCGACACACTAGAGGGCGACTCCAGTCCACCGGTCACCGACCGGCGTGATCTGCACCTCGCGGACCTCGCCGAGGTCAGCACCCTCGCTGCGATGGATGTGCACCTCGAGCCGGTCCGGTCCCAGCCCCTCGGCCAACCCTTCGCCCCATTCGACGACCGTGACGGCCTGATCCAGGGTCGCTTCCAGGTCAAGGTCTTCGAGCTCGGCCCAGCCCCGTAGGCGGTAGGCGTCGGCGTGCACGAGCGGCGGGCCGCCGGACAGCGACGGGTGAACCCGGGCGATCACGAACGTCGGGGAGGTGACCGGTCCTCGTACCCCGAGACCGGCGCCGACGCCTTGGGCGAACGTCGTCTTGCCGGCGCCGAGCTCTCCCCCCACCAAGACCAGATCCCCTGCCCTCAACGAGGAGGCGATGCGTTCGCCCAAAGCGCGCATCGCCTCCGGATCGGGGATTTTCAGCCGGGCCGACCGGCTCACCGTTGCCGCCACCACCGGCGTGCCCCTCGTCGCTTGGGTAAGCCGGCCTCGACCCTGTTCAGCAGTTCGGCGAGCTGCGCCGTCACCACGTCGTGCCGTTCGAACAGCACCATGTGGCCGGCGTCGGCCACCTCGACGTACGACGCTCCGGGCAGCTGTTCAGCCAACTCCCGGCTGTGCTCGACCGGGGTCAGCAGGTCACCGACGGCACCAACGACCAGCACCGGCATGTCGCCGAACGCTCGCAAGGCTGCGCGCTCGTCGTGGTCGGAGAACACGGACAGGAACTCCGCGATCACCTCGATCGGCGTCGAGGCATTCATCGACGCGGTGAACTCCACCAGAGCCGGCGAGCCGCCCTGGACGAACGAGTAGCGGCGAGTGAGCACGTAGCCAAGGTCGCTGCCGGCCCGGCGGCCGCGCTCGACCAGTTCTGGCCGACGGGCCAGCGCGGCCACCACACCCGGAGCCGCCCGATGGGTGAGGCGGCCCAACGGACCGGGCAGGCCGAGCGAAACCCGGTCAAGGTGAGCGCTGGTCGAGATCAGGGCAACGCCGCCGACGCGGTCGCGGAAAACGTCAGGCCGAGTCGCGGCCAGGGCCAGGACCGTCATGCCTCCCATCGAGTGGCCGACCAGCACCAGCGGGCCGTCGGGCACGACCTGGTCGATCACTTCGCCGAGGTCTCGGCCCAGCCGCTCGAACGTCACGCTGCCCTCGGGAGCGCGGCCCGAGCGCCCGTGTGAACGCTGATCCCAGAAGACCAGCCGGGCTCGCCCCGCGAGATCGCGGCGCTGGAAATGCCAGCTGTCCTGGTTCAGCGCGTATCCATGCGTGAACACCACCGTCAGTGGCGACGTGCTCGTGTCGCCGTCGACCTCCACGTGCAGTAGGACCCCATCGGCGGTCTCGACCGTCTTCGGGACACCGCGAAGCGACCCGAACTTCTCCTCGGCGTACGGGTCGTCACCCCGAAGCGACCGGCCGACGACGTACCGCTCAGCCGCGAAGCCGACGGCGGCGCCGACCGCCGCCACGCCCAGCGCAGCGCCTACCGAACCAGCTGCGCGGCCGGCCGATACCAGTCGGCTCACCGGCCGATCTCCTCCGTGCCGACGTATGCGCGCGGCAAGCGTGGACCGAACCGCGTGACGATCTCGTACGAGATCGTGCCGCAGGCATCGGCCCAGTCCTGTGCCGTTGGTTCGCCGCCGACACCGTCACCGAACAGAACGACCTCGTCTCCGGCGTGCGCTTCGTCAGCGCCGAGGTCGACCACGAACTGGTCCATGCACACTCGGCCCGCTACCGGACGCACCCGGCCCGCTGCCAGCACCGGTGCCCCCCGTCCGCCCTCGCCGGACGAGGCATGCCGGGGAACACCGTCGGCGTATCCCAGCGGGACGAGTCCCAGGCTGGTCATCCGGTCAGTGACGTAGGCGTGGCCGTAGGAGACGCCCTGACCAGCGTCCACGCGCTTGACCAACGACAGCCGCGCTCGGACCGACATCGCTGGGCGGAGGCCGAGATCGGCCGGGGCTGCCTGATCGGGCACCGGCGACAGTCCGTACACGGCCAAGCCGGGCCGGACCAGGTCGAAGTGCGTATGCGGCAGGGTCAGCGTGGCGGCCGAATTGGCCAGATGACGCACCTCGGGAATGACGCCCCGGGCCTCTGCGAACGCGACGGCGTCCTGAAACACCCCGAGCTGACGGGCCACCGTCGGGTGCGCAGGCGCATCGGCGATCGCGAAATGTGACCACAGCCCGACGACCTCGACGACCCCCTCGGCTTCGGCTTTGAGCGCCGTGTCGACCAGGCCGGGCCAGTCGGGTACGGTCGCGCCGGAGCGGCCCAACCCGGAGTCGACCTTGAGGTGCAGGCGGGCCGGCCGCCCGATGTCTCTGGCCGCCGCGGCGATCTCCTCGACGGCCCAAACCGCGGCGGCGGACACGTCGACATCGGCAGATATCGCCTCGCCCCAACGCTCGCCTGGCGCAGCGAGCCAAGCCAATATCCGGTTCGAAATGCCGGCGGCGCGCAGTTGGAGCGCCTCGGCCAGCACGGCGGTACCGAGCCAGGTCGCCCCGCCGGCCAGGGCGGCTCGGGCCGAGGGGACCAGGCCGTGGCCGTAGCCGTCGGCTTTCACCACGGCCAACACCTCGGCGTCGACCGCGCGACCATGCAGTTCGGCCACGTTGTCGCGCACTGCGGTCAGATCGACCCGCACTTCTGCGTGCGGGACCGGCGTCTTCATGGGCCGATTCTGTCAGCCTTGTCGGTCGGCCAGTCGGTGCAGCGCGTCCGGCAGGACGTCGAGGATGGTCGTCGCGCTCGGATACGCCGTCGACCGCGTGGCCAGCTGGCCTGCCACGCCGTGGACGTACGCCGCCACGCTGGCGGCGTCGATGGGTGCGAGACCGGCACCCAGCAGCGCGCCGGTCAGACCGGCGAGCACGTCGCCGGATCCGGCCGTTGCCAGCGCCGGCGTGCCCGTCGGGTTGGCCCGCACCTGTCCATCGGGGGTGACGACGAGGGTCGTCGAGCCCTTGAGCAAGACGACGGCGTTCCATCGGTTGGCGGCCTCGGTAACGTGATGAAGACGACGGGCTTCGACCTCTTCGCGGGTCGTGCCCAGCATCCGCGCCAGCTCGCCCGCGTGCGGCGTCAGCACGGCGGGCACGTCGAGCCGCTGCGGCAGGAAGCGCAGCCCGTCGGCGTCGACGACGACGGGGACCCCGTCGGACAATGCCTTGTCCACCATCGGACCACCGCCCGCGTCGGTCCCCAGACCCGGCCCGATGACCCATGCCTGCACCCGGCCGGGGCCGGCGACCGTCTCGGGCCACCGGCCCTGCACCGCGCGGACGACCTCGTCCGGGCCGACGTAGCGGACCATCCCGGCTCCGCCACGGACGGCACCCCCGCTCGACAGCACGGCTGCCCCCGAGTACTGAGCCGAACCAGCGACGACGCCCACGACGCCGCGGGCGTACTTGTCGGTCTCGCGCGCTGGGATGGGAAGCAATGCACGCACATCCGCCGGCTCCAGCAACTCAACCGGAGGCTTGGGCAGATAGGGCGCCAAGCCGATGTCGACGTCCTCGACCCGGCCGGCCGCTCCCGCCGCTGGGTCCACCACCAAGGCGACCTTGCGCGTTCCGAACGTCACGGTGGCATCGGCGACGACGTGCTCGCCGGGCAGCTCACCCGTATCGGCGTCGACGCCGCTGGGAAGGTCCACCGAGACGACCAGCCCGGCCTGTTCGGCCGCGAGCTTGACCAACAGGGCGGCGTCGTTGCGCAGGCCGCCGGAACCGCCGATCCCGAGGAGTCCGTCGATGACCAGATCGGCGGCGGCCACCGAACGCACCGGCCAGTCCGTCACCGCCCCACCGGCGCCACGAAGGGCAGCAAGCCCGCTCTCGTGGGCCCGCTCCGGCCGGATGAGGATGGCATCCACTCGGGCCCCGCGCCGCGCGAGTCGAGCCCCGGCGAACAACGCGTCACCGCCATTGTCTCCAGCGCCGACGAGAAGCGTGACCCGAGCCCCATATGGGCCGCCCAGTAACAGCGCGCATCGGGCGGCCAGGCCCGCAGCAGCTCGTTGCATCAATGCGCCCGAGGGCAGGGTGGCCATCAACGCCGCTTCAGCGGCGCGGATGTGCCGGACGGGGTGGGCGCCGATCACGGCTTGCTCTCCAGCACGACGACAGCCGACGCGATGCCGGCGTCGTGGGACAGTGACAGCAGGACGGCATCGACGCCGAGGGCCGTGCATCGTTCCGCCACCGACCCGCGGACCTCGAACCACGGTCGCCCGTCGTCGGAGGTCACCACCTCCGCATCGTGCCATCGCAGACCTTGCGGCGCGCCCAGCGCCTTGGCCAGCGCCTCCTTCGCAGCGAAGCGCGCGGCCTGTGAGGCGATCGGCCGGTCCCGCTCATGGATCGTGAACACCCGCTCCAGTAGTCGCGGCGTCCGTTCGAGCGTCTCCGCGAATCGCGCGACGTCGACGACGTCGATTCCCAGGCCCACGATCACCGGAGAGCACCCCTGCCGACCGGTCGTGAAGATCGTCGTGTAGAACCGTGCGCGCATAACCCTGCGCGGAGCAGCACAACGATCTTCACGGCACGAATGGACTACTCCACCGTGACGCTCTTGGCCAGGTTGCGCGGCTGGTCGACGTCGAAGCCGCGCATGCTCGCCATCTCACACGCGAAGACCTGCAGGGGCACCGTGGCGACCACCGGCTGGAGCAGCGTCGGGCACATGGGAATGCGGATGACGTGGTCGGCGTAGGGCACCACCGCCTCATCACCTTCCTCGGCGACGACGACAGTCCGGGCGCCCCGGGCCCGGACCTCCTGGATGTTGCTGACGATCTTGTCATGCAGCACGGACCGGCCTCGGGGTGACGGCACGACCACGAAGATCGGGACGCCATCCTCGACCAACGCAATCGGGCCATGCTTGAGCTCGCCCGCGGCAAAGCCCTCCGCATGCATGTAGGCGATCTCCTTGAGCTTCAGCGCACCTTCGAGCGCGACCGGGAACCCGACGTGCCGGCCGAGGAAGAACACCGAGGTCGCCGGCGAGAGCTCCCGCGCGAGTTCGCGGACCGGCTCCATCGTCTCGAGAACCTGGTCCACTTTCGCCGGCATGTCGGCGAGCTCAGCCACCACGGCCGTGATCTCGTCGCCCCACTTCGTCCCCCGCACCTGGCCGAGGTACAGCGCGACCAGATAACAGGCGATGAGCTGGGTCAGGAACGCCTTGGTCGACGCGACCGCTATCTCCGGCCCGGCATGGGTGTAGAGCACGGCATCGGACTCGCGCGGGATCGTCGCGCCGTTGGTATTGCAGATGGCCAGGACGCGGGCGCCCTGCTCGCGCGCGTAGCGCAGCGCCATCAAGGTGTCCATGGTCTCGCCGGACTGGCTGATCGCCACAACGAGGGTTTGCCGGCCGACGACGGGGTCGCGATAACGGAACTCGCTCGCCAGCTCGACCTCGCACGGCACACGGGTCCAGTGCTCGATGGCGTATTTCGCCACCATGCCGGCGTGGTAGGCCGTGCCGCAGGCCACCACGACGACCTTGTCCACGTCGCGCAGCTCGTCGTCTGACAAACGCATTTCGTCGAGCGAGAGCCGACCGTCGGACCCGATCCGGCCGAGCAGCGTGTCGGCGACCGCCTTGGGCTGCTCGGCGATCTCCTTGAGCATGAAGTAGTCGTAGCCGCCCTTTTCCGCCGCCGAGGCATCCCAGTGGACGTGGTAACGGCGCTCCTCGACGGGGGTGCCGTGGAAGTCGGTCAGGGTCACGTCGTCGGCGGTGATCTCGACGACCTGACCTTCCCCGATCTCCATGGCCTCACGGGTGTACGCGATGAATGCCGACACGTCGGAGGCGAGGAAGTTCTCGCCCTGTCCCAGCCCGACGACGAGCGGGGAGTTCCGACGGGCGGCCACCACCCGGTCAGGAATATCGGCGTGCACGGCGACAAGGGTGAAGGCGCCCTCGAGGCGCCGGCAGACCGACCGCATGGCCTCGGCCAGGTCCATGCCGGTGGCCACCTCGGCCGACAGCAAGTGGGCGACCACCTCGGTGTCGGTGTCGGAGGAAAACGAGACGCCGGAGTCCTCGAGGGCGGTCCGCAGCCGAGCAAAGTTCTCGATGATGCCGTTGTGGATGATCGCGACCCGGTTGGACTCATCCAGGTGTGGGTGTGCGTTCCGGTCGGTCGGCGCACCGTGCGTAGCCCAGCGGGTGTGCCCGAGGCCCGTGGCGGACGACGGCAGCGGATGGTCGGCGAGCGCCTTCTCGAGGTTGGCGAGTTTGCCGGCTCGCTTGACCGAGGCGAGAGCGCCGTCGGCGACGACAGCCACCCCGGCCGAGTCGTAGCCGCGGTACTCCAGCCGGCGAAGACCCTCGACCACCACATCGAGCGCCTGCTGCCCACCGACGTATCCCACGATCCCGCACACGGCGGCCAGGGTATCTCCCCGCCAGGATGGACCGGTGACGCAACCGCATGCGCTGTCCACTTTCGTCGAGCTCGACCGCGCGGCATGGGCCGGACTCGCTGACGACGGCCACGGCGCCGAGCCGTTGCCGTTGACAGCAACCGAACTCGAGACTGTTCGCAGCCTCGGCGACGAGGTCGACCTCGCCGAGGTCCGCGCCATCTATCTGCCGCTGTCTCGTCTGCTCAACCTGCACGTGCGGGCAACCGGCCAGCTGCATGCGAGCACCAAGACGTTCCTGGCAGCGCTGCCCGACCGCACGCCCTATGTCGTCGGGATAGCCGGATCGGTGGCGGTCGGCAAATCGACGACGGCCCGCCTGCTCCGGTTGTTGCTGGCCCGCTGGTCTGACCACCCCGAGGTCGAGCTGGTGACGACCGACGGGTTCCTTCTTCCCAATGCCGAGCTCGAGCGGCTCGGGCTGCTGCAGCGAAAGGGCTTTCCCGAGTCGTACGACCGGCGGGCACTGTTGCGGTTCGTCGCGGCCGTCAAGTCCGGTGAGCCGGAGGTCGTCGCTCCGGTGTATTCGCACCTGAGCTATGACATCGTGCCCGGCGACCAGATCGTGCTGCGCCGGCCGGACATCGTGCTGGTGGAGGGCCTCAACGTGTTGCAACCTGCCCGACCACGCAGTGACGGCGCCTCCGGTCTTGCGGTGAGCGACTTCTTCGACTTCTCCATCTACGTCGACGCCGCGACTTCAGACATCCGGCGGTGGTACGTCGATCGGTTCCTTCGGCTGCGGGACACGGCGTTTCAGGAGCCGGCGTCATACTTCCACCGATATGCCGGGCTAGACCACGACGCGGCTGTAGCCCAGGCGTCCCGGCTCTGGGACACCATCAACGGGCCGAACCTGGCACAGAACATCCTGCCTACCCGAGGCCGCGCAACCCTGGTGCTGCACAAGGACGCCCGCCACGGCGTCGAATGGATCCGGCTGCGCAAGCTTTGACCAGGCCCAGTCACGGAGCGAGGGTGAGGGTTTCCTCGACGATGGCCGCCAGGCGATGCGCGATGGCGCTGGCGTGGTCCTCGGTCGCCGCTTCGACCATGACTCGCACGAGAGGCTCGGTACCCGACGGCCGGAGGAGGACGCGGCCGGTGTCACCCAGTTCCGTTTCGGCGCGGGCGACCGCCGCCTGCAGGTCGGCTTCTGACCCGACGCGGGACTTGTCCACTCCGGACACGTTGACGAGCACTTGCGGCAGCCGTTGGACCACGCCGGCCAGCTCTGCCAGCGTGCGTCGGGTATGCGCGACACTGCCGAGCAGGTGGGCGGCCGTCAGGATGCCGTCACCCGTCGTCGCGTGGTCGAGCATGATGACGTGGCCTGACTGTTCGCCGCCGAGCGAATAGCCGCCCGCCTTCATCGCTTCCAGTACGTACCGGTCCCCGACCGCTGCGTCGAGGACGGTAATTCCGGACCGCCGCATGGCGAGCCGGAATCCCTCGTTGGACATCACGGTCGACACCACGGTCTCGTCGTTCAGCCGGCCCGACGCACGCATGCCGAGCGCGAGCACCGCGAGAATCTGATCGCCATCGACGACGTTGCCCGCGGCATCGACAGCCAGGCACCGGTCGGCATCACCGTCGTGCGCAATGCCCGCATCGGCGCGATGGCTGGCGACGAGACTCTGCAACTGGTCGAGGTGGGTCGACCCGCAGCCGTCGTTGATGTTGAGTCCATCTGGGTCGGCGAACGCCGTGACGACGTCGGCGCCCAGCCGTCGCAGCACATCCGGGGAGGCCCGGTAGGCCGCACCGTTCGCGCAGTCGACGACCACGCGCAGCCCGTCGAGCCGATGTGGTGTCACGTCGACGACGTGCGACACGTACTGCGTGAATCCCTCGGGATAATCCCGCACCCGTCCGACAGCCCCGCCGATCGGGCGCTGCCACGGCTCGCGCAACCGGGCCTCGATCGCGTCCTCGACCGAGTCGTCCAGCTTGGTCCCGCCCTTGGCGAAGAACTTGATGCCGTTGTCGGGCATCGGGTTGTGGCTCGCGGAGATCACGACGCCTAGATCCGCGCCCAGGGAATCCGTCAGATACGCAATGGCTGGCGTCGGCAGAACACCGGCCCGCAGCACGTCGACGCCGGCACTGGCGAGACCGGCCACGACCGCTGCCTCGAGGAACTCTCCCGACGCTCGGGTGTCACGGCCCACGACGGCAACCGGTCGGTGTCCTGCGAACGCGCCTGCCTCGCCCACGACGTGAGCTGCAGCAACCGAGAGGTCGAGGGCCAGCTCGGCGGTGAGGTCCTGGTTGGCCAGGCCGCGGACGCCGTCGGTGCCGAAGAGTCGGTCCACGGTGTCTCCCTGGTCGAGAAAGCGCATCGGCCCTGGAGCGTATGCCCCAGGGCCGTGCGGCGGCGCCAGGCGGTCGGTCAGCGCTTGCTGTACTGCGGCGCCTTGCGTGCCTTCTTCAGGCCGGCCTTGCGGCGTTCCTTCGCCCGCGGATCCCGGGTGAGGAAGCCGGCCTTCTTCAACAGAGAACGGTTGTTGTCGGTGTCAGCGGAGTTGAGTGCTCGCGCGACCCCCAGGCGAAGCGCGCCGGCTTGACCGGTCACGCCACCGCCGTGGACACGCGCCATGACGTCGTATTGACCCTGCAGCTCGAGCTCCACGAACGGCGACTCGACAGTCTGCTGGTGCACCTTGTTGGGGAAGTACTCGGCCAGCGTGCGGCCGTTGATGGTCCACTGCCCGGTGCCGGGCACGAGCCGGACCCTGGCGATCGCCTCCTTGCGGCGCCCGGTCGCGTCTGCGGGCTCGATCGAGGAGCGCCGAGACGGCGCCGTCGTCTCGCTGGTGAACGTCTCCTCCGGCGCGGTGGGCTCGGCAGCCTCGGCGGGCGGTGCCTCGACGGTGGTGTCGGTCATGTCCTCGATCCCGGGAACGGTCATTGGGCGACCTGGCTGATCGTGTACGGCACCGGCAGCTGGGCCTGATGCGGGTGCTCCGGGCCGGCGTAGACCTTGAGCTTGGACATCATCTGCCGGCCGAGCGTGTTGTGGGGCAGCATGCCTTTGACCGCCTTCTCGACGACCCGGCGGGGGTTCTTCGCCAGCAGTTCGTCGTAGGACGTGGCCCGGATACCGCCGGGGAATCCGGAGTGCCGGTACTCGACCTTGTTCTCCCGCTTGGCGCCGGTCAGCGCGACCTTGTCGGCGTTGACGATGATGACGAAGTCGCCGGTGTCGACGTGCGGTGCGTAGATCGGCTTGTGCTTGCCACGCAGCAGGGTGGCGGTCTGGGTGGCGAGCCGACCGAGGACGACGTCGGTGGCGTCGATCAGGTGCCACTGACGCTGGACGTCGCTCGGCTTCGGGCTGAACGTGCGCAAGGTGGGCCTTTGCTCGGTCGAGGGATACTGCAGTCGGGCTGGTGCGCGCCCCAAACCGATCAGCGACCGGCGGCGCACACAACGACTGCTCAGAATACCGGCCGGGCGACCAGAGGGTCAAAACCGAGAACCGACCAGCCAGCCCGCCGCCGGCCCGCCCCTTCCGCACTTCGATGATCAAATACGCGCCAAAACGGCGTAGTGAGCTGTTTGGCGAGTATTGGATCATTGAAGCCGCGGCCGGAGACGTGGTGTTGATCTTGGAGAGGCGGGCTTGGAGGACGATACTTCGGTCATGGCCGAGCCGACCAAGATCCTGCTGGACGAATCCGAGCTGCCACGGCAGTGGTACAACCTCGTACCAGATCTGCCCGCCCCGCCACCTCCGGTTCTGCACCCGGCGACGCACGCGCCCGTCGGACCCGATGACCTGGCGCCGTTGTTCCCGATGGCACTCATCGGCCAGGAGGTCACGCAGGAGTCCTACGTCGACATCCCGGCGGAGGTGCTGGACGTCTACCGGCTCTGGCGGCCGACCCCGCTCTACCGTGCTCATCGGTTGGAGAAGGAGCTCGGGACGCCGGCCCGGATCTACTACAAGTACGAGGGCGTGAGTCCGGTCGGCTCCCACAAGCCCAACACGGCCGTCCCCCAGGTCTTCTACAACGCCCAGGAGGGCATCCGCCGGTTGACCACGGAGACCGGCGCCGGCCAGTGGGGCAGCGCGTTGGCCTTCGCCTGCGCGTTGTTCGGGGTCGAGTGCGAGATCTGGCAGGTGCGCGCCTCATACGACGGCAAGCCGTACCGCAAGTCGATGATGGAGACCTATGGTGCGACGGTCCATCCCAGCCCGTCCGACCTCACCAAGGTGGGCCGCAAGATCCTGGCCGACGATCCCGACACGCCGGGCAGCCTGGGAATCGCCATCAGCGAGGCGGTCGAGGTCGCGGCGACCCACGACGACACCCGATACTCACTGGGCAGCGTGCTCAACCACGTCCTCATGCACCAGACGGTGATCGGCCAGGAGGCACTCGCCCAGCTGGCGAAGGTCGGCGAGACGCCGGACATCATCTTCGGTTGCACCGGCGGCGGCTCCAACTTCGGTGGGCTTGCCGTTCCCGTTCCTCCGGGAGAAGCTGGCCGGGCGCATGAACCCCCGGATCGTCGCGGTGGAGCCCGCCGCATGCCCGTCGCTGACCCGCGGGCGGTACGCGTACGACTACGGCGACACCGCCGGCATGGCGCCCCTGCTCAAGATGCACACCTTGGGCCACGACTTCATCCCTGAGCCGATCCATGCCGGTGGGCTGCGTTACCACGGCATGTCACCGCTGATGTCGCACGTCTACGAGCTCGGCCTGATCGAAGCAGTCGCGAAGAACCAGAACGAGTGCTTCGCTGCCGGCGTCCAGTTCGCCCGGACCGAGGGGATCGTCCCGGCCCCGGAGCCGACGCACGCGGTCGCTGCGTGCATCGAGGAGGCGAGGCGGTGCGCCGAGACCGGCGAGGAGAAAGTGATCCTCACCGCCCTGTGCGGACATGGCCATTTCGACATGGGCGCCTACGACCGGTACCTCGCCGGGGACCTTCCCGACTACGAATACCCAGCCGAGGCCGTCGAGCGAGCGCTGACCCGGCTGCCCGACGTCGATCTCTAGCCCGTTGGGCCACGTCCCCCTTATAGGTCGCGCCGGCGCCGGATGCCAGTCCCGCCTGTGGCCGACTACGTCGGCCGCCACGCCCGGCCACACCCCGACCGGCATCCGCCGTCGGCGCTCCTAGTTGGCCTGGGGACCCGAGATCGAACCGCTAGGCCGGGTCCTCCAGGACGGCGACCGTCCTCGCCGGCACGGTGACGGTGTCCGCGCCGACGGTCGTCTGCTTGACGACGTCGTCGGAGCCCGACACCTGCACCGGATGCAGGACAAGCGAGCCGGCGCCGGCCACGTTGACCGTCTGCGAATCAGGCGTCGCGTTCCACACAACGACCAACCGTTCCCGGTCGGCATCGAGATCGGAGCCGCCGACGTCGTCAATGGTCATGACGATCACGCCGGGAATTTGATCCGGCCCGCCGGTCGGGAAGGCCACGCGCTGTTGAATCAGCTCCGCCGAACCGAGCCGGAACAACGGCGAGGAGAAGCGCAACCGCAGCAGGTCCAGCGCACTCGCATGAGCCACTGAGATATCTGCAGGCCCGGGCTTAAGCGCCGGGCTGGCCAGTAGCGGCCGCATGTAGACCCACTTCGAGGAGTTGTCAGCCGCCGGCGGCAAGCCGGAGCCGAACGTGCTCTCCTGGTAGCTCCAGTCAACCCGGTTGAACCAGTCCCCGGAATTGTACGAATTCCGGTCCAGTGATTTCGACCGCAAGATGTCCGCACCCGCGTGCCAGAACGAGGGGGTCTGCGCGAGCGCGGTAGTCGACAACGCCATCGTGTTCATCCGGACCCGGTCGGCCATTGACGTCGGCACCGGCAGCTTGTAGGTCAGCGCATCGAAGATCGTCTCGTTGTCGTGGGCGTCGACGTAGGTGATGACCTCACCGGGGTCGGCGGCATAGCCGGCTGGCTGGCCGTTGTAGTCGACATCAGCTCCGGTCACCGTCGCCCCGGTGCGATCGACGAACGTGTAGTCACGCAGGTTGCCGGCGAGGCCGACCTTGATCTGGTCGTGGTAGAGCAGTAGCCGGGCCAGCTGCTGATCGGGCATGCCATTAGCCGGCGACTCGTTCGGCGTGGTGTACAGACCTGACGCAAACCCTTGGATACGGGGGTCGTCGTCGAACGGGCCACCGCCCCGGACCGCGTCGCGCAGCCGGTCGCTGAACGTGCCGATTCCGGCACCGAACAACTCGAGCTGAGTGGCCTGTCGGAACCGCGCGTTGTCGGCGACCTCGCCGAAGTTCCAGCCCTCGCCGTAGAGGTAGATCGACGACCCGTCGACGCCGTCCTTCGCGACGGTCAGCTCGTCGAGCGCGGCCCGGACCGCTTCCATGTTCGCCCGGCTGTGGTGTCCCATCAGGTCGAACCGGAAGCCGTCGACCTTGTACTCGGTCGCCCATGTAACCACCGAGTCGACCATCAGCTTCTCCATCATGGCGTGCTCGGTCGCCGTGTTGGAGCAGCACGTCGACGTCTCGACGGCACCTGTCGCGGAGAGCCGCTGGTAATAGCCGGGCACGATCCGGTCGAGGACCGACTGCTCGTCCTGGCCTGCGGCAGTGGTGTGGTTGTAGACGACGTCCATGACGACGCGCAGGCCTGCGGCGTTGATGCCGGCGACCATCTCCCGGAACTGGCGGGTGCGCGCCGGACCATCCGGATCGGTGGCGTACGAACCTTCCGGTGTCGTGTAGTGCCACGGGTCGTACCCCCAGTTGAATCCATCGGTGTCAGCAACCTGTCTCGACACAGGCCTGCTGCTGCTCGCTGGCCGGGCCACCCGGGGTCGGTGCCGTGGTGATGCGCCTCCAGGTCGCACGGGGGTTCCTCTTGATCGGCGCGGACCTCTGGAATCGTCGCGATGTCGAAGACCGGCAGCAGGTGCAGCGTGTTCATGCCGGCTTCAGCCAGGCTGCGCAGGTGCTGCATGCCGGCGCTGTCGTCGTGGGTGAACGCCAGATATGTCCCTCGGTCAGCGGCCGGTACGGTCTCGTCGGTGATGGAGAAGTCCCGCAGGTGCAGCTCGTAGATCGTCGAGTCCTCCGGTTGCGCCAGCGGCGGCTTGGCCAGGTCGTCCCACCCGGCGGGCTCGAGCTCGGTCGTCGTCCAGGTTGACGACGACCGAGCGCTGCGAGTTCGTGGTCAGCGCGAGGCTGTACGGATCGGTGACGATGTTCGTCTCGACCTCGCCGGTCGACGGGACGTATACCTTGACGTCGTAGAGGTAGGACGCGCCGTTCCACTGGCGGCGCCCGTTCACCGACCACACGCCGTCGCGTGCCGCGGCGCATCTGCACCGTCGTGTCCGACGACGCGCCGGCGGGCCGAAGCAGCAGGTCGACGTCCTTCGCCGTCGGGGCCCACACCGCCAGGCTTCGGCACGCCGCCCCGCCAGCTGACGCCGAGACTGCTGTCGACGGCGCCCGCGTACACGTCGTCGAGCACGCCGGGAATCTGCACTCCCGTAGCGTCGACCAGCCGGCCGAGGTCGTCGTACGCGGCGACGACGACCTGCCCGGTGAGTAGGTCCTCGACGGCCTGCGCGTCCTTGCTCGACAACCGGAGCGCCTCGTATGACGCCAGATGCGGGTACGCCTCCTGGACGTCCGCCGGCAGCCCGGCCGGGTCGAGGGTGAGCGGCACCGACGCACCGCCGGTGATCGCCTCGGCGTCGGCGTCCAGGCCGCCTTCGGGCGCAAAGTGCAGCCGGAAGCTCCACCCGCGGACGTCGGCCGGCAGGTCCCACGCGATCAACCGCCGTTCGCAGCCAGTGGGCGCGGGCCTGGAGTCAGGTCGGATGACCGGTCCGGCTCTGGCCGGTTGTGATACGTCAATATGTGGGTCTCGATGTCGTAGCTGAAGATCGTGCGCGCTCCCGCCGGAACCGTGAATGGGATGTCGGCCCCGCCGGGGGCACCACCAACACCGTAGTTCTCGTCCCAGGTCAGGCCGTGGGTGACCTTGGCAAGGTAGGAGCCGGCGGGGATCTGCGTAGTCACGAACGTGTAGGTGCCATCGCCGTCGAGGTCCTTCAGCCACGACCGCATGCACGACGGGTCCCAGTCGCCGGGGCAGCCGAGCTCACTTTGGAACGAGCCCGGGATCGTGACGATCGGGTCCTGTACGTCGGTGGTGACCCAGTGCGTGCCGTGGTCGTAGTAGAACGTCACGGTGGTCTGGGCCGGCAGGCTCAGCGGGATGTCCGCCCCATCTCGGACCCCCCCCGCTCCGTAGTTCTCGGTCCACGCCTTGTCGATCGCCACCTTGTACGCGTAGTCGCCGGCCGGCAGCGTGTGAGGTGCCTCTTCCATACGTCATCTTTCGGGTCCAGCGTGAGCTGGGCCTGATCACAGTCGGGCAGCCAGTCCGCCGCGCAGCCGATCTCGCTGTTGAAGCTGCCGGGGACTGCGGCGAAGTCCGGCTGGTCGACCGGGCCGCCGCCGCCCGGGTCGCCGCCGCCGGATGGCGGGTCGCCTACGGTCGCGTATGTTCCTGCGACAGACAAGTTGCCGGAGTGGTCTTTCAAGATCGCGCGGTATTCGAGCAGGGTGCCCTTGGCCAAACCGGTCACGTCGTGGAAGACGCGGTGCGGCGCATTGTCGTCGGTGCCAAGCACCGTCCACTCGTCGCCGCCGACCGGGCGCCAGGCGAACGTAACCTGGTTGAACCCGCCGTCTGGCACCGACGCGTTTAGTTCGGCCCGGCCGCCGACAGTGTCGCCGGGACCCGGAGTCTTGAAGAAGAGGGCGGGAGCATCCTTGCTCTTGGCTAGCGGGTTGCGAGCCTGCCACACCTGGGCCGACAACGGAGGCACCGTGACGGTGACACGGCCCTCGTTGTCGCTCTTGAGGTTTGCGGTGCCTGCGGGCCACAGGCCGCGGTAGTTCGCCTTGGTGCTGAACGTGTCGAGCGTCACGGTCTTGGCCTCGGTCGAGTTGTTCGTCGCAACGACGTACTCGATCTTGTCCTCGGCGTCGATTCGGCTGAATGCGAACACGCCCTCGTCGTCGCTCGCATAGCGGTGAATCTGCGCGCCGTCGGCGAGGGTCGGGTGCGCCTCCCGTAGCGCCGACAGGTCGATCAGGTGCTGGTAGAGAGGGTGGTCCTGGTCGAAATTGGCCTCGGCCGTCGTGGCGTCCGTGGCGATCAGGTCGTCGTCGTTGTACGACGCGACCTGGCTCGGGAACATGTCCTGCCGGGCGTCCTTGTCCCCACCGTCGCCGACGAAGCCCTGCTCGTCGCCGTAGTAGATGACCGGCTGGCCGCGGGTCAGGTACATCAGCGAGTGGGCCAACTCGTCCCGCGCCAGCGTTTCCGCGTCGTCGGCGTCGAGGCCGGTGTCGGTGAGGATGAAGTTGCCGATACGACCCATGTCGTGGTTGCCGAGGAACGTGGGCAGTGAGTAGGCGTTCGAGTCGTGGTCGGTGTAATAGTCGTCGGCCACGAACAGGTCACGGATCTCCGTGGTCGGCCGCCCGCCGGCGAACCCCCGGGCCCGCGCCTGGAAGCCGAAGTCGATCGTCGCCTGGAGGCCGCCTTCGGTCGTGAACCGCGACATGTTGGCGGGGTTGGCGTCGAAGACCTCGCCGAACATGAAGAAGTCTTTCTTGCCCGACCCCATGGCGGCGGCCAGCACTTCGGGCGCGAACTTCTGCCAGAACTCGATGTTGACGTGCTTGACGGTGTCGATGCGGAACCCGTCGATGCCGAACGTGGACCAGAACTTGTAGATCTCGATCATGCCGTCGCGGACGTCGGGGTGTTCGGTGAACAGGTCGTCGAGGCCGAAGAAGTCACCATAGAGGTCTCCCTCGCTGCCGTCGAAGGACGCGTTCCCCCGGTTGTGGTAGTAGATCGGGTTGTTCAGCCAGGCCGGTACCTTGACGGTTTCGTCGGCGGCGGAACGGTAGAACGGCGTGTATGGGAACGAGACCTGCGGGTCGAGTTCAGGGAACGTGTCGCCGTTGACATGGTCGCGGTCGTCGAAGGGCTGACCTGCGGCGTCGCGGTACGGTTCGGAGGCCTTGGTGATGTAGCTGTACTGGCCCTCCTCGTAATCGACGATGTCGGCGGTGTGGTTCGTGATGATGTCGAAGAAGACCTTGATACCGCGGGCGTGCGCCTGGTCGACTAGCTCCTCGAGCTCCGCGTTCGTCCCGAGGTGCGGGTCGATCTGGGTGAAGTCGGTGATCCAGTAGCCGTGGTAGCCGGCGCTGACGTCGGCGCCCGAACCTTGGACCGGTCGGTTCTTGAACGACGGCGTCATCCATACAGCGGTGACGCCCATATCATCGAGGTAGTCCAGCCGTTCGGTGATCCCGGCAAGGTCACCGCCGTGGTAGAAGCCCTTGTCCGTCGGGTCGAAACCGTGCACGAGGCGGCCCTGGTCGGCCGGGATCCCGCCGGTATCATTGCTGGTGTCGCCGTTCTCGAACCGGTCGTCCATGACGAAGTAGAACCGCTCCCGGGTAAGATCATCGCGCAGGCTGGTCCCGGCGAGTGCGCCGTCCGCGGGCGTCACGTCGGGTTGCGGCTGCGCGGGAGCGACCGCAATCCGGTGAGTCGCGTGGTCGTAGCTGACCGTCAGCTCGGCGGCCTCGATCAGGACCAGCGGGATGTTCGCACCGTCTTGCACTCCGTCGGCGCCATAGTTCTCAGTGAAGGAGCCGTTGAGCGCAACCTTGTATTCGTACGAGCCGGCCGGGACCGTGAACTGGCCGACGAAACCTCCTTCCGCGCCCGTCGGAGACAGCCCCGTCTGCACGCAGTCGGGCTGCCAGTCGCCTGGACAGCCCAGCTCACTCTGCAGGCTGCCCACCAGGGTGACCTGGCTCGGCAGCGCGGTGTGCTCCGCAGTCGCCGGCACGGCCACCGCCGTGAGCGACGCCACCACCCCAGCAACGAGAAGGGGGACGAGCAGACGGCGAGCAGGGCGTCTGGACATGTGTCGCTCCCGTTACGAGGCGAAGTCGCTGGTGTGACCCTAGTCACGACCCGGCGAAAGCGGAAGATGACAGCAACCAGCTAACGCGATTCAGCGCTAGACAGAAGCGGCATTTCGTTCAACGCGCCCGCACGACGCGGCCCTCCTCCCACACCGGTTCTGGCGACTCGTAGACCTGGCCGTCAGCGCCAAAGACCAGGTAACGGTCGAATCCGCGTCCGAACCACCGGTCGTGGGTCGCGGCGAGCACGGTGCCCTCGAATGCAGCCAGCCCGTCCTCGAGCGCCTCGGCGGATACCAGGTCCAGGTTGTCCGTCGGCTCGTCGAGCAGCAGGAGAGTCGCGCCGGACAGCTCGAGCAGCAGAATCTGGAACCGGGCCTGCTGTCCCCCCGACAGGGAGTCGAACCGCTGCTCCGACGCATAGGCCAGCTCGTACCTGTCGAGCGCCCGGCTGGCTTGTTCCCGGGGCATTCCGTCGCGATGCCCGTCACCTCGATGCAGGACCTCCAGCAACGTACGGCCCGCCAGCTCGGGATGTTCGTGCGTCTGCGCGAACCAGCCAGGCCGAACCCGCGCACCGAGTTTCGCCCTGCCGGTGTGCGCCACCGGCTCGACCGGAGTGTCGTCGACCGGGCGGTGCTCGACGCCGGGATCGGTGCCCCCCGCGGCCAGAAGCCGTAGGAAGTGCGACTTGCCCGAGCCGTTGGAGCCGAGGACGGCGACTCGCTCGCCGTACCAGACCTCGACGTCGAACGGTCGCATCAGCCCGGTCAGCTCCACTTGTTCGCAGACGACCGCTCGCTTGCCGGTGCGCCCACCACGAAGCCGCATCCGGACGTCCTGTTCACGCGGCATGGCCTGAGGAGGGCCGGCCTCCTCGAACTTGCGGAGCCTCGTCTGGGCCGCCTGGTACCGCGACGCCATGCCGTCGTTGTAGGCAGCTTTCAGCTTGTACATGAGCACGAGAGCCTTGAGCTTTGCGTGTTCCTCGTCCCAGCGACGGCGCAGCTCCTCCAGCCGGGCGAATCGCTCCCGCCGCGCCTCGTGGTAAGTCGTGAAGCCCCCACCGTGGACCCAAGCGGTGTTTCCGGCGGCACCGAGCTCGACGGTGACGATTCGCGTCGCGGTGCGAGCCAGCAGCTCACGGTCGTGACTCACAAACAGGACCGTCTTGGGTGTCTCGACTAGACGGTCCTCGAGCCATCGCTTGGCCGGAACGTCGAGGAAGTTGTCCGGCTCGTCGAGCAGAAGCACCTCGTCCGGCCCACGCAGCAGGGCCTCCAAGACCAGCCTCTTCTGCTCTCCACCGGAGAGCGTGGTGAGCTGCCGCCAGCGGCACCGGTCATAGGCAACCCCCAGGGCCGACGTCGTGCAGACGTCCCACAGCACTTCGGCGTCGTATCCACCGGCGTCGGTCCACTCGGTGAGGGCGTGCGCATACGCCATTTGGGTGCCCTCGTCGTCGCGGTCCATCATCGCCAGTTCTGCGTCCGCGAGGGCAGCCGCGGCTACGCGCACACGAGGGGGCGCAACGGAGAGAAGCAAGTCGTGAACGTCGGTTGCTCCCTGTCCGACGAACTGCCGCATGACCCCGACCCCGCCCGACCGCGTCACCGCTCCCACGTCGGCATCGACGTCTCCAGCGACGATGCGCAGCAGCGTCGTCTTCCCCGAGCCGTTCGCACCGACGAGCGCTACCTTGGCGCCGTCACCTACCCGGAACGAGACCTCGTCAAGCAGCACACGCCCGTCGGGCAACGTGTACGTGATTGCGTTGAGCTCGACGTGTCCCACAAGGCCCAAGTGTCGCCATTCCGTGGATGGACGCCAACACCATTACTGCCGCCGCGGAACCGACCAGGTATCAGATCGCGCTTGGGGTCCTCTACACATCGACGACGGCACGAGCCGGGCAAGATGTCGGGGCGGGGGATGACTGCCGTGCGGCTTTCCTCCAACGGACGCGTACGAACCTGGCTCGCCCGGTACGCGCCCGCCGAAGCCGCCGGACTCGCTGGAGCGGTACTGACGGCCGGCGCCGCCGACCGCCTCGGCGTCGCTGTTGTCACCGCGTATGCGGGTGCGATCGGCGAGACGCTCGCGTTCTATCTGGTGATCGTGACACGAGACGTCCGGCGTCGTCCCGCCAGCACCAGCGTCCCGAGGACGCTTCGCGACCTCGCGGTCGAATTCGCCCCGGCCGAAGTGCTGGACACCTTCGTGGTACGTCCGGCGGCGATGTACGTGGCGCCGCTGCTGCTCGGGAGTATGGCCGTCGGCGTCATCGCCGGAAAGATCGCAGCGGACGTGGTGTTCTACGCGCTCGCGATCATCAGCTTGGAGCTGCTCCGGCGGCAGCGTGTACAGGGCGCCACGCCGCCTGCGCCAACCGTCACCCAGCCGCTCACCCCGAGTGCACTGGACGACCTACGCGACCCGACCCCGTGCCTTCTGATCGATCTGGACACCGTGGCGCAGGCTTACGCCGTGCTCGCCGACGCCCTTCCGGTCGATGCCATTCACTATGCCGTCAAATGCAATTCCGAACCGGGAATCTTGAGGACCCTCCACCGGCTCGGCTGTCGCTTCGAGGTGGCGTCGAGTCCCGAGTTGGCGGAGCTCACCCGGATCGGCGTTGAGGCCAGTGATGTCCTGTTCAGCAATCCCGTGAAGCACCCGGAACATGTACGGCTCGCCTACGAATCGGGGTGCTGGCGGTTCGCGGCAGACAGCACCGCCGAGCTGGTGAAGCTGGCGCGATACGCGCCGGGTTCGGCCGTCTACGTTCGCCTGCGCACGCGCCACCGCCGGGCTAGTGGGGTGCCGAGCGAAGGCAAGTTTGGCGTGAAATCGCAGCTCGCCGCCGATCTGCTGCGCGTCGCCGCCTCGCTCGGCCTTCGCCCATACGGCGTCACCTTCCACGTCGGTTCACAGATGATGCGGCCGGACGCCTGGCCGCACGCGATCGCGCAGGCACGCGCCGTCGTCGACGACGTGGCTACCGATGGCATACGCATCGAGATGCTGGACATCGGTGGTGGGTTTCCAGCCCGATACGGCGGCGGCCGGATTGACTTGGGTGAGTACGGACGTGCGATCGAGCGCGCACTGTCGCATCTGCCCTATCGGCCGACGGTCGTCGCCGAACCAGGCCGGGCACTCGTTGCCGAAGCCGGTGTCCTTGTCGGCACGGTCATTGGCATCGCAACGCGTGGCGGCAGCCGGTGGGTGCACCTGGACGTGGGTGCGTTCAACGGCGTCATGGAGGCGCTGGAGTCGCGCAATACCCTCAGGTTTCCGGTGTCGGACGACCGGGGTGGTCCCGCTGCTCCGTGCCACCTGACAGGTCCGACCTGCGACAGCCAGGACACCATCCTGTTCGACACTTCGCTGTCCAGCGACCTCGCCGAAGGGGACCGGGTGTTCATCGGGACGGCGGGGGCGTACACAACGGCGTACGCGTCCTCCTTCAACGGCTTCGACATACCGCAGGTGCGATTGGTCGCGCAGCCGTCGATCCAGCTTGGCGTTCATACCACCACGGTAGGCGTAGCGTCGTCGCAAGCGTGACGGGCGAACGGTTCGGCATACGTTGAATCGCCTGCGCCTGGATTGGGCCCGTCACGGCCACAACGTGGCCAACGTGACCGAGACGCCTAACCTGTTGGGTGGCAGGCGGGACGATGGTCACATGACGTCGTGGTACTTCTCGTCGAGTGCTCGGGACTGGACCTACCCCTCCTCGCCAGGTGACGCTCAGGCGTTTCATCAGGCGCTGCCGGACTACTCGCCCACTCCGCTGGTCTCGGTTCCTGAACTCGCCGCCGAGCTCGAGGTCGGCCGGGTGCTGGTCAAGGACGAGTCGTCGCGGCTGGGCCTGCCGGCGTTCAAGGTGCTCGGTGCGTCCTGGGCCTGCCGCCGGGTGCTGCAGCAGCGCCCGGGTGCCACGCTGGTGACCGCCACCGACGGCAACCACGGCCGCGCGGTGGCCCGCATGGCGGCTCACTTCGGAGTCGAGGCGATCGTGTTCGTCCCGGAGGTGATGCTGCGGGAGGCCGCCGCCCGCATCGCCGAGGAGGGCGCGCAGGTCGTGTGGGTGGACGGCGACTACGACGCCGCGGTTCGTCGGGCCGCCGAGTTCGCCGACGAGCAGCCCGATCGGGTCCTGGTCCAGGACACCGCCTGGGACGGCTACGAGCAAGTGCCTGCCTGGATCGTAGAGGGCTACCAGACGCTGCTTGCTGAGGTCGACGCCCAGCTCGAGGAACCGCCGGACCTGGTGGTGGTCCCGGTCGGAGTTGGGTCACTCGCCGAGGCGGTCGTGCGGCACTACCGACGCCCAGAGGCCGCGCATCCAAGCGTGCTCTCGGTCGAACCCGACACCGCCGCATGCGTGCTGGCGAGCCTGACCGCAGACCGACCCGTGACGGTGTCGACCGCTGCGACGGTGATGGCCGGCCTCAACTGTGGCACCATTTCCAGCTCTGCCTGGCCGGTGCTGCGCGCAGGATGCGACGCGGCCGTGGCCGTCAGCGACGACGAAGCGCTCCGTGCCGTCGACGACCTCGGTCGGCTCGGCGTCTCGTCGGGCCCGAGCGGCGCGGCCACCCTTGCCGGCGTCCGGGCCGCCCTGACCGAACCGGAGCGGCGTGCCGCCCTCGGCCTCGATGACGACTCCGTCGTCGTCTTGCTGAGCACAGAAGGAAACGCGCGATGACCCGCACTGTTCGGATCAACCGCGACCGGCCTTGGGCCTTTCTCATGGAGCGCGAGTACTCCAGTCCAGACGTGTGCGCCAACGGCACAGACGGGCTAGCCGACACCGTCCTCCGTCTGTCGGACCAGCCGTGACCGCGACCAGCCCGACGGTCCTGGGGCTGCTCGACGCCTTGGTCCGCATCAACTCGGTCAACCCCGGCCTCGACCCGGCCGGCGCAGGCGAGGCGCAGATAGCGGCCTTCGTCGCCGAGTGGGGACGAAGCGCCGGACTTCGCGTCGAGGAACACCAGAGCACGCCCGGCCGGCCCAGCGTCATCCTGCGCGGCGGACGAAACACTGGCGGCCGCCGGCTGCTGCTGTGCGGCCACCTCGACACCGTCGGACTGGCCGGCACCCACGATTCCCTGACCCCCCGCATCGACGGCGACCGGCTCTACGCCCGCGGCGCCTACGACATGAAGGCCGGCCTCGCCGCCGCGCTCATCGCCTGCCGGGATGCGTCCCAGGCCGGCATCGCCGGAGAGGTCATCGTGGCCGCCGTCGCTGACGAGGAGCTCGCCAGCCTGGGCATCCAAGAGGTGCTCACCCAGCTCGACCCGGCCAGCATCGACGCCGCCGTCGTGACCGAGCCAACCGAACGGCAGGTCGGGACCGCGCATCGCGGGTTCGTCTGGACCGAGGTCACCGTCACCGGCGTCGCCGCCCACGGCTCACGGCCGCACCTCGGCGCCGACGCCATCCTCGCTGCCGGCCAATATTTGGTCGCCTTCGACGCACTCGACCAGAGGCTTCGTGACCGGCTGCACCCCTTCCTCGGGCCGGGCAACCTGCACGCGTCCCTGATCACCGGCGGCACCGAGGAATCCACCATCCCCGACCGGTGCGTGTTCACAGTCGAACGTCGCACCCTGCCAGGAGAAACCCTCGAACGGGTCGAGGCCGACGTCGCCGACCTCCTCCTACAGTGCCGGCCCGCAGACGCACGACTCGCCGCCACCGCGCGGACCGTCTTGCACCGCCCTCCGATGGAGACGCCCCACGGCGCCTATATCGTCGAGGCGTTGCTGGCCGCAGCGGGGCGGGGCACGATGGTGGCCCCGATGTCGTATTGGGCCGACTCGGCGTTCGTCGCCGCGACCGGCATCCCCACCGTGCTCTTCGGACCAGAAGGCGAAGGAGCCCACGCCGACGTCGAGTGGGTCAGCCGCTCCGGCACCAGCACAACTGCAGCCGTCCTCACCGAGCTCGCTCAGGACTTCTGCTGCTGAGCCATCCGCTAATCAAAGCGCGAGCGAGTGTCGGACACGCGGCCCATCAGGTAATGCCGTGCTTTTTGAGGATGTCCTCGATGTCGGAGAAGTCGTCTTTCGCTGCCGCCTTTGCACCGACCTCGCCCTTTGGGGCACTGCCGGTCGCGGCGGGCCGGCCGCCAGTGGATTGCCGGCCATCCAGGCGCTGGCCGACGATGAACAGCACCCCGGCGAGCGCCAGCGAGACGATGCCGAGCCAGGCCAGCGGGCTGAGCGCAATCCCGGCGATGAAGCCGACCACCCCCACGGCGGATGCTCCGATGAGCAGGAAGCCCAGCGCTGCCAGCTGCAGCGCCCCGGCCGTGCCCTTGGACCGGGCACGCCGGACGGAAAGCACGACCAGGCCGGCGCCCAATGCGGCGATCGCTATGGAAATGACGTCCTGCAGCATCGTTCCAGGCTACGTCGTCACCGCTCACAGCGGCTCAGGGTCTTCCCGGATCCGGACCCTGAGGCCGGCCAATCGCAACAACGGGAGGATCGATTGGGTCATCGGCTGGCATCAGCCCAGGTCACGACCGGCTGAGCCGCGGACGTTCCTCCCGTTCGTGCGAGCCCGCCCATGACTCAGCCGACTCCCGCTTACTCCGAGCTTGGTGGGCTCGGGCGGCCAGCTCGTCGTCGGGTGGATATCCGACGGCCTCGAGGGTGAGGCCATGTGGCGGCACCACCGTCACCGCTGAATCACGAACGCCAGCCGCCAGCACGTCCGCTGGCCAGCCAATCGGCTGCCGGCCGTCGCCGACGGCCAGCAAGGCACCAACCATGGCCCGAACCTGGTTGTGGCAGAACGCGTCGGCCTCGATTTTCGCGATCGCCAGGTCGTCCTCGGCGCGTTCCCAGCGCAGCATCCGCAGCGTCCGGATCGCCGTCGCGCCTTTCCGCGGCCGGCAGAAGGCGGCGAAGTCGTGGGTCCCGAGCAAGCCCGTTCGCGGCACTGTTCATCGCCCGGATGTCCAGCTGGCGCGGGTGCCAGAGCACAGACCACCGTCGTAGTGGATCCGGGCCGTGGGCGTTGTCCGCTACTCGGTAGGCGTAGCGACGCCAGAGCGCGGAGAACCGGGCGTCGAATCCGGCTGGAGCTTCGCGGGCCGATGGCACCCGAATGTCCCTCGGCAGCACGCCGGCGAGGCGCCGCACCATCGCGGTGCCCGGAGAAAGATCAGCCCGGCCTAGAAGAGACGCCCATGCCGCCGGATCGACGTCGAAGTGGCAGACCTGGCCGTATGCATGGACACCGGCGTCGGTCCGGCCGGCGACGGTCAGCTGGGGTGAGTCGGTCCTCAGCACCGTCCCGAGGGCCTGCTCGAGAATGCCCTGGACAGTTCGCCGACCCGGCTGGCGCGCCCAGCCGGAGAATCCCGTGCCGTCGTATGCGACATCGAGGCGCACGCGCAACAGCCCGCCGCCACCGGGTTCGGTAGCGACGGGCTGCATGCTGCCAGGCGGACGGTCAGGCGTTCTTCTGGTCGTCCGTCGCTTCCCCGCTGGAGTCGTCGGAGGGCAGGTCGGCGAAGACGACGTCCTCGACCTCGCCGGCGGCATCGGTGTCAGTGCTGCCGGCGTCGACGACCTCCTCGACCTCGCCAGTAGCCTCGATGTCGCTGCTGCCGGCGTCGACGACCTCAGCCGGCTCGGTGGCGCTGCCCTCGGCCTCGGCAACGGTGGCGGCCGCGTCGGTGACCTCGACCGTCGATTCGACCGCTGGCGCCGGTGTGACATCCGCATCGTCGGCCGCTGCCGCCGCGGGCGCGGCAACCTTCTTCGCCGACTTCTTCGCGGCCCGACGGGTGGCACTCTGCGCCTCAGCCACGACTTGCTCGGCGAGCGGCTCGACCAGCTCGATCACGGCCATCGGGGCATTGTCGCCCTTGCGCGGGCCGATCTTGACGATGCGGGTGTACCCACCGTTGCGGTTGCCGTATCGCGGCCCGATCTCGGTGAACAGGACGTGCACGATGCTCTTGTCGCTGATGGAACTGAGCACCTGGCGACGAGCGTGCAGGTCTCCGCGCTTGGCCTTGGTGATCAGCCGCTCGGCCACCGGACGCAGCCGGCGCGCCTTGGCTTCGGTGGTCGTGATGCGACCGTGCTCGAACAGCGCCGTGGCCAGATTCGCCAGGATGTGCCGCTCGTGTGCCGGCGAACCGCCGAGGCGGGCACCCTTCGCGGGGGCGGGCATGGTCAACTCCTCTGTCGGATGCTGCGCTTCGCGGGTCGGGGTGTGCGGTGAGCCACAGCCCCGAAGCTGTCAGTACTGCTCGTCCTCGGCGTAGGACTGGTCGTCGTCGCCGTAGGAGTCCACGGCGACGGCCGGGTCGAACCCGGGAGCGCCGTCCTTGAGAGCAAGACCCATGGTGGCGAGCTTGGCCTTGACCTCGTCGATGGACTTCTGACCGAAGTTGCGGATGTCGAGCAGGTCCGCCTCGCTGCGCGAGATCAGCTCGCCTACGGAGTGGATGCCCTCGCGCTTGAGGCAGTTGTAAGACCGGACGGTGAGCTGCAAATCCTCGATCGGCAGCGCCAGGTCGGCGGCAAGCTGCGCGTCGACTGGCGACGGGCCGATCTCGATGCCCTCGGCGTCGACGTTCAGCTCGCGAGCCAACCCGAACAGCTCGACCAGGGTGGTGCCCGCCGAGGCGACTGCGTCGCGCGGGCGCATCGACGGCTTGGTCTCGACGTCGACGATGAGCTTGTCGAAGTCGGTGCGCCCCTCGACCCGGGTCGCCTCCACCTTGTACGTGACCTTGAGCACCGGGGAGTAGATCGAGTCGACCGGGATCCGGCCGATCTCGGCGTCAGCCCGCTTGTTCTGGACCGCCGAGACGTAACCGCGGCCGCGCTCGACCGTCAGCTCCATCTCCAGCTTGCCCTTGCCGTTGAGCGTCGCGAGGTGCAGATCTGGATTGTGCACCTCGACGCCGGCCGGCGGGGCGATGTCGGCCGCTGTCACGGCACCGGGCCCCTGCTTGCGCAGGTACATCGTCACCGGCTCGTCGTGCTCGGAGGACACGACGAGCTCCTTGAGATTGAGGATGACGTCGGTGACGTCCTCCTTGACTCCGGGGATCGTCGTGAACTCGTGCAGCACGCCCTCGATGCGGATCGAGGTGATGGCTGCACCGGGGATAGACGAGAGCAGCGTGCGGCGCAGCGAGTTGCCGAGCGTGTAGCCGAAGCCGGGCTCGAGCGGGTCGATGGTGAATCGGGCTCGAGTGTCGTCGACCTCGTCGAGGGTGAGGTTGGGGCGCTGGGTGATGAGCATTGGTGTTTCCTCTCCGCGACGCCCGCTATATGACGCCGCGATCGGGTCTTACTTCGAGTAGAGCTCGACGATGAGCTGCTCCTGGACCGGGGTGTCGATCTGCTGCCGGACCGGGAGCTGGTGGACCAGGATGCGCAGCTGGCCGGGGAGAACCTCCAGCCAGGCCGGGACGGGACGCTCACCGTGGGTTTCGCGGGCGATGATGAACGGAGTCATCTCCAGCGACTTGGAACGGACGTCGATGACGTCGTGCGGCGCGACCCGGTACGACGGAACGTCGACCTTGTGGCCGTTGACCAGGAAGTGGCCGTGCACGACCAGCTGGCGCGCGTGCCGACGGGTCCGCGCCACGCCAGCGCGGTACACCACGTTGTCGAGGCGGGACTCCAGGATCTGCAGTAGGGCCTCGCCGGTCTTGCCCTGAGTCCGGTTGGCCTCTTCGTAGTAGCGGCGGAACTGCTTTTCGAGGATCCCGTAGGTGTAGCGCGCTTTCTGCTTCTCGTGCAGCTGGAGGCGGTACTCGCTCTCCTTCTGCCGGCCCCGGCCATGCTGGCCGGGCGGGTAGGGGCGTCGCTCGTAAGCCTTGTCGAAGCCGACGAGGTCGACGCCGAGGCGGCGCGACTTCTTCGTGATGGGGCCGGTGTAACGGGCCATGGTGGGTCAGCTCTCTTCTGTCGGTCTCGGGCGCTCAGACACGCCGACGCTTCGGCGGACGGCAGCCGTTGTGCGCCTGCGGCGTCACGTCGGAGATCGTGCCGACCTCCAAACCGACTGCCTGCAGCGAGCGGATCGCGGTCTCGCGGCCCGAGCCCGGGCCCTTGACGAACACGTCGACCTTGCGCATCCCGTGCTCCTGCGCGCGACGTGCGGCGGCCTCGGCAGCCATCTGCGCGGCGTACGGAGTGGACTTGCGCGAGCCCTTGAAACCGACCTGACCGGCGCTGGCCCAGGAGATCACGTTGCCCTGCGGGTCGGTGATCGAGACGATGGTGTTGTTGAACGTGCTCTTGATGTGCGCAACGCCGTGCGCGACGTTCTTCTTCTCCTTGCGCCGTACCTTGGTGGTCTTGGCGCCCGTGGCCTGTCGGGTCTTCGGAGGCATGTCAGTCGAAGCTCCTGTCTGCGTTCGCGGCTGAAGTCAGCGTCAGTGGCCTGGTCACTTGCCGACCTTCTTCTTGCCGGCGACGGCCTTGCGGGGGCCCTTCCGGGTGCGGGCGTTGGTGTGGGTGCGCTGACCACGGACCGGGAGGCCGCGACGGTGGCGGATGCCCTGGTAGCTACCGATCTCGACCTTGCGCCGGATGTCTCCCTGGACTTCGCGGCGCAGGTCACCTTCGACCTGGTAGTTGGCCTCGATCCAGTCGCGGAGCTTGACCAGCTCCTCGTCGCCGAGGTCGCGGACGCGCAGGTCGGGGCTGACCCCGGTCTGCTTCAACGTCTCCAATGCACGGGTTCGGCCGATGCCGAAGATGTAGGTGAGGGCGACCTCCAGGCGCTTGTCGCGCGGGAGGTCGACACCGACGAGTCGGGCCATGTGGCTGGTGTTCTCCTTGCTTCGCGGAGGTGTCCGGCGCACCGCGTCCCACCGGTGGTTCTGATGGGCCCCGGCCTCCGTCCGGGGGCGGCCCGCGTCGAAGTGGCGCGGGTGCAGGTGCGCTATTGAGTTGCGGTGGTCAGCCCTGCCGCTGCTTGTGCCGCAGGTTCTCGCAGATCACCATGACCCGCCCGTGCCGGCGGATCACCTTGCACTTGTCACAGATGGGCTTGACGCTCGGCTTGACCTTCATTGCTGTCTCCGTCGGGCGAATGTGGTCACTTGTAGCGGTACACGATCCGACCGCGGGTGAGGTCGTAGGGGCTGAGCTCCACCACGACGCGGTCCTCGGGGAGGATCCGGATGTAGTGCTGGCGCATCTTGCCTGAGATGTGGGCGAGAACCTTGTGGCCGTTGGAGAGCTCGACCCGGAACATGGCATTCGGTAGAGCTTCGACCACGGTGCCCTCGATCTCGATGACCCCGTCCTTCTTCGGCATTGCCTCCGCGCTTCTGTCGTGGATGTGTCTGACGGCTCGGCTCACCGACGAACGAGCCCGCCGGCACGCCCCTATCCCGGGAATGAGATCAGCCGCGGGGCACGCCGAATCAGGCCACAGTGGGCCGACCACGAATTGTACGGCACGGCGGGGGCTCGATGCCAAACCGGGTTGATCTTCGGTCCGGCAGTTACCGGCCTCGGTCGAAGCGGCGGCTGGCCAGCGTCATCATCAGCAGCACGACTCCCCACGGACCGGCGACCCAGGCTGGCCAGAAGTACACGTCCTCGCCGCCGAGTATTGACACCAGCAGCCAGATCACCACGTTGACCGAGACGGCGGTGCCCCAGACCCACCACGCGACGGTCAGGCCGGTGCGACCGGTCTTGCTCCGAGCCGGTGAGACGGGAGCCGGCCGGGCGGTGGGGCGACCGGCCGACCTGGTCGCGGGCGGCCGTGCTGGCCGGGGAAGGTCCGCAACCAGCCGGTCGAGCTCGCCATAGGTGCGTGCCTCGTAGGTCGCGCCGAGCCGTTCGAGCAATTCGTCCTGCGCCAGCCGACCGTCGGCGTGTGCGTCACGGAGCACGGCCGCTATCCGGTCGCGGTCGGTGTCTGACGCTCGCATCTCCGGCCGGTCGACCATGACCGCAAGTATCCCGGACCGACCGGACGCCGACCATCGGGGATGACCCGGATCTGCGCGAAGTCAGGCGGTGGCCGGCGTAGGCACACCGAGCGAGCTGAGCCGGGAGGCGCCGCCGTCCAGCGCGGTGAGGACCCACGGCCCGTCTGGGGTGACGGCGACGGTGTGCTCGAAGTGCGCGGACAGCGAGCCGTCGGCGGTGACGACCGTCCAGCCGTCGGACTGGATCCTGGTCTCCGGCCGGCCGATGTTGATCATCGGCTCGATCGCCAGGACCATGCCGGGCACCAGCTTGGGACCGCGCACGCGGGTGCGGTAATTGAGCACATGCGGATCCTGGTGCATCTCCGTGCCGATGCCGTGGCCGCCGTACTCGGCGACGATCCCGTAGTCGCCGGAACCCTGCACGTGGTCCTCGACCGCCGCACCGATGTCACGCAGCCGGTTGCCCACTTGCATCGCCGCGATGCCGGCCCATAGCGACCCCTCGCAAGCGGCCAGCAGACGCGCGGCCTCGTCGCTCACCTTCCCCACGGGCAGAGTCACAGCTGCATCGCCGTGCCAACCGTCCAGGATCGCGCCACAGTCGACAGACACCACATCACCAGACACGAGGCGACGATGGCCCGGGATCCCATGGACGATCTCGTCGTTCACCGATGCGCAGATCGTCGCCGGGAAGGAGTTTCGGCCCGGACTACGCGGTACGTAGCCGACGCCGGGGAGGTAGTCGAGAAAGGACGGCACCGCTCCCCGCGACCGGATCTCGTCATCGGCGAGCGCATCGAGTTCGCCCAGTGTCACGCCAGGGGCGACGGCAGCCCGGACGGCGGCGAGCGCTTCGGCCACGACCAGTCCAGCCAGACGCATCTTCTCGACCTCGACGTCGGACTTGAGCTGGATCATGCGGGCTGAGTCGAGTCTCCGGTCGGGTCGGGCATGGTGAGCTCATCCCCGTCGGTCACCACCGCCAGCATCCTGGTCGCGACCTCCGACACCGGGCCCATGCCGTTGACTCGCGTCAGCAGACCCCGGGCCTCGTAGACCTCGGCCAGCGGCGCGGTCTGTTCGGCAAACAGCTTCAGGCGATGCCGGATGACGTCCTCCGTGTCGTCGCTACGACCCTCGGCGTCGGCTCGTCGGAGTATCCGCTTGACGACCTCCTCCACGTCGACGACCAACGTGATGACGCAGTCGAGCTTGGTCCCCTGTTCGGCGAGCACCTGGTCGAGAAACTCGACCTGTGAAACCGTGCGCGGATACCCGTCGAGGATGAAGCCGGTCGTGGCGTCCGGACGCGAGAGGCGAGACCGCACCATGGCGTTCGTCACCGAGTCCGGGACGTACTCGCCCTGGGATATGTACTTCTTCGCCTCGACCCCCAGCGGGGTTCCCCCAGCGACGTTGGCGCGGAAGATGTCGCCGGTGGAAATCGCCGGGATACCCAGCCGGGACGCGACGATGGCGGCCTGGGTGCCCTTGCCGGAGCCGGGCGGGCCCATCAGCAGCAGCCGCTTCACCGCAGGAACCCTTCGTAGTTGCGCTGCTGCAGCTGGCTCTCGATCTGCTGCACGGTCTGCAAACCCACCCCCACCATGATCAGAATGCTGGTGCCACCGAAGGGGAAGTTGGCGTTGGCGTCGACCAGGACGAAGGCCACCAGCGGGATCAGCGCGACGAGCCCGAGATACACCGAGCCCGGAGCGGTCAGCCGGGTCAGGACGTAGTCGAGGTATTCCTCAGTAGGCCGACCGGCCCGGATACCAGGGATGAAACCGCCGTACTTCTTCATGTTGTCGGCGACGTCCTTCGGGTTGAACGTGATCGACACGTAGAAGTAGGTGAAGAACACGATCAGCAAGAAGAACGTCACCATGTAGAGCCAATGCTCACCGGTGGTGAAGTTGTTCTGGATCCATACCGCCCAGTCGGCTTCTGGGTTGAACTGACTCAGCAGCAACGGCAGGTAGAGCAGCGACGAGGCGAAGATGACCGGGATGATTCCGGCTTGGTTGATCTTGAGCGGGATGTAGGTCGCCGAACCGCCGTACATCCGCCGCCCGACCATCCGTTTCGCGTACTGGACGGGGATCCGGCGTTGCGCCTGCTCGATGAACACGACGGCGGTCACGACGACCAGACCGACGAGCAAGACGATGGCGAAGGTCGGCCAACCCTGCGAGACCCGAATGCTCCACAGCGCGGTCGGGAACGTGGCGATGATCTGGGTGAAGATCAAGATGGACATCCCGTTGCCGACGCCACGGTCGGTGATGAGCTCACCCAGCCACATGATCACGGCCGTGCCGGCCGTCATCGTGATGACCATGACGACGATGGTGCCGATCGAGTCGTCGGGGACGATCTGTTCGGGGCAGTTCGGGAACAGCTGGCCGTTCCGGGCCAACGACACGATCGTCGTCGCCTGTAGCACGGCCAGCCCAATGGTGAGATAGCGCGTGTACTGCGTGATCTTCGTCTGGCCGGCCTGACCCTCCTTCTTGAGAGCCTCGAGCCGTGGGATCACCACGGTCAGCAGCTGGAGAATGATGCTGGCCGTGATGTAGGGCATGATGCCCAGCGCGAACACCGCGAGCTGTAGGAGCGCTCCACCGGAGAACAGGTTGAGCATGCCGTAGACGCCGGTGTTTCCTACCTGCTCGACGCAGGTGTTGACCGCCTGCACGTCGATACCAGGCGTCGGCACGACCGACCCCAGTCGGAACAACGCGATGATGCCCAGGGTGAAGAGCATCTTCCTGCGTAGGTCGGGCGTACGGAACGCCCGAGCGAACGCGGTGAGCACTGACTTCCTCCTGCGCGGCGCCGAAACGTTGGCGCTGTGGTACGGACGGTCGGCGCTGCCGACGCATTGTGACGTCGTTCGTGACGATAACAGGCGGCTACTTGCGACGCCGCAGCGCCTCAGAGCTCGGTGGCCGACCCACCTGCTGCGGTGATCTTCTCCTTCGCCGAGGTCGAGAACGCGTGCGCACTGATCTGCAGGGCGGCCGAGACCTCACCAGTGCCGAGGATCTTGACCGGGCGGCCGGCGCGAACGACACCCTTGCCCACCAGATCGTCGACGTTCACGGTTCCGCCATCGGGGTACAGCGCGGCGAGGCGATCCAGGTTGACGACCTGGTATTCGACCCGGAAGGGGTTCTTGAAGCCCTTCAACTTGGGCAGCCGCATGTGCAGTGGCATCTGCCCGCCCTCGAACCGAGCCGACACCGTGCCGCGGGCCTTGCTGCCCTTGGTGCCTCGTCCCGCCGTCTTGCCCCTGGCGCCGGCGCGGCCGCGACCCACCCGGGTCTTGGCGGTCTTGGCGCCGTCCGCGGGCCGCAAATGATGAGGCTTGAGTGGTGCCCCTTCGTTGGACGCAGGCATGTCAGTCGACCTCCTCGATGGCGACCAGATGAGCCACCGTGCGGACCATGCCGCGGATCTCCGGCCGGTCCTCCTTCACGACCTCGTCGCGGATGCGCTTGAGGCCAAGCGATCGCAGCGTCTCACGCTGCGACGGCGTACCGCCGATGCCGCTCTTCACCTGACGGACCTTCAGCCTGCTCATGCCGACCCTCCGGCCTGGGCACGCAGTAGCGCCGCAGGCGCGACGTCTTCCAGCGGCCGGCCGCGCCGAGCTGCCACCTGTTCGGGTCGTTCCAGGTGCTTGAGGGCATCGACCGTCGCGTGCACGATGTTGATCGCGTTGGACGAACCGAGCGACTTGCTCAGCACGTCGCGAATGCCCGCGCACTCGAGCACGGCACGCACCGGACCGCCGGCGATGACGCCGGTACCCGGCGACGCCGGGCGGAGGAGAACCACGCCGGCCGCCTTCTCACCCTGGATGGGGTGCGGGATCGTGCCCTGGATCCGGGGCACCTTGAAGAACTGTTTCTTGGCCTCTTCGACGCCCTTGGCTATCGCTGCGGGCACCTCCCTGGCCTTGCCATATCCGACGCCGACCGTGCCGTCACCGTCACCGACGACCACCAGGGCGGTGAAGCTGAAGCGCCGCCCACCCCGCACGACCTTCGCGACCCGGTTGATCGCGACGACGCGCTCGATGTAGGCGGTCTTGTCCGCCCCGCCATCGCGACGGCCGTCGCGGTCGCGGCGGTCACGTCGCTCGCCTCCGGCACCGCTGCCGCGGCGCTGGGGTCCAGCCATGATTCCCTCTTCCTCGGTACGTGTCAGAACTTCAGGCCGCCGGCGCGGGCGCCGTCGGCCACCGCAGCCACTCGGCCGTGGTAGCTGTTGCCTGCTCGGTCGAAGACAACGGTCTCGACGCCGGCCGATTTGGCCCGCTCAGCGATTCGCTCGCCGACCGAGCGGGCCTTGGCCGTTTTGTCGCCGGAGGCGCCACGCAGGTCGGTTTCCATGCTGGAAGCCGAGGCCAGCGTGTGCCCGGAGGAGTCGTCGATCAATTGGACCACCATGTGCCGAAGCGAGCGGGTCACCACGAGCCGCGGACGCTGCGCCGAGCCGGTGATCTTTTTGCGTACTCGCAGATGACGGCGGTCGCGGGCGCCGGCCCTGTCGTGGTGACGCCGGCCATGCCCGGATCCATGCCCGGATCCATGCCCCGAGATCGCGATACCCATTTACTTCTTCCCAGCCTTCCCGACCTTGCGGCGGACCTGCTCTCCGGCGTAGCGGATCCCCTTGCCTTTGTATGGCTCCGGCTTGCGCAGCTTGCGGATGTTGGCCGCGATCTCGCCGACCTGCTGCTTGTCGATGCCCTGCACGGAGAACCGCGTCGGCGACTCGACGGCAAAGGAGATTCCGTTCGGCGCCTCGACCACGATGGGATGGCTGTAACCGAGCGCGAACTCCAGATTCTGCCCGCGAGCGATCACCCGGTACCCGACGCCGACGATTTCCAGCTTCTTCTCATAGCCCTGGGTCACACCGGTGACCATGTTGGCCACCAGCGACCGGGTCAGCCCGTGCAGGGCCCGGTTCTCCCGCTCGTCGTCGGGACGACGGACCGACAGCGCGCCGTCGTCAGTCCGCTCCACGTCGATCGTCGGCGGCAGCGTGTGGTTCAAACTGCCCTTCGGACCGCTCACGGTGACTTCACGGCCGTCGATGGCGACCTCGACACCGCCGGGGACGGCAATGGGCATCTTGCCGATGCGCGACATGTCCTACCCCCCGTTACCAGACGTAGGCGAGGACTTCCCCGCCTACGCGCTGCTTGGTTGCCGATCGGTCGGTCAGCAGGCCTTGGGAGGTGGAGATGATCGCGACGCCCAGCCCACCGAGCACCCTGGGCATGTTCGTCGACTTCGCGTACACCCGCAGGCCCGGCTTGCTCACCCGGCGAACTCCGGCGATGGAACGCTCCCGGCTCGGGCCGTACTTGAGCGTCAGCACGAGCGACTTCTCGACTGGCTTGTCCGCGCTTTCCTGTAACTGCCAGGAGGCAATGAAACCCTCCTGCTTCAGGATCTCCGCGATGTGCGACTTGAGCTTGCTGTACGGCATGCTCACGGTGTCGTGGTAAGCCGCGTTGGCGTTACGCAGACGGGTCAGCATGTCTGCGATGGGGTCAGTCATGGTCATGGTCGGTACTGCTTTCCCGCCGTGGTATCCGAGCCGTTGGGCCGGGACCTTCGGCGATGTCGATCCTTACCAGCTGGATTTCGTGATGCCGGGGAGTTCGCCGCGATGCGCCATTTCACGCAGGCACACCCGGCACAAGCCGAACTTGCGGTAAACCGAGTGCGGACGCCCGCACCGCTGGCAGCGGCTGTAGGCGCGAACCGCGAACTTCGGCTTCGCATTCGCCTTGTTGATCAAGGCCTTCTTCGCCACGTCAGTTCTCCATTTTTCTGGTCGCGTTTGTCGACTCGCTCACTACGCGGCCGGCTGCTCCCCCGTCGCAACGCCGCCCACTCCGCTCGCTCATCTCCTCACTGCTCCTTGAAAGGGAAGCCCAGGAGCTTCAGCAGCGCACGGCCGAGCTCGTCGGTTTCTGCGGTCGTCACGACGGTGATGTCCATCCCGCGGACCCGGTCGATGGCGTCCTGGTTGATCTCGTGGAACACCGCCTGCTCGGTGAGACCGAAGGTGTAGTTGCCCCGGCCGTCGAACTGCTTCGGCGACAGCCCGCGAAAGTCGCGGATTCGCGGCAACGCGATCGAGGTGAGTCGGTCCAGGAACTCCCACATCCGGTCACCCCGCAGCGTCACGTGCGCGCCGATCGGCATGCCTTCGCGTAGCTTGAACTGCGCGATCGACCGGCGCGCTTTGGTGACCGCCGGCTTCTGGCCCGTGATCGCCTGCAGGTCCCGGATCGCACCCTCGATCAGCTTGGCGTCACGCGCGGCGTCGCCCACACCCATGTTGACGACGACCTTGGTGACCGTTGGCACCTGCATGACGTTGGCAACGCCGAACTGTTCTCGTAACGCTGGAACGATCTCTTCGCGGTAGCGCCGCTTGAGCCGCGGCAGTGTAGACGTCTCGGTCGCCGTTGGCGTGCTCATCAGATGTCCTCACCAGTTCGCTTGGCGAACCGGACCTTGTTGCCGTTGTCGTCGACCCGATATCCGACCCTGGTCCCGACGGTCTTCTTCTCTCCGTCGATTTCGACCTCGACGGCAAGCATCACGTTGCTCACCTTGATCGGCGCTTCTTGGTGCACGATCCCGCCGGACTTGGCACCCCGCGCGCTCTGCACCGTCTTGGTGTGCTTGGTGATGCGGTTGACGCCCTCGACGAGAACTCGGCCATCATCCGGATAGGCCACGATGACCTTCCCGATCGCGCCTTTGTCCTTACCGGTGATCACCACGACGGTGTCACCTTTCTTGATCCGCATGCTCAGAGCACCTCCGGGGCCAGCGAGATGATCCGCATAAATCTCTTCTCCCGCAGTTCACGTCCGACCGGACCGAAGATGCGCGTCCCGCGCGGATCTCCGCCGTCCTTGATGATCACAGCGGCGTTCTCGTCGAAGCGGATGTACGAGCCGTCGGGGCGGCGGCGCTCCTTCGCGGTGCGCACGACGACGGCCCTGACGACCTCGCCCTTCTTGACCCCACCGCCAGGGATGGCGTCCTTGACGGTGGCCACGATGACGTCGCCGATGCCGGCGTAGCGACGACCGGAACCACCGAGAACGCGGATGCACAGCAGTTCCTTCGCACCCGTGTTGTCGGCGACCCGCAGCCGCGACTCCTGCTGGATCATTTCGCCTTCTCCACAACCTCCACGACGCGCCAGCGCTTGGTCGCTGACAGTGGCCGGGTCTCCATGAGGAGAACCCGGTCGCCGACAACCGCGGCGTTCTGCTCGTCATGGGCATTGAGCTTGCTGGTACGGCGCACGACCTTGCCGTACAGCGGGTGCTTGAACCGGTCTTCGACGGCGACAACGACGGTCTTGTCCATCTTGTCGCTGACGACGAGGCCCTCGCGCACCTTGCGAAAGCCGCGGGTCCGGGTCTGTTCGGTCACGTCGGTGTCTTTCTTGCTCGTCATGCGGCACCGCCCGAGGCGGCTCCAGGGGCGGACGCGGAATCGTCGACCAGCGCGGTGATGCCGAGCTCACGTTCGCGCATGATCGTGTAGATCCGGGCGATATCTCGGCGGACAGCCTTCAACCGGCCGTGGCTCTCGAGCTGACCGGTTGCTGCCTGGAAGCGAAGGTTGAACAGCCCTTCCTTGGCTTTGTGCAGCTCGCTGACGAGATCGGCATCGGACATGGCCCGTAACGCTGCAGCGGTGAGGTCCTTCGAACCGACGGCCATCACAGCTCGCCCCCTTCGCGCGTCACGATCCGGGCCTTCATCGGCAGCTTGTGAATCGCCCGGGTGAGTGCTTGCCGCGCCACTTTCTCGTTCGGGTAGGACAGTTCGAACATGACCCGGCCAGGCTTGACGTTGGCAATCCACCACTCGGGCGAGCCCTTACCGGAGCCCATCCGGGTCTCGGCCGGCTTCTTCGTCAACGGGCGGTCCGGGTAGATGTTGATCCATACCTTGCCGCCACGGCGGATGTGCCGGGTGATGGCGATACGCGCCGACTCGATCTGCCGGTTGGTGACGTAGTGACCCTCGACCGCTTGGATCCCGTACTCACCGAACGCGAGCGAGGTGCCTCCCTTGGCCATGCCGCGCCGCGTCGGGTGATGCTGCTTGCGGTGCTTGACTCTGCGCGGAATCAGCATGCTCAGCCCTCCTGCTCGCCGCTGGGGGCAGTGGCAACGGCGGCCTCGGTCGCACCCGTTTCGGCACCGACCTGCTCGCCGCGCGCATCACCACGCGCCGGACGGCGCCGCTCAGGGCGCCGGCGCTGCTGCTGGACCCGGGCCTGGGCGGCCTGCGCTTCGCGCTCCGCGCGGGATCCGGCCACCTCCCCCTTGTAGATCCAGACCTTCACACCGATCCGGCCGAAGGTCGTCTTGGCCTCGTAGAAGCCGTAGTCGACGTCGGCCCGCAGGGTGTGCAGCGGCACCCGCCCCTCGCGGTAGAACTCCGACCGGCTCATCTCCGCGCCGCCCAGGCGCCCAGAACACTGCACGCGGATGCCTTTGGCGCCGGCGCGCATGGTGGTCTGGATCGACTTGCGCATGGCCCGGCGGAACGCCACCCGGGCCGACAGCTGCTCGGCGACTCCTTGGGCGACGAGCTGCGCGTCGATCTCCGGTTGCTTCACCTCGAGGATGTTGAGCTGCACCTGCTTGCCGGTGAGGTTCTCCAGCTCCGTACGCAGCCGGTCGGCTTCGGCGCCGCGGCGGCCGATGACGATTCCCGGCCGAGCGGTATGGATGTCGACCCGGACCCGGTCCCGGGTCCGCTCGATGTCGACCTTGGCGATGCCCGCTCGCTCCATGCCCTTGCTCATCAGCTTCCGGATTGCCACGTCTTCGGAGACGTAGTCGCGGTACCGCTGACCCGAGGTCGTGCTGTCGGCGAACCACCGGCTCTTGTGGTCGGTGGAGATGCCGAGCCGGAACCCGTGCGGGTTGATCTTCTGACCCACTAGCGGGTCCCTCCCTTCGAACCGGCGGTGCGGCGGGTGCGCTGCACCGGAATGCGTTCTTCGACGACGACGGTGATGTGGCTGGTCCGCTTGTTGATCCGGTAGGCCCGGCCTTGTGCTCGCGGCCGGAACCGCTTGATCGTCGGGCCCTCGTCCACGTACGCCCGGGCTACGAACAGCGAGTCAGCGGCGACGCCGTCGGTGTCTTCGGCGTTCGCAATCGCGCTCTCCAGCACCTTGCGCACCGGTTCGGCCGCCGCCTGCGGCGCGAACCGCAGGATGGCTGCTGCCTCGCCGGCTTGCATGCCCCGGATGAGGTCCACCACGCGGCGCGCCTTCGTGGGCGTGACGCGGACGTACCGCGCCTGGGCCCTGGCTTCCATCGTGACTCCTACAGGTCTGGTCATACTCGTCGTGAACTCACCGGCGCCTGGCCCGCCGGTCGTCCTTCTCGTGGCCACGGAAGGTTCGCGTCGGCGCGAATTCGCCCAGCTTGTGGCCGATCATCGACTCGGTGATGAAGATCGGCACGTGCTTGCGGCCGTCGTGCACCGCGATGGTGTGACCGATCATGTCCGGAACGATCATCGACCGGCGCGACCACGTCTTGATCACGTTCTTGGTGCCTTTCGTGTTCTGCGCCTCGACCTTCTTGGCCAGGTGCTCGTCCACGAATGGACCCTTCTTGAGGCTGCGCGGCATGGTCTATCTGCTCCCGATCAACGCTTCTTACCGGTCTTGCGACGACGGACGATCTGACGGTCGCTGGGCTTGTTCGCTCGGCGAGTACGCCCTTCCGGCCGACCATTCGGGTTGACCGGGTGGCGGCCGCCAGAGCTCTTGCCCTCGCCGCCGCCGTGCGGGTGATCCACCGGGTTCATGGCCACGCCGCGGACAGCCGGACGCTTGCCCTTCCAGCGCATCCGGCCGGCCTTGCCCCAGTTGATGTTGGATTGCTCGGCGTTGCCGACCTCGCCCACCGTGGCGCGGCAGCGGACGTCGACGTTGCGGATCTCACCGGAAGGCATCCGCAGCTGTGCCCAGGTGCCCTCCTTGGCGACGAGCTGGACCCGGGCGCCGGCCGACCGGGCGATCTTGGCGCCGCCACCGGGTCGAAGCTCGATGGCGTGCACCACGGTTCCGACCGGGATGTTGCGCAGTGGCAGGTTGTTGCCGGGCTTGATGTCCGCCCGTGGACCTGCCTCGACGATGCCGCCTTGCACCAGCCGGGTCGGCGCCAAGATGTAGCGCTTCTCGCCGTCGACGTAGTGCAGGAGCGCGATCCGGGCGGTGCGGTTCGGGTCGTACTCGATGTGAGCAACCTTGGCCGGCACGCCGTCCTTGTCCGAGCGGCGGAAGTCGATCATCCGATACTGGCGCTTGTGGCCACCACCCTGGTGCCGGGTCGTGATCTTCCCCGCGTTGTTTCGCCCGCCCTTGCCGGGCAGTGGGCGCACCAGAGACTTCTCCGGCTCGGAGCGGGTGACCTCGACGAAGTCGGCGACGCTCGCGCCACGACGGCTCGGCGTTGTCGGCTTGTACTTGCGGATTCCCACGTCTACTCAGTCCCTCGAATTCACCAGTTCCGGTCAGGAGACCGGACCTCCGAAGATGTCGATGCGCTGACCTTCGGCGACGGTCACGATCGCCCGCTTGGTGTCTGGCCGCCGGCCTACGCCGAAACGGGTGCGGCGGCGCTTGCCCGCACGGTTGAGCGTGTTCACACCGGTGACGGTCACGTGGAACACCTTCTCGACCGCGATCTTGATCTCGGTCTTGTTCGCTTCGGGCGCCACGACGAAGGTGTATTTGTTCTCGTCGAGCAGGCCGTAGCTCTTCTCGGAGACGACCGGCCCGCGCAGCACGTCGCGTGGGTCCTTGTGGATGGCGCTCACTTCGCCTCCTCCGTCGCCGGCTCGTCGGCAGCGGCTTCAGCCGTGGCCTCGGTAGCTGGACGGGTCAGGAACGCGTCCAGCGCAGCCCTGGTGAACACCACGTCATCGGCGCACAGCACGTCGTAAGTGTTGAGCTGATCAGGTGTCAGCAGATGCACCTGAGGGGCGTTGCGCAGGCTCTTCACCGTGATGTCGTCGCCGCGCGCTGCCACCACCAGGACCTGGTCGCTCTGGGTGACCGATCCGAGAACCGCGAGCGCCGACTTCGTCGAGGGGGTATCGCCGTCGACGAACCCGGTGATCACGTGGACCCGGCCGTGGCGGGCCCGGTCGGACAGGGCGCCGCGCAGGGCGGCCGCCTTCATCTTCTTCGGCGTCCGCTGGGCGTAGTCCCTGGGAGTGGGACCGTGCACGACTCCGCCGCCGGCGAACTGCGGCGCCCGGATTCGAGCCTTGGCGCGCCCGGCCCGTGCCCTTCTGGCGGTAGGGTTTGCGTCCGCCGCCCGAGACCTCGCCTCGCGACTTGGTGCTGTGCGTGCCCTGCCGCGCCGCAGCGAGCTGGGCGACGACCACCTGATGGATCAGCGGAACATTGACCGTGACGTCGAACACGTCCGCCGGGAGTTCGACGCTGCCGGCCTTCTTGCCGGCGGCGGTCTTGACCTCGATCTTGGCCACGGTCAGGCCCTTCCCTTCGCCGCGGTCTTGACCAGGACCAGCCCGCCGGTCGGACCGGGAACCGCGCCCTTGAGAAGCAGCAGCCCTTGGTCGGCGTCCACGGAATGCACGCTGACGTTCTGCGCCGTCACTCGGACGGCGCCCATCCGGCCGGGCATCCGCTGGCCGCGGAACACGCGTCCCGGGGTTGCGCAACCGCCGATGGATCCCGGCGAACGGTGCTTGCGCTGGACGCCGTGGGAGGCGCGCAGGCCGGAGAAGCCATGGCGCTTCATCACTCCGGCGAAGCCCTTGCCTTTGCTGGTGCCGACGACGTCGACGACCTGCCCTGGCTCGAACAACTCGACTGTGAGCTCCTGACCCAACGTGTACTCGGAGGCGTCGGCTGTCCGTAGCTCGACCGTATGCCGGCGAGGAGTGACGCCGGCCTTGTCGAAATGCCCCTTCATCGGTTGCGTGACCTTGCGCGGATTCGGCGCGCCGTACGCGATCTGGACGGCGTCGTAGCCGTCGGTCTGCGGGGTGCGGACCTGGGTGACGACGCACGGGCCCGCCTTGACGACGGTGACCGGGACGACACGGTTGTTGTCATCCCATACCTGGGTCATGCCCAGCTTCTCCCCGAGCAGGCCCTTCAGGCTCGCCTGGACGTGAGTACTCATCGGTGGCGCGTCCCTACAGCTTGATCTCGATGTCGACACCGGCTGGCAGGTCGAGCCGCATGAGCGAGTCGACCGTTTTCGGCGTGGGGTCGATGATGTCGATGAGCCGCTTGTGGGTCCGCATCTCGAAGTGCTCGCGGCTGTCCTTGTACTTGTGCGGCGATCGGATGACGCAGTACACATTCTTCTCGGTGGGTAGCGGCACCGGGCCTGCGACATGCGCACCCGTGCGCGTCACCGTGTCGACGATCTTGCGCGCCGACGAGTCGATGACCTCGTGGTCGTAGGCCTTGAGCCGGATGCGGATCTTCTGTCCCGCCATGACTGCGTGTCGTCCTTCTCTCGTACCGCTTTCGGAACCGACTGCTGTTCGGAGGTCCCGAGCGCCGTCGACCATCGTCGGGCCGCCGACCCCCGCGGTCGGGCGTGTCGCGCTCGTCGGCGATGCTCAGCCGGCGCGAAGACTCGACGGATCGGGGGGACTCGGATGGCCCAGCGCGACGCCGGGCTTCGGGAAGAGGTCTCCGGTCCGGGCACGGAACTGGATGGGAATCCAGGCCCACACACCCCGGCGGCCTCCACCGAGCAACCTCACCAGTATGTCAGAGGCTGACTGCCCCTGACCAATCGCAGGTCTCCGGAATGACCGCGTCCACCCCCCTGAGGGTAACGGGTGGTGAACGTGGTCATTTGGAGCCGTATTCGGGGGCCGGGCTGACCGCTGCGAACGGACGGCTAGGCCCATGGACGTTACTTGTTGATCCTGATGACCCGGCCGGCGCCGACCGTGCGGCCACCTTCGCGGATCGCGAATTTGAGCTGCTCCTCCATGGCGATCGGCTGGATCAGCTCGACCGACATCTCGGTGTTGTCGCCGGGCATGACCATCTCGGTGCCCTCCGGCAGGGTCACCACTCCGGTCACGTCCGTCGTCCGGAAGTAGAACTGCGGGCGGTAGTTGTTGAAGAACGGCGTGTGCCGGCCGCCCTCATCCTTGGACAAGATGTAGACCTGCGCCTCGAAGTTCGTGTGCGGGGTGGTCGTACCGGGCCGGACGACGACCATGCCGCGTTCCACGTCTTCCTTTTTGGTGCCGCGCAGCAGCAAGCCGACGTTCTCGCCTGCACGCGCATCGTCCAAGATCTTCCGGAACATCTCGACACTGGTCACGACGGTCTTCTGCGACCGGTCACGGATACCGACCAGCTCGACCTCTTCCATCGGCTTGAGGACACCACGCTCCACCCGACCGGTGACCACGGTGCCCCGGCCGCTGATCGTGAACACGTCCTCGATCGGCATGAGGAAGGGCTTCTCGACGTCCCGCACCGGTTCCGGGATCGACTCGTCCACCGCGTTGAGGAGCTCCTCGACCGACTGCGTCCACTCGGCATCGCCCTCGAGCGCTTTCAGCGCAGAGACTCGCACAACTGGCAAGTCGTCGCCGGGAAACTCGTAGGAGGAGAGCAGCTCCCGCACCTCGAGCTCGACCAGCTCGAGGATCTCCTCGTCGTCGACCATGTCGGCTTTGTTCAGCGCGACGACGATGTACGGCACGCCGACCTGACGGGCCAGCAACACGTGCTCCTTGGTCTGTGGCATCGGACCGTCGGTGGCGGCCACCACGAGGATCGCGCCGTCCATCTGGGCCGCGCCGGTGATCATGTTCTTGATGTAGTCGGCGTGACCCGGGCAGTCGACGTGCGCGTAGTGTCGCTTGTCGGTCTGGTACTCGACGTGGGCGATCGAGATCGTGATGCCGCGCTGCTTCTCCTCGGGCGCCTTGTCGATCTCGTCGAACGGCGTGTACGGGTTGAGGTCGGGGTGCTTGTCGTGCAAGACCTTCGTGATCGCCGCGGTCAGCGTCGTCTTGCCATGGTCGATGTGACCGATGGTGCCGATGTTGACGTGCGGCTTGGTCCGCTCGAACTTCGCCTTCGCCACTGTGGGGTCCTCCTGTTAGGACTGGTGCTTCGTCTGCTTTCGGCTAGCCCGGTTGCTACTCGCCCCGGACCTTCTTGATGATCTCTTCTGCGACATTCTTTGGAATTTCCGCGTACGAGTCGAACTGCATCGAGTAGCTAGCTCGGCCCTGGGTCTTGCTGCGGAGGTCTCCGACGTAGCCGAACATCTCCGACAACGGGACCAGAGCCTTGATGACCCGTGCGCCGGTGCGCTCCTCCATGGCCTGGATGTGGCCGCGGCGCGCGTTGAGGTCGCCGATCACGTCGCCCATGTAGTCCTCCGGCGTCGTCACCTCGACGGAGAAGATCGGCTCCAGAAGCGCGGGATCGGCCCGTCGGGCCGCCTCCTTGAACGCCATCGACCCGGCAATCTTGAAGGCGAGCTCGGAGGAGTCCACGTCGTGGTACGCCCCGTCGCGCAGGGTCACCTTGATGTCGACGAGCGGATATCCGGCGACGACGCCGAACTCCATGGCCTCCTGGATGCCCTCGTCGACAGCGGGGATGAACTCACGCGGGATGCGCCCTCCGGTGACGGCATTGACGAATTCGTAGCCACCGTCCCCGCCACCCCTGGTCGGCTCGATGTCGATCACCACGCGGCCGAACTGGCCGGAGCCACCGGTCTGCTTCTTGTGGGTGTACTCGACCTTCTCGACCCGCCGGCGGATGGTCTCGCGGTACGCGACCTGCGGCTTTCCGACATTGGCCTCGACCCGGAACTCGCGCTTCATCCGGTCGACCAGCACCTCGAGGTGCAGCTCGCCCATCCCGGAGATGATGGTCTGCCCCGTGTCGTCGTCGGTACGGACCTGGAAGGTGGGGTCTTCCTCGGCTAGCCGCTGGATCGCTGTGGACAGCTTGTCCTGGTCGACCTTCGTCCTCGGTTCTATGGCGACCGAGATGACCGGCGCCGGGAAGGTCATCGACTCCAGGATGACCGGAGCCTCCGGCGCGCTGAGGGTGTCGCCGGTCGTGGTGTCCTTCAGCCCCATGACCGCAACGATCTGGCCCGCGCTGGCCAGGCCGATCTCCTCCCGCTTGTTGGCGTGCATCCGGTAGATCTTGCCGATCCGCTCCTTGTGCCCCTTGGTGCTGTTCAGCACCTGAGCGCCTGCCCTGAGCGTGCCGGAGTACACCCGGACGAAGGTGAGCTTGCCGAGGTGCTGGTCGCTCATGATCTTGAACGCCAACGCCGAAACCGGCGCGTTCTCGTCCGGATCGCGGAGCATGACATCGCTCTCGTCGCCGACCGCGTGCCCCTCGACGGCACCCACGTCGAGTGGGGACGGCAGGTAGCGGACGACGCCGTCGAGCATCGGCTGCACGCCCTTGTTCTTGAATGCCGAGCCGCACAGGACGGGGGTCAGCTTGCCGGCGATCGTGGCCCGCCGGATCGCGGCGATCAGGGCTTTCTCGGAGGGCTCCTGGCCCTCGAGATAAAGCTCCATCATCTCGTCGTCGTTCTCGGCGATGGTCTCGAGCAGCTTGTCCCGGTACTCACCAGCAGCCTCGGCGTGGCTGGCGGGAATGTCGACGGTGTCGTACATCTCGCCCTTCTCCGCCTCGGCGCTCCAGATCAGAGCTTGCATGCCGACCAGGTCGACGACGCCACGGAAGTCGGACTCGGCACCGATCGGCAGCTGGACGACCAGCGGTACCGCCTTGAGCCGGGTGACGATCATGTCCACGCAGCGGTGGAACTCGGCGCCGACCCGGTCCATCTTGTTGACGAAGCAGATCCGCGGCACCTGGTACTTCGTCGCCTGACGCCACACCTGCTCGGACTGCGGCTCGACGCCGGCGACGCCGTCGAACACGGCCACCGCCCCGTCCAGAACTCGCAGCGAGCGCTCGACCTCCACGGTGAAGTCGACGTGGCCCGGGGTGTCGATGATGTTGATGACGTGGCCGTCCCACTCGCAGGTGGTGGCAGCGGAGGTGATGGTGATTCCACGCTCCTGCTCCTGCTCCATCCAGTCCATCGTGGCTGCGCCCTCGTGGACCTCACCGATCTTGTAGTTGATGCCGGTGTAGAACAGGATGCGCTCGGTGGTCGTGGTCTTGCCCGCGTCGATATGGGCCATGATCCCGATGTTGCGGACCTTGGCCAGGTCGAGCGTGCGAAGGTCGGTGACCATCTCGGTGCGTCGCTTCCTCTGACGATGTCTGTGCCGCGGTGTTACCAGCGGTAATGGGCGAAGGCCTTGTTGGACTCGGCCATCTTGTGGGTGTCCTCGCGACGCTTGACGCTCGCGCCGAGGCCGTTGGAGGCGTCGAGGATCTCGTTCATCAGTCGCTCGGTCATGGTCGTTTCGCGGCGTGCGCGGGAGTAACCGACCAGCCAGCGCAGGGCAAGCGTCGTGCTGCGGCTCGCCCGCACCTCGACCGGGACCTGATAGGTCGCGCCGCCGACCCGCCGGCTCTTGACCTCGAGGGTCGGCCGAACGTTGTCCAGCGCTCGCTTGAGCGTGACGACCGGGTCGGTGCCGGTTTTCTCCCGGCAGCCCTCCAAGGCGCCGTGCACGATCGACTCGGCGACGGACTTCTTGCCATCGCGCAGAACCTTGTTCACCAGCTGGGTGACCAGCGGGGAGTTGTAGACCGGGTCGATGACGATCGGGCGCTTGGCGGCGGGGCCCTTGCGCGGCATCAGCTCTTCTCCTTCTTCGCGCCGTACCGGCTGCGGGCCTGCTTGCGGCTCTTCACACCTTGGGTGTCCAGTGAGCCACGGATGATCTTGTACCGGACGCCCGGAAGATCCCGCACTCGGCCGCCGCGGATGAGGACCATCGAGTGCTCCTGCAGGTTGTGACCCACGCCCGGGATGTAGGCGGTGACCTCCATCTGGCTGGTCAGGCGCACTCGAGCCACCTTGCGCAGAGCCGAGTTGGGCTTCTTCGGAGTCGTGGTGTAGACGCGTGTGCACACCCCGCGGCGCTGCGGGCTGCCCTTGAGCGCCGCAGTCTTGTTGCGGGTCGTCTTCTCCTCGCGGCCCTTGCGGACCAATTGCTGGATCGTAGGCACTACGTCTCCGTTGCTCGGCTGCGTGTTGGGGCGAAGGTCGGCCGGGTACGAGCTGGCGCCGGAGTGGGCGTCGGTGGAGTTCCGACGACCCCCGCGGTCGGGAGTGTCGGCCCGGCCCGGCCGGCGCCGCCGGCAAACCGGACGGCGTGTGGTCGGTGGTGCTCCCGCGCGCACACGGGCGCGCTGGACGGCCCGGAGGACTCCAGGCACGAAGATTCAGATTACCCGTTCGGCCAGTCGCAGGTCAAAGCGGTGCAGGTGCCTGTGGACAGCGCCCCAGGGCGCTGTCTCAATCGGCCAGCCGTACGGCGACCGTCGGTGTCGATTGGCACGTTATGCTGCTCCACAATCCACCCAAAACGGGCGCTACCCCAACCTCTCAGCGTGCCAAATCGCCACCGCTCAGCGCGCCAAATGACCTTGTCGTGGACACGCGCAGACAGGGATGGCTCAGCGCTCATGATCGAAGGCTGGTTACTGGGGTCTGAACCCCACCAACCAGCCTTCGATCTTGTGTTTCGGTCAGCTGTAGGAGCCGAAGTCGTAGTCCTCGAGCCGAACGGCCTCGCCGGAGCCTTGGCCGAACTCGTAGTCGGAGTAGTCGGCTCCGTAGTCGACCATCGAGTACATGGCCGCCTTGGCCTCCTCAGTGGGCTCGACCCGCAGGTTGCGGTAGCGGGACAACCCGGTGCCGGCCGGGATCAGCTTGCCGAGGATGACGTTCTCCTTCAGCCCGATCAGCGGATCGGACTTGGCGTTGATCGCCGCCTCCGTCAAGACCCGGGTCGTCTCCTGGAACGACGCCGCCGACAGCCACGAGTCCGTCGCGAGCGACGCCTTCGTGATGCCCATCAGTTGCGGCCGGCCCGAGGCGGGCTGACCACCGTCGCCGACGACCCTGCGGTTCTCACCCTCGAAGCGCGAGCGCTCGACCAGCTCGCCGGGCAGCAGATCCGCGTCGCCGCTTTCGAGCACCGTGATCCGGCGCAGCATCTGCCGGACGATGATCTCGATGTGCTTGTCGTGGATCGACACACCCTGCGAGCGGTAGACCTCCTGCACCTGCTCGGTGAGGAAGACCTGTACGGCGCGTTGGCCCAGCACCCGGAGCACGTCATGCGGGTCGGCCGTGCCGGCATGCAGCAGCTCCCCGACCTCGACATGGTCGCCGTCCTGGACCCGCCACTGAGCGATACCCGGACTGCGCCGGTTGGTCCAGTCCAACACCCGGCGCGAGATCGAGAACACCTGCTCGTCGGCACCGTCGTCGGGTACCACGACGATCTTGGGCCCCTTGCCGTCCTCGTCGAGGCGGGCTCGACCCGCGGCTTCGGCGATCGGGGCCTTCCCCTTCGGGGCACGCGCCTCGAACAGCTCGACGACACGCGGCAAGCCGTGGGTGATGTCCTCACCTGCGACGCCGCCGGTGTGAAACGTCCGCATGGTCAGCTGGGTTCCAGGCTCACCAATCGACTGGGCGGCGACGATTCCCACCGCTTCGCCGACGTCGACCAGTTTGCCGCTCGCCAGCGAGCGGCCGTAGCACATGGCGCACACGCCGGACTTGCTCTCGCAGGTCAGCACGCTGCGTACCCGTACCTGCTCGATACCGGCGTCGATCAGCCGGCGGATCTCGACATCGCCTAGGTCGGTGCCGGCGGTCGTGATCACGGAACCGTCGGGAGCCGATACGTCCTCGGCCGGGCTACGAGCGTAGACGCTGGTCTCGACGTCCTCGGCCACGACGAGCGTGCCCTCGGCATTACGCACTGCGATGGGCAGGACCAGCCCGCGTTCGGTCCCGCAGTCGGTCTCCCGGATGATCACATCCTGCGAGACGTCCACGAGGCGCCGGGTCAGATACCCCGAGTCGGCGGTCCGGAGAGCGGTGTCGGCCAGACCCTTGCGGGCGCCGTGAGTGGAGATGAAGAACTCCAGCACGGACAGGCCCTCGCGGAAGCTGGCCTTGATCGGCCGCGGGATCGTCTCGCCCTTCGGGTTCGCCACCAGGCCGCGCATCCCGGCCAGCTGGCGGATCTGCATCCAGTTACCGCGGGCGCCGGAGTGGACCATCATGTGAATGGTGTTGTCGCGGTCGAACGCCTCGCGGATGGCGTCGTCGACCTTGCTGGTCGCGTCGGTCCAGATGTCGATGAGCTCCTCACGACGCTCGCCGCTGGAGATCACGCCGCGCTCGAAGTTGCGCTCGACCTTCTCGGCCTTGGCCTCGTACTCCTCCAGGATCTGCTGCTTCTGTGCCGGGGCGGCGATGTCCTCGACGGACACCGTGACGCCGGACCGGGTGGCCCAGTAGAAGCCGGCCTCCTTGAGCGCGTCGAGGGTCGCCGCCACCTGGATCTTCTGATAGCGCTCGGCGAGGTCGTTGACGATCGCGCCCAGCCGCTTCTTGTCGACCTCCTCGTTGACGAACGCGTAGTCCTCGGGAAGCGCCTCGTTGAACAGCGCCCGGCCGAGTGTGGTGTCCAGGGTGACCGGCTGACCCGGCTGCCAGTCCTCCGGCGCCTGCCAACCCGGCGGCGGGACGATGCCGGCCTGCCGCAACCTCACCGTCGCCTGCATCGACAGCTCACCGGCGTCGAATGCCCGGATGGCCTCGGCAGGCGAGGAGAACGCCCGACCTTCGCCGGCTTCGCCTTCGCGCATGCTAGTGAGGAAGTAGATGCCCAGAACCATGTCCTGAGTGGGCATCGTTACCGGCCGGCCGTCGGCCGGCTTGAGGATGTTGTTGCTCGAGAGCATCAGCACCCGCGCTTCGGCCTGCGCCTCGGCGGACAGCGGCAGGTGCACCGCCATCTGGTCGCCGTCGAAGTCGGCGTTGAACGCGGTGCAGACCAGCGGGTGGATCTGGATCGCCTTGCCTTCGATCAGCTGCGGCTCGAACGCCTGGATGCCCAGCCGGTGCAGCGTCGGCGCCCGGTTCAGCAGCACCGGGTGCTCGGCGATGACCTCTTCCAGGACGTCCCAGACGATTGGCCGAGCCCGCTCCACCATGCGCTTGGCGCTCTTGATGTTCTGTGCGTGGTTGAGGTCGACCAGCCGCTTCATCACGAACGGCTTGAACAGCTCGATCGCCATGCCCTTGGGCAGGCCGCATTGGTGCAGCTTGAGCTGCGGGCCGACGACGATGACCGACCGGCCGGAGTAGTCGACCCGCTTGCCGAGCAGGTTCTGCCGGAACCGGCCCTGCTTGCCCTTGAGCATGTCCGAGATCGACTTCAGCGGACGGTTACCTGGCCCGGTGACCGGGCGGCCGCGCCGGCCGTTGTCGAACAGTGCGTCGACGGACTCCTGCAGCATCCGCTTCTCGTTGTTCACGATGATCTCGGGCGCACCGAGGTCGAGCAGGCGCTTGAGCCGGTTGTTGCGGTTGATGACCCGCCGGTACAGGTCGTTGAGGTCGCTCGTCGCGAAGCGCCCACCGTCGAGCTGCACCATCGGGCGCAGGTCCGGCGGGATCACCGGGACGGCGTCGAGCACCATGCCGCGGGCATCGTTGCGAGTCGTCAAGAATGCCGAGACGACCTTGAGCCGCTTGAGGGCGCGAGTCTTCTTCTGCCCCTTGCCGGTGCGGATGATCTCCCGCAGGCTCAGCGCCTCACCTTCGAGGTCGAAGCTTTCCAGCCGCTCCTTGATCGCCTGAGCGCCCATCCCCCCGCGGAAATAGAGCCCGAACCGGTCGCGCATCTCCCGGTAGAGCATTTCGTCGCCCTCGAGGTCCTGAACCTTGAGGGTGCGGAAGCGGTCCCAGACGGCGTTCAGCCGGTCGACCTCCGCGTCGGCCCGCTTGCGGATCTGGCTCATCTCCCGCTCGGCGGACTCGCGAACCTTCCGCCGCACATCACCCTTGGCGCCCTCGGCCTCGAGCTCGGCGAGATCGGCTTCCAGCTTCTTGGCGCGATCCTCGACATCGCTGTCGCGTCGCTTCTCGATGTCTTTGCGCTCGACGTCGATCTGCCCCTCGAGCGAGGCGAGGTCACGATGGCGGGCCTCCTCGTCGACCCACGTGATCATGTAGGCCGCGAAGTAGATGACCTTCTCCAGATCCTTCGGCGCCAGGTCGAGCAGGTAGCCAAGCCGGGATGGGACGCCCTTGAAGTACCAGATGTGGGTGACGGGAGCGGCGAGCTCGATGTGCCCCATCCGCTCGCGACGGACCTTGGCCCGGGTGACCTCCACGCCGCAGCGCTCGCAGATGATCCCCTTGAACCGGACCCGCTTGTACTTGCCGCAGTAGCACTCCCAGTCGCGAGTCGGGCCGAAGATCTTCTCGCAGAAGAGCCCGTCCTTCTCCGGCTTGAGGGTGCGGTAGTTGATCGTCTCCGGCTTCTTGACCTCGCCGTGGGACCACTGACGGATGTCGTCCGCCGTGGCGAGGCCGATCCGCAGCTCGTCGAAGAAGTTGACGTCGAGCACGTGGTTCCTTCTCTCAGTTCGTCTCAGTCATCAGGTCGGGCGGTTGGCTCGGGTAGAGGGGCTATACCTCTTCGACGCTGCTCGGCTCGCGCCGGGACAGGTCGATTCCCAACTCCTCGGCAGCCCGGAAGACGTCCTCGTCGGTATCGCGCATCTCGATCTGGGTGCCGTCGCTGGAGAGAACCTCCACGTTGAGACACAGGGACTGCATCTCCTTGATCAACACCTTGAACGACTCCGGAATTCCCGGCTCCGGGATGTTCTCGCCCTTGACGATCGCCTCGTACACCTTTACTCGGCCGGTAACGTCGTCGGACTTGATCGTCAGCAGCTCCTGCAAGGCATAGGCGGCGCCGTACGCCTGCAGCGCCCACACCTCCATCTCGCCGAATCGCTGACCGCCGAACTGGGCCTTACCGCCCAGCGGCTGCTGCGTGATCATCGAGTAAGGACCGGTCGCCCGGGCGTGGATCTTGTCGTCGACCAGGTGGTTGAGCTTGAGCATGTAGATGTATCCGACGGCGACCGGGTGCGGGAACGGCTCGCCGGAGCGGCCGTCGAACAGCAGCGCCTTGCCGTCGGCGCCGACGAGAGAGTCGCCGTCACGGTTGGGCAGACTCGAGGCCAGCAGGCCGACGATCTCCTCCTCGCGGGCGCCGTCGAACACCGGCGTCGCCACCTTGGTACCCGGCACTGCCTCAGCGGCGCCGATCTCGTGCAGCCGCTTCTTCCACTCGGTCTCGGACCCCTCGATCCGCCAGCCGGACTTGGCGACCCAGCCCAGGTGTGTCTCCAGTACCTGGCCGAGGTTCATCCGGCTGGGCACACCGAGCGGGTTCAGCACGATGTCGACCGCAGTGCCGTCGGCAAGGAACGGCATGTCCTCGACCGGAAGGATCTTCGAGATGACGCCCTTGTTGCCGTGCCGGCCGGCCAGCTTGTCGCCGTCCTGGATCTTGCGCATCTGAGCGATGTAAACCCGCACCAGTTGGTTGACGCCTGGCGGTAGCTCGTCGCCCTCGTCGCGATCGAAGAGTCGGACGCCGATGACCTTGCCGGTCTCGCCGTGCGGAACCTTCAGCGACGTGTCGCGGACCTCACGGGCCTTCTCGCCGAAGATCGCCCGCAGCAGCCGCTCCTCGGGGGTCAGCTCGGTCTCCCCCTTTGGCGTGACCTTGCCGACCAGGATGTCGCCGGCCTGGACCTCCGCGCCGATCCGGATGATGCCGCGCTCGTCGAGATCGGCCAGGATCTCGTCGGAGACGTTCGGGATGTCCCGGGTGATCTCCTCCGGGCCCAGCTTGGTGTCGCGAGCGTCGACCTCGTGCTCCTCGATGTGGATCGAGGTGAGGACGTCGTCCTTGATCAGCCGCTGGGACAGGATGATGGCGTCTTCGTAGTTGTGGCCCTCCCAGGGCATGAACGCGACGAGCAGGTTCTTGCCCAGGCCCATCTCGCCGTCCTCGGTCGACGGGCCGTCGGCGATCACCTGGCCGGATTCGATCCGGTCGCCTTCGTCGACCACCGGGCGCTGGTTGATGCACGTGCCCGCGTTGGACCGGTGGAACTTGGCCATCTGATAGGTCTGGTAGGCGCCGTCGTCGGTCATCACGGTCACGTAGTCGGCGGACACCTCGGTGACGACGCCGGCCTTGTCGGCGACGACCACGTCGCCGGCGTCGACGGCCGCGTGCAGTTCCATGCCCGTACCCACCAGCGGCGCTTCACTGCGCAGCAGCGGAACCGCCTGGCGCTGCATGTTCGAGCCCATCAATGCCCGGTTGGCGTCGTCGTGCTCGAGGAACGGGATCATCGCGGTCGCGACGGAGACCATCTGCCGCGGCGAGACGTCCATGTAGTCGACGGTGTCGGCACGGACGAGCTCGAGCTCACCGCCACGCTTGCGGACCGTTACCCGGTCCTCCGCGAACCGGCTGTCGTCGTTCAGCGGCGCGTTGGCCTGCGCGATGACGTAGAGGTCCTCCTCGTCGGCGGTCAGGTAGTCGACGTTGTCGCTGACCTTGCCGTTCTTGACTCGGCGGTAAGGCGTCTCGACGAATCCGAAGGCGTTGATCCGCCCGTAGGTCGCGAGCGAGCCCATCAGACCGATGTTCGGCCCCTCGGGCGTCTCGATCGGGCACATCCGGCCGTAGTGCGACGAGTGCACGTCGCGGACCTCGAAGCCGGCCCGCTCACGCGACAGCCCACCGGGCCCCAGCGCCGACAGGCGGCGCTTGTGGGTCAGCCCGGCAAGTGGGTTCGTCTGGTCCATGAACTGAGACAGCTGGGAGGTGCCGAAGAACTCCTTGATCGCCGCGACGACCGGGCGGATGTTGATCAGCGTCTGCGGGGTGATGGCCTCGACGTCTTGCGTGGTCATCCGCTCACGCACGACGCGCTCCATCCGCGACAGACCCGTGCGGACCTGGTTCTGGATGAGCTCACCGACCGTACGCAGTCGGCGGTTGCCGAAATGGTCGATGTCGTCGGTCTCGATCCGCAGGGTGGTCTTGCCCTGGCTGAACTCGGTCTCCCCCGCGTGCAGCCGCACCAGGTAGCGCAGGGTCGCCACGATGTCTTCGAGAGTGAGCGTGCTCTGGTCCAGCGGCTGCTCCAGGCCCAGCTTCTTGTTGACCTTGTAGCGGCCGACCTTGGCCAGGTCGTAGCGCTTGGGGTTGAAGTAGGCGTTCTCGAGCAGCTGCTGCGCGGCCTCGCGGGTGGGCGGCTCTCCGGGGCGCATCTTGCGATAGATGTCGAGCAGCGCCTCGTCCTGGGTGGTGGTGTGGTCCTTGTCCAGGGTGAGGCGCATCGCCTCGTCGTCGCCGAACTCGGTCAGGATCTGCTCACGGGTAAAGCCCATGGCCTGCAGCAGCACCGTGACGTTCTGCTTGCGCTTGCGGTCGAGCCGGACACCGACCATGTCGCGCTTGTCGATCTCGAACTCGAGCCAGGCACCCCGGGACGGGATGACCTTCGCGGTGAAGACGTCCTTGTCCGAGGTCTTGTCCAGGGTGCGCTCGAAGTACACCCCGGGCGATCGGACCAGCTGCGAGACGACGACGCGCTCGGTCCCGTTGATGATGAAGGTGCCCTTGCCGGTCATCAGCGGGAAGTCGCCCATGAACACGGTCTGCGACTTGATCTCGCCGGTCTCGTTGTTGATGAACTCCGCAGTGACGAACAACGGCGCCGAGTAGGTGAAGTCGCGCATCTTGCACTCGTCGATGCTGTTCTTCGGCTCTTCGAACCGGGGGTTCGAGAACGAGAGGGACATCGTCCCGGAAAAGTCCTCGATGGGGCTGATCTCGTCGAGGATCTCCTGCAGCCCGGAAGCGGACGGCAGGTCGTCGCGGCCTTCGGCCTCCGCGGTCTCGACGCGTGCTTGCCAACGCGAGTTGCCGAGGAGCCAGTCGAAGCTGTCGATCTGGAGCGCGAGGAGGTTGGGAACCTCGAGGGGCTCTCGGATCTTGGCGAAGGAGATGCGGCGCTTGTTGTTGGCAGGGGTGGGAGCGGTGCGCGTGGCGGCCAAGAGTGGTCCTTCCGAGGGCTCACGGTCGGAATCGAGCGCAGACCTCACCTACGTGGGCACGAAGGGGCTGAGGGCAGCGCAAATGAGCAGTCTAGCCAATCAGGCTCACTGCTGTCGAGTGGCGGCTCGTCATCCGCAGACGTTCCGTCCCGTCTCCTCGCTGCGGCCAGATTGTCACCGTGCTCTGGCCTGCTTGAAGCATCCCCTCGGGGGGCGTCTGAGTCAAGCTTCTGGATGCGAGAACACCCGCTCCCGCCCGATTTGTGCACCTGATCGTCGATGGAGAACCTGATCGTGCGGCGCCAGGTGATCAGACGCCTGACGACCTTCGTCGGCCGGTGCCGTTTCCGGACCAGCGCTTCGACGTCATCCTCGACCGGCACGAGGCATTCGTCGCCAGTGAAGTCCTCCGGGTCCTCCGCCCGGGCGGATCCTTCCTCACCCAGCAGGCCTAGCCAGCGACTTGCACACGGAAGAACGCTGGCAATTTCGACATCACGACCGCGCTGGACGGCACGACGTCATTTCACGGTGACGGTGGCGCCGGCTCCCTCGAGCTGCTCGCGGGCCTTGTCCGCGGCTTCCTTGTTGACCTTTTCCAGGACCGGCTTGGGAGCGCCGTCGACAAGGTCCTTGGCCTCCTTGAGGCCGAGGCTGGTCAGGGCCCGGACCTCCTTGATGACCTGGATCTTCTTGTCCCCGGCAGCCTCGAGGACGACGTCGAACTCGTCCTGCTCGACGGTCTCCTCGGCGACACCGGTTCCGGCGCCGGCGGGAGCAGCCGCGGCAACGGCTACGGGAGCGGCGGCGGTGACGTCGAACGTCTCCTCGAACTTCTTCACGAACTCGGAGAGCTCGATCAGGGACATCTCCTTGAATGCGCCGAGGAGATCGTCGGTGCTGAGCTTCGCCATGGTGGCGGTTCCTTTCTCACGTGCGGATGTATGGATGGTCGATGGGTCGGTCGAACCTCAGGCCTCGGGTTGGCCCACCGGTGTCGTGTCGGCGTCGACTTTCTGGCGAAGCGCCTCGACCAGGCGGGCGGTCTTGGACAGCGGAGCATTGAACAGCGACACGGCGTTGACGAGAGACGCCTTCATCGCGCCGGCCATCTTGGCGAGCAGAACCTCGCGGGACTCCAGATCGGCGAGCTTGCGGATCTCATCTGCCGAGATCAGCTTGCCGTCGAGCACCCCGCCCTTGATCACCAGGACCGGGTGGATCCGGGCGAAGTCGCGTAGACCCTTGGCGGCGTCTACCGGGTCGCCCTTGACGAACGCGATCGCAGACGGGCCGACCAGGTGATCGTCGATCCCCTCGATCCCGGCCTCTTTGGCCGCGATCTTGGTCAGGGTGTTTTTCACGACCGCGTAGGACGCGTTGCCGCCCAGCGCCCGGCGGAGCTCTGTCAGCTGCTTGACCGACAGGCCGCGGTACTCGGTCAGCACGACGGCGGTGGAACCGCGGAGCTCGTTGGCAAGCTCGGCGACGGTGGCCGTCTTGTCGGCTCTAGCCATGGAACTCCTTCGCAGCGGTTGGGCGTCGCCGGCTGAGTCCCACAAGCGAAACGCCCCGGCGCAGGCACGGGGCGTCAACCACGACGGCGAAGCCGTGGCAGTCCTCTCACCTGCGCGGGCCGCCCGCATCATGCGGGGCCTTCGTCCGACCTAGCAGGGTCGGAGACCGGCGGTCTCTGGCACGGACCAGGGTACGGGTGACAGGCAGGCACGGCCAAATCACCTAGATCGCGCGCGTTGCGACCCACTTCATGATCAACTGTTCACATGTCGTGCGACACGCCCGGCGAGTCGTGCAACTGACGCACAGTGGATCATGAAGGGTCCAGGGTCCACCGGTCCAGCCGACGGTCTCGTCGTAGCGCTCGTCGGTACCCGTCGCGCAGCCGAGCAACCGTCTGCCGCCGGCGATGCATCAGGTCAATTGACGTGGAGCGGACAACGGTCAAGCCGTGCGCCTCGAACCTCTCCTCGCGCGCGTTGTCGTCGGTATGGCGCCGAAGCTCCCGGTGGTTGGAGCCGTCGTACTCGCCGACAAGACCAGTCTCCACGTCAAGCAGATCTGGAACGCCGATCAGCCATCCGGACAGGCTAAAGACCGGGACGTTCACCCGCGGTGGGGGAAGACCTGCCTCGACGACCCACAGCACACGCAATCGGCTCTCCGGGCAGGAGGCTGCGCGGCCATCACAGAGCTCCAGGCCGGAGCGCACCGTCGGGGCGCCTTTCCAGCCCGCGTGCTTCGCCAGATAATCATCCAGCTCCTCGATCGAGACGACCTTGGCGCGGAGCATGGCATCGACTCCGACGACAGCATCCTCGAGGCTGGACAGTCGCATCATGTCGAAGCAGCTACGGCCAGGCGCCGTGATGATCAATTCGCCGACCTCGATCAGATCGGAATCCGGCAGAGGCGCTCGGATCGTGCTGATTCCATGGCGTCGCACCTGCCGTTGCGGCGGTAGCGCCATCAGTACCGGCAGGAATGAACCATCCCATCGGCGGCCATCCAGGTCGCCTACGCCTTGCACAAAGGCCGAGGCCCAGCCGCTCAGTGCCCCACCAGCCGGCAGGACACTCGCCGCGTCGGCGATGCGTTGCATCGGGTCACAGGGGTCTGACATCGCCAGGGCGTAGCTACCGTGCAGCGGCTGACGCCACAGGTTCCCGCGAAGCTCCGCAGCGCTGACACCTCCGCCGAGCAACGTGTGCCGGCGATGGGCGCCCATGGCCAGCGAGTCCGGGAGGGGATCCATCCGGCCGAGCTTGGCGACGGAGACCCAGTCCAGGGCAGGCTCGCGAAAGAGTCTGTGGGCATATCAGCCCGCACGCCCGGCCTGTGGACCGCCAGATTGTTCACAGGTTGTGCCACCCGCCCGGCGAGCTGCACAACTCCTGCACAGTAGATCTTGAGCGGAACTCAGGCGGTGACCGGCTCCTCGGCGGTGAGCTTGGTCTTCGCCGGATCCAGCGGAATGCCCGGGCCCATGGTGGTCGCCATCGTCGCCTTCCGCAGGTAGCGTCCCTTCGCTGCCGACGGTTTGAGCCGGATCACCTCGTCCATGGCCGCCGCGTAGTTCTCGGACAGCGCCTGGTCAGAGAACGACACCTTGCCGATCACGAAGTGCAGGTTCGCGTGCCGGTCGACCCGGAACTCGATCTTTCCGCCCTTGATGTCCGAGACGGCCTTGGTCACGTCCATCGTCACCGTGCCGGTCTTCGGGTTCGGCATCAGTCCGCGCGGGCCCAGGATTCGGCCCAGCCGGCCGACCTTGCCCATCAGGTCTGGTGTCGCGACGACAGCATCGAAGTCGAGCCGTCCGCCTTGAACCTCTTCGATCAGTTCGTCGCCGCCGATGATGTCAGCGCCGGCCGAACGAGCATCGTCGGCCTTGGCGCCTACGGCGAAGACCAGGACCCGTGCGGTCTTGCCGGTGCCGTGCGGGAGGTTGACGGTGCCGCGGACCATCTGATCGGCCTTGCGAGGGTCGACGCCGAGGCGAAGGGCGACCTCGACCGTCGCGTCGTACTTGGTGCTGCTGGTCTCCCGGGCGAGGCGAACCGCCTCGAGCGGAGAGTAAAGCCGCTGGCGGTCGATCTTTTCCTCGGCGGCGCGGTATGCCTTGCTGCGCTTCATTACTGCTCCCGATGAGTCGTGTGGAGTCGTGGTCACGAGCCGAGCGCCGGCTCTCCCACTGTCGTGCGAATCAGTTTTCGATCGTGACGCCCATCTGCTGGGCGGTGCCGGCGATGATCTTCTCGGCGGCGTCGAGGTCGTTGGCGTTGAGGTCGGGCATCTTCTGCTCGGCGATGGTTCGCACCTGCTCGCGAGTGATCGTCGCGACCTTGACCTTGTGCGGCTCGCCGGAGCCCTTGTCGATGCCCGCGGCTTTGAGGATGAGCTTGGCTGCTGGCGGGGTCTTGGTGACGAACGTGAAGGAGCGGTCCTCGTAGATCGTGATCTCCACCGGAATCACGTTGCCGCGCTGAGACTCGGTCGCAGCGTTGTACGCCTTGCAGAACTCCATGATGTTGACGCCATGCTGTCCCAGCGCGGGTCCGACGGGCGGAGCAGGTGTCGCCTGCCCCGCCTGGATCTGCAGCTTGACCAGGCCGGCGATCTTCTTCTTCGGAGGCATTGACTTCTCAGGTCCTTGTCTAGAGCTTCTGGATCTGGTTGAACGAGAGCTCGACCGGAGTCTCCCGGCCGAAGATCTCGACCAGACCCTTGATCTTCTGTGAGTCGGCGTTGATCTCGTTGATGGTGGCGTGCAGCGTGGCGAACGGCCCGTCGACGACCATGACGGAGTCGCCCACCTGAAAATCGACGACCTCCACCTGCTGCTGACGCTGGTCGGCCGGCTTGGCCCGTTCGGACACCTCGGGTGCGAGCCAGCGCTCGACCTCGCCGAGGGTCAGCGGGAGTGGCTGATGGGAATGGCCGACGAAGCCGGTAACGGCCGGGGTGTGCCGCACCGTGGCCCACGACTCGTCGGTCATGTCCATTCGGACGAGCACATAGCCGGGGAAGCGGTTGCGCTTGACCAGTCGACGCTGGCCGTTCTTGATCTCGGCGACCTCCTCGGTGGGGACGACTACTTCGAAGATGTAGTCCTCCATGTTGAGGCTGCCGATGCGGCTTTCCAGGTTCGCGCGGACACGATTCTCCATGCCCGAGTAGGTCTGCACGACGAACCAGCCACCCGGCTTGGCTTTGAGCGCGCGGCGAAACTCCTCGAGCGGATCCTCGTCCTCGGGTTCAGCTGAGACTTCGTCGGCCGGCGTGCTCGGCACCGGGGGGTTCGACACCTCCGGTTGGACGGCGTCGAGCGCCTCGTCGGCGAAATCGTCCGACTCGGGCGAAAGCAGGACGGACTCCGGTGAGGTCTCGGGCGAGTGCTGCTCGGTCACGATGGTGCTTCTTCCTCCCATGGACTGCGACGAGGACGGGCCTCAGCCGAAGATGCGGAAAACCGCCCAGCCCCAGGCCAGGTCGAGGACGGACACGATGGCGATCATGATGGACACGAACACCAGCACCACGATCGTGTAGGTCACCAGCTGCTGGCGGGTCGGGTAGACCACCTTGCGCAGCTCGGCGACGACCTGCCTGAGGAACAGCGCGATGCGCGAAGGGCGCAGCCGAGCGAGACCGCCACGCTGCGGCGGGCGGCCGCGCTCCGGAGTCGCGGTCTGGCGTGTCTCGGTCACGTCGTCCCTTGCTGTCGGGCCGCTCCTGGCGCGGTGCGGCGGTCGGGTGAGCCACTGGGCAGGGGCAGGGCAGGAGGGACTTGAACCCCCAACCGCCGGTTTTGGAGACCGGTGCTCTTCCAGTTGAGCTACTGCCCTCCGGTGGTCACAGACCTCCACCCAAACGACGTTGCGGGCGCGCTTCGGCGAGGTGGTTCGACCACCAGACAGTCGAGTGTACGGGTACCGCATGCCGATGGTCGAACCGCGGCGTAGGTCTCGGTGGTGCGAGGATGAGTCCATGACCACTTCTGCGTCCGCGGGCGTCGCCTCCGGCGCCGGCGCTGCCCGCACATTGGCCCGTATCTCTGCCCGAATCGGCGCGATCACGGAATCGGCAACCCTGGCCGTCGATGCCAAAGCCAAGGCCCTCAAGGCGGCCGGGCGGCCGGTCGTCGGCTTCGCCGCTGGCGAGCCGGACTTCCCGACACCCGATTACATCGTCGAAGCCGCCGTCGAGGCGTGCCGTGATCCCCGCAACCACCGGTACACCCCTGCCGGTGGCCTGCCGGAACTCAGGGAAGCGATCGCGGTCAAGACCGCGCGAGACTCCGGATACCAGGTTGGCGCCGCGAACGTGCTCGTGACCAATGGCGGGAAGCAAGCGGTCTACGAAGCGTTCGCGACCATGCTCGATCCCGGCGACGAGGTGCTCCTGCCGACTCCATACTGGACGACCTATCCGGAGGCAATCAGGCTGGCAGGCGGCGTCCCGGTCGAGGTCCTGGCCGACGAGTCGGCCGGCTATCGGGTGACCGTCGACCAGCTCGACGCCGCACGAACCGACCGCACCAAGGCCTTGCTGTTCTGCTCGCCGTCGAACCCCACTGGCGCGGTCTTTACCCCAGATGAGGTCGGCGAGATCGGCCGGTGGGCGTTGGCGCAAGGCATCTGGGTGCTCACCGACGAGATCTACGAGCACCTCACCTACGGCTCGGCGAAGGCCTCGTCGATGCCGGTCGAGGTTCCGGAGCTGGCCGACACCTGCGTGGTCGTCAACGGCGTCGCGAAGACATACGCGATGACCGGTTGGCGGGTCGGCTGGATGGTCGGTCCCCCGGACGTCGTCAAAGCGGCGGCCGACCTGCAGTCCCACGCGACGTCCAACGTCGCGAACGTGTCACAGCGGGCAGCGATCACTGCCGTTTCAGGGGATCTGTCTGCCGTCGCCACCATGCGCGCGGCCTTCGATCGGCGCCGCCAGACCATGGTGTCCATGCTGAGCTCGATCGAGGGCGTCGTGTGCCCGGAGCCGCTGGGTGCGTTCTACGTCTATCCGTCGGTGCATGGGATTCTGGGCCGTGAGATCGCCGGCCGGACTCCGACGACGAGCGCGGAGCTCGCAGCGCTCATCTTGGACGAGGTGGAGGTAGCCGTCGTTCCTGGCGAGGCCTTCGGGCCAAGTGGATACCTGCGACTCTCGTATGCCCTCGGCGACGACGACCTGGTGGAGGGCGTGAGCCGGATCCAGCGGCTCTTGGCGTGACAGCAAGGCCGTCGTCGCGGGACCTCCGACTGCTGCCCAAGGCGCATCTGCATCTGCACTTCACCGGGTCGATGCGGCACGCGACCCTGGTGGAGCTCGCCGACCGGCATGGAATCCGGCTGCCGGATGCTCTCGACGAAGACTGGCCCCCGCGCCTGTCGGCAACCGATGAGAAGGGCTGGTTCCGCTTCCAACGTCTGTATGACGTCGCCCGTTCTGTGCTGCGCTCGGAGCAGGACGTCCAGCGCCTGCTTCTCGAAGCGGCTCGAGACGAGGCAACTGAAGGATCAGGCTGGCTGGAGATCCAGGTCGACCCGTCCGGCTACGGCAGCCGGTTCGGCGGCATCACGGCGTTTACCGACCTCGTGCTGGACGCGGCGCGCTCGGCGTCAGAGGCCACCGGCGTAGGCACCGCGGTCGTAGTCGCTGCCAACCGAACCAGACACCCTCTCGACGCGCGCACCCTTGCCCGCCTCGCCGCTCAGTACGCCGGTCGCGGGGTCGTCGGCTTCGGGCTGTCCAACGACGAGCGCCGTGGCGACGTGGCCGCATTCGCACCCGCGTTCCGGATTGCCGCGCGAGCCGGCCTGCTAGCGGTGCCACACGGCGGAGAGCTGCGTGGGCCGGACAGCGTGCGAGCCTGCCTGGACCATCTGGAGGCACGGCGGCTCGGACATGGGATTCGCGCCGGTGAGGATCCAGCACTGCTGCAGCGGATCGTCGACTCCGACGTGGCGCTGGAGGTGTGCCCAGCGTCGAACATCGCTCTCGGCGTATATCCGGAGCTGCCGGACGTGCCGTTGCGGGAACTCGTCGATGCCGGTGCGCAGGTGGCCCTCGGCGCGGACGACCCGTTGCTGTTCGGCTCCCGCCTGGTGGACCAGTACGAGATCGCCCGGTCCGTCCATGGTTTCACCGACGACGAGCTGGCAACGCTTGCCCGTCAGTCCGTCGAGGCCTCGGCCGCTCCATCCGAGGTCCGCGGCCGTCTGCTGACCGGGATCGATGCGTGGCTCGCCGAGCCCGTCGCCGGGATAGACCAGCGGCCGTCACCAGGCGAGTACGTGCATCACCAGGCGGGCAGGCCTGGTGACGTATAGGCGGGGGTGGTGAACGTGGTCATTTCAGAGATGGTTCATAACGTGCAGCCGACCAGTACGGGCTCAGGCACGAGTGTCACACCGAATGCCGCTCGGACCCCATCGCGAACCTCACGTGCGAGGACGAGCACGTCTGCTGTCGTCGCCGATCCTCGGTTGGTCAGGGCCAGTGTGTGCTTGCCGGACAGCGCCACCCGGCCGCCTGGTCCGGGATAGCCCCGGGAGAACCCGGCCTGTTCGATCAGCCAGGCTGCACTGGTCTTGACCCGCGCGTCGGGTAGCGGCCACCGCGGCGCCCGCGCGGGCAGGTCGACGGCCTGCGCTGCGTCGAGGATGGGATTGGTGAAGAAGGAGCCGGCACTCCACGTGTCGTGATCGGATTCGTCGAGCACCATGCCCTTGCTGCGGCGAAGGGCGAGGACGGCCTCGCGCACGGCGCGAGCCGGCGCCCGCTCCCCCACCTCGATGCCCAGTGCCTGGGCGAGTTCTGCGTATCGCACCGGACCGGACAGGTCGCCCTGCCGCAGTTGGTAGCTCACCGCGAGCACGACGAATCGATCGTTCCCCCGGAACCGGCTGGTGCGATATCCGAACCCGCAGTCGGCGTTCGCGAACGTCCGCACCGCTCCGGTCACGCGGTCGTATGTGCGGACGGTCCAGATGGTTTCGGCCACCTCTTGGCCGTAGGCGCCCACGTTCTGCATCGGCGTCGCTCCGACCGCACCTGGAATGCCCGACAGTGCCTCGATCCCAGTCCAACCCTCCGCCACAGCGCGTTGGACAAGGTCATCCCATTGCTCCCCGGCGGCGACGGTCACGACGAACCCGCCACATGCGGCGAGGTCGTCCGCGGCACAGCCGGCAGCGTCCACCTCGACACCCTGACCGCCCACCCGGACAACGGTTCCGTCGAAACCCTCGTCCGCGACCACGACGTTCGACCCGCCGCAGAGCACGAGTACCGGCTCGCCGTTCTGGTCGCAATCGCGGACCGTGGCCACGAGTTCGTCGGCCGTCGACGCATGCACGAACCTCGCCGCCGGGCCGCCGAGACGCAGAGTCGTGAGATCGGCCAGCCGAACGTCCTGCTGGAGGAGAGCCACGACACATCAGGCTAGTCGGGCATCACAGAGGTCGGCTGCAACGGCCGGGCGGCTCCGGTGACGACCAGGCCCAAGACCAGGGTCGCGATGAGCACGGACAGCGCCGGCAGGATGCCCACCCAGTCGGCCAGGATTCCGATCAGCGGAGGTCCGCCGAGAAAGGCCAGGTAGCCGATCGACGCGACCACGCTGACTCGCTGGGCAGCGAAGCGCTCGTCGTCGGCGGCTGCGCTCATCCCGACCGGAAATCCGAGCGAAGCACCGAGTCCCCACAGGGCCGCGCCTACGAATGCCAGCGTCGGCGAGACGCCCAGGGCGAAGACCGCGACTCCGGCGAGGGCGATGCCGATGCAAGTGCGCAGGACGAGCACTCGTCCATATCGGTCGAGCAGCCAGGTTCCGACAAAGCGGCCCACCGTCATCGCCGTGACGAACACGCCGAAACCGATGGCCGCCACGGCGTGGTCGGTGCCGTATCCGTCGACCAAGGCCAGCGCCAACCAGTCGTTGGCCGCGCCCTCGACCAGCGCCGCAGACAGCACCATCACCCCGATCAGCAGCGTGCGCGGCTCCCGCCACGCCGCAAGTGCCCGCCGACGGTCCGTGCCACGCCCTCGTTTGACTACCGGTGCGACCGGCGTGAAGTACGGCACCGCTGCCAGCACGACACCAAGGATGACCACTGCGGTCGCCGTCAGCTGCACCGCCAGCGGGATGTCGAGGCGGGCCGCGAGAGCACCCGCACCGGCGCCGGCCACCGATCCCAGACTCCAGGCCGCATGAAATCTGGGCATGATCGTCCAGCCCAGGGACCGTTCGACGTCCGCCCCTTCGACGTTCATCGCGACGTCCCAGACGCCCGACCCGGCGCCTAGTGCGAACAGGCCGACGGCCACCATCGCGACGTTGCTCAGCACACCGCCGCCCAGTCCCGCGACGACCAGGCCGGTACAGGCGATGATCGCTCCGGATCGGACCGTTTGAGCCGGCCCGAGCCGCGCCACGATCACTCCGGCCGATGGCAGTGCAATGACCGCCCCGACCGACGTCGCGAGCAGGACCAGGCCGAGCTGGGTCGTGGTGAGCCCCAACTCGTCCCGGATCGCCGGGATCCGGGTGATCAGCGACGCGAGAGCAACGCCGTTGATCGCAAAGGTCGCCGCGACCGCGTTGCGAGACCGCAGAAGCGACGTCGGTCTGGTGTGTTGGTCCGTACGGGGGGACGTCATCGAGCGCTTCGGACGACGGCGCGGGCCTGGGTGAGCACCTTTTCGCCGTCAACGACGGCTGTCAGCTCGACCCCGACCAGCCCGTCGGCGCGGACCTCCGTGATGGTTCCGGACACCGTCAGGGTGACGCCGTCGTCGTCGTCCGGGACGACGACGGGGCGGGAGAACCGCACGCCGTACTCCACGAGCGCGCCGGAGTCACCGGCCCATTCGGTCAACAGCCGCCCGGCCAGCGCCATCGTGAACATGCCGTGCGCGATCACTCCCGGCAAGCCGGCGGCTGTGGCAACCCGATCGCTCCAGTGGATCGGGTTGGCGTCGCCGGATGCACCCGCGTAGCGGACCAGATCCGCCCTGGTGAGCCGGTACTGCCGCTCGGGCAGCGGCTCGCCGACGTCAGCCATCAGCACCGTCCCCGGGGCGGACGAGCAACGTTGCGTGCGCCGTACACACCGGTTCGCCCGATTCGGCAGCGATGTCGCATCGGATCCCCAGCCGCACGTTGCCGGCCGCCGATCGGACCGAGTCGAGCGTGGTCGTCGTCAGCAGTTGGTCACCCGAACGGATCGGGCGGGCATGGACGAAGCGCTGGCTGACGTGGATGACCTGGGCATAGGTCACGCCGAGGTCCGCCACGAGCTGGTCGAAGCCGCGCAGAACGGGAAGCATCGCGAAGGTTGGCGGGGCGATGACGTCCAGATATCCGCGCTCGGCGGCTACCTGTGGATCGCGGTAGAGCTCATCTGAGTCGCCGATCGCGTCAGCGAACTCGCGGATCTTCTCCCGGCTGACCTCGTATGCCTGCGACGGATAGACCCGGCCGGCGAGAGGAGGGTCGATGGCCATACTGCGCGTGACCGACGTGACGTTGCGTCAGCGAGTCTCGCGGTGCACGGTGTGCCGACGGCAGCGCGGGCAGAACTTCTTCAGGTCGAGCCGGTCGGGGTCATTACGCCGGTTCTTCTTGGTGATGTAGTTCCGCTCCTTGCACTCCGTGCAGGCCATGGTGATCTTGGGACGGATATCGGCGCTCTTGGCGGCCACGGGGTGCCTCGCAAACTCTCGGATACGTCTGGTTGGTGCGTAGCGGGGGCGGGACTCGAACCCGCGACACCACGATTATGAGCCGTGTGCTCTGACCACCTGAGCTACCCCGCCGGGCGCGGCGCCGCACGGGGGTGCGATGCCGTCGGAGCCCCAATACGGAATCGAACCGTAGACCTTCTCCTTACCATGGAGACGCTCTACCGACTGAGCTATTGGGGCCAGCCGAGCCGCAGTCGAGGGTACACAACCGGACGGAGCTCGCGGTAATTCGTTCGGTGCCGCGAGAGTGGGTCCGATGGGCTACGCGTTGCTCACCAGGGTGATCATCGGGCTGCACTTCGCTTTCCTGCTCTATGTCGTGTTCGGCGGGTTCCTGGCCTGGCGCTGGCCCCGGCTGATCTGGCCGCATCTGGCCGCCGCGACCTGGGGCGCTGGAATCGTGCTCGGTGTTCTCGAGTGCCCGTTGACCGACGCCGAGAACTGGGCCCGGTCGCAGGCGGGCGACGAGGTCCCGGCCACCGGCTTCATCGACCGATTCGTCGAAGGTGTGATCTACCCCGAGCGGTTCACGGGTCTGTTGCAAGCACTTGCCGCCGTGGTCGTCGTCGCGTCCTGGCTGGGCGCCTACGTCTCAGCGCGTCGCCGTCGAACTCCCGGCTACCTACGCCAGCAGTCTCGTTGACGCAGCCACCACCGGGCGAACTCGTACATCACCAGGCTGGCAGCCTCGTGACGTAAAGGTACGGGTGAACGTGGTCATTCCGGCATGGGTGGCTGGTGTTGGGTTCGAACCAACGCCCGCGCGTTTGCGACCTGCGCCGATACCGCGGGCACCTCCGCTGACCTGCACAGACGGTTCGCTGCGTTACCCGTCGTTACCCGCGCGAGGCGTTCGGCTGGAGCAACGGCGACGCCTACGTGGGCTACCCGACAGCCGGTGGAAGTTCACCGCCGTGTGGCTCGACGCCAGCGACGTGACCAGCCGCTAACGGGTCACGACTGTCGCTCTTGGATCACCTTGTCTAGGAACGCGACGCAGGCGGGTGCATGACGTAGACCTCGGAGCCAGGGTCGATCTCCGAGGTCCCAACGGCGCTCCGTAGCGACGCCGCATCACATTCCCATGGACATCGGGCCACCGGGGAGTCCTGTGCCCTCCTCGATCTTCCCGCAGCGCTCACACTTCAGATAGTTGCCCTCGGGCTGGTCATCGCTCTCGGTTGACTCATAACGGTGACGTGTCCAGTTGTGACCGAGCAGCATGCATACGGATCGCTTGAGCATCAGACCCCCTCCTCGATGTCGCTGCGCACCATTGCCGTCGGGGTCGGGCCGCCCCCGGACCCCGGCACATCTCTTACTCGAACACGGTGGGTCATTGGATGACAGGGAGCCCTCGTCAGATCGACTCCGCCCCGATCGGCGCAACCCGCTGGCTACCTCGATGCTAGCGGTTACAACACGTCCGCCAGGTGCTTTCGCTCCCGGCCGCACCCAATGAACACGCGGCCGGTGGTCAGGCAACTATGTCCGGCTTGTGGCAGGTGTTGGGTTCGAACCAACGTAGGCGTACGCCGACGGTTTTACAGACCGCTCCCTTTGGCCACTCGGGCAACCTGCCGGGTCATCGGACTCCCGCCCGACCGGCTGGAAGGATACCTCAGTGGTGGCTGAGGCTGGCGACGTGATTGCCAGCGACGAAGGGAGCTTGACGTGGCCGGTGAGTCCTCGTTCGACGTCGTCAGCAAGGTCGACCGGCAGGAGGTCGACAACGCGCTCAACCAGGCTGCGCGCGAGATCGGCCAGCGCTTCGACTTCCGGAACACCGACGCCGCGATCCGGTGGGCCGGCGACTTCGGGGTCGAGATGGAGGCGTCGGGTGAGGACCGTGTGGCGGCGGTGCTCGACGTGTTCAAGGACAAGCTGGTCAAGCGTGGCGTTTCACTGAAGGCGCTCGACGCCGGCGAACCGCGGGCGTCCGGCAGGCTGTACAAGATCGGTGCGACGTTGCAGAACGGGCTGACCCAGGAGCAGGCCAAGAAGGTCACCAAGGTCATTCGGGAACAGGCGCCGCGAACCGTTCGGTGCCAGGTGCAGGGCGACGAGGTGCGGGTGTCGGCCAAGAAGAAGGACGACCTGCAGGCCGTCATCGCGCTGCTGAAGCAACAGGACTTCGACTTCGCCCTCCAGTTCGTCAACTACCGCTGACCCCGAGCGCACATGTCCCCCGACAGCGGGTCCTACTCTCGGTCCATGGGGCAGACCAACGGCGCCATGAGGCCGTTGCTACTGGCAGTCGACGTCGATCCGGCCAAGCTCGACCGGATCGAGTCGGAGCTCCAGCGCAGCTTTGGCAGCGACTTCCGGGTCCGCGGGGAAGCCGTGGCGGACGACGCGACTCGGCTCCTCGACACCGCCCATTCTGCCGGCCAACAGGTTGCGCTCGTGCTGGTCGACCATGCGCTGCCTGACCCAGATCGGGAACACCTGTTGACCCGGGCACGGAGACTGCACCCCAACGCCGGACGCGCCCTCCTCATCGAGTGGGGCGCGTGGGCCGATCGCGGCGCCGCCAGCGCGATTCTCAGGTCAATGGCGGTCGGCGACATCGACTACTACGTCCTCAAGCCGTGGATCGAACGCGACGAACTGTTCCATCGCACCGTCGCGGAGTTCGTTCAGGAGTGGTCCCGGCGGGATGTCTCCAATCTCCGCGAGGTGGTCGTGATCGCGGATCAGCTGTCGGCACGCGGGCATGCGATCCGGAATCTGCTCAGCCGTAACGGGATCCCTCACGCCTTCCGGGATCGAGGTTCCGAACCCGCCAACGCGGCACTACGGGCGATGGGTGAGGAAGCGTCCGATTCCGACGTGCTGGTATGGATGCCGGCCGTCGGTGGTGCCGTCTTGCACGATCCCACCGACTCGGAGATCGCCGAGGCGTGGGGGATACACACGACGCTGCCGGCTTCCGATCGTGACTTCGACGTCCTGGTGATCGGCGCGGGCCCTGGTGGGCTTGCGGCCGCCGTGTTTGCAGCCTCCGAGGGAATGCGCACACTCGTCGTGGAACGCGAGTCCATCGGCGGCCAGGCAGGCAGCAGTTCCCTGATCCGGAACTATCTCGGCTTCTCCCGCGGCATCCGCGGCTCCGAACTCGCCCAGCGTGGTTACCAGCAGGCGTGGGTGCTCGGCGCTCGTTTCGTCCTCATGCGAGAGGTCATCGGGCTCCAACGCGGGGACGGCGCCGCGAGCTTCGCCACCGAGATCGACGGCATCGGCGAGGTCTCCGCACGCACCGTCGTGCTGGCCACCGGTGCGTCGTATCGCCGGCTCGGCGTCCCCTCGCTCGAGGCGCTTTCCGGTTCTGGGGTCTACTACGGGGCGAGTGTCTCCGAGGCCCACGCGCTCACTGGGCTGGATGCCATGGTGGTAGGCGGGGGGAACTCCGCCGGTCAGGCGGTACTCGACCTGGCTCGCTACTGCCGACAGGTCACTCTCGTCGTCCGCGCGTACGACATGGCTGCGGAAATGTCGGCCTACCTGATCGATGCGATCGAGTCGGCTGCCAACGTCGTGATCCATACCTCCACCGTCGTGGTCGACGGCGCGGGTGATGGCCGCCTCGAAGAAGTAACTATCCGGCACACCCCCACCGGCGCCGAGAAGTCACTGACAACCAGTGGCCTGTTCGTGATGATCGGCGCTCACCCGTGCACCGACTGGCTCCCGGAGTCGGTCGGCCGTGACGCACACGGCTTCGTCTTGGCCGGATCAGACGCGTCGGCCAGCGAGTTGTGGCCTCTGGACCGCGCACCGCAGCCCAACGAGACCACGCTTCCTGGCCTTTTCGTCGTGGGAGATGCCCGCTGCGGGTCGGTGAAGCGGATCGCCTCTGCCGTCGGCGAGGGCTCCGTCGTCGTCTCCCAGCTGTATCAGCACCTGAAGGTACCCGGTGCGTGAACAGCGATTCGTCTACTCCACGCGCATGCTGGTCCTCACGGCGATCGTGCTGTTGTTGCCACTGGCCGGATTGGCTCTCCTGCTCCGCCGGCCGGAGCTGGACGTGCACTGGGAGAACCACCCCGCCCACTTCTGGCTGGTCCTGATCACAGCCGCGACGAGCGCGGCCCTGGCGTACACGACCAGCGTGGCCGCATCGCGCCGCGGGGACGGCCGCGTCCTCGTGGTGTCCCTCGCCTATTTGGCTACGGCCGGCTTTCTGGGGCTGCACGCCCTGGCCACCCCCGGAGTGCTACTGCAGACACCTAATGCCGGCTTCGTGCTCGCCACGCCGATCGGTCTGGCGCTCGGCTCGGTCCTCGCCGCCGTCTCCACAATCGACCTGTCCAGTCAGCGAGCGGTCAGCGTGATGCGGCTGGGCCGGTGGCTGCGGCTGCTGTTACTCGGGGCGATGGCACTGTGGGCCGTCGCGTCACTAGCGCAACTTCCGCCGCTGAATCACGAGGGAGTACCAGAGCGTGCCGACGGCATCCTCGCCGCGATCGCCGTGCCCGCCATCGCGCTGTATTGCCTGAGCGCCATCCGCTATCTCCAGCTCTGGCGGCAGCGGCCGTCGCTGATGTTGCTTTCGATGATGTCGGCGTTCGTGCTGCTCGCAGAGGCAATAGTCGCGGTCGTGTTCGCCCGCAACTGGGCCCTCTCGTGGTGGGAGTGGCATATCCTCCTGCTCGCTGCGTTCGGGCTCGTGGCCGTGGGAGCGCGTATCCAATGGCATGAGGAGCGCTTCGCCGACCTCTACCTTGACGACACGCTGGCGGGAAACCGCGAGATCAGCGTCCTGTTCGCGGATCTCCAAGGCTTCACCAGCTTCTCCGAAGCCCACCAGCCGGCCGAGGTCACGGAAATGCTGAACGCCTATTTCAAGGTGGTCGTTCCGCGGATCGTGCACGAGTTCGGCGGGGACATCGAGCGGATCATCGGCGACGCGCTGATGGTCACCTTCAACAAGAAAGGTGATCAGCCCGACCACCCCAGGCTTGCCGCCGCCGCCGGGCTGGCGCTGCAGGAATCCGCGGCACGGCTGGCCGAGGAACACCCCGAGTGGCCCCGCTTCCGGGTCGGAATCAACAGCGGGCCGGTCTCGCTCAGCCTGCTCGGAACGGAGGGAGGGCGTACGCACACGGTGATCGGCGACATCGTGAACGTCGCATCCCGACTCGAAGGCATCGCGCCCGGTGGCCAGGTCGCGATCGGCCCCGGTACCAAGGACCTGTTGCCCGACGCGGACACCGAATCACTGGGATTACTGCGCCTGAAGGGTAAGGCAGAGCCGCTCGAGGCGTTCCGGCTCATCGCCTTGGGCCGGGATGCCGTCTGACGCCCAAACCGTCCCAGCAGGCGCCGGCGGGCTCCGAGCCGGAGCGCAGTTCAGCGGCGATAGCCGAACATCGCTTCGAGCCGGGCGATGCGCTCGGCCATCGGCGGATGCGACGAGAACAGTCTGGCCACTCCGTCGCCGACGCGGAACGGGTTGGCGATCATCAAGTGACTGGCGGCAACCACCTCACGTTCCGCCGGCAGGGGTAGCTGGCGGGTACCCATCTCGAGCTTTCGGAGAGCACTGGCCAGGGCCAGCGGGTCACCAGTCAGGCGGGCGCCGTCGGCATCCGCCTCGAACTCCCGAGATCGGCTGATGGCGAGATGGATCACCGACGCGGCGATCGGCCCAAGCACCATGAACAGCAGCGCTGCGAACGGGCCGGGCCCGCCGTCGTCGTCGCTGTGCGGCAGGAAGAACGCGAAGCTCGCCATGAACATGATCACGCCGGCGAGCGTGGCAGCCACCGACGAGGTCAGGATATCGCGGTTGTATACGTGGGCCAGCTCGTGCCCGAGGACTGCTCGAAGCTCCCTTTCGGTGAGGATCGTCAGGATTCCCTCGGTGCAGCAGACGGCAGCGTTCGCGGGATTGCGTCCGGTAGCAAAGGCATTGGGCGCCCGGGTGGGGCTCACGAACAAGCGGGGCATCGGCTGACGCGCCGACGTCGACAGCTCGCGCACGATGCGATACATGACCGGCTGCTGCGCTTCACCGACGGGGTAGGCCCGCATCGATCGCAGCGCGACCTTGTCGCTGTTGAAATACGCGTAGCCATTGGTCGCGAGGGCGATGATGAGGGCGATCCAGAGCCCGGTGGTGCCGAAAAGTGACCCTACGAACAGGATCACCGCCGACAGCAGCCCGAGCAGGGCCGCTGTCTTGAGCCCGTTGCGATGCACGTCAACCTCTCGTGATCGTCCCGGCGACTGGGAGTGGTCACGGGTGTCGTATCCGCAACGTACCGCCGCCGAGCCGCGTTCCCAGCCGCGCCGTGGGTCAGCCCAACAGTCCGGCACTGACGTCGGCCAGGCCCAGCACCAGCTGCGGCAGCACGGAGAACGCCACACCAGCCGCCAGGGCGATCCCGACCGCCAGCCCGGACGTCGCCGGAACGTCGTACGACACCGCCTCTTGTCCGGCGCGTCGCCCCGCGAACAGGAGGGCGGTCCAGCGCAGGTAGTAGGCAAGAGCGATGACGGTGTTCACGGCGATCGCCACGGCAAGCCAGATAGCCCCACCGGACACCGCCGAGTCGATCACGACGACCTTCGCCCACAACCCGGCCACACCGGGCGGCAGTCCGGCCAGCGCCAACAGACCGAACGCCAGGGCGGCCGCGCTCGCGGGCTCGGAGTAGGCCAGACCCCGGTAGTCCTCGATCAGTCCCGACGGTCGGTTGCGGGTCACGACGACCACAACGCCGAACGCTGCCAGGTTGACCACCGCGTAGACGCAGATGTAGGCGACGACCGCGGACATCGCCGCCCCCAGCTGTGCACCGCTCACCCCGCTCGCCGCCACGCCGAGCGGAGCGAGCATGTATCCGGATTGTGCGACGGACGACCAGGCGAGCAGCCGGACGGCACGCCGCTGGCGCAGCGCCGCGACGTTGCCCAGCGTCATCGTGGCCACCGAAACAACGGCGATCGCGGGGGCCCAGACGTCGGCATATGCCGGAAATCCCTGGCCGACGACGATCACGAGCCCGACGATGCCCGCCGCCTTGGACACGACCGAGAGGAATGCGGCAACCACCACTGGCGCGCCCGCGTAGGTGTCGGGAACCCAGAAGTGGAATGGAACGGCTCCGACCTTGAACGCCAGCCCGACCAAGGTGAGCACGACGCCGGCCGTCGCCACCGACGTTCGACTCGCCGGGTCTGCGAGCACGCCCGCGATGCGGTCCAGGTGCAGCGAGCCGGTCGCGCCATAGACCAGGCTGACCCCGTACAGCATGACGGCAACCGAGACGACTGACACCAGGAAGAACGTCAGGGCGGCCTCGGCGCCACGCGCATCGCGTCGCCGCAGGCCGACGAGTGCGAACGCCGGCAAGGAGACAACCTCCAGGGCCACCACGATCGTGGCCAGGTCCCGGGCCGCGGCGAGAACGAGCGCGCCGGTCGCCGAGGCCAGGATGAGAAAACCGGTCTCGCCAGGCGGCAGCGGGTGGGCGCCGGAAACCACGTCCCGGTGCGCGAGGAGCAGCACCACAATCGTCCCGAGGAGTACTACTGCCTGGAACACCAACGTGATCGGGTTGACGACGTAGGAGCACGACTCGAGTTCCCCGGGCGATCCGGCGATACAGAAGGTGTTCCTCGCATCCCCCCACAGCATCCCGACGACAACCAGCCCCGCCAGGGTCCCGGCGACGGAGATTGTCGTGAGGACCGCAGCGGCCCGACGCGGCAACCACAGATCCGCGACCAGTACAGCCAGTGCTGTGACAGCCGTCAGCACCGCCGGCCCGACGGTCAACCACTCGACACCCTGCGCGAACTCCGTCACGGCGCGGCTCCCGCGAGCAGCGCCTGCACAGCCGGGTCGACCAGGGTCAGGACGAGACCGGGCCACAGCCCGAGCACCAGGGTCAGGGCCACCAGCGGTCCCCAGCAGGCGACCTCGTGCGGGGTGACGTCACCGAGGACGGCCAGCCGTGGGCCGATGGTGTCCTCACCCTGACAGACCCGTCGCACGACCACGAGCAGATACCAGGCGGTGAGGACCAACCCGATCAAAGCGACGGCGAGCAAGGCCAGGAAGTACGGGCGCCGCAGCAGTTCCGCCGGATCGAAGGCACCGATCAGCGCGAGCAACTCGCCCCAGAACCCGGCCAGCCCCGGTAGGCCGAGCGACGCGATTGCGGTGAAGGTCAGCAGCGCCCCCAGCCGGGGCAGCCGGACGTACAGTCCGCCGCCCAACTCGTCGAAGTCACTGGTTCCGTGCCGATCCTTGATCGCGCCGGCCAGGAAGAACAGCAGACCGGTGATCACGCCATGGGCGAGCCCGGCGAAGACCGAGCCATTCAGGCCGGCCGGTGTCAGCGTTGCGACCCCCAGAACGACAAAGCCCATGTGCCCGACGCTGGAGAAGGCGACCAGTCGCTTGAGGTCGCGCTGGCCCAGACAGGCAAGGGCCCCGTAGACGATGCCCACCACCGCCAGACCCCCGAGGACCGGTGCCAGGCGAGCGACCCCGTCGGGAACGATCGGTACGGCCACTCGGACCAAACCGTAGGAGCCCATCTTCAGCAGCACGCCCGCCAGCAGCACGGACCCGACGGTCGGCGCCTTCGCATGGGCATCGGGCAGCCAGCTGTGCAGTGGCCAGACGGGCACCTTCACCGCTAGCCCGCCCACGATGGCCAGTGCCGCGACGAGTTGGGCGCTGCGGCTGATTCCTTCACCACCGCGGGCAGCGAGCTCGACCATGTCGAACGTGCCGGTCTGCGCATGGACGACCAGAAAGCCGACGAGCATCAGAGCCGAGCCGAGCAGCGTGTAGAGGATGAAGGTGTTCGCTGCCGCCGTGCGCCCGGGTTGATCGTGTGGGTCTCCCCACCAGGCAATGAGGAACCACATGGGAACGAGGACGACCTCGAAGAACAGGAAGAAGAGCAGCAGGTCGAGGGCGAGGAAGGTGCCGACCATCCCGACTTCGACGAGCAGGACGATGGCGACGAACGCACGCAGCCGTCCAGCCTCGGGACGAACGCGCAGCGTGTAGAGACTGCAGCAGAACACCAGCAGGGCTGTCAGGACCGCAAACGGCAGTGAGATCCCATCGACACCGAGATGCCATCGAAGGTCGAGCGCCGGAGCCCAGCCGACATCAGTGACCAGATGGTATTGCCCTTCGCCGTCGCGGCCGACCGGAACTGCCGCTGCGAGCAGGGCGAGCAGAGTGATGCCCGACGCGACGACCCCAGTGCTGGACGCCAACCGGTCGCCGGTGCGCCGGGGCAGCACGGCGAGGCCGATGCACGCGATGAGTGGCGCTCCGAGCGCGATGTGCAGGAGCGCCTGACCGGTTACCACCAGGCCGCCCCCGCTCCCGCGAGGGCAAGTATGGCGACGAATGCCAGCCCTGCAGCGACGTAGGACTGCACCCGCCCGGCCTGGGCTGCCTGCGGCACTCGACCCAAGGCCCGCACCGCCGCTCCGATACCTCGCACATACGCGTGCACGACGTCGCGATCGCCCAGCACGACCAGTCTCGACAGCGCAGTAGCGGGTCTGACGATCACGGTGTCGTAGAGCCGGTCGATTCCGAAGCCGTCCGCAAACAGTGAACCGGCCGGGCCCAACGTGCTGGCCGGGTCGCGGCCGCCCAGGTGCTGCCATTCGGCCAACGCTGTCAGTGCACCGACCCCGACTAGCGCCAGCGACAACGCCGCGGTACCGGCATCGACCGACGCAGGGGCGGGCTCGGTCGCCACACCGACTCCTGGGTTGAGCATCGCTGTGACGATCGAGGGCATGAACGCGAGCGCGGCAAGCAGGACAGTCGGGACCGCGAGCAGCACCAGGGCGGTGCGCATCGGGGGCGGCGGATCGTGCGCCGTCGCCGAGACTGACTGGGTCGGGCCACGGAAGGCCAGCAGCCAGGCCCGGGTCGCGTAGGCCGCCGTCACCAGGACGGCGAAGAGGCCAGCCAGCAATACCAACCAGGCAGCCCAGGCGGGTAGCGGACCGCCGTGCAGGGCCGCGTCCTCGGCCGCACCCAGCACCGATTCCTTGGAGAAGAATCCGCCCAACGGTGGCAGGCCCATGAGCGCGGCCAGCCCGAGCGTGCTGCACAGATAGGTGAAAGGCATCGACCGCCGCAGGCCGCTCATGCCGGAGAGCATCGTGGTGCCGATGGCGTGCGCGATGGCACCGGCTCCGAGAAACAGCAACGCTTTGAACGCGGCGTGGCTGAGCAGGTGGAACAACCCTGCGGAATATCCCCCGACCGCCAAACCGCCGAGCATGTACGCGAGCTGGCTGGACGTCGACCAGGCGAGGACCCGCTTGTAGTCGTCTTGGGCGAGCGCGGCGAGGGCGGCAAGCACCATCGTCGTGGCCGCCACTACCGCCAAGACGGCGAGAGCGACAGGTGAGAGCAAGAACACCGAGTCGAGCCGGGCGACGAGGAACACGCCGGCGGCGACCATCGTCGCCGCGTGTATCAGCGCTGAGACCGGCGTCGGGCCGGCCATGGCGTCGGGAAGCCACACGTGCAGCGGCACCTGGGCGGATTTCCCGACGACACCACACAGAAGAAGGACCAGCCCGACGGTCAGCGTCGTCGACGCGGCAGCGGACTCCTGCAACACCGAGATCTGGAACGAGCCCGCCAAGTCAGCGAGGACGAGGATCCCGGCCAGCATGCCGACGTCACCGAGCCGGGTGACGACGAAGGCCTTGATCGCCGCGGCCCGGGCCTCGGGGCGCTCCCAATGCTGGCCGATCAACAAGGCCGAGCAGATGCCCATGACCTCCCAGCCGACGAGGAGCACGACAAGGTCGTCGGCGTAGACGACGAGCAACATCGCCGAAGTGAACAGCGAGACCAGGGCGGCGTATGAACCGTAGCGAGGCTCCGGCCGCATGTACGCCGTCGAGTACACCTGGACGGCGAACGCGACGGCCGTCACCATCACGCCGACCGTCACGCCGAGCCCGTCAGCGCGGGTGGCGATGGTGATAGGAATCCAGCCCGTCGGCACGGTTCCCCAGACGTCAACCGACGGCCCCCCGGCCCATACTGTGACCGCGGCGTACACCGCCAGGGCGAGCGCGAGGCCGGCGCCGGTCACGGCGACCCGGCGTGCCGCGAGACGGTTCCATCCGACGGCGAGGCCGATGAACGCCGCAGCGAAGGGGACGAGGAAGATCAGCGGTACGACGATCAACGTGCCGCCTTCGGCTCGACGTCCTCCTCGACCACCTCGGTCCGCTCGTCGAGCAGGCCCAGATCGTCGAGGTCGGATGTTCCCCGGTTGCGGAAAACGAGCAGCACGATCGCGAGCCCGACACCCACCTCCGCCGCCGCAATCGTGATGACGAACAGCGTCAGGACTTGGCCGGCGTGCAACGCGTCGGCCCACCACGCGTCGAACGCCACGAGGTTGATGTTGACGCCGTTGAGCATCAACTCGACGGACATCAGCACGAGTACGGCGTTACGGCGAGCCAGGACACCGAAGACACCGAGTGAGAAGAGCAGCGCAGACACGACGAGGGGGAACGCCAGTCTCATGACCTGTCCTCGCGGCCCCGACCTCGGCTTAGAACGATCGCGCCGACCAGGGCGGCCAGCAAGAGAACGGAAAGGACCTCGAACGGCAGGACCCACGCAGTGAACAGCGCGGATCCGATTGCCCTGCCGGTGCCGACGTCGATCGTCTCGAGATCGATCTCCGCACTCCCCATGGCCGTCAGCGCGCCACCGATCAGCACGGCAGCCGTCGCCGCTGCGATCGTGCCAGCGAGAACCACCCGAGGCAGGGGTGCAGCAGGAGCCGGTCCGATCGGCGCGCGCGTCAGCATCAGCGCGAAGAGCACCAGGACGACCACGGCGCCGACGTAGATCAGGACCTGCACCCAGGCCATGAGTTCGGCGGTGAGCAGCAGGAACAGTCCGGCCACTGCCCCAAGACTGACCGCGAGCCAGAGAGCGGCATGAACGACCCGGGCTGTGGTGACGACGAGCACACCAGACCCGACGGCGACCGCACCCAGCAGCACGAACGCCAGCTCGACTCCGTTCACCCGACCGCCCCGGGGCCCGTGGCCGCGGACTTGCGGGCGGTCTCGACCTCCTTGGGTTCAGCGGCGTTCGAATCCACTGCCGGCGGTGGCGGAACCGTCCACATCCATTCCCGGAGCCGCTCACGCTCGTGCACCATGTCGCGGATGTCGAGCTCCGCGTACTCGAACTCCGGGGACCAGTGCAGCGCGTCGAAGGGGCACACGTCGATGCAGATGCTGCAGTACATGCACAGGGAGAAGTCGATCGCGAACCGGTCGAGGACGTTTCGGCTGCGGGCACGTCCGCCTTCGGTGGCCGGCGGCAGCTCCTCCTTGTGCGAGTCGATGTAGATGCACCAGTCCGGGCACTCCCTGGCACAGAGCATGCAGACCGTGCAGTTCTCCTCGGTCAGCGCGATGACACCCCTGCTGCGCGGCGGCAACTGAGGCGCGGCGTCGGGGTACTGCGCGGTGACCGCGCGCCGGGTCAGCCGCCGGAGCGTCGTGGCCAGTCCGTATGCGAGGCCGAGACGAGCCATGTGACCCATCTTGGTCTCTTCCTGGCCTCGATTCGACCCTCCACGCCCGTATCTCTCGCGATCATGAGACAGGTTTGCCGGTCGGACCGTCAAACCGGCCGCAAGATCCACATGGCTGCCACGTCTAGCGAATGAGACTGAGCAGAAACACGATCATCGCCACCGCGAGGACGAGAGCACCGGCCAACCCAGCGAGGAGCGCTACGGGGGCGGTCGACGGTGAGAGCTGCGCACGGCGGCCCTGCCGATGCGTCGAACGCCGCTTCGGCGGCATGGGAGCGTCGAGCTCGGCCCACACCGCTGCCAGTCCGAGCAAGCTGGTGTCGTCGGTAGACGGCTCACGCACGGCGTACCGGCGCCGACGTTCTGTACGCATCGTCTTCTGCCAATCGATCCGTGGCCGCTGCAGGCGACCCTCGATCGAGGCTAGCCCGATCCCCTGGCCGCGCAAAGCCGGCGGCCTCTCCCATCGTGGTCACACGAGCGCGACCACGCCTGTGATCGCGAGCTGGAGCAACGCGAGTGGCACCAGCCACTGCCAGGCCAGCCGCTGGAGCTGGTCCTCGCGCAGGCGCGGGTAGGCGACCCGCAACCAGATGACCACGACGGCGAGGGCGAATGTCTTGAGAAGCGTCCACAGCCAGCCGAGCGTGTCATCGAACGGTCCGTGCCACCCGCCGAGGAAGAGCACCGCGGTGAGCGCGCTGAGCAGCACGATCCCGGCGTACTCGGCGAGCAGGAAGAACGCGAAGCGCAGTCCGGTGTACTCCGTGTATGCCCCGAAGATGATCTCCGAATCGGCCACCGGCATGTCGAATGGTGGCCTTTGCAGTTCGGCCAAGCCGGCCAGGAAGAACACGACGGCACCGATTCCCTGCCATAGCAGCCACCATGGCTGCCACGCCTCGACGATGCCCGGCAACGACAGCGTCCCGGCGGCCATGGCGACCGACGCTGCAGTCAGCACGAACGGCAACTCATAGGCCATCAGCTGCGCGGCCGTGCGCAGGCTGCCCAGCAGCGAATACTTGTTGCCGCTCGCCCAGCCTCCCATCAGGGAGCCCAGCACGCTCACGCCCATGACAGCCAGCACCACCAGCAGGCCGGCGTCGACGTCGACGCCGACCCAGCCGGGTGCCAGCGGGACAAACGCCATCGCGACGAGATACGGGATCATCGCGACTGCGGGGGCGAGCCGGAACACTGAGCGGTCGGCGCGGGCCGGGAGAACGTCCTCTTTCTGGGCGAACTTCACCCCGTCGGCGATCAGCTGTGCCCAGCCGTGGAACCCGCCTGCGTACATCGGCCCGACCCGGCCCTGCATGTGTGCCATGACCTTGTGCTCGGTCTGGCCGACGAGCAGGGGAAGCAACAGGAAAGCAGCCACGACGGCGACAACCCGGACGAGTGCCCCGACGACGTCGATCACGCCGAGTCTTCCCTGCCCACGGGCGGGCGCGGTCCCCAGGATGGATCCGGCACGCCTGGCGGCAACATTCGGCGACGGGACGGCGCGGCCGCCGACTCGCCGCCCTCGCCCGGCTCTTTGGCGCCAGGCCAGGGCTTGGCGGCCCGTGCCGCCAGCACGAACTCCTTGCGCAGCGGATGACCTGCGAAGCCGTCGGGCAGAAGTAGCGGGTCGAGCGCGGGATGCCCGTCGAAACCGATGCCGAACATCTCATGGGTCTCGCGCTCGTGCCATGCCGCACCGCGGTAGACGGCAGTGGCCGACGGCAGCACGGGTGCGTCTCGCGGGATACGGGTGCGAACCAGCAGGTGCAGCACCGGATGCCGGGCCAGATCGGCGACGTGAGCGACCACTGAGAAACCCTCGTCGAGCTCGTCGACGGCGGAGAGCCAGTCGAAGAACGTCAGTCCCGAGTCACGGGCGGCCTGCAGCGTGGCGACCCAACGCTCTGCCGCTACGTCGAAGACAGGGACCCCAAAGGCGTCGCCGACATCCGCACCTTCGCCGGCGGCATGGGCCAGCTGTACCGCCCAGTCGTCGCTGTGCTCGGTCACGGCCGTTCCCGCTCAGCCGCTGCGGGCGAGACGAGCGGGCGAGTCAGAACGGTCGGCGAGGCAGCACGCCGAGCAGCGGCCGGATCCGGGTAGCGTTCGGCAAGGTTCTCACCGGCGATCTTCTGCTGCAGCCGGAGGATCCCCTGCAGCAAAGCTTCGGGTCTCGGCGGGCAGCCGGGTACGTACACGTCGACGGGGACGACCTGATCGACGCCCTTGGTCACCGAGTACGAGTCCCAGTACGGGCCACCGGAGTTCGAGCATGCCCCGAACGAGATCACGTACTTGGGCTCTGGCATCTGCTCGTAGAGCCGGCGCACGGCTGGTGCCATCTTGTCCGTGACCGTTCCCGACACGACCATCAGGTCGGCCTGTCGGGGGCCAGGCGCGAACGGGATGACACCGAGCCGGATGAAATCGTGGCGGGCCATCGAAGCCGCGATGAACTCGATGGCGCAACACGCCAGGCCGAAGTTGAACACCCACAGCGAATAACGCCGGCCCCAGTTGAGCACGATCCGGACCGGATCGGGCACCAGCCGCTGGGCCGGTCCCACCGAGCCGGCTCGCTGGTCACCGTCGGGCAGTCCATGCCCGGGCATCCCCAGTTCGGTCACAGCCACGTCAGGACTCCCCGCCGCACGGCGTAGAGGATCCCGGTCGCGAGAAAGCCGAGGAAGACGAACATCTCGATCAGCGTCGTCATCCCGAAGTTCGGTTCGGCGAACACGGTCGCCCACGGAAACAGGTAGACAGCGTCGACGGCGAAGACTACATAGAGGAAGGCGTAGATGTAGTAGCGGATGTTGGTGTGTGCCCATCCCTCGCCGACGGGATCGACCCCCGATTCGTAGGTGAGCAACTTCTCGCGCGTGGGCCGATGTGGCGCGAGCAGGCGATTGGCGCCATAGGCCACGGCGACGAACGCGACGCCGGCCACAGCCACGATCCCGAGGACGACGTACGGAGACAGGTAGGACTCCACGTCCGCCTCCTCGCAGCTGCGATGCGGCCCAGGCCCGCTGTCATCCACGCTACCCGTGGATGGGCCGGGTGAGTCCGACACCCGCCGCAGTGAGAAAATGCACGTGCACATTCCTGGGTCGGCGCACGGGAACGCGGTCCAACGGTCGTAGCATGGGTACAGGAGGCGCATGACGCACCGCATGGCCGAAGGCGGCCAGGCGCCAAGACGTGCCACCTAGGGGAGGCGTCAACATCCGGTGACCGGAAAGCAGGTCCAGGAGATCGACCGCGTGATCATCCGATTCGCAGGCGACTCCGGTGACGGAATGCAGCTGACCGGAGACAGATTCACCGCCGAGACAGCCTCTTTCGGCAACGACCTGTCTACGCTGCCCAACTTCCCGGCTGAGATCCGTGCTCCTGCAGGGACTCTGCCTGGGGTATCCAGTTTTCAGCTGCATTTCGCCGACCACGACATCCTGACTCCAGGCGACGCTCCGAATGTGCTCGTCGCAATGAATCCTGCCGCGCTCAAGGCGAACATCGACGATCTTCCGCGTGGCGCCACCGTGATCGTCGACACCGCCGACTTCACCGAACGGGCGCTGAAGAAGGTCGGCTACCTGGCGAACCCGCTCGAGGACGACAGCCTCGGCGCGTACAAGGTCCATGCCCTGGATCTCACCGGCATGACAATGACGGCGCTGAAGGAGTTCGGCCTCACTCGCAAGGAGGCCGGGCGCTCGAAGAACATGTTCGCGCTGGGCCTGCTGTCCTGGATGTACGGCCGCCCCACCGAGGGGACGTTGACGTTCCTGGAGCGGAAGTTCGCCAAGCACCCAACCATCCGCGACGCCAATATCACCGCCTTCAAGGCGGGCTGGAACTACGGAGAGACCACCGAGGACTTCGCGGTCTCGTACGAGGTCAAGCCGGCGCCACTACCGTCCGGCCAGTACCGCAACATCACCGGAAACCTGGCACTGTCCTACGGCCTGATCGCCGCGTCCCAGCGCAGCGGACTGCCGCTGTTCCTGGGCTCGTATCCGATCACCCCGGCCTCGGACATCCTGCACGAGCTGTCCAAGCACAAACGCTTCGGGGTGCGGACGTTTCAAGCCGAGGACGAGATCGCCGGCATCGGCGCGGCGCTCGGCGCCGCGTTCGGTGGCGCACTTGGCGTCACGACGACGTCGGGCCCAGGTGTTGCCCTCAAGTCGGAGACGATCGGCCTGGCGGTCTCGCTCGAGCTGCCACTGATCGTCTGCGACATCCAGCGCGGTGGCCCCTCCACCGGTCTGCCCACCAAGACAGAGCAGGCCGACCTGCTGCAGGCGATGTTCGGCCGTAACAGCGAATCACCGGTGCCGATCGTGGCGCCCTGCTCGCCCGGCGATTGCTTCGACGCTGCCTTGGAGGCCGCCCGGATCGCGGTGACCTACCGGACGCCTGTATTGCTGCTCTCCGACGGCAACCTGGCCAACGGCGCCGAGCCGTGGCGGATCCCGGCTGTGTCCGACCTACCGGTGATCGACCCCGGCTTCGCTACCGCACTGAACCACGGGAACGGCACCGGACCCAGGCAGTTCTGGCCTTACTTGCGCGACCCGTCGACACTCGCACGGCCGTGGGCCATCCCGGGAACGGCAGGTCTCGAGCACCGTATCGGCGGCATCGAGAAGGCCGACGGTTCAGGCGACATCTCCTACGACCCGGACAACCATGACCGGATGGTTCGGCTGCGGCAGGCGAAGGTCGACGGTATTGCCGCGAGCATCGGCCCGCTGGCAGTCGACGACCCCACTGGCGATGCGCGACTGCTCGTGCTGGGCTGGGGCTCCACCTACGGCCCCATCGGAGCGGCGGTGCGGCGGATCCGTCGGGCCGGCCGGCCCGTTGCCCAGGCGCACCTCCGTCACCTCAATCCGTTCCCAGCCAACACCGCCGAGGTCCTGCGCTCCTATGACCGGGTGCTGGTACCGGAGATGAACCTCGGCCAACTCGCCCTGCTGCTACGGGGCCGGTTCCTGGTCGACGTGCAGAGCTACAACCGCGTCCGCGGGCTCCCGTTCAAGGCCGAAGAGCTCGCCGACGTCATCGAGAAGGCGATTGCGGATGTCTGACACCATCTCTGATACCAAGGTCGAGCTGGAGTTGCCGGCCGGCCTGCAGGGCGTGCCCATCACGGACGTCCCTGAGACCAAGAAGACGTTCACCAGCGACCAGGAGGTCCGTTGGTGCCCGGGGTGTGGCGACTACGCGATCCTCGCCACGGTTCAGGGGTTCCTCCCGGAGCTCGGGTTGCGGCGCGAGAACATCGTCTTCGTCTCTGGTATCGGGTGTTCGTCACGGTTCCCGTATTACCTCGACACCTACGGGATGCACTCCATCCACGGCCGGGCGCCGGCGATCGCCACCGGACTGGCCGCGTCACGGCCGGACCTGTCGGTATGGGTGGTCACTGGTGACGGCGATGCGCTCTCGATCGGCGGCAACCATCTCATCCACGCCCTGCGGCGCAACGTCAATCTGACCATCCTGCTGTTCAACAACCGCATCTACGGGCTCACCAAGGGCCAGTACTCGCCGACGTCCGAGATCGGCAAGATCACCAAGTCCACGCCGATGGGTTCGCTGGACGCCCCATTCAACCCAGTGTCACTGGCCCTGGGCGCCGAGGCCACCTTCGTCGCCCGCACCATCGACTCCGACCGCGCTCACCTGACGTCGGTCCTGCGGGCGGCGGCCGCGCACCGCGGCACTTCACTGGTCGAGATCTATCAGAACTGCAACATCTTCAACGACGGCGCATTCGACCTGCTGAAGAGCCCCGATACCCGCGACGACGTGCTCATCCGGCTCGAGCACGGCCAGCCGGTGCGCTTCGGCGCCGACCTGGACCAGGGTGTGCGCCGAGATCCCGCCACCGGCGGGCTGGAGGTCTGCGCAGGCGACGAGCCGTCGGTCATCGTCCACGATGCGCATGCGGCCGACCCGTCGCAGGCCTTCGCGCTGTCGCGGCTGGCCGACCCGGGCTCGCTGGCACGATCCGCGATCGGCATCTTTCGGCAGGTCGACCGCGCGACCTACGGGGACTTGATGACTGCCCAACTGGATCGCGCCGTCGACACCCAGGGGCCTGGTGACCTGGCCGGCCTGCTGGCCGGCAGCGACCCGTGGACCGTCAACTAGCCTTGGCTCGCCCAGCCAGGGGTGGTGAACGCGGTCATTCCGGAGGTGGCGCCGGGGGGTCACGCGGTGCGGGTGACCACGGAGTCACAGAGCGCTTCGAGCGCGCGGCGAGCAGGGACATCGGGGAGCGCCGCCAGGACGGCTCGGGCATCGTCGGCGTAGCGGCGTACCACGGCCCGCGCGCGGGCCATCGCCGGATGTGCGCGCAACAGTCGCAGCGCCTCACCGTGCACGCCGTCGTCGTGCAGCGGGCCGTCGAGCAGCGCGCGCAGTGATGCGTCCGCCGCTTCGGTGGACTGGCGGGCATAGAGGACGGGAAGCGTCGGGATGCCGGCACGAAGGTCGGTGCCAGAGGTCTTGCCGAGCACGGTCGACTCGCTGGCGATGTCCAGAACGTCGTCGGCGAGTTGGAATGCCATCCCGATTCGCTCGCCGAACCGGGCGAGCACGTCGACCGTCGGCGCAGGCACGCCGGAATGCAGCGCACCGAGGCGGGCTGAGGTCGCGATGAGCGACGCTGTCTTGTCGGCCAGGACGCCGAGGTAATGGGTGACGGGGTTCTCCTCGCCACGCGGACCCAACGTTTCGTGAAGCTGCCCCTGCACCAGCCGCTGGAACGTCCGGGCCTGGATCCGCACCGATTCGGTGCCCAGCTCGGCCGCGATGTCCGACGCCCGGGCGAACAGGAAGTCGCCGGTGAGAATGGCCACCGTGTTGCCCCACAGCGCGTTCGCGCTCGGTGCCCCCCGGCGCAGAGCCGCCTCGTCCATCACGTCGTCGTGGTACAGGGTGGCCACGTGAGTCAGCTCGACCACGACCGCGGCGTTCACCACGCCGGGAGCGTCGGCATCGCCGAAGTGGCCGGCAGTCAGGGCGAGCAGCGGCCGGAATCTCTTGCCGCCCGCGGCCACGAGGTGCCGAGCCGCAGAGGCGAGCAGCGCGTCATCGGACTTGACCGCCTCGGTCAACCGCTCCTCGACCTCTTCCAGCCCCGCTGCGACCGCCGCCTCGAAGGCTGGGTCGACAGAGGGAATGCCGAGGTTGAGCGAGGTCACGGCATTCCTCCTCGAGCTATGGTCAGCGGACGAACAGAGCTGCCTGCTGGGCGAGTTCGAGCATCGGCCCCGGCACAATGCCGAGGATGATCGTCGCGGCCACGCCGATTCCGATGCCGACGGTAGTCCCCAGGCTCGGAACCGCGACCGTCGGGCCGTCCGGCGCCGGATCGGTGAAGAACATCAACACGATGACCCGGATGTAGAAGAACGCGGCGATGGCGCTCGCGACCACCCCGACGACCACGAGCAGCACCGCACCCGCGTCTAGCGCAGCAGAGAACACCACCAGCTTGCCGACGAAGCCGCTGGTCAGCGGTATGCCGGCGAAGGCAAGCAGGAACAGCGCGAACGTCGCAGCGACCACTGGCGACCGTTTGCCCAGCCCCGCCCATTTCGCCAGGTGCGTGGCCTCGCCGGCGGAGTCCCGTACCAAGGTGACGACGGCGAACGCACCTACCGTCGTGAAGCCGTAGACGACGAGGTAGAACAGCACGCTGGCCGTGCCGATCGCGTCGGCGGCCACCATCCCGGTCAGGATGAACCCGGCGTGCGCGATCGACGAGTACGCCAACATGCGCTTGACGTCGGTCTGGGTCAACGCCACCACGACGCCGACCATCATGGTGAGCACGGCGACCGCCCAGAACATCGGCTGCCAGTCGCTGCTCACGCCCCCGAACGACACGTAGAAGATCCGCAGCATCGCTCCGAAAGCCGCCACCTTGGTGCACGCGGCCATGAAGCCGGTGACGGGTGTCGGCGCGCCCTGATACACGTCCGGAGTCCAGAAGTGGAACGGCGCGGCGCTCACCTTGAACAGCAGACCGACCGCTATCAGGCCGACCCCGGCGAGTAGCAGGCCTTCCTGACCCACCCGGGCGCCGAGCGCCACGTCGATGTCCGAAAGCCGCACGGAGCCCGCGAAACCGTAGATCAGAGCCGCGCCGAACAGGAAGAACGCCGAGGAGAACGCCCCGAGCAGGAAGTACTTCAGCGCCGCTTCCTGCGAGAGCAGCCGACGCCGCCGGGCCATACCGGCGAGCAGGTACAGCGGCAGGGACAGCACCTCCAGCGCAACGAACAGCGTCAGCAGATCGTTGGACGCCGGGAACAGCAGCATCCCGCCGATCGCGAACATCGTCAGCGGGTAGACCTCTGTCTGCAGGACACCCTCGGCGACCAGGGTGCGTTCCGCCGCCCCGCCCGGCAGCGCTGAAGCCGACGGTGCGAACGCGTCTCCCCCGCCCTCCAGCCGTCGTTCAGCGAAGAACAGAATGCTGATCGCGGCCAACACCAAGATCGCTCCTTGCAGGAACAACGCCGGCCCGTCGATCGCCACTGAGCCCGCCGCGCCAACCAGAGACGTTCCGGCCAGCCAGATCACCGCGGCGAACGCCGCGATCAACGCCACGAGCGCGAGACCGACCTGCAGCATGTGCCGCGGCGGGCGGGGGACGAACGCCTCGATCAGGACCCCGATGATCGCCGCTGAGAAGACAATCAGCATCGGCAGGAGTTCGGCATATTCGATGGTGGGCGCGTTCACTCACTCGCTCCCTTCTGCCGCGGGAGTGATCGGTTCGGGATCACTCACTCCGACTTCCGCGAGCGTGGGCTGCACGCCGTCGTCAATGACATCCAACAGCGGCTTGGGGAAGAACCCGACCGCCAGGAGCAGGGCCACCAGCGGGGCGACGACCAGCATCTCGCGCCGACGCAGGTCCGGAAAATCCCTCGTCGCATCACGGGCGGGGCCGGTCATGGTGCGCTGGTAGAACAGCAAGATGTACAACGCGGCCAAGACGATCCCGATGGTCGCCACGACCGCTGCAGCACGGTACCGGCTATACGTGCCCACCAGCACCAGGAACTCGCTCACGAACGTCGCGAGGCCGGGCAGGGCGAGCCCGGACAGCCCGGCGAACAACAGCGACCCCGCGAGTATCGGGGCCGGCTGAGCCACGCCGCCATAGTCGGCAACGAGCCTCGACCCCCGTCGGATGACGAGGAAACCGACGATGACGAACAAGGCCACCGTCGACAACCCGTGGTTGACCATGTACAGCGTCGACCCGGCCAGCCCTTGGCTGGTGAGCGCGAAGATGCCCAGCACGATGAAGCCGAAGTGGGAGATCGACGTGTAGGCGATCAGCCGCTTCATGTCGGTCTGCCCGACGGCCAGCAGGGCTCCGTAGAGGATGCTGATGACAGCCAGCACGACCACCACGGGAGCGAACTCGCGAGTGGCGTCCGGGAACAAGGGCAGAACCAGCGCGATCATGCCGAACGTGCCGACCTTGTCCATGACACCAGACAGGTACGCAGCGTTCGCCGGCGTGGCTTCCGCGGCGGCGTCCGGTAGCCAGGTATGGAACGGCCACAGCGGCGCCTTGATCGCGAACGCGAACATGAATCCGATGAAGAGCCAGCGCTGGATCTCGACGGGGACGTCCAGGGCGACGAGGTCGGCGAGCAGGAACGACGGCTGCCCCGCATCGACCGACTGCACATACAGCCCGATCACAGCGGCGAGCATGATCAGCCCACCAAGCAGGTTGTAAAGCAGGAACTTCACCGCGGCGTACCGCCGCTGCGGGCCGCCATAGAGGCCGATGAGGAAGTACATCGGCACCAGCATCGCTTCGAAGAGCACGTAGAACAGCAACACGTCCTGGGCGGCGAAAGTACCGATGATCATCGCTTCGAGCAGCAGCATGAGAGCGAAGAACGGCTTGGGATTGCGGCGCTCTGCCTCGGCTTCCCGCCACATGGCGAGCAGCACGATCGGCGTGACGACAGCGGTCAGGACGATGAGTGACAGGGAGACGCCGTTCGCGCCCAGAGCATAGAAGACACCCAGCGACCCGACCCACTCGTACTGCTCGACGAACTGCTCGGGCTGACCGTCGCGGACGAACGCGATCGCGGCGATCAGAGCAAGGATCGCCGTGACCACGGCCATGAACAGGGCCAGCTTCTTGGCGGCCAGTTCGAGACCGCGGGGAACCAGTGCGGTGAGAGCTGCGCCGAGAAGTGGAACCGCGATCAGGGCAGTGAGCCAGGGAAAGTTCACGGCAGCCTCACCACCAGCATGGCCACGACGACGATCGCTGCGCCGGCGAGCATGGACAGGGCATACGAGCGGACGAACCCGGTCTGCCATCGGCGCAGGCGGGAGGAGAAACCACCGACTGCCGCTGCCGTGCCGACGACGGCGCCGTCGACACCACGATTGTCGACGTAGACGAGCGACCTGGTCAGGTACTGTCCGGGCCGCATGAACACGGCCTCGTTGACGGCGTCTCCGTAGAGGTCGCGCCGGGCCGCGACGGTGACAACCGAACCGCGCGGCTGGGTTGCGGGCACCGGCTGCCGGCCGAAGATCTGCCAGGCGATGAACACCCCGATCAAGACGACGGCGAGCGTGATCAATGTCATTGCCCAGATCGGGATTCCGAGCTCGACGTGCTCTTCACCGGTCACCGGCTCGAGCCACTCGACGATGCCGCCGCCGACATAGAGCAGCGCTGCACCACCGACAACGGACAGCCCACCGAGGATCATCAGCGGGACGGTCATGACCAGGGGCGACTCGTGCGGATGGGCGTTGGCCGCCCACCTCTTCTCGCCGACGAACGTCATCAGCATGACCCTGGTCATGTAGAACGCGGTGATACCCGCCCCGACCAGAGCGCAGAAACCGGCCACGAAGTTGCTTGCGATGGCCACCTCGATGATCGAGTCCTTGGAGAAGAACCCGGCGAACGGCGGTATGCCGATGATCGCCAGGTAGCCGGCCGCGAACGTGAGGAAGGTGATCGGCATGGCGACGCGCAGCGCCCCATAGCGGCGCATGTCGACTTCGTCGTTCATGCCGTGCATGACCGAGCCCGCGCCGAGGAAGAGGTCGGCCTTGAAGAAGCCGTGGGTCAGCAGGTGGAAGATGGCGAACGCGTAACCCGCAGGACCCAGACCAGCTGCGAGCATCATGTAACCGATCTGGCTCATGGTCGACCCGGCCAGGGCCTTCTTGATGTCGTCCTTGGCGCATCCGATGATCGCGCCCATGAGCAGCGTGATCGTGCCGACAATGACGACGGCGGTCTGGGCGATCTCGTTGCCGTTGAAGATCGCGGCAGACCGGACGATCAGATAGACGCCCGCGGTCACCATGGTCGCGGCATGGATCAGAGCCGAGACCGGGGTCGGACCTTCCATTGCGTCGAGCAGCCAGGACTGCAATGGGAACTGCGCGGACTTGCCGCACGCCCCGAGGAGAAGCAGAAGTCCGATGGCCACTAGCCAGTCGTTCGGCGCTCCTTCCGCAGCCGGGAAGACAACGGCGAACGCTGTCGAGCCGAAGACCACCACCATGGACATGACAGCGAGCGACATGCCGAAGTCGCCGACGCGGTTGACCACGAACGCCTTCTTGGCTGCTACCGCGGCCGAGTCCTTGTGCTGCCAGAACCCGATCAGCAGGTACGAGGCGAGACCCACGCCCTCCCAGCCGACGTAGAGGATCAGGTAATCGTCGGCCAGAACCAGCAACAGCATCGCGGCGACGAACAGGTTCAGGTAGCCGAAGAAGCGTTGCCGGTTTTCGTCGTGCTCCATGTAGCCGATCGAGTAGATGTGGATGAGCGAGCCGACGCCGGTAATGAGCAGCACGAAGGCCATCGACAGCTGGTCGAGCAGCAACCCGACCGCCACGGCGTAGTCACCGACGGTGAAGAAGTCGTACATCGGCACGGAGATGGCCCGCTCCTCAGGCGCACGGCCGATCATCGAGACGAACAACACGACGGCAAGCACGAACGCCGCCACGGGCGCAACACAGCCGAGCACGGGGGCTGTCCGGTTGAGCCGGCGCCCGCCGAGCAGCAGGACCGCTGCGCCCAGCAACGGGAGCGCGATGAGCAGCCATGTCGAGGAGAACACGCCCCCGGCGAGGGTGGCGGTCTCCTCAGTCGTCTGGCCGACGAGCGCGGTCATCATCACCTCAGAGCTTGAGCAGGCTGGCGTCGTCGACCGACGCCGATCTGCGGGTCCGGAAGATCGTGACGATGATCGCGAGGCCGACGACCACCTCGGCGGCGGCGACGACCATGACGAAGAAAGCCACGACCTGGCCGTCGATGTCGCCGTGCATGCGGGCGAACGTGACAAAGGCAAGGTTGCAGGCGTTGAGCATCAGTTCGACACTCATGAAGGCGATCAGCGCATTGCGTCGTAGCAAGACCCCAGCGCCGCCGATGGTGAACAGGATGGCGGACAGGACCAGATACGGCGTCGGACTCATCGCCGCCCCCCTTCGTCGTCGCCCACCGACTCCTCGAGTGGCTCACCGGTCAGTTCTTCGACCTGAGCCTCCAGCCGGGACACATCGCTTGCCGCCTGGTCGGTAACCCGAACCACGCCACGGGCGACCAGGACCTTCGAGATCGACAGGTCACTGGGTGTTCCGTCCGGCAGGAGCGCCGGGGTGTCGACCGCGTTGTGGCGGGCATAGACACCTGGGCTCGGCAGCTGCGATGCGGCAGCGCCGCCGGCGCGGAACCGCTGTTCGGACAGTTCACGCTGGCTGGGCCGGCGGAACAGCCGCTCACGATGGGTCAGCACCATGGCACCGAGTGCGGCCGTGATCAGCAGGGCGCTGGTGACCTCGAAGGCGAACACGTACCGGAAAAAGATCCGGTCGGCGATGGCAATCACGTTGCCGTCTGGCGCCGCGGCGGCCATCCCGGCCGGCGCCGGCAGCAGCGCGTTGGCTGCCACCGCGACCAGCAAGATGCCGAAGCCCAGGCCGGCCAGCACCGCTGCCACCCGTTGCCCACGGATCGTCTCGACTCGAGAGTCGCTGGCGTCGACTCCGACCAGCATGATCACGAAGAGGAACAACATCATGATCGCGCCGGTGTAAACGACGACTTGGACCACGCCGAGGAACGGTGCCTCCAAGGCGATGTAAAGCACAGCGAGGCAGATCATGGTGACGGCGACGAACATTGCGCCGTGGACTGCCTTACGGGCGATGACGAGACCGAGAGCAGACACCACCGCGAGCGGGGCGATGATCCAGAACAGCACTGTCTCGCCGGTGTGACTCGTGGCCTCAGCCACCTGGGCGAGCACGCCGACACCCATCAGCCCTTGCCCTCCGAAACGTGCTGGTCCTGGGAAGCGCCGCGCAAGCCTATGCCCGAGCGGAGGTAATAATCGCGCTCGCTGTCACCCAGTCGCATGGGGTGCGGCGGTTCCTCCATTCCGGGCAATAGGGGGGCAAGGAGATCCTGCTTTTCGTAGATCAGTTTCTCGCGGGTGTCATCGGCGAGCTCGTACTCGTTGGTCATCGTCAGCGCCCGGGTAGGGCAGGCTTCGATGCACAGGCCGCAGAGGATGCAACGCAGGTAGTTGATCTGGTACACGCGGCCGTACCGCTCCCCTGGCGAGAAGCGGAGCTCATCTGTGTTGGCGTCGCCCTCCACGTAGATGGCGTCGGCCGGACACGCCCACGCACACAATTCGCAGCCGATGCATTTCTCCAGCCCGTCCGGATGGCGGTTGAGCTGGTGCCGGCCATGAAACCGCGGAGCAACCGTGTGCCGCTGCTCTGGATACTGCTCGGTGACGACCTTGCGGAACATCGTCCGGAACGTCACCCCGAACCCCGCAACCGGGTCGAGGAACCTAGGCATTCGTCCGCTCCTCTGAGCTGGATTCGGGAGCACGTGGGGGATATGCGGGGACCGCAGCCTCCTGCTCATGCGGCATCGGAGGCACCGGGTGGCCGCCCGCGTGGGCGTCGAACTCGTCGGGAGGTGCGCGAGTGCCGTCCGCTTCCGCCGGTCTGCGGTCAGGGATGATCACGCTCACGACCAGCATGAGCACGACGAACGCACCGCCCCAGACCAGAACGTCACGACGCTCGAGTCCCTCGTTGAATGCCAGCCGCATGGCCGCGACCAACAAGATCCAGCCCAGCGAGGCTGGGATGAGGATCTTCCAGCCGAGTTGCATGAACTGGTCGTAGCGCAGCCGAGGAAGCGTTCCGCGCAACCAGATGAACACGAAGATCAGCAGGACCACCTTGGCGATGAACCACAGCAGCGGCCACCAGCCGGTGTTGAAGTAACCGTCGTTGACGGCGGATATCGGCCATGGAGCACGCCACCCGCCGAGGAACAAGGTGGTGGCGATCGCGGCGACATTGACCATGTTGATGTACTCGGCGAGGAAGAACATCATGTACTTCACCGACGAGTACTCGGTCATGAACCCCGCTACCAGTTCGCCCTCGGCCTCGGGCAGATCGAATGGTGCCCGGTTGGTCTCGCCCACCATCGAGATCAGGTAGACGACGAATGACGGCAGCAGGATGACCACGAACCACATTCGCTCTTGGGCCTGGACGATCTGCGAGGTCGACATCGAGCCCGCGAACAGGAACACGGCGACGAACGAGAGGCCCATCGCGATCTCGTAGGAGATCACCTGCGCCGACGACCTGATGCCGCCGAGCAGCGGGTAGGTCGAGCCACTGGCCCAGCCGCCCAAGACGATCCCGTAGACACCGACCGAGGCGATGGCGAGCACGAGCAGCACCGCGACCGGCATGTCGGTCAGCTGAAGCGGCGTCACCACACCGAAGATCGAGACCTCGGGGCCCATCGGGATGACAGCGAAGACCATGAAAGCGGGGATTGCCGCGATGATCGGGGCGAGAACGTAGACGACCCGGTCGACCCCTCGGGGCGTGATCGTCTCTTTGAGGATCAGCTTGACGCCGTCGGCGAGGCTTTGCAGCGTGCCCCAGGGTCCGGTCCGGTTGGGGCCGACGCGGTGCTGCATCCGGGCAACGACCTTGCGCTCGTACACGATGTTGAACAGCGTGAAAAGCATCAGCAGGACGAAGATGCCGACCGCTTTGAGCAGCACCAGCCACCACGGATCGTCCCCGAACCCTGGGACCTGTTCGGTCGTCTGGGCGACGGTGTGCAGCGCGGTCACCCGACACCTCCAGCGGCAGGTTGGATCGGACTGACGTCGGCGGACGCGGAAGCGATGGTGACGATGTCGCCGGCGTTGACGCCAAGGTCGAGGTACACCGGCGAACCGGGCGAGTTCTGCGGCACCCATACCACGCGGTCGGGCATCTCGGTGATCTCGACCGGCAGGCTCAGCGAGCCACGGTCTGAGCCGACCGTCAGCCCCGCACCGTCGGCGACGCCGATTTCGGCCGCGGTTGCCGCCGAGACGCGCGCCACCGGCCGGCGAGCGGTGCCGGCCAGATGCGGCTCTCCGTCCTGCAGACGGCCCGCATCGAGCAGCATCCGCCAGGTGGCGAGCACCGCTTCTCCGGCACCGGGGTTCGCGGGTGCACCGGCTGGCAGATCTGGGGCCTTGGCCCGCATGCCGTCCCATCGGCCCAGTTCCGCTAGTTCGACCCGGGCGGCCTCGATCGTGGGAAGGCCCAACCGGACGCCGAGCTCGGCTGCCAGCGAGTCGAGGACGCGGCTGTCCGGCATGGCCGTGCTGTCGGCGAAGACGGCCGGGAACGGCCGGTCCCGGCCCTCCCAGTTGACGAATGTGCCGGACTTCTCGGCGACGGCAGCGACCGGAAGCACCACGTCAGCCAGGTCGGTGATCTCGTTCCGACGGACCTCCAGGCTGACCACGAACTCAGCCGTCTCCAGCGCCGCCTGTGCGGCGGTCGGATCGGGCAGATCTGTCAACTCGACACCGGCGACCACAACCGCGCCCAGGCTTCCGTCGGCCAGAGCGGCGATGATGGCGTCGCCATCTCGACCGGCCCGGACGGGCACGTGCGGCACGCCCCACGCAGCCGCGACGTCGACTCGCGCTTCGGCGTCGGCAAAGGGACGACCCCCGGGGAGAAGATGCGGAAGGGCCCCAGCCTCGAGCGCGCCCCGTTCACCTGCGCGGCGTGGGATCCAGGCGAGGCGAGCGCCGCTTGTGGTGGCGAGTTGGCTGGCCGCCGACAAGGCGCCGGGAACGCCGGCGAGCCGCTCGCCGGCGAGAACCACCGAGCCGGCCGCCGACAACGCATCGGCCAGGTCACGCACCCGCTGGTCACCGTCGGCTATGGCGCGGAGCACCTCCGCCTCGGTGCCGGGCGCCGCCAGCACCAGCTCCGCGGCGAGCTTGGTCAGCCCACGACTTGCGAACGGCGCGACTGCGAACACAGTCGTACCACGTTGACGAACGGCCTTGCGTAGCCGCAGGAATACCGTCGCTGCCTCCTCCTCGGGGTCCAAGCCGACCAGCAGGACGGTGGATGCGTTCTCCAGATCCGAGTAGGTCACTCCCAGGCCGGCGCCGGCGAGACCGGCGAGGAAATCGGCCTCCTCGGCAGAATGCACCCGAGCCCGGAAGTCGATGTCGTTCGTGTTCAAAACCAGCCGGGCGAACTTCGCGTAGGCATAGGCGTCTTCGACGGTCAGCCGGCCGCCGGCCAACACTCCCACTCCGCGGTCGTCGCGGGCCGCGGCGAGTCCACGCGCCGCCACCGACAACGCCTCGGGCCAGGATGCGGTAACCAGCTCGCCGGTTTCCTCGTCGCGAACCAGCGGATACGTCAGCCGGTCCTCGAGGGTGGGATAACGGAAGGCGAACCGGTCCTTGTCCGAGATCCATTCCTCGTTGACCTCTGGATCGTCACCGGCCAGCCGGCGCATCACCGTGCCGCGGCGGTGGTCGACCCGGATCGCCGCGCCGCACGCGTCGTGCTCAGCCACCGACGGCACCGAGACCAGGTCGAACGGACGCGCGCGGAATCGATAAGCCGCCGAGGTCAGCGCGCCCACGGGACAGATCTGGATGGTGTTTCCGGAGAAGTAGCTCTCGAACGGTTCGGCCTCGTAGATGCCGACTTGCTGCAAGGCACCGCGCTCGAGCAATTCGATGAACGGGTCTCCCGCGATCTCCTTGGAGAACCGGGTGCATCTCGCGCACAGAACGCACCGCTCACGATCCAGCAGCACCTGAGTGGAGATCGCTATCGGCTTGGGGTAGGTCCGGCGGACTCCTTCGTACCGGGTCTCCGGCCGGCCGTTGCTCATCGCCTGGTTTTGCAGGGGGCACTCCCCGCCCTTGTCGCAGACCGGACAGTCGAGCGGGTGGTTGATCAGCAGGAACTCCATGATCCCTTGCTGGGCCTTGTCCGCGACCGGCGACGTGAGCTGGGTGCGGACCACCATCCCCGGTGCGACGGTCATGGTGCACGACGCCTGCGGTTTAGGCATCCCACGCCCGGTGCCCGCGTCGACGACCTCGACCAGACACTGGCGGCATGCGCCGACGGGATCGAGCAGCGGATGGTCGCAGAACCGCGGGATCTGGATGCCCAACAGTTCCGCGGCCCGGATGAGCAGCGTGTGCTCGGGCACACTCACCTCGAAGCCGTCGATGGTGAGTGTGACCAGGTTCGGTGTTTGCTCGGCGGTGCCGCTTGTCGGTTGCGACGTGATAGTCATCGGGCAACCTTTCGCTTAGGTGCAGCGACCTCGCAGGTGCCGCCCGGATCCTCTGGCGGGCGTCTAAAGAGCGATTCGTGGCATGCTCGTCCGCCACGAATCGCGGAGCCCGCGGGAGGATCCGGGCGGCACATGCGAGGACCGACCGGGCTCATGTGCTCGCTCCCGTGCTCGCTGCGAACAGGGTCGACTCGGCCGGGTCGAACGGGCAGCCACCCTCGTCGAAGTGCCTGATGTACTCGTCCCGGAAGTACTGCAGCGACGAGGTGACCGGCGCGATCCCGCCGTCGGCCAGAGCGCAGAACGACCGGCCGGCGATGTTGTCCGACAGGTCCAGCAACTTGTCCAGATCGGTTTCCGTGCCATGACCTTCCTCGAGCCGCTCGAGGATCTGAACCAACCACCAGAAACCCTCGCGGCACGGGGTGCACTTCCCGCACGACTCGTGTTTGTAGAACTCCACCCAGCGGGCCACTGCGCGCACGACACAAGTGGAGTCGTCGAAGATCTGCAGTGCCTTGGTTCCCAGCATGCTGCCCGCCTCGGCCACGCCTTCGTAGTCGAGCGGGACGTCGAGGTGTTCGGCGGTCAACAGCGGAGTCGACGACCCGCCGGGCGTCCAGAATTTCAGCTCGTGCCCCTCGCGGATTCCGCCGGCCATCTCCAGCAGCTCGCGCAGGGTGAGCCCCAGCGGACCCTCGTACTGTCCGGGCTGGCGGACGTGCCCCGACAGCGAATAGAGGGTGAACCCCGGCGACTTCTCCGAGCCCATCGAACGGAACCAGTCGACGCCCTGGAAGACGATCGACGGCACAGAGGCGATGGTTTCAACATTGTTGATCACGGTCGGTGATGCGTAGAGGCCAGCGACCGCCGGGAATGGCGGGCGGAGCCTCGGCTGACCGCGCCGACCTTCCAGCGAGTCCAGCAGGGCGGTCTCCTCGCCGCAGATGTACGCGCCGGCACCGGCGTGCACGGTGAGCTCCAGGCCGTAGCCCGAGCCCAGGATGTCGCTGCCCAGGTAGCCGGCGTCGTAGGCGTCCTGAACGGCCTGCTGCATGCGCCGGATCACGTGCAGGACCTCGCCACGGATGTAGATGAAGGCGTGCTTGGCGTTGATCGCGTACGAAGCGATGATCACCCCTTCGACCAACAGGTGTGGCGAGGCGAGCATCAGCGGGATGTCTTTGCACGTACCCGGCTCGGACTCGTCGGCGTTGACGACCAGGTACGTCGGGTTCGGGCTGTCCTTGGGGATGAAGCTCCACTTCATACCGGTCGGGAAGCCGGCACCGCCGCGGCCGCGCAGCCCAGACTCCTTGACCAAGGCGACGATGTCGGCCGGCTCGCGCGCAAGTGCGGCACGCAGGCCCTGGTAGCCGTCGTTGCGCTCATAACCCGCTCGGGTGAAGGAGTCGGTCTCGTGCCAGTACTGAGACAGCAGTGGAGTCAGCGTGCTCATCGGGCACCCTCGCCGGCCGACGTCGGCTGGGGCGACTCGATGGCTCGGGACTCGGACTCGGGGGCTGCCCAGCCCCGCTCGTGTGCGAGGGAAAGCCCGGCCAGGCTGGCCGGCCCTGCCTGGACGCCGTCCTGGGCCAGGCCGTCGGGGAACCCGGCGATGACTCGCGCGGCCTCCTTCCAGGTGCAGATGCGCGGTCCCCGGGTGGACCGGACCTCTGCACCGGCCTGCAGGCTCTCGACCAGCTCGAGAGCTGACTGCGGCGTCTGGTTGTCCATGAACTCCCAGTTGACCATCACGACCGGCGCGTAGTCGCAGGCGGCGTTGCACTCGACCCGCTCGAGCGAGATCGTGCCGTTCTCCGCGGTTTCGTCGTGGCCGATCCCGAGAGCTTCGGTGAGCTGCTCCCAGATCGCGTCGCCGCCCATGATCGCGCACAGGGTATTGGTGCAGATACCGACGTGGTAATCGCCCATCGGGTGCCGCTTGTACATCGTGTAGAACGTGGCGACGGCAGACACCTCGGCCTCGGTGAGACCGAGCTCCTCGGCGCACATCTCGATCCCGGCCGGTGTCACGTAGCCGTCGTAGGCCTGGACCAGGTGCAGCATCGGCAGCAACGCCGACCGCGGCTGCGGGTAGCGAGCGATGATCTCCCGCATCTCGGCCCGGGCGGTGTCGTCAAGAGCCGTTCGGCTGGTCGCGCTCGGCTTCTCGCCCCGCCGCTCCGTCATCTGTCCGCTCCCCCCATCACCGGATCCAGGCTCGCCACGGCCACGACCACGTCGGACACCATCCCGCCTTCACACATGACCGCGACGGCCTGCAGGTTGTTGAACGAAGGGTCTCGGAAATGCGCCCGCCACGGACGGGTGCCTCCGTCGGACACCAGGTGTACGCCCAGCTCGCCCCGGGGAGACTCGACCGCTTGGTAGACCTGCCCGGCCGGGACCCGAAATCCTTCGGTGACCAGCTTGAAGTGATGGATCAAACCCTCCATCGACTCGCCCATGATGTGCCGGATGTGGTCGAGACTGTTGCCGAGACCGTCACCACCGAGCGCTAACTCGGCCGGCCAGGCGATCTTCTTGTCAGCGATCATGACTGGCCCAGGCTCGAGCCGGTCCAGGCATTGCTCGACGATGCGCAGCGACTGGCGCATCTCGTCGATGCGGATCCTGAACCGGCCGTAAGAGTCGGCGGTGTCGCGGACCGGCACCTCGAAGTCATATGTTTCGTAACCGCAGTACGGCTGAGCCTTGCGCAGGTCGTAGGGCAACCCGGTGGAGCGCAGCACCGGCCCGGTGATACCCAGGGCCATGCACCCGGTGAGGTCGAGGTAACCGATGCCGACGGTCCGGCCACGGAAGATCGGGTTCTCGTTGCAGAAGTCCTCGTATTCACCGAGATGGTCGTGCATCCACCGGACGTACTCCCGGATGCTTTCGACTGCACCTGGCGGCAGATCCTGCGCCACACCCCCTGGGCGGACGTACGCGCTGTTCATCCGCAGCCCGGTGACGAGTTCGAAGATGTCCAGCGACCGCTCACGCTCACGGAAGCCGATCGTCATCACCGTCAGAGCCCCGATCTCCATCCCGCCCGTCGCGATGGCCACCAGGTGTGAGGCGATGCGGTTGATCTCCATCATCATCACCCGGATGACGTTGGCCCGATCGGGGATCTGGTCGGTGATCCCCATCAGCCGCTCGATGCCCAGCACGTACGCGGTCTCGTTGAAGAACGGGGACAGGTAGTCCATCCGGGTGCAGAACGTCACGCCCTGCGTCCACGTCCGGTACTCCATGTTCTTCTCGATGCCGGTGTGCAGATATCCGATGCCGGCACGGGCTTCAGTGACTGTCTCGCCATCCAGCTCGAGGATGAGCCGCAGCACACCGTGCGTCGACGGGTGCTGTGGACCCATGTTGACGACGACCCGCTCCTGGCCCGCAACAGCGGCGCCGATGACGTCGTCCCAGTCCTGGCCGGTGACGTTGTACACAGCACCTTCGGTCGTCTCACGGATGTCGGCATAGACGTCCTCTGGAGTCACCTCGCCCGCGGGAGCCACGAACGTGACATCGTCCATAGAGCTGCTCATGTGTAAGCCCTCCGCTCGTCGGGCGGGGGAATCGTCGCGCCCTTGTACTCGACCGGTATCCCACCCAACGGGTAGTCCTTGCGCTGCGGATGACCCGGCCAGTCGTCGGGCATCTCGATCCTGGTCAGCGCCGGGTGACCGTCAAAGATGATCCCGAAGAAGTCGTAGGTCTCCCGCTCATGCCAGTTGTTCGACGGATAGAGCTCGACGATGGACGGCACGTGCGGGTCGTCGTCGGGGCAAGTGACCTCCACTCGCACCCGCCGATTGTGGGTGATCGACAGGAACGGGTAGACCGCGTGCAACTCGCGCCCCGCCTCACCGGGATAGTGCACGCCGTTGACGCCCATGCACAGCTCGTACCGGAGCGCCGGATCGTCCCGCAACGCCCTCGCGAACTCGACCAGGTGCTCCCGCCGGACGAAGAAGCTGATCTCGTCCCGGTCGACGACCACCTTCTCGACCGCGTCGCCGAACGAGACGCCGGCCTGCTCCAAGGCACCGGTCAGGGAATCACCGACGTCGTCGAAGTCTGCGCCCCACGGCCGTGGGGTCGACTCGATACGCACCGGGTTGGTGTCCCGCGCAACGAGCCGGCCGAACCCCGAGGTGTCTCCGGTGCCGGCCGCACCGAACATGCCGCGCTGGGTCGGGTGGGCCGGGGGTGGACCCGCGGGACCCTCGCCGGCGACCTCCTCCGGAAGGTCACCCGGGCCTGCGGTCGTCGCCTCGGCGCTCGGTCGTTCGACGGTTGCCGGAGCCTCGGCGGGAGCCGTCTTCTCCTCCTCACCGGCCGCGGCGGCGGTGGCTTCGTCGTGAGCCGGCGTGCGATCGTCGCTCATCGCAGCAGGCCCTTCATCTCGTGGGTGGCGGGAGTCTCGAGCGCCTCCTGTTCCAACGCGACCTCGATCCGCTTTCGGTGTGGGCCCAGCGGCGTGTGCAGGATCTTGTCGTGCAGCTTGAGAATCGCGTCCATGAGCATTTCCGGACGCGGCGGGCAGCCGGGTAGATAGATGTCGACCGGCACGATGTGGTCGACGCCCTGCACGATCGCGTAGTTGTTGAACATGCCGCCGGAGCTGGCGCAGACGCCCATCGCGATGACCCACTTGGGCTCGGGCATCTGATCGTAGATCTGGCGTAGCACCGGGGCCATCTTCTGGCTCACCCGGCCGGCGACGATCATCAGGTCCGCCTGGCGCGGGGAGGCACGGAAGACCTCCATCCCGAACCGGGCCGAGTCGTGCCGCGGCCCGCCGAAGGCCATCATCTCGATCGCACAACAGGCCAAGCCGAACGTCGCCGGCCACACCGAGCTCTTGCGCATGAAGCCGACCAGGCGCTCGACGCCGGTCAGCAGGACGCCGGCCGACAGCTCTTCCTCGACACCCATGCTCTAATCCCGTCCTAGTCCCAGTCCAGGCCGCCGCGACGCCACACGTACGCGTAGGCGACGAAGACGGTGAGGATGAACAAGACCATCTCGACCAGCCCGAACAGGCCCAGCGCATCGAACCGAACTGCCCACGGGTACAGGAAGATGATCTCGATGTCGAAGACGATGAACAGCATGGCGGTCAGGTAGTACTTGATCGGGAACCGGCCCCCGCCGGCCGGCTGGGGAGTCGGCTCGATGCCGCACTCATAGGAGTCGACCTTGACCCGGTTCCAGCGCTTCGGCCCGGTCAGTGCACCCATCGCGATCGAGACCACGACGAAGCCCGCACCCAATGCGCCCAGCACGATGATCGGAACGTATGCGTTCACGCGCTCACCTCCGCGACACTCGAGCAGTGGCCCGACGTGGCGCACCAGGGCGGCGTGCGCGCACGGGTGCCCATGCTAGTGAGGTCGATCACGGTTGCATCCCTTTCATGCGGCCGGCGCTATCCGGGTCATGGCGTTGACGAGTCGGTCCATCGCATCGCCATCCCGGCGATCGGTCAGGTTGGCCATCAACTTCAGTGCGAACCGCATCAGCGCCGGGTGGTGCAGACCGTGGTGGGTACACAGCTTCATGATCCGTGGGTCCCCGATCAGGTTCACGAAGACGCGCCCCAGGGTGAAGTAGCCACCATGTTCCTGTTTGAGCGCGGCGGGGTAATGGCGCAGGACGCGCTCGCGGTCCGCGTCGGTCCGGCGGGCGCTCGCGTCGGCGATCACCGTCGCCGCCAGGTTGGCCGCCTCCATGGCGTAGTCGATGCCCTCACCGTTGAACGGATTGACCATGCCGCCAGAGTCGCCGACAAGCAGCAGCCCGCGGTCGTAGTGCGGCTGCCGGTTGAAGGCCATGGGGAGCGCGGCGCTGCGAACGTCACCGACCCGGTTGTCCTCGGTAAAGCCCCACTCCGGCGGGGTCTGGACGACCCAGCGACGCAGCAGCTGCTTGTAGTCGACCTGCCCGAAGGCCGTCGACGTGTTGAGTACGCCGAGCCCGACATTGCTCGTGCCGTTGCCGGTGCCGAAGATCCAACCGTAGCCGGGCAGCAGCTTCGGCTCCCCGTGCCTGTCCTTCTCCCAGAGCTCGAGCCAGGACTCCATCCAGTCGTCGTCGTGCCGCGGGGTCCGGTAATAAGTGCGGACCGCCACGCCCATCGGCCGGTCGTCGCGTTTGCGGATACCCATGGCCGTGGACAGTCGAGAGGACACGCCGTCGGCTGCGACGACCACGGGCGCCAGAAAGCTCACCGCAGGACCTGCCGGCCGTCCGTCGTCGTCGAGGGGACGAGCCGTCACGCCAGCGATCCGGTCGGCGCGCTCATCCAGAATCGGAGCGGTCACCCCGGTGTTCTCGTGTAACCGCACCCCCGATTTCTGCGCGTGCCGGGCCAGGATCTCGTCGAAGTCGGTCCGGGTGCGGACCAGACCGTAGTTCGGGTAGCTGGCGAGGTCCGGCCAGGGCATGTGCAGTCGCATGCCGCCGCCGACGACGCGCAGGCCGTGGTTGCGGATCCAGCCATCGCCGGAGATGTCGACGCCCATCCGGACCAACTGCCGGACGGCCCGAGGGGTCAGGCCGTCGCCGCAGACTTTGTCTCTCGGAAACGCTGCCTTCTCCAGCAGCAGGACGTCCAGGCCGGCCCGCGCCAGGTAGAACGCCGCGGTCGAACCGGCGGGTCCGGCGCCGACGACGATGACGTCCGCATCGCCTGCCGGTCGGCCCATCCCGCTCGCACCTCGTTGTCGCCGGGCGCTCGTGAATGCATTCACGAGCGGTCGTCGAGGCTAGTCTAGAGCCCGTCCGCAACCGGTGGGGAGAGGGGTGAATCGGGCCCTGACCTGCGCATTTACCACCTGCTCCCGTTGCGTAATTCCGCGTCCCTCCCAGCCGGAATGACCACGTTCACCACCCCTGTGGGTACATCACCAGGCTTGCCGGCATGGTGATGTACCAGCTCGCCTGGTGATGGCCGACGAGAGCCATCAGCGAGGGGACCGCTCGGCGTAGTGGAGCGCCACGATGCCGCCGGACAGGTCACGCCACCGGACAGCGGACCAGCCGGCGTCGTCGATGCGGGCAGCCAGGGCGCGCTGGTCGGGCCAAGCCCGGATGGACTCCGCGAGATAGACGTAGGCGTCGGGGCTGCTCGACACCCGTCGGGCCAACGGCGGCAACGCGCGCATCAGGTATTCGACGTAGATGGTCCGAAACGGCGGCCACGTCGGATGGCTGAACTCGCAGACGACGAGGCGGCCGCCAGGACGGGTAACCCGCAGCATCTCCCGCAGGCCAGCCTCGATGTCGGTGAGATTGCGGAGCCCGAACGAGATCGTGACAGCGTCGAACGAGTCGTCGCTGAACGGCAGCTTCAGCGCATCACCGGCAACGAATGGCAGGTCTGGCCGACGGCGTTTTCCCACTCGCAGCATGCCCAGTGAGAAATCGCAGGGAACGACAGAAACCCCCACGTCGGCGAATGGCTCACTCGACGTACCGGTGCCAGCAGCCAGGTCGAGGACACGCTCCCCGGTACGCGCGTTGACTGCCTGCTCGACCGCGCGTCGCCACCGCCGGTCCTGTCCCAACGACAGCACGTCGTTGGTGAGGTCGTACCGAGCGGCGACCCCGTCGAACATCGCGGCGACCTCATGCGGCTGCTTGTCCAACGAGGCGCGCGTCACGGGGCATCCTTGCAGCCGGCCTGGGAGCATGGGGGGTCCGACTCATCAGACCAGCAGACGTGGGAAACCCTCCAGTTGAGTGTCAGCGGTCGTGGGCCGGCTGATCGCTATCTCGTTGCGGCAACGGTCCGGAGTCCTCGACGTGTCATCCGACGAGTCGGATCGCTACGAGGAGTTGTTGGTCAACCCACCCTGCTGACGCTGGCTGGTCAACGAGGCGACATCGACTGCGGTGGCCTCCGCTATGTGATCGTGGCCTACGGACACTTCTGGCAGGTGGTGATCCCGACCGGGCCGCGCAGTCACTTGTCGATGGCCGTCGAACGAGATGCCGACCCCGTCATGGCAGCCCGGAACGCGTTCGCAATCGTCGCGGGCAGCTCGCCACCGCGGTGAGTCCCCAGCCCACGAAGCCGGGGTGAACCGTTCGTTCACCCCGGCTTCAGCGGTCATGAGGGGGTGCCTGCCTCCTACGGCCCGAGCAGGTGGTCGACTGCCCGGCCCATCACTGCGTTGCGTTCGTCCTGAGTCGAGACGCCCTCCAGTCCGAACCCCAGCAGCAGCGAGTGCGGCGTGGAGATCGCGTTGCCGACCGGGAAGCCCGATGCGTCGGTTCGGATGAAGTCGTTGACGTTGGGCGCGCTGCCCTCAGGCGATCCGACGATCGCCCAGCCGTCCAGGCCGGTCTCGAACGAGGTGCTGGTGCCGTCAGGGAGCGTGATGTCGTCGATGAAGACACCGATGCCCTGTACCGCCCAGTCGCTGACGTAGGCGATGGAGATCTCGACGGTCTCACCGGCGTATGCCGAGAGGTCGATGCTCCACTGCTGCCAACCGCCGAGTTCCCGCTACGCCGCGTTCCAGGCGCCGCCGTCGGTGCCGGTGGCGGTGCAGGCGCCGATCGCCGTTCCACGTCTGGTAGTGAGCGAGCTGCGGGTGCAGATCGACCCAGCCCGCGGGGCAGCTCTGGCCGGTCGACGTCGTCGTGTGCGCGTTGGCGTCCGGCAGCGTCGTCCAGTCGTCACCGCCAGGAGTACGCGCCTCCACGAACAGGTGGTCCCACTCCGCCTCGGTGTCGTACGACGTCCAGAACGTCATCGACCCGCCAGCTGCCGGCACGGCGATCTCGCGGGTGAGCCTCTTGTAGCGAGACGTCGGCGATCTGCGAGTAGACGTACTGCTCGCCGGTGTGCGGGTCGAACGGCCCGCCCGGCTTGTCGTACCGCGCCGCGGCCCAGCTCTCGAACTGCTTGTACTGGTCGACCGGCAGGATGCCGCTGGTGGCAAGGAACGACGACCTCCGGAGCGTGTTACCAGCGAAGACGGGATCGTCGAGACCCCACGCGAGGCCCGTGAACGGGTCGTCGACGCCCACCGAGTCGAACGCGGCGCCATCGACGTGACCGTCATTGGCCACAGCGACGTAGCCACCCAGGTAGTACTGCAGCACGTCGTTGGTGGCGTCACCACCGAAGAACGAGCCGAACAAGGGCAGGCAGCGCCGCGGGTCCGTACCCGCGGGAAGCGGGTTGCAGGCGATCTCGCCCTTGGGGTCGTACAACTGGTTGCCCACGGCGGCGTTGGTGTACTGCTGGCCGGCGGAGTCGCCTGCGAGAAGCACCTTGCCGCCCTCGTTCATGTACGAGCGGAACTCGAGCAGTTCGTCGAGCGCCAGCCGGTCGGCATTGCCGCCAGCGCGGCCGGCGGTGCGGGTGACCAGGTCGTTTCCGGTCTCCCAGACGACCGCGTCGTAGTGGCTGAGCACTCCGAGGGCGTCCGGGGCGACCCGCCCGGCGGCGTCGATGTCGTAGACGTCGGCCTGCTGGCCGTTGGCGGCCAGGGCGTCGGTGTACGCGTCGACGAAGTGCGGGCCTGCCGGATCCTGCACCGGCGAGGCGCCGGTGTAGTCCTCAGCCGCCACGACGAGCACACGGTTACCGCTCTCGGATACGGCCTGGTAGGTGAACGACTCACTCCGCTGGCCGCCACCTTCGAACCAGACCTCGACCGAGTCGCCGGGGTCGGTGCCGGTCACCACGCCTCGCATCTGGTGGTAGTAGACCGACGCCGGGTTGTACGTCGACCCGCCTTCCCACTCGGATGTGGGTGCTGACTGCACGTCACCGTCGCCGATGCGGTACTTCACGGTCACCGCGCCGAGGCTGCGCTTGGCGATCACGGCGACCGGCTGCGGGTCGCCGTACGACCTGGCGAAGCTCAGCTGGACGCCCGGGTTGCTCCTCTTGTAGGGATCGTCGCTGTCGACGTAGAACGGCTTGGTCGTGATCCCGGTGACCGTCTTCGGGTCATCGGGGTCGACGGCCGAGTTGGCCACCGACGCGGCGAACGGCAGGTTGCGCTCGAACTCCGCCTGCACCAGCGCCTCGTCGTCCGGGAACACGAAACCGCAGCCGTCGCAGCCCGCGGACAGCTCCGGGGTCCATGCGAGTGCACCTGTCACCGCGTGCGCGTAGTCGGTGGTTTCACCGTTGGTGACGTAGAGGACATCCGAGCTCAGGCCGGGGTGGAACTCGTCGATGGCCGGGTCGTCCAGGTTGCCGGACATGGCGTAGTAGATCGGGTCGTCCGCGGTGGGAGTGCCGGTCTGCCAGCCCTCGGCGTAGAGCAGCCACTGCCCGTTGGAGTGCCAGTTGACCTGGAACGCGAAACCGATCCGGTCGAGCAACCCGACCATGGCCTGGGTCTCCGGCTCGGACAATGGAGCGGGACCGCGGTAGGTGTCGCTGGACTGGATGGCCGACGAGCCTTCCTCGTCGTAGCCCCAATGGTTAGGGAAGTTGCGGTTGGGGTCGACGCCGTCGCCGACCTGGGTCTGGCCGTCTCCGTTGTTGTCGCGGAGGTTCTTCCGCCACAGCCGCTCGTTGTCGAACGTGTACTGGTAGCCGTCGGGGTTGGCCACGAGCACGAACCAGAGCTCAGTCGTCTGCAGAAGCTTGCGTACGTCACGGTCGTTGGCCCGCCACCGGTCGATGTAGTGGTTCATCAGTCGCCGGTTGACCTCGGTGGAGATCCATTCACGCGCGTGCTGGGTGGAGCTGTAGAGGACGGCCGGACGCGTGCCGTCCGGTGTGCCCCGAGCGCCCTGGGTCAGCTTGACCGCGATGATCTCGCGACCCTGGCCGGTGTGGCCGAGGACCTCGAGCTTCACCAGCTGGGGGTTGTTGCGCGCCGCGGCGTAGAGCTGGTCGCGGATGCCGCCGGCCTCGTCGTACGAGCGCCAGACGGTGAAGCCGCTGGCGGCCTGCGCCGCCGCGAACTCCTGGACGGTCTGGCCTCCCTTGACCCGGGTCAGCTTCAGGTCGACTCCCCGGCCCCGTAGCCGGTCGGCCTGGGCCTGGTCGAGGACCATGTCGAGTTCGACGCCGTTCGCGACCTGTCGCTGGCCGCTCACGTCGATGCCCTCCTGGGCAATCGTGGGTACATCGGCGGCCTGAACCACTGCGGTGTAGGCGTCCAGCCGATCCGAAGCTCTAGCTGCGCTCGGTGCGGCAGACGCGGTCGTGAACCCTACGCAGAGTGCCGCAACCACCGCCGCGACCAGTGAAATGACAAGCGATCGACGCATTGCTCCACCTCCGCGTGAGCCCAACCTGGGTCACTCTTGCACCGCTCCGCCGACGTCGCAACGGTTTGTAGCGGTTTGTAGCATGTCCCCCCTCACCGGAGGCTGGCTCCGCGACAATGACGGGACGCGTCGTACGCTCACCTGCCGTGACCATCGTGGCCCCGGCGCGCGATCCGATTCCACTCGTCGTGCGCACGGCCGCGGTCCCCGACCCCGGGCCATTGCTTGCGTTGCTGCCGGAGCAGGCGCCGCTCGCGTGGGTTCGACGCGGTGAGGGCCTGGTCGGCTGGGGCCGCGTCGCTGCGATCGAGATCCAGGGACCGGACCGATTCGCCGACGCCGACCGCTGGTGGCGGGATCTGCTGGAAACGGCCGTCGTCCGCGACGAGGTGCAGCTGCCCGGGTGCGGGCCGGTGGCCTTCGCGTCGTTCACATTCGACGAGCACAGCGGACCCTCGGTCATGGTGTTGCCGAAGGTCGTCGTCGGACATCGCAACGGCCAGTGGTGGGTCACGACGGTCGGCGTCGAGGGGGCGCTTCCGACGGCCGTCGAGCTCGACGGTTCGCGAGCCGCTCGGCGACCCGCTCCGCCGGCGTTCGCCGACGGCACCCGAAGCGGTGCCGAGTGGGAGCTCGTGGTCGAGGAAGCAGTCAGCCGGATCGCCTCCGGTGACCTGGAGAAAGTCGTGTTGGCACGCGATCTGGTGGCCGAGTCCGCCGCTCCTGTCGACCCACGCTGGCCGCTCGCTCGGCTGGCCGAGAACTACCCCCGCTGCTGGACGTTCTGCGTCGACGGCCTGCTCGGCGCCACGCCTGAGCTACTCGTCCGGCTGGAGCGCGGACTCGTCACGTCCCGGGTCCTCGCCGGGACGATCAGGCGGACCGGCGACGACGGACACGACCTGGCGCTCGCTGCCTCGCTGGCGCGGTCCAGCAAGGACCTGGAGGAACACGAGTATGCGGTCCGATCGGTCGCCGGCGCGCTGCGTCGATTCTGTTCGAGCATGAACGTTCCGGAAACACCGTTCGTGCTCCATCTCGCGAACGTGATGCATCTCGCGACGGACGTCACCGGCGTGGCTGCTGGGCCGTCGAGCTCGCTCGCGCTCGCCGCCGCGTTGCATCCCACCGCGGCCGTCTGCGGTACGCCGACGGGGGCCGCCGCCGCGTTGATCGCGGAGATCGAAGGAATGGACCGTGGCCGGTACGCCGGCCCGGTCGGTTGGATGGACGCCGCGGGCGACGGGGAATGGGGAATCGCGTTGCGCTGCGCCCTCATCGATCGGGACGACCCGGCCCGGCTGCGGCTTTTTGCCGGTTGCGGCATCGTCGCCGGTTCGGACCCTGAGGCCGAGCTGGGCGAAAGCGCCGCGAAACTGATCCCCATGCGAGACGCTCTCTCCGGTTGACCGACCGCATCGCTCACCTCAGGGCTTCGGCCACTCCCGTACGAAGCCGACCATGCAGGTCCCGATGTCCGTGCCGATCGACCACCACCTCGACCACACGAAGCCCTTGCCGGGGAGCCAGCGCAGCCGCCAGCTTCTCCAGCTCCACCACCTCGTGCGGCGTCTGGGTAGCTGCACACAGGGCTGCGATGTCCACGCCGTGCGGTGTGCCGAAGACCCGCTCGAACACGTCGGCGTGCTCTGGCGCACCCGGCTCCAACAGCGCGAAGATCCCCCCACCGTCGTCGTTCAGCACGACGACACACAGGTCGGGGCAGGGCTCGTCGGGGCCGATCAACAGCCCGTTCGCGTCGTGCAAGAACGTCAGGTCGCCCATGATCGCGTAGGACGGCGTACCCAACGCCAACGCCGCTCCCACAGCCGACGACACGGTGCCGTCGATGCCGCCGACACCACGATTGGTGAGAACTCGACCGGGCAGTGATACCGCCAACAAGTCGACGTCGCGGATGACCGACGACGAGCCCAGGAAGAGCAGAGCCTCCGCCGGCAGCGTCTGCAGAATCTCCCGCACGGCCGCGATCCCGCTCGGTACGCGGCCGCCGGCCAACGACTCGTTCAGCTCGCGATCCACGGCCAGCCGGGCCTTCTGCCCAGCGCTGGTCCACGCGGCGAGCAAGCCCGTGGAAGCGACGGTCGACGCAACAGCGGCCCGAAGATCGCGGTCGGAATAGACCCGACGGGCAGCGTGGGCCGCGTCGGGCCATGTCGACACCGGGGTGACCACGTCGACCGGCGCGACAGCGCCGCTCACGAGCCACGCGATGTCCCTCGACAATGTCGGTCGCCCCACCACCAGCACTCGTTCCGGGGCGTGGCGCGACACCCATGCCCGGCTTCCCGCAACGAGACTGCCGCACGCGATCCCCTGGCCCGGAAATCGGGACTGTGGTTCCGCGATCACCGGCCACGAGCGGACGCTCGCGACCTCCCATGCCGCGTCCACGCACACCTTCGGGGCGTCGCCGATCACCATGAGGGTGCTCGACCCGTCATCGACAGGCGATCCGGTGTCGACGCCGACCGACCGGATGGTCTTGCTCGCAGATGTCCACGGTCCACCGTCTGCGCGGCCGTCGAGCGACTCGTGCCACGTCAGGTCACTGTCAGGAACCAGCGGGTCGCGGAAGCCGACGTTGCAATGCACGGGCCCAGGATCTGCGCTCAGTGCGCCAGACGCAGCGATGACGGCACGCGAGACGCTCGACCGCCAGTAGGCCGCCTGACCGGGCCGGTCATCCGCACCGAGTTGGAGGAGCAGCCGCATTGACGGGCCGAAGAGGCCGGCTTGGTCCAGGGTCTGGTTGGCACCGACTCCACGCAACTCAGCGGGCCGGTCAGCGGTCAGCACGAGTAGTGGGACACCACCGTGGTCCGCCTCCGCGACTGCAGGATGCAGATTTGCTGCGGCCGTTCCCGAGGTGGTGATCACTGCGGCAGGAACGCCCGTCGCCTTGGCCATGCCCAGCGCGGTGAATGCCGCCGCTCGCTCGTCGATGCGCACGTGCAAGGTGAGCAAGCCGTTTGCGTCGGCATCGGCAGCGGCCATCGCGAGTGGCGCACTGCGCGAGCCCGGGGATGTCACGACATCGGTGACGCCGTTGCGGACCAGTTCGTCGACGACTACCCAGGCGAGCGCCGTCGACGGGTTCATCGGTTCAGGCTAACTGCGCCACCCGCTGAGCCCGGTCCTTCCACCAGGCGGTCGTGGTCTCGTCGGCGCTGGCCTTCGTGAGCAGGCCCGGGTCCGGTTCCGCTCTTCGCACGGGCAGGGCACCGTCGACTGGCACGAGCGGATCCAGGGCGACGTCATGGGTGAGCAAAGCGACCGTCCCGAGGCCGCATGCAAACGGCAGCTCGGGTAATGCGCCCGCAAGGGCCACTCCGGCAGCAATGCCGACCGACGTCTCCAGAGCGCTCGACACCACGACCGGCAGGCCGAGTTCCTCCGCGATCTGCAGGCACGCGCGAACCCCGCCCATGGGCTGAACCTTGAGAACGGCCACGTCGGCCGCACCGAGCCGGGCCACCCGACGCGGATCGTCGCTACGCCGGATCGACTCGTCGGCCGCGATCGGCACGTCGACGCGGCGCCGCAAGGCGGCCAAGTCCTCGACTGTCGCGCACGGTTGCTCGGCGTACTCCAGACCCCCGGCGGCGCGGTCGTAGAGCGGCAGGAGACGCGCCGCCGTGTCAAGATCCCAGCCGCCGTTCGCGTCGATCCGGATACGGCCGGCCACGCCAAGGGCGTCGCGGACGGCTTCCAAGCGGGCCTGGTCGTCGACGGCAGTTTGGCCCGGCTCGGCGACTTTGACCTTGGCTGTGTCAGCCCCCGCGCACTCCGCCAAGACAGCGGCAACCTCGTCGGCCGGCACCGCTGGAACGGTCGCGTTGACAAAAACCTTGGCACGTACCGGCGGGGGCCAACCGGTGACGGCGGCCTCATGCGCCGCTCGCCACCAGGCCGTAGCTTCTGTGTCGTCGTACTCGACGAACGGCGAGAACTCGCCCCATCCGGCCGGGCCACGAATCAGGACGCCGCGGCGGATGTCGATTCCGCGAAACGTCCGACGCAGGGGAACGGCGTATACGTGCAGGTCACCGACACCGGCACCGGTCATGAGATGTCGAGAGACCCGGTGAGCTGCTCGTAGGTCTGCTCCATCACATCGCGTCGCGACGCGGGCCCCGCGACCAGCGGCTGCAGCACGTGGTCGTCGGCTTCCACCAGCTGGAAGAGGACGATGTGGTCAGCGCCGTAGGACACCTCCACGTCCAACGCGGCATGCCCGTCGATGTCGGTCGGACGCGCCGATACCACCTGTCCGTGCAGGCTCGAGGCGACCTCGCGCACACCGGTATCGAGGTCATAACTCCCGCCCTCGGTGTCGAGCACCGTGAACCCCACCTCGAGGGCACCTCCAGCAGCCGTGGCGGCGTATTGGCGCAGCGTAACGGGCGACCCGCCCGCGTCAGCAGCGGTGTCGGCCGAGGGGCGCGCGCCTTCGGGCAGCGCGATCCGGGCACCGCTGGGCTCATCGGTGACCGTGACCCAGCCGTGGACAGATTGAGCAACCGGGTCGCTGTCTCCGCACGCCACCAGGGCCGCGAGCAGGAGGGCGTACAGGGCAACCCTCGACACGGAACGCCGGGTCATGGCGTGGCTCCCCCGAGCGCATGTCGGCCGTCGACGTCTCGATCAAGCTTAGTGGCCACAACCCGGCTGGTGGGCGATTTCCTCTCAGCAGATGGACACAACCCCTGAACAAGTAGCAACAGCTCGGTGAATATCCTCGCGATGTCGCCGAAGGAGCTCCGCCATGACATCCGGACCGTTCGAACCGTCGCTTTGGCGGGAAGTCGACGGCTTCGAGTTCACCGACCTCGCCTATCACCGCCATGTGGTGGACGGGCAGGCCCAGCCGACTGTCCGGATCGCGTTCGATCGACCGGAAGTTCGCAACGCGTTCCGCCCGCACACGGTCGACGAGCTCTATCGGGCGCTCGACCACGCACGAACGAGTTCAGACGTGGGATGTGTGCTGCTGACCGGCAACGGACCGTCACCGCGCGACGGCGGTTGGGCGTTCTGTTCTGGTGGCGACCAGCGGATCCGGGATCGCGACGGATACCGGTACGCAGCGGGCGAAACCCGGGAGACCGTCGATCCCGCGCGGACCGGTCGTCTGCACATCCTCGAGGTGCAGCGCCTGATCCGATTCATGCCCAAAGTCGTCATCTGCGTGGTGCCCGGATGGGCGGCGGGAGGGGGGCACAGCCTGCATGTCGTGTGCGATCTCACCATTGCCAGTGCCGAACACGCCCGGTTCAAGCAGACCGATGCCGACGTCGGTTCGTTCGACGGTGGATTTGGCTCGGCCTATCTGGCCCGGCAGGTCGGGCAGAAGTTCGCCCGTCAGATCTTCTTCCTCGGGGAGGAGCACACCGCCGACGAAGCGCTGCGCATGGGCATGGTCAACGCCGTGGTACCACACGACTCCATCGAGCAGGTCGCCCTGGAGTGGGCGGCCAAGATCAACGGCAAGAGCCCGACGGCGCAGCGAATGTTGAAATTCGCCTTCAACGCCGTCGACGACGGCTTGGTGGGACAGCAGCTTTTCGCCGGGGAAGCGACCCGGTTGGCTTACTCCACCGACGAGGCCGTCGAGGGTAGGGATGCATTCCTCGAGAAGCGGGAACCGGACTGGTCCCGGTTTCCCTGGTCCTTCTGACGTAGCTGACCGCCGGCATGCAGACCCGATCTTCGGCTCCCCGTCTTCTTGACGCCGTTGAAGTACCCCTCGGCTCAGCGGTCCTGCAGCGGATCCTGCCGGCGGTCGAGGCCGCCCTGCACGGCGGGCCGCCACTGCTGCCCGTACCGACGCACCCTGCCCCGGTCCGCGACGCTGTTTTGACTGCGATGCGACCCGGGGATCCAGTGGAGACCGTCGGTGAGGACCAGGTGGCGCTCGTCGTGCCGACGTCCGGCTCGACCGGTGCGCCCAAGGGTGTGCTGCTCGGAGCCGCTGCGTTGACAGCTTCGGCCGAGGCCGCACACGCGCGGCTGGGTGGTCCCGGACACTGGCTGCTCGCATTGCCTGCGACACATGTCGCCGGCCTGATGGTTCTGGTCCGAAGCGTGGTGGCCGGAACCGCGCCTGGCGTAGTGGACCTCTCCGCCGGTTTCGAACCCGATGCCTTCACCGCAGCGAGCCGGCACATCGTCGACCGAGACGCGTCCCGCCGGTACACCGCGTTGGTGCCGCGCCAACTGGCAATCATCCTCGACGCAGGCGCAGCCGCCCTCGACACGTTGGCCGCTTTCGACGCGGTACTCGTCGGCGGCTCGCGCACTGCACCGGACCTGCTCGAGCGTGCCCGTGCGGCCGATGTCCACGTCGTCACGTCGTATGGCATGACCGAAACATGTGGAGGGTGCGTCTACGACGGCGTCGCACTGGATGGCGTCACGGTCGCGACATCAGCCGACGAGCGGATCAAGATCACCGGCCCGGTGCTGGCACACGGCTATCGGCTGCGGCCGGAGTTGACCGCGCAAGTCTTCATCGACGGATGGTTCGTCAGCACCGACCTCGGCCGGATCGACAATGACCGCGGGCTGGCCGTGTTCGGCCGGGTCGACGACGTCGCGGTATCGGGAGGGGTGAATGTCCCGCTGGCAGCCGTCGACGGACTGCTGATTGATCACCCGGGAGTCGCATCCGCCGCGACCGTGGCGCTGCCAGATCCGTCCTGGGGACAGCGTCTGGTGGCCGTGGTCGTCCCACGAGACCCGGCCAACCCGCCGACCCTTGAATCGATCCGCGCGTACGTCACCGCACGCGCCCCCACAGCCCACGCACCCAAGGCGCTGGTCCTGGCCGAGTCGCTGCCCAGGCTGGCCAGCGGCGAGGTCGACCGGAGAAAACTCACCGCTGGTCTGCTCACGGTGGCTCCGGCCTGATGCCCACCGTCCGCAACTGGGTGGCGGGAGCGCGCCCGCGGACCCTGCCGGCCGCGCTCTCCCCGGTGCTGGCCGGTACCGGCGCCGCGGCTGCGGTCGGCAGCGCAATGCCCGCCAGAGCGATCCTCGCGCTCGTCGTGGCCGTCGCGCTGCAGGTCGGCGTCAACTATGCGAACGACTACTCCGACGGGATTCGCGGTACTGACAGCAGCCGAATCGGCCCTTTGCGCCTGGTGGGATCGGGCACGGTCGCGCCGGACATGGTGCGAACCGCGGCATTCACCGCGTTCGGCATCGCCGCCGTCGTCGGGTTCGCTCTGGTGGCCATGACCGGAGCATGGTGGTTACTCGGCGTCGGAGGCGCTGCGCTGGCGGCGGCGTGGTTCTACACCGGCGGGAACCGCCCATACGGGTACCGAGGTCTCGGCGAGCTGTCCGTGTTCGTGTTCTTCGGTGTGGTCGCGGTGGTCGGGACTACCTACGTGCAAGTGGGCCGGGTGACCCCCGCATCCGTGATCGCCGGAATCGCGATCGGTTGTCTGGCCTGCGCGATCTTGGTCGCCAACAACCTGCGGGACATGGCCGAAGACTCGCGCAGCGGAAAGCGAACGCTGGCGGTCTACCTGGGCCCGCGCCGAACCCGGCTGCTGTTCGCTGCCCTGTTGACGATCCCCTATGCACTTGCCATCGCGCTGGCGATCGGCGGTCGGGGGTGGGCTGCCCTCGCCGTGCTCTCTGTCCCGCTGGCCGTCCGTGCGGCGGTGCCGGTCCTGCGAGGGGTCGGTGGCCTTCAGCTCGTGCCGGTGTTGAAGGACTGTGCGTTGACCGAACTGTGCTACGCGGCTCTGCTCGCGCTCGGGCTCACCATCAGCCGAACCTGACCAGCGACTGGAGCGGATTGCTCAGGATCCGACGCCGAGAGTCAAATCCAGGTGGGCGCGCCGCGGTGCTCGCAGGGGACCAGCGCAACATGGACGCAACAACGCGGCCCGCCCACCCGGTCACCCGACGGCGCGGAGAGGTACTCGTCGTGCCGTCGGGGAGTCTCTCTATTTTTTTCTCGGCTCATTATCCACTTGCAGGTGCACATGCGCTATCCTGCTCGTCATGCCGTGCAAACGCAAGAGCCAGTGCACGTGCAGTCTGCCGTGCAGACGGCGGTAAGTGCTCTCGTCGGTCCAGCATCCGTCCCCTACCAGACGAAGAGAAGAGAAGATGAGCCAGCCCTACAACGGCATGCCCGCCGGCCAGCTGACGGACGTCACCTGGCAGAAGAGCCTGCTGAGCAACCCCAGCGGTAACTGCGTCGAGATGGCGGCGCTGCCCAACCGAGGCGGCTTCGCGGTCAGGAACTCCAGGGATCCTGAAGGTCCGGCGCTGGTTTACACCCGCGACGAGATGGTGGCGTTCATCCAGGGCGCGCGCCAAGGCGATTTCGACACCCTGATCGCGTAGCTCCGGGACGCCCACGCCCGGCACCGGGCCGCCGACGCGACGTGTCGCACCGGCGGTTTCGGTTCCCTTTTGCCTGCCTACAGCCATACCATGTGCTCACATGTTGGAGGCGAGGGCGGCGCCTGTCGGGTAGGCGACACCTTGGGAGCGATGCGTGACGACGGCTCAGCCTGAGGGCGGGTCGACCGGTGGGCCGACGGTCCTTCGGATGTTGCTCGGTGCGCATCTACGTCGTCTGCGCGAAGCGCAGGACGTCAGCCGAGAAACTGCCGGATGGGAGATCCGCTCGTCCGAGTCCAAGATCAGCCGGATGGAGCTCGGCCGGGTCAGCTTCAAGGAACGCGATGTCGCGGATCTGCTCACCCTCTACGGCGTCACCGATGAAGAGGAACGCAAAGCGCTACTGACCCTGGCCAGGGATGCGAACACTCCGGGCTGGTGGCACCGCGAGGGTGACATCCTGCCCGGTTGGTTCCAGTCCTATCTCGGCCTGGAGTCCGCCGCGGCGCTGATTCGTACCTACGAGCTGCAGTTCGTGCCGGGTCTGCTGCAGACCGCCGACTACGCGCGCGCAGTGATCCTGCTCGGGCACGGCACCGCAGTCCCGTCCGAGCTCGATCGCCGGGTCAGCCTGCGAATGACCCGACAGCAGCTGCTGACCCGGCCGGACCCACCCCAGCTGTGGGCTGTGATCGACGAAGGCGCCTTGCGGCGCCTGGTCGGCGGCGCCGACGTCACGCGCGCCCAGCTCGAGGCGCTCATCGACGCGACGAAGATGCCCAACGTCCGGCTCCAGATCATGCCGTTCGCGTTCGGCGGCCACGCAGCGGCGGGTGGCTCGTTCAGCATTCTGCGGTTCCCGGATCAGGACTTGCCCGATGTGGTTTACGTGGAGCAGCTGACCAGCGCGCTGTACCTCGACAAGCGCGAGGACGTCGAGCACTACGCCGCCGCCATGGAGCGGCTCGCCGTCGAGGCCGATCCGCCGGCAGACACGGCCGAGACCTTGGAACGGTTCCTGCACGAGCTCAACGCACGGACCGATTGAGACAGCGCCCTCGACACCGGGTCAGCTGCCGGTCCACAACGACGGATTCCGTACTTCACCTGCGTCTGCGTCGCGGCTAGGGTGAATTCCGACCCCCACATCGTAAGGAAGCCCCTGATGGCGTCGGATCCGTTCACGCAGATCGACACCTCCGTCGCACACGCGGCCCGGGTGTATGACTACTGGCTCGGCGGCAAGGACAATTTCGCCGCCGATCGTGCACTCGGTGACGCAATGGTGCACGCGATTCCCACCCTTCCGGCCATGGCCAGGGCGAACAGAGCGTTTCTCGGCCGAGCAGTCCGCTATCTCACCACCGAGTTGGGGGTCCGACAGTTCCTCGACATCGGGCCGGGGATTCCCGCGGCCGGTAGCACACACGAGGTGGCACAGGAACTCGCGCCCGAGTCCCGGGTGCTCTACGTCGACCACGACCCGCTCGTGCTCGCCCACGCCAGGGCGTTGATGACCAGCTCGTCGGTCGGGCAGACCGAGTTCATCATGGCCGACGTCCAGCAGCCGGAGAAGATCCTCGCCGACCCCGCGCTGCCGCGAACCCTCGACCTCGACCAACCCGTCGCGCTGCTGCTCGTCGCGATCCTGATGTACTTCCACGACCACGAGGATCCCCAAGGCATGGTCAAGACCCTGCTCGACGGCCTGCCATCGGGCAGCTATCTCGTGGTCACGCATCCCAGTGCCGATTTCGACCCGGACGCGGTCCAAGGGGCCGTCGACGCCGCCACTGCCGCTGGCATCACCCTGGTACCCCGGAGCCGGCAAGGCGTCGAGTCGTTCTTCACCGGCCTCGAACTCGTCGAGCCCGGCGTCGTCCCGCTCCTTGCCTGGCATCCAGACGAGTCCATCGCCGGTGAGGATCCGGAAACGGTCTGGTATTACGCCGGGATCGGCCGCAAGCCCTGACCGGTCCTCGGCTGCTTACGCCTCGTCGCTTCGACGCGTGACCTCGGTGGCATCATCGAGATCGGGCAGCTCACGTCCGATTCGTCGGTCTTCTGTCATGCCTTGTCCCGTCTCCCCGGTCGCCGGGACCACGCCGGCGGGCTTGCCGTCGCGTGACTTTGCCCGCCGCTGGTCGTCCCAGGCATCCTCGGCAGCGGTTCGCGCGGCCATGCGTCCCTTGACCATGGACATGCGGCTTGCCAGAGCTACGGAGGCAGCGTCACGGCTGCGCGACAGCGCGAAGACACTGATGATGCCGGAGCCGAGGATCGCGAACAGCACCAGCCAGACGCCTCGGATCCCGACGACCCAGAGCAGCGCCGCGACCGCGAGAAAGAGCAGCACGCGCAACAGCGTGTAACGCAGGAAGGCCATGACTCAACCAGCCTACGCGCGGCGCATCCCGTCACTCCCTGCCCTGCACCACGCCTGTGGCCGGCACTGATTTCAGCGGTCATCGTGGAACATCCCACCCACAGAACGCGGATTTCCTGCCACGATCACGGCCAGGCACGCACTTCGCCATGATCAACTGGGCGAAGGGCCAGTCGGGGTCACCTGGGCAGGGTTGGCGGTCAAGGCCCGCGCCAGTAGCGCCGGTTCGACGTTGCCGCCGGACACGACGGCGACCGTCCGGCCGGTCGTGACCCCGGCGCGCTCGAGGTAGGCGGCCGTCGTCACAGCGCCGCTCGGCTCGGCGACCAGCCGGCTCGACCGGGCGAGCACGGCCATGGCGTCGATGATGCCCTGCTCGGAAACAGTGACGACGTCATCGACCAGCCTGCGGATGTGCTGCCAGGTCAGCTCGCCGACCGCTGGCAACCGAACGCCGTCGGCGATGGTGCGGCCGGTCAAGGCTGGATCCCAGACGACTCGCTCCCCCCGACGAAATCCCTCCGCAAGGTCACCCGCTAGTTCGGGTTCTACTCCGACGACCCGGGTGGCTGGGCTGATCGCCTTGACCGCGGTCGCCACGCCCGAAATGAGACCTCCCCCGCCGACCGGAACGAGCACGGTGTCGATCTCCGGCACATCTTGGACGATCTCGAGGCCGACCGTGCCCTGCCCGGCGATCACGTCCGCGTGGTCGAAAGGGGGAATCGCCACCAAGGAGCGTTCGGCGGCGATGGCGGCAACTCGTGCCTCGCGATCGGCCGCCGGAACCATGACGATCTCGGCACCTAGTGCGCGCGTCCCCTCGACCTTGACCGCAGGTGAGGTGTCGGGCATGACGACCACGACCGGAATGCCGTACGAACGGGCAGCCCACGCCAGCGCCCGGCCGTGGTTTCCGCTGGAGTGGGTGATGACACCCCGACCGCGCTCGGCGGCGGAGAGGGCCCCGACGGCGTTCAGCGCGCCGCGCATCTTGAACGCCCCCGTGGGCTGAAGGTTCTCCGGTTTGAGCCAGAGTGGCCGAGCTGCATCGGCCCACGGACACGGCAGGAGCGGAGTGCGAACCACCTGCCCGAGCACCCGGGCCGCCGCGGTCCGAACGGCGTCGACGGTCACCAAGGTCAGGACTCGATCGTCGGGACGAGCTGGCGGGCCCATCACACCATGATGGACCCGATCAAGCTGACCTCCGCAGGTCCTGACGCCCCTGGCGTCGCATACGCTTCACACATGTTCGAGCCCACGACCTGGGGCGGCTCGCGTTGACCAGAGCGCTGCCCCTCCTGGTCGCCGTCGTCCTCGCCGTCTTTGCGTCGATTGACTGTCTACAGACCGATCCCGCCGAGGTACCTGGTCCCCGCCGGCCGATCTGGATGGCGCTGATCATCCTCCTGCCGGTGGTCGGTCCCCTCGCCTGGATCATCGCCAGCCGCATACGTCGCCGACCGAGGCAACAGCGGAAGGCTCCACCCGTCGTGGCTCCAGACGACAACCCGGAGTTCTTGCGGGAGATCCGCGACGTCGATGAACGTCACCAGAAGATGCTCGAGCAGTGGGAGGAAGACCTGCGCCGCAGGGAGGAAGAGATGCGCCAGCCGGGCGAGGGTGACGACGACCCTCGCTGACTCCTCCCCGCAGGTGCTACCTGGGTTACCGCAGACACCGGGTTTGCCCGATTTCCCGGCCTACGGTGGCAACGGCTGCTGTCCGAGCCAGCAGGCTGAGGATCAGAGCCCGCCATAGGCGTGCAGCCCGGTGAATAGCAGGTTGACGCCGAAGTAGCTGAACAGCGCGGTTCCGTACGCGACCAGCGAAATGGCAGAGGCTCTCGCGCCTCGCCAGCCGGCTGTGGCTCGTGCGTGCAGATACGCCGCATACGCCAGCCAGGTGACCAGCGCCCACACCTCTTTGGGGTCCCATCCCCAGTAGCGGCCCCACGACGCCTCGGCCCAGATCGCACCCAGGATCAGCGGGCCGACGGTCCAGACCGGGAACGCGATGGCGATCAGCCGATATGCCAGCCGATCCAAGGTGGCCGAAGACGGTAGCGATGCTCCCCAGCCACCGACACCTGCCTGCTGCTCCGCGCGCTCGGCGACGATCTGTAGACCACTGACGATCGCCGACACCGTGAAGAGCCCGAATGCCGACACGGCCGCACCGACGTGGAGGACGAGCCAGTACGACCGCAGGGCCGGTACCAGTGGACCGGGTGGCAAGTAGAGGACAGTCACGGCCACGCTCAACGTCGCGAACACGACCAGCAGGATCCAGATGGCGACTGCACGGCCAGTGCGTGTTCGCGCCATGGTCAGGAAGGCGATCGAAGCGACCAGCGACGCGGTGATGGAGAACTCGTACATGTTCCCCCACGGCGGCCGCGAGACGCTGAGCGCTCGCAGCACCACTCCCGCGCCCAACAACAACGTCGCGAGCACACTGACCGAGTAACCGATGGCGGCCATCCGGGCATCGGGGCCTCGATCGTCCGCGGAGTCGGCAGGCGGCGCGGCCTCGGCGCCGAAGCCATCGGGTACGCCGACGGCGACTTGCTCGCGCACGTGCACCTGCCGGGCCCGCGCCCGCTGCGCGGCGTGCGCGCAATATGCGAGCCACGCCACGATGAACGCGGCGATCGCACCGCCAATGAGGAACCGACTCCACTCAGCCAGCACGGCCGCGTCCACGTCACCCCTCTCCTCGCGCCGGGCGAAGCCGGCTGTCCAGATCGTCGGCGATGGCGTCGACCTCGGCTTGCAGATCACCGCCATCGGAGCGCTGCAGCCCGGCGACCTCGACCACGGTACCGGCGTCGGTCAGCTCGGCGGCTCGCACCCATACCCGGCGCCGCCGCACGTACAGCGACAACAGCAGGCCGGCCAGCGCCAGGACCGCGCCCACGAGCACGAGCTGCTTGCCGGCGTTGCGCGAGACCTGGAAGTTGACCCAGCTGACGTATCCGTCGAACGTCACGCTGCCGTACCCGTCGGGCAGGGTTGCCGTCTCACCGACGGCGAGGTCGGCCCGGAAGACGTCGCCGTCATCGGTGCGGAACTGCTCCATGTCCGAGGTGTCGAGCCGATAGACCGACTGGGGCTGCCCGTCGTCGAGCCCGAGGTCGCCGTGGTAGGCCGTCAGGAACAACGCCGGGTTGCGCGGCTCAGGGAAGGCTGATCGCGGGCCCTGCTCGTCGAGTACGGCCGTCGGAAGGAACAACCCCTGAATGCCGAGGTCCTCCCCCAAGCCTGCGGTGCGGCCCATCGGCACCTTCCGGACGCCGATCGAGGTGAACGAGTTGTCCTGCGGCAAGAACGGCACCGCTCCCTCGGCCAGCACCGTGCCCTCCGCGTCCCGGACGGTGATGAGAGGCGCATAACCTGGATTGAGGATGTGGATGAGCGTGCCGTCTACCTCCAGCGGTTCGTTGACCCTGATCGTCCGCGTCTCCTCCGCCGCACCGGGTTCAGGCGTGAACCGCACGGTCGCCTCGAAGTCCTCGGGAGATCCGAGCTGCGCTCCAGCTTCGACGAACTGCATGTCGAACGCGTCCAGCTGTAGCGAGAACGGCGGCAAGTCGCTCGCATCGAACAGCGCTCCACCGCTCAGCCCGTCGTACTGGATGACGGTGTTCGCAAACCCAGACCCTTCCGGCACGATCACGGTCGCGCGGTAGCCGAACAGGCTGCCGACGGCGACGGCTACCAGCACGACGACTACCGCGAGGTGAAAGATCAGGTTGCCGGTCTCGCGTAGCTGGCCGGCCTCGGCTGCGACCGCCGAGATGGCGTGCGCGTCGCCACCCGTCGCCGCTTCGAAGTCTGGGGGTCCGGAGGCGGCCGGACGCTCTGCGGGCTCCGCCTTCGAGCGGTCGAGGAGCGGGCGGATGCGGAAGCGGGCGTCTAAAGAGCGATTCGTGGCATGCTCTTCGGCCACGAATCGCGGAGCCCGCGGAGCATCCGCCCGCGCCTCGACCCCCACCCGAAAGCCGCGCGCTTGGAGTACGGCCCTGGCGGTGGTTAGCACGTCGGCCGGCGATGCGTCGACCTCGAATCGGCGGTAGTCCGGCATCCGCGACAGCCGGCTGGGAGCCGGCGGCGGTTCGGCACGTGCGGTCCGCCAGTGCTGGATCGACCGGGGAATGATGCAGCCGACCAGTGAGACGATCAGCGCCAGGTAGATTGCCGCGAACCACGGCGCCGAGAACACGTCGAACAGGCCGAGCCGGTCGTACCACTGGGCCAGTGCGGGGTTGCGTTCGCGGAAGTCCGCCACGGCGAGCGGGTTGATCTCGGTCTGGGGTACCACGGAGCCCGGGATGGCGGCGACGGCCAGCAGGAAGAGCAGGATCAGCGCCACCCGCATCGAGGTGAGCTGCCGCCACGCCCAGCTGGCGAGCTCACCCGGGGAGAGCGCGGGCGGGCGACCTGGCTCCGTCGCCGTGGTGGTCGACGCTTCGCGGACTGTCACACGGCCACCTCGAATCCGCCGATCCAGCCCTGCATCGACGACACGAGCTGTGTCCAGACGCCGGTCACCAGCAGCAGCCCCAGGCCGATCAGCATGGCGCCCCCGATGCGAAGCACCCAGACTTGGTGCTGGCGTACCCAGCCGAAAGCACCCAGGGCCCGTCGGTAGGCAACGGCCGCGACCACGAAGGGGAGCCCCAGGCCAAGGCAGTATGACAGCGACAGGAGCGCGCCTCGCGCAGCGCTACCGTCGTCGAATGCCAGTGCCTGGACCGCGGCGAGGGTCGGGCCGGTGCAGGCAGTCCAGCCGATGCCGAACAGTGCGCCGACCAGTGGAGCTCCGGCGACGCCCACCGTCGGGGACATATGCCAGCGCCACTCCCGCGCGGCGCCCGGCAGCCAGCCCGCGAACACGAGGCCGAGCACGATCAGGACGGCTCCCATCGCCCGTGTGATCGGGTCGGCGTACTCACGCAGCACCGAGCCGAGACCACCGAAGAGCGCGCCGTAGGAGACGAATACGACTGAGAAGCCGAAGACGAACAGCAGGGCACCGAGAACGACCCGGCTGCGTCGGCCGTCGGCCAACTCGATTCCGGACAGCCCGGTCACGTACGAGAGGTAGCCCGGCACCAAGGGAAGAACGCACGGTGACAGGAAGGAGACCAGCCCGGCGATGGCGGCGACGGGGATGGCAATGAGCAGAGAACCAGACAGGACAGTGTCGGCGAAGGTCTCACCCATCGGCCTGGGCCGCATCCTCGGCGGCGATGTCGGCGACCAGGTCCCGCAGGGATTTCTGCGTGACCTCGTCGAGGACACGCGCGGCCACTCGACCCTCGCGGTCGATGACCAGGGTGCTAGGGATGGCACTCGGTGGCAAGGTGTTCCGGAAGGCAAGCAGCAAGGCGCTGTCCGTGTCCACGACGCTCGGGTAGGTCAGGCCGAACTCCTGCTCGAACGCCCGGGCATCGGTTTCGTTGTCGCGGACGTTGATGCCGACGAACTGCACGTCCTGGTCGGTCATCTCGGCCGAAACCGCCTGCAAGGCGGGAGCTTCGCTACGGCACGGTGGGCACCACGACGCCCAGACGTTGAGGACGACGACGTCTCCCTTCGCCTGAGCGAGGTCGAACTCACCGCTGCCATCGAGCAGTGGTCCGGTGAACGCCGGCGCCTGCTGGCGGTCTGCCGGCGGCACGATCGTGACGACTCCGGTGCCCTCGACATAGCGCGTCTGCCCGGCGGAATCGCTGCGCCCGACCTGGCCGTCCGAGCAACCCGCCACCGTCATGGCGGCAACGGTGAGAACCACGACGACCCGCCCGACACGCACCGGCTCACGCTCCCGCGTTCACACGACGACCGGACGCAGGCAACAGGTCGGCTGCCGGCTCGCTGTAGCCGACCGAGACAATGGCCTCGTCCTCGTAGGTGAACGTCGTCAGGCTGGCCAGGGAGCACTCCCTTGTGCGGGGGTCGTGCCACAGGTGCCGGCCCTCGACGGCGGAGCGGACGATCCAGATGGGCAGCTGGTGCGAGACCAGCAGCGCCTCCTGACCGTCGGCAGCCGCTCGCGCATCGGCCATCGCCAAGCGCATCCGAGTCACTATCTCGACGTACGGTTCGCCCCATGACGGCCGGAACGGGTTGCGCAGGTGCTTGATGTTCGAGAGCCGGAGCAGAGACCGGCCTCCGGCTCCCAGCTGCTGCCCCTGAAAGACGTTCGTGGCCTCCGTCAGCCGCTCATCGGTGCGAGTGTCGAGACCGAGCTTCGCCGCGATGCGCGATGCCGTCTCCTGCGCCCGCTCCAATGGCGAGGAGACGACCCCCACGATGTCCCGGTCGGCGACCGTCTCGGCGATCCGGTTCGCCATGGCGACGCCACGTTCGGACAGGTGAAAACCGGGCAGCCGACCGTAGAGCACGCCCTCTGGATTGTGCACTTCACCATGGCGCAGCAGGTGTATCCGCGTTGTCGAGGTCGTCACCCCGGCACCGTCCGGGTGGCTGCCGCCGCTTTCGCCGCTCGCGGAAGTGCCGCAGCAAGCCGATCAAGCACGGCGTCGTCATGGGCTGCCGACACGAACCAGACCTCGAACGCCGACGGCGGCAGGTAGACGCCCTGGGCGAGCATCGCGTGGAAGAACGCTGCGAAGCGCGACGTGTCCGTCCGTCTCGCCCCATCGAAATCCACTACCGGTTCGTCGGGATCGACGAAGAACACGCTGAACAGGTTGCCGGCGTGCTGGATGCGGTGCTCGACACCCTCGGCGATCAGCGCCTTGGCGATCAGTTCCCCGATGGTCTGGGCAGCATCGCCCACCCGGGCGTAGACAGCGTCATCGGCCAGCCGGAGGGTGGCGAGGCCGGCGGTGGTCGCGACGGGGTTTCCGGACAGCGTGCCGGCCTGATACACCGGTCCGGTGGGCGCAAGCAGGTCCATTAGCTCGGACCTCCCGCCGAACGCCGCGGCCGGCAGCCCGCCGCCCATCACCTTGCCGAAGGTGATCAGGTCGGCTTCGACCCCCTCGAGGCCATACCAGCCCGCCCGACTCACCCGGAAGCCGGTCATCACCTCGTCCAGGATGAGAACCGCTCCAGCCCTGTGCGCCGTGTTGCGGAGAAAGGCATTGAACCCGTCCGCCGGCGGGACCGCGCCCATGTTTCCCGCCGCTGCCTCGGCGATCACGCAGGCAATCTGCTGACCGTGCTCGGCGAACGCCGCCTCGACCGCTGCCTGATCGTTGTACCGCAGCACGATCGTGTCCGACGTGGTCGCGGCGGTCACTCCCGGCGTGCCGGGATGTGCGTATGTCGCCACCCCGCTACCGGCACTGGCCAGCAGTGCGTCGACATGGCCGTGGTAGTGCCCGGCGAACTTGACGATCTTCGTCCGGCCGGTCGCGGCCCGGGCCAGCCGGATCGCGCTCATCGTCGCCTCTGTCCCGCTGGAAACGAGCCGGACCTTCTCGACCGGAGTCCGTTCGACGATCTCTTCGGCGAGCTCGGCCTCTGTTTGGGTCGGCGCTCCGTACGACGTTCCCAGCGCGACTTGACGCGCCACGGCCTCGACGATCTGCGGGTGCGCGTGCCCGAGCAGCAGCGGTCCCCATGAACACACCAGGTCGACGTACTCGCGTCCATCCGCGTCGTAGACGAACGCGCCCTTGCCTCGGGCCATGAACCGCGGCGTCCCACCGACCGCCTGGAACGCCCGGACCGGTGAATTCACCCCTCCCGGCGTCACCCGCTCCGCCCGCCGGAACAGCGCAGCGCTCCGCGGTGCTTCCGCCGGGTACGTCACGCGCGCCATTGTCCCAGCCCAGCTTGGGCACTGTGGCGGCGGCTGCCCAGCGGCGGAGCCAAGTGCGCCGGCGGTGACCTCGACAGGAGGGGTCGGGGAGGTGGTTCGAAGAGGCCGCATGGCGACCTCGAGCTTGGTGGCCCGGTGACGCTCTCGGGCTGTGTCATCGCGTCGCGTTCACAATGGTGTACATGAGGTTGGAGCGCCCGTCGCGCACGTCCTTGCGAGCCAAGGCGTCCCGCGGGTGCACCATGAGCCGCTCGTACGCCTGGACGAGGCTTGCGCGGGCCGCCCGGACCTCGGGAGTGAAGTACTCAGGTGCGGTCCACACCCAGCCCGGCGAGGCGAAGACTCCGGTCTCGAGGATATGAACGGCGGCCTGCCGCAGCGTGAGACCGTGGTTTGCTGCGCTCGGACTGTCGGGCTGATCGCGGGTCGAGTCGTCGTCTTGCCAGTGACAGACCACGCAGATGTGGTCGCCACCCCGCTCGGTCAGGGTGGGATACCCGCAGGCCGGGCATGGCAGCTCATCGAGCGCACCATCCATGTGCAGCTCGGCGCACACAGCTCGCCGTGCGCTGGCAATCGCCCACGGGTCGCCTTCGGGCGCATCCCGGGTCATCGCCTCAATCCTCTTCGGCAACAAGCGCTGGTGCAGCGTGTCTCCAGTCGACCCTGCCCGAACGCCGTTGCCGGACCGCCGACGGGCGCACCCGCCATCAGCCGCGCGACCGTGTGTGCCACTTGCACCATGATCGCACCGCACGCCGCCCGTCCAGGGCGGCTGAGGCCGACACGTACGCAGAAGGCGGCTGCCGCCGCGCGTGGTGGTCACTCTCCTTTCGGGCCCGTGTGTTACCACCGCCGATAGAAACCGGCCCGCTCGTCGCCGGCAACCTGCTTCAGATTGGCGACGCTCTGCGCGCGATCGTCGCGCCCTTTGCCGAGATCATCCCCGGCATTCGTCGTCCGGGGCCCAGGCCGGCGGTGTCCCGACGACTCCAGAGAACCGGGTCGCAATGCGCGGGCTGGGCGGACCGGCGATCGCAGCCATCGCCTTCTTTGTCGCCGGCGGTTTCTCCGCAGGCATCACCTATCGGGTGGCCGAACTCCTCGGCTATCCAGTGCTCAGCCAGCGGACTGCGACCGCGAACCTGGTTGCCCAGCAGGTGGTCGCGAGCGACCCAGCCCGTACCTTCCAGGAGCGGCTCGCGGCTGCTACCGCCGAGGTGTCGATGGTCGTCCCACCGTCGTTCGCCTGGGCCGGTGCTGCCGCAGCGGTCATCACCGCGGCACTGATCGTGATTGCCGCTGTCGTCGCTCTCGGCGTGCGGTGCCGGCTCGGGCCACTTGCCGACGACATCGTGAGATCCCGGCCCGACGAGGCCGGGCGCTTGGAACCTGGCGACGAAAAGGTTCGGCGGGTGGCCATCGCCGTTGCGATTGCGTCGGTGACCGACGGCATAGGCCGGGTCGTCGGCAGGATCGTGTTGGTGGCCGGCGTCGTGCTCCTGGTCGCGCTCGGCGTCTACATCGCTGGGGAGGAGAACTGGCGTTTCGTCGAGGAACCACCGCTCGCGACGCTGACCGCCATCGATACGTGGATCATGGGTGCTTTCGCCCTGGGAATCGTCGTCCTCGCGTGGAACTCGTACCGAAACCCGGCCCTCCGCCGGACTGTGGGCATCTTGTGGGATATCGGCAGTTTCTTTCCCCGCGCGGCCCATCCCCTCGCTCCACCGTCCTACGGCGAACGGGCTATCCCGGAGCTGGCGCAGCGGGTGACCAAGCTGACAGGTTCACCGTCGTCGCGAGTCGTGTTGTCCGGTCATTCGCAAGGTTCGGTCATGGTGGTAGCGACGGTGCTGCACCTGCCTGCGGAAACGGTCGAGCGCGTCGACCTGCTGACTCATGGCTCTCCGGTTCGCCGGCTCTACCTGCGCTTTTTCCCGGCGTACTTCGGGCCGGACGCCCTGCGCGCCGCCTACGAGCGGTTGAACGGACGCTGGCGCAACCTCTATCGCGACACCGATCCGATCGGCGCCTGGGCTCTCGACCCACCGACTGTTCCGAATGCGCCGGTCGACCGGCGCCTGGTCGATCCGCGAACACTCGATGCCAAGATCCAGGGACATTCCGACTATTGGTCCGACGCCGGATACGCCCGCGCGCTGGCAGACCTTTCCAGCACCGGACGCGCAATGCCCTCAGCCGGCGCCTGAGGGTTTGGTCTCCCTCGGCTCCGCTTCGCTGCATCCCACTCGTTGCGGCGAGGATGACATCTCGGCGTCGGTGTGGTTGCCTGGTGCACTGCGAACGTTGTCCCCTGCAGCGTTAATGGTGATGAGCAGGTGCCGAATGCTCGGCACAAACGCCCTAAAGGCGCACAATACGTCCAAAGCCTAGTACCGCTGGCGATCGCCGCGGGAATCCTGGCTGCCGTGCCCGTGGGCGTGGCCGCCTGGCCCGATGGCTCCGACGAGTTGCCGGCCGTGGCTCGGATGACGGTGACAGCCCAGCCACTGCGGATCGACTCCATCAGCCGAGGACTCGACGAGCGGCCGGCGCTGCGTGGCACGAGATCACCATCGGCCACCGCCGCAGCCTCCACTCCGACTGCTACACCGACGCCGACGCCTGAGCCGACGGTGATCGGTCAGCTGTATGTCACAACGGCACTCAACGTACGCACCGGACCGACCCAGGACGCCGAGGTGCTGACGGTTCTCGCCCGCGGGAGCGTTGTCGCTGTCACCGCGACCACCGAAGGTTCGTGGCAACAGATCGTCCACGAGAACGAGATCGCCTGGGTCAACGGCGACTACCTGTCAGAAACCGAGCCGACGGACGAGGAGACCACAGAAGCTGGCAGTGATGGCATCTCCTACGCAGAATGTGCGTCCGGCTCGGCGGTCGAGGACGGATTGACCCCGGACGCCATCCGAGTCCACCGAGCCGTCTGCGCCGAGTTCCCAGCCGTCAGTTCGTACGGCGGCGTGCGGTCCGGAGGCGGGGAACATGGCGTGGGCCGGGCGCTCGACATCATGGTGTCCAGCAGTTCGCTGGGTGACGCCATCGCGGCATTCGTCCGAAGCAACTACCAAGCACTGGGCGTCAGCGAAGTGCTCTGGTCGCAGCGGATCTGGACCGTGGAACGGGCCAGCGAAGGCTGGCGGTGGATGGCGGACCGGGGATCGGCGACGGCCAACCATTACGACCATGTGCACGTCACCGTATACGGAAATTCCGGCGGCTGAGGCTCAGTTCTGGCGATGTCAGGACTCTGCCGTACCACGTGGCGACTAGCACCGGTGTGGCGTGAGACTGGCCGCGATGTGTACAACCTCGGCCTGTTCGACGACGACCCGGGTCCATCCCGCGGGACCTCGTTCCAAGCAACCGGTCGACGCCGAGAGCCACCTCGACCAGTGCACACGCAGGTCGTACTCGCCTGCGGCCGGCAAGTCGAGGGTCATCCAATCCGGGCCACGGCCGAGCACCCGGCCGGGCCGGCTGACGACGGGCGAGGCATCGGTGACCTCGTACAACGTCCAGGTCTGATCCGCCCAAACCGGCCGCAGGTACGCCAGGCCAGTTCGGACGAGCGCAGCTTCCTTGCCAGCCGCCCAGTCGTGTTCGCCGCGGGCGAGAGCGACCCAGGAGACCGCGTTGTCATCGAGCCACTGTCGATACGAGCGCTCGTCGATGTTGCCGTCGTAGAACACGCCGTTCCGGCCGACGTCGACCTGCCGTAGCCATCCCCGGGCCAGCGGGACAACGGGCGGAATAGCCGCCGCTTCCCCGTGTCGCCGCATCGGCACGACTTCGACCGGCCCGTAGATTCGTCGGGCGTCGAGTTGTTCCGCCAGCGGGGCATAGAACGCCGGGTCAAGCGCAGCCTCACCCCGTGCGCGGACTTCGTCGAGGTAGAGCAGCGGCTGCGGCATCATGATGAATACGCACAACGCGGCGACGGCAGAACCGGGCAGGGTGCTGACAGCTACCAGTGCTGCCGGCGCGAGCAGCTCAACCAGACGGGCCGCATTGGATCCGACTGGGTTCGGCACCAGGTAAGCGACGCCCACGAACACCGCCAACAGCAACGCACCCCAGCACACCACGGGCACGTCCCGGCATGCGGCCGCCACGATCAGGCTGGCCAGCACCGCGAGCACGGCCTGGCCGAGGCCGAACGGCATCGAGCCGCCGTTGCCGAAGAGCAAGCCCACGATGATCGTCGGGCCGGCCGCGGCAATGCTGATCCAGCTCCCGTCCCGTCGATGTCCCGCGAGCGCCAGTGCGACGCCGGCCAGAGCAAGGAACACCGCCGCCACCGGGCTGGTGAGCGCTGTCAGGACCGCCAACAGCACCGCCCATCGTCGCCGGTCGTAGGCGAGGGCGAGAAGTGCCCCCACGGCCATGGCAAGACCGAGTGCGAAGGTGGTCCGGGAGCTGGCGAGGTTTCCGGCGAGACCGAGAGCCGCTACCACTCCGCCCGCTACCGGACGGCGCACGTGCAGGCGATGGAGCAGGGCAGCCACCAGCACCACTGCGAGCAGGTACCCGACGGCGGTAACCAGCCGCACTCCGATCATGGCCATCAGCGGAGGCGCCAGGATGCTGTAGCCCAATGGGTTGATCCCGCCGTACCAGCGCAGGTCGAGCAATGCGGGCCACTGTCGCGCGGCCACCTCGGCCCAGGCGACCTGCGCGGAGAGGTCTGCGCCCATCGGTGGAGCCAGCAGGTAGGCGATTGCCAATGCCGTGCCGATGACGACCGGCAGTCCGATGGCTGCGCGTAGCCGCACTGTGGGCAGTCCGGTCGGCGGCGCCGGCGGACGGAGGGTCGTCATCGTGTCCAGTTGACCACGTCCGGCGAAGACCGGCGACCGGCGCCTTCCGGTGCCGGTTCGTCGTGCCGCCCTGTCGGGCATAGTGGTCTGGCCGTGCGAGTGGTCGGGTTCCTGGAGGCTGATGGTGTCGGTCACGCGACGACTACTGCTCGGCAGCGCGCTGATGCTCTTCTTGGAGCTGGCGCTGATCCGCTGGACCGGCGCGAACGTCGTGCATTTGAGCTACCTGGCCAACTTCGTGCTGCTGGGGTCCTTCCTCGGCGTCGGAGTGGGCTTCCTGCGTGCACGTCGGCCAAGGGATCTCACCGGTTGGTCGCCGATCCTGCTTGCGGGGCTGGTCGCGTTCATCGCCCTCTTTCCCGTAACGGTTGACCAGCGCAGCGCGGACGTCCTGTACTTCACCTCGGTTCGGCCCGATGGCCCCGCGCCCTGGATCGCGCTGCCGTTGATCTTCCTCGCCGTGGCGGCCATCATGGCCGGTCCGGGCGAGATCGTCGGACGATGCTTCCGCGAGCTGCCCGGCCTGCACGCCTACCGGCTCGACCTGATCGGCAGCCTGGCCGGTGTCGGCGCTTTCACGCTGCTGTCCTTCCTGGGCGCCCCGCCGGTGGTCTGGGGCGGCATCGTCGCGATCTGTTACGTCGTCCTGCTCGGGCGCCGCATGCCGTTGATCTCGCGGGCCGCTCTCGTCGTCGTCGTCGGACTGCTGGCCATCGAAAGCGCTGCTGCCGGCACCAGCTGGTCGCCGTACTACGAGGTGCGCACAGCCGACCGGGCTGGCCCCGAAGGCCGCACGGTTTCCATCTCCGCCAACGGAATCCCACACCAGGACATCAAGCCGGTCGGACGCCTGCTGACCGAGGACGCTCGCTACCGGCTGCCGTACGAACGGCTGCCGGAGTCGAGTCTCGACCGGGTCCTGATCGTGGGTGCCGGCAACGGCAACGATGTCGCGGTAGCACTCGCACGGGGGGCAGAATCCGTCGACGCGGTCGAGATCGATCCACGGCTGCTGCAGATCGGCCGTGAGCGCCATCCGGACGACCCGTACGCCGATGCTCGGGTCCAGACCCATGTCGACGACGGACGCGCCTTCCTCGAACGCACCGACCGCGAATATGACCTGATCATCTTTGCGTTGCCAGATTCACTCACGCTGGTTACCGGCGCGGCCTCGATCCGGCTGGAGAGTTACCTGTTCACCGAGGAGGCGATGCGTGCGGTTCGGGATCACCTGGCGCCCGGTGGCGGGTTCGCGATGTACAACAACTACCGCGAGCCATGGCTTATCGACCGGTTCGAGCGGACCATGGCGGAGACGTTCGGCCACGAGCCGTGCGTCGACACGTTCGGGCGCGCCGGTCAGCTCGCTGTGCTAGCGGTCGCTGCCGATCCGGCCGAACAGCGGTGTTCGACCGGCTCAGCGCGCGCGACCAGCGCAGCGCCGACACCAGCGACGGACAACCATCCCTTCCCTTATCTGCGCACGCGGAGCATCCCGGCCCTGTACCTGTTCGTGATCGCCGGGGTCTTACTGGTGTCGGTCATCTGCGTGCGGGCATTCGCCGGACCGTTCCGCACGATGCGCCCGTACCGGGACCTGTTCATGTTGGGCACGGGATTCCTGCTGCTCGAGACCAAATATGTGACGGGCTTCGCGTTGCTCTTCGGGACAACCTGGCTGGTCAACGCGATCGTGTTCGCCGGTGTCCTGGTTGCCGTCCTGGTGGCGGTCGAGGTCACCCGACGATGGCCGACGCCGCCGATACCTGTCCTTTTCGCCGCTCTCGCCGGAGCACTCCTGCTCGCCTGGTTGGTACCCGCAGCGACGCTGCTGGAGTTGCCTGTGGTCGTTCGGTTGGTGGTCGCGGTCGCGTTGGCGTTTGCCCCGATCTTCTTGGCGAATGTGATCTTCGCCAAGCGGCTCGGCGCCGTGGACGACACGTCGACAGCGATGGGCGCCAACCTGCTCGGCGCGATGGTCGGGGGTTGCCTCGAGTACGTTGCACTGATCGTCGGCTACAACGCGTTGCTGCTGGTGGCTGGGGTGCTGTATGCGGCAGCCTTCGCTATGACGACCCGAGCCGATCGGGCCGCAACGCTGGTCGGGCGATAGCCGTCCCCGCCTCACTCGTGATCACGTTCAGGGTGCGGCCGTCGACGGCTGCAAACCGAACATGATCACCTGGGAGACTTGCGACTGTGGCGATATTCGACGTGCTCGACGCGCGCGCCGAGCTTGCCCGGCTCGCACCCGTTCTCGACGAGTTCGTCCTCACCCGGGCCGACGCGGCCGAGCTGGCGGCGTCACTCGAGCCTGGTGGGATGCCGACGCTGCTCGGCGCGCTGCCCGAGCTCAAGGCGGCACAAGCGCGGCTCGACGAGCTGATGACCCAGATCCAGCAATCCGGGGCGGAGCTGAAGGGTTTTGCGCCGTTGCTGCTGGATTTTCCCGCCGAGATCGACGGTGTACCGGTGCTGCTGTGCTGGCTGGAGGGCGACACTGAGCTGGCCTGGTACCACCGAGTCGACCTGGGCTTCGCCGGTCGTCGTCCCTTGCCGTAGCCACATCCGTTCCCCAACCAGGATCTGGAAGGACAAACCCCCATGTATCAGGTCGACATCGCCGCAGCTGCGCGAGCGAACGATGCCTTTCGCCGCGTCGTGCACACCACGGGCCATGTGCAGCTCGTCGTCATGACACTCCAGCCGGGCGAGGACATCGGGGCCGAAGTCCATGAACACAACGACCAGGTACTGTCCTTCGTCGACGGCACGGTGCGGGCAGACGTGGCGGGCGAGTCGAGCCAGGTCGGCCCGGGTGACGTGGTCGTGGTTCCAGCGGGCACCGAGCACAACTTCACCAACGTCGGCGCCGAACCGGCTCGGCTCTACACGCTCTACGCCCCGCCCGACCACGCGCCGGACACCGTTCACCAGACCAAGGCGGACGCCGAACACGACGAGGCGGACATCCCGCCACCCGATAGCGGGTTGCTTGCCTAACCTGTAGTTCAGGCTGTCAGCGCAGGGCGTGCGCAACTTCGGCGGCCCAGTACGTCAGCACGATGTCGGCGCCCGCCCGGCGGATCGACGTGAGCGTCTCGGCGATCACCCGGTCGCGGTCGATCCAGCCTTGCGCCGCCGCCGCCTCGACCATCGCGTACTCACCCGACACCTGATAGGCGGCGACGGGAATGTCGACGGCGGCCCGCACCTGGGCGACGACGTCGAGATAGGACATGGCCGGCTTGACCATGACGATGTCGGCGCCCTCGGCGACGTCCAGGCGCACCTCCCGCAGTGCCTCCCGACCGTTCGCCGGGTCCTGCTGGTACGTGCGCCGGTCGCCGGTCAGCGTCGACTCGACAGCGTCGCGGAACGGCCCGTAGAACGCCGAGGCGTACTTCGCCGCATAGGCCAAGATGGCCACGTCGGCGAACCCGCCGCCGTCGAGAGCCGACCGGATGGCACCGACCTGGCCGTCCATCATCCCGCTCGGCCCCACGACGTGCACGCCGGCGGCGGCCTGGGCCAGGGCTATCTGCTGGTATGCCACCAGCGTGGCGTCGTTGTCGACCGATCCGTCGGCGGTGAGCACACCGCAGTGCCCGTGATCGGTGAACTCGTCCAGGCACAGGTCGGCCATGACCACGGTCGCATCGCCGACCTCTGCGACGACGTCACGGATGGCCGTGTTGAGCACTCCGTCGGGATCGACTGCACCGCTGCCCATGGCATCTCGCGACGCAGGCACCCCGAACAGCATCACGCCGCCGACGCCAGCCTCGACAGCTTCCAGCGCCGCCTTGCGCAACGTGTCGCGGTTGTGCTGGACCACGCCGGGCATCGACGCGATCACTCGCGCGTCGTCTGCGCCCTCCCGCACGAACAACGGCAGCACCAGGTGCTCCGGCCGCACGGAGGTCTCGGCGACGAGCCGTCGTAGCGCCGGGGTACGGCGGAGGCGACGGGGCCGCTCAGCAGGGAATGCCACGTCGGCTCATGTTGCCTTACGCCGTGCGGAGGTGCGACGCCGTTGGGACGGCTTGGTCACGGCCTCTCCGGCCGCAACCATGGTGAGCCGCCGGCTGGCGCCGAATTCCGCCAACGCGCTGGCCAGCACGTCGACTGACGGCTCCGGAGCGAGAACGTCCACTCGAAGGCCGTGTTCCTCAGCCGTCTTCGCAGTGGCCGGGCCGATGCAGGCCACCACCGTCGAGGAATGCGGCTTGCCGGCAATCCCGACCAGGTTACGCACGGTCGACGATGACGTGAAGACGACCGCGTCGAACTTCCCGCTCTTGATCGCGTCCCGGGTCTCAACTGCTGGTGGGGCGGCGCGCACCGTCCGGTAGGCCGTGACGTCGTCCACCTCCCAGCCCAGCTCGACCAGTCCGGCAGCCAGGGTCTCGGTGGCGATGTCGGCCCTGGGCAGGAAGACCCGGTTGATCGGGTCGAGCACCTCGTCGTAAGGCGGCCAGTCGAGCAGCAGTCCGTGCGCCGATTGGTCGCTAGAGGGCACCAGGTCGGGCTCGATGCCCCAGGAGCGAAGTGCCTCGGCCGTTTTCTCACCGACCGCAGCCACCTTGAGGCCGGACAAAGCGCGTGCGTCCAGGCCGTATTGGACCAGTTTCTCCTTGACCGCCCGCAACGCGTTGACCGAAGTGAAAGCGATCCATTCGTAGCGACCCTCGACCATGCCGCGCACGGCCTTGTCGATCTGCTGCGGGTTGCGAGGAGGCTCGACCGAGATGGTCGGCACCTCCTCCGGGATCGCGCCGGACAACCGAAGGGCCGCCGAAAGAGAGCCGGCCTGTTGACGCGTACGCGGGACGAGCACCCGCCAGCCGAACAACGGTTTGGTCTCGAACCAGGACAGCGCATCACGATGGTCGACGACGTCGCCGACGACGGCGAGCAGCGGCGGTGCCAGTTTTGCCGCTCGGACATCCGCCGCAACCTGCTGGAGAGTGGAGACGACGGTCTGCTGGGCGACCGTGCCACCCCCGGCGATGACGGCCACCGCCGTGGTCGGTGCCGCGCCCGCGTCGACCAGCGCGGTGGCCACATGCTCGAGTTGGCCATCGACTCTGGTGAGCACCAAGGTGTCGGCCGCACCGGAACGCCAATCCACTTTGCCGGAGACGTCGATGACCTGCACGCTGCGCCGTCGGCCCGCGGTGAGGGGAACACCTGCGTGCGCCGGAATCGCTGTCGCACCGCAGACGCCCGGGACGATCTCGAACGGCACACCGGCTTTGGCGCAGGCCAGCGCCTCGTCCGCACCGGTCGGGTGGACGAACGGGTCGCCCTCCAGCAGACGCACGACTCGGCGACCGCTCTTGGCTGCGGTCAACGTGAGCCGACTCCGCATGCCGGCCGTGAGCGGGACCCCGTCGTCGTCGGTGCCGCCGTCGAGGACCTCGACCTCGTCGGGAGCATGCGCGAGCAACTCACGGTGCCGTGAGTCCTCGATGACAACGGTCTGGGCAATAGAGAGCACTTCGGCGGCCCTCAAGGTCAGCAGCCCGGGGTCCCCCGGACCAGCACCGACGAAGGCGACGCTGCCGACAACATGGCGCTTGATGGTCACGGAACGGTCTCCTCTTCCAGCGCCCTGGCCTGGACGCCGACGAGCCTGCCGGCCCCGTCGTCGAGCAGCTCGGCCGCGAGGTCGCGACCCAGCTGCTCCGCCGACGTCAACGGGCCGGTGGCGGACTTGCGGATACTCACCGTGCCGTCGGGTGACACCGCGACGGCACGCAGGTAGAGCTCGAGGCCATCGTCACCCTCCGCCGCCTCGGCGTACGCACCCACGGGTGCGGTACAGCCGGCCTCGAGCGCGGCGAGGAGGGTGCGTTCCGCGGTCACCGCGGAACGGGTCATGGAGTCGTCGAGAACCGTCAGGAGATCGGCGACATCGCCGCTCTGGCGACATTCGACGGCCAATGCGCCCTGGCCGGGCGCAGGAAGCATCTGCAAGGGGTCGAGCACTTCGGTGGCCTCGTCAAGGCGGCCGAGGCGGGCGAGTCCAGCGCGGGCAAGTACGACGCCGTCCAGCGAGCCATCCGCGACCCGAGCCAACCTGGTGTCGACGTTGCCGCGGATCGGAACCATCTCCAGCCCGAGACCCAACGCGAGTAGCTGGGCGATCCGCCGAGGGGCTCCGGTGCCGATCCGGGCCCCCACCGGGAGCTCTCCCAAGGTCAGTCCGTCTCGGGCGCAGAGGACGTCTCGCGGGTCCTCCCGCGGGGGAATGGCGGCGACAGCAAGCCCGGGTGTCGCAGCTGTCGGCAGGTCCTTGAGAGAGTGGACGGCGAAATCGATCCGGCCGGCATCGAGCGCATCGCGCAGAGCGTTGACGAAAACCCCCGTTCCGCCGATCTGCGCCAGCGGAGCGTTGGAAACGTCGCCGTGGGTCGTGATCTCGACCAGCGTTACCTCGACGCCGGTTGCTGCCGTCAGCGCAGTGGCGACCGATCGCGCCTGGGCGAGGGCGAGTGCGCTGCGGCGCGTGCCCAGGCGTACCGGACTCGGGCTCACCGCTGCTCACCCCCGTCCGGGTCGAGCGTGGGTCGTGCAACGGCCTCCACGGTCCGGGGGTCGAGCGCGAACAGCTCCCGCAACGCAGACTCGTAGGAACCGCCGCCTGGTTCCGCGGCAAGTTCTTTGATCCGCACCGTGGGCGCATGCAGCAGCTTGTCGACGACCCGGCGCACCATCCTGGTGATCTCCTCGAGCGTTCGAGCATCGAGATCGGGCAGACGGCCGCCCATCCGTGCCAACTCGCTCGCGACGACGTCGTCGGCCATGGCGCGCAGCGCGACCACCGTCGGTGCCACCTGTGCCTGCTGGCGGGCTCCGGCAAAAGCCGCAAGCTCGTCGGCAACGATCGCCCGGACGGCTGCGACGTCCTCGGCGGCCGCGGCGGCGAGGTCGTGCCGATCGGCGAGTGTTGCGAGGTCAGCGGCCACGACACCGGGCAGGCTGTGGACGGCCAGCTCGACGTCGCGGGGCAACGCGACGTCGAGCACGCGCAGCGGACGGCCGGCCCGCTCGCGCAGCGCCGACTCCACCATCTCGACGCCCAGCACCACCTCAGCGGCGCCTGTGCACGACACCACCACATCGACGTCGACGAGCGCCTGGCTGAGCCGGCTCAACTCCATCGCCCGTCCGCCGACGGTGCCGGCGAGGCGCTCCGCGCGGTCCGCCGAACGGCTGGCGACCACGACGTCCGCACCCTCGCGCGCCAACGTTGAAGCGGCCAGCGCCGCCATGGAACCCGCTCCGACGACCAAGGCCTGCCATCCCGCAACGCCGTCCGGGGCTACGGCCGCGAGACCGACCGTCACGACCGAGCGGCCGGCCGAGTCGATGCCGGTCTCGGCGTGGCAGCGTTTGCCGACGCGCAACGCGGCCGGGAAGAGCGCTTGGAGAACCCTGCCCACGGTCTCCGCGGCCTGAGCACGCCGGTAGGCCTCGCGAACTTGACCGAGGATCTGGCTCTCGCCGACGACCATCGAGTCGAGCCCGCTCGCCACATGGAACAGATGGGAGACGGCGGCGTCCTCGTAGTGGACATAGAGATGTGGCGTGAGCTCGGGGATATCTGCCTGGACATAGCGCGCGAGCAGGGAGCTGATCTCCTCGACGCCGCCGTGGAACGTCGCGACGTCGGCGTACAACTCGACCCGATTGCAGGTGACGACCGCGACGGCCTCGCAGATGTGCTCGGCCGAGTGCACGTCGGAGAGCAGCTTCTCCACCGCGTCCACACTTAACGCGGCGCGCTCGAGCACCGTGACCGGGGCGCTGTGATGGGACAGGCCCACGACGAGCACGCTCATTGGCGCACCGCCTCGGCCAGCTCCGCTGCCTGTTCTGCGGTCAGCGCCAGCGCGGCACCGTTCTTGCGCTGCTCGTGAAAGGCGAGTATCTGCAGTTCGATCGACAGGTCGACCTTGCGCAGATCTACGCCGTCGGGAACCTGAAGAAGCGCCGGGGCGAAGTTGAGAATGCTCGTCACGCCGGCCGCCACCAGCCGGTCGCATACTTGCTGAGCGGCGGTGGCGGGAGTGGCGATGACTCCGATCGCGATGCTCCGGTCCGCGATCAGCCGCTCGAGCTCGTCGACGTGGCGGACGGTGAGACCAGCGACCTCCGTCCCCGCTCGGGCGGGATCGGCGTCGACGAGAGCGGCCACCCGGAAACCACGGGAGGCAAAGCCCGCGTAGTTCGCGAGGGCATGACCGAGATTGCCGATGCCGACGATCACCACCGGCCAGTCCTGGGTGAGCCCGATCTCCCGCGAAATCTGATGGCGCAAGTAGTCGACTTCGTAGCCGACACCGCGGGTGCCGTACGAGCCGAGGTGGGACAGGTCCTTTCGCAGCTTGGCCGAGTTGACCCCCGCCGTCTCGGCCAGCTCGTCGGATGAGACAGTGACCACTCCGCGATCGGCAAGTGCGGCAAGGGCACGTAAGTACAAGGGAAGCCGCGCCACGGTCGCCTCCGGCACGCCGCGCTCGGCGGCGCCTTGGGCGTGCTCGGTGTGCTCTGCCTGTGGCAGGCGGGTACGGCGGGTCACTGTGCTCCCGGGTAGGCCGACCAGGGCGAGTGCAGATCTCGACCGGTCGGTGCAGTGCGTCGGAGCCAGCCTAGATCCTTGTGAACGCGGGAACAAAGTCGCGCAAGGCGACCCCATCGGTCCAACGCTGCCTTGACGATTCGATCGCTACCGGGTTTCATCTCTGCGTTAGGTAAGCCTCACCTATCTTCGGAGTCGTTGGTGTTCGCTCGCCTCGCAACGGTTTTCGTCTTTGCCCTCTCGCTAGCCGCGTGCTCCGACGACGGCTGCCGACGTCGGTGAGTCCGCCGGCTCCGGTTCAGGATCCGGCTCCGGTTCGGGTTCGGGATCGGCCTCCGGCTTGGCCAGTCAGGATCTCAGCGGCAGTACCGAGGACGCCGCAATCCTCGCTGCCGTGGATGAATATCGGAGCTACGTGCACGACGAGGTCTCGACGCTCGTCGATGAGACCACGGTCTTCACCGACGCCGTGCGGGCGGGTGACATCGACGCCGCCAAGGCAGCGTTTGCGCCCAGCCGTTTCCATTGGGAGACCATCGAGCCGATCGCCGGCTTGGTGGAGCAGATCGACGGCGCCGTCGACGCCCGAGTGGACGACTTCGCGAACGAGACCGACCCAGCATGGACCGGCTGGCACCGCATCGAGTATCTGCTGTGGGAGCAGGGCGATGTCGCTGCCGCGGTTCCCTTCGCTGACCAGCTGGATGCCGACCTCGCGACGCTGCGGATCAGCTCGCCGGCCTCGAGACTACCGCCAGCGGCGGTTGCCCTGGGTGCGGCCGAACTCGTCGAGGAAGTGTCCGAGGGCAAGATCACCGGTGAGGAGGATCGCTACTCGCACACCGACCTGTGGGACTTCGCCGCAAACATCCAGGGTGCCCGCAAGGTCAACGAGCTGCTCACGCCCGCTGTGCAGCAGCGAGATGCGGACCTCGTCGCCGAGATCGAAGACGGCTTCCTCCGGGTCGAGGACGGGCTCGAGCCCTACCGCGACGGCGCCGGGTGGAAGCCCTACTCCGCGCTCACCGACGAGGACCGCGCCCGGCTCGCGGCCGAGCTGGCCGATCTCGCGGAGTCGCTTTCCACCGTCCCGGGAACGCTTGGCCTGAGCTGATGGACATGACCCTAGCCCCCTCGTTCGGCGCCGCAGTCTGCTGCTGGGCGGAGCAGCAGCGGCTGCCGCGGTCGCCGGGGCAGCCTGCTCCGAGGCCCCGATGACGAGCAACGCGCGTCCTCGTCATCTTCACCACCGTCCGGCCGGGGCTTCCACGGCGCGACTCAGACCGGCGTCGCGACGCCTGCCCTCGCGCACTCTCTGGCCGCCGCCTTCCACGTCCTGGCCCGCGATCGGGGCGAGTTGGCTGACGCGCTCCGCGAGTTGAGCTCGTCTGTTCAGCTGCTGGTGGAGGGTGTGTATCCGCCTGATCGGGATCCGGCGTTGCCACCGGCCCACACCGGTGTCCTCGGCTCAGAGTCGGTGCCTGTGGAGGCCACGATCGCCGTCGGCGCGTCGTTGTTCGACGATCGGTACGGGCTCGCAGACCAGCGTCCGCGCGAACTCGTCACGATGCCGTTCCTTGCCAACGACCGGCTCGACGACCGCGTGTAGTCACGGCGACGTGCTGCTCACCCTCGCCGCAGATCGACCCGACGCCATCCTGCATGGGCTGCGCCAGCTGATGCGGGCCACCCGCCAGACGCTAAGCCTGCACTGGGTGGTCGACGGCTATTCACGACCCGACGCACCCGGTTCAGTTGCCGGTCGTACCCAGAACCGGAACCTGCTCGGCTTCAAGGACGGCAGTGCCAACCTGCACGTCGACCAACGACGCGGAGATGGAGACTTTCGTCTGGATTGCTGATGGCGATGACCAGTCGTGGGCGGTCGGCGGCACCTATCAGGTCGTCCGCCTCATCCGGCTGCTCGTGGAGCGGTGGGACCGGACCGCGTTGACCGAACAGGAGTCGATCATCGGCCGCGACAAGGTTTCCGGCGCTCCGCTCGGCCTCGATGCCGAGGAGGCCGATCCGGAGTATGGCGCGACCCCCAAGGCAAGCGGATTCCGCTCGATGCGCACATCCGGCTGGCTCGACCGCGGGACGCGGTCTACCGAGAGCAGCGGATGCTACGCAAAGGCTTCAACTTCCAGAAGGGCTTCGACGGGGCCGGGTTGCTCGACCAGGGTTTGGCGTTTGTGTCATACCAACGCCAGCTGGCCGACTTCCTCGCGTCCAGCAGCGGCTTGTCCGGCGAGCGGCTCGAGGAGTACACGCTGCCGTTCGGTGGGGGCTTCTTCTTCGTGCTGCCCGGCGCACAGGACTCCGACGACTGGCTCGGGCGAAGCCTGCTGGACGCTTGAGGCGTTACGTCGGTTGAGCCAGGCTGCCCGCGAGCGCCGACCGGAGCAGGTCCTCGTCCACGCGCCAGATGGCGTGCTGCTGCCCGTCGACCAACGTCACGGGAACGTGCTCCGCGTAGCGCTTGGCCAAAGCGGGATCGTCGAGAATGCTGCGCTCGGCCCAGCCGACGCCCAGTTGGTCGCAGACCCGCGCGACGACGACCCGCGCCTCGTCACAGAGATGACATCCGGGCTTGCCGAGGAGGAGCACGCGGGGGTGCTCGCTGGACATGTTCTCTTCCCTCCCCGTCGTGGCCCTCTCACCCTACCGATCGAGGAATGGCCACTGCCGCCCCGCCGCTACGCTTCCGCGCATGCGCTTCCGGCGGCCGCAGAGCCCAGGCCGGTCAGTCACATCCGGCGAGGCGGCCGCAGCAGCCGCCGAGGCGGCGGCAGGTATCGATGTCCTTCCGCCGTCGCGGGCAGCCGCATTCTTCGACCTCGACAACACGGTGCTGCGGGGAGCCGCACTCTTCTACTTCGCCCGCGGAATGTACGCACGAAAGTACTTCCGCGCGCAGGACATCGCCTGGTTCGGGTATCAGCAACTGCGCTTCCGGCTCGGCGCGGAAGATCCCGACCACGTCGACAATGCCCGGTCCACGGCGCTGTCGTTCATCGTCCACCGCTCGGTAGGCGAGCTGAAGGACCTTGCGGAAGAGATCTTCGAGGAGGTCATCGAGAAGAAGGTCTGGCCGGGAACCAGAGCTATTGCGCAGAGCCATCTCGACGAAGGTCAGCGGGTCTGGCTGGTCACCGCCGCGCCCGTGGAGCTCGCAACGATCATCGCCAAGAAACTCGGACTCACCGGCGCGCTGGGGACGGTGGCTGAACATGTGGACGGTGCCTACACCGGGCGGCTGGTCGGCGACCTGTTGCACGGTCCGGCCAAGGCCGAGGCGGTACGAGCGCTGGCCGTGCGGGAAGGCCTCGAGCTCGAGCGGTGTGCCGCTTACAGCGACTCCGCCAACGACATCCCGATGCTGTCGCTCGTCGGCTTTCCGTGCGCCATCAACCCCGACACCCGGCTGCGCACGCACGCGAAGGAGCGCGGCTGGCAGGTGCGCGACTACCGGGCCCGGCGACGCAATACCGCCATTGGTGTCGCCGCCGGCGCCGGTGCGATGGCTGGCGCCGTCGGTGGCCTCGTCCTGGCCCGCCGCCACCGCCGCTGACTCCCCGCCGAAATGACGGCTGGGTCAGAAGAACGTGCTGCGGCGGCGGACGAGGAGGTCGTAGAGGGTCTGCTGGATGGTCTCCCTGACCCGGTCGGTCAGCTCGAACACCAGCATCGGGTCGTCGGCGGCTCCGTCACCGTGCCCGTCGGTAGCAATCGGCTCACCAAACTCGATGATCCACTTGGCTGGGAGCGGAACCAGCCCGAGTGGACCGAGCCACGGGAAGGTTGGCGTGATCGGGACATACGGCACACCGATCATCCGGGCCAGCGCGCCGAGGTTGGCGATCATCGGATACGTCTCCTCGGCGCCGACGATCGCGCATGGAACGATCGGTGCCTTCGCGCGGATGGCCGCCGACACGAATCCGCCGCGCCCGAAACGCTGCAGCTTGTACCGCTCCGAGAACGGCTTACCGATGCCCTTGAAGCCCTCTGGCCACACGCCGACCAGCTCGCCTGCGGCCAGTAGGCGCTCAGTGTCCTCGTTGCAGGCCAGCGTCGTGCCGTTCTTGCGCGCGAGGTCGGCCACGAAGGGGAGCTGGAAGACCAGGTCGGCCCCGAGCGCGCGCAGATGCCGATGCGCCGGGTGCTCGTCGTGCACGGCGACCTCGGTCATCAGCGAGTCGAGTGGGATCGTGCCGGAGTGGTTGGCGACAATGAGCGCCGCGCCCTCCGCCGGGATGTTCTCGATCCCGCGGACCTCGACCCGGAACCAGCGCCGATAGAGCGGACGAAGCAGCGGCAGCAATACGGCGTCGGTGAGCTGCCGGTCGAACCCGAATGCATCGACTTCGTAGTCCCCCGTCAGCCGGCGGCGTAAGAACTCAATCGCCTGCTCGGCCTTTTCATCACCGTTGGTGCCGAAGACATGTCGCGCGAGCTCACCGACGAGTTTGAGTAGCTCGTCGACCGGCTTGTTCCCGCCTGCTGGCGCCCCGTGGGCCGTCGTTGTGACTTGCGTGTCGGCCGCTGCGGGCTTGATCCGGCGCGTGCCAGTCCCAGCCGGTTTGACCGGCTTGCTTCGGGCCACAGGTTTGGTCCGCCGCGCGCCAGCCCCGGCTGGCTTGACCGGTGTGGCCTGGTCAGTTCGGACTCTGACGGTGGTGGCCGCCCGCTTGGCCGGCTTGACCGTGTCCAAGGACGTGACCCGGCGGGTGTCCCGTGGATCGTCAGCCATTGGTGGGAGCCACCCGGCGAACTGCTCCGACGAGCACCCGTTCCGCCGCCGACACCCGGTCGCGGTCGAGCAGCCCGTTGCGACACCGCGCATCGGCGAAGGAGTCGAATGCGTGCAGCGTCGTGTGCTTCGGTTCGAATCCGAGCTGTTCACGCATGCGAACCGTGTCGACTCCCCGTCCGTAGGTCAGAAACTGGACCTGTTCAGGCGAGAAGTCGGCGATCTTGGCCCGCCGCAGCAGTCCGCCAACGGTCGACGACACCAGTCCGGGCAGGGGTAACAAGGGCCGACCAGCTCGGCGTGCAGCCTGGCTGAGCATCAGGATTCCCTCGCCCGCGACGTTGTACGTGCCGGGGCGATCGCCCAGGGTCGCGGTGCCAAGCGCCGCCAAACCGTCGTCCTCGTGCACGAATTGCATACGCGCGTCGTGGCCGAGCACCACCGGCAGAACCGGAAGCGTGAAGTACTCCGTGAGCGGCGTACGGACGGTAGGGCCGATGAAGTTCGCGAACCGTAGCGTCGTGACCGCCACGTCGGGGCGGCGGCGGGAGAACCCTCGTACGTACGCCTCGACCTCGACAGAGTCCTTGGCGTACCCCGATCGGGGCAGCACCTTCGGGGCCATGTCCTCGGTGAACATTGCCGGGTCTCGCGGGCTCGCGCCGTAGACGGTGGTCGAGGACTTCACCACCAGGCGCTGCACGGTCGAGGACTTCTGGCAGGCCGCCAGTAGCTGCATCGTCCCGATGACATTGATCTCTTTCTGCGGCGCCCGTCCCCCCGCGTCCATCGGTGTGGCGAGGACATTCATGTGTACGACCGTGTCGACCTTCGCCTGCGCGATGACCTTGGCGACCACGGGGTTGCGGATGTCGGCTCGGACGAACTCACAGTGTCCGAGGTCATGCGTCGGTGGGATGACGTCGACCCCGACGACGCGGCCCACTGCCGGATCGTCGCCGAGCAGCCGGGCGAAACGCGCCCCGAGATAACGCGCTACCCCCGTCACCATGACGACCTGCGACACGCTACCTCCGCCTCCGAGCGCAGCTGGCTACTTGCCCTGGCGGCGACGCTGGACTCGGGTCTTGCGCAGCAGTTTGCGATGCTTCTTCTTCGCCATTCGCTTGCGGCGCTTCTTGATCACAGAGCCCACAGGGCGTCCTCGCTGCTCGATTGAACGGTCTGGAACCAGCGAACGGTGATGCCCGCTGCGCTGATGGCACAGGCCACAGCCCATGCGTACTGGGTAGAGCGTACCGGGCAGGCACGGTGCCTCGGTTGCCCAGCCTCCGGCTCAGCCGGCTTGGACGTAGGAGTCGCGCAGGTAGTCCGTCACCGCCTGCTCGGGAATCCGGAACGACCGCCCCACCTGGACCGCCGGCAACGTCCCGGCGTGGACCAGTCGGTAGACGGTCATCTTCGAGACGCGCATCGCGGACGCGACCTCGGCGACGGTGAGAAAGCGCACCTCGCCCAGCGGGCCGCTATGACCCATCGTGCTCATCGCTGCGACCTCCACGCCGTGTCCGTCGCGTCTACCCGCGACTGTCAACACGTCGTGCCCGCATCGTAGAGGCGCATGTGACTGATGGGGAAGGGAGATCACCATTCCGGATTGATGCCGTGGAAGGGAAACACCGCTTTGCGAGTCGCCAGGACCGCCTGGTCGAGCCAGTCTCCCGGGTCATAACCGGCCGACCAGACGGCAAACTCCGGTGTCTTTCCATCGGTCATCCGGGCCGGACCAGGGCGGCCGAAGGTCGACGCCACGTGCTCCTGCCAGACCGCGGGCACGACGGTTTCTGGTGGAATCGGCGACCCTGCAGCTTCGGCGAGCAGATGTGTCCAGGCTCGGGGAACCACGTCGACGATGCGATATCCACCGCCGCCGGTCGCGACCCATCGGCCCTCGCACAACTCGTGGGCAAGGGCATGTAGTGCTGCATACGACGCGCGCTGGCCGTCGACGGTGAGGGCCAAGTGCGCGAGTGGATCTTCGACATGGGTATCACAACCGTCCTGGGTGACCAGGATCTCCGGTTGCCAGGACCGTAGAAGTGGTGGAACGACCGCGTGGAACGCCCGCAGCCACCCGCCGTCCGCGGTTCCCGGCGGCAAGGCGACGTTGACGGCGCTGCCCTCCGCGCCGGTACCGCCGATCTCGTCCGGGTAGCCGGTGCCGGGAAAGAGCATCCGCGGAGTCTCGTGCAGGCTGATCGTGAGGACCCGCGGATCGTCGTAGAAGATGGCCTGCACGCCGTCCCCGTGATGGACGTCGACGTCGACATAGGCGACCCGCTCGGCTCCGGTGTCGAGCAATGCGCGGATCGCGAGGGCCGGGTCGTTGTAGACGCAGAATCCCGACGCCGAGTTCGGCATCGCGTGGTGCAGCCCGCCGGCGATGTTGACGGCGTGGGTCACTCGGCCCTGCCAAACAGCCAGTGCGGCTGCGACCGACCCGGCGGCGACCCGCGCGCTGGCCTCGTGCATCGAGTCGAAGCACGGGTTGTCACTGGTACCGAGGCCATGCCGCTGGTCGACGGTGGCACGCCGAACGGCCTGGACGAACTCGAGCGAGTGGACCGTCGTCAGCAATGCTTCGTCTGCGATCTCCGGGGACACCACCTCGACATGGTCACCGTCCAGTACCCCGAGCGCGCGAGCGAGTCGAATCGTCAGGTCGAGTCGGATCGGGCTCAACGGATGCGATGAACCGAAGTCGTAGTGCGTCAGCGAGTCGTCCCAGACCACGAGCACCGATTCGGCCACACCCTCGACGATAGACGAGGTGTCATTCCACGGACCGGTCAGCCGACGAGGTCAGCGGCCACGAGTAGTGGCTGGTCGTCGGAAAGGGCGAGTCGCATGCCGATTTCGTCGACACACGGGTGGCCCGGCGGCAGCGGCTGCACCTGCCCGGAACGCACGAAGCCGTGCCGGGAATAGAGCCGCTCGGCCACGTCGTTGCCGCGCGTTACCCAGAGCCGGACCTCCGGGGCGGCCTGCAGTCTGGCCCAGTTCACGACTTCATCGACCAGGGCGCCGGCCACGCCGCTACCGCGGGCAAACGGCGCTACCCACATCGAGACCAGCTCGACGTGACCAGCTTCCTCGACGTATCCACCCGCGAGTCCGGCCGGCTGGCCATTCAACGACGCGACAACCGTCACCCCGGTGGGCCGGTTCAGCCACGCCCGCCACTCGTCCTCGCTCCGGCCCCGTTCGCCCTCGTACGTGGACTCGAACGCGGCGGGTGCGTCCTGGAGGGCTCGCAGTCTGAGATCGCGGACGACCGCCCAGTCAACCGGGCCGACCTGCCGGACCGATACCCGCGGATCTACTAGCCGCACAGGGCTCACTCGTCGGCGGACGCGGCGAGCGCCCGCGACCGATCGCGGGCCGCCTCGATCGCCGCCAGAAAGTCCGCGCGGACCTTGCCCTCCTCGAGCAGCCGAATGGCGGCGGCCGTGGTGCCGGCCGGGGAGGTCACCCGCTCACGCAACACGGTCGGGTGCTCACCCGTCTCACGCAGTAGCTTGGCCGAACCGACGACTGTCTGCACGACGAGCTCGGTCGCCGTCGCCCGAGGAAGACCGAGGTGCACCCCGGCCTCGATCATCGCTTCGACGACGTAGAACACGTAGGCAGGTCCGGTGCCCGAGATCGCGGTCACCGCGTCCTGTTGTTTCTCCGGGACCCGGACGACCTTGCCCGTGGCCAGAAGCAGCTGCTCTGCCTCGTGTAGGTGGCCCTCGTCGCATCTGGAGCCGGGTGACACGGCGGCCATCCCTTCGTCGACGAGAGCCGGCGTATTCGGCATCACTCGGACGACGGCGACGCCGTCGGGCAGCCGGGTCTCGATGAAGCCAGTGGTGATGCCGGCTGCGAGCGAGACGACCAACTGCCCCGCTCGGACGTCAGCGGCGATTTCGGCCAGCAGCGCACCCATGTCCTGCGGTTTGACGACCAGCACCAGCGTCTCGGCGCGACGGGCCGCTGTCGGGTTGTCGACGACCTCGACGCCATACCGCTCCTCCAGCTCCTTGACTCGGTCCGGCCGGCGTTCGGTCACCAGCAAGTCCTCGGCTCGCCGACCTGCCCGCAGCAACCCGGACAACAGGGTCTCCCCCATGACTCCGGCCCCGAGGATGGCGACGGTCATTTCTTGCTCGCCACGGCGCGCAGGAAGAACATGACGTTGGCCGGACGCTCCGCCAGCCGCCGCATCATGTATCCGTACCATTCGTGGCCGTACGGCACGTACACCCGCACGGTTTCGCCGGCCCGCGCGAGCCGTCGCTGCTCGTCGGGCCGCACGCCATACAGCATCTGGTACTCATAGCTGCCCTGCTCCCGGCGGTACCGGGCGGCCAGTGAGCCGCCGATCTCGACCAGCCGCGGATCGTGCGTCGCGATCATCGGGTACCCCTGACCGCCGAGCAGAATCTTCATGCACCGCACGAAGGAGCGGTCGACGTCGGCGTTGTCCTGGTAGGCGACGCTCGGCCGGCTCGTTATACGCGCCCTTGCACAAGCGCACCCTCGAACCCGCGGTGGACAGCTGGCGACAGTCACCTTCGGTCCGGTGCAGATATGCCTGCAGCACGACTCCAATGGAGGGGAAGTCATGCCGCAGTTCGGCCGCTATCGCCAACGTGGAGTCCGTGGTCGTGTGGTCCTCCATGTCAAGAGTCACCGTCGTGCCAGCGCTGGCGGCCGCCTGGCTGATCTCCCGGGCGTTGTCGAGGGCGATCTTCTCGCCGTCGCCCGGCAGCGCCTGCCCGACTGCGGAAAGCTTGACCGACACCTCCGCGGAACTGGTCAGGCCGGCGCCATGCAGCGCTTTGAGCAGGTGCACGTAAGCCGTGGCGATCCGTTCGGCCTGAGCCCGATCCAGGGTGTCCTCACCGAGATAGTCGATTGTCGTCGTGAGCCCGGCACCGACGAGATCGCCGGTCACTCGGACGGCGTCCGCCGTGTCGTCTCCGGCGATGAACCTGGTGACAATGCCGCGCGAGATCGGCGCCTTCTCCACGACGGTGCGCAGTCGTTCACTGCGTGACAACCCCAACAGCACGCGCCCGACCACGCCACCGCCTCCCTCGTCCAGACCGACCGCGTCAGGCTACGGCACCGGCCTCTTCACGGCTTCGTCCCTTCCCGCGACTGGAGGGTTTCCCACGCCTCCCACGATGTTTGACGTGGAAAACCCTCCAGTCGGCGTTGGATTCGGGTTCAGGCCGTGCGGCGGCGGAGGGTAGCAGCACCGAAGGTAAGGAAGGCCACTGCGAACGCAGTGATGATCATTGCGTCCCCCCCGACGACGGGGTCGAGATTGGTCTGGACTTCGCGCATCGCGTCCACGGCGTAGGACAGCGGCAGGACGTCGGAGATCACGCTCAGCACCGTCGGCAACTCGTCGCGCGCGACGAACAGTCCACAGAGCAGGATCTGCGGGAGCACCAGGGCGGGCATGAACTGGACCACCTGGAACTCCGTGGAAGCGAACGCGCTCACGAATAGGCCCAACGCGACGCCGAGCAGCGCGTCGAGGACAGCAACGGTGATCAGCAACGACGTCGGACCGGCGACTTCGAGGCCGAGCAACCCGATAGCGATACCGGACGCGATCAACGCCTGCAAGGTCGCCATCAGCCCGAACGCGAGGGCGTACCCAAGTAGAAAGTCCAGCTTGCCCATCGGCATGGCAAGCAGTCGCTCCAGGGTTCCCGACGTGCGCTCCCGCAGCGTCGCCACAGAGGTGATCAGGAACATCGCTATGAACGGGAAAAGAGCGAGCAGAGCCGGCCCGATCAGGTCGAAGGTCGGCCCGCCCTCGTACATCCACCACAGCAGCGTGAGCAGCCCGGCTGGCACGAAGAGCAACATGGCCAGCGAGCGGTGGTCGTGGCGGAGCTGGGCGAGGACCCGGGCCGCGGTCGAAAGGGTGATCCGAGGCGTCATCTGCCGGCCTCCTGGTCGATGAGCTGCAAGAATGCCTGCTCCGTGTCGTGTGTGCTGGTGTGCTCCAACAACCCGGACGGGCTGTCGTCGGCGAGCACTGCACCGTCGCGGAGGAGGAGAAGGCGGCCACAGCGCTCTGCCTCGTCCATGACGTGACTCGAGACCAACAACGTCACACCGGCCGCGGCAAGGTCGTTGAAGAGGCTCCACAGGTCACGCCGGAGCACCGGATCGAGGCCGACCGTCGGTTCGTCTAGGACCAGCACCTCGGGTTCACCGAGCAGAGCCACCGCCAAGGAGACTCGCGAGAGTTCGCCGCCGGACAGCTTGGCGACCAGGTCGTCGGCGTGGGATCGAAGGTCGACCTGATCGATCGCCCGGTCCACGGCATCCGGGCCGGCACCGAGAACGGTCGTGAAGTATCGCAAGTTCTGCCGAACCGTCAGATCGCGATAGACGCTCGGCGACTGGGTGAGGTAGCCCACGCGAGACCGGACCGGCTCCGATCCGGCCGGCAGGCCAAGCACCTCGACCTGTCCGGCCTGGATCTGTTGGACCCCCACGATCGCCCGCATCAGCGTCGACTTCCCGGAACCGGACGGCCCGAGCAGGCCGGTGAGCGTCCCTGTGTCGACGGTGAGATTGAAGTCGTCGAGCACCACGCGGGGGCCTCGCACGACCCGCAGACCTCGAACCTCGATCGCCGGGCCGAGATCTCTGCTGTCAGCCCTGTCCAGAGATTTCACCATGTGTTGAATAATCTCGCTCGGTGGCCTTCGTCGTCAAGCGCTGCCGTCAGTCTTCGAAGTAGCGCTGGATCACCGGACCGACGAGCGCGACCAGCTCCTCGTCCGACGCTGATGCGATCGGTTCGATCTTGACGACGTACCGCATGATGGCGAGGCCCATCAGGTGCGACACCGCGGCCTCGACCCGGATCTCTCGATCAGCGACGTCCAGGCCCTCGACGACCCGGGCGAGCATCACTCGGGAGGCGAACTGACGAAGCAGCGCTGCGGCGACGTCGTGGGTCATAGCCGCGCGCAGCAACGCGAGAATCGGCGCCCGTTTGACCGGGTCGCCCCAGGTGAGGAGGAAGATCCGAACCGCGCGTTCCCCGATGGTGTCGATCGGACCCGACACGATCTGTGCGGCTACCTCCGACGGCACGAACGGGATGTCAAGCGCTGCCAGGAACAGCTGTTCCTTGGTCCCGAAGTAGTGATGAACCAGCGCTGGATCGACCCCGGCGCGGGCGGCGATGGCTCGGATGGAAGCGCCGTCGAATGCCCGATCGGAGAACTCGACTCGGGCCGCAGCCAGGATCTCGCCGCGAGTATCGGGGCCGCCTGGCCGTCGTCCAGCTCGACCGCGCCGAGTAGAGCGCCGGGCAACGCTCATTTCGAGCTCATTTCGAGGATCCCCGCAGAACCTGCTCGGCCGTTCCGTCAGAAGCGACCGCGAAGGCGGTGTCGGCTGCCGCAGTCGCGAGGTTCAAGCGCGCGAATGCCAGCCCTTCGGCGAGATCGGCCTCGCGCTCCTCCGGCGTCCGGGCTCGACGGGTGCCGACCTCCAGCACGATCGCCCCGGACCATCCGCGTCGGACCAGGCGCTCGAGCAACGCCGTACACGGTTGGTTGCCGCGACCCGGCACCAGATGTTCGTCCCGCGCCGAGCCGGTGCCGTCGGCCAAGTGGAGGTGCGCGAGCCGATCGCCCAATGCGTCGGCCATGGCCATCGCGTCCGAGCCCGAGACCGCGGTGTGTGACAGGTCGAGAGTGTTGTGGGCATAGGGCTCGTCGGTCGGATCCCAATCGGGTGCGTAGGCCGCGATCTCACGGCCGGCCGCACGCCAGGGATACATGTTCTCAACGGCAATCGCGATGCCGGTTTCCTTTTCCAGTTCTGCCACGCCGTCGACGAATCCGCGGGCATAGTCGCGCTGCCAGCGAAACGGCGGGTGGACGACGACGACCGGTGCGCCGAGCCGGCGGGCCGCCTCGACCGAACGACTCAGCCGCTCCCACGGATCGGGCGACCACACTCGTTGAGTGATCAGCAGGCACGGTGCATGCACCGACAGCACTGGCATCCGGTGCCGTCTGGCCAGCGCTGCCAGTTCCTCCACATCCTGACTGACCGGATCGGTCCACACCATGACCTCGACGCCGTCGTAGCCGAGCGCGCGAGCCATCTCGAACGCGGTCGCAACCCCTTGGGGATACACCGAAGCCGTGGAGAGCCCGACGGGTGAGTCGGAGACGCGCAGCAGGGCCGACCGGTAGCGGCTCGGCGAGGTCACGGCCCCCAGCGTAGGGCTGCTGTCGCCGAGCACTGCGTCGCCGCCCGAGACCGGCGGCCAGGCGATCGGCGCAGAGGTCAAGTCGAGCGACCTCGGTCGGCTGCATCGTGGTACCGACACAGGGTGCTCCGGACGCCCGCCACCCGTTCAGAGGCATAGGCTCCACGACGTGGAGGTACCGCTCGACATCGCCAGAGCTTGGGTCGAGTTTCCCGATCCGGCCGACGCCGACCAGGTCCTCCGCTGCGACTTGACCTGGCTCACTTCGCGCTGGACGTGCATTTTCGGCCGAGGGTGTCCGGGCGTCTACGCCGATAGGCCCGACGACGGCTGCTGCACCCAGGGCGCGCACTTCTCCGACCGTGACGACGAGAAACGGGTCCGCCGCTTCGCGACCAAGCTGAAACGACAGGACTGGCAACTGCGGGAGGAGGGTCTGCGCAACGGCGTCATCGACAAGGACGACGAGGGCGAACGCAAGACCAGGGTCGTCGACGGCGCATGCGTATTCCTCAATCGACCCGGCTTCGCCGGCGGGGCGGGCTGTGCGCTGCACGCATACGCGGTACGAACCGGCCGTCACCCGCTGGAGACCAAGCCGGACGTGTGCTGGCAGCTACCCATTCGCCGCTCATACCGGCGGGCCGAGCGGCCCGACGGCACAAAGTACCTCGAGATCACCATCGGCGAGTACGACCGGCGAGCCTGGGGACCAGGCGGGCACGAGCTGGACTGGTTCTGCTCCGGCTCATCGAGTGCGCATGTGGCGGCCGAGCCCGTGTACGTCTCGTGTGAGCCGGAGCTTCGCGCGTTGGTCGGCGACAAGGCATATGACGAGCTCGCCGGACACTGCGCCGCCCACCTTGCCGCTCAGCCGCCGCCGCTGGTCCACCCGGCGACAGCCGCCGCGCGTGCTCCGGAATGACCACGTTCACCATGTCTGCCTATACATCACCAGGCATACAAGGGCGGTGATGTACGCACCCCGGTGGTGAACGTGGTCATTCCCCAGGGGTTGTCGGTGCCGGCCCCTAGCGTCGGGAGGCATGGCGAAACTGGCTCAGGTCTACCGGTGCGGCGAGTGCGGCTGGTCCACCGCCAAGTGGGTCGGCCGCTGCGCGGAGTGCCTAGCGTGGGGAACACTCGACCAGGCCGGCGCGTCCCGTTCGGGCCTGGCGCCGGCACAGGTGTCTGAGCCGGCCCGGCCGATCGCTGCCGTCGGGCTCGAGGCCGCTCGATCCCGCTCGACGGGGGTCGACGAGCTCGACCGGGCGCTCGGCGGTGGCCTGGTCCAGGGGGCGGTAGTTCTCCTCGCAGGCGAGCCAGGGGTGGGCAAATCGACGCTGCTGCTCGAGGTCGCAGCACGCTGGGCCACCACGGCCGGCCCGGCGCTGTATGTGACCGGCGAGGAGTCCGCTGCGCAAGTGCGGCTGCGGGCCGAGCGTACGGGTGCACTCTCCGACAGCCTGTACCTCGCTGCCGAAACCGACCTCGCGGCCGTGCTGGGTCAGATCGACCAGGTCCGCCCGTCGCTGCTCGTGCTCGACTCGGTTCAAACCGTCTCCCGATCCGATACCGACGGCGTGCCGGGCGGTGTCACTCAGGTCCGCGAGGTGGCGGGGGCGCTCATCCGCACCGCGAAGGAACGCGGCATGGCGACCTTGTTGGTGGGCCATGTCACCAAGGACGGCTCGATCGCCGGTCCCCGGGTGCTCGAGCACCTGGTCGACGTCGTGCTCCAGTTCGAGGGCGAGCGGCATTCGCGGCTCCGCATGGTCCGCACGGTCAAGAACAGGTATGGCCCGTCGGACGAGGTGGGCTGCTTCGACCTCTCCGACACCGGCATCGTCTCGGTGCCGGACCCGACCGGGCTCTTCCTGTCCAGGCACAACGACCCGGTGCCAGGCACGTGTGTCACGGTGACCCTGGAGGGCCGTCGACCGCTGCTGGCCGAGGTTCAGGCGCTCGTGGCCTCGTCTTCACTCGCAACGCCCCGGCGGGCGACGAGCGGGCTGGACACGTCCCGCGTGGCGATGGTGCTGGCCGTACTGGAACGCCGGGGCGACCTCGGCCTGCAGGGACACGACGTTTACGCCGCTACGGTCGGCGGTGCCCGGCTGACCGAGCCGGCCGGAGATCTTGCCTTGTTGATCGCGCTCGCCAGTGGAGCTCGCGATATGCCGGTGCCACCGGGTCTGGTCGCGATCGGCGAGGTCGGCCTGGCCGGCGAGATCCGGCGAGTGACCGGGACCCAACGACGGCTGGCCGAAGCTGAGCGGATGGGCTTCGACCGAGCTCTGGTGCCGCCTGACCCAGGGCCCGTGCCGGCCGGGATTCGGGCCGTTGAAGTCGGCGACGTCCGCTCCGCCCTCGATGCCGCCCGGCGGCCGGCGGCAGTACTCCCATTGCGCTGAACGGGCCGTACACTGTCGCCGAATGTCAACGACTGCGCCGGCGGGGGTCGCGTGTTAACAAGCGAAAAAGGCAGCGCCGAGGGCAAGCTGCGCCAGGCCCTCGCTGCCGTCGCACCAGGTACCGAGCTGCGCGAAGGACTCGAACGTATCCTTCGCGGGCGCACCGGCGCGCTGGTCGTCCTCGGCTACGACAAGACCATCGAGTCCATCTGCACCGGTGGTTTCGTCCTCGACGTCGAGTTCTCCGCCACCGGCCTGCGCGAGCTGGCCAAGATGGATGGCGCGATCGTGGTGGATCGCGAATGCACGACGATCCTTCGTGCAGCGACCCAGCTCGTCCCGGACCCAGCCATCCCGACGTCCGAGTCCGGCACCCGTCATCGCACCGCGGAGCGCGTCGCCAAACAGACCGGCGTGTCGGTCATCTCGGTCAGTCAATCCATGCGCATCGTGGCCATCTACGTCGACGACGTCCGCTACGTGCTGGAGGACACCGCCCAGATCCTGTCCCGAGCCAACCAAGCGCTGGCCACCCTCGAGCGGTACAAACTCCGGCTGGACGAGGTGTCCGGCACGTTGTCCGCACTGGAAATCGAGGATCTGGTCACGGTGCGCGACGTTGCGGCCGTCGCACAGCGGCTGGAGATGGTCCGCCGGATCGCCAGCGAGATCGAGGGCTACGTCGTGGAGCTCGGCACCGACGGCCGGCTGCTGAGTCTGCAACTCGACGAGCTGGTGGCCGGCGTCGACGTCGACCGTGAGCTGGTCGCGCGCGACTATCTGCCGGCACAGTCCGGGCGTCGGGCCAGGACGGTTCCTGTCGTGATGGCCGATCTCGACGCGCTGTCCGCGATCGACCTGCTCGACCCGGGCGCAGTCGCGCGGTCGCTTGGCTACACCGCAGGCGCGGAGCAGCTCGACGTCGCGGTGAGCCCTCGTGGCTACCGCCTGCTGGCTCGGGTGCCGCGGCTGCCGGGCGCGGTGATCGAACGGCTGGTCGACCACTTCGGCGGCCTGCAGAAACTCTTGGCGGCCAGCGTCGAAGACCTGCTGGCCGTCGAGGGCGTCGGCGAGTCGCGCGCGCGCAGCGTACGAGAAGGGTTGTCCCGACTCGCCGAGTCGAGCATCCTCGAGCGCTACGTCTGACCGGTGCAAAACGCCGTCATCGAATGGTACGGCCGCAATGCCCGGCAGCTGCCCTGGCGCGCCGCGGACCGGACGCCGTGGGGTGTGCTGGTCAGCGAGTTCATGCTTCAACAGACTCCGGTCGCGCGGGTCGAGCCGGTGTGGCGCGCCTGGCTTGGCCGGTGGCCGGCGCCTGCTGATCTGGCAATCGAGCAGCCTGCGACGGCGATCCGTGCCTGGGGCCGGCTGGGATACCCCGGCCGGGCGCTACGCCTGCACGCGGCCGCAGCGGTCATCGTGGATCAACATGCCGGCGAGGTCCCGTCGTCATACGACGCATTGCGAACGCTGCCGGGAGTCGGGGAGTACACGGCGGCCGCCGTCGCGTCGTTCGCGTACGGCCAACGACATGCTGTCGTCGACACCAACGTGCGCCGTGTGCTGGCTCGATCGGTGGCCGGCGAAGCCCTGCCCCGAATCGCCACCACGGCCGGCGAGCGTCGACTTGCCGAGTCGATGGTTCCAGCCGACGAGACAGCCGCTGACTGGGCCGTAGCTGCCATGGAACTCGGCGCTCTGGTCTGCACGGCTCGGTCGCCGAGATGTTCAGCCTGCCCGATCGCCGGTTCGTGCGCCTGGCGGCTGGCCGGCTTCCCGCCATACTCCGGACCGACGAGGCGGAGCCAGCCGTGGGCGGGCACGGACCGCCAAGCCCGCGGGGCGTTGATGGCCGTACTCCGCGACGAGCCCGCAGCAGTACCGAGGGCCAGGCTGATCTCCGCCTGGCCGCATGACGCCGTCCAACGCGAACGCGCGCTCGACGGTTTGGTTGCCGACGGTCTGGTCGAACCCATGCCGCGCGACCACTACCGCCTCCCGACTCACCCGGCCCGTCGATCACGTTAGGTAGGCGTGGCGACGGGTTCAGCGCTGGGCGGTCACTCGATCGAGAGCCTGGACGTAGTCGTCCTTCGGGTCCATCGCCGCGGCAAGGCGGTAACACGCCGCCGCCTCGTCGCGCCGGCTTAGGCGCTCCAAGGTCCGCCCCAGCGCGAACCGGGCGTATGCGTCACTCGGGTCGCGCTCGACCAGCCGGTTGAAGGCGTCCTCCGCCCGGCGCAGCTGAGCGGACCGGAAGAATGCCCGGCCGGCCAGCTCGAGGACCGACTTCGGCGTCGAGTCGCCGACGAGCAGCGGTTCGAGCTCGCGCGCGGCACCAACGGCGTCCCCCGCGTCGTACAGCACGGCCGCGGCACGGTAAGCCGCGAGATCGTCTGACATCGTCACCCCTGTCCACGCGGCCGCCAGCGCTCACCCGGGCATCACGACCCGTCCCATGATCCACGGTTCACAAGCGGCGAGACACCAGGCGTGTCGCACCACCTGTGAACAGCCTGCGGCGATGGTCGCGAGATCAGCCCGTTTCGCGGGCCGCGCCGCTGCGCCGACCGCCACCGCCGGTCGCCGCAGCCTCGACGACCGCCACTTCAGGCAGCTCGGATTTGGGGCTGCCGGTAAACGTGAAATCGGCTTCGCGGCCTTCACCCTCGACGTCGACGACGACGATCTCGCCGGCCTTGAGCTCACCAAAGAGGATCTTCTCCGAGAGCGAGTCCTCGATCTCCCGCTGGATCGTCCGACGCAGCGGCCGCGCGCCGAGGACTGGGTCGAACCCGTGATCGGCCAGCAGTTCCTTCGCGGCCTGGGTGAGCTCGATACCCATGTCCTTGTCGTGCAGCCGGATGTCGACCTGGGTGATCATCAGGTCGACGATCCGGACGATCTCTTCCGGTGTGAGCTGGTGGAAGACGATCACATCGTCGACCCGGTTGAGGAACTCCGGGCGGAAATGCTGCTTGAGCTCGTCGGTGACCTTGTTCTTCATCCGGTCGTAGTCGCCGTCGGCGGTCCCGCTGGTCGAGAAGCCCAGGTTGACGCCCTTGGCGATGTCCCGGGTCCCGAGGTTGGTGGTCATGATGATCACGGTGTTCTTGAAGTCGACCACGCGCCCTTGGGCGTCGGTGAGCCGACCGTCCTCGAGCACCTGCAACAGCGAGTTGAAGATGTCCGGATGGGCCTTCTCGACCTCGTCGAACAGCACGACCGAGAACGGACGCCGACGCACCTTCTCGGTGAGCTGGCCGCCTTCCTCGTATCCGACATAGCCAGGCGGTGAGCCGAACAGCCGCGAGACCGTGTGCTTCTCGGAGTACTCGCTCATGTCGAGCTGGATGAGGGCGTGCTCGTCGCCAAAGAGGAACTCCGACAGCGCCTTGGACAGCTCCGTCTTCCCGACCCCTGACGGTCCGGCGAAGATGAACGAGCCACCTGGTCGCTTCGGATCCTTCAGCCCGGCCCGGGTCCGGCGAATCGACTTGGACAGCGCCCCGATCGCGTCCTGCTGGCCGATGATCCGCTTGTGCAGCTCGTCTTCCATGTGCAGCAGCCGGGAGGTCTCCTCCTCGGTTAGCTTGAACACCGGAATACCAGTCGCCGCGGCCAGCACCTCGGCGATGAGCTCGTCGTCGACCTCGGCCACGACGTCGAGATCGCCCGCTTTCCACTGCTTCTCGCGCTCGGCCTTTTGTCCGATGAGCTGCTTCTCGCGGTCGCGTAGCGACGCCGCCTTCTCGAAGTCCTGCGAATCGATCGCGGACTCCTTCTCCCGACGCACCTCGGCGATCCGCTCGTCGAACTCACGCAGGTCCGGCGGTGCGGTCATCCGGCGGATGCGTAGGCGGGAGCCGGCCTCGTCGATGAGGTCGATCGCCTTGTCCGGCAGGAACCGGTCGGAGATGTACCGATCAGCGAGCTGTGCAGCGGCCACCAGTGCGCCGTCGGTGATCGAAACGCGGTGGTGGGCCTCGTACCGGTCCCGCAGGCCCTTGAGGATCTCGATGGTGTGCGCGAGCGTCGGCTCCTGGACCTGGATCGGCTGGAACCGGCGCTCCAGCGCGGCGTCCTTCTCGACGTGCTTGCGGTACTCGTCGAGCGTGGTCGCCCCGATGGTCTGTAGCTCGCCTCGGGCGAGCATGGGCTTGAGGATGCTTGCGGCGTCGATGGCTCCCTCGGCGGCACCGGCGCCGACGAGAGTGTGCAGCTCGTCGATGAACAGGATGATGTCGCCGCGGGTGCGGATCTCCTTGAGGACCTTCTTCAGCCGCTCCTCGAAGTCACCGCGGTAGCGGGAACCGGCGACTAGAGCGCCGAGGTCGAGGGTGTAGAGCTGGCGATCCTTGAGCGTCTCGGGCACCTCGCCCTTGACGATGTTCTGCGCCAGGCCCTCGACGACCGCGGTCTTGCCCACACCTGGCTCGCCGATGAGGACAGGGTTGTTCTTCGTGCGGCGGGACAGCACCTGCATGACCCGCTCGATCTCCTTCTCCCGCCCGATGACCGGGTCGAGCTTGCCCTCGCGGGCGCCCTGGGTGAGGTTCCGACCGAATTGGTCGAGGACCAGCGAGGTCGACGGTGCGTCGCCCTGCGGACCGGCGCCCGCGGTGGCGGCCTCTTTTCCGCCCTGATAGCCGGAAAGCAGTTGGATGACTTGCTGACGGACCCGGTTGAGGTCCGCGCCAAGCTTGACCAGTACCTGAGCCGCGACGCCCTCGCCCTCGCGGATGAGGCCGAGCAGGATGTGCTCGGTGCCGATGTAGTTGTGCCCCAGCTGGAGCGCCTCGCGGAGGCTGAGCTCGAGCACCTTCTTCGCCCTGGGCGTGAACGGGATGTGCCCGCTGGGTGCCTGCTGGCCTTGGCCGATGATCTCCTCGACCTGGCCGCGCACCGCGTCCAACGAGATGCCGAGACTCTCCAGTGCCTTGGCCGCGACACCTTCGCCCTCGTGGATCAGGCCCAGCAGGATGTGCTCGGTACCGATGTAGTTGTGGTTGAGCATCCTGGCCTCTTCCTGGGCCAGGACGACGACGCGCCGTGCGCGGTCGGTAAACCTCTCGAACATCAGCGGCACTCCTCACCGAGCGGTCTGGGTGTGCCGGGGCTCTCCCGGTCCGCCCGTACTCGCATGCTAACCCGCCATCCGGTCGTCAACTCGGTTCGTCTCATCGACCGAACCGGGTGGCGCATGCCCATACAACACCTGCTTCGCCGGCGGCGTTCCGCGCAGATGAGTCGTACGCCAGAGGCGAACACGGATCGGAATGACCACGTTCACCACCCCTGCCGTAGTCACCAGGCCGGCAAGCCCATTGACGTACGCGTACGCCTGGTGCCGGCCCGGGGCGATGCTGCTGGAAGCGGCGACTCAGTAGCCGCCGTTCGGCGCACTGGTCTCGGACGTCCCTGGTTCCTGGGAACCGCCACCGTCGTCTCCGCATGAGCTCATTGCGATGACGGCGACCACCGCCACAGCTGCCGCCAACCGCTTCACCATGGTTCCGCCTTCCTCGAGACGGCTTACCTGGTTATACGTGGCCCGGCGGCACGCGGTTCGGTTGGCGGCAGATCAGCACGGACCCGCGACCCTGCGAAGGGCCGACGCTAGCGAGTACAACTGACGCTGTGCTGCCCGACCTTCGGTCTGACAGCACCGGCCTTCGGCTGCTCTTCTGACGGCTTCGTCAGCCGTGCGCCGCATCGTATTTTGCGAGTATCTCCGCCGGAACCCGGCCGCGGTCAGAGACCTTCATGCCCTGGTCCCGCGCCCATTGCCGAATCGCCGAGGTGTTGGATCCTCGGCCACCGCGCGCTTGTCCGCGCCGCCCGCCGCGGCGGGCGGTCTTGCGCGCCGAGCCGACGTACGGCGCCAGCGAGTCGCGGAACTTCGCCGCGTTCTTCTTGGACAGGTCAAGTTCGTAAGCCACACCGTCGAGCGAGAAGTTGACCGTTTCCTCGGCCTTGCCGCCGTCGATGTCGTCGACCAGAATGACCTGGACCTTCTGAGCCATGGCCGTTCCTTTCCGCGCCCTAGCAGGGGTAATTGAGGCAGGTAGCTGAGTCATGCCTACGCCACCTCGGACAGAAAAGCAACTACCCCAATGTGGTCACCCGTAATCGTTATCTAGTGCTCAGAAGCGCAGCAGCATCCGAGTGTTTCCCAGTGTGTTCGGCTTCACCCGATCCAGATCCAGGAACTCGGCCACTCCTTCGTCATAGGAACGCAGCAGCTGCGCGTAGACATCGGGCTCGACCGGCGATCCAGCCAGCGGCTCGAACCCGTGCCGGGTGAAGAACTCCACCTCGAAGGTCAGGCAGAAGATCCGCGACACGCCGAGGTCCCGAGCCACGTCCAGAAGCTGGCTGAGCAGGGCTGTTCCGACCCCTCGGCGGACATGCGCCGGGTCCGTCGCCAGGGTTCGTACCTCGGCAAGGTCCTCCCACATGACGTGCAACGCACCGCAGCCGAGCAGCGGTCCGGCACTGTGCGAGGCCACCCAGAATTCCTGGATGTCCTCGTAGAGGGTGACCATCTCCTTGGACAACAAAATGCGGTCGCCGGAGTAGGCATCGACCAGCCGGCGGATCGCCGGGACATCCGCTGTGCGGGCCCTTCGGATGACGTAGTCGGGGACCACCGGCCGGCGGTCGGTCGCCCGACCGGGTGCGGTGTTCGCTCTCATTCCGGCTTGACCAATGGAAAGAGAATCGTGTCACGAATGCCCACGCCTGTGAGCAACATCACGAGGCGGTCGATCCCGAGGCCCATTCCGCCAGTTGGCGGCATTCCGTACTCGAGTGCCCGCAGGAAGTCCTCGTCGAGTTCCATGGCCTCGGGGTCGCCTTGCGCGGCCAGTTCCGACTGCGCAATCAGCCGTTCCCGCTGGATGATCGGATCGGTCAGTTCCGAGTATGCCACGGCCAATTCGACGCCGGCGATGACCAGGTCCCATGCCTCCGTCAGCCGGTGATCGTCGCGGTGCGGCCGGGCCAGCGGGCGAACCGATTCCGGGTAATCACAGACGAACGTCGGCGTTCGCACTGTCCGTTCGACCAGCTTCTCGAACAACTCGAGCACGATCTCGCCGTGGCCCCACCCTTCCCCGATGCGGATGTCGTGCTTGGCGGCCAGCTCCCGGAGCCGATCGGCGTCGGTCTCGATCGTCACCTCCGCACCGACGGCGTTCGACACCGCCTGGTGAAGCGTGATGCGCTGCCAAGGGGCCTCGAGGTCCAGCTCTGCACCGTGACCGTCGGCGATCACGGCGTGGCCGGTCGCCCGCGCCGCGTCGATCACCAGAGTCCTGGTGAGCTCGGCCATGGTGTCGTAGTCACCGTAGGCCTGGTACGCCTCGAGCATCGTGAACTCGGCGCTGTGCGTGGAGTCGATGCCCTCGTTCCGGAAGATCCGGCCGATCTCGTAGACCTTGTCGATGCCACCGACAATGGCGCGCTTGAGATGGAGCTCCAGAGCAATACGCAGAGTCATGGACAGGTCGAACGCGTTGAGGTGAGTGTGGAAGGGACGCGCCGCAGCGCCGCCGTGGACGAGTTGGAGCACCGGTGTCTCGACCTCGAGATATCCCTTGCCGTTCATCGTCTCGCGCAGTGAGCCCAGCACCGTTGCCCGGGTGCGGACCATGTCGCGAGCATGTGGGTTGACGATGAGGTCGACGTAGCGCTGACGGCTCCTCGTCTCGTCGGAGAGGGATTTGTGCGCCACGGGCAACGGGCGCAAGGCCTTCGCCACGATCGTCCACTGGTCGGCCAGCACCGACAGCTCGCCGCTTCGGCTCGAGATCATCTCGCCGGTGATGCCGACGTGGTCACCGATGTCGGCCACATGCTTCCACTCGCGCAGCGAGTCTTCGCCGAGTCGGTCCAACGAGAGCATCGCCTGCAGCTCGACGCCCTCCCCGTCGCGGAGCCTGGCGAAACAGAGCTTCCCGGTGTTGCGCAGGTGGATCACTCGGCCCGCGACCGACACGATCACGCCGGTGGACGCTTCGGACTCCAGGCCCGAGTACGTCTCTCGTAGCTCGGCGAGGCTGTGCGTTCGGTGAAACCCGGCCGCGTACGGCGCCCGTCCACGCTCGAGCAGCTCGCTGCGCTTCTGCCGGCGGACCCGCATCTGCTCAGGCACGTCGTCGTCGGGCACGCTCGGCCGGTCACTCATGACCCACCAGGGTAGGGGGGCGCGCAAAGCCGGCCCCAGAGCTGGCCCAGAGCTTGCCCGAGAGCTGGCCCCAGAGCCGGCCCCAGAGCCGGCATTGCCGAACTCCTGCCGCAGTGCAACAGTCATGGCACGGAGGTGAGGACGATGAACGAGGTGCGCGTCGTAGACCGCGGGTCCCGAGAGATCGTGGTGTTCCTCTCCGGTGACATCGACGACGAGATGATCGACCAGCTGCACGGGGCGGTGGCAGAGGTGGCGGAGCTGGAAGGCCTCAACGGCCTGAGTCATGCGGTCGTCGACATGCACGGGGTCACGTCACTCGGCCCACCAGGAATCGCGTTCTTGCAGGAGTTGAACGAGCGAGGCCGGCGATCGGGATTCGAGGTGTCGTTCTCCTCGCTCAGCGGGCCCGCTCATCGGGCAGTCGAGGCGGCCGGCTGGCAGTTCATGGAGGCGAGCCCTCCGCCCAGTTAGGGTTCTGGCACGTTGCGGTCGTATACCAACCGCAAGCCGACCAGCGTGAGCCACGGCTCGTGATAGTCGATGGTGGCGCACTCGTCGATCACGGCTGGCGCCAGTCCGCCGGTGGCGATCACGGTGAGGTCGGTGAGCGGCCGGCCGAGCTCGGCTGCCATCCGGGTGACGATCCCGTCGACCTGCCCGGAAAAGCCGAACAGCGCACCCGACTGCAACGCCTCGACCGTGTTCTTGGCGATCACCGATCGGGGTCGGACCAACTCGACTCGGCGCAGCTGCGCCCCGGCGTCGCCAAGAGCGTCCAGCGACACCCCGATGCCCGGCGCGATCGCACCGCCGACGTACTCCCCCGTTTCGGACACGACGTCGAAGGTGGTTGCCGTGCCGAAGTCGACGACGATGCACGGCCCGCCATAGAGATGCTTCGCTGCCAAGGCGTTGACGATCCGGTCCGTCCCCACCTCGCGTGGGTTGTCCATCAGCACCGGAACACCTGTGCGCACACCGGGCTCGACGAGGACCGACGGGACCGCGGAGAAGTATCGGGCCACCATCTCGCGCATCTCGTGCAGCACCGCGGGGACGGTCGAGCAGATGGCCAGACCGTTGATCCGGTCCTCCGGACCGTCGGCCAGCAGCCCTCGCAGGACGGCCATGAACTCGTCGGCCGTCCGTCGAGGGTCGGTCGCAAGCCGCCAATGCTCGGCGACCCGCTCACCGTCCAGCAGACCGAGAACGGTCTGGGTGTTGCCGACGTCGATCGCTAGCAGCATCCTCAGCGAACCTCGCGCAGGTCGAACGCAATGTCGAGCACCGGCGCGGAATGGGTGATCGCTCCCACGGCTAGGTAATCCACGCCCGTCTCCCCATACGCCCGCGCCGCGTAGATCGTCAGACCGCCACTCACTTCGATCTTGGACCGCCCGGCCACCGCCTCGACGGCATCGGCAACCTGACCGGTCGTGAAGTTGTCCAGCAGGATGACCTGTGCACCGGCGGCCGCCGCTTCCGCGGCTCCGTCGACGCTGTCGACCTCGATCTCGACGGGCACCTCTGGGAAGGCTTCCGTCACGGCCTGGTAGGCGGCGGTGATTCCGCCGGCGGCAATGATGTGGTTGTCCTTGATCAATGCCGCGTCGGACAGCGACATCCGATGGTTCTCGCCGCCGCCACAGCGGACCGCGTACTTCTCCAAGGGCCGCAGCAGCGGAGTCGTCTTGCGGGTATCCCGGACGACCGCACCGGTGTCCGCGAGGGCGTCAGTCCAGCGCCGCGTAGCCGTCGCGATCCCAGACAGGTGGCAGAGCAGATTCAGCGCGGTGCGCTCGGATAGTAGAAGCGCTCGAGTGGGTCCGGTCACCGTCGACAGGACGTCTCCGGGATCGACGGCGTCGCCATCACTCGCGATTCTCTCGAACTCCACAGACTCGTCGGATGCGCAGACGAACGCAGCCTCGGCCACGGCGAGCCCGGCGACGACCCCATAGGCCCGGGCGACAAGGTCACCGGAAGCTCGCTGATCACGTGGGACGGTCGCCTCTGTCGTGACGTCGACGCCCCTGGCAAGATCCTCCTCCACCGCGGCCCGGACCAAGTCCTCCACGTATTCCGGCTCGAGCCCTACCTCGACCAGGACCCGGGTCAGCTCACCGGGCAGGCTCACTTGAGCTCCTCGAATCGGGTGTGCACGGTCCCGTCATCGGGCACCGTGCTGACGAGACGACCGCGCCATCGGGTGTCGTCCCGATCAGGATGATCCTCGCGCCAATGGCCGCCGCGGGTTTCCTCCCGGAGCGTGGCATGGCGGACCAGCAGGGCCGCTACCTCGTACAGATTCGACGTCTCCCAGGCTTCGGTGGTCGGCACGTCGGCCTGCCGATCGGCAGCCAGATCGGCCAGGCACGTCGCCGCGGAGGCGAGCGACGATTCTGTCCGCACGACGCCGGCGCCTGCGGTCATCGCCCCCTGGATGAACAGTCGGGCGTCGGGATCGAGGAGGCCGGGTTCGCCGGGACGGTCCACCGGATCCGCCTGTGGCGGCAGCCCGTCTGCTAGATCCGCCGCGATCCGGTGCCCGAACACCAATCCCTCCAGCAGCGAGTTCGACGCCAGCCGATTCGCGCCATGGACGCCGGTGCAGGAAACCTCGCCGCAGGCGTAGAGCCCGGGCATGGACGACCGTCCGCGCAGATCGGTGCGCACGCCACCGCTGGCATAGTGCTGCGCCGGTGCGACCGGCACCAGCTGGGTAGCCGGATCGATGCCGAACTCGCGGCATCGGGCAACGATGGTCGGAAAGCGCTCGTGCAAGAAGTCCGCGCCCAGATGCCGCGCGTCGAGCCAAACGTGGTCTGCCCCGGTCTCCAGCATTGCCGTGATCACGCCTTTGGCGACGACGTCTCGAGGGGCCAGCTCGACCAGCGGATGGCGGCCGATCATGAACCGCCGACCCTCCACGTCGCGTAAGAGCGCACCTTCGCCGCGCAGCGCCTCGGAGATCAGCGGCTGCTGCCCGTGCGCCAACCGGCCGAGCCACATCACCGTCGGGTGGAATTGGACGAACTCCAGGTCAGCGATCTCGGCACCCGCACGGACAGCCGCGGCGATACCGTCGCCGGTCGCGACCGGCGGATTGGTGGTCGACGCGTAGACCTGGCCGAGCCCGCCAGTCGCCAGGACCACCGCTCTGCCGAGCGCGGCTCCCACGCCGTCGCGTTGTCCCTCGCCGATGACGTGCAGGCTCACCCCGCACGCGCGGCCGGCTCCGTCGGTCAAGACGTCGATCACGAGCGCATGCTGGACCACCTCGATCGCCGGGTCCTCTTGGACGGCGTGCAATGCCTCGATCAGTGCGCGGGAGATCTCCCGACCGGTCGCGTCGCCACCGGCGTGCGCGATTCGGTCGCGACCGTGTCCGCCTTCGCGAGTCAGCGCGATCTTTCCGTCGATGGTGCGCTCGAAGTTCGCGCCGAGCGCGACCAGCTCGCGCACGCGCTGCGGCCCCTCGGTGACCAGAACCCGCACGGCGTCTTGGTCGCAGATCCCGACGCCGGCGACCAACGTATCGGTGTAGTGCTGGTCGGGGCTGTCCTCCGGGTCGAGGGCCGCCGCGATCCCACCCTGTGCCCAGACCGTCGACCCTTCGTCCAGGAAGGTCTTCGTGACAAGCAGCACGCGTCCGGCCTTACGTGCCTCCAGCGCCGTTGTCAGCCCGGCGATTCCACTACCGACGACGACCACATCCGCCTGCACGGTCCAGCCCGGCTCGGGCGCCGCCAGCCGGCGCGGCAGGCGTATCTCGGTCACGGCCGCAACCCTAGGACCTACCGGGAGGGCGCCGGCGTCGACGCTCCCTCACCCGCCACTTCAGGGGCGCGCAGGCATTCCACGTCACCGTCCCGGTTCGAGACATGTACTAGGGCAACGTCACGGCCATGTTGTCGATCAACCGAGTGGCGCCGACCCGGCCGGCGATCAGCAACCGCGCCTCGCCAGACATCGGAGCGGGCCCGAGCTCCGGGTCGCGTAGCACGAAGTAGTCGACGCGGACGTCGTGCGCGCTTTCGAGCACGGTTCGGCCAGCGGCGAGCACAGACGCCATCCCGTTCGGGGCCGCCGCGACCCCCGCAGTCAACGCCCGAGACAACGCCAGCGCCGACGAGCGGTCCGCCGGAGTCAAGTAGCGGTTCCGGCTCGACAGCGCCAGCCCGTCAGGCTCCCGGACCGTCGCCACGGCGACGATCTCGAACGGCATCTCCAGATCCCGGACCATGCGCCGGATCAAAACGAGCTGTTGGTAGTCCTTCTCACCGAAGAACGCGTACGTCGGCACGGTCAGGTTCAGCAGTTTCGCGACGACGGTGAGCACGCCCGCGAAGTGGCCAGGGCGGACTGTGCCATCCAATTCTGTGCCGAGCTTTCCCGGGTCGATCCTGACCAGCGGCCCGTCAGCTGGAAACATCTCGTCGCGCTCGGGGGCGAAGACGACGTCGACTCCCTCCGCCGCACAGATGCCCAGATCGGTGTCCAGCGTGCGCGGGTAGCGGTCGAGGTCCTCGCCCGCGCCGAACTGCAGCGGGTTGACGAAGATCGTCGCCGTCACCACACCCTCGGTGCCCACCCGCTCCCTAGCGGCCCGGATCAGCGCAACGTGTCCGTCGTGCAGAGCGCCCATCGTCATGACGACGGCCGTCTCGGCGTCTGCGGTCCCGAGCGTGTCGGCCAGTTCGGCCCCAGTCCGGGCGACGACGGGCGAGTCGCTGCTCACCGACTGCCGTCCCAATCCTGGCTGGGTCGAGCGCCCAGGGCATCGAGCAGTGGCTCTGCGTCGACTGCGCGGAGACGTCCGGACGCCAACGCCCGCGTCGCCGTTCGCCGCGCCATCGCGACGTAGGCCGAAACGGCCTCGGGCGCGACCTCGTCGATGGCAGCAACATGCTGCGCAACCGTGCTGGCGTCGCCGCGTGCTACCGGTCCGGTGAGCGCTGCGTCGCCTTGCCGCAGGACGTTGTCCAGGGCCGCGGAGAGCAGAGGAGCGAGTGTCCGGTCCGGTTCTGCGACGCCGGCGTCCCGGAGCAGGTCCATCGCGTCGTTCACCAGCGTCACCAGGTGATTCGCCCCGTGCGCGAGTGCCGCGTGATAGAGCGTTCGGTCGCGCTCGGCAATCCGCATCGGCTCTGCCCCCATCTCGACGACCAGCGCCTCGGCAATCGGCCACAGCGGCTCCGGGGCAGTAACACCGAACATTGCGCCGGCAAGGCGCTCGAGGTCGACCGCGGTGCCGGTAAACGTCATCGCGGGATGCAGTGCCAGCGGCAATGCACCAAGCCTGGTCATCGGCTCGAGCACGTCCGCTCCGTAGCGGCCAGTGGTATGGACGACGATCTGGCCGGCCCGAATCGATCCGGTTGCGACCAGTCCTTCCACGAGACCGGGCAGGGCGTCATCAGGCACGGCGAGAATGACCAGGTCCGCCGCGGCGAACACCTCGGGTGGAGTAACCAAGGCGACGCCGGGGAGCAATGCATCGGCGCGCCGCCGACTGGCAACCGACACCGCGTACGCAGCGACCACGCGGTGCCCCGCCCGGGCAAGGGCGGCACCGAGGACTGCGCCGACCCGACCGGTGCCGACGACGCCGACGGCAAGCCGAGCCGGGCGGTCGTCCCCGCCGGCCGATGCTCCGACCTGACGAGGGCCGCTCGGCTCACTCATGGTCATGCCTCTTCCGGACCGGTCCGGCCGATCAGGCTAACAAGCCGAGCTCATCTACCGTTGGTCCCGTGGCGTGGCCGACCTGGCGGGAAGCAACCCACAGCGCTCTCTACGGTCCGGACGGCTTCTACCGGCGGGAGCACCCGGGTGATCACTTTCGGACCTCGGTGCATGCCTCGCCGCTGTTCACCCAAGCGGTCGAGTCGCTCGCTCGGGCATGCGGGGCGCGCACCGTGGTAGATCTCGGCGCGGGCGAAGGCGAGCTGCTGCGCGAGCTGCATCGTCGTGCACCGGATTTCAGGCTGATCGGCGTCGATCTGGCATCCCGGCCGGACGAGTTGCCGAGTCCAATCGAGTGGGCCGGCCACCCGCCCAGACGGGCTGGCCGACGTGCTCGTCATCGCAAACGAATGGCTCGACGACATCCCGGTGGACGTCGTCGAGATCGACGAAACCGGACTACCCCGGCTTGTGCACGTCGACCCGCAGTCCGGCGCGGAGCGACTCGGGACCATACCCTGGTGCCGATGATCTGACCTGGCTGACCCGCTGGTGGCCGTTGGGCGACGCGGCGCCTGGATGTCGAGGCGAGATCGGCCGAGGGAGAGACGAGCTCTGGGCTGGCGTGATCCGGCGGACACGACGGGGGGTGTGCGTCGCGATCGACTATTGGCATCGACGAGCCGACCGCCCCCCGCACGGAACGCTCACCGGATACCGGGACGGTCGCATGGTGGCACCGGTGCCGGACGGCTCGTGCGACATCACGGCACACGTCGCCCTGGACGCGTGCGCTTCGGCTGGCGCTGAGGCCGGCGCCGCGGCCACCCTGCTGACCACCCAACGCAACGTTTTGCCCGCGCTGGGACTCGACGCCTCTCTGCCACCCAGGTCGTTGGCGGTCGATGACTCTCCTTCCTACCTGGCGGCGCTCTCACGAGCGACCGAGGCCGTCGAGTTGCTCGACCCGACCGGTCTCGGCGCCTTCGGCTGGCTGGTCCAAACCGTCGACCGACCGCTTCCCGACGTCCTGCGCGGCTCGAGCGGCTGACCGCGGTCAACCGATCGGGGCATCGTCTGTCGGACTCTGGGACATCCATTGCTCCGGAACGTCGGCCTTCCGGGCCAATCGCGACCGAATGGCCTGGTCCTCGACAAGGCGACGGGCCTGCTCTTCCGGTCGATGGCGAATGGTCGCGTCGACCGGCCCTGGGGTCGTATCGACGTGGACGGTCGCGAGCGCGAGCCGCCGCTGCACCGGTCCCTGCGCCAGCCGGACGCTCTGTGTCTTCGCGTGGGGGACGACTGTGAGCGTCCGGTAGAACACACCTTCCCGAACCATGATCACTTGATCGTTGGCCCCGAATGCCAGGCGTCGCCAGCCCACCGGCCGCAGCCACGCTGCCCGTCGAGGCGCCGGATCAAGCCCTACCCCGGCCGGATCGGCACCAGGCAGCGCTCGGCACAGGACGTCGACAGCATCGGCATACGTCGCGACCGGTAGCAGGGTGGAGCTCGTGCTGCCATCCGTGCCGGACGAGGTGCCGTACCCGGCGACGTCCACCTCGACCCGGACCCACCCCCGCAGCCGCCACAAGATGGTCTGGCGCAGTGCGACGCCTTGAATACGCCCAGGCGGGACGGTCTGCGCCTTGGTGTCGAGCAATCCCTTGCGGATGCGGAAGCCGTCCGGCGATTCGGCCAGCACGAAGCCGAAGTTGCGCACGAACTGGTTCCAGAGCGCCAGGCCGATCGCGATGGCGCCGGGCAGCGCCGATGACAGCACTCCGGCGGCGATCTCGCCGCCGAGGAACGTGAACGTTCCGCCTAGCGCGATGAGCAGCAGGACGCCCATGACGAAGGTGCCGGACAGCACCGTCGAGCCGAGCAAACGGCCGGGAGACACCTCGTGCAAGACGCGCTCGGGAGCCTCTGGGGTTCCGGCGTCAATCCCGGCGGCCCGGGCCAGCAACTCGGCCCGGAGCGAGAGGGCGTCATCGGCGGCGAGGTAGGCTAGCGGCGCCTCGGTACTTGTGCCGCCTGCCACCTCCAGCCGCAGCTCGGAAACGCCAAGCAGCCGGCCGGCCAACGGACGCACGACGTCGACCGCCTGCAGCCGGTCGAGCCGGACTCGGCGGGATCGGCGCTGGAAGATGCCGGAATCGATGCGCAGCGCGTCCCCGTCGACGCCGTATCGGGTGAACCACCAGTTGGCGAGGCCGGCAAGGAACCCGATGATCGCTATGACAGGGAGGACGGCCAGAAACCGGCTCGGCTCCCCAGCGCGCAGCACATCCTGGCCACCGAACGCCACCGCGCCGGCGAGCCACGCCCACCCGCGCAGAATGGGGGTCAGCGGATGGAGGCGGCGGAAATGCGCCGGGGTTGGATCGGCGGCGCTCGGCCGGCCGGCCTCGTCGGTCACAACCCGGCCGCCCGTGCCTCACCCAGAGCAGCAAGCCGATCGCGTAGGCGGGCGGCCTCGGCGGGTGGCAATCCGGGTATCCGCGCGTCGGTCGCCGGCGATGCCGTATGCAGCTGGACAGTGGCCAGGCTGAAGCGACGCTCCAGCGGACCCGACTTCACGTCGACGAACTGCATCCGTCCGTACGGAACCACCGTGAGCTCACGGAACAGGACCCCGCGGGTGACCAACAGGTCGTCCTCCCGTTCGGCGTATCCCCATGCCCGCCAGTTCCTGTCGATCAGCCACAGGCCCCAACCAACGATCACCCCGCCGACTGCGGCCGCGGCCGCCGCTGCCCACCAGGCCAGCAGCCACCAGCCCAGGGCGGCGGCAATCGCGGTACCCGCAGCGGTCCACCCCACGAGCAGGTAACGCCGCAAGTCGACGAGCCGGTGGGAGACTCGTTGCCACGTTTCGCCTGGCGGCGCGAAGACCTGGTCCACTCGCGGCAGGCTATGTCGTCCGGGTACGCGGGTGCGAACAGCTGGCAGACTCGATGCCGTGACGCGGGAAACGACCGTTGGTATCGGCTCGGGGGCCGGCGAGTTCGCCACCACCGACATGGTGCTCAACATCGGGCCGCAGCATCCGGCAACCCATGGTGTGCTTCGACTGCGGCTCACGCTCGACGGCGAGAAGATCGTGCACTGCGAGCCCATCATCGGGTACATGCACCGCGGCGCCGAGAAGCTTTTCGAGGTCCGCGACTACCGGCAGATCGTGGTGCTGGCGAATCGGCACGACTGGCTGTCAGCCTTCGCGAACGAGCTCGGCGTGGTGATTGCGGCTGAGCGAATGCTCGGCATGGAGGTGCCGGTTCGTGCGATCTGGGCGCGGACCCTGATGGCCGAGCTCAACCGGGTGCTGAACCATCTGATGTTCCTCGGCTCGTATCCCCTCGAGGTCGGCGCAATCACCCCGATCTTCTATGCATTCCGCGAGCGGGAGGCCATCCAACAGGTCATGGAGGAGATCTCCGGGGGGCGGATGCACTTCATGTTCAACCGGGTGGGCGGGCTGAAGGAGGACCTGCCCGCGGGATGGCTGGGTCGGGTTTCCGCGGCCGTTTCCGGCGTACGGTCACGGCTGCCGGCGCTACGCGACATGGTGCTGGGCAACGAAATCTTTCAGGCTCGGACCCGTCGCGTCGGTGTCTTGGCGGCCGAGGCGATTCACGCGTATGGGGTTTCTGGCCCGATCGCCCGAGCCAGCGGCGTGGACTCGGATTTGCGCCGCGACGAGCCGTACCTGGCCTATGCCGAGCTGTTCCGGACCGGCGGTGCCGGCCGGGTGGTGACGCGTTCTGACGGAGACTGCTACGCGCGGTTCTCCGTGCTCTCCGAGCAGGTATCGGTGTCGCTTGATCTTGTCGACGTGTGTGTCGACCGGCTGCGCTCGCTTCCGGCGGGACCGATCAACGTCAAGCTGCCGAAGGTGCTGAAGGTCCCGGAGGGACACACCTATTGCTGGACCGAGAACCCATTGGGGATCAATGGGTACTACCTGGTCTCGCGTGGGGAGAAGACGCCGTGGCGGCTCAAGCTTCGGTCGGCGTCGTTCAACAACATCGCGGTGCTACCCGAGCTCCTGGCCGGCTGCCTCATCGCCGACATGGTCGCGATCTTGGGGTCGATGTTCTTCGTGGTCGGTGACATCGACAAGTAGGCCGCCGCATGCTCGTCCATTTGCTGTTCCTATAGCAGCAGCAAACCGGCGAACATCGCTACTCCACGAGTACTGTTCGCGCGCTGCGAACTGCGAACCCTTCGGTGGCCTCGTACACCAACGGCTCGATGTCGGTGATCGGTGGGATGCCGGGAACGGTCAGGGCGATGCTCCAGGTGACCTGCAGACCGACGCTCTCCGCGCCGCCGCCGGAATACGTGCTCTGCACCGGGTAATGGCCTGGATTCATGGTCGGGCTGGTCCCGTCGTAGCCGACACCCGCTCCGGTATTGGTCGTCCCATTGCTCCACGCCCAGCTGTACGTCGGGCTTGCTTCCACACGTCCCGGCAGCGGGTTGGTGATGTCGAAGCCGAGTGGACCCTGGTTCGGTGTGGAGGCGATCACCGGCAGGTTGACCAAGGCGTTCACCGCCGGCGCCACCGTGATCTCCGGCTCCGCCACATGCTTGAACCGCTCCTCGATGATGCGTCTGATCTCGGCCTCGATGTCGGCCAGCGGAATGGGATCGCTGACCACGCGGCACACCACACCGGGTCTCAGCTGCCAGGGAGCGCTTCCGATGCGCTGGTAGACGAGGTAGTTGACGCCCTGCTCTCCAGATCCCAGCACGCAGGGGGAGGTCGTGCATTCGCCAGTCGCGACCGGGCTGTCGGTCGTGTTCCCAGGGCAGTTGACGACATACCGCAGCTGGACCGTCACCCCGCCAACGGTCTCGGATCCGTCCACGGACTCCTGGGCATAGAACGCCTGGCCCTCCCGGTCGTAGTAGTAGCCAAAGCCTTGAGATGCGGCATCTGGGCACACTGTTCGACCGAACGAGTCCCGCCAGCAGGCATCAGCATGTGCTGGCGGCGAAGTCATTAGTGCAAAAACAGCGGCAGTTAGCATAAGCACATAGAGTGCAAGCCGATTCACGCTAGCCGCCCCCTTCGACAGAAAGAAGGTCGCTTGCGATAATGACCCAGTCGCCGCCGCCTCCACGCCGTATGTGATATACAACCTGAGCACCTATGGTTGCACCAAATTCATCTACGACGTTGCCATCAGAGCTGAGTAGTCGGCCTGCTGGCACGTCCTCGATGCCAAGGAAAGTCGCTACGTCTCCATCGAGGCTATCGAGCCGGGCAGTCCGAACACTTGCCGGCTCAGCCTCAAATGTTAGGCCCTCCTCCAGTGCATGCCTAGTCAGTTCATATCCGGCCAAACAAGTCGCACATGTATCAGCGAACATTTCTCGGCGGCGTTGCAGCGCCTCCTCGGAGGTCCAACTCTCGTTGATGGTTTCGACGTAAAGCTGGTAGAACTCAGAGATCTCGGCTTCGAGTTGGGCGGTGGGATCGCCGGTTGGGGTAGAGGTCTCGGTGGCGACGGCCGGACTGGTAGAGGTGGCGTCCGGCAGGGTGCTGGGCTCACCGCCGTTGTCGCTGCAAGCCGCGATCGTCATGGCGGCCGTGAGCACGACGGCAGATGCCCCGATGCGCGCGCGCATAGCGGTGCACCTTAGCCGCGTTGATCACCCTGGCAACCGTTGTCCACAGTGTGAATGTCAGCTAGTCACGTCGCACGTCGTGAGTCGGCCGCTCAAGAAGGTTGATCACCGTGCGATTGGTGTCGTGGAGCGACAGTAGAGCCACGATGATCATGCAAGGTGGCAGGGCAAGACACGGTCACGGTTCGCCACACGCAAAGCACCCGGGTCCAAGGGAGGCAGTCCTGCCCAGAGCCGGGTGCGATGCGACGGTCAGCCGCCGATGAGGCCCTTCTCCTCCAGGTAGGCCTGCGCGACGTCGGCCGCCTGCTGCCGTTCGGCGTCGACCTGAGCGTTGAGCCTCGCCAGATCTTCCGTGGTCAGCACACTGGCCAGCTGGTTCAACGCCTCGGCGATGGCCTCATCACTGGCCGACTCGGCGTTGACGATCGGCACCAGGTTGTCCGCAAGCTGGAGGGCTTTGTCGTCCTCCAGCAGGACGAGTCCAAAGCTCTCGAGGGTTCCATCGGTCGTGGCAACCAAGCCGAGTTGCGCTTCCCCACCCGACACTGCCTCTTTGACCTGCGGAGTGCTGAAGCCCAGCGGCAAGATCTCGGTGATGTTCAGCCCATAAGTGCCTTCCAGACCCGGCTGGCAGAACGGCCGCTCGGCGCACTCCTCACCCGCCGCGAGGACCAGTGGTTGCCCGAGTGCGCCCAACTCGGAGAGCGTGGTCAGGCCGCCGTTGGCATCGGCGAACTCTTCAGACACCGCGAACCCGTTCTGATCGGCCGCCTCGGCCGGCTCCAGGATCACCAGACCGTACTCCTCGGCGATCGGCGCCATTGCCGCCACGGTTTCCGCTGCGTCGGACGTGGCGATTGGGGCGTTGACCGGCGCATCCGGCCCGTTCTTCCTGGCGTTGAGGTACTCGGCCATCGTCGCCGCGTATTCCGGCACGACGTCGATCTCACCGCTCTCCAGCGCCGGGCCGTAGAGCTCGCGGGCCTCGGCTTGCTGGATATCGACGGTAAACCCGGCATCCTCCAGCAGCAGCCGGTAGATCTCCTGCATGATCGCCATCTCGGTGAAGTCGGCACCGCCGACGGTCAGCTCACCGGCTGCGGCGGCCTCGGTGGTCGACTCGCCGCCGCCAGTCTCGAGCGCATCCTCGCCACCGCCGCAAGCTCCGACAGCGAGCGCCAGGCCGGCCCCCGCCACCATCGCCGCAGCTTTGCGTGCTCTCCTGATCAACCCTGGCACCGCCTTCCAGCGCGTCGCCTTCTGTGTCCCGGAATGGCCCGGTGCCACCCCGCGTGTCCGGCGAGCGCCGCGAACCAGCTGCGCCCGCTGTCGAACTAGTGAACCGTCCCCCACCGACAAACCTTGCACACCAACGATCACGATCCCGTTACGGCATCGACAGCATCGGGCATTTGGCGCGAACCGCCCCGAGTCGCGCGCCTGAACGGGTCGAGCCGGTGCTGCGACCACTCCATGAGACCTTCGACAGCAAGAGCCAGCAGGGCGACGAGAATCGCGCCGCCGATGACTTGCGGCAGGTCGACACGTCTGAATCCGCTGGTGATGATCCTGCCCAGCCCGGGACCAGCGACCAGAGCCGCGATCGTCGCCGTTGCTACCACCTGCACTGTTGCCAGTCGAATCCCGTTCATCAACAGCGGCACGGCAAGCGGCAACTCGACCTTGCGGAGCATTTGTCGACCGTCCATGCCCATGCCCCTCGCCGCGTCGACGACATCGCGGTCGACCTCGCGCATTCCGACGTAGGTGTTGGTGAGCACTGGAGGGATGGCGAACAGCACCAGGGCAATGATCGTCGACCAAATGGAGAACCGGAGCGGAGTCAGGATCAGGATGCTCAGCACCGCGAATACCGGTATCGCCCGGCCGATATTGCTGATGTTGATCGCGAGAGCCCCACCTTTGCCGGTGTGCCCGAGCCACAGCCCGATCGGGATCGCGATGACGCACGTAATGACCATGGTCGCGACAGTCAGCCACAGTTGCTCGACCAGCCTGACCCCTATTCCGTTCGGACCTTGCCAGTGCTGCGGATCGAAGATCCACTGGATGCCATCGATGAAGGTATTCATCTCAGCCGGCCGTCCTCCGCCACGGGATCATCGCGCGCTGAATCCCCAGGAGCATCAGGTCGGCAACGATCGCAAGTGCTACACACAGAACAGATCCAGTGAAGACCTCCGGTTTGAAATTGCTGCTCTGCCCCCGATCGATCAGGTTTCCCAGGCCGCCGTGCTGCACCAGCACCCCGACCGTGGTGAGCGCGACTGTCGACACAGCCGCAATACGGAGCGCTGCGAAGATAGTCGGCAAGGCCAGTGGCAATTCCACGCGCCAGAGCATCCGTCGAGTCGAGTACCCCATCCCGACAGCCGCCTCACGGACATCAGGAGGGATCCCGTCGAGTCCCGCGATAATTCCGCGTACCAGGATCGTCAGCGAGTACAGGACGAGGCCGACGATCACCGTGGTGGCCGAAAGAGCGGCCAGTCCGAGGCCGGCCATGATCGGCAGCAGCAGCGAGAACAGCGCGAGCGAGGGAATCGTGTAGAGCGTGGTCGAGGTCCCCAGCACTGCGCCCTGCCAGCGGCGCCACCGCCGGGCGACGAGCGCCAAGCCGAACGCCACCAGGGTGCCGATGACCAACGACGTCACGGTGATGTAGACGTGTTCTCCCAGTGCCGCGAGGATGTCGTCTCGGCGGGACCGTACGTATGCCGGGCAGATCCACTCGTTGCGGATGATGCAGTCGTCGGCAAGGGTTGCCGCATGACCGAGCGCCACCCGACGGACGCTACCGAAGATCCCATGATCCGGTTCGACAGCGCGTCCAAGCGTTACGGCGACGGGACGGTCGCGGTACACGACTTGTCGCTGTCCGTGCACCAGGGCGAGCTGGTGGTGCTGGTCGGTCCGTCCGGATGCGGCAAGACGACCACCATGAAGATGGTCAACAGACTGGTCGAGCCGAGTGGCGGGCAGATCTTCGTCGACGGGCGCGACATCATGGCCGTCGATCCCGTGGAGTTACGTCGGGGCATGGGCTACGTCATCCAGAACGTCGGCCTGTTCCCCCACCGGACCATCGATGAAAACGTCGCGACGGTTCCCGAGTTGGTCGGTTGGCCGGCCCGGCGCCGCCGGGAACGGGCGCGTGAGCTGCTGGAACTGGTTGGGCTGGATCCCACCGTGCACGGCCCGCGTTACCCACATCAGCTCTCCGGCGGACAACGGCAGCGAGTGGGAGTCGCACGCGCATTGGCCGTCGACCCTCCGGTGTTGCTCATGGACGAGCCCTTCAGTGCCGTCGACCCAGTCGTCCGAGCGCAGCTGCAGGACGAGTTTCTGCGGCTCCAGGACGAGGTGCACAAGACGATCCTGTTCGTCACTCACGACATCGAGGAGGCCGTTCGGCTGGGTGACCGCATCGCCGTCATGGCGCAGGGCGGCCACCTCGAGCAGTACGACACCCCGGCAGCAATTCTCGGCTCTCCGGCAACGCCGTTCGTCGCCGGCTTCGTCGGCGCCGACCGGGGGCTCAAGCGGCTGTCCGTCACGCCGGTCACCGAGGCCGACCTCGAGCATCCACCGCTGGTCCGCCTCGACGATTCGCTCGCAACTGCCCAGGCCGCGATGGGCGACTCCCGATGGGCCGTCGTCCTCGACGCCGACGGCGGACTGGCCGGCTGGCTGAGCGTCGACGTGGGCGATGGTTCTGGTCTCGTTCGCGACAATGCTCGGCGCATGGACGCCTGGGTCAACCTCGGCGACAGCCTGCGGCTCGCGTTCGGCGAGATGCTGCAGTGGAACGCCGGCTGGATTGCGGTGCTGGACCACGGCGGGCGATTTCTCGGTGTGCTGACGCCGTCGACCCTGCATGCGGCGTTACGGCGGTCTGTCGAAGCGGATGTCCAGCGCGTAGACCCGAGGACAGTCGAACTCGAGACCGTTCTCGACGCCTAGAGCTCGGCGGGTTGTCTAGGCCGACTGCTCGACGATCTCGTCCACGGCCTCGGCCACGGGAGCTGGTTGTGCCCGCTCGTCCCACGCCACGAGGTCGACGACGGTCGGCGCTTCGCACGCGTCGGGCCAGAGCTCGGTCCACTCCGGGACCTCGCCGAGGACATCGACCACATGGCCTGGCCCCTTGGCGACATGATCCGGTTCCGTCGCCGTCGGACGTTCGCTGCGGAGTTTGGCGATGTCCGCCTGGAGCAGATCGAGCATGATGCGCTGCACGCCGATCCGGTCCGATGCCGCGTCCAGCAGCTGGAGCATGTGCGTCGTGAACGACTGGTGTTCCGCGGCGTATTGCTCGTGTTCCGCGGCGAACCGGGCGGCCAGGCGGGCGCGCCCGGCGGCGTAGTGGACCCGCCAGCGGCGGTCGAGTCGGAGGAGTGCAGCGCCGAGCAGCATTGACAGTCCTCCCCCGGCAGCGGCCGCCACGACCCACCAGCGGCCCTGGAGCACCGCCGCGGCTCCGGTCAAGGCGAGAGCGGCGGCAGGCGCTGCAACAGCGAGAAAGACGAACGAACGCAGCCGGCGACGGTGCCGAACGCCATTCATGGCGCTCACGGTATCGACGCGGATCAGGCCGGCGTGTACGCCACGCCGATGATCTTCGGCACCGGTCAAGCCGGGCGCGGGCCGCTGCCGCTCTCCAGGTCGTCCTCCTCAGGTGGCGGCACCAGGCATGCCCGCTCGAGCCGTAGCGCGGCTACTACGACCACCACGCCGGCCACCACCACCAGCGCAGACAGAACGGCCCGGTTCCGGCCGACGGGTACCTCGAGCGACCCCAGCGCCAACACTGCGAGACCCAGGTACGCGCCGACGACAACAGCGCCGAACACCGCGGCTGCCTTCCCCAGTGCCAGCAGGCGGGCGATGCGCAACGCATCCAGCCGGCGGTCGTAGCGACGTTCCTGCACCCAACCCCGGACGGCATATGCGCCGACGAACAGCAGCAGGGCCAAGAAGGCGATCAACAGCGGCAGGATCCACGGAATCGGTGGCAATGTGCTCGACACCGCGTCGATCACCATGCCGACGGACCAGCCCACGGGAACCGCGGCCAGCGCGACCCATAGCAACGTGCTCACCCGCGTGGGACGCACTGTAGGGAGCGGGTCAGTCGGGCAGGTCGATGGCGACGTCGTCGAGGCGCCGCACCTCGTGCTCATCGGTGGAGGCGTCCCGGATGTCGCCGACCCGCCCGTGACCAGGGACCTCGAAGTCGGGGTCCACCTCTGCCCAGGGGATCAGCACAAAGGCACGCTCCGAGAACTGCGGGTGCGGCACGATGAGGTCGGGATCGTTGATCGTGTAATCGCCCACCGCGAGGAGGTCGAGGTCCAGGGTCCGGGGTCCCTTCGGCTCCTTGCGGCTACGCCCGAAGGCATCCTCGGCGGCCTTGCAGCGCTCGAACAACGAACGCGGTGGCAACGACGTGTCCACGATCAGAACCGCATTGAGGAACTGCGGCTGATCAGTTCGGGTGCCGACCGGCTCGGTTTCGTAGACCGACGAGACGGCCACCGGAAAGATCCCCGGCGACTCGGTGATCGCGTCGACCGCCGCTTGCAGGTAGTCCAGCCGGTCGCCGAGGTTACTGCCGAGAGCCAGCGCGGCACGCCGCACCGGCCGTATCTCGTCGGTCAGGGTGTCGGCGTCGAAAACGTGCTGATTGGGGTCTGTCACGTACGGGTCCTCCGGATCGTCACGGCCACGTCGTCGAACGGCACCGCGACCGGTGCTTCCGGCTTGTGGACAGTCACTTCGACGTCTTCCACCCTGTCGTCGCCGAGGCAGACCTCGGCGATGCGCTGGGCCAGCGTCTCGAGCAGCTTGACCGGTTCACCTGCGACGACGCCGGCGATCTTCTCCGCGAGTATGCCGTAGTCGACGGTTTCGACGAGGTCGTCTGTCGCAGCCGCCGACCGGGTGTCGACCCCGAGGACGACGTCGACGCTGAACCGCTGGCCGTTCTCCCGCTCGTGCGGGAACCAGCCATGTCGTCCGCGCGCGGTGACCCCACGCAGTGCGATCCGGTCGGGCACGGCATGACCTTAGTCTGCCCGCCGGTTCGACGCTGCCCCCGTCTCGTCAGTCGTCGGCGCGCTGAACCTGGGACGCGTGATGGACCCACAGCCGCCAGCGGTCGCCGTCCCGGCGGAAGACGTTGGTGGCGACTGCGTGCCCGCCAGCGAAGGCGGTCTCGGGCATCCCGTCCGCCGCTGAGAGCAAATTCTCCGTGCACGAAACGACCGCCGCGCCGTCGCGCATCTCCACGACGACGTCGGTGAGCACGAACTGTAGATACCGGGTCGCTGCCAGCATCGCCGCCCACGAACGCAGCACGGCTTTACGCCCGTGGATCGGCGGCAGACCGGGGTGGACGCAGACGGCTGCATCGTCGACCCACAGCCGTTCGAGTGCGTCGAGATCAGCCGCCTCCAGTGCGGCATAGAACGCGTCGTTCGCGGCGATCACGGACTCACTGTCGACCGTCATGCGAGTCCCTCGGAACGGGGGTCGACGTCAGCGGGTGGATTCGGCGTCCGGGCCTGCCACCGCGCCGCAACTCGCACGGCATCCAGTGAGCCGGGAACCTCGTGCACTCGGACGCACCATGCGCCGGAGAGCGCGATGAACGCGGACAGAACGGCCGATGCGGCGTCGCGGCCGTCCGGTGGCCGGTCTTCGCCGGTCGTCGGGTCGGCGAGCAGACGACCCAGAAAGGTCTTCCGCGACGCTGCCACCAAGACGGGGTATCCCTGCCCAACGATGTCTTCCAACCGGGTCAGCAACGTCCAGTTGTGCTCGGCGGTCTTGGCGAAGCCGAGGCCGGGGTCGATCACGATCCGCTCGGCCGGAATCCCCGCGGATTCGGCGCGTTCGGTCTGTGCCCTCAACTCCGAGATGACGTCCTCGACCACGTCGCCGTACGACGCCATCTCCTGCATGCGGTCCGAATGCCCACGCCAATGCATGATCACCATCGGAGCTCCGGCGGCCGCCACCACCTCGAACATCGCTGGGTCGGACCGGCCGCCGGACACGTCATTGACCATCCGAGCGCCCAGTTCGAGGGCTTGTCTGGCCACTTCGGCGCGCATCGTGTCGATGGAGACCGTTACGCCGGCCGACGCCAACTGGGCCACGACGGGCTGCACTCGGCGGAGCTCTTCTTCCTCGGTCGGCCGCTCCGCTCCGGGTCGCGTCGACTCGCCTCCGATGTCGACGAGATCAGCGCCTTGGGCGGCCAGCCGCAGGCCGTGGGTGATGGCGTCAGCGGGCTCGAACCATTCGCCGCCGTCGGAGAACGAATCCGGCGTGACGTTCACGACACCCATGACCAGGCAGCGGTCCGGTGTGGGTAGGCCGGGTACGTACCGGTTGGGCTTTCCCCCCGCCCGGTCCCTCGGGGCGGAACGGTGCCTTCCGTCACGCGGGCCAGCGTACGCGGCCGGGCCGTGCCTCTTCCCGCGCCAACGTCTTGTCTCGCTGCGCCGGTCATGGCCCATCAACTGGTCGCAAGTGACACCCGCCACGCGGGCGGGTCGTGTGACCTGCGACCAGTCGATCAGTGGGACAGGCTGGCGGCTCTTTCAGCGGCCGAGGATGAGGCTCATCGCCTCGGCCCGGGTCGCCGGCCTGTGCAATTGGCCACGCACAGCACTGGTGAGCGTCTTCGCGCCCGGCTTGCGAACCCCGCGCATCGTCATGCACAGGTGCTCGGCCTCGATCACCACCATTACGCCGGCCGGTTCGAGCAGCCGAACGAGTGATTCGGCTATCTGCGTGGTGAGCCGCTCCTGCACCTGGGGACGTTTGGCGAACACATCGACCAGCCGGGCCAGCTTCGACAGCCCGGTGATCCGCCCATCGGGTCCCGGGATGTAGGCGACGTGGGCGAATCCGTAGAACGGCACCAGGTGATGTTCACAGGTCGAGGCGACCTCGATGTCTTTGACCAGGATCATCTCGTCGTGGTCGAGCTCGAACGTGGTGGTGAGGATCTCCTCGGGGTCCTGGCGGAGACCACGGAACATCTCCTCGTACGCGCGGGCGACCCGGGCGGGCGTTTTCTGTAGCCCCTCGCGGGACGGGTCTTCCCCGATCGCTTCGAGAATCTCCCGGACGGCCGCCTCGATGCGCGCGTGGTCGAAGGGTGCCGGTGAGATTCGAGCGAGATCCGGCTCGGCGACCACAGCTCAGCTCCGGTCGGTGCGCTCCGCGGCCTGGGTGACCGCAGGCTCGTCTACGGGCGCATGGGTGCGCCCTGCGCCATTGCTTGACGGTGCCTCGATCGCCTTGACAGGCGCGTCGACCGGTCCCCGCTCGGACGGCTTGCGCGTCGCGGAGCCGGTCCAGGCCGGCCGCCGGTCGCGCTTGCGAACCGGCACGAAGACCTCGGCAACCTCTTCCTTGTTCAGCGTCTCGCGCTCCAGCAGGGCGGTCACGAGCGTGTCGAGCACGTCGCGGTTCTCGACCAGGATGTCGAACGCTTCCTGGTGCGCGGTCTCGATCAGTCGGCGAACCTCTTCGTCGACCTGCCCGGCGACCTCCTCCGAATAGTCACGCTCGTGCCCCATGTCTCGGCCCAGGAACGGCTCCGCTCGGTCGGTGCCGAACTTGACCGCGCCCAGGCGCTCCGTCATGCCGTACTGGGTGACCATGCGACGAGCCAGCGTGGTCGCCTTGTCGATGTCGTTGGCGGCGCCGGTGGTCGGGTCGTGGAATACCAGCTCCTCGGCTGCGCGCCCGCCCATCATGTACGCGAGCTGGTCGAGGATCTCGTTGCGGGTCGTGGAGTACCTGTCCTCGTCGGGCAGCACCATCGTGTAACCGAGGGCACCACCGCGCGGCAGGATCGTCACCTTGTGCACCGGGTCGGTGTGGTGCAGCGCTGCCGCCACCAGGGCATGCCCGCCCTCGTGGTAGGCCGTGATCTTCTTCTCCTTGTCGTTCATCAGCCGGGACCGCTTCTGCGGCCCGGCAACGACACGGTCGATCGCCTCGTCCAGCGCGCGGGCGTTGACGATCTTCTCGTCATTCCGCGCGGTCAGCAACGCCGCTTCGTTGAGGACGTTGGCGAGGTCGGCGCCGGTGAATCCGGGCGTGCGGCGGGCGACTGCCCGCAGTTCGACATCGTCGCCGAGCGGCTTACCACGGGCGTGCACCTTCAGGATCTCGTGCCGGCCCTCGAGGTCGGGCGGCTCGACCGCGATCTGCCGGTCGAACCTGCCCGGACGCAGCAGCGCTGGGTCGAGGATGTCTGGCCGGTTCGTCGCCGCGATGAGGATGACGTTGGTCTTGATGTCGAAGCCGTCCATCTCGACCAGCAGTTGGTTCAGCGTCTGCTCGCGCTCGTCGTGACCGCCACCGAGTCCTGCTCCACGATGACGCCCGACGGCGTCGATCTCGTCGACGAAGACGATGGCCGGGGCGTTCTCCTTGGCTTCCTTGAACAGGTCACGGACCCGCGAGGCGCCGACGCCGACGAACATCTCGACGAAGTCCGAGCCGGAGATCGTGTAGAAGGGGACGCCGGCCTCGCCGGCCACCGCACGAGCGAGCAGCGTCTTGCCGGTGCCGGGCGCGCCATACAGCAGGACCCCCTTGGGGATCTTGGCGCCGACCGCCTGGAACTTGGCCGGCTCCTGCAGAAACTCCTTGATCTCCTCCAGCTCCTCGATCGCCTCCGCGACGCCGGCGACGTCGGCGAACGTGGTCTTCGGCGTGTCCTTGCTCTGCAGCTTCGCCCGGGACTTGCCGAAATTCATGACCCGGCTGCCTCCGCCCTGCATCTGGGTCATAAAGAACCAGATCAGGCCGGCGAGGAGGACGAACGGCAGCAACGCGCCGAGCAGGCTCCAGAACACGCTGGCTTGGGGGACCTCGACGTCGTAACCCTCGGTGAGAGTGCCGGAGTCCTGCTGCTCCTGCAGCTGGTTGACCAGCTCGAGACCCTGCCCCTCGACGTATTGGGCGGAGATGCGCTCGTCGTTCTTCAAGGTGAGCTGAATCTCCTGCGCCTCACCCCCGATGACCAAGGCCGACTTGACATTGCCATCGTCGATCTCGGAGACGACCCGGGCGGTGTCGACCGGCTCGAAGCCACCGGTCGTGTCGAGCATCCGGGTGAGGACGATTGCCGCGAACACGAAGATGAGGACCCAGAACAACGGGCCTCTGAGGAGTCTCTTCACGTCCATGATGGGAGCCGGTCGGCCCCGTGCCTCCTGCCTGTCGGAACACCCGGTGACGAGGGTGTCCGGCGGCCGGCCCGCCGGAGATGTCGGTCACCCGACGGTACACCGGGCCAGCCTGGACGCGCTTGGTGCACGTCAGAGCTGACGAATTGGCAACGTTGCAGGTGGGTCTGATGTTCCCCGAGGTCCGCGTCCACCGGCGGTCTGTCCGTCGACACCCGGTTCTTCCCGCACGGCGACGACTTCCGCGGCCGGCGACGGCATCAGACCCGATCGCAGGGCGGCGACGCCTCCAGTGACTCGTACTGCCATCTCCACTGAGCAGCAGTGCTGACCATGCATCCGGTCGCCGACCGTGATCCACGGACAGTTCTGGGGGTTAGAGCCGCCCGGTCTTCTCCGTGGATCATGGTTTAAGCGTCGCGGTCGTCAGGAGTACATGTGCGGGGCGAGGGTCGCGACGACCCGCAAGTTGCGATATCGCTCAGCAAAGTCCAAGCCATAACCGACGACGAACTCGTTGGGGATATCGAAGCCGATGTAGCGCACGTCGACAGCGGTCTTCGCAGCCTCGGGTTTGCGCAGGAGAGCGAAGATCTCCACCGAGGCTGGGCCGCGGGAACACAGGTTGGCGACCAACCAGGACAACGTCAGCCCCGTGTCGATGATGTCCTCGACGATGATGACGTTGCGGCCGGTCAGATCGGTGTCGAGGTCCTTGAGGATGCGGACGACGCCACTGGACTTGGTTCCCGAGCCGTACGAGGAGACTGCCATCCAGTCCGTCTCCACATGCCGGCGGAACTGCCTCGACAGATCGGCCATGACGACGACGGCACCCTTGAGCACACCGACCAGCAGCAGATCGCGGCCTTCGTAATCGCGTTCGATCTCGGTGGCAACCTCGCCGAGCCGGCGCTGAATGTCGGCTTCGGACAGGTGCACCTTGGCCAGATCGGCGCTGACGTCATCGGCGTCCACGGCCGCAGCCTGCCACAATTCGGCACCCGCCAACGGCAGTCAGTCCAGCGGGCCGATGCGGAGAACGTCAGCGGCGCGGGTCGCCCGCAGCTTGCCCGGGAGGTCGACGCCGACTTGCCCGCGCCACTTGGTGATCAGTGCGTCCATCGCTTCGACATGCGCTGCCGTGAGGTCCGTCGGTCGACTGCCGGCCGCGATCGCCGCTCTGCGGAGGACCCGCTGCCGGACAGCCTGCGGATAAGTGGCGAGCAGTCCGACGTCGAGACCATGATCGAAGGAGGATGGCTGGCGTGGGCGGCCCAGTGATCGTCCTTCGATCATGGTCTCGAGAAGCGCTCGATCGGCCCAGGAATCCAGAGCGTCCGCGTCGGCGCGCAACAGGGCGGCCGTTCGAGCAAGCGCGGCGCCGATCCCTGGCCCGAGCTCGGCCTCCATGACCGGCAGGACCCGATGCCGAACCCGGGCCCGCGCCAGCGCCAGGTCACGGTTCTGCGGGTCTTCCCATCCGGTGAAGCCGGGTGGCACGGCCGCCCGAACCGTCCCCCGGGTTACCGCCAGCAGTGGCCGCCGGTATCGCCCTGTGGTGGCGGCCATGCCGGCCAACGAGCGTGCCCCCGATCCGCGAACCAAGCCCAGCAGCACCGACTCGGCCTGGTCGTCCAAGGTGTGACCGAGCAGGACGGCCGCGGCGGCGTGCCGCTGCGCGGCAGCGTCGAGCGCTGAGTATCGAGCGAGTCGGGCATTGCCTTCCGGACCCTGCTGCTGTTCGGTCACCCGAACGTGTACGACTTCCACCGGGTCGAGCCCGAGCCGAACGAGGTCGGCGGCGACTGCCCTGGCACGGTTAGCCGTGCCGGCCTGCAGCCCGTGGTCGATCGTGACGCCGCCGGCTCGCCGCCCGTCCCGGTAGGCGAGCTGCGCGACCGCCGCCGCCAGCGCCAGCGAGTCCGTGCCCCCGGAGCACGCGACAAGCACCAGCTCGTCGGTCCCAAGATCCGCGAGCGCCTCGCGGACCGCCCGCCGCACGACGAGGAACGGCGCCGTCATGACACTCACCCTTGTCGGTGGGACGGGGATCCCACTACTTGTCCGACACTCCGGTCCCGTGGACGCGGCGCACCCAGGCGACGGGATCGGAGATCTCGTCGAGCGTGGGGAGCGCCTCAGCCGATTCCCATACCCGGTTGAACCCGCTCATGCCAACCTTGTCGACGACGGCGTTGACGAACTTGGCGCCGTCGCGGTACTGGCGCATCTTCGCCTCGATACCGAGCAAGCGGCGCACCGTCCGATCCAGGCTGTTGGCGCCGGCGCGCCGGCGTTGAAACTTCTCCCGGATGGTCGCGACGCTCGGAACGACTTCGGGGCCGACCCCATCCATCACGACATCGGCGTGACCTTCCAGAAGCGACATCACGGCGGTGACCCGGTCGATGATCGCCTTCTGTTCCGGTGACTGCACCAGCTCGAGCACGGACGGGCCGTCCTGGCCCCTCTGGGCGCTCTCGATGACGGACTTGATGATCACGCGCAGCCGAGACAGCAGCACGGCCGGATCCACCTCGGTAGCTTGGATGAAGGACGAGATCTCCGAGCGGAGGTGGTCGCGCAGCCATGGCACGGCGGTGAACTGGACCCGATGCGTCTCCTCGTGCAGACAGACCCACATGCGGAAATCGCGCGAATCGACCTGGAGTTCCCGTTCGACGTGCACGACATTGGGGGCGACGAGCAGCAGGCGACCGGCCGCGCCAGATCCGTCGGACCAGAACGGGTCGAATTGGCCCAGCACCTTCGCCGCGAGGAACGCCAGCAGGGCCCCGGTTTCCACTCCGGTCACCTTGGGACCGACCTGGTCCATCAGCCCGGAGCTCGTCCTCCGCGCCCGGAGTTTGTCGGTGAGCGGGGTGATGATCTCTCGCATGCCGTCGGCGTTTGCCTGGGCCCAGCCGCCCCGGTCCACGACCACGACCGGTGCTGGTGCGGCTGCTGCATCGAGACCGGTGAACGACCGGACCGGTCCGCTCGCCTCTCCGGCAAAGGTCTTGAGATCCTCGACCACTTTCCTGGCCTCATCGACGTTGACTGGCGGGCCCGGCTTGACGAGTCGGCGAGCTGTCGCGACCGCAAGATCCCAATCGACCATGTCTGCCGAATCGTTCGTCATGGCGCCCACGCTACGTGGACTGGTGACTATGGCCCGGTCCCAGGGTGCGCACAGCCGCAGCCAGCCAGGGCGGCGGCTGCCTCGTCGAGGGCCGACCGGGCCGCTTCGGTGTTGACGATCTCATCGGCCAGCATCGCGAAGCCGAAGGCGCTGCCGTCCTGCGCGAGCACAGTGCCGGCCAGAGAGCTCACGCCGGCCAGTGTGCCGGTCTTGGCCCGCACGAACCCGGCGGCGTTTGCGGCTCGAGGAGAGTCGAATCGGTCGTCGAGCGTGCCCGTGAACTGCGCTACCGGAAGGCCGGTGAGCACAGCCCGCAGGTCCGGATTCTCTTGCTGTGCGGCGGTCGCCAGCGTCGCTACCAGCACAGCGGGTGATACCGCGTTTCCTCGGGCAAGGCCGCTGCCGTCGAGCACGGTTGCCCCCGACATGTCGATGCCGAGCTGCTCGAGGGCATCGACCACAGCTCGGCTTGCTGCGTTGAAGCTCGCCGGCCGGCCGCTGCCCGCTGCGACGTGCCGAGCCAGCACTTCGGCCCCGTCGTTGTCGCTGACCAGCAGGACATGCTCCACGATCTGCTCCAGCGGGACCGAGCGAACCGAGGCCACCTCGTCGGAGCTGGCCGGCGCATCGCCACGGACCGGACCGGCCCGCACGGTGATGCCACGGGCGCCGAGCATTTCGGCGAAGGTGGCGGCGGCCTCGAGGGCGGGGTCATCGGCACGCTGGCTCCGGCCCGGCGTGATCCGCCCGCCGTCAAGTGCCAGGGCGGACACCGGGCCGACGACGCCCGAGGGCACATAGTTCGAGCGCCAGTCCGGATTCACCGCCGGTCCGGTGAACAGGCGGTCATTCACGACGAGGTCCACCGTGGTGATGCCGGACTCCGCCAGCGATGCAGCAGTGCGGTCGGCCAGGGTGGACAGCGGAGTGCCTCCGCTGCGGTCCCCGTCGCTGGCGGTGAGCATGGGATCGCCGCCACCGACGAGAACGATCTGATCCGGAACGGCACCGGCGACCACCCGGGTAGTGAACCGATGTTGGGGGCCGAGCACCTGCAGGGCTGCGGCAGCAGTCAGGATCTTCAAGGTGCTGGCCGGGATCAGCGCGGCATCGGCATCGTCGGTGAACAGTGTCGTGCCCGTGGACAGGTCGATCACCGAAACCGCCACGCTGTCCCCCAAGGCGGATGCCCCCAGGGGAGGCGCGAGTACTTCAGCCAGTGGCGGCGCTGTAGGGGTCGGGGTGCCCGATGCCGCAGCCAGCACGGTGGGCGGCGACGAAGGCGTCGAGGTAGGCGCCCCCGTCATGCTCGGCGATGCCGAGGGCTGTGCCGAGCCTGGGCCTATCACCCCAGTGGCGACAACTATCGCGATCGCGCCAGCGAACAACGCCAGGATCGCGGCCACCACCGCGACCAAGCGACGAGACACGACCGGCCACGGTACGGGACACTCAGGGCCAGACATGAGCTGGAGGGTGTCGTGGAGTTCGACGTCACGATCGAGATTCCGTCCGGAAGCCGGAACAAGTACGAGCTGGACCACAAGACCGGCCGGATCAAGCTGGACCGGCGGCTGTTCACATCAACTCGCTATCCCGCCGACTATGGGTTCGTCGAACAGACACTCGGCGAAGACGGCGACCCGCTGGACGCGCTCGTCCTCATCGAGGACTCGACCTTCCCGGGATGCCTGATCCGCTGTCGGGCCCTGGGCATGTTCCGGATGAAGGACGAGGCCGGCGGGGACGACAAGGTCATGTGTGTTCCCGCCGAAGACGTGCGCATGAACTCCATGCGCGATCTGACCGACATCCCGAAGTACGCCCGGCTGGAGATCCAGCACTTCTTCGAGGTTTACAAGGAACTCGAGCCAGGCAAGTCAGTCGAGGGCGCGACCTGGGCCGGCCGGGAAGAGGCGGAGCAGGAGATCCTGCGCTCGTACCAGCGGGCCAAGGACACCGGCTACTACGAGCACGGCCACTGACCCTGGCTCGTCAGGGATCAGTTCCTCCGGCCGATTGTGAAGATCGTCGTGAAGCCTGGCGCTGGTTTTCGCGCGAGTAAGGCATCACGACGATCTTCACGGCCCCATGCTCGGCGCACAGTTTCTGGTCGCCGGTGGAGAGGCCACACCCGGTCTCAGGGCTGATGGGAATGGTGGTGTGCGTGGACGACGGCGTGGCCCCGACCGCGGCCGATCATCCACTTGTTGAACGGCACCGTGACGACGAATGCGACGGCCAACGAGAACGCCAGGCTGCCCCAGAACAAGGCCGAGGTCAGGCCCGCGTCCATGGCTCCGGGAATCCCGACGAGCACCGCGTTGTCGACCAGTTCCATGATCGCGATGGAAGCCGTGTCGGCGGCCAGCGCGATGCGCACCGCGTGCCGGAAGTCGACGCCGGCGCGGAGGACGCCACGCATGGTCAGCAGATAGCCGAAGAAGAACGCCAGCACGATCGCCAGCAGAACGGTCGGAAGCACCGGCCATCCCAGCGCAGTCCCGATGACCACACCCAACACCTCGCCGATCGCACAGCCGGTCAGGCAGTGCAGCGTGGCCTGGCTCGCCATTCCCCAAGTCGCCGCGGGCGCCGTCATGTGATGGTGGGCATGCTCGCTCATTGTGGCGATTATACCCGAAGGGGGTATAGGGGAAACCTCGGAACTCGACAGCGGTCAAGCCGGCCGCATCGTCGCGTACACCACGACGTTGTCGCTGTAGTTGTGCGAATCCGGGCTGTAGTCGCCGGCGCAGGTGATCAGCCGCAACTGCGGCCCAGGGGTATTCGCGTACACGCGGGCAGTGGGAAACTCGGCCTTCGAGTACTGCGCGACCTCGGTGACGACGAAGCGGGGACGGCTGCCGTCGGCGCGGGTGATGACGATCTCGTCGCCGGATTTCAGCGTTTGGAGATGGCGGAAGACACCGTCGGCGCCGTTCCAGGTCAGATGTCCAGCCAGCACAGACGGCCCGATCTCACCCGGCGTCGGACTTTCAGCGAACCACCCGACCGGCGTCGGACCTGAGGGCACCTGCATCGAGCCGTCGGCCGCGAGACCCAGGTCGATCGTCTGCTGGGAAACACCCAAGGCTGGGATGTCGACCTGAACTGGCCTGCTCGCCGGCATGCCGACCGGCGCTGTGGGAGCAGGTGATGGCGACGCCGAGCCACGCGGCGCCGCGGTTGGGGTGGACGGGCCCGAGGGCTCCCCTGTGACCCTCGGACCCGTCCCGGTCCCGATGAGGTCCTCGTCGGCTCCCGCACACCCGGCAAGCGACAGCGCCGCCGCGAGCAAGAACGGGTTCAGCCATTGAGTCCTCACCGGAGAGCGGTCCGCTGACGGCGCAAGCCCACGCCGATGACCCACAGTGCGCCGATCCCGGCGATCGCCGAGAACTGGAGCACCGGTGAGCCGGCGACGGCCCCGTTGCTTGTGCCGGTCAGCGGCCCGACACCCGTGTCGACCCCACCGGTGGGGATCGTCGAGATGTTCGAGCCTTCGATGATTCCGCAGGACGCCGGGGCGGTTGCCTCCTGCGGCAGTGCGGGGTCGAGCTCACTGGCCCCCGCGGCCATGTCGTATTCGCCGTTTCCGTTGACGTCGATCCCGTGGGTGACGACATGCAGGTTCCGTACTGCCGTGGCCGTGCCATCTGGCAGCTCCGTCGCCGTGAACGTGCGCTCGTAGCTGATGGCGCCATCCGCCCCGGCCACCGGGAACCGGTCGACGGCAAGGCCAGACGCCGCAGTGGCATCGCCCTGTGTCGTCAGAGCGATATGAATCTCGCCGTACGAAGGGATTCCCTCCAGCGTGTTGACGATGCCGTCACCGTTGGCGTCGGCATCCTGAGTGGGGCAGGTGAAGTCGCGCTCGAGGCTGCTGTCGCCGTGGATGTGCTGGGCATGTGGCTGACTCGGAACCATGCCCTGGGCCTCGACGTTCACCGTCAGACTGCCGTCTTCGGCGAGGGTCAGGACGGCGACACCGGACGAGCCGCTGCCGTTCAGTTCGGCGAGTTCGATGCTGTAGCTGCCCGGCTCGCCGGCGCCGGAGTCGCCAGCCGGCGCGTGGGTAGTGCCGTGCGCTGCCGCAGGCGGCGCCGTTGTCAGCAGCACCGCGCAGACCGCCGGCATGGCCAGCAGGGCGGCAGTACTACGCATTGGGGCGGACCTCCTCCGAGGCTGAGGTGTATTCACCCGTTAGTTCGGTGCCGATGTGCCGGCGGATTGGTGCCGGATGATTCGACATCGGAAAGGACGGGAACGGGCACGACATGACCAACCCCTCGGTGCCGGGTGCGGAGCAGTTCGTGCCCGATGGCGCGGGGCTCGAGCGCCTGGCACAGGCGGTCCAGGGATGTCGGGGCTGTGAGCTCTATCGGGCTGGCCTGGGCGCGACGGCGGCAGGGGCATACTCACAGCGGATGCAGCGGTCCGACCGGGCACCAGTTGCCTCCGATTCCCGTGGCTGTGGTCCCGGGGCGAGGTGACCTGGCGTGACGGTCGGCACTGATCCTGCGTCCTCCACCCGCGGCTTCGCCCACGAGGCGTTCTTCTACGCCGATCTCGACGGTTTCCTCGCCGCAACGGTGCCCTTCCTGCGCACCGGCCTGGACAACGGTGAACCACTACTTGCCGCCGTCCCGGCAGCTGGGATCGACGCGCTGCAAGCCGCGCTCGGCCGTGACGCGGACGCTGTGACGTATGTCGACATGACCCTCGCGGGACGCAACCCCACCGGCATCATCCCGACGGTGCTTCAGGCGTTCGCCGACGAGCATCCGGGCCGGCGGATCTGCATGGTGGGCGAGCCCACCTGGCCGACCCGCTCTCGCGCCGGCTACCTGGGGGCTGTGCAGCACGAGGCGCTGATCAATATCGCTTTCGCCGACCAGGATGCCGCCATCCTCTGCGCCTACGGCACAGCCGGCCTTCAGGCCACGGCCCGGGAGGACGTCGGCCGGACCCATCCATTCGTTTTCGACAACGGCACCCGCACCGCCAGCGTTCAATATGCCGATCCGATGACGGTCGCCGCATCGTGCCTGCTCCCGCTGCCAGACCCCACCAACGCCCCTGAGGCGATGACATTCGGCGCTGCCAGCCTGCGTTCTATCCGGAGGCTGGTTGGTGCCCACGCCGCCAGGGCCGGAATGAGCGAGGAACGCATCCGCGAACTTCAGATCGCTGTCAACGAAGTCGCGACGAACACCATCGTGCACACCGACGGCCCCGGAACGCTGCGGGTGTGGATCGATGACGAAGCCGTCGTGTGCGAGATCACCGACGAGGGCCGCATCACCGACCCCCTGGCCGGACGGCGCCGGGTCGGCCCGGAGCAGACCAGCGGACGTGGGCTCCTGCTGGCCGCAATGATGAGCGACTTACTCCAGATCGTCGTCGGTGACTTCGGCAACGTCATCCGGATCTACAAGAACATCACCTGACCCGCCGAGAGTGCGGTTCGATCAGCGTTGCCGGGCAGCAGCCCGCTGGTGGACACTCTGTTGAGTCACAATGACTCAACTAGCTTTCTTTAATCACATGCCATTCTCTTCGTCAAGGTACAGTTTTCTATCTGGAGTAGTGAACTCTTCTGCCGAGAGGTGGCAGGCATGACGGGGCCGGAGCGGCGCAGCGACCAAGGTGTGTACTCCATCGCCGTCGCCGCCGAGTTGACCGGCATCGAGCCGCACACACTGCGGGCCTACGAGCGCGGCGGCCTGCTCACTCCGGCTCGGTCCGATGGTGGTGTCCGCAGGTACAGCGACGACGATCTCGTTCGACTCCAGCGGATCAACGCCCTCGCTGCCGCCGGGCTCAACTTCGCGGGGATCCGGCACGCGCTCGAAATCGAAGCCGAGAACAGCAAGCTGCGTGCCGAGTTCGACCGGCTCCGCGAGTCTGGCGACGAGAACTGAGCGCCCAATGCGGATGGACCAGAAGGCCTGCCGCGATCTCATGACCGCTGCCCGGGTCGGGTATCTCGCCACGTCGGGCGTAGATCGTCAGCCACACATCGTCCCGGTGACCTTCGCCGTCGTCCAGGATCGCGTCGTCACCTCGGTCGACCACAAGCCGAAGTCGACCACCGCGCTGCGGCGCCTCAGCAACATCGCCGAGAACCCGTCGGTGGCGATCCTGTGCGACCACTACGACGAGGACTGGCGCCGGTTGTGGTGGGTGCGGGCAGACGGAACCGCCGAGACCGCGGATGACGAGATCGTCCGAGCCGCCGCTCTGCGTGAGTTGGCGGCGAAGTACCGCCAGTATCGCGACGACCCGCCGCAAGGGCCGGTGCTGGTCGTGACGATCAAGTCGTGGACCGGTTGGCAGTACGGTGACCAGGCCGGGTTCGGAGGGAGACCGCCGTGACCGACAACGACCGGTCGACCGTCGAGGTGGCGCAGATCGTCGCCCGCACACCAGCGCGGCTTCGTCCCTCCGTGGCGTGGGTCATGGGCACCTGGCTCGGCCGCAGCCTGCTGCGTCTCACGGCTAACTTCATCAAGGTACAGATGTTCGACCGTTCGATGACGATAGCCGCTCAGGTGTTCGTCTCGGTGTTCCCGATCCTGATCATGGCGGCAGCCTGGCTCGGCAGCCGCACCAGCGAATCCATCACCGATGCCGTCGGGGTGCCGGAGGAGACCGAGATCGTCCTGCAAGACGCCCTGGCGAACAGCGCAGGTAGCGCCTTCGGTGTCATCGGGACCCTGCTGGTGTTGGTCTCCGCCACCAGCCTTTCCCGAGCCTTGACCCGAGCGTTCGCAGCCATCTGGGACCTGACTCGCCCGAGGGCCGGGATCAACGTGGCCTGGCGCTGGCTGGGCGCGGTGTTGACGCTGGTGGGATACATGGTGCTGGTCAGGTGGCTCATCAGAGTCATCGACGGGCTACCGGCGGCCGACACCTGGGGCTGGCTGGTACCCCTGACGCTCGATACGGCGATCGCCATGCTGATCCCGCTGCTGCTCCTCGCCGGACAGCTGCCAGCCCGCCTTCTGCTCCCGGGAGCCGTTTGTCTTCGGTCTGATCATGCTGGTGGTGCGGCCGGCGAGCGCCGCCTTCCTTCCCCGGGCGCTGGAAGCCAGCGCAGACCATTACGGGACGATCGGAGTGGCGTTCACCTATATCGCGTGGCTCTACGTGGTGTCGTTCTGCTTCCTCGGAGCCGCACTGATCGGAGAGGTGATCGCGACCGACCAGGGGTGGCTCGGCCGAATGATTCGGGGACCAGCGAGCGAACCGGAGCCTGCGGCAACGGTCAGTCCTTCCGAGGCACCCGAATCAGCCAGTCATGGATGACCGATGTGCGCAGCACCACGTCCTGCAGCGATCGGTTCTCACGGCTGAAAGCGACCCAGAACAGGCCGAGCGGAAAGACGACGCAGAACACTGCTCGCAGGAATGCCAGCGGTACCCGCAGCAGGGCGCCGTGCAGGTTCACGACCCGCAACCCCATCAGGTACTGGCCGTATGACCGGCCGGTCGTGGACCACGATGCCGTGAGGTACACCGTCAGGACAGCCATGCCAGCGAACCAGTCGACGAGCGGCGACGGCGTCGGGAACTGAAACCCGCGCGGGTCGAGAATGAACAGCAACGCGCTCCAGGCGGCGTAGAGCGCCACGAGTGTCGCCACGGTGACACCAATGTCGACTCCGGTCGGCCAGTAGCCGGCTGACCTGACCGGCCCGATGCCCTTGGTACGCCCGGGCTCCTTCCGGGATGGACGAGACGACCCGGGTCATGTCGGCGCCTGTGGCCGGACCCCGTCACCCGCTGCGGGCGCGGTCAGGTCGACGCCGTCCACTTCGCTGAGGGACTGCGGTTCGCCGGGCGCGTCGGTGGCTCGACGACGCCGGCGAAGAAACAAGCGGTCGACCACGCGCGCCACGGCTTCGTCGGCGTCGATGCTCTGCATCCGAACCCCGCGCACGACCTCGGACGCCACCGTTCCCGTCGACTCCCGGATGATCTCCGGGAGATCGATGCCCTCGATCACCTCCTCGGCCAGAGCGGCGAGGTCGATGCGGGCGATGATCGCGTCGAGGTCGATCCGGGCGACAACCTCCTCGACCACGACGGGGACCAACGCCGTGACCATGCGGTCGAGATCGCGCCGTGCCGATACGCGTTCCTGTCCGCCCAGCCGGGCCAGCGCCTCGACCCCGCGCGCCGGGTGCCACTCGGCCGGCACGAGCGGAGGGTGCAGCACGACCGTAGCCATCGGCCGCACGATTCGAGCCGCGAGCCGACTGGCGGCCCCCACACCCGCACCCGCCAGCAGCCCGGCACCGACGGCGACGTTCCAGCCGACCGCGGCCGGCTGGCCGGGCCGCTCGACCGGGACCGCCACGGCGTTGCCAACCGTTTCCGCGGCCCCGAGTGCCAGCCGAGCGGCCCGCCACAGCCCGGTCGGCTGATCCGTCGATGTCTCGCGCGTCGTCCGAGAGACCGTGGCCTCGACGACCACGACGTCGACATCGGCCGACGCATAAACGCCGTCGGCCGTGCGCGGTGTCGTCATCGGCTCTGCCCGTCCCCGCCGTTGAGCAACGGCGGCTGGATCGCTCCTGGTCATGACACTACGAGCGGTTGACGCCCGCGGCCATCACCTGGCCTGGGTGATCTTTCGGGCGGCCAGCCGACACCCGCGCAGGGTCTGTCAGTGATGGACGCCGCCCGCGGCGAGGTGGATGAACATCGGGCGCACCTGGCCCGGCCGTTCCAGCGCCTCGACGTTGGCCTCGACCGGTTCCAGGGCGGCCTCCAACAGGTCCTTTTGCGGTTCCGGCCCGAACAGGACGACCGTCAGCGCCACGGGCCGCTCCGGGTCCTGCACCTCGACGAGACTCTGGGTCAGCTGCTCGAGGGTGATCGTCTCCAGATCGTCTTCGTTCTTCCCGTCGGTGAAGACGACGACGTGGTTGGGCACGCCGCTGCGATAGTCCTCTTGCGCGGCCAAATATGCCGCAAGGATGGTGTCGTAGAGACCAGTCCCCGATGCCCCGGCATCGAGCGCGCCCAACACGGCGGCGGCTTGGTCCCGCTGCGCCGGGTCCAACGGGGCGCGCGGCAGCAGACTCCGGTAGTCCAATGGCGGGTCGAGCAGCGACGCGAACTCCCACAACCCCAGCTCGGACCCGTCCGGCATCTCCTCGGCAAGGGCGGCAACACCGTCGGCGACGACGCGGATGAGCGGCGAGCTTTCCGGTTCGCTCATCGAGCCGGACACGTCGACCACCACCAGAAGCGAGCTCTGCCGGTCCGCGTCGTACCAGGTGGCGAAAACGTGATCGACCGCGTGGCCGCTCAGCACCTCGAACGGCGCGGCAGAGACCTCCGGCAGCTGTTCAGCCGCCGGACCAGGCGGCGGCGGTCCGTCCGGCCGGCGCAGACCTGCAGCGGCGACAGCGGCATCGGCTTCGGGTCCGGTCAGCGCGGTCAGCAGTCGCTCCAGTGGCCCGGCGAGCGCAGGATCCTCAGCCGCTGCAGCAGTTGGCAGCCAGGTGTAGCGCAACTCGGCGGTGTAGTCCGAACCGGTCAAGACCACGGCGTTCCGCACGCCTGCTGCTGCCTCGCGGTTGGGATTCTCCAGCAGGCGGATCAATGCGTACTCAGCGATCAGGCCGACGTCTCCGGCTTCCACGGGCACGGCCTGGTTGGCCACCGTGTTGGTGGTCGGTAGAGCCGTGGCCAACGCTACAGCGGAAGCATTCATGCCTTCGGCCTGCCAGACCGCCTCCGCTACGGAGCCCACTCCGATCAAGCCGTCCCCCGAGCCGGCTGGATCACGGACGACCAAGTTGACTCCCGAATTGCTCGTCACCAGATCAGCGAGCCCACTCCAGCTGCCGCCGGCGTCGGCCACCTTCTCGGCCGTGGCCTCATCGGTGACCATGTAGATCGGGCTCGTCGCGACGACGGTCCCCGAGCCGGCGACCTCGGCCTGGGCCTCGGCGTCCTCGGCCTCGGCCCCGGCCAGCTCCAGGGAGCCGGCCGTGCCTGCCCACGCCGCATCGTCGGGTATCCAGACGTGCGCGTCGAACTCGGCCACCTGCGCCGGCGCGGCGCGTCCGTCGACGACTTCGACTTCGAGATTCGCGCAGTTGTCACCGGTGCCGAGCGAAGGCGCCAATTCCGTCAGCACCGGGGCAAACGACCTAGCCGTGACAATCCGCAGCGTTGTCTCGCACCCGGTGGTTTCGGGAGCAGACCCAGTTGTCTCGGCGGTGCCGCCAGAGTCTCCTTGCGCCAGGGCGACAATCCCTGCCGTGGCCGCCACAGCAACCAACGCGATCACTGCGACCGGGCGGATCACGCCAGCCCGAGACTTGTGCGCCCGGTGTCGTGGTGCCATGTGCCAAGCCGTCCCGCCCTCGCTGCCCGCAAAGACACGTGTCGTCTCCGCGGACCGAGGCTCGCTTCGTCTTCGGTAGATGCGGCGGCAAGCATGTCACTCTTGCGCGGATACGTCACACCCGGGGTCGGCATGAAGCGGTTGGATCGACCATGCGAGCGATGACATTCAACATTCATCACGGCGTCGGTATGGATGGCCGGTTGGACCTCCAGCGAATCGCCGAGACCATCGAATCCCTGCAGGTCGACGTCGTCGGATTGCAGGAAGTGGATCGGCGGTTCGCCGATCGAAGTAAGTTCGCTGATCAGGCCCGAGCGCTGTCCCGCATGCTGGGAATGCGGCTGGCCTACGGAGCGGCGCTCGACCTCGAGCCGGCCAGCCCGGGTGAACCACGGCGCAAGTACGGCAACGCGATCCTGGCTCGCAACCCCATCCGCAAGCGCAGCAACCTGCTGCTACCGCGCACGGCAGCGGTCGAGCAACGGGCGTTGCTGCGCGTGCAGATCGATATCGGTGGCCGCCGGCTGGATGTCTACACGACCCATCTCGAAGCGCACGACACCGGACAGCGGGCGTTGCAGGCTGGCGCAGTGGCGACCAGCATCGCCTCACAGGTCGGACCGTGCGTCCTGCTTGCCGACCTGAACGCTCGGCCCGACTCGGCCGAGATGGCCGCGATCACCGCCGTCCTGCGGGATGCCTGGACCGTCGGGAGCGGCCGCGGATCCACCTACCCGGCCAGCGCGCCAACCCGTCGCATCGACGTCGTTATGCACACACCGGATATTCGCCCGACGGCGGCATCCGTTGTCGCCGCGACCGGGTCGGATCATCGACCACTCGTCGTCGACTTCGAGTGATCGGCGACCCGGCAGCCGTGGATGACTTCAGGCGCTATTTGGTGTCACTCGTGGGCTCGTGGGAGTCCGCGGCCGTACCTCATGCCGGCGCCGTGGTCGCCCGTGGGGAGGGCTTCGTCGCAGCCCGCTTCCCTTATCCGGTGCTCAACAACGCCATTGTGACAAAGCCGACGGCGCTGGACGCGATTCGCAACGTTTATGCGGGTGTCGACGAGTACGCCGTGTGGTCAGAGTTCGCGGACCGGCACCTCGCCGAGGTCTTGGCGACCGATGGATTCCGGCGGGACGTGACAACCCGGCCGATGTTGTGTCATTTGGCCAACGCTGACGTAGACGACGTCGAGGCAGGCTCAGTGATCGCCGATGTCGATCCGGGCCTCATCGCGACGTTGAATGGTGTCACTGCCGAGCTGGTCACGGGCGTGCCCGGCCTACGCGCCTACGCAACCACTGGATTCGAGTCCGGATTGATCGTCATACCGGTGGGAACCGACGCGAACATCTCCTTCGTCGCCACCCGGCCGGATGCACGTCGGCGCGGGTTGGCCGCCTTGGTAACCCGCACGGCGCTGCGGGATGCGCGGGATCGGGGATTCGTGACCGCCAGCCTGCAGGCGACGCCGATGGCTGAGGCGGTCTATATCCGGGTCGGCTTCCGGCCCGTCGGGCAATGGCAGGAATGGCTTCCGGCAGCGCCGACAACCTAACGGCGCCGTCGCGCTCGGCGTCACTCGTCACTGGTGACGATGGCACGGAGCTCGGCCGAGCGCTCGTCTGTCCATCCGGGAGGCTGCAGCACCGACACCCACCCGTCGACGTGCTCGCCGTTGTAGACGTGTCCGTGCCCAGCCGGCATAGCCAACCCGATCGGTAGGTCGGCAGTCACCTGCCAGAACGTCACGAACGGGATCCAGACCATCGCATCCAGGACATCCCCGCCGGCGGGTTCCTCCAACCAGTCCGGTCGGGTCAGCAGCAACTCAGGACTCCACCAGACGATCGGGTCTGACGGGTGAATCAGATAGAGGACCCTCGTCCCCTGCCAGGCCTCCGCGACCGGGTTGATGTCCTCGGCGGGCCGATTGGTGAAGCGCACCGTCCGCCCGTCCCGAAACACCGGTTCGACCTCCGGGCTCTCGGCGCTGCGCCCGTCGGTGAACTCGCGATAATGGGTGTTGAAGCTCGGCGGCCCGACGAACAACGCGCCGTCTGTGCGGTTGGCCATGTCGCGCTCACCGCTGAATGCCATCTCGCCGCCGAAGGAGCCGAGACTTTCGCCGAAGACCAGCAGCCGCGGACGATCCCCGACGGGCAGCTCGGACCACCGTTCGTAGACCGCGTCGAAGAGCTGACGGCCCGCCTCACGAGCCCGTTCCTGGTCGACGAGGTAGGACAACCACGACGGCAGATGCGAGTACTGGATGGCCACGATTGCGCTGTCGCCGGCGGTGATGTATTCGAAGGAATCGACTGCACTGGGGACGACCCAGCCGCTTCCGGTCGTGGTGGCGACCAACAGATAGGAGCGGTCGAAACCGCCGGCCCGATCGAGGTCACGTACGGCGAGCTCAGCCCGTTCCTCGGTGTCCTCCGCCGACTGTGTGCCGGCAAAGATGCGGATCGGTTCCGTCGCCTTGTCGTTGGTGAAAGTGGCGAGGTCCTCGGCCGAGGGGCCGCCCGCAACGAACATGCGGCCACGACGCCCGAGCGTCTCCCACGCTACGAAGGACGCCGGGCTGCCTGAGCGCACGTTCGACGTTGGCTGCTCGACTCCCTCCGGGGTGAGGTCGTTCCGCACCGCGAATGCCCGGTCCGCCACCGAGATGAGGCCGTCGAGGAGTACACCGCTCACGACGAGCCAGGTCCCGGCGACGACGACGATCAAGCCAGTCGCTCGAGCGGCCCGCGCTCCAAACCACTGTTCGAGCCATTGGGCAAGCCGCCGGTACACGCCCCGAAGTCCTCGTCCCGCAGCCAACACCAGGATGAAGATCACGGCTGCGGTGATCGGCAGGAGCACCAATGACGCGGGGGCCTGACTCCGCATTCCCATGAGATCGCGAAGCTGCTCCTGCCACCAGTACCCCAGTGTGGCCGACAGCACCAGGGAGGCAGCGGCGACGGCAGTGAAGCTTCGCCACGCACCGGATCGCGGCGACCGTGGATTCCGATCGGCGAACTCCCGCCATATCCGTGCACCGAACACGCCCACGCCATAGCCGATGGCCGCGCTCACGCCCGTCACCACGCCTTGGAACAGCGAAGCTCTCGGCAGCAACGACGGGGTGAAAGACAGGCACGCGAACAACAGCGCAACCCACAGCCCAGGCAGGGTGAATGTCAGCCACCTCCGCCGCCACGGCGACTGTGAGGTCGAGTTGGTGGGCTCGGCACCGAGCACATTGGCCGCCGTCGTCGAAGCGTCGTCCAGCGATGGCGCGTCTTTGGATCGGGTCGCCATCGTCCACCCCACGCTAACGGGCCGCCACAACCGCCAAGACAGCACGAGGCTACCCGTGGTGGCAGTTCCAGGACCGAGATTCTCAGCCGGACTCGACGCACTGTCAGTTGGCGACGAACTCCGTCAGCACCGGCGCGAGGATCTCCGGGGGCACGACGTGGCCCTGGCCCTCGAGGACCCGAAGTCGCCCGTTCGGCAGCGCGTCTGCGATCTGCCGGCCGGAATCGATCATCCACCCGGGGCTCTCTCCGCCGGCCAGAACGAGGGCGGGCACCGCCACACTCCGTGCCTGGTCGGCTGGTGTCTTGCCGCCGCGGCTCTTCTCACTGATGACTTCGAATGGGTCGTAGGTGATGGTGGGTGCGTTCGCCAGCATCGCGGGGTCTTGGCTCAGCTTGCCGACGATGTCAGCCGGCATTCCCATCGATGTCAGGAAGAACGCGACCGCATCGCCACGGCGATCCTGCGCCAACAAGGCCGCGATCTGTCGGGCCTCCTCCCGCTCCGCTCGCTGCTCCTCGTCGCTGCCAGATCCGAACGGCGGTTCGTGCAGCACGATCTTGTCGATAGGTAGTTGGCCTGCTGCAGCATGCAAAACGAGGGCTGCGCCCGAGGAATGGCCGTACACCGACGCCCTCCCGCCGGCCACGCCGATGAGGGCGCCAAGGTCCTCGATCTCGCGCTCGACCGCGTAGGGCGCCGTGTCGCCGCTGGCACCGCGGCCCCGCCGGTCGTAGTTGAACACAGTGAGATGTTGGGACAGCTCCCGGGCGAGCAGGTGGTACGTAGCCCTCCCCTGCAGCGCCCCGCTGACCACGACGATCGGCTCGCCGTCTCCCGCTCGCTCGAAGGCGATTCGCGTCCCATCCCGCGACGTTGTGTGATCGTGCACCGCCATGGTTCCTCCTCGTCGGGAACTAGACGGTACAGTACTATATTAGTACTGATCCGTCTAGTACTCTCGACGAGAGTTGATAGGAGATTGCCCAAACATGGACGAGTCTGGTCGTCATACCGCTGGGTCCACGGACGTTATGGGGGACAGCGGTGGATCGGTTGACCTGGGCCGCTCTGCGAGGAAACGCCGAGCGATCATGGCGGCCGCTCGAACCGTGTTCCTGCGCGAGGGATACGACGGCACAAGCATGGACGAGGTAGCAGCTCTAGCCGCGGTGTCAAAGCAGACCGTCTACAAGCACTTCGCCGATAAGAAACGGTTGTTCACCGCCATCATCACTAGTGACATCAGTACGTCCGAGGCATCGACCCACGCAGTCGTCGCGGCCCTGTCCGACAGCGAAGACATCGAGAAGGACCTTCGGCAGTTCGCTCGACGACACGTCATCGAGGTCACGCAACCGCACCTGATCCAGCTGCGCCGAACCATCATTGCGGAGGCCGAGCGCTTTCCGGAGTTGGCCCGGACGTGGTATGCCAGCGGGCCTGAGCGCGCCCACGCCGTCCTCGCGTGATCAATTTCGATCGCTCGCGGGGCGAGGGCTCTTGCGGATGGAAGACCCGTTACTGGCGGCTCAGCATTTCAACTGGCTCATTCTGTCCGTCCCGCTGAACAAGGCGATGTTCCACGGCAGCGGCGCCGATTTCACACCCGGCGAGCTCGAGCGCTACGCCGACGAAGGCGTCCGCGTCTTTCTGGCCGCCTACGGCACCTCCTGACTGACCGCCCTGGCTTCGTTGTCACCGCGGCTGCTGGACTCTGAGGCGACTTCCACGGCAGAGTACGAGGCGCTCGAGCGCGGATGCTCTGAGGACCAGCCGTGTCGTCGCATATCAGTGGTTCGACCGAGCGCAGGACTGCCTGGGTGTATCGAGGAGGCTCGTAATGTCCGACGCACAACCCACACAGCCCATCGAAACGACTGTCGCGGAGCGTCCGGGCCGTGGCCGGTCGATTGCGGCGGTGGTGTGTGTGGTGTTGGCGGCGTTGTTGACGACTCCGGCGGCGATTGCGTACTGGGGGCAGCGCACGCTGAACGACACGCAGCGGTATGTGGACACGGTCGGCCCGCTAGTGGATTCGCCGGAGGTGCAGGAGGCGATCGCGACCACGATCACCGACGCGATCGAGAAGCAGGTCGATGTGGAGGCGATCATCAACGATGTGTTCGCTGGTGTGATCACCGACCGGCCGCGGTTGCAGCAGTTGGTTGGGCCGTTGGCCGGTGCGATCAACGGGTTGATCGATCGTGAGGTGCGGGCGTTCGTGGCCTCGGACGCCTTCGCCGACATCTGGGTCCGGGTCAATACCAGGGCCCAGCAGACCCTGGTACGGGTGTTGGAGGGGGACGAGTCCGGCGCGGTGACGCTGCAGGGCGACCAGGTCGTGCTGGACGTGGGCGATGCCATCGCACAGGTTCAGCAGCGCCTGGTCGATCGGGGACTGACGATCGTGGAGAACATCCCGATCCCGGATGTGGACAAGCAGATCGTGTTGCTGGACTCCCCGCAGCTGCGGCAGGCCCGCACCATCTACGCGTTCACCAATCCGGTGGCCCGGTGGCTGATCCTGGTGGTGGTAGCGCTGTTCCTGGCCGCGTTGCTGCTCTCCCGCCGCCGGCCGCGGATGACGGTGACCATCGGTTTGGTGCTGGCGGCGAACGCGCTGCTGGTGGCGTTTGCCCTGTCGGTGGGCCGCCAGCTGTTCATCGACGAGCTGGCCGGCACCGTGTTCGGGCCGGCCAGCTCGGTGTTCTACGACACCCTGCTGGCCTACCTCGAACGCGGCTGGCAGGTGTTCCTCTGGCTGGGTGTGATCCTGGTGGTGGTGGGCTGGTTCACCGGGTCCAACACCTCCGGCACCGCCGTCCGCACGACGATATCGCCGGCGGTCTGGAGTCCGCCGGTGCCCGCCTGGCCGACGGCCCGGTCGGCGGCACCGGCCGGTGGGTCGCGGCCAACGCACGGTGGCTGCGCGTCGCCATCGGCGTGCTCGGTGCCGTGGTCCTGCTGTGGGGCAACGACGTCTCGCTGTCGCGGCTCCTTTGGTCGCTCGTGCTCATCGTCGTCCTACTGGCGGTCGTCCAGATCCTGGTCGGAGCCGGCCGTGGGGCGGACGCCTCCAGCCCCGTGCCGGAAATCGCCACGGACGCGCAGGACACCGTCGCCGAGACGATGGGCCCAACCCAAAGCAGCGCCTGACCGGCCGCGACTCACGACCTCAAGACACCTCGGGGGCAGACCAGGCACTCGAACAAGCCGACCAGCAGAGCTTGACCGTGGTCAGTATCAACAACGATTTGGCTAAGGTCTTCTGAGATGGCGGCCGATCACTGTGGCGCGTGGTTGTCGGGGTGGCCAGTCCAGGGTGTCCGCGAGCGGTGCTCGGCAGCCGGGACGGTCTCCATGACCGGCGCGGCCTCCTTCGGATGAGACTCGTACCAGCCGACATAGCGACTGGTCAGCGGCCGTGCGGTGAGGCCGTGGGCGAAGACTGAGATTCCCACGGTTACCACGACAGCGAGCAGAAGGGTTCGCTCTTGTGGGAGATCTGCGTCATTGAGCAAGATCACCCCGAAGACGATCGACGCCAGCCCACGCGGCCCGAACCAGCCCAGGAACGCAAGGGTTGGTAGTCGAGCGCCAGTCCCGATCATCGCGACGGCGACGGGCAGCATCCGTACGACCGTCAGGCTCAGCACCGCATAGAGCACAAGCTGCCAGGTCAACTCGGTCAACGCGGGGCCCAGGATCACGGCACCGAAGACGATGAAGGTGACCGCGTTGAACAATTCGCCTGCCTCGTCGACGAGGTAGGTGACCTCGTTGCCCTGGTCGCGACACAGCACACCGAACACGAATCCTGCCGTGAACGCGGCGATGAAGATGCTTCCGCCGAGCGCGTGTGCGATTCCGGCCGCCAGCAGCGCCGAGGCAGCCGTCAGGATCTGCGCCCAAAACGCCTCGATGCTGCGATGGCGGGTGGCCAGCCGAAGCGCCAGCCCGCCAAGCACACCGGCGGCGACTCCACCCACGAGCCCGTATCCGATCTCCTCCAGCACCACCTGCACGGCGCCGTGCCCGGACACGGCCCCCTCCTCGGCCTCCGCGACGGCGATGGCGATCAGGAACAGCGGCACGCAGAGCCCGTCGTTGAGCCCGCTCTCCACGTTCAGGCCCTGCCGGATCCGCGAAGGCACTCTTCCGTTGGTGACCACCGTCTGACCGAGCGCGGCGTCGGTGCAGGCGAGCATGACCGCCAGCACGAGCGCCTCGATCAGGCTGACGCCCGGTAGCACAACGACTCCAACCGCGGCGCCCGCTGCAATCGTCAGCGGCAGGCCGAGGCCAAGTAGCCGCAACGGCACCGCATATTCGCGGCGCAGCGCGCGGACCGAGATCCGTGAGGCATCAGCAAAGAGCACCAAGGTCAATGTGACCTCGGCGATCAGTTTGGTCTCCTCACTCCCCACCGACAGGTCGAGTAGTCCCAGGACGGGCCCGGCGAGCAGCCCAGCGGAGGTGAAGAACATCGCGGCGGTGATGTCCAGCGCATAAAGGCGCTTCGAAACTGCTGCGAAGCAGACCAGCAGGAACGCTATCGTCGCCAGCGTCCAGGTCATGCCGATCCACTCTCAGCCGCGGGCCGAGCAGCAGTCTTGTCTATGCTGCGGCGCCACTCGGCTCGCACATGGCCCCGAGCTCCGTCCTGGTCGGGTCGGCGCAGAGCACGATACGAGAGCGATTGGACGCGGGCCGACGAGACCCGGCACATTCCTGGGAGGAATCTCCATGACGTTGTCTCTCCTCGGCTGGCGGCGTACGGTCTCCGAGCTCTACGCGGCCGTCCGGGCGACGCCCGACCCTGAGGCGGCGTGGAATCGGTGGCGCGGTGTTCGGGATCAACTCTTCGCGGACCACCCGGACTCTCCAGTGGAGCGATCAAGCTTTCGAGGTCTTACATACCGTCCCTATGACTCGGCGCTTCGGTTCGCTGTTCAGGTGCAAGACGCCGAGCCGGCTCGACTGGAGATTCCGACGACCACTGATGGAATCGTTCCGTTCACGCGCGCCGGTCGAGTCGAGTTACCCGGTTTGGGAACTCTGGATGTTTGGTGGCTCGAATCGTACGGCGGGGGACTTTTCCTTCCGGTCAAAGATGCTACGTGTTGGACGACCTCTTATGGCGGCGGCAGATATCTCCTGGACACAGTTAAAGGTGCCGACCTTGGGCTGGCCGAAGACCGGTTAATTGTCGATCTCAACTTCCTATACAACCCGTCCTGTGCGTACGACGCACGGTGGGTCTGTCCGTTGCCATCGGCCGGCAATGTGCTGCCAGTTTCGATCGAGGCCGGAGAATTCGGTACCCAAGTTTGAGCTAAGCAGCCCGACCAAGGAGACGATCGTGATCTGCATCCGCGAACTGAGCGGCGAAGGCTTGACGGCGTAGATCGTCGGTGGCGAGAGCCGCCGGGCGGTGTACCAGACATTCCCGGCCGGCCGAGCGTCGCGCGGATTGTCATCGCCGGTGACCTCGCCGTCGTCGAGGCCAAGGTGGACTACGGAGATGCTGTTCTTGTGGACTGTGCGGCGCCAGCCGCCGATCCGGCACTCTTTGAGAGGCGGGCGGGTTGGCTGAGTGCGTTGGGCGGAGATGAGGGTCGCAGATGGCGGAGTTGCGTTTCTGCGCGTATCAGTATCAGAACCTGCCGCTGGGGGTCCTGCGGCGGCGGTGGCGGGACGCCGAGCGGCTCGGATTCGCGTGTTGTGGAACTGCGACACGGTGGTGGAGCCCGATCGGGCTCGGCATGCAATGTTCGACGGTCCCACGACACTGGCACTGATGGCAGTCGGCACGACAAGCATTCGAGTGGGCACGCTGGTCAGCAGCCTGTACTTTCGCCATCCGGTGACGTTGACCAAAGCCGCGATGACCCTCGACCACCTCAGTGGCGGCCGGCTGGAACTCGCCCTCGGCGTGGGCGACCCGTCGGCCGGCGCGGCCGCAGCCGGCGTGGATCGGCCGGCCGGCCAGCGGGTCGACCAGTTCGCCGAGTTCGTAGAACTGGTCGACCTGCTCCTACGGCAGCAGATCACCGACTACCACGGCCGGTTCTACCGGTGCGCCGGGGCCGAGACCATCCCTTCGCCGGTGCAGCGCCCACGCCCGCCCATCACCATCGCTGCGCATGGGCCGCGGATGCTGCGCATCGCCGCGCAGTACGCGGACGGATGGAGCAGCTGGGGCGGATACGGCGTGCAGACCGACGAGGACTTCCACACCATCACCGCCGATCGCAGCCGACGCTTCGACGATGTGTGCGCCGACCTCGGACGAGATCCCGCAACCATCCGCCACCAGGTGGTCTGCTTCCCGCCACTGACGCCCTGGCAGTCGGTGCAGTACTTCACTGACATGGTCGGCCGCTTCCGGCATATCGGGATCGATGAGTTCGTGCTGTACTGGCCGCAAACCTGGCGCGATCGGCCCAGTGAGCAGAACGTGTTCGACGAAGTCACTGACACCGTCATGCCGGCGATGCGCGCCACCCGCTGAACTGCGGCCGACGTGGCACACCACCGGCGGCAGACAGGCCCTCCAACATCCTGCGGGACGAGAGGTGTGATCGCCGATCAGGCGCTGGAGCGAACCGATTTCACCGCGCGGAGGACCGCGTCCGCCGAGGCCGTCACATCATCCGCGTCCGTTGACCAGTTGCTCACCGATATCCGCAGCACGTCCCGGTCGTGCCAGCGCGAGCCCGCCATCCAGGTTGTGCCATCAGCGATCACCGCGTCGGTGACGGCTCGGGTCGTCTCGTCGTCGCCGAAGCTGACCAAGACCTGGGTGAAGACCACCTCGTTCAGCACCTCGGCGCCGTCGATCTGGCCCACGGCTTCGGCGATGGCCCCGGCATGGCGGGCCAGACCCTCGACCAGATCGGCCACCCCGGACCGCCCGAGCGATCTCAACGCGGCCCAGATCGGTACCCCGCGAGCGCGCCGCGACATTTCCGGCACCTTGGCCAGCGGATCAGCCCAGCCAAGTTCGTCGGCTGGCTGTAGGTAGGCGGCATGCACATCGCAGGCCGCCCGCAACGGACGGGGATCCGCGACGATGATCAGGCCGCTGTCGTAGGGCACGTTCAACGTCTTGTGCGCGTCTGTCGACCACGAGTCCGCGGTCTCATAGCCGGCCAGGTGATGGCGCAGGCTCGGCGCTGCGGCGGCCCACAGTCCGAACGCCCCGTCGACATGCACCCACGCGCCGTACCCATGGGCCAACGCGACTGCCTCACCGATCGGGTCGAACGCGCCGGAGTGAATATTTCCAGCCTGCAGGCACAGGATTGTCGGTCCGCCGGTTTGCTCCAGCGCCGTAGCCAGCGCGTCGAGGCGAATCCGTCCCTGGTCGTCGGCCGCCACCGGGACCGGCGCGCCCAGGCCGAGATAACGCAGTGCGCAGTCAATGGTGCTGTGTCGCTCGGCGCCCACCAGGGTTGTCACCGCAGGCGCCCCCGACAGCCCTCGGGCGTTGATATCCCAGCCGGCATCGGCGAGCACCTGGAAGCGGCCCGCCATCAACCCGGTGAAGCTGGCCATCGTGGCACCGGTGGTGAACCCGACATCCGAGCCGGCCGGCAGCCCGAGCAGGTCTAGTAGCCAGCCCGCCGCTGCGTCCTCGGCTGCCGCCGCGGTCGGCGCGAGGTAGCGCAACCCGGGGGTCTGGTCCCACACGCTCACCAGCCAGTCGGCCGCCATGGCCGCGGGAAGCGTGCCACCGATGACCCATCCGTAGAACCGTCCGGAGCCCATCGCCATCAGACCGGGATCACCGATCTCGGCCAGCAGGTCGACCACCGCCGCCGGGTCACTTGGCCCGTCCGGAAGTGGTGTTGCCAGCCTGGCGAGCACCTCATCGGCGGTCTGTCGAGGGCCGATCGGACGATCCGGGATCGAATCGAGCCAAGCCAACGCGTGGGCGTGCGCCCGATCCAAGGCAGCGCGATAAACGTCCCCCCGTGCAGTCATGCCTGCAACGATCTACCGCTTCGCGCCGATTGGGAAGGGTCGACGTTGCCGCTGACCGCCGGGGGTCAGGCCTCGACAGACGACATCAAGCCCAAGCACCTCGAAACCTGTACCCGGCGGCGGAGGACTCGCAGCCGCCGAGTCCGTGCACTGGCTACGCCGGTGCGAGATGGCGTCGTCAGCGTGGCGCGGCTCGGAATGCGGCCATTAGGGCCTCCCGATCCTCGGGCCGCAGGCCCTGCGCGGGCAGGTCACCGAGGGACCGGATGGTCTGCTGGAACTGGTCGAGGTATCGCTCACAGCCGACGCAGTTCGGCAGGTGGTCGACAAGGCGGCGTTCGGTGATCGGGTCGAGCGTGCCGTCCAGGAAGGCGGTGACTAGCTCGACGAACTCGGCGCAGACGAGGTCGCTGACCAGGTCGCCGCTGCCGTGCAGGTTCCACGCGTGCCCCCGCTCGCCGGAGCGCGTCTCGACCGGCACCTCCGGCTGGGCGATCGTGGGTGCGGCTCGGCCGCGTTTGGCCATCGCCAACAGCAGGGCGCCGACGAACACGGTCGCGCCGACGATCAGCCAACTGGCGGTTTGCACTCCGCTCTGCTTGCTGATGATCCCGAAGACGAGGGCGACGGGCAGGAAGGCGATCCAGGAGATCGCACCGACACCTGAGGCCACTCCGGAGCGGACCGTCGATGGCACTGCGTCGTGCAGCAATCGTGTGACATGGATGCTCGCGATCACCATCAGTAGGGCGAGAACCACTTGCGCGAGGGTGACGATCCCCACTCCGGCATGGCGGGTCAGCGCCAGGCCGGCCAGGATCATCAGGCCGACGACCGGGCCCAGCGTCAGCAGCCGGTCCAGTCGCAGCTTGCCGGCGAGCAGCCCACCTAGCCCCAGGGTCGACACCAGCGCGGCCCAGTACGGTCCGTACAGCACGGCCGGCGCTGCCAACGCGACCAGCCACAGTGGACCGAACTCGAAGACCACCTGCAAGACGAGTGAGGTCAATACGGCCAGGCCGACGATCGGCAGCAGGCGTCCACCCTGGGTGAGCGTCCGGTAGGTCATGGCGAGCTGCTCCCGAAGCGTGGTGTCCTCTTCGGTCTTGTGCAGCTGCGGCTCCCGGAATCTGAGGAACGCGACGATCGACAGCGCAGCCACCGGCACGCTCAGGAAGTACATCAGCCGGGTGGTGGTCAGGCCGGCGAGCCATCCGCCGAGCAGCGAGCTCGACACCAGGGCAATGCTCTCCACGAACCGAACCCGCCCGATCCGCTTCTCAAACGCCTCGCTGTCGCCGGTCTCCTCGAGCACGGTGTCGTATACGACGGCGTCCATCGTGCCCGAATACATGGCGAAGTAGACGCCGAGAACGAGAGCGCCGACGATATAGGTCGCGACGTTGTTGCTTAGCCCCCCGATCAGTGAGCACAGCATCAGCGCGACGCTCGAGATGATCAGCACACCTCGCCGGCTCCACCGGTCGGCGAGGATCCCGGAGGGGATCTCGATGATCGGCACCACGGCGGCATAAGCGGCCGCCATGAGGCCGACGCTCGCCGGGTCGAAACCGATCTCGCTCATGAACAGTTTCTCGACCGGCACCCAGAGCAGAAACCCCTGGAACCACACCGCCATGAGCAGCGGCAGCAACCGCCTGCGCAACGAGGCCTCCGACTGTGGCCTGCCCGGCTTCGCTGCCAGCGACGTGCGACGGGTCATGTGAATTCAGTGTCACCTTCGGCGCTGGCGTTACAACACGTTGCTGTCAGCTACACGGCTGTGGATGACGGCGAGTGGTGCGTGGCGGCTGGCACCGCTCAGGACGTCCCCGCCTCGTCACCGGTCCGCTCTCCGTCATGACCGCCCGCGAAGTAGTCCTCCAGTCGTCCCCGGACAAACGCGCGGGCACGGTGCAGCAGCACGCGCTGGTACCCCGCCGAGATATCGAGGATCGAGCACACCTCCGCAGAGCTGTACCCCTCGACGTCGCGAAGCGTGATCACGATTCGCTGGCTGTCGGGCAGCTGGCCAACCGCCGCGGCCACTTGCGACCGGACTTCGCTGGCCAGCGTCTGCTGTTCCGGTGACGGCCACCGCGCCGGGAACTCGCGCCAGTGGCCCGCATACGGCTCATCCGGGCGACGGAACCGGTCCGCATCGACCGTCGGACCCTTCACCTCGCGAGTCGGCGACAGACTGCTCGACGGGACAGTGCGACTCTCCCGAGCGCCGCGGCGCTTGGCAATGTTCACCACAATCCGATACACCCACGTCTTGAGCGAGGACCGACCTTCGAACGCGGCGATCCCCTCGATGACAGCCAGCCAGGCCTCCTGGACGACCTCCGCGGCGGAGTCGTCGGTTGACACGAACGATCGCGCCAGCCGCAACATTCCGCCCGACCAGGAGTCCACCAGCAACACGTACGCAGCCTCGTCCCTGTCCTGCAGCCGGCCAGTCAGCTCGTCATCGGACGGGAACCGCCGATCCGACGATCCCAAGTCAACCCCCACGTCCGCTGTGCCCTTTTGCCAGCCCGAGGCGTGTGTTGATTGCATTCATGAGAGATCTCTTCATCGGGTCCACGAGCCTAGAGGCCAGCGACGGCCAACCCGGGCCGCGCCCGAGAGAGTGCTCCGATTTGTGCCGTCGGATGAGAGTCTGGATGCGACGTCATCGCCACCACCCCCAACGCCTGCAGTTGGTGCAGGGCACTTTGCCGATGGTCCGGCACGGTGTGCGGCACGAGCCCAACCCCTGCTCGGCCGTGACGATGACCTCACGGCGGTGGCGAACCCGCTGCGCTTCTCCCGGTCACGCGATCGTCGGTGATGGCGGCTTGGGCAAGCACGATGGGGTTGCCGAAGACCTCCATCTCGACCTTGGTCGCCGCGGTTTCGACTTGGGCTTCTGGTGGATGTGCTTGACCGCCATGGGTCGACCCCGCACGACGACTGACGGCGGAGGCGAAGAGCTCCCAGCCGTGGTGGCTCAGCCCCCGCTCTGAGCGTCGAGAAAGTCGAGGGTGACCGCCGCGAAGAGGGGCGAGACGGCGAGGTTGTAGTGGGTCAGGCCGGGCAGGATCGCGAGCGCGTGTCCGCCCTTGGGCCGGCCTTCGCCCATCCAGCCGCCGTCGCGGAGGCCGCCGTCGAGCAGTTTGAAGACCTCGATGTAGTGCCTCGGTGGTGCCATGTCGGCGTCGGCGGCGACGATGAGCGTGGGCACCTGCAAGCCCCGAACCTCCTCGCTGAAGTCGAAGTCCTTGCCCATCGACTCGCCCATCTTGTCCAGCAGCCGCCCGAAGTCTTCGGGATGCGGCGCGACCCGCTGGTAGAGCTGGTACATCGGCGTGTCCTTCATGAATGGAGCCGCCGCCGCGTTCACCTGGGCTTGCTGGGCGAGCATCTCAGGCGGAATGGCGTCACGCCGGACGTTAGCCGAGGCGCTGACGAGCTTGCCTACCTTCTCCGGATACTTCACCGCAGTGAAGAGCGCAACGCCACCGCCGAGCGAATAGCCGACGATGTCGGGCTTCCCCAGCCCGAGGTGGTCGATGAGCGCCGCGATGTCGTCGGCCATCAGCTTGATGTCGATCGGCCGGTCGATGTCCGCCGTGCGCCCGTGCCCTTGGAGGTCGACGGCGATGACCTGGTGCCGCTCCGCCAGCGCGGGGAGCGTCGGCCCGAACATCTCGCCGGATCCGAGCCCACCGTGCAGCAGGATCATGGGTCGCCCCGCTCCGTGGGTCTCGTAGTAGAGGTTGATGCCATTGACCTCGGCGTACTCGCCGACGCCCTCCGTCTCGGTCGTCCGGTCGGCGGTCACGTGAAGCTCCTCCCGTCATCGTTTGTCGTGTGATGCTATTGAGACCTGGCTCGCTCGCTAAACTCATCGGGCTTGGACCTCGTCCTTGACCTGCCTGCCGGTCGCTCGATGAGTCAAGTACTGCGGAGAGAACTCGGAAGCGACCGATGGAACGTCTCCGTCACGTGCTCGGTCCCGCTTTCGCAGAGTCCCCGCGCGGCGAAGAGCATCACAGAATCGGTTCTTGTCCAGAGGGCGTTGTTCGGGGCTGCGTCCCCAAGGTGGAACGTCCGCTGTGCGTCGATGAACCGCGGCAAAAGTCGTGATGGAAGTCCTCCAAGCCGGCCATTGGCGATCGCACCATCTCGACTAGCGTTGGCGGGTGAGCCGCGAATCTGAAGATCTCAACCGGCGCCTGCTGCGCGCCCGAGACGCGATGGATCGCGCCTACGCCGAGCCGCTCGACGTGCGCGCCGTGGCTGCGGTGGCCCACATCTCGCCGGCCCACTTCAGCCGCTGCTTCCGCTCCGTCTACGGCGAGACGCCCCATCGCTACCTGCAGCGGCGGCGGGTCGAGCGCTCGATGTTTCTCCTGCGTGAGACTGACCGCACGATCACCGACGTCTGCATCGCTGTCGGTTTCACCAGCCTCGGGACATTCAGCCGAACGTTCCGGGCGATCGTCGGCGAGACGCCGAGCGCCTATCGGGTGGGGCACGGCCCGGTCGTGGCGCCGCACTGCGTCCAGCTCGCCGCCCTGCGACCTCGGAGCAGCGTTGCGCGGTCAGCACAGTCGAGCAGTTTTGGAGAAGCCTCCTCGGTTTCCGCTCCGTAGGATTGGGTCGTTTCACCGGGAACGGCGCAGGAGAACGAGATGATCAGCAGGCTGAATGTCGCTTCCATCTATGTCCTCGACAAGGAGGAGGCGCTCGACTTCTACGTCAACAAGCTCGGGCTCGAGAAGGGCAATGACGTGCAGCAGGGCGACTACCGCTGGCTGACTGTGCGGGCTACCGGCGATCGGCCGACCGAGATCTCGCTCGAGCAGCCAGGTCCGCCGCTACATGACGAAGCGACGGCCGAGCGACTCCGCGAGTTGATCACCAAAGGTGCCTTGGGCGGCCTCGTCTTCATCACCGACGACGCTCGCGCCCTGTACTACACGCTCCGCGAGCGCGGCGTAACCGACTTCACCCAGGAACCTACCGAGCACTTCTACGGCATTGACATGGGCGTTCGGGATCCGTTCGGCAACCCCATCCGGATTCTGCAACAGGGAAAGGTCGCTCAGCAGGAAAGCGCCTGATGCGTGCGGCATAGCCACGCGTCCTGAACCACCTCGGCCAGCTCCTGCACGGTGAGCTCACCGATCCGGCTGGCCCGCAACAACACAGACCAGTGGCCCTCGAAATGCGCGGTCGTGAAGAACGGCGACGCCTGGTCCTGAACCAGCGCCTGCTTGTCCGCCTCGGACGCCACCCAGAACACGATCACATCCGGATAGCGCTCCCCGGTGTCGGGATCGACCGCGTCCGGCCGCGGATTACGGAAGAAGACGAACGACTTACCGCCCACCTGGTAGACCGGATTCCTGCGTTAGGCGGCATGGGGAGCCTGCCCTCACCGACGGCCAGCCGGCAGTGGCGTCACAGGTGGTGCGCCCGACCGCCAGGTCGCCGGAGGCTACACGCCGCCATGGCCGCACGAACGAAACCCGCACCTACGACGGGGGCGGTGCCAGCCGCCCTTAGGGCTGTCGGGGCAGTCGCACGATGGGGGGGTGGCGTGCGGCTCCGGCCAGCGAGGCGACCACAAGCCAGGAGTTCTGTCCGTCCGGAAAACCCCGGACCGCTGTTGTCCGGGTGCGCCCGGTTTCGCTCCACGCGTGGTGAGCAGCACCACCGGGAACCCCATCCTGGAGCTGAGCCGCTGCCCCCGGAGCGGCGGTAGTTCCGGATTTGCAGCTTGCCGGTGAGCTTGAACAGCTTCGCGAGCGGACCGCGATTGGGCACCCGCGCTCCACGAGTGCCGCTGGGGCTGACCCGAATGGTCACCGCAGGTGCCTCCAGATCGCCGCCGGAGCCGGCACGGTCATGGCGTGCCGACCGAGCGGGCGCTGCGTCCAGCCACCGCGAACCCCGACCGCTCGATCCCCCAGCTGGCAATCCGCCGCGGCAGGATACGAATCCAGGCGGAGTCCCAGCCAGCACCGAAGCTCTCACCGCCCCCGTCGTGCAATTCGGCGCGGCCGCGGACCTCCAGCCCGCGGGGGGTCCAGGGATTGACGCTCACCAGATCGTCGACGACGAAAGCCACTCGCGGGTTGGCCTGCAGGTCGCGCCACTTCTTCGAGCGGCTCAACGCATGACCGCCTAACTCGATCGCCGCCGCCTCGGCGTCGAGCCGAAAGCCGACCGGAACCACGTGCGGCGAGCCGTCGAAGCCGACCGTGGCAAGCCGGCCAAGCCGCTGCCCACGCAGATACTCGATCTCCTTCTCGGTGAACGGACCCATCGCTCATGATCGTAGGGGCGGTGGCCGGGACCGTCGAGGAGGCCGGGCGAGCGCTCGTGTCGCTCCGCGACCGGATCGACGAGGACTGACTGCGCAACGCGGCGGCCCACACCTTCGGGACGGTGCGGGCCATTCGAGGCTACGGCGATTCCCCTGCGCCAATCGAGTCGAGGTATGCGACGAGCGACGGCCGCAGCTGGGCGCAGCCCCGCACACCGCCGAGGCATGGACAGGGGACATGGCTCGACCGGATGCTGGAGGCGATTCCAGGCGGTTAACAACCTCATCACGCGGCGCTCGAGGAGAACCTGCGGCACCCAGTGAACCCGAGGAAGGTGAGCAACGATGGCCACGACTCCGCGAGGGGACACCGGTCGCCACCACGAGCGGCTTTGGAGCATTGCCGGTCGGTGGGCGACCGATGGCCATGTGATCGTGGACCCTCCGGTGCCGGTGACTGGATTCGATACGTACGAGGTCCTCGCCGGTGGATACTTTCTGGTTCACCACGTCGACGTGCAGGTGGGGAACCAGCCCGTGCGGGCAATCGAGATCATCGGTGAGCCGGACCCCTCCAGCAATGGTTTCCTAGCCAGATCGTTCGACAACACCGGCAGCTCGGAGGTCATGCGGGTGACGGTCGATGACGAGGGCGTGTTCCGCTTCGTTGGCTGCCCCGACGTCGCACCGGCAGCCCACCCGGCAGACGGAGAGACGGCAGGTGTCCGATCGACGCTGACGCTCGCCGCCGGTGGCGGCTCGATGACCGCGCTCTGGGAGCGTTCCCCGGATCGGCGCACGTGGGAGGCGTGGATGCACATCTCCTTCACGAAGCTTGGCTGAAGGGCAGGCGAACCGCAGGCCATCGAGTTAGCACCGCCGCCGTCACCGCACAACGCCGACGGCCCAAATCCACACGACGAGCGAAGACTCTCAGATAACCAGCAGCGGGGACTTTCAACTGGCCACAAGCGGAGACCGCGACCTCGCCATGGACAATCCGTTCGCGCCAGGAGACTTGGTCCAGACGTCGAGCGGTCCTAGGAACGATGACTTGCCTCGTCGTGTCTCTAAATGTTCGAGAGAGCGGTCGCCAATTGTCGTGCCTGCGGTGCCTGCGTATTCGACGTCATTGCAGCGAACTGAATTCGGCGCGCTGCCCTTAGGTGGATGGTCGTTCGGTTAGGGGCAGTCTGACGATGAATCGGGTGTCGCCGGGCTCGGATTGCACGCTGAGATCGCCGCCATGGCGGACGACCACGATGCGGTAAGAGATGTCCAGCCCGAGCCCGGTGCCGTGACCGACCGGTTTGGTGGTGAAGAATGGCTCGAAGATCCGCTTCCGCAACTCTGTTGGGATACCGGGCCCGGTGTCGCCGATCTCGATGCGGATCATGTCGTCGTCGCGTGAAGTGCGAAGCGTGAGGGTGCCGCTGCCGTGCATGGCTTGCACAGCGTTGTCGATGAGGTTGGTCCACACCTGGTTGAGCTCCCCGGCGTAGATCGGCACCGGTGGCAGGGTGCGGTCGAAGTCCTTCACCACGTTGAGGCCGGTGAGTTTGCCGGCGAGCATCGCGAGGGTGCTCTTGATGCCGGCGTGGATGTCGGAGCGTTCGAACGGGGCGCGGTCCATATGGGAGTACTGCTTGGCCGCTTCGACCAGGGTCGAGATCCGAGTGACGGAGTCGGTGATCTCCGCCAGCAGCAGCTCGGTCTCCAGCGTGTACGCGAGCCAGCGCAGGGCACCGTCGAGCATCTCCGGCGGCGCTCCCGCAGCGACCTTCTCAAGGAACTCCGTCGTGGTGCCAGCAGCGACGAACACGGGCGCGAGGTTCCAGCCATCGCTGACGCCACGCTGATCGAGCCAATCGGTCAGCTTGTCTTCGCGCTCTGACTCCTCCAGCGCCGACAGCTGAGGCGCTGTGCGAATGCCCTGGACTGCTTCTTCCTGGACATCGACGAGTAGCTCGAGCAGCCGATGATCGATCTCGTCGTGCGCGAGCAGCGCGAGCTTGTGGCGCATGCCCGCAACGCGGTCGCGGAGTGCGGCGTTCGCTCGTACCGCCGCGGCGGCCGGGTTGTTCAGCTCGTGGGTGAGCCCGGCGGCCAGCGAGCCGAGCGCCAACAACTGCTGACGCTGTCCGACGAGCTGCTGCGATGTGCGCATGCCGAGGAAGAGGCCCTCGAGCAGGTGGATGGCCATCGGGAACCAGTCGCGAACGGCCTGCCCGAAGTCAACGCCGCGGATGACGAAGAGCCTGCTGTGGGTCAACGCCCGAGCCGTTGCGGCGTAGGTGAGCCCCTCGGCGTCGGAAAGGTAGCTCTGCATGGCGCCGGCGTACACACCGCGCTGGTCGGTGCGCGCCACCTCGACGTCGTCGGGGCCGACCCGACGGCTCAGGGTGATCGTCCCGGACAGCAGGATGATCACTAGCTCGGCCGGATCTCCCTCGACGAGGATGTCCCCGGCGGGGCCCTCGGCTACCCAGCCACGCTCGGCGAGCCAGTCCAACTGCTCATCGGTGAGCGCCTCGAAGAGGAACAGGGTGCGCAGGTCCTCGCGGGACAACTTCTCGTCGGTGGGTGCGCTGCTGAGTGTCATGGGGTTCCCAAGTACCGGTGGGCGAGGGTGACCGCCATCGCGCCTTCGCCAACGGCGGACGCGACTCGCTTGACCGAGTCGGCGCGGACGTCGCCGGCGACAAAGACTCCGGGAATGCTCGCCTCGAGGGCCCACGGGTCGCGTTCCAATGGCCACCCACGCGGCCGCTGCCCGTCGACGATCAGGTCGGGGCCGGTAAGCAAGAAGCCGCGGGCGTCGCGTGCCAGCGTGTCCGCCAACCAGTCGGTGCGCGGTTGGCCGCCTATGAAAACGAACATGTGGCTGGTATCGACGCGATCGCACCGGCCGGTGAGTGTGTTTCTCAACGTCAGCCCTTCGAGGTGTCCGTCGCCGTGCACCTCGTCGATGACGGATTCGAGCCGCACCGTGATGTTGTCGATCGCACGGAGTTGCTCGATGAGGTAGTGCGACATGGCCCGCTCGAGGGCGTCGGCACGCACGACCAGGTTCACCGTCTTGGCGACGCGGCAGAAGAACAGCGCCGCCTGGCCAGCAGAGTTGGCGCCGCCGACGATGAAAACGTCGGCGTCCGCGCAGTCGGCCGCCTCGGTAAATGCCGAGCCGTAGTAGACGCCGCTGCCGGTCAAGGCACTGGCCCCTGGGACATTCAGGTCGCGATAGGTGACACCGGTCGCGACGATCACTGCATGAGCGGCGACCTTTGTGCCGTCTCCGAACACCACCGCTCGAGCGGGCCCGTGAGTGCACAGATCGGTCACGTCCCGAGCGGTGAGGATCTCGGCGCCGAACTTGATGGCCTGCCGCCGGGCCCGCTCGGTCAGCTGTGCACCGGACACACCGTCGGGAAAGCCGAGGTAGTTCTCGATGCGCGAGGACTGTCCGGCCTGCCCCCCGGTCGCCGCGCGCTCGACCAGCAGGGTCCGCAATCCTTCGGAGGCGCCATACACCGCAGCGCCCAGACCCGCCGGACCGCCACCCACCACCATCAAGTCGTAGAAATCCGTCGCGGGTGTGGTGGACAGCCCGACTGCCGCCGCCACCTCGGTCGTGCTCGGGGCGATCAGTGTCTCGCCGTCTGGGGTGACCACGAGAGGCAGCCGGTTCGGATCGACCTGGGCTGCGTCGAGCAGGCGCAGACCCTCGGGCTCATCGACGCTGAGCCACCGGTACGGGACGGCATTGCGCGCGAGGAAGTCACGGACCTCGAACGAGGGTGCTGACCAGCGGTGCCCGACAACCTTCGTCTCGCGCACCGCCGTCTCCCCGGACGCAAGATAGGACTCGATCATCGCGTCGACGACGGGATAGAGCTTCTCCTCAGGCGGCTCCCAGGGCTTCAGCAGGTAGTGGTCGACGTCCACCATGTTGATTGCCGCGATAGCCGCTTCGGTGTCGGCGTACGCCGTCAGCAGCGCCCGTCGCGCCCGCGGGTACACGTCCATCGCCGACTCGAGGAACTCGATGCCGTTCATGTCCGGCATCCGGTAGTCGGCGAGCAGCACCGCGACCTGCTCGCCGCGTAACTTCAGCTCACGCAGCGCGTCGAGCGCCTCGGCGCCGGACTCGGCCCGCATCACCCTATGGTCCTGTCCGTACTGGCGACGCAGGTCTCGAGCAACGGCGCGAGACACCGACGGGTCGTCATCCACGGTGAGCAGAACCGAACGGTTCGACCTCGTCACGACGTCCGCCTCCGTGCCGGTCGTCGTCATGAGTGGGAATACACGATCTCGTCGGGGACGGTAAACACGAGTTCGTCCTCCAAGCACCACCACCAGTCCTCGCCGGGCTCAAACGACGACACCAGCGGGTGCCCGGCGGAAGCGTGATGTGCCCTGGCGTGCCTCGACGGAGACGAGTCGCAGCACGCAACAAGTGCGCACACCCGACACATTCGCAAATGCACCCACCGGCCGCCGGCCCGCACGCAGTCCTCACAGCCGCCAGCCCACGGCCTCGCCTGCGAGTCGATCTGGTCGAGGTGAGAGCAATCGTTGGGCACACGTTCTCCGAAGAGGTAGGCCGCCGCCGTCTGAGCGACCAGTACTGCCAGCGTAGGACCTACCGACCAGGATGCACCCCCGGCTGTTGAGTCGAAGTAGAGGTTCGAATCTCCAACGATTCGGCACGCGATGACCGCGGGCAAGTCGTCAGGCGGCCTCACGAACATGGCGGACGTGCTGCACAAGCAGGCGTGTGTGGGCATGGGATCTTGCGGGCGTGTTGGTCCGGCTCCGGATGCCGAGGAGGCCGAGGAGGCCGTGGAAAGACCAAAGGTGCTGCAGCCCCATCGGCGGATGCCATCGCAGGGCTGAGGCTGGCAAGGGCTGGGACGAGTGGTCCCCCCAGCTGAACGTCGCCATCGACGCCGAGCTGGCCAAGCGGTGCTTACCGTTGATGTCATGAGCTGTGGGTATCAATGTCGTCAGCCATTAGCGCGGAGCGCTGACCTGTGATTTTGCATGGAGCCGCCTCGGGGAGTCGAACCCCGGACCTACGCATTACGAGTGCGTCGCTCTGACCGACTGAGCTAAGGCGGCAGACGCCGGTTCGACCGGCCGCCGGACGAGTATAGGCGCCGCGTGAGACTCGCTCCGACTCAGTTTGCTATGCCCAGTATCCCTCGTGAACCGCCGCGGCCTCACGTTCCAACAGCGGGCCTTCCACTTCGACGGTCCGCTTGCCCCGGGCGAATATCTCCCGGCACGACACCGCGAGAGCGTCGTTGGCGGGGCTGTTGGCGACCATCTGGAGCAGTGTCTCCGAGCCGAGGGCGAACACCACCCGGCTGATGCCGGACCAGTAGATTGCCGCGCTGCACATAGCGCACGGTTCAGTACTGGCGTAGAGGGTGCAACCGTCGAGGGTCCCGATGTCGTGCTGTCGGGCCACGGAGCGGACCAGGTTGATCTCGGCGTGTCCGGTCGGATCTCGCTCGGTGATCTTGGTGTTGACAGCCTCGGCCACCAGCGTGCCCGACGCTTCCACGAGCACGGCGCCGAACGGCTCGTCTCCTTGCAGACGCGCTTCCCGCGCAACGGCAATCGCGCGCCGCAGGAATTCGGCGTCAGCGTCCACGTCGACCACGTGCAGCCTCTGGCGCCATCATCGACATCAGCCCGCCAGCGCGTCGGTGGTCACCGGAAGTCCGAGTGCCGAACCGGCGACGTATTCCGGCCAAGGCAGGTTCCAGTCGACCATCCCTGGGTCGCCGCGGGCCACAAGATCGCTGGCGTCGCGGGTGGAGTTCGTGACCGTGACGAGGTCGCCGTAGCGGGCCAGCTCGAAGTAGGTCCTGCCGTTGGCGTCGCTGAGGTTGATGCAACCGTGCGAGACGTTCGCGTTGCCCTGCGATCCCTCCGACCACGGTGCCGAATGCACGAACGTGCCGCTCCAGGTCAGTCGGACGCTCCAGTCGACCTCCAGGTCGTAGTACTCCGGACTGCTCGCGTCGCAGGTGATGTTGGCACCACATGAGTTCATGCGCTTGGTCTGGTCCTTCGCCAGCACGACGTAGGTGCCGTTCCGGGTGGCGAACTCGGGTCGCCCCAAGCTGGCATCCCAGGTCCCGACTGGCGCGCCGTCCACCGTCACAGTCATCGTGTGGTTGGCCGCATCGATCGCTGCCACCTGGGCGTTACCGACCGTGAACTCGTACGCGTAGGCGCGCCCGCCCCAGAGTCCGTCCCCGGCCTGCACACCGTTGAGCTCGAGATCGACCCCGACCCGAGTTCCAGCAGGCCACGGTTTCTGGGGACGGAAGTGCACCTCCGCCGAGCTCACCCAGTGCCAACTTCCGACCACCTGCGGAGCCGACGCGACATGCATCGCCGCCTCCACTGCGGCTTGATCCGAAACCTCTTGGTCGAACCGGACGACGATCGGCGCGCCCACGCCGACCATGTCGCCGTCGCCGGGCTGCAGAGTCAGGGTCAGCCGGTTCGAATCCGGCACGGTCGCGACGTTGAAGGTTCCGGTGAGCGTGACCGGGTCGCCCACCTCGTCGGCCACCTCGGTCGTGATCCCGTATCCCGTTCCGGGAAGCGGCGGTTCAGCACTGATCCAGGTAGAACCATCCTCGGCGAGGGTTCCGCCGAGCTCTTCTCCGTCCTCGGCCGTGACGGTGACGGATTCCAAGGTGCCGTCTCGCACCTGCACGGTCACGAGCTGGTCGTATGGGACGGTGGCCGTCGGGGCGACCAGGACCGGCTCGGTCGTCGCCGTCGGCTCGGGCTCCGCATCGCCTAATGAGTTGGCGGAGCAACCCGCGGCGAGAACCGTCGCGACCAGCGTAAGCGCTGCCAGTCGCCCTCGACGGGCTCGGACCGACCACCACTTCACTGGCACCGAAGACCGTCCTCCGGGACCGTGCCGTCGATCAGGTAGTCATCGACGGCGGCGTCGATACAGTCGCTCCCCCTGCGATACGCCGTGTGGCTGCCGCCCTCGTAGGTGAGCAGGACGGCGGACTCCAGTTGTGCCGCGAGGGCCTGGGCCCACTCGTACGGCGTTGCCATGTCACCGGTAGTGCCGACGACGAGGATCGGGTTTGCCCCAGTCGCGGTTACCGGAGCCGGTTCCGCCGGCGGTACCGGCCAATCGGCGCACACCAGGCCTCCCCAGGCGAGCGACGGCCCGAGAATTGGCGACGCATCCTCGAAAGCAGTGACTCCAGCAACAATCTCCTCGATAGCCATGGCGAACGGCCGATCGATGCAGTTGACGGCGCTGAACACCTCGTGGAGGTTGCCTCTGAATGTGCCATCGGAGTTGCGCTTGAGGTACTCGTCGGCAAGAAATAGCAGCGCTGTGCCGTCTCCGGCCAGGGCTCGTTCGAATGCCAGGTCCAGCAGCAGATAACCCTCGTCCGGATTCAGGTATAACGGGACGACGATCCCGAGCACGGCCAATGACTGCGTCAGTGGCCGGTCGTCGTCCTCCGTCGGAAGCGGCGCTGCGTCGATGACGGCGAGCAGGTCCGTCAGTGTCGAGCGGGCCTCGGCCCCGGATTCACCCAACGGGCAGTCTTCTTCGGCCGCACAGGACTGCAAGTACGCCGTCAGCGCCCGTTCGACACCCCTTGCCTGGCCCAGCAGAAACTGTTCGCCGGTGAGGGTGGGATCCACCGGTCCGTCGAGCACCAGCCTGCCTACCCGGTCTGGGAAGAGCTCGGCATACGCGGCGCCGATTTCACTCCCATATGACGCTCCGCGGTAATTGAGCAGCGGGTCACCGAGCACGGACCGCAGGACGTCCAGGTCTCGAGCGACGTCGGCAGTCCCGACGTGCGGAAGCATCTCGGCGGAACGGTCGGTACATCCCGCGACGAACGCCGCCACTTGTTCCTGCAACTGCGTGATCTCGGCAGCGTTGTCGGGCGAGCCGTCGGTCTCGAGGAAGTCGTCCAATGCGGCGTCGTCGAGGCAGTCGATCGGCGCCGAGTCTCCCACCCCCCGGGGATCGAAACCCACGATGTCGAAGCGCTCGGCGACCCCTTCATTGACTGGGCCGGAACGTGCGTACTCGGTCCCCGATACACCTGGTCCCCCCGGGTTGACCAGCAGCGAACCGATCCGGTCGCCACCGGTTGCAGGCAGCCGAAGCACAGCAAGCTCAATGACCTCGCCGTCGGGGGCGTCGTAGTCCAGCGGCACCTCCACCGTCGTGCACTGGAACTCCTCGTGGCAGGTCTCCCACACAATTTGCTGGGAATAGAACGGCGCCAAAGCAGGATCGATGCCCTCGGTTGCCTGGGGTGCCGGAGTGGAGGTCGTCTCGCGTTCCACCGCCGACCGATCCGCGGAGCACGCGGCGGCCAGGATCAGGGCGGCGAGCAGCGCAGGCACCGCGCCACGGCTCACACGTCCTCCCGGTCAGGGGATGGCCGCATGCCTTCGGCGACGGCTCCCTCGTATGCCTGCCGCGAACCGCACACGCTTGCCTTCGGGCAGGCGACCCGGCGGCCGGTTTCCCGGTCGCGGACGTACACCGTCTGCGCCGGGACGTTGTATCCGACAACGGTGCCCTCGACTCCGTCGTCGGTGCTCACGCCACAGCCGAGCGCAGGCACGCTGACCTTGAAGTCCTGGTAGAGCGGGTGCTCGTACTTGAGGCAGCACATCAGCCGGCCGCATGCTCCGGAGATCTTCAACGGGTTGAGCGGCAAGTCTTGATCCTTCGCCATCCGGATGCTGACCGGCTCGAAGTCGGTGAGAAATGTCGAACAGCAAGTGTCGCGACCGCACGGCCCGATGCCGCCTTGCACCCTCGCCTCGTCTCGGGCGCCGACCTGGCGCAGGTCGATCCGTGCGTGCAGGCCTCGAGCCAGGTCCCGGACGAGGTCGCGGAAATCGACCCGGCTCGGTGCACTGAAGTAGATGGTGATGAGCTGATCGACGTCGGGTCGGGAGTCGACGAAGTCGACGGCAACCACCTTCATCGGCAGTTTGTGCTGGCGGACCAGCCGTCGGGCGACGACCTTCGCCTCGGCCCGGCGCCGCCGGTTGCGTTCGTCACGGTCTAGGTGGTCGGGCTCCGCGAGCCCTGCACACACGGGCAGCCCGCCGATGTCCTCACTGACCCACTGTGGCGACCAAACGCATTCCGCCACCTCTGGACCGTCGTCGGTCGGTACGAGCACCTTGTCACCAACCCGTGGAGCGTGGTCTCCCGGATCGAGGTAATACAGCCGCCCGTACCGGGTGAAGGCGACGGCCATGACCATGCCCACGTCGCCACCTTACGCGGGCCTGACGGTCAGCCCTCTCGCAAGGACAGCGCCATTGCCTCCAAGGCGAGAAGCGGAGCCGCGTTGGCCTCGAGTGCCTCGCGGGCGCCCACGACCGCCTCCATCCGCCGCAGCGTCGATTCCGGAGTCGACGCGGCAGCCAGCCGGTCAATCGATGTGCGGACCTCCTCGTTGACAAGCTCCACTCCCGCGTCCAGCTGGCGGACGAGCACATCGCGGTAGAGGGCGAGCACGTCTACCAGTGCCCGGTCGATGGAGTCGCGTTGCACCCTGGTTCGGCGCAGCTTCTGCTCCCGCTCGAGCTCCTTGATGGCGGCCTCGACGTTCCGCGGTCGGCGGCCCGTGGTGCCGACGCCGAGCGCCTGCTTCAGCTCGTCCACTTCGCGTGCATCGAGATCGTCACAGTGCCGCTCGGCATCGGCCTTAGCCGTCTCGACCAGCCCGGCGGCGGCCTCCAGGCAGGTGGGCAGGTCGGCCAGCGCGAAGGGGAGCCGCAGCACGTCCCGACGCCTCGCCCGGGCGTCCTCGTCTGTCGCCAGCGCCCGGGCCCGGCCGATGTGCCCCTGTGCGGCCCGCGCAGCGAACGCCGCGACCTCTGGGTCGGCGCCGACGGTCTGCACCAGATGGGCGGCAACGTCGGCATAGGGCGGAGTCCGCAACGACACGATCCGGCATCGGGACCTGATCGTCGCGACGATGTCCTCCGGGGTTGGCGCACAAAGCATCCAAACGGTGCGCCGCGGTGGTTCCTCGACCGAGAGCAGGATCGCGTCCGCTGCGTCGTCGCCAAGCCGGTCAGCGTCCTCGACCACGACGATTTGCCAGCGCCCCCTGGACGGCCGTAGAGCTGCGCGCGGTACCAGGTCGCGGATCTGTTTGATCTTGATCGAGAGGCCGTCGGTAACGACATCGGCGACGTCGGGATGGGTTCGGTTGCGGACGTCACGGCATTCGGCGCAGGTTCCGCAGCCGCCATCCGGACATTCCAGTGCCGCGGCGAACGCTCGGGCGACGACGGAACGTCCAGAGCCCGGTGGGCCGGTGAAGAGCCAGGCATGGGTCATGGCGGCGCCGGCAGTGGAATCGCCGGTCAACAATGCGTTCGCGTCGTCGACGGTTCGGCGCAGCTCGGGCACCACGGCCTGCCCGACGACCGCGTCCCAGACACTCACGGTAATCCCAGCTCCTTGACTCGGTCTGTGATCGTTGCGTCGACCTCCTCCTCGGTCAGCGTTCCGTCGACGACGACGTAACGGTCCGGCCAGGCGTCGGCGAGGTCGAGGTAGGCCTGGCGCACCCGCGCATGGAACTCGTGGGCCTCGGATTCGAGCCGGTCGGCGGGACCGGACAACCGGGTGCGCCCGACGACCGGTGGCACGTCGAGAACGACGGTGAGATCCGGCAACAGCCCGCCGGTGGCAAACCGCGACAACTCGGCCACGGCCTCCGCTCCCAACCCTCGGGCGATGCCCTGATAGGCGATCGAGGAGTCGACGTACCGATCGGTGATCACCACCGCCCCCCGATCCAACGCCGGCCGGACGACCGAGGCGACATGCTCTGCCCGGTCCGCAGCGTAGAGCAGCGCCTCGGCCCGGGAATCCAGACCCTCGTTGGCGACGTCGAGCAGGATCGCGCGAATCTGTGGCCCGATCCCGGAGTCGCCCGGTTCGTGGGTCAGCACCACGTCGTACCCAGCCGTACGCAGCCGACTGACGAGGGCGGCGGCTCGGCTGGACTTGCCCGCCCCTTCGCCCCCCTCGAACGCGATGAACACGCCGGCTGGCCTCGACACATCGCCAGCGTAGTGAGCCGGTCCGACGCCGCAGCCGAGTCAGCCCCGATCAGCTTGCTGACTGATGCTTGCCGTGTAGTTTCAACAACCGTACACTTATCTACAGTTTATGAAACCTCCAGCGCCGTCGCTTGCCCCAATCCTGCGCTCCGACACGCAGGGCAGAATCCTGGCGCGCCTTCTCGCCGATCCCCGCATGAGCTACAACCTGTCCGAGCTGGTCGAATGGGCGCAGTCAAGCATGCCCACAGTGCAAAGAGAGGTCGGCCGGGCCGAGCGGGCCGGCATCGTGACGACTGAGAAGATCGGTCCGACCCGGATGGTCAGGGCGAACTCGCGCCACCCGATGTTCACTGCCGTCAGTCAGGTCGTGCTCTCCACCTACGGCCCCCCGGCCGTCATCGCGAGGGAATTTCACGACATCGACGGTGCACAGGCAGTCGTGCTCTTCGGATCATGGGCAGCGCTCTACTTGGGCGAGCAAGGTCAGGCGCCAAACGACATCGACGTGCTGGTCATCGGGTCACCTGACCGTGACACGGTCGACGATGCAGCCGAGCGCGCCGAGCGCGCGATAGGGCTTCCTGTGCAAGCGACGGTCCGTTCGCGCTCACAGTGGAATGCCGGCCACGACAGCTTCATCCAAGAAGTGAAGAACCGGCCGCTGGTCGTCGCGCTGGCAGACGACGACTTCGCCAGAGAGCTTCCGCGATCGGCCCACGGCGTGTTGCCGTGAGCTGGGACCGCGGGCGAGCGGAGATCGAGCGACTCCTGAGAGCCAACGAACTGCAACGCATCACTGCGTCTGACAAGGTTGCGAGTCGATTGCTCAGGGATGCGGAGGCGCATATAGGTCTGGCCGGCAAAGGAATCGAGGACGATCCTGCGGGCGCGCTCCAGTTGAGCTACGACGCAGGACGGAAGGCCTCAGCGGCACTGCTCGCCGTCCAAGGGCTTCGTTCAACGACACGGGGAGGCCACGTCGCCGTAATCCAAGCGGTGCGGGCGCAATTCGACAACCGTGGGATGGAGGTCTTCGGACGGCTCGATCGCCTCCGACGCCGGCGCAACAGCACCGAATACCCGGACTCCGATTCACCGACCGTTTCCGAAGACGACGCACGCCAATCGTTGGTCGTCGCCAGGAACGTCCTGGACACGGCGCAGCGTCTGCTTCAAGGCGGTCAGCTCGAGGCATTTGAATAGCCGCCAGCCCACCGGCTGTCAGGGGCACACCCACGTCTTATAGGTCAGCGACTTGTCTGGCCCGACAACGCGCGGCCGGCGAAGACTGGCCAATCCATCATCGGCTTCGACCGACATGGTGGCCCACCCGGGCGATCGTCGCGGTCTGGAAGGCCGGCGTGTCCATGGATCGGGACGCATTTCGTGCCGATCGGTGACCCGGAGTGGTTCACCCTGGTGTCACCCTGACTTCTGGCGCAAACCGTTGATCGGGCTTCGAGCGGCCTCGACGCTGACAGCATGGATCTCGCGGCGCTGGCATCGACCCCGCTGTTGAGCGGACTCCTGCTTGCCGGGCTGGTCGCCATCGACGCCATGTTCCCGGCAGTACCGTCCGACGCCTTCGTGGTGTCCGGCGGAGCGCTCGCAGCTGCCGGGACCTTGGGTCTCGGCTGGGTTGCGATTGCCGTCGTCGCGGGCGCGATGATCGGGGACCACATCGTGTATTGGTCGGCCCGACATGCGCTTCCCGGTGTGCTTGAACGATCTCGCCTGGGACGGCGCATGCGGGAAAGGGTCGACCGTGGGTACGGCCGGATCGAGGGGGTCGACACCGTGACGCTGGCGATGGCTCGCTTCATCCCGTTCGGCCGGACGGCGGCGGCCGCCACGGCCGGCCTGGTCGGCGTTCCACCACGCCGGTACGTGTGGATCAGCCTGCTCGGGGCGTCGACGTGGGCGACCTGGATGGTCGGGCTCGGCTATGTTCTCGGCGGCACCATGGACGGCCCAATGTGGGCGCCGGTCGTCCTGGGGGTCGTGGTGGGGTTCGGCGTCGCCGCCGCCCTGGCCGGCGTCCAGCAGGCGATCACTAGGCGGCGGGCACACACATCCGTCACGGCCGCGAGCGGGACCGCTTTCTCGGCGTCGGACCCTTCGCCCGCTTCTCGGCCATGAGCTCCACGGCCCGGTCGAGGGTCAACTGCTCGACGCCGGTTCCACGCGGGACGGTCGCATTGGTCTCGCCGTCCGTGACGTACGGGCCGAACCGCCCGTCCCTGATCACCAGCGGCTTGCCGTTCGCCGGGTCCGTGCCCAGCTCGCGCAGCGGCGGCGCAGCGGCGGGTCTGCCGCGGCGGCCCTTGGGCTGCGCGAAGAGCCGCTCGGCCTCGTCGAGCGTGACCGTGAAGATCGATTCCTCGTCCGGCAGCGAGCGGAAGTCCGAGCCCTTCTTCACGTATGGCCCGTATCTACCGTTTGCGGCCACGACCTCCGCACCCGTGGCATCGACGCCCACGGACCTCGGCAAGGTCAGCAGCCGTAGCGCGTCCTCGAGCGTTACGGTCTCCAACGACATCGACGCGAACAGTGACGCGGTGGCTGGTTTCTCGCTTTCGCTCGCACCATCGGGCAGGACTTCGGTGACGTACGGCCCATAGCGCCCGGCCTTGGTGATGACTGTTCGCCCCGTCGACGGGTTGACGCCAAGCTCCCGGTCGCCGTTCCCCGCTGCGAGCAGTTCCCGGGCTCGCTCGACGGTGAGCTCGGCGGGCGGGAGATCGGCCGGGACACTGCCCCGGTTGCCGTCGCCGTCCTCTACGTAAGGCCCGTATCGCCCGACGCGGACGACCACGCCGTCGTCGAGCGGGAACGAGGAAATCTTCCGAGCGTCTATCTCGCCGAGGTTGTCGACGAGGTGCTTGAGCCCCTCCAGCCCGTCGCCGCCGCTCCAGAACCGGCTCAGCTCGGCGAGCCGCTCCGCTCGGCCCGCAGCGATCTCGTCGAGCCGATCCTCCATCCGGGCGGTGAAGGCGTAGTCGACCAGCCAGCTGAAGTGCTGTTCGAGCAGCCGGACCACGGCGAAGGCGAGCCATGACGGCACCAGCGCCGTACCCTTCTTGAACACGTAGCCGCGGTCCAGAATCGTCCGGATGATCGAGGCGTACGTCGACGGCCGGCCGATGTCGCGTTCCTCGAGTTCCTTCACCAGGGTGGCTTCGGTGTACCGCGCCGGCGGCGTCGTAGCGTGGGCATCCGGCTCGATCGAAGTTGCGGTCAGCCGCTGGTCCTCGTGCAGCGGGGGCAGCCGCCGCTCCCGGTCGTCCAGCTCTGCCTCCGGATCGTCGGCGCCTTCGACATAAGCCTTCATGAAGCCGAAGAACGTGATCGTCTTGCCCGACGCAGTGAACTCGACCGTTTCGTCCGATGATGCAGTCGCACCGATCCGGACGGCCAGCGTCTGACCGACCGCGTCGCGCATCTGCGAGGCGACGGTCCGCATCCAGATCAGCTCGTACAGCCGAAAGTCCTCACCAGACAGCCCGGTCTCAGCCGGCGTTCGGAAGGTCTCCCCCGCGGGCCGGATGGCCTCGTGCGCCTCCTGGGCGCTCCTGACCTTGCTGGTGTACCGGCGTGGTGCTTCGGGGAGGTAGTCGGCGCCATAGAGCTCGGCTACTTGCGCTCGGGCGGCGGTCACAGCTGCGTCGGACAGCGTGATCGAGTCGGTTCGCATGTAGGTGATGTAGCCGCGTTCGTAGAGGCGCTGCGCCACCTGCATCGTGCGCGCCGCGCCGAACCCCAGCTTGCGAGCCGCCTCCTGCTGCATCGTCGTCGTGCGGAAAGGCGCGTAGGGGCTGCGGCGGTATGGCTTGGCCTCGACCGAGAGCACAGCGAACGGCGCATCACGCAGCGCACCAGCAAGTGCCCGGGCGCGGTGTGCGTCCACCACGACGACAGCGGACGAACCATCCTTCAGCCGCCCGAGCGGGTCGAAGTCACGACCCGACGCGACCCGAGCGCCGTCGAGGGAGGTCAGCCTGGCCTCGAACGAGCTGGGCTCGTCAGTCGTCCCCGTGTCGAGTGTCGCCGTCAGGTCCCAGTACTCCGCTGATCGGAAGGCCATCCGCTCCCGTTCGCGGTCGACGACCAGCCGGGTCGCCACGCTCTGAACTCGGCCGGCGGACAGGCCCTGCATCACCTTGCGCCACAGCACCGGCGAAACCTCGTACCCGTAGAGGCGGTCCACGATGCGGCGCGTCTCCTGCGCGTCGACCAGGTCCTCGTCGATGTCCCTCGGGTGATCGACCGCTTCGTGGATCGCATCGGCGGTGATCTCGTGGAACACCATGCGACGCACCGGGACCTTGGGACGAAGCTCCTCGCGCAGGTGCCAGGCAATGGCCTCGCCCTCACGGTCCTCGTCGGTGGCGAGCAGCAGTTCGTCGGCTTCCTTCAGCGCGGCCTTGAGCTTGCGCACTTGTTCCTTGGCGCGTCCGGGTGGCACGACATAGAGCGGCTCGAAGCCGCCCGCGACGTCGACACCGACCGGGTCGCCGAACCGGTCCCGTTGGGCCAGGGGAACATCGGTCTTCTTCGACGGCAGGTCACGGATGTGCCCGAATGACGACTCCACGACGTAGTCGCGGCCGAGGAACCCGGCAATCGTCTTCGCCTTGGCTGGCGACTCGACGATGACCAGGCGGCGCGGCGCGTCGGTCGTTCGGGTCAACGGGAAAGCTCCTTGCACATAATCGGGTGGCCCGCCGAGCGTTCGCGGCGGGACACCTCGCGGGTATGTCGAGGTGAGTGTGCGGCCTCACCGGCCGGTCGTGTCAACTCGATGACCGGTCCCGCCTGTTCCCCGAGCGCTGCCGGCACCCTACGAGATGGTCGCTACGACTCCCGCGACCGAGAGCAAATCGACCATGCCGAAGTCGTCACCCGAACCGTAGGTGGCGTCCAATCCGGGTCTTGGCTGAGGTAGGACTGCCGATCGCCCGTGATCAATCCAACGATCACCTCCGCGACGATCCAGCCACGGGTGGGACCAAGGTGCTCGCCGTCAGCTGCGACGTCAGTCGTCATGGATGTAGTCCGTGACGTACCGAGCAGGCGCGGAGCACCCAGGTTGCGCATCCTGGCCGCCGCAGAGGAGATGTTCGCCGACGATGGCTACACCGGGTCCAGCATCGCCGCGATCGCCCGGCGGGCCGGGATGTCGGCACAGACGGTTTGCCACCTGGCCCGGCGGCTCGTGGAACTGGGGGCCTTGAGACCTGATCTCGATACGCACCGAGCCGGCGACCTGTTGTGGACCTTGACGCTTCGTTAAGGCGCCTGTGGTTCGGCGAACAGGCCTGGTTGTTGGCCCCGGCGGCCAGCGGAAGCTCTGCTGTCGTTGGCGCGGCCCGGTGGCCGTCCGGTCCCGTCCCGTCCGGTATCGCGGCTGGCGGTGGCGGATCCGTCTCGCCTCGAGCGGTGGGCCGGTGGTTTGCGGTAGCCGGGGTGTCGGGGGTCGTCGGAGGCGACGAACGCCCGCTTCCCGGTGCCCGGCACGAGGGCGTAGCCGAGGCGGGTCTTCAGGTCATGGTGAAACGCACAGAGCCCGTCGAGTTCGTCCAGCCGGGTGTGGTGCGTTTCGGCCCAGTGTTGGCGGTGATCCCACTCCAACCGGCTGCGGTTGCAGCCTTGTACCGAGCAAGTCGGGTTCGCCCACAACAGCGCGGCCTTCTGCGCGGCGGTCGGCCCACGGCCCAGATGGGTCACATTGAGGACGTCGACCCCGTCAGTGATGACCAGTTTGACGATCGCCTCGCCGAGCACGTCACGGGCGACGGAGACCGACACCGGGCCGACGCCGGCGATCTCACACATTTCGCCACCGATCGCCCGGCCGCGGCGCAACGCCTGCACATCCACCCGCGGCAATGCCAGATAGCGCGGATTGACCGACTGCTTGGCCCGCACCCCACAATCCGGCGCACGGATTTGGCGGCCGGCGGCGAAGATCCCCGGCTCACTTGCCGCGCTTGGACTGGCCTCGGCGGAATCGGGCGTGCTGGAGCCGGCCGCGGCGGAACCGGCCGCTATCAGATCACCCGCACCAGCCTGTTGGGTGCCGTTCTTCCCTGTGCTGCCCGTCGGTGAGCTGTCGGCGCCGCCGCCGCGGCGACCTTTACCACCTTGGGTCGGATTGGAGGCAACCGCCTCGGCGGGTTGGTGCAATTGGTCGGCCATGCCCATCAGCGCATCGAAGCCGTACGCCTCGTGGGATTCCTTGCGGCCTTCGGCGCGGGGCGGCGCGGAAGACTTGGTCGATGAGCCGATCCAGGACTGTGTTGAACGCGGCGCCGGCTCGTGGGCTGCCTTTGGCGTGGAGGTTCCAGAACCCTTCGGCGTCGATCCACCGGTGCAGCGCCCGGGCGGCGTGGATGCGCCGGTTGGTGGCTTCGCGGTTCGGATCGGCCGCCGCCCGGACCCGGGCGCACTCCTCGCGCAGTTCGGCCAGCGACACCTGCCCGGCGAGTTCGACCAGCCGGGTCTCTTCGGCCGGGTTCGCCGCGGTCGCGCTACTGATGGCGGCGGCCTGCGCCGAGGACAGCTCACCGCGGCGCAGCGCGCCGTCGATGCGGGGTTGGTCGGGTGGCCGCTGCGAGGTGTGCACCGCATCCTTGGCCACCCCGGTCGACGTGCCTGCCTTGTGGGCCAGCTCCTCGGCGGCGGTCTTGGTGCCGCGCTGTTCCGGCCGGTGCGTGTCGGCGACCCGCCTGGCCAGCAGGGTCTTACCCGCCGCGGCCAGCCTTCCGACCCGGTCGAACTCGGCCCACCAGCCGCGGGCGGTCTGCCCGGACAACGCGTCGGGGTCCACCGCGGTCACCAGCTCAGCGAGCTGCCCGCGAACCGAAACCAATCGGTCGAACATGTGTTCGAGTCTAGAACATCCGCCCGACAGTCTGAACCCAGCAAGACACCAGCTGTGCACAACCAGCTTGCTTCGCCGCCCCTCCGAGGGTGATGAGCGAGCCAGCCGCAAAGGACCATGCCCGCCACGGGTTGCGTACCGGTTGCCCAGTTCCGAGCTGCCCGTCAGTCCAGGCTGCCAGCATTGGACGGGTGCGAGTCTTCGACGTATCGGAGCGGCGAGCCCGGTTGTCACAGCGTCACCACCTCGCCCCGGCCCACAAGGCCACCGACGTACTGGCCGCGGCCGACGGCATGGTCTGTCTTCACGCCACAGACCCAGGCACGGTGTACCTGTCGGCATGGGCCCGTATCGACGACCTGAGGCTCGCCGACCTGGACAAAGCGCTCTATGTCGACCGCACGCTGGTCAAGCACATGGCGATGCGGCGCACCCTGTTCGTGTTCCGGCGTGAGCTGCTCGGCGTCATTCAGGCCGCCGCCAGCCATCGGGTAGCGGTCCAGGAGACCAAGCGGCTGATCAAGGAGGTCGAGCAGGCTGGCTTGTTCGCCGACGGCACCGCCTGGCTCCGGAAGGCACAGGCGGCGACGCTGCGTGCACTCGAACGCATGGGCGAGGCGTCCTCCATCGAGTTGCGCGACGAAGTAGAGCCGCTGCTTTCTGGCTCGCTCGAGTATGCGCCCCACAAGTCGTGGGGCGGGTCCATCCCGATCGGGCCTCGCGTTATGACCACACTGTCGGCCGGCGGGAGAGTGCTGCGCGCCTCGAACCGCGGCAACTGGTACACGTCCCGGCCGGTCTGGGCGCGGACCGCGCACTGGCTCGGCAGCGAGCCTGAACTGCCGCCGGAGCGAGAGGCCCGAGCGGAGCTGGTGCGGCGCTGGCTCCACGCCTTCGGGCCGGCCGCGGAGGGCGACGTTCGCTGGTGGCTGGGCTCGACGCTGACCGCGGTGCGCACCGCGCTCGCTGACATCGGCGCCGTCGAGGTCGATCTGCACGGCGCACCCGGCGTTGCGCTTCCCGACGATCTCGACCGGACAGCCGCGGTCGAGCCGTACGCGGTTCTGCTGCCACCGCTGGACCCAACGACGATGGGTTGGGCAAGCCGCGAGTGGTACCTCGGCCCGCACCGCGAGCAGCTCTTCGACACTGCCGGCAACGCCGGCCCGACCGTCTGGTGGAACGCGCGGATCGTCGGCGGCTGGAACCAGACCAGTCGAGCGGAGGTGATCACCCACTTGCTCGAGGACGTCGGCAGTGAAGCCCGTGCCGCCATCGACGAGCAGGCAGGCAGGCTCACCGAATGGCTGGACGGCGTCCGTGTCACCCTCCGGTTCCCGTCGCCGCTCTGGCGGTCTTTGCCGAGCGTCCGCTGACACACTCCCGTCGGGCCGGGGGCGCTTGGCACGAGCGCAACGCTGCCGACGAAGTCGCCGACGGTGCCCATGACGCTCGGAAGGCCGTGCCCCCAATGCGGTGTCCTCGGTGGTGGCTACCGTTGGCCGAGTGCGGATAGCAACGTGGAATGTGAACTCGGTCAAGCAACGGATCCCGAGGTTGCTGCCGTGGCTGGACCAACGGCAGCCCGACGTGGTCTGCCTGCAGGAGACCAAGCTGGCCGACGACGCGTTCACCGGACTGCTCGGCGAGCAGCTCAGCTCCCGCGGCTATGCCGTCGCTGCGCACGGAGAGGTGCAATGGAACGGCGTGGCGATCCTGTCCCGCGCTGGACTGGACGACGTTGAGGTTGGCTTCGCCAACGCGCCCGGTTTCCCACATCAGGAAGCGCGCGCCGTGTCTGCCACCTGCGGGGGAATCAGGGTGCTTTCGGTGTACGCACCGAACGGGCGAGTTCCCGGCTCCGACCACTACCACTACAAGCTCGCATGGTTTACGGCGTTACGCGAGGCGGTCCGCAGCGGTCCCGACGCCACGATCCTGTGCGGCGACATGAACATCGCACCGACCGACGCCGACGTGTTCGATCCGGACGCCTACATCGGGCAGACGCACGTCACGGCACCGGAGCGAGAGGTGCTGTCACAGCTCCAGCAGGTTGGCCTGCATGACGTCGTACGCGACCGCTGGCCGACCGCTCGCGTATTCACCTATTGGGACTACCGCGCTGGCATGTTCCACCAGGACTTGGGCATGCGAATCGACCTCGTGCTCGCTACTACTCGAGTGGCCGAGCGGGTCTGGGCGGCGTGGGTTGACCGGCATGCCCGCAAGGGCAGCGGGCCAAGCGACCACGCGCCGGTTATCGTCGATCTGGATGAAGCGCCAGACGGCGACATCGGGCCGGTCGTTCCCCCACCTTCGGCTTCGGCGCCCAGGCGAGGTGCAAAGAAGCTGCCACAGTCCCGGTAAGGCTGGCAGGCTTAGGAGTTCGCGCCTGCTCGATCGGACCCCAGCCAGGTCCAGACGATCGTGCCGACGCGTCCCAGCTGGTCGGCGTCGACGACCTCCGGCAGGTCGTCTGCCGAATGGTAGGCGGCGTACGGGACGCTGCCGATGCGGGCAGCCGGGATGTCCGCCTTCTCGAAGGACCAGTGGTCGCTGGCCCGGTTCTGGTCGCCCTGCCGGGCCGGAATGCCTGCGCTGGCGGCAGCGGTGAGCAGCGCGTCCAGGACCGTCGTCGGGCCCGTTCCGCCATTGCTCACCGGAACCTCGTCGGCAGGTACCCCGACTCGGTCGAGGGACACCATGGCTTGCACGGCATCCCGTTGGGCAGTGGACAGCGCGGCCACGTAATCCTGGGAACCGAAGTGGTGCAAGTCGTCGCCGCGGCCGCGGGGCTCCTCCGCTCCGAACGCGATGAAACGCACTGGGATTGCCGGGGGCTGCTCCATCGCCATCCGGGCCAACTCGAGCATGACGGCGACGCCGGAGCCGTTGTCCTCGGCACCGGGGGCGACGGCAACCGTGTCCAGGTGCGCCCCGATCACCACGTGGGGTCGGCCCGGGTCGAAACCCGGCGGGTCTGCGATGACGTTCTCCGACGTGCCCGCCGCCACCGGAACTCCCCATGAGTCGCCGGCCGGTACCGGCACCGGCATCGTCGTGACCTCGTAGCCGAACGATTCGAACCGGGAGATGGCGAACACCACGGCCTCGTCGAATGCTGCTGAAGCGGCCTCGCGCGGGCCGATCTGAGCCGCCAGCTGCTCGACCGTTGCGAAGGCCTCGGCCGGATCGAACACCGCCGGCGTAGGCGTCGGGGTCGGAGTCCGGCTTGGCGTCGCAGGCACACTGGACGTCGCGCTTGGCGAAGGCGATGAATCCACCGGACTCTGCGGGCCGGACGCTGGTTCTGCTCCCGTGCAACCCGCGAGCGCCACCGCCACGGCACACATCGTCGCCGCCACCACCTGATGGCGAGGCCACGACCCGGACACGATGGCTACGTGGTCGGCGACTTGCGGGCGCTGGGTTGCTCGGCCGACTCCTCGATGGTGGGGGCTGGCTCGATCGCGGTCGGCGGCGGTGCCGACGCATCGGGATCGTTCGAGTCGAGCGCCACGGCCCGGCGCTTGGAGAACCAGACCGCGACCACGATGACGACGACGGCCCCGATGGCGATCGCATAGCGCATATCGCTGGCGTCCGCGCCAACGGACATGGCGACGATCGCGGGCGCCACCAGGACGGAAACCAGGTTCATCACCTTGATGAGTGGGTTGATGGCAGGGCCGGCGGTGTCCTTGAATGGATCGCCCACCGTGTCCCCGATGACCGTGGCTTCGTGAGCCGGCGAGCCCTTGCCGCCATGATGACCGTCCTCGACCAGCTTCTTCGCGTTGTCCCAGGCGCCGCCTGAATTCGCGAGATAGACCGCCATCAGCGTCCCCGTCGCGATTGCTCCGCAGAGGTATCCCGCGAGCGGCCCGACCCCCAGTCCGAAGCCCACGGCAATCGGCGCGAGTGCGGCCAGCAGTCCAGGCGTCGCCAGCTCACGCAGCGAGTCGCGGGTGACGATGTCGACGACCTTGCCGTACTCGGGCCTGGTCGTGCCCTCCATGATTCCCGGGATCTCGCGGAACTGGCGGCGCACCTCGAACACGACAGCGCCTGCCGCGCGGCCGACCGCGTTGATCGCCAGACCGGCGAACAGGAACACCACCGAAGCACCGATCAGCACGCCGACCAAGATGTTCGGCGCGTCCACCGTTCGCAGGAAGGCAGTGCCGGCATCTTCCGCCGCGACCCCTGCCTCGGCCAGGGTGGTCCGGACCGCGTCGTTGTACGAGCCGAACAGCGCGGTGGCTGCCAACACGGCGGTTGCGATGGCGATGCCCTTGGTGATCGCCTTGGTGGTGTTGCCCACCGCGTCGAGCTCGGTGAGGATCTGGGCACCCTCGCCGGTCACGTCGCCGGACATCTCCGCGATGCCCTGGGCGTTGTCGCTGATCGGCCCGAACGTGTCCATGGCGACGATCACGCCGACGGTTGTCAGCAAGCCGGTGCCGGCGAGGGCGATGAGGAACAGCGAGAGAACCACCGAGCCGCTGCCGAGCAGAAAGGCCCCGTAGACGGCTGCGCTGATGATCAGGGCGGTATAGACCGCCGATTCCAAGCCGAGGGCGACGCCGGACAGGATGACCGTCGCCGGACCGGTCAGAGAGGTACGACCGACGTCACGCACGGGGCGGCGGTTCGTGCCGGTGAAGTATCCGGTCAGCCAGAGGATGATCCCGGCCAGCACAATGCCGATGATCACGGCGAGGGCGGCAAGCGACCGCGGATCACCGTCATGCTCGACGCCGCCGTCGAGTTCGATGAAGGAACTGGGCAGGTACGCGTACGCAGCCAGCGAGCACAACACTGCGGAGACCAGGGCCGAGGCGTAGAAGCTGCGGTTGATCGTGCGCAGCCCGCTCTCTCCCGCTCGCGGTCTGGTCAGGTAGATCCCGAGCACCGCCGTCAGTGCTCCGATGGCGGGCACCACCAGCGGAAAGACCAAACCTTCCGCACCGAAGGCGGCCTTGCCCAGGATGAGCGCGGCGACCAACATCACGGCATAGGACTCGAACAGGTCCGCGGCCATGCCCGCACAGTCACCCACGTTGTCACCGACGTTGTCGGCGATGACGGCCGCGTTGCGGGGGTCATCCTCGGGGATGCCTGCCTCCACCTTGCCGACCAGGTCGGCACCGACGTCGGCCGCCTTAGTAAAGATTCCGCCGCCGACCCGCATGAACATGGCGAGCAGGGCAGCGCCGAAACCGAAGCCCTCGAGCACGGACGGCGCGTCGCTCTTGTAAATGAGCACCACCGTGGCGGCACCGAGCAGACCCAAACCCACAGTGGCCATGCCGACCACCCCGCCAGTGCGGAACGCGATGCGCATCGCTGGATCCCGGCCCTCGTCTCTTGCCGCAGCGGCGACGCGGACGTTCGCGCGAACGGCGAGCGACATCCCGAAATAGCCGATCGCGGCCGAGAACATGGCGCCGATGACGAAGAACAGAGACCGCCCGAACCGGATATCGCCATCGCCAGGAAGCAGGAACAGCAGCACGACAACCAGGACGACGAACACCGCGAGCGTTCTGAACTGCCGGTAGAGATAGGCCGCCGCGCCTTCCTGGACGGCCAGCGATATCGCCTGCATCCGCTCGGTGCCTTCACCGGCAGCCAGCACCTCGCGACGGAACAGGCCTGCCATCACCAAGGCCGCGATGGCGACGAGCGCCACCACGACGACGTATGAGAGGTTGCTGCCCGACAGCGAGATCGCCGAACTGGCTTCTTGGGCCCGCAACAGCCCGGTCATTCGTCCTCCTTGACGTGCTGGTCAGGGTCGGACAAATACCCAGTACCCGCGGCGCCAGGCGCAAGCGGGTGCCCGAGGGTGGTTGACGACCCGGGACCGAGCGAACGCACGGTCCGACTGGTGCCGGATTCTACGCAGTCTGGCTCGGCGGCCCTAAATCGGCCACGACGGGCCAGCTCATCCGCAGCCGCATCCCGTGCGCCGACGTTGCGGCGTCCAGGACCGGAGCGACCTCCGCCAGCACGGCCAGGGCGGCCCCCGCCGGTAACTGCTCGCCGTCCTCATCGCCGGTGTTCGCGGCGCGGGCGACGACGTCGAGAGCGGCCGTGCCGGTCGCCGCCGGCAGCGGCGCGTCGGCACGGACTTCCACGGTGAATCCGTCGCTGTCGTCGAAATCGACGGCGACCGCGCCGTCCTTGCGAGCTCGACTCAGCACAGCCAGTGCCAGGCCACAGGCCTCGGCGACCGCGAGCCGGACCTCATCCAAGACTTCCTCAGCCAGTTCGGCCCGCCGCGCGAGCGAAACGGCAATCTGACGGGCCGTCCGGACATGCATGGCTCGGGCCGGAATACTCAGCTCGACCAGGGCCACGATAAACCGATGTCAGCCGTCGGTCGCCACCGCCGCGGCGACCTCGTCGTAGATGGCGAAGACCTTTGTCAACCCGGTGATCCGGAAGATCTTGAGGATCCGCTCCTGGGGGCAAACCAGGCGCAATGAGCCGTCGTGCTGATTCACTCGTTTGAGCCCGCCTACCAAGACGCCCAGGCCGGTCGAATCCAGGAACTCGACCTTCTGCATATCGACGACGATGTCAAGACGGCCGGCATCAACCAGCTCGGTGAGCTGTTCGCGGAGCTTCGGCGCGGTGTAGACGTCGATTTCGCCCACTGCCTCGACGATCGTTCGCCCGCCTTCGGAACGGGTCGACAACGACAGGTCCACTCGACCTCCTGGTCGTCAGTTAACTGCTCGCATTCAATCTAGACGGTCGCACTCGGATCCTCGCTCGTGCCTCGCTCGGACTCCTCGTTGCTCCAAACACGGTGCAAGACTGCGCAGGTGCCCACGGCCGCCGAGCTCCTCGCGACCCTGACGGCGGCGCCGGGTCGGGCGGAGCGCGTCACTCACGTTGAGCACCTGCCCACCCGCTCCGGTCGCGCCGTCGGCTGGCCGGCCTGGGTCGACTCTGTCGTCCTGACCCGGCTGCACGCTTCAGGCATTCGTGCCCTGTGGTCACATCAGGCCGAGGCCGCCTCACTCGCCTGGGCCGGGAGCTCAGTGGTCGTGGCAACCGGCACGGCGTCAGGCAAGTCGCTGGCTTATCTGCTGCCTGCGCTTACCGCAGCCCGCGAGAACCGATCGCGGACGCTGTATATCGCGCCGACGAAGGCTCTCGCGGCCGACCAACTGCGTTCGCTGGAAGCGCTCGCGGTGCCCGGCGTCGTGGCGGCGGTATATGACGGCGACACCCCGGTCGAGGCCCGAGATGCGGCCCGAACGTACGCGACGTACCTGCTCACCAACCCGGACATGCTGCACCACTCGCTGCTTCCCCGACATCACCGATGGGCAGGGTTTCTGCGGGCGCTGCGCTTCGTCGTCGTCGACGAATGCCACGGCTATCGGGGGGTCTTCGGCTCGCACGTTGCGCAGGTGTTGCGACGGTTGCGACGGGTGTGCGCCGGTTACGGGGCGCATCCGGTCTTCATACTCGCCTCGGCGACGACGGCCCAGCCCGAGGTCAGCGCCAGCCGGCTGATCGGGCAACCGGTGGTCTCGGTCGTCGACGACGGCTCCCCTCGCGGGCAGGCAGCATTCGTGCTGTGGGAACCTCCTCTACTCCCCACCCCCGCCACCCCCGACCCACCGAGTGGAGGCTTTCCCACGTCTCAGACCGCGTTGAGACGTGGAGAACCCTCCACCGAGCGCAACCGGGGGGGTGGTGGCGGCGGTGGCGAGAACGGGGCGCCGGTCCGGCGCAGCACGGTCGTCGAGACGGCGGATCTGCTTGCTGATCTGGTGGTGGCCGGTGCCAGGACGGTCGCGTTCGTTCGGTCCCGACGTTCGGCTGAAACCGTGGCGACGTTGACCCGAAACGCCCTGGCTCCCATCGCCGGCGAGCTCGCCGAGCAAGTTGCGGCGTATCGGGCCGGCTACTTGCCCCACGAACGACGTGCCCTCGAGGAGAAGCTCCAAATGGGCACGCTGCGCGGGGTTGCGGCCACCAACGCACTCGAGCTCGGGGTCGACATTGCTGGCCTGGACGCCGTGCTCATGGCCGGCTGGCCGGGGACACGGGCGTCGCTGTGGCAGCAGGCAGGGCGGGCCGGGCGCGCAGGCCAGGAGGCGCTCGCCGTCTTCATCGCGCGGGATGATCCGCTGGACACCTACGTGGTCACGCACCCAGCCGTCGTGTTCGGTCAGTCAGTTGAGGCTACGGTCCTCGACCCGGACAACCCGTATGTTCTCGCGCCGCACCTGTGTGCCGCGGCTGCGGAGTCCCCGCTGTCTGACGACGAAGTCGCTCTGTTCGGCCCGTCCGCTTCGGAGGTGCTGGCCACCCTGGAGCGCCGCCGTCTGCTCCGCCGCCGCGCGTCGGGGTGGTACTGGACCCGCCGCGACTGGGCCACCGACCTCGCCGACCTCCGCGGGACCGGGGGCCAACCGGTCCGACTGCTCGAGGCCAAGACCGGTCGGCTGCTCGGCACCGTGGATCCCAGCCGGGCGCACGCCACGGTGCACCACGGTGCCGTCTACGTTCACCAGGGTGAGACCTATGTCGTCGACGAACTGGACCTTGCCGAGGGCCTCGCGGTAGTGCGGCCCGACGCTCCCGACTACACGACCACCGCCAGAGACATCACCGACCTGCGGGTACGACACGAGGAAAGGAGCGTCGAATGGGGAGCGGCCCGACTCGTCTTCGGCAGCGTGGAGGTGTCCAGTCAGGTGGTGTCGTACCTCAAACGGCGGTTCGGGAGCGGAGAGATCCTGGGCGAAGAACCGCTGGACCTGCCGCCGCGGCACCTGCGGACGCGAGCGGTGTGGTGGACCCTGCCTGACGACGCCGTCGGCGCAGCGGGTGTCGCCGCCTCACACGCATCCGGCGCTGCCCATGCGGCAGAACACGCCGCGATCGGGATGCTGCCCCTCGTGGCCACCTGTGACCGCTGGGACGTCGGAGGGATGTCGACGGCCCGGCACCTCGACACCGGCCTGCTGACGGTCTTCGTGCACGACGGCCATCCGGGTGGGGCCGGCTTCGCCGAACGCGGCTTCGAAGCAGCGGCGGTCTGGCTGAGTGCGACCCGCGACGCGATTGCGGCTTGTACCTGTTCCAGCGGGTGCCCGTCATGCGTACAGTCGCCCAAGTGCGGGAACGGTAATGAACCACTGGACAAGACCGGGGCGGTACGGCTCCTCGATGCAGTGCTCGCGCAGGCGCCGGCCGCGCTGGTCCCCCGCCCACCACAGCGGAAGGCAAGGGAACTGTCATGATCCTCATCGCCCTACTCCTGCTGGCTGCTGCCATCGCCCTAATCGTGGCGGCCATCATCGGACAGAGCGCCGACGTGACCGTCGAGTTCTTCGACGTGAGCATCGCCACCGATACCGCCACGGTCTTTCTCGCCGGGGTGGCCACCGGTGTCGTCGCGCTCTTTGCATTCGTCCTGCTACGAACAGCCATGCGTCGATCGCGGCAACGCCGCGAGGAGGTTCGTGAGCTGCGCCGGCGGGCCAAAGCTGCGCCCGCCGTGACCGATGACCGTGTGGCAGCGGCGCAGCGATACGACGACGAGGTCGACGACATCACGATGACGCAACCGTCCGACTACCCGACCGAGGAACGCCGCACCTGACCGGATCTCAGCCGGCCCGGCAACCTCGCCGAACCGCGCCGCCGTCAGGGTGATCAGGCCGAGCGCGGTTCCGGCGCCGGCACTGGTGCTGCTCGGCATCGCCTCGGTCCAGCTGGGCGCGGGGTTTGCGAAGAGGTTGTTCGAGGAGCTTCCACCCAGCGCGGTGGTCACGCTGCGGCTGGCCACGTCAGCGGTCGTGCTGGTACTTATTGCCCGACCGCTGTTGCGAGCGGGAGCACGGCGCTGGCGCCGAAGCGACCTCGCCGTCGCAGGAGCGTTCGGTGTAACGCTGGCGACGATGAACTTCTCGTTCTACGAGTCGTTCTCCCGAATCCCGCTGGGCATTGCGGTGACAATCGAATTCCTGGGCCCGCTGGGTGTCGCTGTCGCCTTCTCCCGCCGATGGCTCGACCTGCTGTGGGGGGGACTCGCGGCCGCGGGCATCGGTCTGTTCACGCTCGACGACTCCGGCGCTGTCACCGCGGTCGGTGTCGCATTCGCGCTCCTCGCTGCCGCAGCGTGGGCCGGCTACATCCTGTTGAGCGCCGAGACCGGGCGGCGCTTTCCTGGATCGTCGGGTCTCGCGCTCGCCAGCGTCACAGCGACATTGCTGGTGCTGCCGGTAGGCGTCACCACCGGTGGCACCGACCTGCTCCGTCCGGAGGTCTTGCTGATCGGAGCCGCAATCGGCCTGCTGTCATCGGTCATCCCGTACACATTCGAGCTTGAAGCGCTACGACGGATGCCGGCGCGGGTGTTCGGGATCCTGATGAGTCTCGAGCCGGTGGTAGCGGCGCTGGTGGGGCTGGTCGTGCTCGGCGAGGATCTCGACGCCCGCGAATGGACGGCGATCGGATGCGTTGTGGTCGCGTGCCTCGGCGCTACCCGCTCGCAGGACGCTCCTCGGGAGGCACCGGAAGCCTAGGCAGGTGACTCATTTCGCCGCTCACTTCAGAGAAACCCGGCCGGATCCCGAGCAACGCCGCCGATGCGTACCTCGAAATGCAGGTGCGGTCCGGTCGCGTTGCCGGTCGAGCCCACGGCGCCCACCTGCCTGCCAGCGTCGACGAGGTCGCCGACCACGACGGTGACAGCGGACAGGTGCGCGTAGTACGTGACGACGTCGCCGTGGTCGATGACAACGAGGTTGCCGTAGCGACCTGCAGGTCCGGCCGCGGTGACGCGTCCGGCGGCCGCGGCGAGCACCGGCACTCCCGGCTCCGCCGCGAAGTCGAGGCCACTGTGCCGGCCCGACGCCCAATGCGGACCGGCATCGGCAAATCGTGCGGTGATGCGATAGGGACCGCCTATCGGCAGGGCGAGGCGGGCGGCTTCGGCTGAGTCACCGACAGCGATCGGCTCGACCGTCGTCGGCCCGGCCCGGGCCCGGCGGACCGGATCCGGCAGCCATCGCGTCGGCCCGACGATCGCTGCAGCCACGCTGACGACCACCTGCTCACCCTCCACCTCACATGAGTGGAGGGCTCCACCGTTGGCGGCTGCCACGGTCCGAGCGAGCGAGCAGGCCGGTTCGACGCCGAGCCGAACCTGGCCGGCACCGGCGAGGGCAGCGAGGTCGGCGGCCGCCGCCGCCCGGTGCCGAGCGTCGTACCCCGCCGCGAATGTGAGGACTGCGAGAGCGGCGGTCAGCACCACGGCGACGGCGCTGAGCACCAGGATCGAACCGGCACCGCGATCTGCGCCGGCGCCGGCTGTGGCGCGCCAGCGGCTCATGGTTTCTCCAACACCGCTGCTGCGGCGGCGTGCACGACCGGAGCCGGCAGATCGGCGCCGAAGGGCAGCGGTACCGGGACCGGTGCCGACACCTCAACGGTGACGACGTCGCTGCCGAGGCGGACCCGAACCGATGCGCCATCCGGCCCAACGCTCTCCGCCAGATCGGAGACGACCGCTGGCAGCTCGCCGCGGGCGGCGGCACGAGCCGCTTCCCGCGCGGCATCGGCACAGCGAAGCTGGGCCAGGGCTATCGCCACCAGCCAGACCGCGCCGACCACGATCACTACCAGAGCGGGCAGCGCAGCCGCGATCTCCGCGGTAACAGCTCCGCGGGTTGGATCACCTGCTCGCCGGCGCCGGCGGGGAGAACCCCGCCGGCGCGACCTCGTCGTCATCCCAGAATGTCGAAGGCGCGGCGTACGACATTGGTCAGCAGCTCGACCACGGTGTCACTCGTCAGCAGCTTGTACAGCACCCCGCCGAAGCCGCAGGCAGCGACGGTCCCGACCGCATACTCGGCCGTGGTCATGCCTTGCTCGCTCCGGCCCAACACCTTGACGATCGCGAACATGGGACCTCCCGGTACCGGCAGCCGGCCGGTGCGGACCTCACGATCGTGAGGCTGCAGACCAGGCTGTTCGGTTCGGCTTGTTTGCCCCAGGTGCCAAATCGCAATTGGGGACGGTGGCGGGCCTGCAGTCGCCCCTGTGGACAACGCGTCTCGCTGGTACCGCGCAGTCAGGGCAGCAAGGGCATGGCCGCAGTGATAACCAATGGGACGATCCCGACCAGGACGAACGCTGGCAGAAAGCAGAGCCCGAGCGGAGCGGCGGCTCGGGCACCCAGCGATCGGGCCCTGGCTTCGGCCGCCCATCGCGCAGCATCTCGAGCATCACGCGCCACGCGGTCCAGCACCTCGTTCGGCGATGTGCCTCGGCTCGCCGAGGCGGCCAGCGCACGGGCCAGCGGGCGGAAGGCGGGATCCGTTCCGAGCGTCAGCCATGCCGTGGCCGGATCCGAACCCAGTCGGGCTGAGGCCGCCGCGGAGCGCAATGCTGCTCCGATCGGGCCGCCGAGAGCGTCCGCGACCGCCTCAGCGGCAACGACTGGCGGACTTCCGGCCGCCACCGCCGCGGACATGAGCTCGGCTACGAGCGGGAGTGCCCAGGCGCGTGCGGCCTTTGCCCGAACGCCGGCGTTCGACTCGAGTTGACCCAGCGCGAACCATGTCACCGATCCGACGCACAGGCCGACCACCGGTCCGAGGAATCCACCGATCCACAAACCGGCTGCTAGACCGATGACCAGAGCCGAGGTTGCTTTGGCGCGAGGAGACGCGAGACCCCGAGAAGTCGAGGAACGATCGACCGTCGCGGGCACCCGAACATCGCTGGCCGGCCTGGTCGCCACAAGCAGACGTCGAAGCCTCGACGACGCAGCCGATGGCCCCAGCGCGAGCGCCGCAGCCGCAGCCGCCAACAGGACCGCGAACTCGGAGACCATCGTCAGGGTCCCACCTGACGGTTTCCTTGATTCACCACGAAGGTCCGGTCGCAGACCGGACCAACCGATCGACCCACCACAGACCCGCGGCGACGAGCACAACGGCAACCCCAAGGCAAGCCAGGCCCGTCGGCGTGCTGATCAGGAAGCGGACTGCCGTCAGGTCACCGCCGGAGAGAAGCACGAGGGAGCCCACCGGCAAGACCGCCAGCAGGCGCGCTGTGACTCGCACCGTGGACAGCTGCGCATCCGCTTCACGCCGCGCCGCAGCATCGGCCCGAAGCGAGTCGGCCACCGCTGTCAGGACGACCGCCAGCGCAGCTCCTGTTCGCTCGCTGACCCGCCAGCCGGCCGCCACCGCTGACATCGCCGACCCGCTCCGCCCGGCAGCCGCCAGAAGAGCGGAGGCGACGTCACCGCCGACCCGGGCCCGACCTGCGGCAGGGCCGAACAGATCCGGCCAATCCGTGGCGGCCTCCTGCAGCGCCTGTCGTGGGTGCATTCCCGAACGCAGGTCCGCGGCCAGTGCGAGGCACGCCTCGGTCAGCATGCTCTCTCGCTCCCTGTCCATCCGAGCCGTGACCATCCGGCCTCGGATGATCATGACGAGCGCCGCGAGCCCCGCTGCCAGCGCGGCGAGAGCCGGGCCACTGACGAGGAGACCGGTCACGCCGCCGGCGACGGCGATGACCGCTGGCAGCCGCTTGGGATCGCCGGCCAGGCCTGGGGTGCCGCCGCGACAGGTGCCTCCCCTGCCCGTCAGCCACGATCGGACACTTCGGGACACCGGCTGAGGGGCGAGCCGGACCGTCAGCACGTTCGGTCTGTGTCCGGCGACCAGGGCCGCCGCGAGTGCGGCCGCCACGATGGCAATGCTCCTCACCCGTCTTCGTCCACCTCCGCCACCAGGGCATCCAGGGCCGGTGCTCCTGGGCCCCGACCGACGCTGCCATTCGATTCGAGCGTCAGGCCGGGAACCGTCACGAGCTCGCCGGCAGGAGATCGCGACAGCAGGTCGACGCTGCCGACCCGGCGGTGACCCGACCTCTCTCGGTTCAGATGCACCACGACGTCCAGGGCAGCGACCGCCTGCGCGTGGACGGCATCGCGACGTAGTCCCGCGGCAACACCCAGAGCCTCCAGGCGGGCCGGTACGTCGGCGGCGGAATTGGCATGCAGAGTGCCGCAACCGCCCTGGTGCCCAGTGTTCAGTGCGGCCAGCAGGTCGACGACCTCAGCCCCGCGGACCTCGCCCACGACCAGCCGGTCGGGCCGCATCCGCAGGGCCTGGCGGACCAGGTCGGTCAAGCCCACCCGCCCAACCCCCTCGACATTCGCCGCCCGTGCTTCCAGCCGGACGACGTGAGGATGCGCCGGTTGCAGCTCTGCGGAGTCCTCCACCAGCACGATGCGCTCCCACGGATGCGCGGCCGCAAGCAGCGCTCCAAGAACCGTGGTCTTGCCGCTGCCAGTCCCGCCAGTAACGAGGAACGCGACCCTGGAGCGCACCACGGCAACCAGCAGCGGCGCCAGTTCCGCGGGCACACTGCCGGAGTTCGTGAGCTCGGCCAAGCCGAAGCTCGTAGCCGCTGGCACCCGCAACGAGATCACAGTGCCGGCCGGTGAGATCGGTGGTAGTACCGCATGCAACCGCGTACCTCCCGGCAGGCGGGCGTCGACGAACGGAACGGCGTCGTCGAGCCGCCGACCGGCGGTCGCGGCCAGGCGTTGAGCGAGCCCCCGGACGGCAGCCTCGTCGCGGAGGCGTACCGCTGCGCGCTCGAGGCCGGCGCCACGATCGACCCACACCTCGTCCGGACCGTTGACGAGCACATCCGTGACGCCCGGTTCGCGAAGCAGCACCTCCAACGGACCGGCCCCAGAGATCTCCGACCGCAGCTGCTCACTGACCTCGAGCACCGCCGCATCGCCGAGCACTGCGCCCTCGCTCCGCAGCGCCGCCGCGACGCGGGCTGGGGTTGGTACACCTGTTTCGGCCGCCAGCGAGGAGCGCACCCGTTCCAGCAAGCCGGAGTCAGTCGCCATCGCGGGTCATGCCGCCCAGACCTGGGTCGCGGACACCAGATCGTCGAGCACGTCGTCACACGCGTCCGCGATGGTCCCGCGACCGGTCCGGGCGGGAGGGTCTCCCCGCTCGATCCTCTCGTCCAGGTGCGCCTCGGTGCCCATCTCGGCGGCGACGGGTAGGCCGAGCGCGTCGGACACCTCGACCGCTCCGAGGCCGGACGGCGATGGTCCCCGCACGACCACCCGGATGTCAGACGTGAGCGCTGACAGGCCGACGGCCACGCGCGCTGCCGCCGCTACCGCCCTGACTTCGGCAGGAACAACGAGCAGGGTGCAGGTGCACAGCTCGAGTGCTTCTTCGGTGGCTGCATCCAACCGGCGCGGGAGATCCAGCACCACAGCGTCGCACCCACGCCGAGCCGCACTCACTACAGCGCGCACTGCTGGGGGCGGAATCGTCAACACGTTGCTGCGGTCCCAAGACAGCACCGTCAGGCCATGCCGTTCGGGCAAGGCGTCGCGCAATGCAGCCGTGGCCAGCCGTCCTCGCGTGCCGGCGAAGTCGGGCCAGCGCAGGCCCGAGCTGTCCTCCGCGCCCAGCAAGAGGTCGATGCCACCACCGAGCGGGTCGAGATCGACCAGCATCGTCGCGAGCCCGCGACGAGCGCTCGTGACGGCCAGCGCCACGGCGAGCACAGAAGCACCCGCGCCGCCGCGTCCACCCATCACGCCGACCACCAGCGCCTCGTGGCCCGCCTCTTCCGCCGCGTCGGCGAACCGCTCGACGAGCCAATGCTCGACGTCGGGCAGATAGACCACCTGCTCGACACCGAGTGCGACACCGCGCCGCCAGATGTCCTGGTCCGCGCGGTCCAGTCCGACCAGGATGACCTGCTGCCGGCGACCGAGTTGGCCAGCGGCGTTTTCGGCCTGGTCGTCACCGATGATGCACAGTGGCGCCGCCTGCCACCAAGACCGCGCGGCCGCCGGATCGGCTGCCACGTCCACTTCCACGCCCGCCGCGGCTGCGAGTCGCAGCAAGTCGTCGAGCAGCGCTTCGTCGGCGGTGAGAACGAGGGAGCGGGCCGGCGTCTGGGGCGACTGGTTCACGGCAGGACCTCCAATTCGAGCGAGGTCATCGACTGTGCCGGCAACCCATGGCAGTCGCAGCCCGTCAGCCGGCAGTTGTGGACACAGATGGCGAGACCGCTCGTCCTGTGGACAGGTTGGGCCTCGGCTGCCCGACAATAGGCACGGCCCCCGCCGGGGGGCGACGGGAGCCGTGTATGGGACCCGACCAGGGGGGCGGGTCGGGTCCGAGCGGCGGGGGGTGCCGCCATTACCCAGTGTGCCCCACGTTGGGGCTTCAAAACCAACCATCGGGACGGAAATTTCGAATCGCTGTGCGAGAACCCCGTCCTATTCTCTTTCTGGTGGACATCGACGTCGAAGTCGCGGCCAATGGGGTCCCCGCGCGCCCTGCCGCACCGGTGCGGCGTACCGCCGCGTTCTTCGACCTCGACAAAACGGTCATTGCGAAATCGAGCACGCTGGCCTTTTCGCGGAGCTTTTACCAGGGCGGACTGATCAACCGGCGGGCGGTCCTCCGCAGTGCCTACGCTCAGTTCGTCTACCTGGTGGGCGGGGCCGATCACGACCAGATGGAGCGCATGCGCGAATACCTGTCAGGGCTGGTCACCGGCTGGGATGTACAGACGGTGAAGGACATCGTCGCCGAGACCCTGCACACGATCGTCGACCCGATCGTGTACGACGAGGCGGTGACCCTGATCGACGAGCACCACCTGGCCGGTCGGGATGTGGTGATCGTTTCCTCGAGTGGTTCCGAGGTCGTCGAGCCGATCGGGGAGATGCTCGGCGCCGAAAAGGTGGTCGCGACGCGAATGGTCGTCGGCGAGGATGGCCGCTTCGACGGGACGATCGAGTTCTATGCCTACGGGGAGGCGAAGGCTGCCGCGATCCGCACGCTCGCCGAGTCAGCGGGCTACGACCTGTCTCGCTCTTATGCCTACTCGGACTCGGCCACCGACCTGCCCATGCTCGACGCCGTGGGTCACCCCTATGCGGTCAACCCGGATCGGGCGTTGCGACGGACCGCAGCCGAGCGCGGCTGGCCGGTGCTGGTCTTTTCCAAGCCGGTGGCGTTGCGTCAGCGCGCTTCGTCGATCCGCGATGCACCGAAGCCGGCCATCGCCGCTGCGGCGCTGGGCGCAGGAGCGGCCGCGGCCGGACTAGTGTGGTACGCCTCGAAACGCCGAGCGCGGACATCATGAGCCGATACGAGGAACCACCCAACGAGATCCTCGATCTCGGCCGACCACGGCGCGACGAAAAGGGAAGTACTCCGCAGGCCCTTCCGCCGATGCACATCGATGAAGGCCCCATCGCCGACGACGACGGCGCCTCGCGGCCGCCATGGTGGCAGTGGTTGGTCCTATCGCTGGCGGTCCTGGCTGCCCTGATCGTCGGAGTGCTGGGATCCAACGCGCGGCGCGAAGCTGCCGATCTTGCTGCGGCCGAGTCCGCGGTCGAGCTCATCGCCGGCACGCCCGAAATCATCGGGATGCCGGACATCCCATTCCAATTGCCGCTCTACAACTCCGGTCCGCTGGAGGTCGAGCTGCTCTCGATACGCCCCGAAGGGTGGTCACTGGCAGACGATGCCACCCGGCGACCGATCATGCTGCCTCCCGACACCTGGGTGATGGTGCGGGTCCACCACGCGACTCCCGATTGCACCGAGGACACCAGTCCAGATGTTCTTCAGACGAGAGTGCGCACCCAGGCGAGAGAACGCACGATCTCGCTTCCGCTGCCGGACGACGGGCTCATGTCGGAGGTTCGAAGGGCCGTGTGCTTGCCCGTTGGTTCGGCCGGTGCTTACGTCGAGGAGGTCGAGTCAGTGCCGGCATCCACCCCGGACACGTTGACGATGCGCCTGCAGATGCGGGCGTTCGACCCCTCCCAGCGTTTTGCGCTCGTCGACGTCACTACTTCAGCTCCCGGGTTCCGGATGATCGACGCTTCGGTTCCGGTGCAGTTCGAGCCGGGGGGCGCGCTGTCGTTCCCCCTCGACCTCACCTGGCAGATCGTCGGCTGTGGCGATACCCAGATTCTCAACGACATCACGTTGGGCCTGGAGTTCCAGGACGAGAACGGCGCCGTCCAGACCGCGGGGGCTGATCTGCCCGGGCGCGGCGTTGCCGAGCTCGCCCGCTTCGCGGTCGCGCAGTGCGGCGCCGACTGACCAGACGCGCCGAACGCCTCCCAACGTAAAGATCTTGGCGAAACCCTTCCGACACGCCGAGATCGTCAACTAGAAAGTGGGTACGGCCCGCAAGGACCGCGCACGGCAGATGGGCACCCACGCGGCGATCAGCCCATGTACGGGCAGTTGTCCCGGGTCAGCCGGGGCGACAGACGAGCTGCACGCTTGGTAACCCGTCTTGACGTGCCAGCGGCGGCGCCCCTATTCGGAAGATCCGGGGGCGCCGCTCGCATGCGCCAGACCGGCCTCCGCTCCACGGGCATAGGCGTCGCAACAATGCCGGACCCACGCCGCCACGCCCTCGGGCTCTCCCGACGCGTATGCCCTCAACAGCTCGGCGTAGGCGGGCCGAAGTGCCAAGTGACCGGCTTCCGGGATGCTCACCCCCAGGCCGTCGACACCCCGCGAGATCAGCACCACTCGTTCGGTCACCCGGGCGACCAAGTCTCCCCCGGACGTGAACGCGCCGATGGCCATCAGCTCACCGTGGACAAGCGCCGCGATGACCACGCCCGGCGCCGCACTGGGACCCGAACCGAGGCGGATGAGCTGGGCGAAACGGTTCCGGTCTGTGGAGGGCACCGGCCGGCCCAACTCGGCGGGATCACCCAGATCCCGAGCCGCAAGCAGATGCAGCCGAGCGAGCACCTGCCCCGGTGTCCGCTGCCAGCTCGCCGCGAGCTGGAGCGCTTCGCCCGTTGCGCGCAAGGCGCCTTGCGTGACCGGGTCACCAACGTCGTCAGGCATTCCACCGGCCAACAGGGCCGAGGCCCTGGCTCCCCGAATTGCTGACGCCGCCGCCAGCCGAACCGCATCACTTCGGACGCTCGGGTGTCGGAGAAGGGCGTCGATCGCGTCGCGCGCGTGCGCCGCCGCCGCGCCGACTCCCGCAAGAGCGGCGACATCGACGAACGGGTCGGGATTCACGTCATTGCTCAGTACTGCGGACGGGTTCATGGGGTGATCGCGGCAACGCCACACTACGGTGCGATGGTGGCGGTCGGTTCCGGTCGGCCGGCCGAGCATGCGCAGGTGTTCGGCCAAGTTGCGGACATCTACGACCGCGCGCGCCCCGGATACCCAGCCGCCGCCGTCGAGTGGCTGGTGGGAGGCCCGCCACGTCGCGTGCTCGATCTCGGCGCCGGAACAGGCAAGCTGACGGCAACACTGGTTACCGCCGGTCACGACGTGATCGCTGTCGACCCGTCGCCGCAGATGCTCGCGGTGTTGCGGAGCGCGAATCCGCGAGCTGCCGCGCTCGAGGGACGGGCCGAGGCGATCCCGCTACCGGACGCCGATGTCGACACCGTGATCGTCGCTCAGGCCTTCCACTGGTTCGACCACACAGCAGCTGTCCCGGAGATCGCTCGGGTGCTCCGACCGGGCGGGCGGCTGGCGCTGGTATGGAACCTGCGTGACGAGTCGACACCATGGGTGGCCGAGCTGTCCCGGATCATCGGTAGTCAGGACGCATCGCCCGTGGAGGTGGCGCCGGCCCTGCGCGCCGCGCACACCCAATTCGACCAGCTCGAGACGGCCCAGTTCAGACACACCCAGCGCCTTGATCGGGACATGCTGGTGAGCCTGGTCAGGTCCCGCTCATACATCGCGGTCCGCTCGGCCGTTGAGCAGGCCGAGACCGTCGCCGAGGTCGTCAAGCTGTTCGACCGCTTCGCGGAATCGAGTCAACTGGTCCTGCCCTATGTCACGCGCTGCTACCGCGCAACCCGGGGAATGACGACGTTCACCAGGGCGGATTCACGTGGTGAACGTGGTCATTCTTGAGGTGGGGCACAAGCCCTTTCGCGCCGGGGCTCCGCGGGTAGCGGGACCAAAGAGCCGCTGCACCGGGTAAGGAGGCGCACATGACGACGTCGGTGGCTTGTTGCGACCGGCGGGCAGTGGTGAGGTAGGCACAGTGCGGCCCTCGACGGCGAGACGGAACCGGAGCGACGACGTGACCAGCGAAGCCCTGTCCAATCTCCTGCACGAAGACCGGCGGTTCCCACCGTCGGACGATTTTGCCACGCAGGCGAACGCCGACCGCTCGCTCTACGACGCGGCGGCCGACCCGGTCGCGTTCTGGGAGAAACAGGCGCGCGACCTGGTGAGCTGGGACTCCGAGTGGACCCAAGTGCTGGACTGGTCGAAACGCCCCTTCGCGAGATGGTTCGTCGGTGGTTCGCTCAACATCAGCTACAACTGCGTCGACCGGCATGTCGAGGCTGGGTACGGGGACCAGGTGGCCCTGCACTGGGAAGGAGAGCCCGGCGACACCCGCACGGTCACCTACGCCGATCTCAAACGTGAGGTGTGCCGGGCCGCAAACGCCTTGACGGAACTGGGTGTTAGCAAGGGCGACCGGGTCGCGATCTACATGCCGATGATCCCCGAGACGGCGATCGCGATGCTCGCCTGTGCCCGACTGGGAGCTCCGCATTCGGTGGTCTTCGGTGGGTTCTCCGCTGACGCGCTGAAGGGCCGGATTCAAGACGCTGATGCCCGCATCGTCATTACAGCGGACGGGGGCTATCGGCGTGGCGCGGCAAGCGCACTCAAGCCGGCCGTCGACCAGGCGCTGACGGAGTGCCCGGATGTACGCACAGTGCTGGTCGTCCGCCGAACTGGGCAAGACGTCGAGTGGACCGAAGGGCGCGACGTGTGGTGGCACGACGTCGTCGAGCGGCAGAGCGACGAACACGACCCGCAGCCCCACGACGCGGAGCATCCGCTGTACATCCTCTACACCAGCGGTACCACCGCCAAGCCGAAGGGAATTCTGCACACCACTGGCGGCTACCTGACCCAGGTGGCGTTCACCCACCGCAACGTGTTCGACCTGAAACCCGACACCGATGTGTACTGGTGCGCGGCCGACATCGGCTGGGTCACCGGGCACAGCTACATCGTTTACGGACCGCTGGCCAACCGGGCGACGTCGGTCATGTACGAGGGGACACCCGACACCCCGCACAAGGGCCGGTGGTGGGAGATCGTCGCGAAGTATGGCGTGACGATCCTCTATTGCGCACCGACCGCGATCCGAACGTTCATGAAGTGGGGCGACGACATTCCAGCCCAGCACGACCTCTCGTCGCTGCGGCTACTCGGAACCGTCGGCGAGCCGATCAACCCCGAGGCGTGGATCTGGTACCGCGCGAACATCGGCGGCGAGCGTACGCCGGTCGTGGACACCTGGTGGCAGACGGAGACGGGCGCGATCATGATCAGCCCCCTGCCCGGCGTCACGGCGGCCAAGCCCGGCTCGGCCATGACGGCGTTGCCCGGCATCAGCGCCGACGTCGTCGACGACACCGGAACGCCAGTGCCATACGGAGGTGGGGGGTACCTCGTGCTGACCCAGCCGTGGCCGTCGATGTTGCGGACGATCTGGGGCGACGACGACCGTTACCGCGACACCTACTGGTCCCGATTCGCCGACCAGGGGTACTACTTCGCCGGCGATGGTGCGAAGAAGGACGAGGACGGTGACCTCTGGCTGCTCGGCCGGGTGGACGACGTCATGAACGTGTCGGGGCACCGCATCTCCACAACGGAGGTCGAGTCGGCTCTGGTCTCCCATCCCAAGGTGGCGGAGGCCGCGGTCGTCGGCGCGACCGACCCGATGACTGGCCAGGGGATCGTTGCGTTCGTCATCCTCCGTGCCGAGGCCGGCGACGGCGGTGAGCGGATCGTCGCCGAGTTGCGGAACCACGTCAGCAAGGAGATCGGTCCGATCGCCAAACCCCGCCAGATCATGGTCGTGCCCGAGCTACCCAAGACCAGGTCGGGCAAGATCATGCGGAGGTTGCTGCGCGACGTGGCCGACCAGCGCCAGCTGGGCGACGTGACGACCCTGGCCGATCCCACAGTCATGAACCTGATCAGCGAGGGTTTGGCCCAGGGTGCTCCGGAGGACTAGTTGCCGTTCCAGGTAGGGCGCCATCGCCGATTGTGAAGATCGTCGTGTGCAATCCGCCCGCCCGCAACCGGGGTGCTCCTGCCAGCACGACGATCTTCACGGCCCGGTGAGTGGGGTCGCCTAGGCCGAGCCGGAGGTGACCGCGTCGGCGAACCGCTCGAGCAGGCCCACCCAGCCGGCGTCGGATTCGAACGTCGCTCTCATCTCGTCAGCGGCGTCACCGAACCGGTCGAGCAGGCGGTGCTCGAGGTCGACTCGCGTGCGCCCAGGCCCCTCGTGCACGAAGTGCACCTCGATCTCGGTCTGCTTCGCCGGGTCGGGATTGTGTTTCCATTCGGCGTCGAGTCGCCAGGCCAGCACCAACCGAGTCGGCGGCTCCCACGCCAGCACGACGCCCCAATCGGCCTCGGCACCGTCGGCAGTTCGCTCGTACCATCGGCCATCGGTGCGCGGCTCGATGACCACGGTCTCGGGATCCTGATCGCCGGTGTGGTAGTCCAGCGGCCACCAGGTTCCGAACCGGTCAGTGAAGACCTCGAATGCCTTCTCCACCGGCGCATCCACCGTGATGCTGCGCCGCACCGCCGTCGCGGCTGTCGGTTGCACGGTCATCTCTCCTCCTCCTGTTCGTGCACGGCCGCCGCAAAAGCGGCGAGAGCGTCGCCCCAGAGCCGGTCCAGGGACGTGCGCATTGACTCGATGCCGGTCGGGTTCAGCCGGTAGATCCGTCGGGTTCCCTCCGGAACCGACGTCACCAGCCCGGCGTCGCCGAGCACCTTGAGATGCTGCGACACAGCCGGCCGGCTAACCGGCAGGTCGTCGGCCAGCTGCCGGACCGACAGCGGCCTACGCGCGAGCCGCTCGACGATCGCCCAACGGGTCCGGTCACCAAGCGCCTCGAATCGAGCTTGGTAAGTCTCCACTTACGGTAAGTTACTACTTACCGTGGCGCTGGTCAACCTCGTCCCATCTCCGTCGGTCTGGGTCTGTCACGGCCACCAGCGCCCAAGATCGGTGAACGAACAGGACACACCCCCGCCGGTCAGCCGCCGACCAGCACCGATTCCTCCGCGAGGCTGGTTGTTCCTGTTGTTCGAACGATCATGGAGAACCTGGGACCTCGGGTCCACCTCACGAGTGCGCCGGGTGCGCGTCGAGCTCGCCGGCCGGCCCGGCCACGCCACTGTCCAGGTCGTCCACGTCGCCGTCTTTCGGTTGGGCGAACGCGGGCCCTAGAGCAATGCCGCGGGCCATCCGACCGCCCGGACGAGCACCGAACCGCTCCGCATGACGCCCCCTTCGTGCTCCGGGGAGAGTACCGCTGCAGATTCCAGACCGCTGCGTGAGCGTCCTCAGTCCAGAGCGCGGCCGACCGATACGGCACGAGTGTCCGGCGCCAGCAACCGGGCAGCGTCGGCGGCCAGATCGTCGGCCTGCTCCTGCGACACCCGCTCCGCTTCCACGCGCGCCCGGTAGACATCGGTCTCGGCGTCAGCGCGTTCGGCGCTCCACCCCAGCACATCGCTGACCAGTTCGGCGGCAGCCGGGGCAGAGTCGACGCCCCGGTGCGGGAACTCGATCGACACCCGAGTGCGGCGGGTCAGCAGGTCGTCGAGGTGCAGCGCGCCCTCGTGCGTGGCGCCGTACCGGACTTCCGCTCGCAGATACTCGTCGGCATGGGGAAGGGGTTCGAGCAGCGTTGCGTCGTCTGCGGCCGCATCGAGCATCTCGGGTAGCAGCGACCCGTACCGGCCGAGCAGCCCGCGGATGCGCCAGGTCGGGAGTCGGTACATGTCGGCAAGCTCCCCGACCTGGTTGACCAGGGCCGCATGACCGTCGGCACCCAGCAGTGGAAGCCGGTCGGTGACCGAGTCAGGGACCGCACGGTCCAGATCCTGGGCCGCCAGGCCGACCGCGTCGATGGCCATCACCCGGTAGGTCGTGTACTTGCCGCCTGCAACCGTGACGAGACCCGGCAGTGGTCGACCTACCGCGTGCTCGCGAGAGAGCCGGGACGTCTCCTCGGATTCACCCGCGAGAAGTGGTCGCAGCCCGGCGAACACGCCTTCGATGTCCCGACGCGTGAGCGGTTTGGCGAGCACACGATTGACGTGCATGAGGAGGTAGTCGATGTCAGCGGTACTGGCGGCGGGATGAGCGAGATCCAGGTTCCAGTCGGAATCGGTGGTGCCGACGATCCAGTGGTTGCCCCATGGGATGACGAACAGCACCGACACCTCGGTGCGCAGGATCAACCCGACCTCGGAGGCGATCCGATCGCGGGGAACGACCAGGTGAACGCCCTTGGACGCGCGCACGTCGAAGCGCCCCCTGGTGCCGGCGAGCGCCTCCACCTGATCTGTCCAGACACCGGCGCACACCACCACGACGGCAGCGTGGACGACGGCCGACGCGCCGTTCTCGACGTCCCGTACCTCGGCGCCCACCACCCGGCCCGCGTCCCGAATGAGTCTGACGACTTCGGTCGACGTCCGGACCGTCGCTCCGTAGTGAGCTGCCGTCCGCGCCACCGAGAGCGTGTACCGCGCATCGTCGGTCTGCGCATCGTGAAAACGGATGGCACCGACCAGCGCGTCGCCGCGCAGCGCAGGACACAGCCGCAACGCGGCCCCCCGGCTCAGATGCCGGTGACGCGGCAGCGACCGAGCGCCGCCCAAGGTGTCGTACATCGCCATGCCGGCAGCGACGTACGGACGCTCCCAGGCCCGATGCGTCAGCGGATAGAGGAAAGGAACCGGGTGGACCAGATGCGGCGCCAGCCGAGTGAGCATCAGCTCACGCTCACGCAAGGCCTCACGGACCAGGGCGAAATCGAACTGTTCCAGATAGCGCAGCCCGCCGTGGATGAGCTTGCTCGACCGAGACGACGTGCCGCTGGCCAGGTCGCGCGCTTCCACCAAAGCCGTGGCCAGCCCTCGGCTCGCGGCGTCGAGGGCAACGCCGGAACCGGTGATCCCACCGCCGACGACCAGGACGTCGAACCGGTCCCGAGTCAGCCGCCGCCATGCTTCCTGGCGCGCACGAGGATCGAGCCGCGCGGCCGACGTCACCCGTCGTCCTCGACCCAGCCCAAGGTGCGCTCGACGGCTTTCGCCCACCGGCCCATCTCGCGCTCCCGCCAGCCACGATCACGTGACGGCAGCCACCGCCGGTCCTCGGCCCAGTGCTGCCGGAGGTCATCCAGCCCGTCCCAGAACCCGACGGCGAGGCCCGCTGCATAGGCCGCTCCGAGCGCCGTTGTCTCGGTCACCACCGGCCGGACCACCGGCACACCCAGCAGGTCGGCCTGGAACTGCATGAGCGTGTCGTCGACGACCATCCCGCCGTCGACCCGCAGTTCGCGCAGCGCCACACCTGAGTCGGCCTGCATCGCGTCGACGACCTCCCGGGTCTGGAATGCGGTCGCCTCGAGGGCAGCCCGTGCGACGTGCCCGCGATTCGCGTATCGGGTGAGCCCGACGATCACCCCGCGCGCGTCGGGCCGCCAGTGCGGCGCGAACAAGCCCGAGAACGCCGGGACGATGTACACGCCGCCGTTGTCGGCGACCGTGTTTGCCAGCGCCTCGATCTCACCCGCGCTCTTGACCAGGCCCAGGTTGTCACGCAGCCACTGGACCAGCGATCCGGTGACGGCGATGGAACCCTCCAGGGCGTAGACGGCCGGCTGCTCGCCGAGCCGGTAGGCAACGGTCGTCAGCAGGCCGCGCTTGCTCATCACCGGCTCGGTCCCGGTGTTCTGCAGGAGGAAGTTGCCTGTGCCGTACGTGTTCTTGGCGTCGCCTGGTTCGAAGCACGCCTGCCCGAACGTCGCCGCGTGTTGGTCCCCGAGGACCCCAGCCACCGGCGTACCGGTGAGAAAGGCCGACTCGCTCGTTTGCCCGTACAGCTCCGACGAGGACCGGATCTGCGGGAGCATCGTCGTCGGCACGCCGACCTCGGCGCAGATGTCCGGGTCCCACGCCAGCGTGCGAAGGTCCATGAGCATGGTCCGCGCGGCGTTCGTGACGTCGGTGACGTGCACGCCGCCGTCCGGGCCGCCGGTCATTCGCCACAGCAGATAGGTGTCGATCGTCCCGAATAGCAGGTCACCCCGGGCGGCGGCGGAGCGGGCGCCGTCGACCTCGTCGAGGATCCATGCCGCCTTTGGGCCGGCGAAGTAGGTGGCAAGCGGAAGGCCGGTCGTCGCTCGGAACCGATCCACGCCGCCGACGGCCGCCAACCTGGCACAGATCTGCTGGGTTCGGGTGTCCTGCCAGACGATGGCCGGATGGACGGGCACGCCGGTGGCTCGCTCCCAGATCACGGTCGTTTCGCGCTGGTTGGTGACACCGATGGCAACGACGTCACGCGGCTCGGCACCAGCGTGGGCCATCGCACCCGCCACGACCTCCCGAGTGTTGGTCCAGATCTCCTCAGGGTCGTGCTCGACCCATCCCGGCCGAGGAAGGTGCTGGGCGTGCTCGAGCTGATGCGCAGCGACGGGATGCCCGTCCTGATCGATCAGCAGGCAGCGGGTGCTCGTCGTCCCCTGGTCGATGGCGGCGACGTAGCCCCGCATCCTGAACCCTCCACCGGTGGCGAGCAGCGTGTGCGGTCAAGCCTAGGAGGTTCGCCCTAGAGTGCCGGTGTGCGTGCCCGTGCGTTGGCGGAACCGTTCCCCGTTGTCCATCTGGACACCGATGCGTTGGACGCGACCCGCCTCTTGGTCGACCGCGCGCTCCCCGGGCTGGTCGTCGTCGACCACGAGGGTCTACCGCTGTTCATCCTGCCCGGCTCACAGGTCCTGCGCTTCGCATTGCCGGACTACGTCGAGGAGGACCGGACCCTTGCCTCGGTGTACAGCGAAGGCGATGCGGACGCTCTGTGCGAAAGCCTGCGTGGACGCACCGTGCAGGAGCTCATGCCGTCGAAGAAGTTCCTGCCGCGTGGCGTGCCCCGGCCCATCGTCGATCCGGACGCCACGCTGATCGAGGTCGCGGCGGTGATGGCTGAGCAGCACTCGCCGGTCGTGGCGGTCGTCGACGAAGGGCATGTCATCGGCGTCATCACCGTGCACCGCCTGCTCGGCGCCGCGCTGCCCGCATGACCGCCCTGCTCGCCCTTTCGCTGCCAGCCTCGGAGTCCGCCCAGACAGCGGAGCACTCGTCGAGCACACTGGTCGTGGTGCTGGCAGTTGTGATCTTCGTCGGCACCTACGTGCTGATCGCCGCTGAGTGGGTCCATCGCGTCGCCGCCGCACTTCTCGGCGCAGCCCTGATGGTCGTGATCGGTGCGACCAACGCCGAGTCGGCGTTCTTCTCCGAGAACACCGCGGTCGACTGGAACGTCGTGTTCCTGCTGCTGGGCATGATGATCATCATCGGGGTGCTCAAGCAGACCGGCCTGTTCGAGTACCTGGCCATCTGGGCGGCCAAGCGAGCGCGCGGACGGCCGTTCGCGATCATGGCGATGCTGTGCACGATCACGGCGGTCGCCTCCGCCCTTCTCCCCAACGTCACGACCGTGATGCTCGTCGCGCCCGTCACGCTGCTCGTATGTGACCGGCTCCGGATCCGACCGGAAGGTTTCCTGATCGCCCTGGTGATGGCGAGCAACATCGGCGGCACGGCGACGCTCATCGGCGACCCACCCAACCTCATCATCGCCAGCAGAGGGGATCTGTCGTTCAACGACTTCCTGATCCATCTCACTCCGTTCATCGTCATTGCGTTTGCGGCGTTCGTGCTGCTCTCCCGATGGCTGTTTCGCAAGTCGTTCAGCTATGACCCGGAGCGGGTCGAGGCGATCATGCGCATCGACGAGCGGCGGGCGATCCGGGATCCAGCCCTTCTCCGTCGGAGCCTGGCCGTACTCGCTCTGGTCATCCTGGGGTTCGTTCTCGGCACGACCATCAACGTCGCACCGAGCCTGGTGGCCCTGCTCGGCGCCGGTCTGCTCGTGGTCATCTCCAGGACGGCCACCGCCGACTACCTGGCGGAGGTGGAGTGGCCGACCCTGATCTTCTTCATGGGGCTGTTCGTGATCGTGGGCGCCCTGGTCAACGTCGGCGTCATCGACACCGTCGGCGAGGCCGCCGTCGGAGCGGTCGGTGACGACTACCTGCTCGCCGCGACCGGTCTGCTGTTCGGGTCCGCGGTGCTGTCGGCCATTATCGACAACATCCCATACGTCGCGACCGTCGCGCCGCTCGTGGCCGACATCGTCGACGCCAGCGCCGGGTCAACCGAAGCGAATGCTTTGTGGTGGGCATTGGCGCTCGGTGCCGACCTCGGCGGCAACGCCACCGCCGTAGGTGCCAGCGCCAACGTCGTGGCGCTGGGCATTGCCGAACGCAACGGCTTCCCGATCTCGTTCTGGCGGTTCACGCGCTACGGCGTGGTCGTGACCGTCGTGACCGTCGCGCTGGCGTG
>CAWFXV010000031.1:0-142077 GCA_963819885.1 uncultured Actinomycetota bacterium | reverse complement strand
GGCACCCACGCGCTCCCTCGCGGGCCGACCGGCCCATACCAGGTGCAGGCGGCGATCGCCGCGATCCACGACGAGGCTCCGCCATCGGACGCCACACCGATTGGCCGCAGATCCTGGCGCTGTACCAGGTCCTACTCGGGCTGTCCGACAACCCGGTCGTCAAGCTGAACCATGGCGTCGCGGCCGCGATGGTCAAGGACCGCAGGCAGGGCTCGACCTGCTCGGGCAGCTCGCGTCTGATACGCGACTCGCCGACGGACCGCCGGCTCCACGCGGTCCGCGCCCACCTGCTCGAGCTGGCCGGCTATCGCGCCGCCGCACGCGACGCCTATCTCGCGGCGGCCAGGCGTTCGACCAGCCTCCAACACCAGCGATATCTCCACTCGCGAGCTCGCCGGATCGACGAACACTGAGGGCGGACGACATTCGGCCGGAGGGCGGTCCGAACGATGTCCGGATGGCGATGGCCGCCCCGACGTCTCTTGTGAACGGCACCCACCCGTGGGGCCAAGAACGAGAGGAAGGGGCGATGAAAGAAATCACCACACCCAATGACCGCCGGTCGACCGCGACCAGGCGGCTCCTGGCCTGCGGCATCGTCGCCGGACCGATGTTCCTCGCGGTGAGCCTGGTACAGGCCTTCAGGCGCGATGGTTTCGACCTCGGCCGCCACCCGATCAGCCTGCTGAGCCTGGGCGACCTGGGATGGCTTCAGATCGCGAACTTCGTCGTGACCGGTGTCCTGTACATGGCCTGCGCGATCGGCCTGGGGCGGACCCTGCGGTCAGGGCGAGGCACAACGTGGGGCCCGAGACTCGTCGGCGCCGTCGGCGTCGGCCTCATCGCGGCCGGTGTCTTCGTCACCGATGCGGGAGCCGGCTACCCGCCGGGCGCCCCGTCCGGAGCGCCACCGGAGATCAGCTGGCACGGCATGCTGCACCAGGTCGGCTTCATAATCGCCATCTTCGGCATGATCGCCGGCTGCCTGGTGTTCGCCCGCCGCTTCGCTGAGCTCAAGCGGCCGGCGTGGGTTGTCCTTTCCTTGGCGACGCCGGTCGCCGTGCTCGGCCTCAGCTTCTGGCCAGACACGAACGGCCTGAGCGTCCGTCTGGTCATCGCCACGGCGATCCTGTTCGGCTACGTCACGGTGATCGCGGCCCAGGCCCTCCGAGACCTCCCCGTGGTCGTCGCCACCCCCGCTGCACTTAGCGATCAGGAGCAGATTGGAGAGTTGACATGAACACGGTCACTTCGGCCGATGGCACGACCATCGCCTACGACCAGTCCGGAACTGGCCCGACCCTCATCCTGGTGGGCGGCATGTTCGAGCAGCGAGCGCTCGACTCGGAGACGGCGCGGCTCGCCGCCTACCCGCCGCTGCAGGAGCGGTTCACCGTAATCCACTACGACCGGCGCGGCCGCGGCGACAGCGGCGACACCCAGCCGTATTCCGTTCGGCGCGAGGTCGATGACATCGATGCCCTCATTCTTGCCGCGGGTGGCTCGGCGTTCCTGTCCGGCATCTCGTCGGGCGCAGCGCTCGCCTTCGAGGCGTCACTCGCTCTCAACGGCAAGGTGCGCGGTCTCGCGATGTGCGAGCCGCCGTACACCATCGACGAGGCAGGGGAGCAGGCGTTTCGTGACTTCCGCGCACAGGTCGACAGCGCCCTCGCGGATGGTCGGCCTGGCGATGCCGTCGGAGCGTTCATGATGTTCTTGGGCATGCCGGCCGATCAGCTCGACGGGATGCGCCAGGTCCCAATGTGGCCGCTGTGGGAGGCCGTGGCGCCGACGATCGCCTACGACGCGACGGTCGCGGGCGGGCCGGTCCCGATCGACCGTGCCGCTCAAGTGGGCGTGCCGACACTGATCGTCGATTGCGAGGCCACCGAGTGGCCGTCGATCCGCGTCGCTGCCCAGCGCCTGGCGGACGTGGTGCCCGGTGCGCAGCACGTCACGCTAGCCAGCCAGACCCACGAAGTCGCCCCGGAGGCGCTTGGGCCGGCGCTGATCGAGTTCTTTCGCTCCATACCCGTCGCCGGGCAGCCTGCCGCGGCCAGGAGCTGAGCGATGACTGAGGGTGACCGCCGCCATCACTATGTCGCCCGACGGGTTCATCACCGGGCCCAACGATGGTCCAGGCCGCGGCCTGGGTGATGGCGGCGAGCGTCTCCACTACTGGGTCTTCGGCGGCCCATGGACCTACGACGACGGAGCCTGAAGCGAGCCGACCGGCGCCGACAAGAAGAACCTCGAGTCGGCTCTCGCCATAGGAGGGGCGATCATCGCCGGCCGCCGGACATACGACGCGGTAGCGGGATGGGGTGGCAAGAACCCGTGGACGTGCCGCTCTTCGTCCTAACCCACCATCCGGAGGATGGACGATCCGACGGCCTCGCGCCGTGACGCTGTTTTCGGGCCGGGCTTCGGATCGGACGCGAGCATGTCTCCGCGGCGGTCAACACCCTGGTCCTCGCCTACGCGGCGCCTCGCTGACCCTGCTCATGCTGTTCGCCGTGTCGGGGCAGGGCGTGTTGGACACGGTCACGACAGAATTGGTGGCCCAGGAGGTCGTCCGGGCTCTGGTCGGCGGGCTCGGCATCATCGCGGCCGTCCCGGTGACCACCCTGGTCGCCGCGCTGGCCGTCCGCGAGCGACCTCGCCTAGTCCGCAGCCGCGGAACCCTGGTGAGTGCCGCGGCTAGTGCGGCCCAGGTTCCATGATCATGTCGACTTTGCCACCGTCGACGCACGCAAACTCGACATGATCACCGATTAGTCGCCGGTCTGACCGGTGGGACGGGCTCGACCGGGACCCTGTTCCTCCTCGCCGTCCACATAGGTACTGCTGATGACCAGGGCACCGCCGACGATGAGCACGCCCCAGAGGACGAATCCGATCGCACCAAGGGTCAACCCGGCCGTGGCAAGTCCACTCTGACGAGCTCCCTCGCGGTCGCGCCGGCGTCCGGCGATGCCGAAGACGATCGCGAACGGAGCAGCGAGGATCCCAAGGATCGGCACCACGCTAGTGATGCTGAGGATGAGCGATCCCCGCGCCTCGCATTGCGCCGTGATCGCCCGCATGGGAGGGAGGCCAGGCAGCAACCGTACGAACATCGACGGGCGGGCGCGCCTACGCGAAGAACGACCGGAGCAATCGCGCCGTGCTGGAGGCTCTGATGTCGCAGGTACCCGCTGCCCAAGGCCGCAGGCCCGGCGCTGTGCGCTGGATGTGCCGGATGTGCGAAACACAGGCCCGGGCTGCCGGCCTTCGCCCCGTGGCGAACGCCCTCGCCAGAGCCCAGGCCGGACGCGAGCAGGGTCACACTCGGCCGGGTCGCTGAGCCTTGAGCGAGCGATCCCTCGTTCGTGAAGGCGCCGGACCGATGAATCGGATGCCATTGTGGCGTTTCATGGGACATCCGTGAAGGACGAAAGGAGAGACCAATGTCCCATCACGAGACAGCCAGCGCCACGACGCCGGCGCCGAACGCAGCGCCGCAGCTGCCCGGCCCTGATCCGGCGCTTCGGAAGCTCGATGGATTCGTCGGCACGTGGGAGATGAAGGGCCGGACGCTCGGCTCCGAAGTCGACAACATCACAGCGCACACGACCTTCGAGTGGCTGCCCGGCGGCCACTTCCTCCTGCAGCGCTTCGCCGCCGACTTCGTCGGCATGGACATCCAAAGCTTCGAGGTCATTCGCTACGACCCGGCGACCGGGACGTTCCCGTCGACGGTCTATTCGAACATGGCTCCTATGCCGCTGCCGTATCGTTGGGCGATCGACAGCGACGGGCTGACGATCAAGGCGGAGGCGCTGGGCGCCACGTTCCATGGCCGATGGAATGAGGACAGGACCGTCTTCTCGGGCGGCTGGCGACCCGATCCCGGCCACGAGAATGACCCTGGCAACGTGCCCTACGACATCTCGGGCAGCCGAGCGGGCTGATGGCCCTGACAGACTCGGCATTCGCAACTCGGGCCGAACCCTATCGGCCCGAGCTGCGTGTGCACGCGTACCGCATGCTCGGCTCATTCGAGGATGCCGAGGACGCCGTGCAGGAGACGTTCTTGCGGGCTTGGCGCAGCCGAGACAGTTTCGACGGCTCGTCCGCGTTCCGCGCGTGGCTCTACCGCATCGCGACGAACGTGTGCTTGGACGCCATCCGCCGCGCCAACCGGCGTCCGAAGGCGCGGACTTTGAGTTCGCTGGGCGAGGTGCCATGGCTCCAGCCGTTCCCCGACCGCCTCCTCGATGTGGTCGCGCCTCGCGAGGCGGAGCCCGATGCGCTCGTCGTGCGGCGCGAGACGATCGAGCTCGCCTACTTGGCGGCGATCCAGTTGCTCCCGCCCCGACAGCGGGCGGTGCTCATCCTGCGCGACGTGCTCGACTTCTCAGCCGCCGAGACCGCATCGCAGCTCGATATGACCGTGCAAGCCGTCAACAGCGCCCTCCAGCGGGCGCGCGCCACGATGCGAGCGAACCAGCCGCACGGGCGGACCGCTGCGCCGCCGGCCGAACCGACTCCCGCCGAACTCGCCCTGCTTGAGCGGTTCATCGATGCCCATCAGCGAGCGGACGTCGAGGCAGCGATCGCCATGCTCCGTGAGGACGCCAGGGTCGCCATGCCGCCCAACCCGTTCTGGTTCAACGGCCGTGAGGCGATCGTGCAGAGCCTGATCACCGGTCTGCGCGACCCCGGCGAGTGGCGCCTCATCCCGGTGCGCGCCAACCGTCAGCCGGCTGCAGCCAGCTACCTTCGGCCATGGGGCGGCACCGAGTTCGAGGCGTTCAAGTTCGACATCCTGCGCGTCGAGAATGGTCGCATCGCGGAGATCACGACCTTCGACGCCACCCTGTTCCCGGTCTTCGGCCTACCGCCGATCCTCGAACCCTGAGCCAGCCAAGCATCGACGGCCTTCGACACCCGATCGCTGGTGTGTGGATTTACGCACCTGCGCAGCGCCGACGGGCCGCCGTGGTACGCCGGCTGCGTTGAGGATGTTCGCCACGGACCCCTTGACCAGATCGACCGTCGCGTCGGAATGCGCCTGCAGGTTGAGCCACCAGGCTGGCTCCCCATCGGCCCAGCCGTTCATGGCAAGGGTCACCAGATTCGGACCGTCCTCGATGTAGCCGCGATCACGCTGCGCTGCTGGCCGGTGCGGCGCCCAGTTGTCGTCAAGCGCGCAGTGCCCACCGGCCGCGCTTCGGACGGCACAACCCCAGCCGGCCACCGCTAATGCGGCATATCGCCCGGTGCGCGAACCAGACGAGGCGGATGAAACCAGCGAGGCGGAAGACGCGGAACTCGCTCACGGTCGTCGGAAATGATCGTCCCTCCGGGTCCCCCTGTAACTAGCCGGAGATCCGCCGCACTGCACGGTCCGGCCGGCGCCCAGGGCATGAACGCCGGCATGCGAGGCGCAACTCCATGGCGGACTTGTCGCATGGGTCATCCGTGCGAAATGCATGGGCGAGTCGTGGCGGCTGGCGGGTGGGATTTGCGCATCCGCAGACTGACGCTCGGTTCATGGCCGTTTCGCAGACCGTCGAACAGACGACGGCGCCGCGCTGGCGCCACTTCTTCCGCCACGCCCTGGAGATGTTCGTGGCAATGACTGTGGGCATGGTCCTCCTCGCCCCGGTCTGGGTGGCCGCCCTCGACTGGATCGGCCTAAGCGATGCCCTGACTCGCCCCGCCCTGGACTCGCTGATCGCCGCGACTGATATGGCCGTTGCGATGACCATCTGGATGCTCTACCGGGGTCACGGCCGGGCCAGGGTCGCAGAGATGGCCGTGGCGATGTACGCGCCGTACCTCGTGCTGATCGTGCCCTACTGGCTGGGCTTTCTCCCCGGCGAGGACGTGGTGATGGGCGGCCACAGCCTGATGATTCCGGCGATGGCGGTCGCCATGCTCGTGCGCCGGGATGAGTATTCGCGTCACGACGGCAGCGTCCAGGCCGTGCACCCCCTGATCGCAGTTCTGGCGCAGAGGTGGCCCACCTGGATTGCGCTGGCCATGAGTCTCGACAACTGGCAGGACCCGGGCGTGCCCGCGCCATGGACGTTGGCGCTGTTGCCGGCCGCCTACCTGCTCTTCGGCGGCATCCGTAGCCAGCTGGGTGACTCCCGGATGCTGGCACTGCAGCTCGCTGGGCTCGCGCTGTACGTCATGCTCGCCGTCATCGCGTCGAACGCGGGACCAACCGCTGCGGCGTGGGTTGTAGCGGCGGCCTGGGGGTCGCACGCCCTCTGGGACCTGGCGCACTTCCGGGCTGACGCGGTCGTTCCCCGCTGGTGGTCCGAGTGGTGCGGGGTGGTCGACGCAGTAATCGCGGTCACCATCGTCCTGCTCCTAGCATCGATTGGGTGACCGTGGAACTCCCCGTGGATGGCGACCCGCGCCTTCGAAGAGCGCGGCGGGCCACGACACCAACAAAACCTCTTCGTTAGGGAACGCATTGTGACCTATTGCGCGTAGATCTCGGCGATGGCCTCTCTGCCGTCATCCAGGCCTGAGTCGGCGGTGGCCATGGCCAGTCCCTCGGCGACCAGGTCGAGGGGTTGGCCCTGGATGTCGGTCAAGATCTCGCTGCGGCGCCGAAGTTCGGCGGCGTACTCGCCGGATTGGTACAGCGCCGGGTCGGGCTGTGAGGCGGTCAGGGTCTGTTCCGGGCCGAGCCACAGAACCGCGTCGACTCGGTCGGCGAAGGTGAGCCCTGGTTCCAGCGCTCGATAGCTGACGGGCTGGGCTCCCAGCCAGGTGCCATCGAGCAGGGCCAGCGACGGGCGTTCCCACGAGACCGGCACCGCCTCGGCGGCCTCGCGGACGGCCGTGTCGTCCCAGTGGTATGGGAGGGGCTCGACCACGAACAGGTCAGCGGGGTGTTTCTGGGCGAGGAGGGTGCCGGCGTTGGGTTGGTCGGGAGCGTCGTTGGTGGCCTCGTTGCGGTGCAGGTGGTCACCGCCGATGATCAGCAGCGCCCGCCGGTCTCGGGCCAGCACCTCACGTTCGACGACATCGGCGAAGAAGGTGTCCCGCTGCCCAGGCCCGGGCAGCTGGTCTCGGTCGGCGACGCTGCGGATCGTGGAGAAGTCGACATCCGGGTCGCCCAGCACGACGCGGATCCGCTGGTCGGGTGGCAGCGCCTCGTTCACCTTCCGCACCGTGCGGAACACCTGCTCGTACACGGGCGCGTCCCAAAACGTGCGACCGCCGATGGTGTTCCGCCAGATCTGGGCCAGCTCGTCGTCGGGCACCGGCTGCAGCTCCACGATGTATCGGTCGGCGACGTCCTGGTAGAGGGCATTACCGAACTCCACCACGATGTCGTCAATCCGGTCCGGTAGGGCAGGCTGCTGCAGCAGAGTCTGGACGACGTCGTGGAATTCTTGGCACAGGTGCAGGTCGCCCAGCGCGACCAGGCGATGGGTCTCCATCTGGTCCAGCAGTTCGTCATATGGATCCAGCGGCACTAGCGCGGCGCCGTCATCCTGCACGTCGTGGCCGCGGACCAGCCAAACCACCGCCAGGCCGGCCAGCAGCGCAACCCCGGCCAACGCCACGGCGATGAATCCCCGTCGTGTCATCCGCTTCTCCACAGCTCGTTCAGCACCCCGGACCCGCACGCCCGCGATCTAGATCCTGCCCGCAGGCAGGCGCTCGGTCGGGAACGGTGAATATCACCGTAGGCATTCCGGCACGCCCAGGTATCGGGGAGAACCCTGGGATGTTCCCCGGCGCCCCAGTCCCGGGAGCTCCAGATCACCCGGCATCGCACGGATATGGACATCCGTGCCTTCGGCACGCGCGCAATCACCGCGGCTAGATCAGTGCGTTGATCAAGCTCTTCGATCTTGCATACTCCATGGCGCACAACACCGTGGATCGGTGGCGAGGCCGCAGCGAACACCGGCTGCTGGTCGGCCTTCGGCAGGTGTGTGCTCACCGCATTGCTGAAGCGGAGCATCCTTGTCTCGTGCCGGGTCCGCTTCGAGTCCGCTCCAGCGTTATCCCTGAGTCCGAGTTGGTCTGGCGGTTCTCGCGCTCGTCGGGACCAGGCGGGCAGGGCGTGAACACGACGGATTCGCGGGTCGAGTTGCTCTTCGACGTCGCCAACTCCTCAGCCTTCGGGCCGACCCTGCGAGCGCGGGCGCTGGAGCGTCTCGCCGGTCGGCTGGTAGACGGCGTCCTCACGGTCGTCGCGTCGGAGCATCGTTCACAGGTGCGGAACCGCGAGGCCGCCGAGGGTCGACTCGTCGAGGTCCTGAGCACGGCGATCGCGCCGCCGCCACGACCACGACGTCCCACACGTCCGACGAAGGCGGCAGTCGAACGAAGGATCGCCCAGAAGCGGCGCCGTTCCGACGTGAAGCGGCTTCGCCGCCGGAACGTCCAGGACTGAAGCACGCTCACTGGTGACCCCCGTTAGGCAGGTCGTCAGCACGCTTCTGTTCGAGCCGACGACGGGACGGGGTGCGCAAAGTGCTAGGCGGGCTCTTCGCTGACCCTGCCCGGCGAAGCCAGAGGAACGCATGACGGTGCTCGTGGGTTCCTCCCACTCGGCGGGGCATCACCGTTAGGGCCCGGTGGCGTGTGATGTCGGGCAACATGTCCGCGTGAACGACGTCGCCCTTGGGCTATACCGGACTGTGCTCCGCTCCCCGCCATCCGAAGTCCACAGCTCGCAAGATTGCATGGATTGTGGCTGGCGTGGCCGGCGTCCTGGTCATGGGTTGCGTGGCTTTCTTCGCGGTAGGGCTGATCAAGTCGGACGACGTGAGCGGATGGTGTACCGCTGAGGCAGAAAGGGACTTCGACGCTCACCGTCGGCAGGTGCTGCCGCTGCTTCCGGAGGCTCCTGAAGATGCAGCTCTGCTCGAGCTTCAACGGGCCGGTTGGGTTCCACTCGACGGGCGATGAGTTGCTCCAGGACGGCGACATTGCGCCGTGGTCCGTCGTCGCACCGGTGACACCCGGGTTCGACGACAACCCGGAATGCTTCCTGTAGCTGGTCAGCGAGGACACCCAGAACCCGACCGTCATCTGATGGTCGATCTTTGGACCAGGCACCCACCGGCGGGTCGCCGTCGTTGTTCGGGCCGGGCTTTAACTTGCGGGCTTGCCGGGTGGGATCCTGAGGACGAGCAGCTCCGCCACCAGGGAGACTCGCGGCTGGTGGTGCGGTGCCCAACTACCGGTGCAACCCCTCTCGGCGTCAGTCCGGCGAGCTCGTATGCGTTGCCGGCGCCAGGTCCGGTGACGACCGTGCCGAAGGCCCGGCCCTCCGAACCGGTCTCCTCACCGCCCATGAAGATCCGCTGCTGCGTACCCAGCCCGCTGGCCGCGTCGAACAAGGCCGCCACCGCGGGGATGTCGCCGAGCACAGCCGGCCGATGGTCAGTGCCTCGTCGCCCGCGGGGACCTGCAGCCATTGCCCGCCGACCTGGCGGCTTACCGTCTTGATGAGGTCGTCGCCGTGCAGGACCTCCAGCGTCTCTTCGTCCACGACCACTTCGACACGAACGCGCCCTTCGCGCCGTGATCGCGAGGAACACCGAGCGCGGGCGGAATCTCGTGATGCATCAGCACGGTGAAGGTGCCGTCGCCGTTGTCGAAGGCGCCGAGGCCGTCCGGGATCCCAGCCATGCGGTACCCCGCCACCGCGTCCCCAGTGGTGAGGATGCTCTCGGTGACGATCCCTGGACTTGTGCGGACCAGGTACGGGCTCTGCGAACTCGACGGACCTTGCGTGGCGCGACCGCACCCTGCCGCCGCCGGAGGCGCTCGGCAGGATCAGGGACCACTTCACGCCATACGACGAAGGGGGCATCGCATGAGGGGGCAAGGCCCGGCAGAAGTTTGGCTAGTGGATCGAGGAGCTGCACCGGGACGTCCTCGTCGAGCAGCAGCCTCACCGCACCGCGGTCCCGTCAGGCTGCCATCGGGGAGCCCCGATGCTCCTCCACGTACTTCGCGAAATCGACCGCACCCTGCACCGCGGAGGCATCGACCGACGGGTAGATCTCCGCGATCTCCTCGGGCGAGAGCCCGTCCCGGCGAAGGCTGGCGACCAGGTCGTACGGCACCCGAGTGCCCTCGATCACCGGATACCCACCACGGATCTCCGGGTCGATTCTTAGGCCGGGCTTCGGGGCGAGAAGATCGACAACGACCTCGTCCTGCTCTGTCTTGAACGGACGCAGGATGTCGATCACTTGTGCGATGACCTCGTGGCCGGGGTGGCGGGTCAGATCAACCGCCTTGTCCTTGGACTCCCACAACATGACATCGCGAGCCGAGGCCACCAGGGTGTACTCCGACAGGTGCTCGGTCTTGCCCATCTCCCGCAGGCAGCGCACCGCACGGCGCACCCGTTGCAACGGCACATCGTGGGCTAGCAGATAGACGAACGTGCGCAGCGCCACCACGTCCTGGTATGAGTAGGAGACCCGCGACCGTGGTTCGTGCACCTCTGGCCGCAACAACGGCTCCGGGGTCCGCAACGAGCGCCAGTAGGAGAGCTGGCCGAGCGAGGCGCCCGTGAGGGCGGCTGCGATTTCTGGTCTATAGGACACCGATCACCACCCCCTGCTGAGATCGACCATAGCCGGGGACGAGGACATTCATGCTCCGACGTGCTCCAGTTGTGATCGTTTCTTGCCAACGCTGCCCGGCGGAGCGTAGTGGAGCCAAGCGGAGACGAGATGCCGAAACGTGGAAACAGACCAAGATCAACTGCCGTTGACGTGGTCGAGATGATGGGTGACCTAGCGGTTCGACCCGCCACGGCAGCGGGGCGTGGCATGGTTCGTGGCTATGAAATGACGTCAACCAGGGTCGGCCTGTGGGGCTGATGGGGGACGCGGTCGCTGGTAGAGGCCACAGTTGCCGCGATCCTGCACCCTCTTAATCCGCGGGTTGTGGGTTCGAGCCCCACGGGGCCCACCCATCTGACCGGAGACGGTGAACACCGGCGATATCCCGAGCCGACTCACTGTTGAGCGCCGCATTGTCCAGACCCGCCGCGGCGTTTCAGCGGCAGCGCGGTCGCCGCGACGACCTGCATATGCGATGAGGTTTGCGCGAACGGACACTGGGGGCGCTGTATTTAGCTCCGACTGGGTAGTTCGCGCCATGGCGCGTCGGGCGGCGATCTTCGGGTGGCGGGAGCTGTTCGGTCGGCGGCCACAGGGCGTCGGGGAAGTTCGTGATGCCCCCGCGGGAAACGTCGCGCCTGGACTGAAATCTTCAGCCGGCTTCCCTCGGTGCCTAGCGGGAATAGCGTGCGTCCGCACGGCGGCATGACATTGCAACTGGCTGGTCACCCCTCGGACTGGGCATCGGCCGACAGCGCAGGCGAGGAAGAGGACGAGCTGCACCAGCGGTGGCCCGGGATCGGCCTAGGGGCGAGGCGTTCTTGGCGCGACGAAGGTCGCCCAAGTGAGCGCAGTCACGCAAATACGGCGCCGCGGCCGGGTCAGGTCAGGGCGACGCCGTACGGTGAACCCACGAGGGAGGCGGACCGATGAGCGGAACCGAGAACGGCCCCGCGGGGATGCTGGAAGATCGTCTGCGCATCGGCGCCGGCTTCGCGGTGGCCGACCGGCGGCGCATTCTCGGGGCCCTGTCCGGGCTTGCGCCGCATCTGTCGGGATGGGCACCCGACCAGGTCGACCTCGAGGTGTCGTTGAAAGACACCGATGGCCCGGACCAGAAGGTCACCCTTCAAGCGTGGCTAGCGGGACGGTCGCACCTGGTGGCCACCTCCCACGAGCGCGACCTCGATCATGCGCTCGCGGAGGTGCGTAGCGACCTGATCCGCCAGATCGAGGACGAGAAGTCGCGGCGGGAACCTCGCAAGCGCCGCAAGACCCGCAACCGCACGTCCTGACCCGGTCGGGGATTCGGCGGCGCCCTGCATCGCGACCCAGGCGTAGTCGCTGATGGCGGTGCTGGTCGCCGGTGATGCACGGCTGATCTCCAACCCTCGATCGGCACCGGGATACGGCCGAACGCGCGCTCATCGGCTACGAGCGCGCGCGCCCAGCGGGAGAAGCGCTCGACTAGCGACAGAGGATGTTCGTTGCGACTACTGGAAGACTTGCCAGGTGGCTTCGCATGGTCTTCCGGAGCTTGACGTGGCGCGGGTGCGGCGATGGTGCGCCCAACGCGTTCCCGAGACCGTTCGCGACCAGGTCCGTGTCGAGTGCGAGGTCGCGCCGCGGCATCTTACGATCGTGGAGTGTCGGCCGCCCTGGCGCGAGGACATGGGAACCGAATGGACGAGGTTCCCGATCGCGCGGCTCCGGTACGGCAAGGGCAGCCGCAGCTGGGTGCTGTACTGGCGCGACCGCAACCTTCGCTTCCACGTATACGACCGTGTGGCGCCCTCATCCCATGTCGAGGAGCTACTGCAGGAGATCGGGCGAGATCCGACAGCGATCTTCTGGGGGTAGGAACGGCGCCCAGGCCACGATGGCGTCGGTGAACGGCCGATCGGCGGCTAGTGTGGTTCGGGGCGAATGCGCTGCCCAAGAGCAGGCCGAACAGTCCCATCTGCACACCAAGGAACGCGGCGGCCTCGCCCGGCAGCAGGACCACCAGCAGCACGGCGAGCTATCCGCCGAGGCGAGTAAGGATGAATGCCGTCTCGGACGATCGGTGAGTTACGCCGCCGCGCTCGTGCGCCGACGCCTGCCCGCCATGTCGCTGACAGCGCGTCCAAGATCTCCTCGCCGAGCGTGGGCTTGATCGGGGAGACAACCCGTCCAAGGGCAGCCACGGACCCCTCGTGCATCGTCCGGGTACGTCCCGCGCCGTCCGCTGGGGTTGCTGGACCCGTTGCTGCAGCACACGGCTCCGGAGAGGAAGGGGGCCCGGCGCTCCCTCGGTCCTGATGAGATCATGACGTTGATGGAGCGGCCGACCGCACTGATCGGCCCCTCCGGTCCTGATGTCGTCCTCGCTCAGGGCGCGGCGTACACCTTCTGGACGAACTCCGCGAGCTGGTGCTCGGAGAGGCTTCGGGCCAGGTTGGCCTCACTGATCATCCCCACTACACGGTGGTTCTCGATCACAGGCAGCCGCTTGATCCGGTGCTCCTCCATCTGCCGCAGCACCTCGCCGAGGTCCGCCGCGGCGTCCACCCAGAACAGCGTGCCCTGGGCTAGGTCCGCGGCCCGCACCCGGCTGGGGTCACGGCCTTTTGCAATACATTTCCGACGATGTCGCGGTCGGTGAGGATGCCATGCAGGCGATCGTCCTCCCCGCAGATCGGCGGTGATCCGACATCGAGGTCGCCATCTTCTGAGCAGCCGTGGCGACTGTGTCGTTCTCCCTGATGCATGCCGCGCCCATGTGCGTGAGCTCCCGAGCTGTCGTCATCAGGCCTCTTTCGACGCATCGTGATGGGTGGTGCAGTGTGTGATATCTCCGCGATTGGCCGGGGATCGGTCGGCGCGTCAGTCGTCGATCTTCTACTCGGACGCCTGCCCGGCGGTGGCCGCCGGCTCGGCGGACTTCTTCGCTTGGTCCCGCCCTTGCGTGCTGCGGCCCGCGTCGCCCGGGCGCGGCGGATCGTGGTCTGGGATTGCTCGACGAGTTCCGGAGTGGCCTTCCGAGGGGAGAGCCGGCCGACGAGCTGCTCGCCGGGCGGCGTGGTCGTCGTAGCCGTGGTTGGCCTGATCCACACAGTCGCGGGCAAACTCTGGTCGGCAGCTCCGCCACGTCGTGCTGCAGTGTCTCCAGGCCATGCCGGACCCGGTGCTGGGTCGCCTTCGGTTTCTGTTTCAGGTCGCCGCGTAGGGCGGCCAGCCGGGCCCGCAGCTTCCCGCCCGCGAGGTCACCCATGCCCGCGACGGCGTACGGCGGTTTCGGGTCGGTGAGGTCTCTCTGAGGTCGACGGTGCGCACCATGCTGTCCTCCTCCGGGTTCGCGTCGGCGCCCGCCGGGCGTCCCCCAACCTGGCGGGCGGACGCGTGCCCGTCTCCTTGAGTCCGACTCCACGTTCCCCGGTCGCACTATTGCCAGGGTTGAGTTGATCACTCTCCGGGCAGTGGACTGGCCGCGTTCACTGCCCGGACCCTGTGGGCGGTGAGCGGACCGCGTCGACCCTGTCGAGAGGGAAGACGTCTCGATGCCCGCTTCGCTTCCGCCGCTCGCGCCGGTGTCGTCGATGCTGCGCTGTGTCCTTGCGGTGCCGCGATTTGATCGAGGTCCTTACCGAGATCTGCGACATCATCGACCAGATCCAAAGGAGCGCGAATCAGTAGAGGAAGTCGCGCAGCACCTGGGAGCGCGACGGGTGCCGCAGCTTGCTCATCGTCTTGGACTCGATCTGGCGGATCCGCTCGCGGGTCACCCCGTAGACCTTGCCGATCTGGTCGAGGGTCTTGGGCTGTCCGTCGCTGAGGCCGAACCGCATCGACACGACGCCGGCCTCCCGTTCGGACAGCGTGTCGAGCACCGAGCGCAGCTGCTCCTGCAGCAACGTGAACGACACCGCCTCGGCCGGCACGATCGCCTCGGAGTCCTCGATCAGGTCACCGAACTCGGAGTCGCCGTCCTCACCCAGCGGCGTGTGCAGCGAGATTGGCTCCCGGGCGTACTTCTGAACCTCGACGACCCTCTCCGGGGTCATGTCCAGCTCTCTGGCCAGCTCCTCCGGCGTCCCCTCGCGGCCGAAATCCTGCAGCATCCGCCGCTGCACCCGGGCCAGCTTGTTGATCACCTCGACCATGTGCACCGGGATACGGATCGTGCGGGCCTGGTAGGCCATCGCCCGGGTCATCGCCTGGCGGATCCACCAGAAGGCGTACGTGGAGAACTTGTAGCCCCTGGTGTAGTCGAACTTCTCGACCGCGCGGATCAGGCCGATGTTGCCCTCCTGGACCAGGTCCAGGAACAGCACGCCGCGGCCGGTGTAGCGCTTGGCCACCGAGACCACCAGCCGCAGGTTCGCCTCGAGCAGGTGGTTCTTCGCCCGGCGGCCGTCCTCGGCGACGATCTCCAGCTCGCATCGAAGCTTCGGCGCGAGCTTCTGGCCGGGGTTGAGCTTCTCCTCGGCGAACAGGCCGGCCTCGATCCGCTTGGCCAGCTCGACCTCCTGCTCGGCCTCGAGCAGCGGGACCTTGCCGATCTGCCTGACGTAGTCCTTGACCGGGTCGGCCGTGGCGCCGGCCTGCGAGACCTGGTGCGCCGGCTCGTCGGTGTCGTCCTCGTCCGACACGACAACCAGCGGGTCCGTCCGGGTGCCGGTGGCCGGGGGCTGAGGGGTACCGCTCACGGCGGTCGTCATGATGATCAACCTGTCTCCGGGCTCGCGGAAGGATCCGAGAACCGGGACGGCGCCGGCTCGGCTACCGGCGTGCGAGGTGCCTCGGCAGCTCCAGTGTCACACTCGCCGGCCGACCCTGCACACGCCGCGGACCGCCAAGCGGCGACACGGGAGCCTTCTTGTGCCCAGATTGGCCCGAGGAGCCGTGAGTACCAGGACCACGGATCCGAGCCGCATGGCAGCCCTGCACATCAAGGGCGAGGAAACAGGCATGGCACAGGGCACCGTGAAGTGGTTTAACAGCGAGAAGGGCTTCGGCTTCATTGCAACCGAGGGAAGCGGCCCGGACGTGTTCGTCCACTTCAGCGCAATCACGGGGAGCGGGTACCGCAGCCTCGACGAGGGAAGCGCGTCGAGTTCGACATCACGCAGGGCCAAAAGGGCCCGCAGGCGGAGAACGTCAGGGTCATCGACTGATCCATCAGCAGCTGTTTGCGTGGCCAGGATCCCCGCTCTTTCATCGCATCAAGGAGAGGGCCGCGCTCCAGGTCGCACCCAGGTCGAGGGACAGAAGGCTGGATCAGTTCCTGAATCTGCCGTCGTTGAGTTCTTCTCCGCGGCGACTTCGACGATCGTCTGGAGGAGCCGCAACTGCAGTGCGGCCGGTGTGTCTGCCATCACGGTGGCGGCAGAGGCGAGCTTCTGCGATGCCTGGAACTCCCCGTCGGCGGTGATGATGCGTGAGCGCCGTTCACGTTCGGCCTCGGCCTGCCGCGACATCGACCGCTTCATCGAATCGGGCAGCTCGACGTCCTTGATCTCGACTCGGTCAATCTCCACACCCCAGCCAACCGCGGGACTGTCGATCATCAGCGCGAGTCCCTGATTGAGCAACTCACGGTTGGACAGCAGCTCGTCCAGTTCGCTTTTGCCGATGATCGACCGCAGCGAGGTCTGGGCCACCTGCGACACCGCGAACTCATAGTCCTGCACCTCGACCAAAGCCCGGACCGGGTCGTGCACCCGGAAATACACCACCGCATCCACCCGCACAGTCACGTTGTCGCGAGTGATCCCCTCCTGGGCGGGCACCGGCATCGTGACGATCTGCAGGCTGACCTTTCGGAGGTGGTCCATGATCGGCACGATCATGGTCAGCCCTGGCGCCCGGGCCGGTTCTTGGACCCGCCCGAGCCGGAAGACGACACCCCGCTCGTATTGCCGGATGACTCGACGCTCGATGCAAACGCAACGGAGACGAGGCCGAGGACTCCAAGCACGATGATCAATGCGGTCAGGCTGACCTCCCATGCCAGCACCAGTCCCGTCATTCATCGTATGACCGCCAAGGTCACCGGGCACGGGCGGCCGCCGACCCCTGCTCTACCCGCGTACCGAGTGAACCGAGCCCACCCACCTTGGAGACCCCGCCGCCCGGCTATCTTCCCGCGTGATCCGCGTGACCTTCGATGACTGCCAGTACTCTGCCAGCCGCCACGATCGGGTCAGCGTCTGACTCAACGGCCACCGACACATGACTCCTGTGACCCGTCGGGATCACCAGCTGCCAGAAGTGCCCGTAGGCAACGACCAGAAAGCGCAGACCACCGCAGTCGATGTCGCCACGCTGACCGGCGAGCGTCAACAGGGTCGGATTGACCAGCAGCTCCTCATAACGGTCGGACTCGCCGGTCGAGGCATCGATCAGCCCCGACCGTTCGCGCAGGACAACATCCCGGCCGCCACCGAAACCCACGTAGCGGATCTGTGGACCGATGGCGAAGATCTGATCGGCTACCGCGTCGTCAGACATCACCACCGCATGATGCCCTCAGGCGCAGTCCCGTGTGACGCGTGGTGCGACCGCGTCAGTGCCTGCCCGAATGGTGCGCCGCTCGGACCCTCACGGGTACCGGCGAGCAGCGCGCGCCAGCGCACTCCAGGGAAATGGCTCCCGTGCCCTGATCCACGCAGAGCGGGATCTCCCGCTTCTCTTCGCGTTACACCAGGTTGTAGGGGTTCCGCATCGACGCGAACCTGGTCCAGCCAGCCGCCGCGGTGATGTGCTGCGCCCTTGGCGAACCGCCACGCATACATGCTGGACGCACCTATGTAGCGCACATTGCCGGCCTGCACCACCTCGTGCAAGGCCCGCATGGTCTCCTCGATCGGTGTCTCGCAGTTCCACCGGTGGAACTGGTACAGGTCGACGTGGTCGGTGCCCGCCTGTCCCAGGAGGCGTCGATGCTGGCCATGATGTGCTCGCGGGACAGCCACCGATCGTGCCGACCCCATTCGGGACTAGACCTCTGTCGCGGCCGGCGGAAGCGCCCCTCGACGGCTTCCCTGGTGCTCGAGTCGAAAGTCCGCGCCGTCAGCCAAGTTTCCCCGTAGGCCTTGACGGTCACCTTCCCGGCATCGGGGTCGATGTACGAGCCGTGGAGCTTGTCGCCTCCACCGTGTTCGCGAACGCGTCGGCGTCGACCTTCCTCGGTGCGTCTTCCAGCGCTGCCGCCGGTCCAGGTCGCGATAGAGGACGTCGTACCGCTTCGACCCGTCCGCGGTCAGGTCAGTCACTTCCTCACGCTGGCCATTCAGCTCTCTTCTGCCCGTTTGATGAATGCGCGGATTTCGGCGACCAGTTCGCGGGTGACCCGGCCACGCTTCGCCCTGACCGTGGGGGCCGAGGCGGCGTTGGGCAGGCTTGCGGCCACCCGCGCGTCCCGCTCCGCCGACAGGCTGCGGCCCCACAGGTGATGGCAGATCGCTGTGAAGACGATCGAGCCTTCGCCTACCTGGCGGGCGGCTCGCGCTTCGGGCTCCCCGGTGGAACGTTCGATGGTGAGGAGATCGCGCATCGACGTCTCGCCGAGGCCGAGAGCCGTCAACCGATGCAGCGGGCGCGCAAAGGAACGCGCTATGACCTCCACCGCGTCGGCGGATGGCAGGTGGGTCAGGTGGACGAAGGTGCCTGCCGGCTTCGCTCCGCACAGCTCGGCCAGCACGTCGCGGGCGGGGATGTCCGTCTGGGCCGACAGTGTGATCTGGTCATCGGCGTCGAATAGGTCGGCCGTGGACACGGTGCGGTCGAGAGCATGGGACAAGACGAAAGGCAGGAGGACCAACTCCTCCACGCTGATCGCCTTCTTGCCTCGCTCCAGCTCGTCGACCTTCTGCCGCGGCCACGCCAGACCGAAACTTCGTGCCACCCTGGCGATGTCTTCCTGCCGGCCGCCCGCCTGCTCACGCAGATGCTTAACACGGGCTCCGATGACCTGCCGGAGCGCTCTGGGTGCGTTCACCGCGTGACACGGTACTACCGACACGCGCATCGAGTCCACTGCGCTTGACGAGTTCGACGAACGTAGTCCATGGTTGCCTCTGGTGCAAGTCACCACTTGCGTCTGAGATTTGTTGTGTGCAAGTTTCGACTTGCACATCGTTGACGACGACCTCGAGGTTGACATGACGTCGGACCGCATCGAACGCGAGATCACCAACGCCGCACCGATCGAGCGGGTCTGGGCGGTGCTGACCGAGCCTGGACACATCGGGGTCTGGTTCGGGCAAGGAACACCAGCCGAGGTAGATCTCCGCCCCGCCGGGATCATGGTGCTCGACGACGGCGAGTACGGAACGTTCCCCACCCGCATCGTGAAGGTCGACCCGCCGCACTACTTCGCCTACCGCTGGGCCAGCGCCTACCCCGGAGAGAAGACGACCGAAGGGAACTCCACCCTGGTCGAGTTCACCCTGACCCCCGACGGCGACCGGACCCGCCTGAGCCTTGCCGAGAGCGGCTTCTCCTCACTGGCCATCCCGCCGGCCTGGATGGCTTCGGCATCGTACGAGAGCCACTCGACCGGCTGGACGGACGTCCAGCAGGCGATGGTCCGACCCGCGGAGCAGCTCTAGCCGATGGCCGCCGACCTCAACACGGTCGACGACGTCCTGGCCGCGCTGGCCGACCCGATGCGGCGGCGGGTGCTCGACCGGCTCGCCGCCCACGGGGAGACCACGGCCACCGTGCTGGCCGCCGAGTTGCCCGTGAGCCGGCAGGCCGTAATGCAGCACCTGGCCGTCCTCCAACATGTCGAGCTGGTCGCCAGCCATCGGGCCGGCCGAGAGCGGCGCTACACCGTGCAACCAGAGCAGCTGACAGCCACCGCCCGGTGGATGACCCAGATTGCGGCTCAGTGGGACGCCCGGCTGGCCGCCATCCGAATGCTGGCCGAGTCATCGCAGACACGAGACGTGCACCCGCAACCAACCGATGAACACCCGCCCGCGAAGACACCCACTCGGAGGATCGACATGCTGTGCTAGAGGACAAGACTGCCGTGGTCTACGGGGCGGGAGGGGCCGTCGGCGGTGCGGTGGCCCGCGCGTTCGCCCGCGAAGGCGCCAGCGTGTTCGTCGCCGGTCGCACCATCGCGACACTCGACGCGCTCGCCAACGAGATCACCGCCGCGGGAGGAGAAGCAGACACTGCTCAGGTCGACGCGCTGGATAAACAGGCTGTCGACGAGCACGCCGACGCGGTGGCCAACAGGGCCGGGAGCATCGATATCTCCTTCAACGCCATCGGAATCGACCATGTCCAGGAAACCCCACTCAGGGAGCTGTCGCCCGAGGAATACGTCCCGATCACGAGCTACACGATGACCCAATTCCTGACCACCACCGCAGCAGCCCGGCACATGGTGAGCTTCAACACAGGCGTGATCTTGACCTTGTCGACCACCGCGGCCCGCGTCACCCTTCCATCAGATGGCTTCGGGGTCGCGTGCGCGGTCGTCGAAGCGCTCTCCCGGCAACTGGCCGGCGAACTCGGGGCGCACGGCGTCCGCGTGATCTGCCTACGGCCCGACGCCATCCCCGAGACCGCAAACCTCGGCTCACACACCCGCCAAGTCTGGAATCCGGCCGCCGAGCGCGTCGGCATGACACTCGAACAGGTTCTGGACGCCTCTCCCGGAGCCCCGGTGCCCTGCTACAACGCACTCCGTCACTGGGCTACGTCGCGAACATCGCGGCGTTCCTGGCCTCAGATCGGGCCGGCGCCATGACAGCGACCATCACCAACATCAGCTGCAGCGCGGTCATCGACTAGTCAGGGAGCCGGCGCCGGGACTCGAACCCGGAACCGTCGGCCGCATGCTGCACGACCCGACACACCTGCTGTCCCGATCGCGACGCCGACACCAAGCCCGATCCCAAGCCAGCCACTACCGCCGACAAGCCTCCGCACTCACATGATCATAAAGTCCGGCTGGAGTATTAGACCTACTTCATAGTAACATAGCGGAGCATCAACCTTAAAGAGCGCGCAACAATACGATGCCACGTACAATCCCCTGATCGAGCCTGATCTAGAGAAGAAGGGGATTCTTTCGGTGGAATCTGCGGAGGAGAGGATTTGGTCTGGCATCTAGATGTGGGTTCTATCGAGGAGAGAGAAAGGATACTGAGGGATACAGCAACCTTCGGACCGTGGTACCAGTCCTTCAACCTCGCGGATTGGCTTAGGATCGAGGCGGTTCACGACGGTGACTCCGTCTTGGACAGTCTGGACCTGCTCGGATTCCCGCGCGACTTCTCTGGCAAGACTGTTCTAGATGTCGGTTGCAACGCCGGATATTACAGCTTCGTCGCCAAGAACAGGGGTGCCGAACGCGTCGTGGCGGTAGAACTAGACCGTCATTTCGTGCGGCAAGCGAAGTACCTGTCGACCCTGCTGGGGCTGGACGTGCAGTTCTTGCATGACGATGTTCACAATGTCGACACTCGGCTCGGCATCTTTGACATAATCATCTGCAGCGGGCTGATATATCACATACCGGATCCCACGAACGTTCTGGCGCGACTGTCTGACGTGTGCGCTGACACCATCCTAATTGAGAGTGAGTTTCTCCTCGATCCCGCCCTCACGTCAATGGCCAGGTTCATCGAGGGGACCTACAGGAATGACCCGACCAACTGGTGGATCTACGGTCCCCAGTGCCTTGAGGGCATCGTGAGGGCGGCAGGCTTTCAGAACGCAGAATTCAAGGGCTTCTACTTCGAACCGCACGGGGAAGAGACCGCAGAAGGAATCCCCAGAGGGGGAAGAGGCTTCCTGATCGGCAGGAAACATAGATAGTAGTCTGCCCAATCGCGTTTCTCTGTTGAGTCCCAGCAGCCGTCGGGTTTGGCGGCTCCCGCCAAGAAGGGATTATGAAAGTCTATCTGGCTAACGTCGAGTCCTGGACTTTCCCCAGTCAGGGAAGTGAGAGGTTGTGCCAGAAGGGCTTTGAAGTTGGCGGCAACTGGATGGCCCCTCCGTTCCAGCGACAATTAGAGGATTTCTCCGCCGACGTTGTGGTATATGCGCCTCACCGACGGGTAGACGCAGTCGTGCTACGCAAGGAGGACATCCTGCGGGTTCCGACGCTTCTTTGGGCCCTCTATCCGGACTACCTTACTGGCTGGGACCGGCACAAGAACGTGCATATGGATGGATTCCTCGAGTCCGTGGCAGATATCATGCCCTACTTCCGGCGACACGCCGTGAACAGCTTCTTCACCAAACGCCTTCTAGAGGAGCGCATCGAAGGCTTTCAGTTTCAGGTCTGTTTCCTCGGCCTCGACCTAGAGGCTATCGACCGCTGCCGACACGAGAAGCGCACCGAACGCCCCAGCCTGACGGTGCTGTGGCAGCACCGCTGGCGCACCGACAAGAACCTCCGGGGTGCGCTGGACATCATCGAGACCCTGGCGGCGAAGTATAGAGACGTGACGTTCCTTGTCGGCCGGAACGAGGACTGGGATGAGCCTTTCTGGGTTCCCCGGAGCCTCAAAGACTACTTCGCCCGGGCCCTGCCGAGGCTCACCCGTTTGGGCAACGTTCAGTTCCTATCTCGTTTCGCCAGACAGGTCGACTACTGGCGCTCACTGTCTGATGTGGATATTGCCTTTTCGTGCTCGTACCATGAGACCTTCGGTATCGCCATGCTGGAGGCAGCCTACGCTGGCGCCGCCTGCGTGGTCCCCAACACGGTGGCCTATCCCGAGATTCACAGCGGAGCCATGATGATGGACCACTCTCAGATCGCTACGGGGCTGGGCAAGTTGATAGAGCAACCGCGGTTTCGAGCGGAGGTGGCGCATCGCTGCCGTCAGAACGCGGCAAAATACGATGTGAACGGAACGGCTGAGAAGCTTGCCGGGCTGATCGCGCAAGTCAGACAGGGCGAATAACCGCCTTCAGGTATCGACCGACGGCCGGCCCCCAGGACCCCCGGGCAAAGTCGCGACGCCACACGCGAGCTGCCTGCTACCTGAGACCGGGGCCAGCGCGTCCGTGGTACGAACTGGACAAATCTCGACTTTGCCAGGGCCCTGCAGCCGAGCCGACTGACCCTCTCTAACCGAAGGGGTCAGAGCTGCCCGCCGCGAACGGTTGCGCCGAGCGGTATGCCAACAACCGGATGGAAGCTGACCATGGGCAGCTGAAACGGCGGCTGCGTCCGATGCGTGGGCTCAAGACCCACGCCGGCGCTCGGGTAGTCGCTGGCCATGCCTTCGTCCAGAATCTCCGCCGAAGCCACTACGAACTCGCCGCCGACGAACCAGCCCAGCTACGATTCGCGGTCGCCTTCGACGACCTCGCCCCGGCGATCTGACGGTGTATCGGCCACCACTGATCGGGAGAGCGCGCGGTGACCGCCGACAATGCAACAGCGCCCGTCTGGCTCGCCCGGGGCCACCACCCTCATCTGGAATACGACCGGTCCGGAATTCGCTGGGTCCTGATGAAGCGACTGCCGCGCCGCTGGTGTTCCTCGACCCAGGAAGCGGTGGCTGACCAGCCCTTGCGGAAGGACTGTTGGATGCGAGCACTGCAGTACACGGCCTACGGGGGTCCGGAGGTTCTCGAGTGGGGAGACGCTGCGGATCCGCACGCGGGCCCGGGGCATATCCGGATCGCTGTGCGCGCGGCCAGCGTGAACCCGATCGACTGGAAGACGTTCGCCGGGGTCTTGTCCGGGGGCCAGCCCATGGCCGGCACGGGTTACCTCGGATATGACGCCGCCGGCGTGGTGGACGAGGTCGGCGAGGGGGTCAGGGGGGTCTCCGTGGGTGATGACGTGCTGGGCCGCGGCCGGAACACTCAGGCCGAGTACGCGGTGCTGGACTCCTGGGCGGCCAAGCCGCCGTCCATCGATTGGGCGGTGGCGGCCGCGGCGGGCGTGGCCGGTGAGACGGCTGAACGCGGTCTTCGCCTGCTCGACGTCAACGCCGGCGACACGATCTTCGTCGACGGTGGCGCCGGCGGGGTGGGAGCGGCGGCCGTGCAGATGGCGATCGCCCGAGGCGCGAGGGTGATCGCCTCCTCCAGCGAGGCCAACCATGACTACCTGCGGGAGATCGGGGCGACGCCCGTGCTCTACGGCGAGGGCGTGGTCAGTCGGGTCCGGGCCGCTGCCGGCGGGCCAGGTCGACGCTGTCTTTGATGTCGCGGGCAAAACCCCGGTCGAGGACCTGATAAGCCTTGCACCCGAGCCGTCCCAGGTGCTGACCATCGCCAACTATGCGGCCGGGCAGACCGGAGCCCGGCTGACCGGTGGCGGCGCGGACAGTCGGCCCATGGCGGCCCTGGCGCAGGTCGCCGAGCTGCTGGCGCAGAACAAGCTGGTGATCAAGGTGCAGACCTTCCCGTTCGACCGCGCCGCCGATGCCTACCGCATCAGTCAGGGCGGCCACGTCCGCGGAAAACTCGTCCTGATCCCCTGACCGCAGCAGACAACCCGGCCAAAGACGAGGACAGCTACACCCATCGCGCGTTCCATCACGATCGCGGCTCCACCCGAGCCGACCCACGAGTTGATCACACAACCCGCGTCCCGTGGAGCGTCCATACCTCGCCGCGCACCACCAGCATTGCCGACGAAAGTCGGGCACATCCCTTGTCGCGCCCGCCGTGCGTAGTCGCGCGCAGAGCGGCGGCACAGCCGAGTGCCCCCGCGCGGACATCGGCTACTTAAATGCCTTCATCACTGTGGCGCGGCTGTTGTCTCCCTGCCACGGCCAAGACCCACGTCGGCCAGGCCATGGTCAGGCTCGGCGACGCGGGATCGCGTCCCAGCTGGTCGTGTTCGCCTACGAGGCCGGGCTGGTCCGCCGCCCCACCTGGACGACCTGGCTGTCCGCCCGGTCCTGCATCTCCCATGCATGTTCGAGGACGTGCCACGCAATCCGGCGGGCCGCGTAGCGCGTGGACCAGCCATTAGGTACGACGGGTGAGCCGTCCGAAGGGGCACCCACCACGGCGGCGATCGACTCGCGCAGCTCCTCGATCGCGGCGGTTTCGTCGATGGTCGGCTGTTTGAGCTTCACCCCGAGCTTGCGCGCATAGGCCGCCTCGGCGCCGATCACGTGCTCGATGAGCTTGTCCCGGTCCCGCCCGCCACCCCGCGGGCCCTTGCGAAGCTCGGCCGGTGACGCGGCGGCGACCTCGTCGAAGGTCGCCCAGGCCGCGGTGACCAGGCCGACCAGGCGCCGGGCCGCGGCCGGGGTCACCTTCGTCCGGTCGGCCTCGGCGGTTAATTGCGGGAATGGGCGGCGGCATTCGGGTGCGGCGAACGCGGTCGTGGGTCCGCCGGGCACCCGCTCGACGACATCGAAGGCGACCGTAGATGGAAAGCTGAGCCCGGCCTGCTCGGCCACCGGTGCGTACCGCTCGGCGGAGCTGGTCAGCGCCTCCAGTGCGGCACCCTCGTCCCGGCCGGCGCGGCACCAGCCTGGCCAGTCGAGCGCGGAGGCGAAGGTCTGCTTCGGGGTGACCTCGAGGCAGAGAGCGATACGACGCGACGCCATGCCGCGACCCTCCCACAGAGGACCGACAAGCACAGGGGACGACCTCTGCGCCGCTCTCGCGCTGACCAGCCCGACTGGTGATATCCAGGGGTCGCGGTAGCTGTCTCGTATTCGCCGAACCGGCATCCGAGGTCCGACGTGGCGGAAACCAGTGAGATGGATTCGGTCTGCTCGTAGTGGGCCTCCGGGCCGAGCGGCACGTCGATCGCAACCTCGGGGGAGGGCGTCGGGGAAACGGCTCGAGCCACACGAGTTCGCCGAGCCGCGTCGACTCGGGCGGTTCTACCTTCGGGCACCTCCCACTCCTTGGCGGGCTGTCGGCTGGCCGAGCGACGCGTGTTAGGCATCGGTGGTGGCGATCCGGTAGAAACAGTGCGCAGCGAGGCGCGTCCCTCGAGCCCGGCGAGGCCGTTTTTGGAACGCGTCGCCCCGCCGGCCGGGCCCGGGACGGCGCAGCAAACGCGCTGGGGCCACTGGACGAGGTGTTCTTTAGTCGAGCTTGCCGCTCTCCACCCATCGGCGGAACACGGCCACCTGCTCGTCAGGCCAGGCGCCATAGCAGGGCATCCGCCCGGAAACCAGCTGGTCCAGGATGGCATCAGCGTGCTGGCGGACCGCGTCCACGTCCCCGAGGTCGAACGCCCAGCGCATCGCGGTCCTATCCCGGTCGGTGAACAGTGGTCGGATGTCCCGCTCGAAACTTGGCGGATCGGTCGGCGACCCCGGCGCCTGGCCCGCTGCGGAGGTTTGTGGGGGAGCGGGCGGCGGTGGGCCCGAGCCCAGACTGACGCTTGGCGGCGGGCCGGCGGTGCCCCAGTCCCAGTGCGGCACCGGCATGTGCGGCGGCGGTTGTGCTCCTGGCTGGCTGTTCGCCAGCGCGATCCGTGACCCCCACTCCATGTAGGAGACAAACGCGGAGCGGAACTCGGGATCGGTCGGCAGGCCCGCCTCGTCGGCGGCTTCGCCCATCAGCCGCACCCATCGGGCCCGCTGCCGCTCGGTCAGCGCCCGACCCAGGTGCCGGGAAAGCATGTGCCGATACCCACCGCGCTGTTGCGTATAGCTTGCCGGCCCGCCGAATACCTCCCCCAACCACTGCGCAACCCACCCGGGATGCTCGGGGGTCATCTCAGCGAACACCGCAGCGAGGATCGGGTCGGTCTTGACGTGGCCGTAGAAGATCCGGGTCAGCCGGGAGAACGCCTCCGTACCTCCGGCCCATTCGAAGACCGTCGGCTCGCGCGGAGCACCGGGCGGCGTCGTCCAGGTCATCGGTCCTCCCGCACATGCCCTGCGCATGCTCGATGCCTATTGTCGGTGCGGTGGGTCAGGCACCGCCGGTCGGGTCGCCTGCTGGCCAGTTCGGCGATCCGTTGGTTGGCGAACTCGCCACTCCAGTCGTGCTGGACCATCACGGTGACCCGCTGCCCGGTCCGTAGGTCGGCATCGCTGGCCGCGTTTGCCAGCACCTGCAGCAGTCGGCCCGATGCAATACGTAGGCAGGGATCCCGTACCGCTCGGGCGGCACGTCCACCCTGCGCACCAGCCACCGCCCGCGCGACGTGCCCAGCCCGGCCGTGCCCAGTGTCGCCAGCGCACATGGATTCCGACGATCCCTCGCTACTCGGCGTAGGGCTGGTCCTTTCCTGCGGCGCTGTAGCCGACGTTCCAGATGTAGCCATCCGGGTCGGCGAAGGATCCGCCGTACCCGCCCCACTGCAGCTTCGCCGCGGGCTTGAGGATCTTCCCGCCGGCCTTATTGGCCTCGTCCAGAACTTCGTCGACGCGGTCCTCGCTGCGCACGACGTAATTGAAGACGACGCCACTGAAGCCGCTGCCGTCAGGACTCGCGCCCACCATGTCGGCGAGCCCGTCGCGGCCGTAGAAGCCGACCAGCGAACCGCCGTGTGGAACGAAGAATACGGAGATCTTGTAGTCGTTCTGGACCTTCCAGCCCAGCCCTTCCGTATAGAAGCGCTTGGATCGCTCCATGTCATTGACGCCAAGCAAGATCGAGCTGACGTGCGAGTTCATTGCATCTATCCTCTCTGGTTCGATTGGGTTTGTGACGTTCTGTGTGTTGTCGTCATCTCTTCGGCATTGGCTACCTCCCCCCGCGTTGGCTTCGGCCCTCGAGTTGGCTTCGTGCTCCGAGCGGCCGTTCGACGACCGCCCACGCGCGATGAACGACGTATTCGATGGAAGCCATGGCGGCCACGCTAGGTGCGGTTCGGTGACCGGCGCTTCTCGATTCCTGATCGGTTGGTCACCTGTTTCGCCAGGCACGACGGCATCCCCGCCGTCGCGCGCCGCGGCGCCGGATGGTCGCATGCTCAGGCGAGCCACTCGCCGCCTTCGACCACCCGGCAGATCGACGAGATCGTGCTCCTGCTATGAGTCACTTTCTTTCTCTTTTTTTTTTTTTTTTTTTTAGACCTGGCCGCGTAACAGCGGTTCTACGGTAACCGCGGCCTAGCCCTGGCAAACAGCTCTATCACATCGAGGGCCGTGGGCCGGACCACTCATGGCCCGACCGAGAGGGGATGATCACTTCCGGCCGAATTGGCTGCGCCACATGGTGATTGCCCGGTTCGAAGGCGTCGATCCCCTCCGCAAGGACCAAACAGTCGAACTTCAATGCGATGACGAGGATCCGGTGACGTTGATCTCAGCCCAGAGCCAGGTCTACCTGGCCCCCGGTCGGGCAACCAATCCCGACGTTACGCTCGCGAGTCCGCAAGACGGTGTGGTGGGGCTGCTGCTTGAGCGGATCAGTCGCGGCGATGCGGAGTCGAGGGGGGTGGAGGCCGCGGAGACGTTCGCAGATTGAGCGGCCTTCGACCGCGGGGAGAACGACGAACGGGGTAGGCCTACCGCTGCCGACAAATTGCATTCGATCGGATGGCCGAGCACATCTCAGGACCGAAGCGAGCATCCGGTAGCAGTGGGCGTCGCTCCATAACTCCGTGCGTTGGGCCTGGTTTGAGCGGGTCGTGTGGCCGTATCGCGAGGATGCGCTTGCGCGCGTTGAAGAACGGGACTTGCGACAGCTCCTACTTCTCAACCCGGAAGGGCATCTCTGGGATGCAACTCTCACACGCTTAGATCGATGTCCGCGGTGTTTCTATGAGCCGAACTTGGTGTCGCCGGCGCGGTTGGTCCCCGGGTGCTGGCCGATAAGGCGTACAGCTCGAAGGCCAACAGGGCGTGGCTGCGTCGACGCCGGTTCCGGTGTGTCATCCCGACCAAGGAGGACCAGGCTGGCCACCGGCGCAGGCTGGGTTCCAAGGGCGGCCGGCCGCCGGCGTTCGAGAAGTTCGCATACAAGCAGCGCCACGCCGTGGAGTGCGGCATCAACCTGCTCAAACAGCATCATGGCGTGGCCACCCGCTACGACAAGCTGGCGGTGCGCTACGAAGCCGGCGTCCAACTCGCCGCAATCAGCATCTGGCTCCGCTGCCTGGAACGGAACCTATGAAGGCATCGCCTAGCCGGTCGAGGCTGTCGATCTCCTGCGGCGCCGCATAGTGCCTCGTGCACTGGTACTCACACGAACCTTTCGTTCGACACCGTAGCGAGACGCGATTCCTTTTACGACTGGATCGAGATGGGGCCGGTGATGAGCAACGCGTGTTCAACTGTGCGCCGCAGGCTTGGGTGTGCCGTAGCGTGCGAGAAACGTGTCGATGGCGGCGTTGGCGATTGCGTCGAGCTGGGCCGCCTCCCGCGTGGCATCCTCGCCGCGAAGGGTCTGGTCGTTGAGTGGTGCCGCGACGGCCAGCCAGGTGAACTGCTGCGCTGCGAGCAGTGGATCGTCGGTACGGATGCGGCCGCGCCCGTCGAGTTTAGCCAACGCGTCGCCGAGTGCGGCGATGTTGCTGTCCCAACTGTCGGCGACATAGCGATCTGCGACCTGCGGGAATCGTGTTGCCTCGCTGGCGACGAGCCGACGCATGCGCAGCACGTCCGGACTCAGCACCGCGTCCTGCACCGTGCGTGCCAGTCTGGTCAGGGCGGTCTGGAGATCGTCGGCGGCCAGCAGCATGTCTAAGTGGGGCCGCATCGCCTCACGTCCGCGCGCCGCCCAGTCGAGCACCACCGCGGCGAACAGTGCGTGCTTCGACGAGTGCGCCTGATACAGCGACGCCTTCGAGATCCGCGCTCGGGCCGCGACCGCGTCCATGGTGGCCTTGGCGAAGCCGTGCCGCAGGAACACCTCACGCGCGACGGCGAGCAGTTCGGTGCCCTGACTGCCGCTGGGTCGGCCCCGGCGGCGGGTCTGCTGTGCCGTGATCGTGCACCCCCAATTCAGTACTTGACAGTACGATATCGACACTCTACGGTGTCGCAATAAGTACCGCTGAGTACTAAAGGAGTCGCACATGTCAGCCATCGGGATCGGCGTCGCCGCGATCGCCGCGTTCATCATCAGCTTCGTCTTCTACGCCCTCGTGCCGTCCGGGCCGGCACCGCGACCCGAAGCGGCGGAACCGACACCGGACCGGCCCGCACCGTGGCAGATCGTGATCGAACTGCTCCGCAGCGCGATCACTGCCACACTCGTAGCCGGCCTGCTCATCGCGACCGACGAAAACGGCCCGACAGCGCGCGCACTTCTCGGACTTGTGCTTTGGGCGCTACCGCTCGTGCTGCTGACGGGCTCGGTCGTCTGGGAACGGGTCCCTGTACGCAACGCCGCGCTCCATGCCGGCGACTGGCTGATCAAACTTCTTGCTATCGGCGCCATCGTCGGCGCCTTCGCCTGATCGTTCTCGGCACACCGACAGAGGACCGACCATGACCACCGGCCTATCTGCGTGGTGAGCGCCCGGAACCGCGCGAGCGCGCGTTCGCCGGCTTCCTGACGGCCCGCGTAGGCCATGAGCGCCGTGATCGCGAGCTCGCCGCGGTGCCGTCTGCGCGCGCATGACTACCGCAGTCGTCGGAAGAACCGACGGACGTCGTCGACGTACAGGGCGGGCGCCTCCATCGCCGCGAAGTGCCCGCCACGGTCGAAGTCGGACCAGTGGACGATGGTGTTGCCATGCTCGCCATAGCGCCGGATGGCGACGTCGGTCGCGAAGGCGGCGACACCGATCGGCGTCGCCGACGGCGAGCGGCCCCAGTTCGGGGCGGCGTGCATGTTCTCGTAGTACATGTTGGCCGCGGAGCCGGCGGTATCGGTCAGCCAATAGAGCATGACGTTGGTCAGGATCTGGTCGTGGGTGACCGCCTCGTCGAGCGGCCCGGCGACCCAGTCGTGGAATTTGTCGACGATCCAACCGAGCTGACCGGCTGGCGAATCGGTGAGTGGGTAGGCGATCGTCTGCGGCCGGGTTGCGTGCATCTGGAAGTAGCCGTTGCCATCGCCCAGGAACTCCTTGATCCGCTCCAGCCGCTCCGTCTCGACGTCGCTGAACGTCGCCAACTCGGCCTCGTCGACTTCGCCGAACGGGATGAAGCCGACCGACGCGGCGTTGAGGTGGATGCCGACGATGTGCTCGGGGTCGACGTAGCCGAGTTCGGGCGACAGCATCGCGCCGAGGTCGCCGCCCTGGGCGCCGTAGCGGTCGTAGCCGAGCCGGCGCATCAGCTCGGCCCAGGCCGCGGCAGCGCGGGCAGTCGTCCAGCCGGGCTCGGCTAGGGGTGACAGAGAACCCGAAGCCGGGCAGGGCCGGGATCAGGAGGTGGAATGCGTCGGCTGGATCGCCGCCGTGGGCGCGCGGATCGGTCAGCGGGCCGATGACGCCGAGGAACTCGGCGACCGAGCCCGGGAAGCCATGGGTCATGACTAACGGCAGGGCATCGGGCTCTGGTGAGCTGACGTGGAGGAAGTGGATTCGTCTGGCCGTCGATCGTGGTCGTGAATTGGGGGAAGGCGTTGAGCGCGGCTTCCTGTTTCCGCCAGTCGAACGACATGCGCCAGTACTCGGCGAGATCCCGTAGGTAGCTCACGGGCACGCCCGGCTCCCGCCGACGTCGTGCAGTTCCATCGGCCAACGAGAACGAGCCAGCCGCTCGTGCAGGTCGTCGAGGTCGCCCTTCGGCACGTCGAGCCGGAACGGCCGGAGCTCATCCTCGCTGCCGTGTCACGGTGGTCCAGTCCCGGTGGCCGGCGCGAACTCCGTCGTCATCTTTACTCCTCCGCCGCTCACACCCTGGCGTTCGCCTCGAGGCTATGACATCATGTTGTCATCGTGCCGAGCTTATCCAAACGACAACATGATGTCAATGAGCGGGAGCCTCCGCCGCGTACGCCGGCCGGCGACGCCTACACCGATTTCGTGGTCGAGGTCGCTGGCTTTGGCGCGTTCATCACCGCCGCCGGGGAGGCGCTGGCACGAGTCGGCGGCCAGACGCTGGCCCGCTGGGTAATCCTCGATGCCATCGAGGACGGGCCAGCGACGGTAGCCCAGATCGCGCGTGCGCGGGGGATCGCGCGCCAGGCAGTGCAGCGCGTCGCGGATCTGCTCGTGGCCGATGGCCTCGGGGCCTATGAGGCAATCCCCGACATCGCCGCGCCAAGCGCTTGCGGCCCACCCAGCGCGGTCGGGAGGTGCTGCGCGTCATCTCCGAGGCCAGCGGCCCTGGGCCGATTCGCTTGGCGCGGAGAACGTCGAGGCCAGGCTCCAGAGGGCGCGGGCTCTCGTCGCGGAGATCCAGCGCGCCGTGCTGGCTCGCGGCGTGCCAGGCCGGCCGCCCGGCCGACAACCGCGACGGGGGACGCGCTGATGCCCGACCGATGCTTCCGCTTCCGCCCTCCTTACCGCCGCCCCGCAGCGTCTCCTAGCCGCCAGCCGCAGCGCCAAGACTCGATCAAACGCACTCATCTGCCGCCGACGGCGTGCTCGCTGTCGGCATCGATGGTCGCCTCGATCCTGTGGCGCACTCACGGCGTTGCGCGGACGTACCGCAGGCCGCTTACCTCCCCTACGGGTGCGTCGGCACCGGCAGAAGGACCCGCGTGATCCGGTTCGCGGGTCCGCGCGCGAAGGCGATAGGGCATCTGGGCAGTGGCACTCGACCGCAGCCTGGTCGACGTCCGAGACGGAAACTCCCAGTACCCCCGCAAGCCAGCTCGCGCTGCCCGCAGGGTCTGACGCCTCCAAGACCACGTGGTCTAGGGACCACGGATCGATCGGGAACCTTGGCCCGCGGAAGCGTGTGCTCCACTGGTCCACGGGGCGGCTAGTTGATGAGGAATGGCGCCCACGGGGGACCTTCGGAGAGGAATGCAACGGCCCAGGTAACGGCCACGTCTACGGGGCCTTCCGTATCGAGCTCAAGCAGCTTTAACGTCGCACTCCTTGGGCTCGTCCGCGATCGGAGCAATTCAGCCGGTCTCGCACCGACCCTCGAGGCCTGGATGGCCCGGCGGGGTGCCTCGGCCAGGTCGGCGGCTTTGATGGTCCAGAAGCCGCTGAGGTGTTCCGGGTCTTGGCGAAGGGGCTGTCGGCGGTGACCACCCCGGCCCGATGGCCTGCGAAGCTCGACGACCGACCGGTACCGAGTTCTGGCATTGCTGGGGTGCCTGGGCGGCCCTGTCCTCGGGTTTGCTACGCGCGATTCCGCAGCTGAAGGTAGTGTTCGCGTTCGCCCTGGTCGAGATGTTCGACGGCGTAGCGCAAGGCCGCACGCGGCATGGTCGCCGCGTGCCGGTCGAGGAATCGGTGCAACTGCTCAGGGTCGCGCTTGCCCGCTTCGCGGACCCAGCCGCCGACGGCCTTGTGGACGAGGGCGTCTTGGTCGTTGGCGAGGATGTCGGCGATATCGAAGGTGTCCTCGACGTCGCCTCTTCGGATGAACGCGTACGTTGCGACGATCGCAGTACGCCGCTCCAGCGCATTCTGTGAACGCGCGAATATGTACAGCTGGTCGCGCGGCTTGTCGGCGAGGTATCCGCCAACAACGGATGGTGCGGCGCGGTCTACGAGATCCCAGGTGTCAATCAGGTCATGCCGCCGGACGTAGAGCTCGTACAGCTCGTTGCGGCGCGTCTGGGGGATGCTCCTCGACCGGGCTTGGTAGTCCATGATGCTGACCGCGCCCACTCGGGCTTCATGCTCTGGCCGATCGAGCAAGGCTTCGATCTCTGCTGGCTGCATTCCGATGAACTCCTTGGCCAGCGCGAAGATCTCACGCATCGGTATCCGCCGATCGCCCGCCCGAAGTGCGTTGAGGCGGCGTGTGAACTCGGCAGCTGTGTCAGCACTCGTCATGATCGATCAGGCCTCTGGGTGGCTCGTGGCTGCAGCGGGCCGCACGCTGCGTCTCGCAGCTGGCGACGCCGTACCACTCCACCGCGTACGTGCCAACGACACTGTGAACCGATCGGCTGTTTCGCTGGGCTGCAAGACGAGGTACTCCTTGCCCGGATTCGCTGGCGCGTAACCCGCCGTCCCTGTCCTCATCCGGGTGACCCGGTGCCTGCACGGCCCCGTCCCGGGTCATCCACTCGATTACCATGATCTTCCGCATCTTCATCCGTTCGCGTCTGGAACGCTCCATTCGTCCGTTATGCAGCGGCCCCCGTGCGGTTCAACCGGGCCTGGCGACCGCTCTCGAACCTTGAGAGACACGACGAGGCAAGCGGCTCATGGTAAACGTCGCCGCCCTGTACCAGGAGCCGACCGGGCGTGCCACCCACGAGGCATGGATCGACGGCTTCGCCTCGGCGCTGCAACGCGGTCCCGTGGGCGCGTACGTGAACTTCCTCGGCGACGAGGGAGAGGCCAGAGTGCGCCTGGCCTACCCGGGCGCGGCGTGGGAACGGCTCGCCCAAGTGAAGCGTCGCTACGACCCGGCGAACCTGTTCCGACTCAACCAGAACATCCCCATCTCCACCATCCCAGAAGAGGGCTAACGCTGACGTTCACGGCTGACGAGCAGCTACGAGGTGACAGCGGTGCACGGCACATTGGACGGCCCGCCAGCCGCGGCGGTGCCGCTCGAGGCCGTCAGCAGGGTCTACGGCTCGAACGGGAACTCCGTAGTGGCGATGAACGACGTCACCCTCAAGGTCCCGGCTAGCGGATTCACCGCGGCGCTGATGGTGCCGCAGGTGTTGTCCACGATCAACGCCACTTTCGCGCCGAGGAGCGGCCCAAGAAGTGTGGACCGCCCTGTCACAAATGCCCGACGCGGTGTGTCAATCAATTGAGGGCAGTACCACGAACCGCGCCTAGCTGACCGGAGTCCCCGCAGCGAGTGTCACGTGGAAGGAAAACCATTCATGCGTGAACGGAAGCCTCCGGCGCGGCTGAACGAGCGGGCCAAGTCGCCGGTTGTGCCGGTTCGCATCCGACCGGATGAGCTGACTCCCGCTGATGGGCGGGAGAACTGGCACGTGGACGGCATCGTCGCCTACTCCTGGGAGCGCGAAGCATGACCAACACAGCCCAAACATCGACGAAGCCGAGCCACAACTGGGCTCTGAGGCAAGCCGGAACGGTGGTTGACTTCGTTGATCAGCGGGTCACGGCGGGCAGTTGGCTGAAGCGCAACGCGCGCACGGCCTTTCCCAGCCACTGGTCATTCTGGCTGGGCCACATCGCGGTCTTTAGCCTCGGCGTGATCCTCCTGTCCGGCGTCTTCCTGACACTGTGGTTCAAGCCCTCGATGGCACCGGTCGCGTACGACGGTGCTTACGCGCCCTTGCGAGGTGTGGCCGTCTCCGAGGCGTATGCGTCCACGCTGGATCTCTCCTTCGAGGTTCGTGGTGGCCTGCTGATGCGTCAGGTCCACTACTGGGCGACGCACATATTCATCGCCTCCATCGCGGTGCATCTGCTACGCGTTTTCTTCACTGGTGCATTCCGCACACCTCGAAAGCTCAACTGGTTGATCGGCCTCGGTCTGCTGGTAGTGGGCATCGTCGGGGGCTACACCGGGCACGCGTTGCCGGACGACCTTCTCTCGGGGACGGGCCTGCGGATCGTTGAGGGTGGCATGCTCGCCATCCCGATCGTTGGGTCATACCTGTCGTCGTTCATCTTCGGCGGCGAGTACCCGGGAGACGACATCATCTCCCGTCTCTATGTGTTCCACGTGTTTCTAATACCGGGACTTATCGTTGCCCTACTCCTAGTGCATCTGATGCTGGTCCGGCGGCACGGGCGCACCCAATGGGGCGGCGCGGGCAAGACCAACCGGAACGTCGTCGGCTCGCCGTATCTTGTGCATATCGCTAAGGCCAGCGGGCTCGTGCTGATCGTCTTTGGCTTCATCGTGCTGATGGCCGCCACCCTGCAGATCAACCCGGTCTGGTTAAGCGGCCCCTACGACCCGTCACAGGTCAGCGCTAGAAGTCAGCCGGACTGGTATATGGGGTTCCTTGACGGCGCGCTTCGGCTGATGCCGCCATTGGAGATTGATGTCTTCGGACACGAGTTGACGTTGAGTGTGCTCGTCCCGGCGATGGTGCTGCCCGGCGTCATCCTCACAGCGCTGGCGATCTACCCGTGGATCGAGCAGAAGATCATTGGCGTTGCGGGTGACCAGCACATTCTGGACCGGCCGCGCAACATGCCCGCCCGTGCCGGACTCGGTGTGGCGTTCATCGTCTTTTACGTCTTGCTGTGGATCGCCGGTGGCAATGACGTCGTTGCAACCGTGGTGCATGTTCCAGTGGAATGGGTGACGCGGTTCCTGCAGATCAGCGTGGTCCTGATGCCGCCACTGGCGTACTCGATCACCAAACGAATCTGCATCGGCCTCCAACGCCGTGACCGCCACAAGGTCCTGCACGGACGCGAAACCGGCGTAATCGTCGTCAGCCCGGAAGGTGGATTCTCGGAGGTGCACCTCATGCTCAGCCGGTATGACGCGTATGCGCTCACCTCACATACGCATCAGGCACCGTTCGAGCCGTGGCCCGAGGTCGACGAGAACGGCATTCCGGCGCCACGGCCGCGCTGGTCCAAGATCCGTGCCCGGTTGTCAAAGGTGTATTTCGGCGACGTGATCGATCTGCCCACGGCAGAGGAGATCAGAACGGCGCACCACGATTCCGGGCACCTGCCTACCGCAGCCACACGGCCAGGATAGGCGAGGGAACTCAGCGATGAGCAGTGACGTTCACCGAGGCGGACGCGATCCGCACAACGTTCTGGGTGTGCCGAGAGGCGCTGACCAACTACAGGTGATGCGGGCGTTTCGCCGAAAGGTCAGACGCGGCGGCCACCCCGATACCGGCGGCGACGCCCAGACATTCGAAGAGATCGTCCGTGCACGGGACGTGCTTCTTGCCCAGACCCGACTCGCCGCCAACGAAACCGATCAGCGCGCGGCCTCTAATACGCCGAGTGCCAATCCTGGCCCGTCTTACTCTCGACTAAGGACATTCTCTCCGCCAAGTGAGACGAACAGGCTGGCAATAGTAACAGTAGTGCTCGCCTTGCTTGGCCCGTTCTGGTGGCCCGTAGCGATTGCTACAGGGCACCTCTCGCTGCGCCAAATCAAGCGAACCGGACAAGGCGGCGGCACGCTCGTCCCCATTGTTCTGTTCTTTCTTTATGTAGTCACTCTCCTCGCACTGTTGCCAATCCTCAGCCTGATCGTCATCCAATAGCGAACGCACGATCCGCGTGGTCGACGGCCGCATCACCCGAGTGTGGGCCTGGAAGACACCATCGAGCGGCTGCGCCAGCAGTGGTGCCGCTGCTGGCCCCGACGCGTCGCGGAAGCTCAACTGGACTGCAGCCGATGGGCCCAGTGCGATGGATCGCGCGGTGAGCGTGCGGGATACCGGGGTGATCTTCCGGTACGTCGATCTTGCTCACGACGATTCGTCAGCGGTGGTTCAGACGCAAGGCGTTCCAGCCGGCATCGGCGATCCAGCCTCCGTCGACCGGAAGAGCTACGCCGTTGACGAAACCGCTTCGGGTGGGATCGGCCAGGAACACGATCGCGGCGGCCACGTCGACCGCAGTGGCGAAACGAGCCAGTGGCACACGATCGGTGATGTCCCGATCGGTGTATGAGCCGGTGCCCTGGTCTGCCGCGTCCATCTCCGTCTTGACCCAGCCGGGACAGACGGCGTTGACGCGGACGCCACGCCCGCCCCACTCGGCGGCGAGCGTTCTGGTCAGGCCGAGCAGCCCGTGTTTGCTTGCGTTGTAAGCGACCCGGTCCGCGACGCCGGCCAACGCGGCGATCGACGCGACATTGACGATCGATCCCGAGCCGGCCTCGAGCATCATCGCGCCGAGCGCCCGGCACAACAGGAACGGGCCGGTGAGGTTCACCTCGATCACCCGTCGCCACTGCTCGGGAGTTGTCTTCTCGGCCGCCGCGATGCTCGAGATCCCAGCGTTGTTGACGAGCGCATCGACCCTTCCGAACTGATGCTCGACCTTTCGTGCAAGCGCTTCGACGTCGGTCTGCGACGTGACGTCGCCGGTGACCGTGAGTATTCGTGCGGTATGAGTTCGCAGCTCGTCAAGCGTCTCGACAGGCTCGCGAAGATCATGGAGCACGAGCTCGTAGCCCGCGTCAGCAAGTGCTCGGGCCGTCTGCCGGCCGATTCCCTGCGCGGCCCCCGTGACGACCGCGAGCTTCGAGTTCATATGGCTCACCTTCATCGATTTTCGGGTCCATCCACCCACCGCCTCGCTGGCGCGCCGGTCGGTTCAACGCCTCGGCTTCGGTAGCGAGTTCACGATCACCGGCGAGGAGCTCGACGATAGGCGGCGTGCCGAGATGCTGGACAAGTCGCTCGAGATCCAGGCGGCGACCTGGTCAGGTGAGCCGGTGCACCACCGCGGGAAGCACACCTGGACTCGGTCGACACCCATCGGCAGCTGGCAACTCTCGACTACCAATCCCGGAGCCGGGCACGAAACGCTCATCTACTTGTAATACCTGTGATCTTCATGGACATTTCGACCAGCCGTGGTGGCTGTGTCTGTGGGTATGGAGGGCCTGGGATGGCTTGGTCTGGCCGTAATGATGCTCCTGGCCGTGGTGACCCACATCGGCCGCCGGGAGCCCAGCGGTGTGGTGTTCACCGCTGTCCTGATGCTCGCCGCCGTCGTGGTGGCCTGGGGCCGATTCGGCCCGTACTCGTTCTGACAAACTCCTGATACTCACACTGCAAGGATGATGCCATGCGTGCTGTCGCCATGACCGGCTTCGACACCGCCCCGACCCTGACTGACCTGGAGGTACCCGAGCCCGCCGAAGGTGAGGTCCGGGTGCGGATCCGGGCCGCGTCGGTCAACGGGTTCGACCTGGCCGTCGCCGCCGGCTACACCAAGGACTTCATGGAGCACCGGTTCCCGCTGGTGCTCGGCAAGGACTTCGCCGGCGAGGTCGACGCCATCGGCGCCGGCGTCACCGGCTACGCGGTCGGGGATCGGGTGTTCGGCACGGTCACCAAGCCCTACCTCGGGGACGGCTCGTTCGCCGAGTACGTCACGGTGCCCACCGCGGTCGGGCTCGCCCCGCTGCCCGAGGGCGTCTCGTTCACCGACGCCGCCGCGCTCGGCCTGGCCGGGGCCGCAGCACACGGCGTCATCGAAGGTGCCGCCCTCGAGCCGGGGAACACCATCGTCGTCATCGGTGCGACAGGTGGGGTCGGCAACCAGGTGGTCCAGCTGGCGGCGGCCGCCGGCGCCCGGGTGATCGCCACCGCGCACACCGACGCCGAACGCGAGCTGGTCACCCGGCTCGGCGCCCACGCGACGGTCGACCACACCGGTGACCTCTCCTCGCAGGTGCACGAGATCGCACCGGACGGAGTCGACGCGGTCGCCCACCTGGCCGGGGACCCAAAGCTCGGTGGAGCTGGTCCGTGACGGAGGCCGATTCGTCTCCACCCTGGTGCAAAGCCCGGACCAGGTGCCCACGCAGACCGCTTCCGTGATCCCGGTGTTCGCCAACCCGACCCGCGAGGTGCTGGACCAGTGCGCCCAGAGTTTGGCCAGCGGCGGCATCACGGTGACCGTCCAGCAGGTCTTCCCGCTCGACCAGCTGCAGGCGGCGTTCAACACCTTCGGCCAGGGCACCCTGGGCAAGGTCGTCATCACCACCGACTGAGCGCTTCCTCATCACGGGCTGGGGTGGCTCGCACCCCACCTCTGAGTCGTGGCGCTGAATTACCGGATCTGCCGCATTCCGGGTGACATGAAGCGCTGTCCCCCGGGTCCCGGCGAGGTGACAGGCTGACCATGTGGACGGTGTGAAGCCACGACTCAAGGTTCTCAACCGGGGCTGGGCCGACAACGGGGCGGCGCACTGCCGGCTTGTCTCCGTATTACGCGCAGAGCGCAGCCGATGAGCGACCCTGTGGTCTGTTCGGCGAGGGGCTGCCGGGCGCCGGCGTCGTACGCCCTGGTCTGGAACAATCCGAAAGTCCACGCCCCGGAGCGGGAGAAGACCTGGGTGGCATGCGAAGAGCACCGGCAGTCGCTCGCCGACTTCCTGGATCTGCGCGGGTTCCTTCGCCGGGTGGAAGCGTTATAAGTTGGCCGGCGCGGGCTGTGTCCTGATCAGGAGCGGGCAGCCCAGTCGGGGTAACTGTCGTAGAGCACCGTCCGGGTGAGGTGTCGCATGTGCGTGCCGGCCACGCGCATGACGAACACGTCGGCCGCCGTGCCTCCGGTTTCGGGCCTCCGCCCGAACGTGGTCTCCCCCAGCGTCCGGCGTCGATTCTTCACACACCCTCTGCGCAGACGGCCCAGCCTGCCGGGCAGAGCTAGCCGGTCCGCCGACATGCACAGCGAATGCGAGGTACGGCTGCCGACCGGGATCACCAGCTGAACGCGGCACAGGGCCACATAGTGCTCACCGACGTCTGCCAGTCGGCGCTCCGCGTCGGCCCTTCCCCGCTGGCGGAATTCGCGGATTAGGTCGATAGGCCCTCGGGCCGGGCAGGTCTTCGGAGCCTAGCTGGTTGGACCCTGGCCGACGTTGAGGATGTTGCCGTCGGGGTCTTTGAACCAGGCGCCCTTGAACGGCCCCGTCTCGGCGATGCCTCGCTCGTCGGTCTTGAGCCCGGGCAGATCGTACTGCTCGAACGTGATGCCCTTCGCGGCCAGCTCGGTCACCATCGCGTCAACGTCGTCGACGAACCAAGTGGCCACGGTCTGCTGAGGCCCTTCCGCGAACTCGCTCGGGTAGAGCAGAAAGCGGGTGCCTCCCGATCCGTACATGACGCCACCGGTAGGGTCCGCCATCTCGGCGCTGAACCCGAGCGTCCCCTCGTAGAAGGCCCGCGCCCGAGCCAGGTCGCCGGTCGCGATCGTGGCGTACACCGGATGGTCGTTGAGCATGCCAATCACCCCCAAGGGGCCGAACATACTCGCTCCGCGATGCCTAGGCCAGACGGTGTGGATCGTCCGGACACGTCGGGACGTTCACGGTGATCCACTCCGACCGCGGTCTGCAGTTCGGGTCGTGGGCGTTCACCGATCGGGCCAAGGCCTCTGGGCTCGTGCCATCCATGGGCAGCATCGCGAACTGCTCGACAATGCCATGATCGAGCCGACCTGGTCGCGGATGTAGGTCGAGGTGCTCAACCGCAAGCGGCGGCGCACCCGGATCGAACTGGCCAACGCCATGTTCGAGTACTTCGAGATCTGGCACAACCGACGCCGCCGACACAGCCCGCTCGGCTGGCTGTCCCCGCAAGAATTCGAAACCAAAGTAAGACCGTCGTGGCCTAGCTTCCAACAACCCGACTCCACCAAACCCGGGGCACCCCAGAGTCCCCACCGAAGCCAGTGCGGTTCAGTTCGTACGCTTGGTACATGCCGACCAACCCGAACACTCCAGACACCATCGTCTTGATCCACGGCTTCTGGGTCACGCCCCGGAGCTGGGAGCACTGGATCAGCCACTACGAACAGCGCAGCTTCCGCGTGCTCGCCCCGGCTTATCCCGGGTTCGAGGTCGAGGTGGAGGCGCTGAATGCGGATCCGACCCCGATCGAGACGGTGACGGTGCCGCAGATCGTCGAGCACCTTGAGGCGATCGTCGGCGACCTGGACTCGCCACCCATCCTGATCGGCCACTCTGCCGGCGGGGTGTTCACACAGGTCCTGATGGACCACGGCTTCGGCGCGGCAGGTGTCGCGATGAACTCGGCACCGACCGAGGGCGTGAAGCGGGTGCCGCTGTCCCAGATCAAGGCGACGTTCCCGGTGCTGAAGAACCCGGCCAACCGGCATAAGGCGGTCGGGTTCACGCACGAGCAGTGGCACTACGCCTTCACGAACACCTTCAACGAGGAGGAGTCGCGGAGGCTGTACGAGCGCTACCACATCCCGGCGTCCGGCCGAATCTTCTGGGGCAGCGCGTTGGCGAACATCCACCCCGGCCCGGACGACAACCATGTCGCCTACGACAACGCCGACCGGGCCCCGTTGCTGTTCATCTCGGGCAGTGAGGACCACCTCATGCCGCCGAAGCTGCAGCAGTCGAACGCCAAGCACTACAAGGCCGACGGCTTGGTCACGGAGGTCAAGGAGTTCAAAGGTCCGCACCTGCTTCCTGCCCAGGACGGCTGGGAGGAGATCGCGGACTACGCGCTGGACTGGGCAATACGTCACACGACGTGAGTGACGTCCGCCTGACCCACGACGGTGGACCGACGACCCTCATCGAGGTCGAAGGCTGGGCGATCCTGACCGATCCGACGTTCGACGCCCCGGGCCGGAAATGTACTTCGGCTGGGGGACGTCGTCGCGCTAGGTCGCAGGACCGGCGATCCCCATTCCGACCTTCCGCCGATCGACGCGGTGCTGCTCACCTACGACCACCACAGCGACAACCTGGACGTCGCCGGCCGTGAGCGGCTCGACCGGGTGGGACTGTGATCACGACGGTCCCCGGCGCCCAACCTCTGGGCGGTGCGCGGGCACGAGCCGTGGGCCACGGCCTGCCTCGAAGCGCCGGTGTCTTCTGGATCTCGGGGGACACCGTGCTCTACGAAGGGATCCGCCGGGTCACCGCCCACCTGCAAGTCGACGTCGTGCTCCTCCACCTGGGTGCGATCCGCTTCGGTCTCACCTGAAGCGAGTGTGTCGGGCGCACGGTCCCAACCAATATTGGCCAGAGATACCCCGTCCAGGAGCGCAGTCGTTCGCCTGCCACCCGATCATCGCAAGGATCCGCGCGACATGTGCGGAAAGTCGATCAAGGTCAACGAATGGGTCACAACGGGCGCCAGGTGTAGACGCGGATCAAGTCTGGCGGTTGCGAGCCGCTTGAACAGCACGTCAGTTCCGTCCTTCGTGCTCCGCGCCTGTCAGCCGAGGCTTGGGCGTGTCCTGTAAATGATCGAGCTGTGGTTCCGGTTTGATGCCGCCTCGCGCTCGAGGCGTAGCAACACCGGTGTGTCGCTCGACCGGCGGCAGGTTGTCACGGGTCGCGGTGGCGGGCAGGTGACGCTGGATGCCGCCTCATCCAGACGATCACCTGGCTCTTCGGTGCCTCTTGTCTTGGTGCCTTTGACGGTCGGCGATTATGGTGTCAGCCGGCTGAAGTACTGGCTGGCGTTGTTCTGAGTGAACGCCTGTCCGAACATCGCGGTCGCGTCGTCACCGGCGTTGTCCAGCCCCATGTAGTCGCCGAGGAAATACCCTCGGGCGAACGGCGCGTTCCGGATGTTGAACGAGGTCGGGGTGATGCGTTCCTCCTCCCAGCTGGCCGGGTTGGTGCAGCTCTCGGTGGCCGATTCGCAGCTGACCGCGAAGTAGTCGGTATCGAGTGACGCCGGGTCTGGGGTGTTGTTGCGCAGGTCGTAGTACGTGACGACCACTGTGCCGTTGTTGTCCACGTGCACCGAGGGAGTGAAAGCCTGCTGGTCGACGTTGGGTTCGCTTGTTGGTGTCTTGTTGACCTTGATCGGTGCCGACCAGGTCTGGCCGCCGTCGGTGGACTGGGTGAACGCGATGTTGTCGTGGTCGACCACGAATAGGCCGCCGTCGAAGCGGGCGTCCATCCACACCGCATACAAGTTTCCGTTGACCGGGTTGACCGCCACCTCGGGCAGGAGATCACCGGCGCGGATCGGGCAGGCGCCTTGATCTGTCGGGTCCGGGCACGCTACTGCTTCGGTGTCGATTGGGGTGTCCTCGCGGATCAAGCTCATCGGGATCATGTCGTCGACCCGGGTGGGTTTGGTCCAGGTTTCACCGCGGTCATCCGAGCGGATGAATGAGATCTTCACTGGGCCGATCCCGCCGCGGCGGTTGGACGCGTTGGTGATGTCGGCGAAGAAGTTGAACAACGAGCCGCCGCTACTCGCCGGCTCGACGACGATCTGGTTGCCGAGGGTCTGCTTGACGGCCCCCGACTCGTAGATCTTGCGGGCCGGCTCGAAGGTGTCACCGCCGTCGGTCGTCCGGGTGAAATAGATCGGTCCCTTGAAGCCCAGTCCGACCGCGTTCTCCGGGTTGATGATCGACCCGGTCGGCACCTGCAGCCGGTCCCACACCGCGTAGACGAAGTCGGCGTCGTTCGGGTCTGCCGTGATCGAGTTCTTGTCGTTGAGGAAACGGCCGACCGGATCGGTGACAAGCCGGATGGCCGGCTCCCAGGTCAGCCCACCATTGGTCGACCGGTTGTAGGTCATGCCGTTGGCGCCGAACGCCGCACCGACGTCGGGATCGGTGACCAGGCTCATCGCGTGCAGCGTCCCGTCCGGGCCGAACGAGATCCACGGGTCCGACGAACGCTGGAAGAACCCTCCTGTACAGCGCGTGTCGTTGGGGACGGCGATCTGCGTCCAGGTCATGCCCCCGTTCAGGCTCACCGCGGCGACGTTGCCCTTTGCGCCGCCGTTGGAGTAGCGGTCCTGCTGGTAGAAGCCGACGATGTTGAGCGGGTTGGTCGGGTTGACCTCGACCCACGGCTCCACCTCCGAGCCGGGGAAGTTCGTCCCCGACCCATCCGGCGGGCAGCCGGCGAGCGGGTTAGTCGTCGACACCTCCACCGGCGGGCCAGCGTTCAACGGCGCCGCCTGAGCCGCGGTGGCCAGCAACGCGATCGCCCCCAAAGTGACTGTCAACAATCGAATCGACCGCCCCATCGACCTCTCCCTCCGCCTCCACACCTGGTTCTGTTGTCACGCTAGACCGCCACTTGCTGAAGTCAACAGATTCCGGGGTTGTGCAACGGTTCAACGCCGTTGGCGGATCTCGGATCGGGTGTGGTTGACGCCTGTCGGCCGACTGGTCTCACCAAGTGTTCGGTTGAACCACTGTCATTTGCCGAACGGCTCTCTTCGGCGCGTGGCGAGCGGTCACCTGCCGTGACGGCATGCACGTGCTGGCCGAGCACGTTGTGACTGGTCAGCAGGACTTGCCACTTTGGCGCCGGTGTCCTCGCCGATGGCCAAGGCGATGGTCACCGGCCGGAGAGATCAACGCCGAGACCGGGTACCAGCCGACCCGGGCGCGTCAACAGCCGATGCCGTTCGCCCAGTTGTTCCTCTGCTGGCGCACCCTGTCAATGCCAACTACCCCCTTGACCGCGCGCTTGCCGCCCCGTGCACCACACTGGCGCGCCGCTGACCGACCAGCCCGACAACCGAGACCGTTGCGCTTCCATGTCGCTGGACGGTTCCCGAAGCGCCGCCCGGCGTCACGGACGAAGCGGCTGCACCGAGCCCGTCTCAGGCGGGTGGGCGGGGCAGTTGTGCGAGCTGCACCAGGGAGACGACGAGCACCGCAGCGCTGAGCCCGATCAGCCAATACCGCGCACCCCGGCCCGGGAAGTGGGAGCTGATACCCACCAGGAAGAGCACGCTGGCCAGGAACACGGTGGCCCGGACATAGCTGTCGGAGGTCTGGCCGGCGGACACCCCCTCGGCGAACGCCTGGTCCGCCTTCTCGTCCAACAACTTCGCCGCTTCGAGTCCCGGCTGTTCGTATTCGGGCATGTAGGTCGGGCCGCGCGGCGCAGCCAGGTTCGTCTCGGGATTGGTGGCCCGCCAGGCGTCGAACGCGACCGCGAATTCGGGACGGAACCGACGCTCCGCAATCGCCATCGCGTCCTGGTCCCCGGCGACATAGGCGTCGAACCAGGCCTCAAAGGTGGACAGGTCGAAGTTGCGGTCCTCCCTGGCGTCGAGGTCGGCCCGGGCCGCGTCCGTCCGAGCTTCCGATGCCTCGGTCAGCGACACGGCGGATTCGCCGTTCCACTTCGCCGCCGCGTAGCCCGACCAGGCCGCCGCCAACGTGACCAGCGAGAGCAGAGCCGCCTCTGCGATCGCGAGGATGCGGTCGCGCCGCTCCGGGGCATGGTGGCCGCTGCCGTGCTTGGCGTGCTCCGCGATCTCCTTACCGACCTCTGTCCCGGACAGCCCCTCGGACATGCAGCGATCCTAGGGCCGCACCCATTGCCGCCACGGGGATCGCTTCAGGCAGCCTACCGGCGCAGGCCGGTGGTGAATCGGTGCGGCACGAAAGCCGTACCGATTCATCCTCACGGATCGGAGTCCCTCGCTATCGAGGCCGCCGCCGATCCGGCGTTGTTTCATCGAGCGAACCATTCGTCCAGGGGAAGCCGTGCGGCCAGGGACGAGAATTCGCCTGCGTCGCGGATTGCAGCGGCCGCGTCGACCATCGCCTTCACGGCAACCCAGGTGAGGGCACCACCCACGCTGATACGACGCGCGCCGGCGGCCACGATCCCCGCGAGCGACAGGCCGGGAATAGCCAGCACGTTGACCGGTCTGGTGACGGCGCGGCACAAAGCGGCGATCTCGTCGAGGCTTCGCAGTCCCGGTGCGTAGAGGACGTCGGCACCGGCCTGCTCGAAGGCCTGCAGGCGGGCAATCGTGTCGCCAAGGTCCGGGTTCCCGCGGATGTGGTTCTCTGCCCGAGCGGTAAGAGTGAACGGAAACCCCAGTTCGCGGGCGGCCGCGGCGGCCGCGGCGATCCGCTCCGCAGCGTGAGCGGAATCGTAGAGGTGACCGGTTGTTGGGTCGTAGTCCTCTATCGAGCCCCCGACCGCGCCGGCCTCGGCGGCGCGGGTTATCGCGTGCGCGGCATCGTCGGGGTCGGGGCCGTACCCGTTCTCCAGATCGACGGAGAGCGGTAGGGCGGTCGCCCGGTCGAGCGATCTGGCATGCTCGACGACCTCGTCTAGCGTCAGGTTGCCGTCGACACGTCCCAATGTGAAGGCGAAGCCGGAGCTGGTCGTCGCGAGCGCTGTGAACCCGAGGGCCTCGAGCGTCCGAGCTGAGCCGGCGTCCCACGGGTTTGGCAGTACGAACGGCTCACCCTCGTGCAACGCCCGGAAGGCCCGGGCCTTCTCTTCTTGCCTACTCATCGACGATGCGCAGGACGACCTTGCCCCGCTTCCCGGCCGCCAGGCTGCGCTCGAAAGCCATGCGTGCTTCTTCAAGGGGGAACACGGAATCGATCGCAGGGCGCACCTCGCCAGTGCCGGCGAGGCGAGTGAGTTCGCCGAGCTGCATGCGGTTGGGCTCCACGACAAAGTAGCGGGTCTCGATCCTCGCCTCGGCCGGTATCGGCGGAGGCTCTGCGGCCACTGAGATCAGCCGCCCGCCCTTGCGCACAACCGCCGGCGAGCGCTGGAGCAGCTCGCCGCCGACGGTGTCGAAGACGAGATCGACGGGGTCGAGGGCTTCCTCCAATGGGCCGCTTGTCGGATCGACGACGTCGTGGGCTCCAAAGTTCAACGCGCTCTCGGTGCTCGCAGGTGACGTTGTGCCGATCACATAGGCGCCGCGCCAGCGGGCGAGCTGCGTCGCGAAGTGGCCGACGCCACCCGCCGCGCCATGAATCAGCACTCGCTCGCCTGGTTTGAGCCCTCCGTGCTCGAACAGCCCCTGCCACGCGCTGAGAGCAGGCAGTGGGATCGCTGCGCTCTCGACATGGTCGAGTTCCAGCGGCCGCGGCGCGAGCACGTGCGCCGGCACCGCTGCGTAGTCGGCGGCAACGCCGTCGCGGTCGAACCCGGTGAGCGCATAGACCTCCTCGCCGACCGCTATGGCGTCGACGTCAGGGGCGGTTGACGCAACGATCCCCGAGAGCTCGTAAGACGGGATCGCGGGGAGGCGATCTGTTGGCCACTCGAGCTCGTCCCGCGTGATCGCGGCTGCGTGAACTCGGACAAGGGCCTCGCCCCGTCGCAGCCGCGGTGTCGCGATCTCCTCGAACAGCAAGCCGTCGAGATTGGGCGAGTGCAGGCGGATCGCGCGCATGGTCACGGGAATCGTGGCATTGATCGGCTCGGCCACTGCGGCCCTCCTCAAAGTATCTTCCCAGCAAGTATCCTTCTAGAAAGATTGTAGCAGGGAAGTATCCTTGGCCGCATGGCAAAGAGGGCAACTGACCACGTCGACCAGATCCTCGCCCAGTGGCGGCGAGAGCGGCCTGACCTGAATGTGGCGTCGTTGGGGATCCTCGGCCGCCTGTTCCGGACGGTCCAGCTGGCGGACGCGGTCCTGGCCAGGGAACTCGCCCGCCACGACCTGCAGCCGGGCTGGTTCGATCTCCTCGCGGCGCTACGCCGCGCCGGTATGCCATACCGGCTCACCCCGACCCAGCTGATGCGAGCAACCATGCTGTCCTCGGGTGGCATTACCAAGCGCCTGGACCGCCTCAGTGACGCGGGCCTGGTCGAGCGTCTACCCGACCCCGCGGATCGCAGGGGCACCCTCGCCGCGTTGACCGAGCGAGGCAAGGCAGTCATCGACGAGGCAGTCGAAGCCCACATCGCGAACGAGGACCGTCTTCTACGCCCCCTGACCCACACCGAGCGGCGCACCCTCGACAGCCTTCTCCGCCAGCTGCTGGCAGAGCTTGAAAGCTCCGACCGTTCCACCGAAATGACGTGAGCGTGCCAACGGCCCTGGCGGCTCATCAATATGGCGTCCAGTCCGCGATTTGGGCATGTCTGATAGCACGTCCACCTCGAGATCATCGGTATGCGGACATCGCGGAGCGCCGACCTACCCCCGGAGCGCCACCGGACGAACGAGGTTGACACCGACAAGCGCCGGCGCACCATCCGAGCGTTCGCGGACGCGCACTTGACAGCACGCGGGGCTCGAGAGCTGCCAACAGAGGCCGCGCATTCTCAGCCGACGCCTCCGCGCCGCTGGTCGCCTCGAACTCCCCGATCTCGATCCCCACGACCTCGCTCTCGGCGAGCCCCTTTGGCTGCTTCGTGGAGCGCTTCGAGGGTGAGGCCGTTGGGGACGTGGTATTCGGTCGGCCCGATCCCGGGCTCATACCCCTGCCGAACCTCAGGTCACCCTCCCAGTGTCCGGGCACCGCACGGTCCTCGGCTTCGGGTGGCCGTTCGGAGATGTGCAGCGTGTTTCGTTCGTCCAGGACTCGCGGCGGCTCGCTCCTAGGATGGGTCGATCCCGGCAACCGAGGAATCGAGCAATGACCAAGGTTCCTGCGTACGTCCACGACCCCTTGCACGCCTCCCGCGGGGCTCTCGCGACGGATGCAGTTCCCGCTCGGCCAGGCGATGCCCGCCGCAGCGCAGGATCCCGCTCCGAGAGTTGAGGACGTGACCGAGCTGCAAGACCTGAGCGCGCGATGGACTGCGGCGCTCGAGACGCTCGAAGTGCCCGGCTTCGCAGTCGCCGTCGTGAAGGACGGCGCGGTGCTCGCGCTGGATGCGTTCGGCGTGCGCAACGTTGCCGGCGAGCCCGCCACTCCCGACACCTGCTACTACATCGCCTCGGCTACCAAGCCGTTCACGGCGATGGCGGTCTGCATGCTGGCGGGCGAAGGGAAGCTCGAGCTCGACGCCTCGCTGAAGGACGTGCTTCCGGAGTTCGTGCTGCCCTCGGACGACCTGACCGAATCCCTCACCCTGCGCGACCTGCTGTGCCACCGCCACGGCCTCGAGTGCGGGCCGATCGTCCACCGTGACGCGTACACCGGTCAGATCACCGACGAGATCTACTTCCGATTGTTGCAGGACGCTGAGATCGCGAACCACGTCCGCTATTCCAACATCCACTTCACGCTCGCCGGCCGCGCGATCGAGGCGGCGAGCGGGTTGAAGTGGCAGGACTTCCTCGACCAGCGGCTGTTCAAGCCCGCGGGCATGATGCGCACCACGGCCTATGCAAGCGAGATGTACGGAAAGTTCGAGCACGCCGAGCCCATGCTGCGCATCCAAGGGAAGTGGCGCCGTTCTCCGCTCGTGAAGACCGACCGTACGATGCACGCCGCCGGAGGGATGGGCACGACGGCGCGCGACGCGGCGCGCTGGTTGATCCTCAACGTGAACGGCGGCGAGATCGACGGCCGACGCATCCTGCCGGAGACGATGGAGGAGGAGTACTACTCCAAGAACTCCGATCTGCCCGTCCCACAGGGCAGCATCCGGATCGAGGAAGGCTTCGGGCTCGGCTGGTGCGTGGGGAAGTACCGCGACCCGACCCGGCCCTACTTCTTCCATGGCGGCGGCTACGTCGGCGCCGCCTCGTACATCTGCTTCCTGCCCGAGCACGGCATCGGCGTCGCCGCGATGGCGAACAGCGACGGTGGGGCCGCGATGGCGACCATCGTCACCATCGACGTCCTCGACCGGCTCTTGGGCGTGACGGGCCAGCCCGACCTGTTGCCGGACTACGAGGAATCGACGAGGCAGCGGCTCGCGCAGGCGCCGTCCGTTCCCGCGGGGGGCGTGAATCCCGCGCACGCGCCCGACGGCCTCTCCCGACACCCCGAGACGTACGCGGGAACCTATTCCGATCCGCTCCTGGGAGAGCTGAAGATCTACCTTGACGCGCGAGGCGATCTCGCAGCCCGTGCGGGCGACCTTTCCTACGTTCTCCTCTCAGAAGGAACCGACGAGTTCACGGCTATCGTCGTCCCGGGAATGGCCGAGCGCGGCCGGTTCGAGGTCTCCTCCGACGGAACGGTCGAAGCTGTCAGTTTCGCCGACGGCGAGAGCGCGACTCGTTTCGTGCGTACCGGGCCGGAAGGCGCGGCCGGACTCAACGCTTGCCGGCGATGACCTCGCCGAGTCGGACGAGAAACTCGCCGACCCGAAGACCGGCCAGGAACGCAAGGTCATCACCTGGCTGGGCGCCCAGTGCAGGCTGGTGCCACCGCCTTCGTGTGCTCGAGTAGGAAGGGCTCGATCACCTTCGCGGTGGTGCTGCAAGACCCTGAGGGCAACGAGTTCTGCCGGCATTGACGCGCCTTGCGGCGGGGCCAGGTCCCTGAGCAGAGGCCCGCGGTTTCTCAACCGGCGTGACGACGCCGGCGACCCCATGCGTGAGCCACATTCACCGCGGCGATACCGCCCCACGCAACGATCAGGGCCGCGAGCTCTTCTGTGCCCGTCGTGATCGCCGTGACCGGAATGCCGGCGATCACCGAAACGATGCCGAGGGTCAGTCCCGGATCACGTTCTCCTCGGGCGAGCGTCGTGCTGCGGGACCGTTCGGCCACCGTCGCATCGACCCGCTCCTGCATCTGCCGGTCGAGCCGGGCAAGGAAGCCGTCGAGCACCGCGTCCTCGTATTCCGGGCCGAGCTCCCGGCGCGCGCCGACGGCCGCGGTCAGATCGTCGCGCGTGGGCCCAGTTTCCTCGGGCACCTCGCCAGGATAGAGCCTTCCTGTTCGTGCTAGGTAAACCGATCACTCCGGATTCCCGGCGGGTCGGAGGATTTCCCCGAGCCGGCCGCGATGTTTGCTTCGCGCCCCGCTAACGGACCCGAACAGCTCAACCTGCAGCGCCTGCTCGTGCTGTCGAGCTCAGCGAGTGCCGGGCGGTGACTGGGCCTCAGTCGGCCCCCACGGTGGCTGGGCCAAGCGTCGTCTGCGTTCTATTGCCGTCGACAGCGCGTCATTCATATAACGAGGTCCTCGGCGGCCTGGCGTTGGTGGGCTCGATCCAGTGGCCATGGCGAGAACGCTGCGAGTGGTGGAGTGTTGCCGAGGGTGTGAGTGCAGCCGCGGGCGGCGTCTTCCTTGTGGTCGCTGTGCACTCAACCTTGGCGGTCGCCGCGCTCATCCCCGTCCGTCGCCGTCGGCTTCTGTCGCTGCAGCCGGGCCGCGACGCCAGGGCAGGGTTCCCTCCAGTTCGATCTCCAGTGAGAAGCTGAGGAATGTACGGACGAGGACGATCAGCCCGAGCGTGAGGGCGCTCTCAACCGTTTGCTCGACCGTGATCGTCAGCACGATGTCCGCGATGATCAAAACCTCCAGGCCTAGGAGGATCGCCCGGCCGACATCATCTCGGGCGCGCTGGTAGGCGGCCCGGGCGCCCTGGCGAAGGTTGACCGCGGCCCGCACCAAGGCCAGGAGCGAACCGACGACCAGGATCGCAACGCCGGCGATCTCGAAGCCGTTGACTGCCCGTTCCATGGTGTCGCTAAAGCTCACCCGGGATCACCTGACCTGACCGGGGCAACGATCCGACCGTTGCCATCTCGTTGCGAGGGTCGGAGCCTACGCTGACGGCCTGAGTCTGTCTGCTCGACTGTTGTCGAGTCCTGCAGGGCGTGCACCCGCTTCACCGTCGTCGGGATCGGTCGGATCCACCAGCGCGCGGACCGCCGCGAACATCGCGGGCGAGACGCCCTGGCTGGGCACGCCGACGATGACCGGCTGTCTCTATGTCTACTTACCGAGCGTCGCCGCCGTTCACGATGAACTCAGCGGTGTCATAGACCTCGAGTGGGGCATTGAGGTCGGCGAGTGGGACGACGCCAGCTGGTGGTCCGGTGTCCACCTGCCTGGCGGCGGCCCTGTCGGGCGCCCGGAACCGTCCTCGAGTATCCGCTCCCGGAGTGGCTCACCTTGTCCGGCACGATGCCTGTCCGCGGCTGAGCGCGCTTTTCGATGGGTCCAAACGCTCGTGGTGTCTCGCGGTAGAGAAACTCATGCCTTTGCTCGCAATTGATTGATCCAGCGATGGCCGGGATGGACGCGAGCCAGGGCGCTGGCTAGCCAGGCTTGTCGTGCTGGATCCAGCAGGGGTAACACGCCGGCGAAGTCGGCATGGTCCTTTGGTCGGTCGTGCTTGGCCTTGAACAGCAGCACGACCTCCGGCACCAGATAGGGCACGCCCTCGGTCGATGTCAGGATGATCTGGTCGTAGGGCAGTCGGATGCTCTGCTCGCGGCGGCAGATCCAGATGTCGCCGTCGTGTGGTTCGCGGAAGATGTCCAGCCGGTAGACCCCGGTGGCCGGCTCGCGAACCCACGTTTGGTGCATGACGTCGAACGCTGGGCTGTCCAGCGGCCACCGCTTGCCCGCGCCGACCACGTCGAACTCGTAATCCGCCAGCGCCGCTCGAATGAGATCGAACCCGCCAGCCGGCACGGCGATCTCGAGGTCTTCGTGTTCGCGACTCGCCTGACCGCGGAACAGGTCCAATGCCCAGCCGGCAACCACGCACCACGGCACATCCACCCCACCCAGCCGGACGGCGAGCTCCAGCGGCAGCCACGGATCCCACGGCGGATTCTCTCCCACCTCGATCCCACCAAGAGAAACCTCGCCCGCGACCACCGTTCTGTTCTACACGTCGAGACCACAACAGCCCGTACGGACGTCGTCCGTGCGGAGCGAGCAGATCCCCTGGCGATAACACTGAGCTGCGCGACCAGCCGGGTGCCGATCGCACCGCTGGCTCCTACGACGAAGACCCGCGTCGTGTTCTCCTTTGCTTCTTCAGGGCGGCGCCAACGGGCTCTCTAGAGATCGGCTACTGACCGATGACGCTGGGCCGCACCAGCGGGCCAGGGCGGCCCGGGCGGTGGCGAGCCGGCCGTCGCTGGCGTCGTCGTCGGCCCAGGCGACGTACCCGTCCGGCCGGATCAGCGTGAGGGCTGGCCAGCCGGGTGCGCGTGAGGGCGGCACCGGCACGGTCACCACTCGATCTGCCCAGTCATCGGCCGCGAGGCTCTCGCCATGGCTGTTTTCGCCACGGTCCAGCAAAGTGAATCGGCCATGGCGCAGCCGCTCGTACAGGCGGGATCCACCTAGGTCGAGGTCGGGTGCGCGTCTGCCGGTCCACTGGTGCGAACCGGAGCCGCGCGGCGGAGGGTAGGCGACCGCCAGGCTGGAGACCCGACGGCGCAGAGAACGGTGGACCGACGGGATTGCCAATAGCAGCCGTGCCAGCACGGGACGCACGGCACGGACCGGTGCCGGTGCCACCGCGGCGCGTTGGAGCAGGTCGGTCACTTGCAGGGCCTGGCGGCCAACAGGGTGCCGCTCGGCCTGATAGGAGTCCAACATCCATGGCGGCGCCCAGCCGTGCACTGCGGCGGAGAGCTTCCAGCCCAGGTTCATGGCGTCCTGGATGCCGGTGTTCATGCCCAGTGCGCCCAGCGGGGAATGCACGTGGGCGGCGTCGCCGGCCAGGAACACCCGACCTACCCGGTAGCGGTCGGCCTGGCGGCGCTCGCTGAGGAACCGGGTCGACCAGCGCACCTCCTGGAGTCCGAAGTCGCTGCCGGCGACGCGCTGCAGCGACGCCCGCAGCTCGTCGATGCCGAGCGGCTCCTGGAGCGGGAGGTGCTGGCTTCGGCGGTCCCAGACGACTGCCCGATACCAGCCGTCGCCAAACGGAGGCAACAGCACGACGCCATCGCGGCCCACCCAGGCACCGACGGCGACCGGAAGTGCCTCCGCGCAGCGGATGTCGGCCAGCAGGATGTGGGTGTCGTAGGCCGAGCCCACGAACCCGACACCGAGCAGCCGTCGCACCGCGCTGTGGGCACCGTCGCAGCCGACTAGGTAGTCGGCGCGCTCCGCTGGACGAACGTTCGGACCCTTGGTGACCACCTGGACCCCGTCACCGTCCTGGTGCAGCCCGACGACTTCCGCGCCGCGGACGATCTCCACTCCTAACCTGTGGGCGCGACGCTCCAGCAGCGCCTCGGTGCGTGCCTGGGCGACGATTAGCACGTACGGGAAGCGGCTCTCGGGATGGCGCAGGTCGAGCCGCAGACGTGTCCAACCGAGCTGTGGTCTTACCTCCGGTACCTGCAGCCCCTGAGCCACCAGCTCATCGGCCTCGCCGCGCAGGTCGAGCATTTCCAAGGTGCGGGCATGCACGCCGAACGCCCGGGTGAGGTTGGACTCCTGGCTGCGTTGCTCGAGGACCCGGACCGACACTCCGGCTAGCGCAAGCTCGGCTGCCAGCATCAGCCCGGTCGGTCCCGCCCCGACCACCAGCACGGACTGCTCACTCATCATGATCTCCTCGGCGTGGCGAACACGGTCGCAATGAAGAACTCGAGGTGGCGTCGCAGCAGCTCGTGTCCGGCGCGTCGGGTGGCTGGCGTCGCCTCGGTGTGCAGATATAGCAGCCGCACGAAGGCGCTTGGCGCGAACAGCTCCCACGCCAGCTGCTCGGGGGTCCAGCGGTTGCCGGGAATGTTGCCTGCCTGTACCCACTGGGCGAACAGGCGGGCCATCTGCCGCTGCACCTGCTCGGTGGCGGCGATCACCTGGGTGTGAGTGTCGCCGATGGATCTAGCCAGCACGCTGGTCAGGCGGCGTGCTCTGGGTTGATCCCAGGCGCGCAGCAGCTGGTCGGTTACCGCCCGCAGGAACGCCGAAGGGTCGGTGGTGGCCAGTCGAGGGTCGACCACGGCCAGCTGGTCGACCAACAGTCCGGCGCCAGCCTGGTAGAGCACTTCGTCGAAGAGCGCTTGCTTGTTGACGAAGTGCTTGTAGAGCACGCTTTCGCTCAACCCGACCGCCGTGGAGATCGCACGGATGGAGGTGCCGGCATAGCCGTGACGGGCGAACAGATCCAGCGCTGCCTCTAGCAGCGCCGTCCTGGTGTCGCGAGCTTCGGCCTTGGGAGGTCGGCCCGGCCGCCGCGGGGCCTGCTTGACGACCGGATCGTTCATGGCACGATAGTAATCGAACGTTCTCTTACCTGCCAGAGATGCTGTTCATCGACAGGCTGGTGTCGAGCTCAACCAATCCGGCCAGGGCTGATCTCCACATGTCAGTTGCTTCGTTCACTTCGCTGCACGAATGCGTCCATGACTCCGGGCCAGCCTCCGCGGAACTTGGCCGCGACGTCAGCACCGAGTGGGCCGAGGCGGTCGAAGCCGCGGTGTGAGAGATCGACTCGCGTTCCGTCGTCTTGCGGAGTGAAGGTCACGTCGACCTCGGTTTCGCCTTCCCAGTCCGCCGTCGTCCAGGTGAAGGTGATGCGCCACGGTGGCTCGCAGACGACGACGGTGCCGACTTGGAGCTCGTCGCCGTCGACGAATCGCTCGAAGAACCGCCCGCCCACCTTGGGTTCCAGGAAGATGTCCTTGGCTCGGTCGCCTCCGTAGGAGGCCAGGTCAAGTGGCCACCATTGGCCCATGCGGGTGGTGAACAGCCCGAACGCCTCTTCGACTGGACAACCGACGTGGACCGATTCGTGGACGGCCATCAGGCGGGGATCGAGGGTCATCATTTCCGCGCCGATCGACCCCCGTCCGCCGCACGCTTGAACCTGGACAGGGCGTCTGACCAGAACGAGCCCAGGTAGTGCTGAGCCGCTTCGAGCCCTCTTTGGTCTACCTCATAGACGCGCCGAGTGCCCACGGCCCGGTCGGACACAAGCCCTGCCCGCTTCAAGACCTTCAGATGCTGGGACACCGCCGGGCGTCCCACGGGCAGCCCCTGGGCAATCTCGACGACCGGCTTTGGTCCATCGCGCAAGCGCTCCAGGATGGCGCGCCGGGTGTGGTCGCCGAGAGCGTCCAGAACAAGGTCGTGTGTGTCCACCAACCGTGCCTCTTGACTAACCGTGCATCATCACTTACCGTTAGTCTGCACTAACGATACCTCAGTGTGGCACACAAGAGCTGCACCGGCAAGGAGGCTCAGCCGCGCCCGGGCGCACGCTGGCCTGCGACTTCCACATCGTCTGCACATCGGCACCGAGGAGGACCTGATGGGCAACCCGGTCACGTGGTTCGAGATCAACTCAGATCACCCGACGAAGCTTCACGAGTTCTATACCAAGGCGTTCGGCTGGAAGATGCAACCGGTCGCGGGCGTGAACTCGGCCATGGTCGACACCGACTCCGGCGCCGGCATCGCCGGCAGCATCGGCGAGGCGCAGGGACCCAACCAAGTCACCTTCTACATTGAGGTCGACGATCCGCAGTCCCACCTCGATCGGGTGGAATCTCTTGGCGGCAAAACGACCGTTCCGGTCACCGAAATCCCAGACGTCGTGACCTTCGCGCAGTTCGCCGACCCAGACGGCAACGTGATCGGACTCTTCAAGTCTCCCGCATAGACCAAGGAGTCACGTCGATGTCGGAGTGGATCTACTTCCTCCATCCGCCGCGGGAGAACTTCGCCGCGACCATGACCGAAGACGAAATAGCCGCGTGGAACCGCCACTTCGAATGGCTAGGAACAATGGTGGAGCGGGGCGTTCTGGTGTTGGCCGGCGCCACCGTCGGCGCGACCAATACAGGGATCGCTGTCTTCGAAGCGGCGGACGAAGAATCCGCCCGGCGCATCGTCTCGAACGATCCCGCCGCTTCTGGTGGCTACGCCCGCGGCGAGCTCCGCTCCTTCGAGATAGGACTCCTCCGTGGACGCGACGGTTGACGTCGTCTCGGCCGTGCGCTCGGCGACGAGATAGCGTTCTCGGCGGGATCGCAGAAGCCTTCATGACGGGTCAGGCCGGCGTCACTGACTTCGACGTTGAGTGGCCGGGCGCGAGGCGGTCGTCCAAACCGCAAGCCACAACGCTCCGAGTGCGGGACCCTTGCCGACCGGCTTTCGCGTTGTCGCGTGGCTGCCTGGGACACCCTCCGCCCAACAAAAGCTAAAGGGCGGTCTCACGGAGTTGCCGTTGAGCGTCGCAGCGTGCACGGTGGACAGGAGCCGAGCAAGGGAATCCCGATGGCAGAACTGTTGGTGGACTTCATTACCTCGCTCGACGGCTACGCCTCGGCGGTGGGTTGGCCCGGCTACTGGGGCCTGGAGGGACCCGAGTACCTGGCGTGGCTCGACGAGTCGCCGGAACGCCACTACACGGCCCTGATGGGCGCGACCACCTACCGGTTGATGTCGGACTTCGCGGCCACGTCCGACGACCCGAGCTTCGCGGAGCTGACCGAAATGTCCAAGGTGGTGTTCTCGTCGACCCTGAAGAACCCGTTGGCGTGGGCCAACACGCGCTTGGTCGACCAGAACCCGGTCGAGGCCGTACGGTCGATGAAAGAGGATGGCGCCGGTCCGTTGCGCACGATCGGCAGCCTCACGTTGTGCCAGTCGTTGCTCGAAGCAGGCCTCGTCGACCGGTTCCGGGTGGTTGTCTTCCCAGTCATCACCGGCAGCACTGGTCGGGAGCGGATCTACGACGGATATCCTGACGTGAGCCTCGAAATGGTCGCCGGCCGGACGTTCGACGGCCGGCTGCAGCTCCTCGAGTACGTGCCCACCGTCCTTACCGGTCCGCCGAGCGGCGGTCAGCTCACCTGAACTGCGGCGGGCCCAACCGTCCAGCGACGCCACTCGCCTCCTAGCAGTGGCTTGAGATAGGACAAAGCCATGGAACGCCCACCTGGCGTGCCGGCGTCTTTCGACGTCCGCACGATCGTCTACCTGCGGCGCGGGACCAACCCTCCCGACCTGGCCGAGAAGGCGTCCACGGCGCTGCACCACGCCCATCTGGCCCACCTCGCGGAGTTGGGCCGGCGGGGCATCATCGCCGCCAACGGTCCGCTCCTGGACCAGTCCGACGAGACGATGCGTGGGATGTCGGTCTACACCGTCGATGCCACCGAAGCGCGGCGCCTGGCCGAGCAGGACCCCGCGGTCCGCGCGGGACGGTTCCGCGTCGACGTGGCCCGCTGGGCCGTCGCGGCCGGCCGGATCGCCTTCCCGGAACAAGAGGGTCCGGTGGGCCACCGGGTTCGGTTCGAGGACCTCTGAGCGTTGGATCCGTCCGAAGCGTTCGGCGGGCTGGCCCGGGTGCCATTCCTAACCGCCCGACCAAGGCGGCCCGCACCGTTGGGCATGGGCGCGGGCCGCTTCACTCGGAACGGTGCTTGCCGTTATCTGGTACCGACGCCGGGTCGGCCGGCTCGGAGACACTAAGCGCCGGGTTCTGGGCTGGACCGGGATTCGGCAGCACATATACGGCAATGACCACGGTGACTCGTCGCCAACGTCGCTCCGACCACGTCGATCACCCGATCACACCGATCGGCGAGCGCGCCACAGTCGAGGTATCCGGCTCCATCACCGATCCGGGCCGGCTCGACATCGTGACCGCGACCGAACCGGGCGATGCATTGCCGCCGTAGCTGAGGCAGACGCTGGCGGGTTCCGGGTGAGAGGGATGTGCGAGGAATGCGTCAACGATTACCTGACGCTGCCTGGAACCTCTCTGCGGACATGCCAGCGAGGCTGGGCCGCAGATAATAAGGCGTGGACTTCCGGATTCTCGGTTCATTGGAGGTGGTGTCTGACGCCGCTCATCTCTAGGGCCACCGAAACAGCAGGCTGTGTTGGCCATTCTGCTGCTGCACGCCAACGAGATCGTTTCCAACGAGCAGCTGATCGAGCGGGTGTGGCCGCAGCGACCACCGCGGACGGCAGGCCATTCCATCCAGATCTACGTATCCGATCTGCGCAAGACGTTCGAACGACACGCCGGTTCCCCGCTGATCGCAACTCGCCCACCGGGGTATTTCCTTGAGGTTGATCCCGAGCGCATTGACGCCGAGCGGTTTAGGAGGCTCGTGGGAGACGGCGTCCGGGAACTCAACGACGGCAACGGCGGAGGAGGCCGGCAGGCCCTGCAGTCAGCGCTGGGGATGTGGCGCGGCCCGCCGCTGTCCGACTTCACCTACGACGAGTTCGCTCAGCCCGACATCCAGCGACTGACCCAACTCCGGTTGAATGCCTTGGAGGAGCTTGCGGCAACCGAGTTGGACCGGGGCACGCCGCACGAAGCACTGTCTCTGCTCGACACTGCGATTGCTGCCGACCCGCTGCGCGAGCGCTGCCGGGAGCTGCGCATGCTCGCGCTGCATCGTGCCGGCCGCCAGGCGCCAAATTCAGTTCGCTGCAATGACGTCGAATACGCAGGCACCGCATGCGCGACAATTCACCATCACCTCGGGCGCGACGGTGACCCGAATAACGCGTGCGAGGTGGCGTGCATGGGCGAGTGAGATCGTCTTCGCGAGTTGCAGGGACCTTGCGGCTCGAGGTCGATCCTTCAACGTAAAGACCTTCGGGCTCAGCTTGCCGTTGCCTTCGCGAAATGCACGCGAAGGCCGACCAGGAGGTGCACAGCAGACTCGCGTCGGTTCAACCCGATGCTGCGGGCTGGTGCGGCCCTCGGCGGGACTACGGACGTACCGCTAGCCCGGGGCTCGTTGATGGGAGTTGAGGGGTGTTGCGAAGTGTCACCGAAAGTGATGCTTGTGGCTCACCGAAGTCAGCTGGCTTGCATACGCGTGATAGAACGACCCGTCCAGCGCACCCGTCCGTACCAAGGAAATGCCCTGCTGGAGGTGCATTCTGTCCTGGGGTTGACCATGTTCGACGTTCCGGCGGAGGATCGCTTAATCATGCGAGCAGGGGGTTCAGATGGCGAAGCTAGATCCCGGTCTCAAGTTCCTCGTCGACCAGAAGAAGACCATGCTACGGACGCTCGCCGACGAGGCCGCGTTCACATTTGAGGCCGAGACCGGGCAGCCGGCGACGTTCAGTGTGCTGCTCCAGTTCGAGGGCGACCTCAGCGCCATAGAGGAGGCGGGTTTCAAGACTCGCAGCTTTGCCGGCGATGTCGCCACCGGGGAGGTGGAGCTTCCCCAATTGGGCGACCTGGAGCAGCTCGACTCCGTAGTGCGGATGGAGGTCTCCCGGGTCCTCGGCCGCGAGCTGGACTTGGCCGTTCCCGAAAGCAGGGTGGACACCGTCCACACCGGTCCGCCAGGGCATCGCGGCGCCGGCGTAGTTGTCGGGATCATCGACTCCGGGATCGACTACACCCACGAGGCGTTCCGGCGCAGCGACGGCACCTCCCGCATCCTCGCCATCTGGGACCAGGGACTGGCCCCGCAGGCCGGTGAGGCGAATCCGGCCAACTTCTCCTACGGCGTCGAGTACCAGAAGAGCGCGATCGACGCCGCCCTGGCCGCGGCCAACCCGTTCGCCGTCGTCCGGCACCGGGACCTACAGATTCCCAACGATGGGTTCCACGGGACACATGTGGCCGGGATCGCCGCCGGCGACGGTTCGGCAGCTAGCCAGGGTCAGCCGGCGTTCACCTTCGTAGGCGCCGCACCCGAGGCCGACATTGTGGTGGTGGCCAATACCCGGGGCCGTGCCGCGGGCGAGCGGGGACTGGGCGACTCGGCCGACACGTTGGACGCGATCCGGTACATCTTCGACATTGCCACGTCCCTCGGGCGCCCTGTGGTGATCAACCAGAGCCAGGGCGACAACGTCGGCCCGCACGACGGGACCAGCCTGCTGGAGCGGGGCATCGACAACCTGCTGGGTGGTCCGGGCCGGGCGATGGTCAAGTCGGCGGGCAACGAAGGCGTCCAGAACCGGCACGCCAGCGCGACCCTCGCTGCCGGCATCCCCCAGAGCGTGCCGTTCGCGGTCCCCGCCAACCAGGTGTTCCCGGTCACGATCGATCTCTGGTATCGGGGACCGGACCGGTTCGACGTCTCGGTTACTCCGCCCAATGGGGGCGCCAGCGCACCGGTGATCTCGGGCAGCTCCACCACGATTGCCCTGCCGAACGGAAACCAGGCCTTCGTGGATTCGGATCTCAATGATCCAGGCAACGGTGACAACCGCATCTTCGTGGTCCTTTCTCGCGGCACAGCCGCAACAGTCCAGGCTGGCACGTGGTTGCTCACAATCCAGGGCACAACGGTCACGCTCGGGCAATGGGATGCCTGGATCCAGCGTGACGCAAGAGCACAGTTCCTTCCGCCATTCCAGAACCCCGCTCGGACTGTCTCGGTTCCTGGTACGGCCCAGGAGGTCATCACAGCCGGTTCGTATGTGACCCGGGGCGCAGGCGTTGGCTCCATCTCCTCGTTCTCGAGCCTCGGGCCCACCCGCGACGGCCGCCAGGCGCCGACCGTGGCCGCGCCCGGCCAGGTACTGATGGCTCCCCAACCGACCTCCACCGGCGACAGCTATGGCCTGATGCAGGGCACCTCGATGGCCGCGCCGGTGATCACCGGCACTGTCGCCCTATTGCTGCAGAAGAACTCCTCCCTCACTCAGGCGCAGATCCGCGATTGCCTGATGCGGACGGCCCGCGTGGACGCGTTCACTGGGATCACCCCGAACAACGCCTGGGGGGCCGGCAAGCTTGATGCCAACGCCGCCTTCGCCTGCGCGCCGAGCCAAGTGGTGACGCTGGTTCCGCCGTGCCCGCCGGTGACGCTGCAACCGCCATGTGGGCCACGAACAGTCGCTCCACCCTGTCCGCTGCCGACGATTCGACCGCCTTGCTTGCCGTTAACTGCGGCGCCGCCGTGCCCGGTGCGGACGATTCGGCCGCCGTGCCCGCCGCCGACGATCGCCCCGCCCTGCCCGCCGTTCACCACGGCCCCTCCATGCCCGCGGCCCACGCTGCGCCCGCCATGCCCATCGGCGACGCTGCGACCACCCTGCCCGCAGTCCACTCTCGGACCACCGTGCTTCCCCGGATCTTTTCCGGTCCCGGGCGGCGCCGGCGAGAGCCCAGGCGATGAAACCTTCACCTCTGGCGGGTGGGCCCCAGTCGCCGGGGGCGCCTACGGCAGCTGGTTCGACCCCTACGGCTACGGCTGGTACGACCCCCACGGCTACGGCTGGTCGCAGTCGGCTCCGGCCGAATGGCAGCCGGAGACGCACCAAGCCTGGCCGGCTGCGTACAGCCCGGCAACCCCCGGCGGGCAACCAGAGCCAGCGGAGGCCCCGGAGGCCCAGGACGCCGGCGGGTGGACGGCCGCCGCAGCCGGCGACGGGATCACAGCTTGGTGGTACGGGACCCCCGGTTACTGATCGGTGCCAGCGGCGCGGTGTGCCCCCTAAGGCGATTCGACCCGCTGTGAGCACGAGCGGGCTGCTTGCCTACCTCGCCTGGACCGGGGTCGTGGACGCGTCGGCAGCGCGGGACCCGGACGTTCGGGTGACCGACCTGTCCCGGTCCCACATGGTCGTCTCGGTTCGCTTTGGCGACGGTCGCTGCCTGGTCGTCAAGCGGGCCAACCCGCGCGCGGATGAGACGATCGGCAATCTCCGCCGTGAGCTGGTCGCCTACCAGCTCGCTGGTAGCCACCCGGTACTGGCGGCGGCGATGCCCAGATGCCTGTGGACGGATCCAGCGCGACAAGTACTGGTCATGGAGGAGGTGACACCGGGCGCCACGCTATACACCGACGCCCTGCACCGTCGCGCGCTGCCGGCCAGCACGGCCAGACTCGGGCGGCTTGCCGCCGGTTGGCATCGCGGCACGCACGGCCTGGCATTCCCCGCCCTCCCGACTGAGCGTCCGTGGGTGCTCGACATTCTGACCCCGGGTTGCTGGCGGCCGCCGGCCGCCGACGAGCTGCTGGTGCATGGCCGGGTACGACGTGAGCTCCGCCGGCACTTCGCCGACCTGGCAGGGCGCCTGGAGCCGTCGTGCGTGGTGCACGGCGACCTCAAGTGGGACAACTGCCTGGTCGAAGGGCGTGACCGGGTGCGGGTGATCGACTGGGAGATGGCGGCCGTCGGCGACCCGGCATGGGACGTGGCCGGTATCCTCCAGGATCACCTGGTCTTGCTCCGCGCCATAGCGTCACCGGCTGAGCCTGACAGCCTCACGGAACGGGCCCGCGACGGCGCCGCGCTGTTCCTCTCGTCCTACCTCGACGTCGCCGAGGTCCCCGACCGTGGCGACTTCATCGACCGGGCCGCCCGCCTGACCGGAGCACGGCTTGTCCAGACCGCGCTCGAGCATGCCGCCGCTGGCCCCGACCAACGTCTGGCCATGGTGTTGCTCGACGACGCGCTGGGTGTTCTCCGCGACCCGCGGTCGCTGTCGGAGCGGGGGAGCGCAGCCGGATGAGCGAAGAGCCCGATAGGTACCGGGCACAGCTGTTGAACGCGGTCCGGCTGGCCTCGGAGGCACCGGCGGATACCGGGCAGCTGGCGACCCTGCTGTACGAGAGGTGGTATGCGCCACCCAGCGGCGCGAGCCCGGGGCGGCTCGACCCTGCGGAGGTATCGGCGCACTACCAGGCGGCAGACGCGGCGAGCGGCAGGTTCGAGCCGGGATGGATCGTGCTCCATCCGAAGGTCGCCTGGGCTCGGATCGGGCCCCCGGCGTCGCCCTGGCAGGTACCCGCCGCCCGCGGCGCCGAGACCCGCTGGGTCGACCCGGTCGACCTGTACGCCGATGACGGGGTGGGGCTGCGCCCTGCTGCCGGCGCGTCCATCACCGTCAGCTCGCGACTGGATTCCGTAGAGCTGCTCCCCGGCTGGTGGACGAGCATGAGTCGGGCCTGGTCCAGCGGCTCGCCGCCGCTGGTCCGGCTGTACTGGTCGGTGCCCCCCGAGCATGCCTGCCGGCTGGTTGACGGCTTGACGGGATCCCTGGACCCGGGCGCGCCCTATGCGCTCAAGTGTCCGCTGGACTTGGACCGGTGCCGCCGGCCAGACGCGGTGGTCTTGTATCTCCCGTCATCCGCATGGAAGACGATGTGCCCGGGCCTCACGGCCGGCTACCGGCGCGTTCAGGCGTGGCTGCGACCGCTCGTGCCCGCCCTCACCCTTCGCCTCGCCCGCGGGCTCGCCCTGGCTGAGGATCCAGGAGTCGACAGTTTTGGCACCAATCGCTGCCGCATGCTCGCCGGCGGGCTGGCCGATGCCAGGCGCGCCGGCATCACCGACGCAGGCGTTCTGCTTGATGCCGCAGTCGGAACACTCGCACGGCACGGTGTCGACCCGGACTCGCCCTGGCGCAACCCCGGCTCGGCGACTACCTACCTCTGGGACCACCATGAACCCGCTTGACGCGGCACGGCGGCTCGGCCGCCGGATATGCGCCGCCGCCGACTGGCAGGGTGACCGCTGCACCTGGACCGATCTCGACCGTGGCCAGCCAATGGACGCGGACCTCTATGCCGGGACGGCCGGCGTGGCCTGGTTCCTGGCCCGGCTGGTTGCCTTGGTCGGCGAGGACGGGCCGTACCGGAGGACCGCGCTCGCGGCCATCCGCCACGCCCTTGACCGGGTCGAGGCCCGTCCTACGCCGCGCGCCGGGCTCTACCACGGCGATCTGGGGGCGTTGTGGGCCGCCGCGGACGTCGGTGGGCGGCTCGGCGACGCCGAGATCGTCGAGCGGGCCCTCAACCGGGCCCTCGCCGTGGTGCGACGGCACCCGGCGACCGGGGACGGAGCCGGCTTCGACCTATTGGGCGGGGCGGCGGGCGACTTGCTGGCCATACTCGGGCTGGCTGGCCAACCGGGAAGCGTGAGCGTGCGTGACGCAGAGCGCGTTGCTCGACCGCTGGCCGCTGCCGTCGACCCGATGCTCTACGGCGTCGCCTGGTCGCGGCCGTCCGAGTACGGCGGCGGACCAGGTCACCAGGTGGGCATGGCCCATGGCGGGTCAGGCATCGGTCTGACCCTGCTGGAGCTTGGAGCGATCACCGGCAGCAGCCGGTATCGCAGGCTCGCCTTCGAGGCGCTGGCGTTCGAGCGGGCCTGGTTCGACCGCAGCGCCTGTGCTTGGCGAGACCCGCAGGCACACGCCGCCACCTCGATGTCCTGGTGCCGCGGCAGCGCCGGGATCGGCCTGGCCCGCCTGCGGTTTCTGCAGCTGGCCCCCGACCGGCGCCTCGGCGCCGAGGCTGGCGCCGCCCTGGCCAACGTCCATGCTTCGGTCGCGGGCGCCCTCGCCCCGAGCCGGCGGGCCGACGGCTGGGAGCAGACGAATTTCTCGGTTTGCCACGGGCTCATGGGTGCGGCCGACCTGCTCGTCGAGGCTTCCGGGGTACTCCAGGTCGACGAACACCGCTTAGCCGCCGAGCGCATCGTCGAACACGGGCTCGTCATCGCGGGCGTGGATGGCAACTGGCCGTGCGGCACCGCGAACGGCCACGAGTCCATGGGCCTCCTGCTGGGGCTGGCCGGCATCGGCGCTGTGCTGCTTCGGGTCGCCGCGCCGGACCGGCTTCCCCCAGTCGGGTTCCTGGTCTACTCCACGTCGGAGTAGGGCGCCGCCGCCTGCTCCGGCGCGTCGGGGTGCAAGGTCTGCGACAGCTGCACCGCGACCACAAAATCGTGCCGCGCCAGCTGGGGGATCGCGGCGGTCGGCACGGTGGCGGACAGGACGTCACCTGCGACCGTGCGGATCTCGGCGCCGTCGCCTCGCAGCACGGCGAGCTGGGACTCCGTAAAAGGCTCGCGTCCGCGAAGAAGTAGGCTCACCTCCGAGTCCAGCTCCGACGTCTCATCACGCATTTTGGAAAGAGCATGCCTGCTCGGCGCGTCGAGCTTGTCAGACTCCCCCATTACCGACTCCGCATCATCAGACCAGCCCCGTAGGGCAGGAGGCTTGCTTCCTCTCGCGCCGACAGTGTATTAGCACTCCGCCGTAGGGCCGGATTACGCCGTCGGTCTCCGCAGCGATTGGACCCAGCGTTGGTCCTCCTCGGCCCCGGCTGCGGCCACCAGGTCACCACCGACCACACGGGCAAAGCGACCTCACCAAAGCAGCAGCGGCCAACTGGCGGGCTTCCCGCGCAACGTGGTGAAACATGCAGCCAACGCCACCGGGCCTGTGGGGCCGACCACGTGGGCGGTCTTCGGACGCATTACGTGAAGTAGCAGATGCTGTTGCTAGGCCCGCGCTCTGGTGTCATCCTGCATTGGGGTAACGATCAAGCCAGCAATCCTTGGGGGGCCTCAATGGCGGCGGTTCCGAACCTGTTCGAGTTCATCATTGCCGAAGCCCTCGAACAGGATGACGCGACGGCTGAAAGCGTCGCGTGGACGATCGCCGCGTCAGATCCGTTCCTGAAGGCTGTCCGCAAAGGGATGGATCACCAGACGTCGGATGGCGGCCTGCCGACCCGGGAGCAGGTCATGCGGATGGCACTCAGCAAAGCGTTCGGCGCACCGACCGCCGGCGAAATGCACGATTGACGGCCGCGGTCGATTTCACCGGGAGGTGGCGGCCGTAGCAGCCGAATTCGAGACGATCGATGCCGGCCCACCTCCGGCCGAACTCGTCGCGGCCATCGAGGACGCAGGGGGCGCCGCGGCGTCGGCACAGCAGAACGCCGACACCCTGGACGCTGGTCCAGGCCCGGACGGGTAGGGAACGTATGGCGAGCGCTCGACGAGCGACCAATCACCACTCCGCGGGCTCAGGGAGTCGCCAGTGTCCGGCGGTTCACCGGGCGGCGTTGGGTGGCAGCTCCTACTTCATCCCGTCTAGCCCCCCGTCGTCAGGGCAAACCGCAAACGGCACCTCGCCAGCTTGACCTCCGATCCGGCAGGCAGCGATCCAAGCGCGCGGATTACTGCTGGACGGTCCATGAACCGGATCTGATATTGCGACTCCTGCTCAGGGATTCAGCAGTATCCTTCCCATGCGCCGCGACGATTCTCCCTTGTCGAGCCGAGGAGGTTCCCCTGGTCATCGGCTTGGCCTTCGACGAAGCTCTGGACGCGGCGCGCAGCGGCGCGCCGTGGGCGTTTGAGCGGCTGTGGGCCGAGCTGTCCTCGGCGGTCGCAGGCTACTTCCGCTGCCATGGTGCCGCCGAGCCAGACGACCTCACCAGTGAGGTCTTCATCGGTGTGTTCACCGGGCTGAAGTGCTTTACCGGTTCGGAGGAGAAGTTCCGTTCCTGGGTGTTCACTATCGCTCACCACCGGCTGGTCGATGAGCGCCGGCGGACCGTCCGCCAGTATTGGAGCCCGACGGCCGATCTGTCGATTCTCGACCAGACGGGCGGGGATGCAGAAGCTGATGCTTTGGGTGTGCTGGGAAACCAGCGGGTAGACGAGTTGTGCGCGGGACTATCGCCCGACCAGCGAGAAGTGTTGCTGTTGCGCGTTGTGGGCGATCTCACTGTCGAGCAGGTCGCGACGATTCTCGGCAAGACGGTTGGCGGTGTGAAGGCGACCCAGCGACGAGCGCTCTCCTCGCTTCGCAAGAGCATCGAACGAGAGGGCGTGCTGCAATGAGGGAGTGGCGCGACGAGGGGCGGGGGTCCACGGTGCTCGACGACGCCTCGATCGAGGCGTTGTTCCGCAACGAATCGGTGCCGGAGGAACTCGCGGCAGTCGCCGGGGTGGTCGGCGTACTACGCTCGGCGGCCCAGTGGCCGGTGCAGCCCAGCGCGGAGCTGGCCGAACGGATGGCCACCGGCGACTTCGGTGACACCCGGCCGGAGCCGGTCGCAACCGGCCGTGCCGCACACCGGAAGCCGCCCCAGCTGAGCGTGCGGGCCAAGGTCGCAATTGGCGCACTCGCGAGCTTCTGCGGGTTGACAGCCGCGACTGTCGCCGGCGCACTCCCTGCGCCTGTGCAGGACGGGCTCGAGATCGTCGTCGAATTGGTGACGCCGATTGAGATCGAACACGACGTGCCCAAGCAGGACCCCCCGCAGGAGGAGCCGTCGGACCGGTTCATGGGCGACGGCCGAATCAACGAACCGGACAATGTCCCCACCGATCTGGCGGTCCCCGCGACCCCCACGCCGGATCAAGTGGGACCGGTCGCCTCGACTGAGCCGCTCGACATGACAGACGCCGGCGGCGTTGGGACAGATGGCGAGCTAGGCGATCCTTCCGGCGACCCGACGACGGACCCGACGGGTGAGTCGTCGGTGGTGCCCGAGACTCCTGGGCCCACGACGGCCCGAGGGCCCGGGCCGGACACTCCCGGGTTGCCCAGCAGCGGTCCGCCTGGTTTGGACGATGGTGGCCCGCCCGGCCTGGTTGGTGGTGGCCCGCCCGGTCTTCGAGGACGGGGTGCCGCCCGGGCATTGGGGGGGCCGCTGACCGTCGCGTGACCGGAGGGTTTGAGCCGGGCGGCATGTGGCCGCCGCTCGGCAGGCAAAGTCGAAGAACGCCGACCGCGCAGGTATGAGCACTGCCATAGTGCTCGCAGGGAGGCGGCGATGACAGACAGCGACGACGACCGGCCCCAGAATCAGGAGCCTCAGCGAAGACAAGACCTGTCTCCCCGTGACCGTCCTGTCGGGTCGCGATCTCCGACGGTGGAGGCAGCATCTCAGGCGCCACCCTCAGCGGTTCCGGCGGCATCCACGACTCCCCTGCCACCCGATCCCGCCTCGGCAGCGTCCGAGCAAGCGACCGACGGGGAACCGTCGAGGTGGACGCCGTCGGTGCAGTCCGCGCTCGACGAATTCCGCGATGTCGGACAGGTGGTCGCGGGGGAGGTGGTTTCGTACCTTCTGCGCCGCCACGGCGACTACCTGGATGAGCCGTTACAGCGCGAAGACGTCTCTGGGGGTGCCTTGACGCGTGTCGGCCCGCTCCGCCCAGCCGAAGAACACCTGCGGGTTGTGGCCGAGTGCTGGGACCCAGACCGGACTCCCGTTCTCAGTGGCCGACACGTCGTCCTGGGCCTGGCGCTCTACGCGGAGGTGGGCTGGGCATTGCTGACGTCTGGGGTTATCGGTTCGCTACTCGGCCGATGGCGACCAGGGCTCGGCACGCCCGAAGAGCCGCATCGGCTGGTATGGGACGTGCTCAGCGATGCCGGACGGGAACGAGCCGAAGAGCAGCCACTGCTCGCCACGGCCTTCGGCGCCCCGCCAGAGTGGTCGGTACCGATCGCCGGCAGGGTGAGGGCCATGGCCTGGGCGCCGGCGGGTGACCGGCTGGCCGTCCTGGCCGGTGACCTGGTCTACGAAGTCCGGCCAGGACACCCGCCACAGGCGGTCGGAACGATCGGTGATACGCCCGCATCCCTCGGATGGGGGACCGGAGGGATCGTCGCACTGACCATCGAGGACGGCCTTGCCACACTCGTGCGGGCTGTTGACGGGAAGCCGCTGGGTGACCTGTCGGGCGTCAGCGCCGGGCTGCTCAGCGGCGACGGCTCGCACGCCTGGCTGACAACCGCCGAGGGGGTCCAGCGCTGGGCTCCGGGAGTGGGGACGTCTACGTCGCTCGCCTCTGCCAGGCTGGCCCGGGTCGCTACTCCGCTCGCCTTGGACGGCACCGGCCATTACGGCCTGCTTCGGTACGGGGAGAACAGCGTCCTTGTCGCCGCACTGGCGCCCGGTCCGCTCGGGCGTGATCGGGTTCCCGGCCAACCCGACTGGCCGACAGACGCGGCTCCCATGATCGGTTGGACGGATCTCAGAAACCCGCCATGCGCGCTGGCCACTGTCGGTAGCCCCGTGGTGGTGTACGCGGAGTCCGACGGCCTCCATGTCGATTACCTGCCGCACCCTTCGGTCTGCCGGATCGCGGTCGGCCCGGGCGAAGTCACTGCGATGGCCACCGACGCATCGGGTACCCGGCTGGCTGCGGCGATCGGGCCAGACATCGCCGTGTGGTCGATCGCTTCCCGAAAGTCATCCAGAGCGGTGCCCGGCTACGACTCCGATCTCGTCAGCGGAACCGACCTGCTCGACGCCGACCGCGACGCCCAGGCGATCGCTGCACTCGCGGCGTCGAAAGAACTGATCCCGCCGCTGGCGATCGGCTTGTTCGGAGCCTGGGGGTCGGGAAAGTCGTTCGTTCTGGATCGGATCAAACGGATCCTGGCCGAGACAGCGAAACCTCCGGGATACCTGCGCCAGATCCGGGTGATCGAGTTCAACGCCTGGCACTACGCCGAGGCCAACCTCTGGGCCAGCTTGGTCGACAAGGTCCTCGAGACGATCGCCCCGGTTGCCAGCCCGACCTCCCCACCAGAGGTCATCGAGGCAACCGAGCGGGCCCAGGAAGCCAAGCGGGCCGCCCACGAGGCAGCGAAGCGGGTGGAGGTCGAGAACACCGCACTCAATAAAGCAAAGGCCACGCTGGAGCAGCGTCGCAAGAGGGCGTACTGGCTGGCCGCTGCCGTGCTGGCGCTGCTGGGCGCCGCGGTCGTCGCGGTCGTCGTCGGTGGGCCGGCGCGCTTCGTGGCCGGGGTGAGCGCCGCCCTTGCGCTGCTCGGCTCTGCAGCGGGCGTATTGGAGCGAACGAAGCGGGCCGGCGAACAGGCCACCGATCTTGCTCTCGCCGGACAGGCGGGGCTGAGCACAGTGGGCCGGCTGCTGGGTCGGGAGGAGGCGCTCGCGGTGCAAGCTCGCGGTGCGGAGCTTCGACGGCTCGATGCCGAGCGGGTCACCGCGGAGGAGAAGGCCGATCGGCTCGACACCGAGCTGCGTCGGATCACTACGGTCGCGGCCAACCAGCCGCTGGGCACGCTACTGCATCGTTTGTCGACTATCACCGACTACCGGGACCAGCTCAGTCTGGTAACGCGTACCCGCGAGCACTTCCAGAAGGTGGACGTGGCGATCCGCGAGTCACGTCGGGCAACGGCCGACGGAGTGTTGTCAGAAGACGAGGCAATGCTCGAACGGATCGTCGTCGTCATCGACGACCTCGACCGTTGCCCGCCGGAGAAGGTCGTGTCCGTGCTGGAGGCGGTGCACCTGCTGTTCAGCTTCGAGATGTTCGTCGTCCTGCTCGCGGTGGATACTCGATGGCTCGAACAGTCGCTACGGATGAAGTACAGGCAGCTGCTCGGCCGGTCGGGGACCGCGGCACCTAGGGACTATCTGGAGAAGATCATCCAGGTGCCAATTCATCTGCTTCCGCTGGACGAGACGATGGTCCGCACGATGATCACCGGGTTGACGGGAGCAGCTCCGGATCCGACGCAGACGAGCGAATTACCTTCGGACGAGCACGCGGCTCGCAGCAACGGCACGGGCAGCCAGGCCTCCTCCGGAGACGGCCCACTGAAGGCGACGGTCCCACGCGCCGAGCGAGGGCCATTGGCCGCGGAAGTCCTGCGCATCAGCCCGGCCGAAGCCACCGCGATGGCCACGGTTGCACCGCTTGTGGGAACGACGCCGCGGACGGTCAAGCGGTTCGTCAACACCTACCGCCTGCTTAAGGCGCGTGCCCCGGACGTGGAGCGCTTCGACGAGGAGCGCGACGGCCTCGGCGACCACGAGATCGTCGCGTTACTGCTCGCGCTGGTGACCGGACAATCCGCGGCGGCCGCCCGGGTGCTGCCAGCACTCGGCAACGCACCCACCGGTGCCACCGTGCTGGCGAGGGTGAATTCGATCGCGAGCCCGGATATCGACGTCGCAACGGACGGCAAGCAGGCCACCACCGGTCCGCGAGCCGGCGGCACCGAGCTGCCGGCGTCGATTGCCACTGTCACCTTCTGGCTCGGCGAGCACCCGCGGTACGGGCAGGCCTCCGCACGCCGGGTGGGCCAGTGGGCAGGCGAGGTAGGTCGGTTCTCGTTCACCCCGCCGTAACGGACGCCGAGGTGATCTCACACACCACAGCGGCCGCAGAAGAGGATCGGATCACTTGACGGTGATGGCCCATGATCCCACGGCTTGGACGGCGAAGAACTGAGGCCCGCAGCCGATCTGACACGTGCCGCGATACGGCCGACTGGTGTTGACGAGTATGTCAGTTCCAGGAGGGCCAAAGGCTCGGACGAAGAAGTACCGCCCCGCGGTGTTCCCGGCAATCTCGGCGAGCGAGGCATCGCCTTCGAAACGCACGACCATATCTCCGGACCCGTTGAATTGGGTGCTGAACGTCGGAATAACTGAAAGTGGAAGAACCTCGATTCTCCAGGAGCCGGTGGCGGTCACCTCGAAGCCGGTCGATTCGCCGCCGTCCCAACCCAGCGGCCGGATTCCCACGTAGGGCCGGAGCGTGATGACCAGGTCGTCCGCAGTGCCTAAAGAACGGACCCCGAAATAGCGGGACGCTGGATTTCCGGTGATGTGCACGGCGGCCGGACCGAGGACAGTCCGGCTCAGGTTGACAACGGCGTCGTCTGAGCCAGTGAGCACGAGCTTCGCGTTTCGGCCCTGGTCGGCCTGCTGACCGTCGCCGACCGCGGTCGCTCGCGCGGCGATCCTCGACCCGATCCGGGAGCGAAGCGGCGCAACGGATGCTTCGACGCTGGTCCTTCCTCGCCGCACAACACGGTCCGGTGACCGTGCAGGTCTATTTGGCGCCTGTCGCCCCTGGTCACGCGACGAGCGCCGCAGGAGTTCCTGATCAGATTGCGACTGTGGGGGACCGGCTCGTGACTCTGCCACAGCGGGCGACGGCACCTTGCTGCCAACAGCTGTGCGCCGGCGAGCATGACGTATGGCTGCGAGCAGGGCCAACACCACCAGGACGAGACCGGGCAGCATGATCGCGATCGGCCTGATATCGCTGCCAAGTGACTCTTCGCCGTTCGGCTGGCCTCCCCCTGTCCGAGCTGTGCTCGGGGCGGGTAGCGTCACGGTCGCGCTGGACCGCACGTCACCAGTCGTGACCGCAACCTCGGCCACGGCTGGCAAGGAACCGGGAGGGTCGAACGTCAGGATCCACTGGCGGCCCAATGCCGTGGCCAGGCGGCCAAAATCCTGAACCAGGTCCGCCGTTGCAGTCAGGAGTTCTTCACCGCCCGCGTCGGCTACGACTTGCGACCACCTGTCGTCGGCTGCCTGAGTCTGTAGGACGTATATGACCGCCTGGGCTGCTGAGACTGCCTGAGTGAGTTGTTCGACTGAAGGACCACCTTCGTCAGATCCGTTGGAATAGACGACGATCACTCGTGGCCCTGGCGGCGCGGTCGCGAGTTCCTGCGCGGCGAGCACCGTCCCCGCCGTCGTCGAACGAACGCCTCCGGGGCGCAGTGCGCTGATGGCGCTCAGGGCGCCGGCCGGTCCCCGGTTCAAGGGTGCGACGACGCGTGGGTCACCCCCGGACGCGATGACCATGGTGCTGGCGCCCTCGGGCAGCCGCAGCAAGTACTCGGTCGCCCCACTTTGCGCCCCTTCCAACGCTTCTGCAGTCATGTCGGCCGCCGTGTCGATCACCAGCGCGACAGACAGGTCGCGGGACGCCACCGGTTGGACTGTCGGCGTGACCGGAATGCCATCCACCGTGACAGACGTTTCGGGCGCCCAGACGTCAGCAATGCCCGGGTCGAGCTGCGCTTCGGACGCCTCCAGAATCATCGAAACGTGAGACGTCGACGAACTGTGCACAGCGACCACGCGCGGGGCGTCCGTAGCTGCGTCGGCGGGAGGAGACACCAACTGGACGAATATCAGGGCAGCAAGCGTTGCGAGCGCGGCCGTTCCCGCTGCACTGCCGCGATCACGCTTGAGTCGCATATACCACCAAATTGTCGCGATAGTGTCGAGTAGAACCATCGAGTGGGCCCCCGCATGTCACCAATCGGAGTTCCGGTCTCAGGGTCGGGTAGTAGACGAGCTCGCTGGGGAACTCCGTTTTCGGATAACTAGCAAGCGAGCTCACCAGAAAGCGAGCCGTGGTCTGATCCGCGCGGTCGACGAGGATCTCGTCGCCGGCCGCGAGCTCATCCAGCCGGTAGAAGACCGCCGGCCCTGTCTTCGAGTCGACGTGCCCCAAAATGACGGCAGGTCCGACCTGTCCTGGCCGAGAACCGCCGGCCCACCAGCCTGCCAAGCTCGGCTGCCGCGGCACTTCGATGCTGTTGTCCTGCCCTCGGCCAAGCGCCTCCAAGCCGGTGTCTACGTCAATGGACGGGATGCGGAGACGAACCGGCGCGGCGGTCTGGGTGTGGGTTCGCGTCGAACGGTAGGACGCCAGAAGCGATGGAGCTGCAGCGCTGGGCTCCCCGGCCGCCGCCGACATAGTGGTGGTTTCGCGCGCACTCGCGCAGCCGCCGAGCAGCATCGCGAGCAGCGAGGCGGACACCGCCGCGCTGAAGAGGTGAGTGAGCGAGATCATGTCAACGCCGTGGGACGGTGGCCGTTCCGCCCGCGCCGGTCTGCGCACCGCCGATCGGGCTCTGCGCTGCGACAGTGTCCCCGATTGCCGCGGCCGCTTGTGCCGCCAACGCGAACATGTGCTGGTAGGCGTCGAAGGACAGCTCGTGCGCCGCGCTGTAGTCGCGCTCGGCGTATGCGTTGACTTGTTGGAGCAGAAAATCCTCGTGCAGGACAAATCCATCGACCAAAGCAGGCGCGCCCAAACGCCCTTCGGTCGAAGACGACAGGAACGCAGCGAAGTCCTCGTTGAACTCCGCCAGCTGCTCGGCCGAGGTCTTTTGCAGACCGGCGTCCGCGGCTGCGAGCGCCTGGGTATAGGTCACGAACGAGTCGATGTGATCCGCCCACAGTTCCTGGAAAGACCCCGCACTCTGGCCGCCGAACACGCTCTCGATCATGGCCGTGATCTCACGCGTATTCTCGTCCAGCGCCGCACCGGCCGCCGGAAAATCAGGAGCGCCGGATATTCCTGAGCGCATGGCATCGACAGCCAATTCGGCGTGTTCACCGAGAAGCATGCCCAGCCGCGACTGCAACTCGGCAGCCGGGTTGTCGAATTCCGCCGGTAATTGCGCACCCCCGCCGGTCACGACGCCGGCGGCCAGGGCCTTGCCCAGCGGAAACATGTGGGCGAAACACTCCCGCTCGAGGGTGAAGGCCTGTTCGTAATCCCCGCCGGCGTACACGTCGACTTGTTGCAGAAGCTGATCGACGTGCATACGCAATTCGGCCGCAACGACCGAGGATGGAGCCGCTTGGTTGGTGGCCGCATCGAGGAACTGGCTGAGCTCAGACACATATTCGTCCAGCTGGCGACGTGCCTGCGCCTTGACGTCTTCATCCCCGTCGGCCACTCCGCGTGAGTAGTCGAACACGTCAGTGACGTGGCCGAGCCACATCTGTTCGAACTCCTCGGCTGCTTCCGAGCCGTACACGGACCCGATCAGCTCGCCCATGTCCGCGGTGTTCTTCGTCAGGGCGGCGTCTGCCGACTGGGCGAGGTCGCCGTCACTGCGCAGGCGCGCCCTGGTGAGCCGAACCGTGAGGATCGCGTGCTGGCCGAGTAGCTGCTCCAGCTTGACGCGGAGATCAACCGCATCGAGCTCATCGACAGCCGCCGCCTCAACCATGTGTTCATGGATTGCCGCGGCCGGCTGACTCGCGCGTTGGCCGTCGTCAGCGGGCACCTGTGACGAGCAGCCCGAGACTCCAGCACAGGTGAAGGCGACCACCGCGGCGACCGCGGTAATCCCGGACGCCCTCCTCGGCTGTTGAACGACACGAATGTGCACCCCGTGAACCCCCTCGAGAGCGATGCGCGAGACCGTACCCGGCCCATCCGCTGCCACACCCAGCAGGAGACTAAATACACCAGTTGTCGCGTTATCTACGGGTACTCAGCACGTTGCGTCATGCCCACTGACGCAGGCAGCTCGCTCGAACTATGACCGCCACTTGATAGAGCAGCCCATGCTCGGCCGATGCGGCTCAGGCACCGGCTCACCAGCCAGGACGCGCGTGATAGCCGCCTCGAGGAGCGCTCCGGTCACCGGCTTGCCGTTGCCGGGGGTCGACTCATCGAAGGCACCCCGGTACGCCAGCCGACGGGCCGCGTCGTAGAGAAAGAAATCCGGGGTGCAGGCCGCTGAGTAGGCCAGCCCGACCGTCTGGTCGCTGTCGACCAGATAGGGGAAGGTCCAGGATGCCCGCCGCGCCTGATCGGCCAACCGCTCGGGCCGATCCTCCGGGTATGCGTCTGCGTCGTTCGTGCAGATTCCGACGACCGCCAGGCTCGGGTGTCGGGCGAGCAACCGGCCCAACTCGCCCTCGACGTGCCGAACGTATGGGCAGTGATTGCACAGGAACGCCACCAGCAACGCGGGCGCTTCCGCCAGATCGTCGAGACGTACCGTGCGACCGGAGACGTCCGCGAGGTCAAAATCCGGCGCACGCGATCCCAGCGGCACCATCAGCGACGAGACAGCCATGCGGGTCAGCGTACAGAGAGCCACCGACGCACCCCTTGATGCGAAATGAGGCGACGGCTTGCGGCAGGCTCTGTCTGGTGAGACCTGGTCCACTCGAGGTGTTCACGGTGGCGTTGCGGCTGGGCCTCACCTCGTTCGGTGGCCCGATCGCGCATCTGGGCTATTTCCGTGCCGAGTACGTCGAGCGCCGGCAATGGTTGACCGACGCCGCGTTCGCCGAGCTGGTGGCACTCGGTCAGTTCCTTCCCGGCCCGGCGTCCTCGCAGGTCGGCATGGCTGTCGGTTATACGCGAGCAGGGTGGCGCGGAGCCCTCGCCGGCTGGATCGGGTTCACCCTGCCGTCGGCAGTGATCATGACGGCATTTGGCGCACTCGCGGCGCGCGGCGGTGTCGGGGGCGAGGTCTGGCTGGGGGCACTGAAGCTGGTCGCCGTGGCGGTGGTACTCGACGCGGTGATCGGGATGGCCCGGCGATTGGCGGCCACGCGGTCGACCGCCGCGATCGCCGTCATCACAGGCGCGGCGCTGCTCGTTCTGCCGACATCCGGCTTGGCGCAGGTGGGCTGCCTCGTCGTGGCCGCGCTTGCGGGACTGCTCGTGTTCCGTTCACAGCCGGTCCCCGATCCGAACGAGTTGCCGCTGAACGTGGGGCGGCGTGCTGGTGTGGTCGCACTGTCGGCATTTGTCGCCTTGCTTGCGCTGTTGCCGTTCGTCGCTGGGCTCGGCGTCCTCGCCGAGCTCGCCGACGCGATGTACCGCTCGGGCGCGCTCGTCTTCGGTGGTGGGCACGTCGTCCTTCCGCTGCTCGAGGCCGAGACAGTGCCCGGGTTGATCGACGAGACGAGCTTCCTCGCCGGGTACGGCGTCGCCCAGACGTTGCCCGGCCCGCTGTTCACATTCGCCACCTATGTCGGACAGGTCGCCGCTGGTCTGCCGGGCGCTGCCGTCGCCACGATTGCTGTCTTTCTGCCAGGGTCCCTGATCCTGTTCGGAGTACTGCCGTTCTGGCAGCGAATCCGCTCCGACGGCCAAGTCCAGGCGGCGCTGATTGCCGTCAACGCGGCCGTGGTCGGTCTGTTGGCGGCCGCTCTGTTCGACCCGATCATCACCAGTTCCGTCGGCTCTGTTGTCGATGCGCTGTTCGCCGTGGGGCTGTTCGTGGCTCTTCACTTCGCCAAGGTGCCGCCGTGGCTCGTCGTGATCGGCGCGGTGTTGGCGAGCCCGGTGCTCAACTTGTGAGCGGCGAATGCGATCGACCGGGAATGGTCGACGCGGCGCTCGGGTTGCCGGACCAATCGCCGCGACAAGGCGGCCATGATGACGGAGCAGCGGATGAAGGCATTGCAGTACTCGGAATACGGCGACCCAGAGGTTCTGCGCGTCGTCGACATGGACGAGCCACATGCCGGCCCGGGGCAGATCCGAGTGGCGGTCAAGGCTGTCGGGGTCAACCCGGTGGATTGGAAGGCTCGCAAAGGCCTGTTCAAGGCTGGTCTGCCGGCGATCAGTGGCTCCGACGTCGCTGGTGTGGTGGACGAGGTCGGCGACGGCGTGACCGGCGTCTCCCTCGGCGACGAGGTCTTCGGGATGGCCGTCTCAGGAGGCGCAGCCCAGCACGCCCTGCTGGAGAACTATGCGGCCAAGCCGGCGGATATGCCGTTCGAGGAAGCTGCGGGGCTGCCGGTACCGGTGGAGACGGCCGTCCGGGCGCTCGAGGCGCTCGGTGTCTCGTCGGGTCAGACGCTGCTGGTCAACGGGGCCGCGGGCGGCGTCGGCTCCGCCGTCGTGCAGCTGGCCCGGGCTCGCGGAATTACCGTGATCGGCACGGCCAGCGCCGGTAATCACGACTACCTGCGGGCTTTGGGCGCCGTCCCCACGACGTATGGCGACGGGTTGCCCGCCCGGGTCAAGGAGCTGGCACCGCAGGGTGTGGATGCCGCGCTCGATACGGCCGGCCGTGGAGCTCTGCCCGACTTGATCGAGATCACCGGATCCGCTGACCGTGTCGTCACCATCGCAGATCGGCAGGCCGAGCAATACGGGGTGCACTACACCAGTGGACGGGCTGGCGACAGCAGGGCTTGGCATGCCCTTGCCGAGGCAGCCGAACTGTGGGAGCGCGGCGAGTTCTCGATGCCGGTCGCGCAGACGTTCTCCCTCGCCGACGGCCCGCAGGCGCACCGGCTCAGCGAGGAGGGGCACGTCCGCGGCAAGCTCGTGCTGCTCGTCGACTAGCTCCTGGTCATTCGCAGCGCAGGCGCTCTTCTGGCTGCCCCGTGATCTCGGCGATGAGCTCGAAGTCGCTGTCCACGTGCAGCACAGTCAAGCTGGCGAGTTCGGCTGCGGCCGCAATCAGGAGATCAGGCACCGACGCCGCCCGGTGCTGGCCGCGGTGCGCCAACATCGTCTGGACCTCGACGGCGCGATCTTCGATGGCCGGGGTGAGGTACTCGACTGGCATCGACGACAGCGGCGGTTGCGCGATGCTTACCGTCAGATCGGCGGCTGTTCGGGCAGAGTAGCCGACCTCGAGCCGCGTCACCGTCGCGATCCGCACAAGCCCGCGGTGGATCTTGCTCGCCCACTCATCTGCGTCTGGACTCGACCCCAATCGCACGAGTGCGGACTTGTCGATGAGCCAGCCGGTCACTCCCAAGCACGTCGCATGATCTCTGCGTCGCCGAGTTCAGCGAACGTATACGCGAAACGTTGGAGATCCGTCGCGGTGACGACGTCCGGTGCGGTTCGCTCCCGCGCAAGTGCTCGGCGAAGGTACTCGCTGCGGGACAAGCCCATCTGCCGGGCCTTTTCGTCGATCGCGGTGACGACATCCTCGGGGACATCGCGGATGAGCAGATCACCCATGGGCATCACCTCTTGATATCACATGATAGCACCAGGTCTATGCCCGCCGGTTGTTGAACGGGAGCTGGGACGTCAGATCCTGATGTGCCCGTCCGGCTCGAGCAGTCTGACCTCCGTTGCAGCCGGTGCAAGCCGTTGATAGTGCCCGTAGTAGACGCCGGGCCTGGCCAGCAGTCCTTCGTGGATGGGGATGGCAATTCGGGGGGCGACCGCCCGCAAGTAATCGATTGCTTCGCTGGCTTTGAGCCAGGGGGCCGCCGTCGGCAGCCCCAACACCTCGACCGGCATGTCGGGCACCGTGAACGAGTCGCCGGGATGAAAGAACCGGCCTCCGACGAGGTAGCCGACATTGGGGACGACCGGAATCTCCGGATGGATCACCGCGTGTTCGCGGCCGTAGACGGCCACCTCGACGCCGACGTCGAGTCGGTCACCCTGGCGTGCTGCTTGAGCCGGGATGTCGCGTTCGGCGAGAAGCGCCGCGGTGGCCTCGTCGGCGTAGAGGGCGGCCTTCGGATTGCGCTCGAGCAATGGCGCGATGCGCTCGAGGTCGATGTGGTCGAAGTGCTGGTGAGTGACCAGAATTGCGCTCAGGCCGGTGAGGTTGACGAATCCGTGAGTCAGTTCTCCGGGATCGGTCAAGATCCGAACGTCGCCGTCCTCCACCAAAAGGCATGAGTGCTCGTACTTCGTCACCCGCATGTCGTCACCGTAGGACGCCGGCCAGACCGTATGCGACCGTGATCAGAGATCCGGTGTGGTGTCGGCGACCCCGTCGGCCAAGGCATTCGTCACGTTGCGAACGGCGAAGGCCAGAGCCACCAACATGACTCCGGTCATGAACACGTAGAAAGCCAACACGAGGGCAAGAACAAGGACCGAATTGGCTGGACTAGCGAACAGAAAGAACAGGCCCGCCAGCACCGACAGCAGGCCGAATGCGAAGGCCCAACCCCAACCCGTCGCGGTCCCCTTTAGCTGCCAGGCCGTGACCGCCTGGACAACCCCGCCAACGAGGAACGAGATGCCCACGATGATGATGAGGACGAGCAGCGTAACGCCAGGCCAGACGATGCCGATGACGGCTCCGGCCAAGTAGATAAACCCCACGACCCACCCGACCCAGGGTTTGGCGCGGAGCGAAGCCGTGGCGAAGGCCTCGATGGCGGCGAGAACCAACGCGATCACGATGAGCCAGCGGAGTGTCCCGACGCTCGCGTCGAGGTTGAACAGCAGAATCAGCCCGAGCACGACCAGCGCGGTCCCGAGTATCAGCGGGACCAGCCAGGTGCGTCGTACCCAGTCGGGAAGGTCATCGACGCCGCGAGCGTCGGGGACCGATGTTTCGCTCATGTGGACTCCTACGGGAGCGAGCTGACGGTTGGCCCAACACTGCCATAACGATCTTCCCAAATGTCGCAGGGTCGCCTCCCGCGTCCCTGCGTCTCTTACGAGGCTGGCAGGCCGTCGAGGAGGTCGCGCTCACTGGAGATCGGCCCGACGGTGATCTCGGCAGACGAGAGCAGGTCGCGACTGGACCGTCCGGCCTCGAGCCGGAAGGTACCGGGCTCGGTGACCCATTCCCCGGCGTCGACGTCCCAATGCTGGAACGAGCGGGCTGCGACGATGACGTCCACTTCTGCGGATTCACCGGCCTCGGCTTCGACCGCGGCGAAGCCGGCGAGCCAGCGAATCGGCCGCTCGAGCGAGCTGTCCGGGCGACAGGCGTACACCTGAACAACATCCCGACCTGAACGATCGCCAGTGTTGCGCGCCGAGATCCGGACGGTCACGTCCTCGCCGGCGACCGTCGAGTCGGGCACATCCACGGAGTCGTAGACCCACTGGGTGTAGCCGAGACCATGGCCGAACGGGAAACGAGGGGTGTGGCCGTCTCGGTCGTAAGCGCGGTAGCCGACGAACAGGCCCTCGTCGTAGGAAAGCGTGCCGGCTACCGGGGTCACCGTTGGATGGCCGACTTCAGACATAGGCCACGTGGTGGGCAGTCGCCCTCCTGGCTCGGCGCGACCGAGCAGCACGTCGGCGAGAGCGTCGCCGAACTCCTGGCCGGGGAACCACGCGAGCAGCACAGCGGCGACGTCGTCGGCCCACGGCAGCAGCACCGGGGCACCGGCGTTGACGACGACCACAGTCCGCGGGTTCACCGCGGCGACCCGGGCGACCAGCTCGTCTTGTCGACCGGGCAAGGTCAGGCTCGTGCGGTCGAATCCTTCGCTCTCGACCTCCTCGGTCGTGCCGACGACGAGGACCGCAACGTCGGCGTCCGCTGCCAAAGTCACGGCTTGTTCGAACTCGGCCTCGTCGTCGCGTTGCCGAGCGAGGTTGAGCTGAACTGTCAGCATCGTGACAGCCTCGCCGCCGAGTGACGCGGAGCCTTCCGCAGGCTGGAAGGTGAGCACCACGGGAACGTCGCGTCCCGCGGACAATGTGACGGCGGCCCTGTGCTGTGGCGGTTTCATGATGCCCTCGACGACGTCCGCACCCGGGGACAGCTCGATGGTGGCGTCGAGCACGGTCGTTCCGTCGACCGACAAAGATAAGGTTCCCAGTCCGGAGGCCCCGATGACGTAGGTGCCGTCGTCGGGCACCCGCAGGCTGGTCCGCACCTCGAGGTGGTGGACCTGGGACGCGGCGAGTGTGTCGTCGATGGGTCCCCACCAGAGCATCGAGGCGGCCCGGCGTTGCTCGCGGCCCAGCTCCGAGCCGTCCGCGGCGTAGAACCGCACTTCCACCCCGACGGCATCGGTATCCGGAACCCTGAGCAGGTCGACAGGGGCGATTGGAAGCCGGTCGCCGGCCCGAACCCCTGCGGCGTGAACCACCTCTACCTCGTCGCCCAGGGCGGCCCGCAATCCGTCGAGGGGGGAGACGACATGAGCCGGGAAGACGGTCGCGCTTCCACCGCCGAGGGTGCGAGCGACCGCGGCGTTCGGCCCGAGTACCGCCACCTTGCGCACGGCGTCAGCATCAAGCGGAAGCAGCGAGCTCTCGTTGCGGGCGAGCACGAAACCGGCTGCGGCGGTGGACCGCAGCTGCGCACGAATTTGCTCATCCGTCCATGGCGCTGCGGTGTGTACTGCCGCAGGGATTCCATCCAGAGCGCCGACGCGCGCTGCCAGACGCAAGATGCGCAGCACATGGCCGTCGACGGCGGACTCAGGAATCGTGCCGGAGCGGACGGCGGAGACAAGCGCATCGCCCCAGGGACCCGTCGGGCCGGGCATGACCAGGTCGAGCAGGCCGTCGTCTGCGGCAGCGAGCGACCGGCCTGCGTACCAGTCGGACATGACGACCCCGTCAAAACCCCATTCGGCCTTGAGCACATCGCGTTGTAGCGGGTTCTCGGTCATCGTCGTGCCGTTGACCGCGTTGTATGCGGCCATGACGGCCCAGGCGCCGGCTGTACGGACGATGGCCTCGAAGGGAGCTAGGTAGAGCTCACGCAACGTGCGCTCGTCGACCTGGGCGTCAACCGTGAACCGGTCGGTCTCGGAGTCGTTGGCGACGAAGTGCTTGACGGTAGCGGCGACACCGCCGGCCTGTACGCCTCGCACGTAGGCGCTGCCGATCCGGGCCGTGAGCAGCGGATCTTCGGAGAGGCATTCGAAGTGCCGCCCGCCATTCGGCGTCCGGTGCAAATTGACGGTGGGAGCCAGCAGCACGTCGACGCCCTTTCGTCGCGCCTCACTGGCCAGTAGGCGCCCGATTCGCTCTAATCGGTCCTCGTCCCAGGTCGCTGCCAGCGCCGTGGGGGAGGGCACGTTGGCCGACGGGTAACGCTCGTCCCACCGTTCGCCACGAACCCCCGCCGGCCCGTCGGAGGTGACCACCCGGCGCAGCCCGATCACGGGCTCGGCGTGCATGGCCCAGACGTCGGCACCGGTGAGCAGTCGAACCTTCTGCTCCAGACTCAGGTCTGCGAGCCGATTCGCCAGGTCGGCTTCGTCGAGCCCGTCGGGTTCAGGCGACGTGACCTTCTCCGTAGCCGGCTTGGTCATTCCGCCAACGCTAGTCACGCCTTCGGATAGGCGGAACGGGCGTGGACCCGCCTCAGAGCCGTTCGGTGAGGTGGATGGTGACGGTGTCGCCGTCGCCCTTGCCGATCGCGGCACGCAGGTCGGCGGTCACGGGCAGCTTGTGGGTGCCGTCTCCGAGTGCCATGAATGAGCTGTGAAACGGTTGTCCGTCGACGGTGCCGATGACTTTGACCAGGCCTCGGGTGCCGAAGAACTCCGCGGTCCAGTCCGTCACGACGAACGTCCAGCCGCCCCTGGCATTGCTGCGCTGAAGGACGGCGGTGAAGGTCTGGTCGAGTGGCCCGCGCTCGCCGGCGGGGGCGGTGGGCCGGGCGGTCATTGCGTTTCCTCGACGACGTAGAACCGGTTCCCGTCGGGGTCGTCGACGGTGTACATCGGGGGGACGCCATCCCAGCGGATGACCTCGCTGACGGTGACGCCGCGATCACGCATCGCGGCGTGCTCGGCCTCGGCGTCGGGGACCGTGAACCGAATCCCGGTGTCGGTTCCGGTGGCTTGGCCGGCACCCTCGTCGCCGGTGGTGAGGGCGATCGAGGTGGCGGCACCCGCAGGTGCGACCTCGATCCACCGCATAGTCGGACTGATCGGGGCGTCGAGGCGCTTTTCGAAGCCCAGCCTGTCGACGTAGAACGCGAGGGCTTGGTCCTGGTCGGATGACGGTGATGCCAATCGTGCGGATGTCGGTGATGCTGGTTTGCGGCATGGTTCCTGCTCCTCAGGGTTGGGCGGGCTCGCCGTACATCAGCGAGCCGGGGGTGGTCAGGGTCTGGCCGGTTTCCAGCCAGGTCTTCAGGCCGGACAGGATCATCGGCCAGCCGCCGTAGAGCTCCGGCGGGGCGTCGTCGCGGAGCTGATCGTGGGTGACGGTCAGCCGGCACGAATCACCGACCGGTTCGATCTCCCAGCTCACCCGGGTGGTGCCTTCTCCTTCGGCGTCCTCGCTCCACAACGTGTGCATCGTCTGCACCAGCCGATGCGGCCGCTCGACGACCAGGTTCTCGCCCTCGGCGAGCGGCCGGTCCGAAGCCGGGTGCACCAGCGTGTACGCCGAGCCGGGCGCCCACGTCGACTCGACACCGGCGCCGAAGTGGTACTTCGCCCGGATCGCCGGGTCGGTGATCGCCGTCCACAGCCGTTCGGGGGTGGTGCGGATGTAGACCTCGAAGACCTTCTCCATTGCTTGCTCCAGTTCTTCCTTGAGGCCGGTCAGGCCGGCCGCCCACGACTCCGTGTACTTGCTGACCCAGCGGTCGTGGACCAGCCGGATCGGGACGGGGTTCAGGTAGTGCAACTTCTCCCGGCCCCGGCGCTTGGTGATGACCAGGCCTGCCTCCTCGAGCAGCCGCAGGTGCTTGGCCACACCGACCCTGGTGAGGTCATGGCGCGCGGTCAGGGCCACCAGGGTTTGCCCGTCGCGCTCGTAGAGAGCGTCCAGAAGAGCCCGCCGCGTCGGGTCAGCGAGCGCCCGAAACACCAACTCCATACCAGCGAGAATAGGAAACCATATGGTTTCCTGTCAACCCAAGCCAGTGCGCTATGGACCGCTTGGCCGGGTCGTGAAGATCGTTGTGATGAACACCCTGCGCGAAACATGTGCCGCAGACTGCACGACGATCTTCACAACCGGTGAGGGCGCGCCGGGGTGGGACCCTCACGGAGCCTGGAGTAGGACGGCGATGCCCTGGCCGACGCCGATGCACATGGTTGCAACCGCGTGACGGGCACCGCGGTCGGCGAGCTCGAGAGCGGCGGTCAAGGCGAGCCGGGCGCCGCTCATCCCCAACGGATGACCCAGCGCGATCGCGCCGCCGTTGGGGTTGACGTGCTCGGCGTCGTCCGGCAGGCCCAGCTCACGCAGGACGGCGAGCGCCTGCGCGGCGAACGCCTCGTTCAGCTCGACCACGTCGATGTCGCCGATCTTCAGGCCGACGCGGTCGAGCAGCCGCTGGGTGGCGGGCACTGGGCCGATGCCCATCAGCCGGGGTGCTACGCCAGCCGCTGCGGCGGAGGCCACCCGTGCTAGGGGAGTGAGTCCGTACTCCTCCAGGGCGCGCTCCGAAGCCAGCAGCACGGCGGCGGCTCCATCGTTGACCCCGGAGGAATTACCTGCCGTCACGGTGCCGCCGGGAAAGAGCGGCCGCAGCCTGGCCAACGCTTCCAACGACGTGGCCCGCGGGTGCTCGTCCCGATCCACCGTGATCGGATCACCCTTGCGCTGGGGAACGAACACCGGCACGATCTCGCGCGCCAACCGGCCGTTCGACGCCGCCCCCGCGGCGCGTTCTTGAGATCGCCATGCGAAGCGGTCCTGGTCCTCGCGAGATACGCCGTACTCGTTGGCGACGTTCTCGGCCGTGCCCGGCATCGAATCGGTCCCGTACAGCTCGTGCATCCGCGGGTTCACGAACCGCCAGCCGATCGTCGTGTCGTAGATCTCCGGGGCACGAGACCACGCCGCCTCGGCCTTCGGCATGGCGAACGGCGCGCGGCTCATGCTCTCCACACCGCCGGCGATCACCAGATCCGCCTCACCGGCTCGGATGGCTCGGGCCGCGATGGCGACTGCGTCCAGGCCGGAGCCGCACAACCGGTTCACCGTGCTTCCCGGTAGGTGGGTCGGTAACTCCGCCAACAGCACCGCCATCCGCGCGACGTTGCGATTGTCCTCGCCGGCCTGGTTGGCGCAGCCCACGATGACGTCGTCCACCGCCGACCAGTCGACCGATGGCAGCTGCCGCACCAGCTCCCGGATCACGTTCGCGGCAAGGTCGTCGGGCCGCACCGGCGCCAGCGCTCCGCCGTACCGGCCGATCGGTGTCCGTACCCCGGAGACCAGATAAGTGACGGTCATGACGCCATCATCGCCTTCGGCCGGCAAGTGTGCGCGGCTGCTCGGTGATCGTGGGCCGCAGCCCATCGACCGCAGCGCGTCGCCCTGGGGTCCGTCGAACCTGCACCGCTCTACCGTCGTCTGGATCCAGGGCAACGTCGGGACGAACCCGGACGATCTTTTACGGCCAGCGTGGCGCCGCGCTCGTAATATTTCGCATGGACCTCGTCGGCGCTGGACACTGGTGCAGATCTTCCCCGCGCCGATGCTCGCGTCCGGATCCTCATCCGTTGAGTGAAGCCGACGAATCGAGAGTTGATGCGCGTCCGCGTTGAACACCTTGAGCAGCCCATCGGCGTCGGCGACCGGCGTCCCCGACTCTCCTGGCAGCTGCCCGAGGGCGCGACCCGGCAGGTTGCCTACGAGCTGCGACTCGACGGCGGTACGTCGACCGGCCGGATAGCGGGGCCAGAGAACGTGCTCGTCGCCTGGCCGGGCGAGCCATTGACATCTCGCGACACGAGCTGCACGAGCCCGGGTTCCGACCGGCGTACCTCCTCCGCGGCGAGGCGATGATCGGCAAGCCGGTGGCCTCCGCGCGCCTCTACGCCACCGCGCACGGTATCTACAAGGCACACCTCAACGGCCAACCCGTCGGCGATCTGGAGCTGACGCCCGGATTCACCGAGTACGCCGAGCGAACCCAAGTGCAGACCTACGACGTAACCGACCAAGTGGTACGAGGCGTGAACGCGCTCAGCACCGTGCTGGCCGACGGTTGGTACCGCGGCGAGATCGGCATGCTGCGTTCGCACGATCAGTTCGGCGAGCGAACGGCATTTCTGGCACAGCTCCATGTCGATCACCCGGATGGGACCACCGCAACGGCGTCGTCGTGCGGCACCGGGTAGTGCACTCCGCCGACCGCCAGCCGGTAGTCGACGCTCGCGACGACCGCGCCGGCCCGCGCGCAGACCTCGCGCGTGGTCCAATCGGCCCTCGCTCATGTCGAGGTCCCCGCCGATGAATCCGCCGCCGTGTAGCCAGACCAGGCACGGTCGCCCGGCACGGCGCGTCGGGCGGCGTGTACATCCGAACCGGGACGGGGCCGTGCGGCCCTGGCGCGGCGTCGTCGCGCGTGTCCACGCCGGGCGGTGTCACCGCCGGCTCCCAGGGTCTCGAACTGCCGGATCTGCTTGATCAATACAGGGTCGCCGTATGCAGCGCCCATCGAAGTGAGTCCGTCCAGGTAGTGAAAGCGAGCGGCGACGTCGGGATGAATCGGCACTCGTCAGCCTCCGGACTTGGTCGGATTGAGGCATTCAAGCGCCGGGGTGCATACCAGTCATAGAGCGTTCCGCTGATGGCCCTCATCAGCGCAGGTGATGCACCTGGTCAGGCGTCAGACCCGGTGTAGAAGGCGGTGGTGCGGCCGGCGGCTAAGGCGGCCTCCTCTTCGCCGAATCCTGCGGCCACGTTCGCCTCGCCCCACTGTTCGCTGCTCAGAGTGATGAACTGCTTGCCTTCGTTGCTGGCGGACCAGGCCTCGACCTGCTTCGGGTCGACGGAGGCGGCACCGCCTTCGAGGTGGAGGGTGAGGCCAATGAGTCCGAGATCCCAGCCCACGCCGACAGCACCCGGACCGAATTCGGCCCACCGCTCGTCATCGACCAGCGCGATGTGTTCCAGTTCGAACCGGGTGCGTTCGCCGCCGTCGGCGGTGAGCCGGACCTCGATCCAGCTCATCTCGCCGCCGTACTCCCAGGTGGCGGCGAAGCCCTTCGGCGGGTCGCACTGCTCGATGACGCCGCCGGCGTTGCCCTCTAACTGGTAGTGGCCACCGAGCTTCAGCTCGCCGCTGATGGGCAGGAACCAGCGCGGGATTCGCTCCGGGTTGGTGCAGGCATCCCACACGTCCTCAACCGTGGCCGGGTAGCTCTGGCTGACGACTACGGTGCGCGCCTCGCCTGTTTCCAGGACCCGCTTTCCCACCTGTCGACGGATTGCGTTGATCTGTTGGACGACATCGATCATGACTTCTTCTCCTTATCACCTTCCGGGCCGGCCTGCTCGCGCAGCCGGCGTTCGCGTTTGCCCCGGGCCAGTTCGGTGGCCAGTGCCTCCAGCGGCGGGGTCCAGAACCCGCGGAAGCGGCCGAGCCACGCGTCGACGTCGCGCAGCGGCTCGGTGCTCACCGCGTACAGCCGGCGTGCGCCTTCCGGCCGAACGGTCGCGAACCCCGACTCTCGCAGCACCTTGAGGTGCTGCGAGACCGCAGGCTGGCTGATCCCGAACTCCCGCTGGATCACCTCGGTGACCGCGCCCGAAGTGTGCTCGCCGTCGGCCAGCAGTTCCAGGATCCGGCGGCGGACCGGGTCGCCGAGCACGTCGAATGCATGCATCACTCACAGAGTATCGCCATCGACTTATATAAGTCAATGCCTATAACCGACCGGCGTCGCTCCACGGCACGACATCCGAGGTGTGGATCAGGACAGTGGGGGGGCCGCCCGAAGGTGGTAGCTCGGTAGTACTCGCCGAACAGCTGCATGGCGGCAGGGTCGCCGCCGCGGTCGGCGAAGGACGGCACGCCGTCGAGCAGGTGCAGGTGGGCGGCGAATGCCGGGTGGCTAGGCATGGTCAGTCGACTCCCTTCCGGCAGGCGACGTTTCCGAGCCAGTCAAAACTGGGCTTGGGCACCACGGGACAGAGGGTGACGTGCGAAAGATCATTCCTGCGTACCAGGCCGCAGGTCGTCATTGGACAGCGCCACGCAGATCTCATCCAGTTGGCTGAACAGGGTTCCCGCGTTTGGCCGGAGATGATCGCCTTCGTCGGCGGCCCGAAGCGCAGTACTGCGTGAGCAACGAGTCTGATGAGCACCGTTCCCCGTCGCGTCGTCACCGGCCGTACACCCGAGGGCGTCTCGGTCGTGGTCAGCGACGGCCCGGTCCCGGTCAGCCGCGAGATTCCGAGGACGGGGTGTCGTTCCACGAGATGTGGAACACCGAAGGTGCGCCGGCGCGGATCACGGTGGTGGAGGAGACCGACGACGGAGCGGACCCTCGCCGTACCTCCGCCGCCGCGCGGCAAAGTATAGTGCCGGCGCTCGACCTCCGGGATCTCGAACCGGCAGATACTGCGCGATCCGTCGGCTCCGACGACGATTTCGCATCGCACTTCCTGCTCGATCCCGTCGGCATCGGTGAAGAGGATGCCCGGCCGCTCGCTGGTCACGTCGACGACTCTCGTATCACGGATCCCGAACCGGACGTCGCCCCCGTCCCGATCTCGAGCCGCGGCTAGGTCGATGAAGACGTCGGTCTGCGGGTACAGCCATACAGATGCTCCGACCAGGGCGCCGAGTCGACGCGGTGGCTGACGCCGCCGAAGCGCAGGTCGATCCCGTGGTGTGGGTGGCCGTCGCGGTGCACGCGATCGGAGACTCCGGATTCGACCAAGAGGCGGACGCTGTCGGCTTCGAGAATTCCTGCGCGCACGGTCTGTTCGATCTCGCGGCGGGTGCGGTTGTCCTTCCCGGGTCAGCGGCCGGTGCCGTCGAGCAGGGGGACACCGATGAGCTCGTCGAGACGCTCGAAGGTGACGTTGAAGAGATCGCGCACCACCAACCCGGCATCGGTGATGAGGAAAACCGCGACATCGGTGTAGACCCGGTTGACGCAGGCGACCCCGGTGAGTGGGTACGTGCATTCACGCACGATTTTCGAGCTGCCATCGCGCGCGAACAGGGTCATCATCACGAACGTCTCTTTCGCCCCGAGGGCGAGGTCCATTGCGCCGCCGACGGCGGGGATGTCGTCGGGCTGGCCGGTGTGCCAGTTGGCGAGATCCCCACCGGCCGACACCTGGTAGGCGCCGAGGACGCAGATGTCGAGGTGGCCGCCGCGCATCATCGCGAAGGAGTCGGCGTGGTGGAAGAACGACGCGCCGGGGAGCTCCGTGACCGGGATCTTGCCTGCGTTGATCAGGTCGGGATCGACCTGGTCCCCGCGAGCCTCCGGCCCCATGCCGAGCATGCCGTTCTCGGTGTGCAGAATCACCCCGGCGTCGGGGGCGAGGTAGTTGGACACCGTCGTGGGCAGGCCGATGCCGAGGTTGACGAACGATCCGGCTGGAATGTCGGCTGCCACTACCTGCGCCATGGTGGTGCGGTCGATCCCGACGGGAGTCGTGGTCATTGTCCTGGCCCAACGGTTTCGACTGGCTGCCCGGCAGCCGGGACGCAGACGATGCGGTCGACATACAGGCAGGGCGTGACGACGGCCTCTGGATCAAGACCTCCAGCCGGCACGACCTCGTGTACCTGGACGACTGTGGTCGTTGCCGCGGCAGCCATGATCGGCCCGAAGTTGCGCGCGGTCTTGCGGTAGACCAGGTTGCCGAGCTCGTCGGCGATGTGCGCGGAAACCAGCGCGACGTCGGCGTGGAGCGGGTACTCGAGAACATAGTGCTTTCCGTCGATCTCGCGGACCTCCTTCCCCACGGCCAGTTGAGTGCCGAAACCGGTGGGGGTGAAGAACGCGCCGATACCTGCTCCGGCCGCGCGGATCCGCTCGGCCAGATTGCCTTGGGCTACCAGCTCGAGCTCGATCTGTCCGGCGCGGTACCGCTTGTCGAAGCACCACGAGTCGGACTGTCTCGGAAACGAACAGATGATCTTTCGAACTCTCCCTTCGCGGATGAGTGCGGCCAGGCCACGGTCGCCGTTCCCGGCGTTGTTGTTCACCACCGTCAGGTTGGTAGCGCCGCCGGCGAGCAGGGCCTCGATCAGCTCGACCGGCTGACCGGCCGCACCGAAGCCGCCGATCATCACGGTCGAGCCGTCCGGGACGCCAGCGACGGCCTCTTCCGGGGTCGGGAACACCTGCGCCATGCCGATCAGCCCGTCGCGTTGTCGACGACGATCTCGGCGGCGGTCACTGGTCGACCTCTTTCTCGAGCACCGACGACGCCACGGCGAAGGCATGGTTCGCAGCGGGCACCCCGCAGTAGACCGCGCTCTGCAGGATCACTTCGCCGACCTCCTCGACGGTGAGGCCGTTACGCCTGGCCGCGGCGACGTGCAGCGCGAGCTCTCCCCAATGCCCGTTGGCGATCAGCGCTGTCAACGTGACGGCGCTGCGCAGCCGGCGATCGAGCCCCGGCCTCGTCCAGACCTCACCCCAGGCGTAGCGGGTGATGAACGCCTGGAAATCACGGGTGAGGTCGTTGGTGGCGGCCTCGGCACGGTCGACGTGCGCGTCGCCGAGCACCTGCCGGCGCACGGTCATACCCGCCGCGAAAATCTCGTCGTGCTGCGTGCTCATGTCGTCAGCTCCTGCGCTGCGATGAAGTCGGAGAGAACGGCAGCGACGGTGGCAGCGTCCTCGGCCGGCGGGAGATGGCCGCAGCCGGCCAGCACCCGGAAGACTGATCGCGGGATCGCGTCGGCCGCTTCGTTGGCGACAGCCGGTGGAACGACCTCGTCCGCCGCGCCGGCGGCTATCAGCATCGGCACCTTGACCTCGCTCAGCCGGGCGCGGAGGTCGAAGTGGGCCAGCGCCTCGCAGGTCACGCTCAACCGGAGCACACCGGAGAGTGTGATGTGTTCGCACAATCAGATCAACGGCGTCTACGCCTGCGAGAACCCCATTCTCAACGACGTGCTCAAGGCCGATCTCGGGTTCGACGGGTATGTCATGTCGGACTTCGGCGCAGTTCACAGCACCGCGCCCAGTCTCGTCAACGGCCTCGATCACGAATTGAACCGGCCGATCTTCTACAGCCCCGCGCTGCTTGACGCCGCCCTTGCCGCCGGTCAGATCACCCAGGAACAGATCGACGAAGCAGCCTTCCGGGTGGTGCACTCGTACATCAGGGGCGGCCTGTTCGACCACCCTCTGCCGGCCGTCCCCGTCGAGGACGCGTCCCCACCTGAGCACAAGGCCATCGCGCGCACGATCGCGGACCAGGGAACCGTTCTGCTGAAGAACGACGGCCTCCTGCCCCTGCAGCCGCAGGAGGGCGACACCATCGCTGTCATCGGCCCGACGGCGTCCAGCACGCCGACCAACGGAATCAGCGCCCTATCGGTCTGCAGCATGCCGTGGCCCTTCGGCTCTCCTTGCAGACGCTGACCTGCGAGGACCTGGTCTCCCCGGAGAGCGGTATCACGGAGCGGGCCGCCCAGGACGGCGCCTCGGTGCTCTTCAACAACGGTAGTGACCCAGCCGCCGCTGCCGCTGCCGCGGCCGACGCGGACGTGGCCGTCGTATTCGGATACGTGCGGATGGGCGAGTTCAACGACCTGCCCAACCTGCGGCTGCAGGGTAACGGTGACGCGCTCATCGCGGCAGTGGCCGCGGCGAACCCCAATACGGTCGTGGTCCTGCAGACCGGGAGCGCTGCCGAGATGCCGTGGCTCGCGTCCGTCCCGGCGGTCCTGCAGACCTGGTACGCCGGCGAGCAGATGGGGCCGGCCCTGGCCGACCTGCTGTTCGGCGATGTGAGCCCGTCCGGCAAATTGCCGATGACCTTCCCGGTCTCGCTTGCCGACACACCGACGGCCGGCTCTCCCGAGCAGTACCCGGGCGCCTTCGCCGACGGCTCGACAACCCGTCCGCCCGGGAGCCAGGAGATACGGCAGGTCAACTACACCGAAGGCTTGCAGGTCGGTTACCGGTGGTACGAGAGCCAATCCATCGCACCCCTGTTTCCGTTCGGCCACGGCCTCTCGTACACCGACTTCGAGTACAGCCACCTGCAGGTCACGCCCACGACCACGAGTGGCACGAATGAGATCAGGATCCGATTCCGGCTGACCAACACCGGCGACCGCACGGGTACCGAAGTCGCGCAGGCCTACATCGAGTTGCCTTCCAGTGCGGGCGAGCCGGCCAAGCGGCTGGTTGGCTGGACCCGGGTCGCTCTCGAACCAGGCCAGCACCGCAACGTGCAGATCACCCTGAGCGAAGACGATCTCCAGGACCTGAGGCTCCTGCAGTACTGGGACACGAACTCCGGAACGTGGACAACTCCGCATGGCGACTACCAGGTGCACGTGGGCGGTTCATCGTCGACGTCAATATCGGATTCGTTCCAGATCCGCCAGTGAGCTGAGGGAGAAAGCATGAGGCGTGTACTCGTCGTGGCGAATCAGACGCTCGGAGGCAAGGACCTGCTCGACGCCATTGCGTCGCGGATGGAGCAGGACGCCTGCCAGTTCATGCTCTTGGTACCCGCGTCTCCTCCTGAGTCCGTCAACAGGAGTTTCGCTGAGACGTTGATCGGCGCGCCAACCGGGATCGATGACCATGAGTCGGGAATCATGGCTGCTCACGAGCGGCTGGTCGGGGACTGGCGAGCCTGCAGGGATAGGGGCAACAGCCGACGGTGCGGTGGGTCCCAACGACCCAGTTCACGCGATTCGCGACGTACTCAAGGATCAGCAGTTCGACGAGATCATCATCTCCACGCTGCCGGTCGGTGCGTCGAAGTGGTTGCGCCGTGACATTCCGCACCGCGTCGAGCGGGCGTTTCACTTGCCCGTCACGTGGTCACTGCCCGTTAGCCGCAAGACCAACGCGTGAGGTCGAGCCGCCACCTGCCGGCCGGCGGACCGACGAAACGTGGCTATTTGACAAATTCAATTGTCGAATGGCACGGTGACACCGTGGGGCAACAAGCCGTGCGGCTGGTGGACGAGGCCGATGGACTTCGGGCGGCGCTCGGACCGCTGCGGCGGTCGGTGCTGGACCGCCTACAGGAGCCGGCGTCGGCCACCGAAGTCGCGCTGGCTCTCGGTGTGCCGCGTCAGCGGGTGAACTACCACGTCCGTGCACTGGAGCAGGCCGGTCTGGTCGAGCTGGTCGCGGAGCGCCGTCGCCGCGGATGCACGGAACGGATCATGAGGGCGACCGCGCAGGCGTTTGTCGTCGACCCGGACGTGCTGGCACCGCCGCCCGAGCGCCGGTCACGGTTGGATGCGCGAGATCGCTTCGCCGCCAAGCATCTGATCAGAGCGGCTGCAGATGCGGTCGGCGAGGTGGGCCGGATGGTCGCAGCAGCCGACGTCGAGAACAAGCGATTGCTCACGTTCACGGTCGAAACCGAACTATGGTTCGGGCAACCCGCCGACGTCCATGAGTTCACCGCTGCGGTTGCCGAGGCAATTTCCCGCATTGCCGAGCAACACACCACTGCGGGTGAGGGACGGCTGTATCGGGTTGTCCTGGGCGGCTACCCGGCCCCAGCGCATCAACCAGATGGACATCGACTGGAGGGAAGGCAACGTGAACGCGACCCCGAGTGAAGAGGCTGTGCGCATCGAGGTCACCATCGGCGCGCCGGTCGAGGTGGTCTGGCAGGCGCTGCGTGATCCAGATCAGGTCCGCCGCTGGCATGGCTGGCACGACCCCGGTTTGGCCGACGAGATCAAGCTGATCTACCAGACCGGGGCGCACGAGACGGACCGTCCGTACGTACTCGAGGTCGGGCCCACTGACCTGTTCGAGCTCGAGGAGGTCGATGGCGGTACTCGGCTTCGCATCACCCGCTCGAAGCCGGACCCGAACAGCGAGTGGGCGGCCTACTACGACGACGTCACCGAGGGCTGGATCTCCTTCGTCAACCAGCTGCGGTTCATGCTCGAACACCACCCGAATGAAGAGCGCCGGACCGTCTTCTTCTCTGCCGAGAGCACAACGTCAACGCAGGATGACCTCATCGCCGACAGCCCGGCCGCGAACGGTTCACAGTGGTTCTCAGCGGACCACCAGCGGGGGGTTGTAGTCGACGACCTCGGCCCTGGGCTGTTGATCGTCGGTACCACCGCCAAAGGCGGAGCGATGGCGATCCTCACCACCTACAGCCAGGACGACGACGCGTTCGGAAAGACGTCCGAGCAATGGACGGGCTGGTGGCGTAGGCATCATCCAGATGCGCCACCGGTCAGCTAGGTCTCCGCCGGACTGTCTGGCGAGAGTTGGTTGTCCGCATGCTGGTGGGTCATTCCTACTGACGCGCCTGGAAGTCTGGGGAGCAACGATCGGTGACCCGACACCGGGGTGAGCACGTCCCGGCGGCCGACCCGCCGCCCTTGGTCGGCCCCGCACTGTTGAAGCAAACCTGGCGCGATCTGTTGTTCGCGCACTGGCCGGTTCGACCGGAGACGGTGGCGCGGTTCTTCCCGGCAGGTACCCGCCCGGACACCCTCGACGGTGACACCTACATCGGCGTCGTGGGCCTGACGATGTCGTCGACGCATCTGGGTGGCAGCCTCGGTATCGGCTCCATTGACGAACTGAATGTGCGCCTCTACTCGGTCGACGACGCGGGGCGGCAAGGCGTCGTCTTCGTCTCGATGGACGTCAGCCGGCCCGATGTCGCGCTCGTCGGACGGCTGTCGCTGGGACTGCCGTATCTGTGGTCCGAACTACGGATGTTTCATTCAGCTGAGCATCGCCGGGGAGTTCGCGTCCGACGCCGTCGATCGCCGAGGCTTCGAGCGCAGGTGGTAGCCGAGATCGGTGAAAGGCTGACCGACCCGTCGCCGCTCGATGTGTTCCTGACCGCCAGATTCTGGCTCCATACCCGCAGGAGGCCGCTGGGAACGATGTGGGTGCCGATCACGCACCCCGCGTTTCCCCTGCATCGAGCCCGGCTCGAGCGAGCTGACCATTCGTTGCTCACCTCGACGGGGTTGCCGGCACCGAGTGGTGAGCCGATCGGTGTCCTGTGGTCGCCGGGCGTCAGCGCCCGGATCGGCCGGCCACGCGCCCTTGCCGATTAGCGGCGGCAGTGTCGGGTAAGCGTTTCGACATGACATACGCATTGCTGAACAAGCTGACCACGAAGCCGGATCAACGCCAGAACGTCGTGGACATCTTGCTCGAGTCGGGCAAGCTGTTCGACGACAATCCCGCTTGTCATCTGTATCTCGTCAGCGAATCCGCCGCCGATGCTGACGTGATCTGGGTGACGGATCTGTGGACCGACCAGGAGTCGCACACCGAGGCGCTCCAGGCACCTGAGCTGCGGCCGTTCATCGAGAAGTCGATGCCTTTGCTGGAGGGCATGCCTGAACAGATCGAGATCCGGCCAGTGGGGGGCAAGGGCCTACCTGGCTGAAAGCTGAGGCCCACTCTCGGTGGTGCGTAGGGCGCCGACGTAGACCCCTGCCAGGACGAGCAGGCCGCCCAAGGCAAGCCCCGCCGTGATTCGCTCATTGTCAAGCCACGCTGAGAGCACGACGGTGACGAACGGGACGAGCACGAATCCATACGCCGCACGCGAGGCAGCCCAGTACCGGAGCACGACGACGTACAAGACGAACACCACGCCCGAGCCGATCACCACGAGGTAGGCGACTGCCAACAGCGTCTCGGCCTGCTTCGGGAGCGCCCACTGCTCTCCGGCTATGGCGGACGCAGTAAGCAACAATGCCGCTCCCGTCGCCATGCCGAGCGCGTTCATGGTCACCGGGTGCACTGGCGGGAAGCGACGCACGAATAGGGCGCCCTGAGCGAAACCCACAGCGGAGCAAGCTCGCGATTGCTGAATCTGATGCAGACCGCGTTGCCACCGGCAAGCAGCGAATACGTCAGGAAGGCGGCCAGGGCGACTTGGTCCCGGCCGCGACCCTGCGGTCGGCGGTCGGTTCCTGCGCCAGGCTCGTGAACTGACCGTGACCTCCTCGCCAACCGAGTCGCGCCGTGCGTCAAAAAAATACGGTGGTTCGCGGAGAACGGAAACAGTCTCACCTTCCGTATCGGCAGCACCCGGGAGCATCCTTGGGAACCGGAGGTGATCGTCATGCAACCCACCGGGTGGATCGTGGAAGTCCAGTTCGAAGAGGACGAGACGCTGACCGCAGCAGCTGCCATGCTCCGGCTCAGCGACGGAGCTGAACTTCAGGGGCGTGGGCAGGCCCGGCGTAACCCGGCCGATCCAGCGCAGCCGCAGATCGGTGAGGAGATCGCGGCGGCCCGTGCGCTGGCTGATCTGGTGCATCAGCTGCTCGACAAGGCTGCTGCCGAGATCGAGGACGTCACGCACAAACCCGCACAACTCAGCAGTTGAGTCCGCTCAGAGCCATCGGAGGTCAGTGATGTGCCTTGCCGAAACCCACGAAGCGGTGAGTGGCCAATTGGCGGCTCCTCATCAGCACCCGCATCCCTCGATCAGCCGTCGGGCCGTGCTCGCGGGTGGCATCGGCGCCGCCGTCGGCTCGTTGGCTGCACCCAGCGTGGCCGTTGCCGCTCCGCGTCGCAGGATGCGTGACCTCACCTGGACGTTCTCGCCGTCGTTTCCGGTCTTCGTCGACGGGGAGGAGGCGACTCGTTCGACCCACGTGACCATCGAAGAAAACGGCTACTACCTGCAGCGGTGGACCTTCTACGAGCACACCGCGACCCATATGGATGCGCCCGGCCACTTCGCCATCGGCGGCCGGCTGTCGCCGGAGATCACGCTGGACGAGCTGTTCGTCCCTGCTGTCGTGATCGACATCAGCGACAAGGTACGGCGCGACCACGACGCAGAGGTGACCGTCGATGACCTCATCGCGTTCGAACGCAGGCACGGACGCATCCCGCGGCGTTCGGCCGTGCTCATGTACTCGGGGTGGGAGACGAGGGCCGGCTCGACCGACCTCTACCGCGGCACGGACGCGAGCAAGGTGTACCACTTCCCCGGGTTCGACGTCGAGGCCGTCGACTGGCTGATCGATCGTCGGAACATCACCGCGATCGGGGTCGACACGATGAGCCTCGATCACGGCCCGTCCGCGACCTTCGATGTCCACGTGAACTTGCTCGGCGCCGACCGCTGGGGACTGGAGAACCTCCGCAACACCGGGGACATCCCACCCGTCGGCACGGAGCTGTTCGTCGGCCTCATCCCGTGGGAGGAAGGCTCCGGTGGACCCTGCCGGGTCATCGCCCGCTGGTAGCGCGTCGTCGGTCGACCTCGCGGACGAGATGTTCGTCAAACCCGCCGGATCAGCCTTGTTGCGAACATCTGAGCAGCGAGGTCACCGTTGTTGGTTGCCCGACCGGACAAGGTGGAGGAATTCGGTCACGTCGAGGACGGCGAGGATCTGGCGCACGACCAGCGGGGCGGCCCGGCGCTCGGCGTCGTGAGCGATCCGCGGCGCAGTGAGCCGGACTCTCCGTCCGCGAACCTGAAGTGAGCAGCCGCCGGCTGACAGGACGTTCTTGACCCAGTCGGTGTCCGGGCCGTAGGTGAGCGCAATCACGTACCCGTCCCACGTGCGGAACACGTTGACCGGCGTGCGGTATACGCGGCCCGACCGACGACCTGCATGCTCGACGATCCCGAAGCCCGGCAGCCAGCCGGCGACGAGTGACGAGATCCGGTTGGTGACGACCCGGTTGAAGCGCGCGATCGAACGAGGGATCACCACCGCCGAGTGCTACCTCTCCAGGGAGAACCAGGCGGCTCGGCGCAGCCCGACTGCGGGAAATACGCCGCCGCGCGGTACATGGTCATGGGTCGAGTGTGGCCCTCCGGCGACCGGCTCCGGGTAATCGCTGACTTTTCGCGCCGAGGGCGGTATCAACGAGGCGGGCACGCACTCTGATCAAGGACCGGGAAGTCGCGAGCAAGGGGGACACGTGATCATCAAGCCGGAGACCCAACCAATGGCAGAGCTACCGGCAGCCGACGAAGACCGTTCGGACCTCACCGGAACCGTCGAGGGCCAGACCGTCAATCGGGTCAGTGGACGCTACGAGGCGTCTGCAGGTCAGCAGGAGTCATTCGAGCTCGCCGGACGTGAGGCGGATGCAGCGACGATCTCGTCGCTGCCACAGGCAGCCCAGGCCGGACGTGAGGAACTGCGCCTGGACGTTGACGGGTCCTATCCGCAGCACACCGCGAGTGGCGTGGCCGTATTCGGGCTGCAACGCGTTCATTGGATCGCGTCGCTTGTTCCGGCTGAGACCAACAGTTGGAATGGCACGATCTTCTACCAGGAAGGCCCGGCAGGGGTCTTCCCGTACACGACCGTGACGGTGCGCGTCTACCCGAACACGGGCTCGCTCAAGAAGCGTGCTCGGGTACGGCTCGAGGCGCCGGGCGGCCTGCACCGGATCCGCTGGTTCGACTACAAGTCCCGCTTCTTTCACAAGGTCGATTTCGAGTTCGATGCTGCCGAGGGCGAGGCGGCGACCACGGAGATCGACACCGCCGCGCACCCCAATCATCCTGCTGGCCTTCCGGCCGAGCAGCTGACCATCCGCAAGGTGTTCCGTCGGGCCGGCTTCTATGTGTCGCAGTCTCCCGGCGGGACGGTGCCGATCATTGGCGCCGGTGCCAATGCCAAGTGGAGCGACAACGAGATGCACGACGCGATGCAGGTGTTCTGGTCGCGCTTTAGTGCCACGTCGCAATGGGCAATGTGGGTCTTCTTCGCGTCGCTGCACGAGCAAGGGACCAGCCTCGGCGGGATCATGTTCGACGACATCGGACCGAACCACCGCCAGGGCACCGCGATCTTCAACGACGCGTTCATCTCCGTACCTCCGCCGAACGATCCGAGCCCGGCAGCCTGGGTTCAGCGGATGATCTTCTGGACCGCCTGCCACGAGATGGGACACGCGTTCAACCTGGCCCACTCTTGGCAGAAGTCGCTGGGCACGCCATGGGTGCCGGGGCTGGCCAACGAGCCCGAAGTCCGCAGCTACATGAATTACCCGTTCCGAGTGGCCGGCGGTGAGAGCGCATTTTTCGCCGATTTCGAACACCGGTTCAGCGACGCCGAACTGCTGTTCCTGCGCCATGCGCCGGAGCGGTTGGTGCAGATGGGCAACGCCGCCTGGTTCGACCATCATGGTTTCCAGGAGGCGAGGGTGTCTCCGCGGCCCGCACTCCGGCTGGACCTGCGGGTCAATCGGGACGACAGGATCTTCGAGTACCTCGAGCCCGTCACCCTCGAGCTCAAGCTGACCAACGATTCCACCGAGCCGCAGATCGTCGACGCGAACATCCTGCGCGGCGTCGAGTCGATGACCGTCATCATCAAGGCCCAGGGCAAACCGGCCCGCGAATTCACGCCGTTCGGGCGCTACTGCTACCTGCCGGACAAGGTCGTTCTCTACCCGGGCGAGTCGATCTACGCACCTCTGGGTGTCTCGGCTGGACTCAACGGCTGGGACATCGCCGACCCCGGTCGCTACCTCCTGCAGGTCGCCCTGCATCGGGACGACGAGGACGTGGTATCCAACGAGCTGAACCTCAGGGTGGCTCCACCGCGGCGCTACGAGGAGGAGCTGATCGCGCAGGACGTGTTCACCGAGGACGTGGGGCGGGTACTCGCCGTCCGCGGGTCCGAGGTCCTCTCCGACGCGAACGACGTGCTGCGCAAGGTCGTCGACGAGCTCAGTGATCGACGCGTCGCCATCCACGCCGCCGTCGCCCTTGCGGCGCCGGAGGCAAAGGACTACAAGGTCCTGACTGCAGCGCCAACCGCACCGGCTGGACTCACGGTGGAGACCCGCGATGCGAAGCCGGAGGACGCTCGTCGGCTGCTCGACCAGGCCCTGACGTCACGTCGACAGGATGCCGCGGAGACCCTTGGTCACATCGGCTACTTGCGCGAAACTGATGCTGCGTCCGAGTTCTTGGCCGGGGCGGGGGATTTGTCGGCCGCTGCGGAGACCCAGTCGGTCGCGCACGAGACCCTGTCGAACCGCACGGTCGGGGACCGCAAGGTGCTCTCCAGCGTCCTCGACGCGGTCGCTCGCAAGCGCGACCGGTACGAAGAGATGGCAAAGCCGGCCAAGCCAGCCAAGCCTCGGTCCACCCGGGCGAAGTCGACGCGCAGCAAGTCGACTCGGAGCCGGTCGAAGTCGGCCAAATAGCAGGCTCAGGTTCGGGGAGCCCTTCGGTCACAGATAACCGAAGGGCTCCTTCGACGTCCGAAAGACGATGTCGCCCTCCTGCAGCGATACTCCGACGTGCACGCGGTCTCTGACGTCAATCTGATAGCGACCGGTCAGGCCGTCCTGTGACGGCACGGTGACCTCCACGATGGCCTCGTCTTCCTCGATCGGCACCTCGAACGAATCGGCCAGCCCGATCTGCATGCGGGTGCTGACGTCGGTGCTGTCGAAGACCTGCTGGCCGTTGACGACCACCACGACCGCGTCCTGCTCGAAGCCCTCCTCCAATGCCACGTTCAGCACGCCCATGGCGTCACCGCCTCTCGACCCGGCCAACCTATCCCCCTTGCCAAGTTCAATGATCAAATCCGCGCGAAACCGGCCGGCAGCCGCTTTTGGCGCGGATTTGGTCATTGAAGTCGCGGAAACAGGTCAGCCGATGAGCTTGACAGCAGTGGAGAACTGCGTCCCACGCGACATCTGCAGCGAGATGTGTAGGAAGCCGAGTCCCTCGAGATAGCGCGCATTCGCCAGCGGACCGGCATCGATCGCCCGCAGGCCGCCGGCTTCCACGATCGAAGCGACGGCCCCCTTGGCCGCGGCGTCGTCGCCGGCGATGAACACGTCGAGCGACTGGTCCTTGACCTGTCCCTCGACGAGCGTGCCGGCGAACGTGGTGTTGAACGCCTTGACGACCCGGGCACCGGCCGGTGCGGTCTTCGCGATCTCCTGGGCCGCCGAGCTGTCGGCGGGGGTGACGAGTCCGTCGAAGGTCTCGGTGTTGATCGGGTTGGTGATGTCGACGACGACCTTGCCGGAGAGCTGATCGCCGTACTGCTCGACCAGGGGAGCGGCCGCTGGATACGGGACAGCCAGTACGACGACGTCGCCGGTCAGCGCGTCACCGACCGCTCCGCTCGTGGCCGAGCCACCGAGATCGTCTGCCAGCTTGGCGGACTCCTGCGGGTCGCGAGCGAGGAGCTGCACGGAGTTGCCTCCGGCCAATGCCCGGGTCGCGATGCCGCGGGCCATGTTTCCCGAGCCGAGAATGCTGACGGTGCTCATGGAGACGTCCCTTTCCAGAAGGTTGATGTTTCAACCAAGTCTGGCAGGCTAAGGTTGAATCGTCAAGTAAGCTTCGCGGCATGAACGAACCGAGGTGGCTCTCGGCCGACGAGCAGCGGTCGTGGCGCAAGTTTGCGGGCGTCATGACGCTGCTGCCAGCCGCGCTCGACGCGCAACTGCTGCGTGACGCCGGCCTGACGCACTTCGCCTACTGGGTGCTGGCCATGCTGTCCGAAACGCCCGGGCGCGCGTTGCAGATGACCGAACTCGCCGCGGCCTCGAGGTCGTCGTTGTCCCGCCTGTCCCACACGGTCGCTCGGCTGGAGCGCGGCGGGTGGGTCCGCCGGGAGCGCTCACCAGACGACGCGCGCGCGACGGTTGCCGTCCTCACCGACGACGGCTGGGCCAAGGTCGTCGAGACGGCACCCGGACATGTCGAAGCCGTCCGGACACTGGTCTTCGACGTGCTGACCCCCACGCAGGTAGAACAACTCGCGAACATCTGCGCCGAGCTGCTCGACGCACTCGGCTCGGCTCGTCCCACCCCGCGTCCTCGCTGAAGATCTCTACTTCAACGACTTCCTCACTCCGCCCTACCGCTGATCGCCAGAACCGGAGGATCGATCACGCGTCCGCAGTTCGCGACCTGGGCCGATGCTTCCGGCGAAGCCAATCGCTCCTCCCGTTCTGTCGCTCATCGACGGGCGTGACGTGGGCAGCCGCCTACCGGTCGCCGGCCGGCACGTAGTCGCGGGTCGGCGGGCCGACGTAGAGCTGCTTGGGCCGGGCGATCTTCTGCTCCTTGTCGTTGATCAGCTCCAGCCATTGGGAGACCCAGCCGCTGACGCGTGGGATTGCGAACATCACGGTGAACATGGTGGTGGGAATCCCCAGGGCCTGGTAGATGAGCCCGGAGTAGAAGTCGACGTTGGGGTAGAGCTTGCGGCTGACGAAGTAGTCGTCTTCCAAGGCGATTCGCTCGAGCTCGAGCGCCACGTCGAGCAGCGGGTTCCCGCCGGATGCGTCGATGACCTCCATGGTGTGCCGTTTGATGATCGTGGCCCGCGGGTCGTAGTTCTTGTAGACCCGGTGGCCGAAGCCCATGAGCCGCTCGTCACCACGTTTGACGCCTTCGATGAACGACGGGATGTTGTCGACCGACTCGACCCGCTGGAGCATCGACAGCACAGCCTCGTTGGCGCCGCCGTGCAGCGGTCCGTAGAGCGCGGCGATGCCGGCCGCGACGGCAGAGTACGGATCGACCCGGGAGGAGCCGACCGCTCGCACCGCGTTGGTCGAGCAGTTCTGCTCGTGGTCCGCGTGCAGGATCCAGAGCACGTCGATGGCCCGTTCCACCCGGGGGTCGACGTCGTAGTGGTGCTCGGACATCTTCCACATCATCGACATGAAGTTGCCGACAAAGGAAAGCTCGTTGTCCGGGTACACGTATGGCAGGCCCTGCGAGTGCCGGTAGCTGAAGGCGGCGAGCGTCGCGACCTTCGCGACCAGCCGGACGATCTGGCGCTGTACGACGTCGTCGTCGTCGAGTTGCGAGGACTCCGGGTAGAAGGTCGACAACGCCCCGACCGAGGCAAGCAGCATGCCCATCGGGTGCGCCGTGTACCGGAAGCCGGTCATGAACTGCTTGATGTTCTCGTGCACGAAGGTGTGGTGGGTGATGTCGTGCACCCACTGGTCGGACTGCTGCGGCGTCGGGAGCTCGCCGTGGATCAGCAGGTAGGCAACCTCCAGATAGTTGGACTGCTCAGCCAGCTGCTCGATCGGATATCCACGATAGGAGAGCTGCCCCTTGTCGCCGTCGAGAAAAGTGATGGCGCTTTGGCAGGAAGCCGTGTTGAAGAACCCGGGGTCGAAGCTGGCCAGGCCGGGGTCGTCATCGTCGTCGAGTTTGATCTTCTTCAGCTCGCCGGCCCGGACCGCGCCGTTCTCCAGAGGCAGCTCGTAGGTTTGGCCGGTCCGGTTGTCGGTCACAGTCAGCGACTGCCGCGGTTCCCGGTCGGGGCCCACGCCTTGGTTGTCTTGTGTCACGTTCACGGTCGGACCTCGCTATCTGTCGGACTGGCAGCATCTCACCGTTTCGATCACCGATCATGCGGGAATAGCCGACGTGAGTCGAGAGAGCACGGGGATATGGAATGGACAGGCCAGAGGCGCCGCGACATGCCGCACTCGTCGACTTGCTTCAGCGTGCCCATTTGTGCCAGCCGGACGAGTTGCCGGCGGAGATCAATGCCGCTGTTGGTCGACTCGGGCTCGAGATCACTGTCTACCTGATCGACTACGAGCAGCACCGACTCTGGCCGCTGACCGAGCTAGGCAAGCCGACGGCGGATCCGGTGTCCGTCGACGGAACGCTCGCGGGGCGGGCGTTCGCCTCGGTGCGGACGATGACAGCCGGCGAGGCGGCCCGGCCCGACCGGCTGTGGGTTCCCATGATCGACGGCTCGGAACGGCTTGGTGTCGCTGAAGTCGTTCTGCACGAGGCGCCACCGGATCTGGCCGATCTGCGGGAGTTCTGCGAAGCGCTGGTCGGGCTCATCGGCCACTTGCTCACCGTGAAGTTGCCCTACGGCGACACGCTGGAACAAGTCCGCAGAACCCAGCCGATGACAGCGGCTGCTGAACTGCTGTTGGCCTCCTTGCCGCCGCTGACGTTCAGCTGCCACCGGCTGGTGATCAGTGCCGTCCTCGAGCCGAGCTACGACGTCGGGGGCGATGCGTACGACTACGCCGTCGACGGTCCACTCGCCCAGTTCATGGTTCTCGACGCCATGGGCCGCGGGATGCGGGCCGCCCTGACCTGCGTTGTGGCGATGGCTGCCATGCGGACCGCTCGGCGTGAAGACGAGGGGCTCTACGCGGTCGGGCGGGCCGCTGACGCGGCGCTCGACGAGCACTTCTCCGACCAGCGATTCGTCACCGCCGTCCTCGGGGAGCTGGATATGGACACCGGCCGGCTTCGGTATATCAATGCCGGTCATCCGGCGCCGTTGCTGATGCGGCATGGCAAGGCGGTCCGGGCGCTCACCAGCGGCCGTCGAATGCCCCTCGGTCTGGACGACAGCTCCATCGATGTCGGTGCGGAATCTCTGGAGCCGGGCGACCGCCTGCTGCTCTATACCGATGGGGTGACCGAGGCACGCGACAATGCCGGCGAGCTCTTCGGAACCGACCGCCTGGTCGACCTTGCCGAGCGAAGTGCGGTCGACGAACTCCCAGCGCCAGAGACATTACGTCGGCTCGCCCACAGTGTCATGCAACACCAGGGCGGCCTCCCGACCGACGACGCGACGATCATGCTCGTCGAATGGTCGGAGAAGGCAGCGGAACGGACCCAGCCATGAGTGAGGCCTCGAACAGAAATGTGTTCTCCGGCGAGTTGTCCCCGCGCCCTCGGGCCCGGGTCACCGCGCGGGTGGCAGACGTCACCCGCGGCTATACGGTGGTGGTCGCCTCGGGCGAGATCGACTTCCAGAGCTATCTACCATTGCAAGAGCTCCTGCGGACCCAGCTGCGGTTGGGCCGCTCGAAACTGGTGCTCGACCTCGACGCGGTCAGCTTCTGCGACTCGTCCGGGCTGGGGATGTTCGTCTCCATACATCGCCGGGCCGGCATGGCTGATGGGTGGCTTCGGCTGGCCCGCCCGAACCCCCAACTGCGCCGAATCCTCACCGTCACCAACCTCGACCGCCTGTTGGGCGCCTACGAGGACGTCGAGACCGCGGCACACGCATAGCGGATTCTGCCGTCGCCACCGGCCATCCGGCCCGCTGATTCGGGACCTTCGGCCCTGCACGCTGGCGCGGGCATGAACAAGGTTCAGACGCATGAGCAGCGAACCGAAGGATGTGACCGTCGCTCTGGACGAGTCCGCCTGCTGGGCACTCCTGCGAACGGCGGAAGTGGGCCGGCTGGCAATCGTGGTCAATCACCGCCCGGAGATCTTTCCCCTGAACTTCGTCGTCGATCACGCCACTGTGGTCTTCCGTACCGCCGAAGGGACCAAACTCGACTGGGGAGCGGGCAAGGACGTCGCCTTCGAGGTCGACGGGTACGAACCCGACACCGGCGAGGCATGGAGTGTGGTGGTCAAGGGCCTCGCCCGCGAGGTCAAGCAGATGCACGAGGCCCTGGAGGCCCTGGAACTGCCGCTGTTCCCCTGGCACACCTCGTCCAAGCCACACATCGTCCGGATCGAGCCGGATGCGATCACCGGGAGGCGGTTCCGCGTGGCCGACGCCCCCTCCCGGCACCCAGTGCACGAGGGATGATGAGCCGGTGACGGCCGCTGAGGAGAGTGCGCGACGGATTCGGGTCTTCCTGCTCGACGATCACGAAGTCGTGCGCCGTGGTCTTCGCGAGCTGCTGGAAGACGAACCAGACATCGAGGTGGTCGGCGAGGCGGAGTCGGCAGCGTCCGCGCTACGGCGGATCCCCGCCCTGCGCGTCGATGTGGCAGTCCTCGACGCCCGGTTGGGTGACGGCAGCGGAATTGACGTCTGCCGCGAGATCCGCAGCCAGGACGAGTCGATCAAAGCGATCATCCTCACCTCATACGACGACGACGATGCGCTCTTCGCGGCGATCATGGCCGGTTCCGCCGGCTACGTGCTCAAGCAGATCCACGGCACCGATCTGGTCGATGGAATCCGGCGGGTCGCGGCCGGCCAGTCGCTGCTCGACCCGGCTCTCATCGCCCGTGTGCTGCAACGGGTCCGTGACGGGTCCGGCCCGCCGGACGAGCTGGCAGCCCTCACCGAGCAGGAGCGCAAGATCCTGGCCTGCATCGCCGAAGGCATGACCAACCGGCAGATCGGGCAGCGGCTTTTCCTCGCCGAGAAGACGGTCAAGAACTACGTCTCCAGCCTGCTTGCCAAGCTCGGCCTGGAACGGCGGACCCAAGCTGCCGTGCTCGCGTCCCGCCTCCTCCGCGACTAGCCCCCATTTCACTGATCGGCCGGCACCCACCAGCGCAGCGACGTCCCGGTTGGCTCTGCGGGAACGGCCTCGAACTCGCCACCCAGCGACTCGGCGCGATCGCGCAGGTTTCGCAGGCCGCTCTCGGTGACGCCGGGCGGGATGCCGCGGCCGTCGTCGGTCACCACGAGCGTCACGGCGCGGCCCACTTCGAGCCGGACAGTGACATGGGACGCGCCGGAGTGCCGGCCGGCGTTCGCGAGCGCTTCCCGCAGGGTGGCGACCAGGTGCGGGCGTACCGACTCGGGTACCGCTCGCTCGACCGGCCCCTCGACGGTCCAGTGCGGACTGAGCCCGAACGAGGTCTCCGCCTCCTGGAGTACCGCTCGAAGCTCGGCCGTCAGTGTCTTGGCGTCGGAACGCTGTTGCAGCTCGAAGATCGTCGAGCGAATTTCCCGGATGGTGGCGTCGAGGTCGTCGATGGCTGCCTGGACGCGGGTGGTTGCCTGCGCGTCGTCGATGAGTCGCAAGGTGCCTTGCAGGCGTAGCCCGGAGGCATACAGCCGCTGGATGACCAGATCGTGCAGATCGCGAGCAATGCGGTCGCGGTCCTCGAAGACGGCCAGCTGGGCCTGCACCTCCTGGGCCCTGGCCCGCTCGAGGGCCAAGGTCGCCTGTGCGGCAAATGTCCCGACCAGCTGGACGTCCTCCTCGAGAAATCGCACATCGGTACCGCCGGCGACCCCGACCACCAGCACGCCCAGGGTGCCTTCGGACGAGCCGAGCGGCGCAGCCACGGCCGGTCCGACGTCGAGCACCCGTCGTTCGGTATCGGTGAGGGTGTCGTGGCCGGCCGCCGCGTCGTTGACGACCATGGGCTTGCCGGACTGGGCCACTCGGCCGAGCAAGGTGGCCTCCATCGGCAGCGATGCACCCGGCGAGAGCGTGCTGTCCGCGCCACTCATCGCGGCCAGGACGAGCTTGTCGCCGTGCACGACGAAGATGGCGGACAGATCGGCGTCGGCCAGCTCACGGGCTCTGTGCGCGACCAGGTCGAGCGACTCGTCGCGCTGTGCATCACCGAGGATCGCCTCGACGATCTCGGCGCCTCCCTCGAGCCAGCGTTGTCGTTGCTGTCCGCGCTGAAAGAGCCTGGCGTTCTCGATCGCGACGCCGGCCGCCGAGGCGAGCGCCATCACGACCTGTTGGTCTTCGTCGGTGAACTCCGCGCCGCCGGCTTTCTCGGTCAGATAGAGGTTGCCGAAGACCTCGTCTCTGATCCGCAGCGGCACGCCCAAGAATGTGTGCATCGGCGGGTGGTGCGCGGGGAACCCGTGCGCCCGCGGATCGGCGGTGATGTCCTCCAGCCGTACCGGGTGCGGTTCCCGGATCAGCAGACCGAGGATGCCGAGGCCATGTGGAATCGGCCCGATGGCGGCGCGTTCCTCATCGGACACCCCATGAGTGACGAAGTCGGCTAGCGCGGTTCCGTCGCGACGCAATACGCCGAGCGCACCGTACCGAGCGCTGACGAGCTCACATGCCGCGACGACGATCCGGCTCAGCGTCCCCCGCAGGTCCAAGCCACTGCCCACGGCAACGACGGCGTCCAAGAGCGCCCGGATGCGATCCCGGCTCGCCTGGATCTGTTCGGTCCGAGTCATCATTTCGCTCAGCAGATCGTCGAGCCCGACCCGCGACAGCGGCGGCAGGATCGACGACGACTCCGGCTCGGTTGGCACTGTTCCTCCAGGTGACGGCGCTCGGTATCAACGTGTCAGACCGCCGTCGAACAGTGGAAGGACTTTGGTCCTTGCGGTTGGGTCATTTCGGCCCTGCCTGGTTATGCCCAGCTGCGATGGGATGAGAACGCAAAGAGGCATCGGCCAGTACCTCGGGCAGTAGTCATCAGAAGGGAATACGACATGGCCACCACGGAGCGGCCCGGCAGTCGGGTCGACCACATCGATGGCCGGGACACGTCGCAGATCGCGCCGTATGTCTGGGCAATCACTCGCATCTCACTCGGCCTGATCTTCCTCTGGGCATTCCTCGACAAGGCGTTCGGTCTCGGCCGCGCGACGCCGGCCGAGAACGCGTGGATCGACGGCGGCAGTCCGACGGCCGGCTTCCTGTCCAACGCGCCAACCGGCCCGTTCGAGGACATGTACAAGGATCTCGCCGGTGCGACGTGGGCCGACTGGCTGTTCATGCTCGGCCTGCTCGCTATCGGTGTCGCGCTGATCCTCGGCGTTGGCATGTGGATCGCCGCCATCGCCGGCGCGTTGCTGCTGGTACTCATGTGGACCGCGGTGCTTCCGCCGGAAAACCACCCCTTCCTGGACGACCACCTGATCTACGCCATGGTGCTGATCGGGCTGGCTGCCATCCACGCCGGGGACGTGTGGGGGTTGGGCAAGCAGTGGGCCAGCACCTCGCTCGTTCGCAGGTACCCGATCCTGCGGTAACCAGCGACCAGATGGGCCGCCGCCTGAGCCACTCGGCGCGGCGGCCCTGCCACGTTCGCACAACGTCGGATAGTTGGCGTGGTCCGTCGTATCGCAGGGGCCAACGAGGGAGCATGCTGTGAGCAGCCGTGCCCTTCACTCTCCCCCGTGAGTGGGGGGCACGGCCTGTTCAGGCCGACGGTGGTGGCTGGTGTAGGCCGAACCGGGAGCCCTGGTTGTCCCTGCAGAGCTGGAACCTGCCGAACCGGGCGATCGAGTCTTGATCGCCGTCAACATCCGTGTCATCGACTTCACCGCCGAGCTCGCGAACCCGCGATAGTGCGGCGGCCATGTCGTCGACCTGGAAGAACACGTACGGCGATGCACCTGGATCGCCGCCGTGCATCCCACCGGCAAGGTCCGGCGTCGTGATCTCGAATCCGCCATTCGGCCCCGGCTCGAAGGCCCATCCGAACAACGCTTGATAGAACGCACGGCCCTTGTCGACGTCGGCCACTCCGATCTCGAAGAAGGCCAGTTCACCCGCCATCGACGCCTCCCATCTGCCGGCTGCTGGTGGGCACGCTACCCGTGCGCAGGCGAAGCCATCCGCAACACGGCAGCTCCCGTTACCCGGTCAGCGGCGAGGTCGGCCAGCGCCTGGTCGGCGGCATCGAACGCATACGGCGTCGTGGTCACCTGCACGTGATGCTGTGCGACGAAGTCGAGGAATTCCCGCCCGTCGGCTCGGGTGTTGGCCGTGACGCTGCGCACCTGCCGCTCCCGGAACAGGTGCCGCTGGTAGTTGAGCTCGGGGATGTCACTGAGATGAATACCGGCGATGGCAAGCGTTCCGCCGGCGTCGAGCGCGTCGAGGGCAACGGGAACGAGGTCACCGACCGGTGCGAACACAATGGCGGCGTCCAGCGGCTCGGGTGGGGAGTCATATGCGCCACCGGCGGACGCCGCACCAAGGGACAACGCCAGCTCGCGGGCTCGAGCAGCGCGAGTCAGGACGTGGACGGTCGCACCCTCCGCGAGCGCTACTTGCGTTGCCAAGTGGGCCGAGGCGCCGAAGCCGTACACGCCCAGGCGACCACGCGGCGGGAGCGCTGCGCGCCGGAGCGCCCGATAGCCGATGATGCCGGCGCACAGCAGCGGAGCCAACTCGTCGTCCTGGTATCCGGGCGGCAGCGGATAGGCATAGTCGGCGGGTACGACGGCGTACTCGGCGTATCCGCCGTCGGCGTCCCAGCCGGTGTAGCGGGATGACGGGCAGAGGTTCTCCGCTCCCCGCTGGCAGAAGCGGCATCGACCGCAGGTCCAGCGCAGCCAGGCGATGCCAACCCGCTGTCCTGGCGTGAAGCCAATGACGTCGTCGGCAGCCGCCACGACCTGGCCGACGACCTCGTGTCCCGGGACCGTATCGGGCGCCTTGGGCGGCAGGTCACCCTCGGCCAAGTGCAGGTCGGTCCGGCATACGGCGCACGTCAAGGTGCGCACGAGAACCTCACCGGGGCCTGGTTGAGGCACGGGCAGAGTTGTTCGTTGCAGCGGTTTTCCGGCTGCGGGTCCAGGTTCGTGGACGACCCATGCGGCCATCTCGGCGGGAACGCTCTCCCAGACCTGCATAGAACGCAGCATTGCACCGCCGCCTATGGCTGGACGTGCTCGATACGCTGAAACTTGTGGCGAAGGCGAGCTCGACCAAGAGCGCGACTGAGCGCATCCCTCGTCAGGCCGTATGAGAAGGAGCTGTTCCGCCTGCAGAAGGAACTTGTGAATCTGCAGGAGTGGGTACGCACCGAAGGGATACGGCTGGTCGTGGTCTTCGAAGGCCGCGACGCGGCCGGCAAGGGCGGCACGATCAAACGGGTTGCCCAGTACCTCAACCCGCGGGTCGCTCGGATCGTTGCGTTGCCCGCACCCACCGAGCGGCAGCGCGGCCAGTGGTACTTCCAGCGATACACCGAGCAGCTGCCGGGTGCCGGGGAGATCGTCCTCTTCGACCGGAGTTGGTACAACCGCGCTGGTGTCGAGCGGGTCATGGGTTTCTGCACCGACGCCGAATATCGCCGCTTCCTGCATCAGTGCCCGATCTTCGAGCGCCTTCTGGTCGAGGACGGAATCCTGCTTCGCAAGTACTGGTTCAGCGTGAGCGACGCCGAGCAGGAGCGACGGTTCAGGGGCCGACTCGAGGATCCCATGACGCAGTGGAAGCTCTCGCCGATGGACCTGGAGTCCATCACCAAGTGGGAGGAGTTCTCCAAAGCGAAGGACGACATGCTCGTCCACACCGACGTCCCCGAGGCTCCGTGGTACATCGTCGAGAGCGAGGACAAGCGTCGCGCTCGCATCAACATGATCGCGCACCTGCTGTCGACGATCGACTACAAGGAGGTCCAGCGGCCGGCGCTTGAGCTGCCGAAGCGACCCAAGCCAAAGGGCTACCAACGGCCGCCTCGCACCCAGTTCTCCTACGTCCCGGACTACGCCGCGAAGCTGTTGGCAGCTGGCTGATACACCAGATGGCAGTTGCCCTGGGTGCTCTCGCGCGGCCAGGACGTCGTGCCGTTGGTGGCGCGCGCCGCAAAGACCGGCTCGACGAGTCCTCGGTGCTCTCGACGTGACCTGACCGGCGACGACGTGGCCGACATCGAGCGGGCGGTGCCTCCGGGCGCGGTGACGGGCGACGATACGACGCCAGCGGGTTAGCCGCTCTGGACGATCAGCGGTGGCCGCCGGCTAGTGGCCGAAGGTCCCGGGGGGCTGGGACCCTCGGCCACGTATTCAGCCGGCCTGTTCGTCGAGCAGTGACAGCAGCGCGTCGGCGGCCTGCTCGATGTCGGCGTAGTCGTTTTGCGCCGCTCGCTGTTTGGCCGCGATCAGCCCACTGCGATGGACGCGGCGGAAGTCACCGTAGGGAAAGCCGTACCGATCCTTGGTCTCTTCGTCGGCCGTTTCGTCAATGCCGCAGATGCCACTCGCCCAAGTCGGCCCATGAGTGGTCTTCGATATACGCATTCTCTTCGTCGGCGGATGGGTTCGCCTTGGTCCAGGAGCTGTCGAGGACGTACTGCGAACTCTCGATCATGCTCTTGGCCTTGCGTCGACCGGCCTGGTGGAGTCGCATGCCGCGCCAGCCCTAACCCGGCCGCATCGCGCCGGCGAACGGCTTGGCCGAGCCGCCGGCCTGGTACATGGGGGCGGTGGTGACGTCGGTCCGCGGGTTCGATGCGTGCACGACCATGCCGTTGCCGATGTACATCGCTACGTGGCTGACCGGGCTGTCATAGAACAAAATGTCGCCCGGCCGTAGCTGGCTGACCGAGACCCGGGTTCCCTGTGAGGCTTGCGCCCGTGACGAACGCGAGAGACTTACCCCGGCCTGCGCCCAGGCCCAGCTGGTGAACCCGGAGCAGTCAAAGGTGTTCGGGCCTGCGGTCCCGTACACGTAGGGAGCGCCGATCTTCGACAAGGCGGCCTGCACGGCCACCGCCGCACGACCGCTCGCCGGCACGTTGGGTGCCGGCGTGGAGCTGGTCGATCCCCGAGATATCCGGCTCGACGCCTCGTCCCGCTCGGCCAGTGCTGCGAGCCGAGCCCGCTCCTGCTCGCGAGCGAGCCTGGCCTTCTCCTCTGCTGTCAGCTTGGCGAGCAGTTCTTCCTGCTCGGCTACGAGGCGGTCAACCGTTTCCTTCTCCGCCGCGAGCACGGCCGTGATCGCCGCCTGACGGGAGCGCTCCTCATCGACGATGAGCCGCTTCTGCTCGAGCTGCTGACGCTCAGCGGCCACCGCGTCGAGTTGTTCGGCCTGCTGGGTCGCGTAGGCGTCGATCACGGAGCTGCGGGCGAGGAAATCGTCGGGGTCTTCGGCGAGCATGGCCTGCACGGTCGGGTCCAGGCCGCCGGCTCGATAAGTCGCGGCGGCGTACCCGCCCATGTCGGCGGTGAGCTTCTTGACCCTGGCCTCCTGGCGCTGAGCGTCGCTTTCGGCGGCCGTCAGCCGGCGCTCGATCTCGGCGACTGTCTCTGCGGCCGCGTTGTAGCGCTCGCTTGCTTCCTCCGCCTGGCCGTGTAGCTCGTCGACGCGACGCTGAACTTCAGCGAGGGTGGGTCTGGGATCCGCGCTGACCGGGGTGCTCAACACCAGCCCGCCGAGGATGGTGGCGATGCTGAGGCCGACAACTGCAGCAGATTTCGGGCGCACTCGACTGGTTCGGCGGAACTGCTCGGCCAAGGCGCGAGTCCTCTCTTCCGCTGCCGCCTACCGGGTTAGCTGACGGGTTCGGGGGGGAAGAGCCCCTACGGCTGCGACCTTGCAGCCGATTCACCCCGGGGAAGTGGGTCCCCGGCTCCGGCCTGCCGGCCGGACTCGGCGGGGGTGCCTGCGTGCCGACCGGTTGGTCGACGCAGGGAACACAGGCACCTCGCGCCGTACGGTAGCGAGCCGATGAGGTCGCGGCAACCGGACACACAGCTAAATGTGGGCTGAAATACACCACAAAGCGGGAGTAAAGGCCCTAACTGCCTGTGCAGCTGCACGCGCAGACGGCCGGTGCATAGCTCTATGGACGACCTCGCGGCCGAGATGTTCGTAACGAGCCGGTATCGATGCCGTTGGCGGCTATCTCGGCCGCGAGGTTGGCGCAGCCCCCACACAGTGAGCCCGCCGGTCGCGTCACGTCGTGGTGAGCCTTAGCAACATCAACTGCTCTGGGTGCATGACGGGCGCCTGGATGCCGACCTCCCCGAGCACCCGGCCGGGGAGTGTGACGCCGCCGGCAACAACCCAGTCCGGCGGAGGGATGTGTTCCGGCCCGAGCGGAGCGTCGCCTGGCGGCAATGGCCGGACGGTGTACACGACGTCGGGCGCGAGACCCGGCAGCTTCACCCGTCCGGGTGGCGCGGAAATGCCCGCTGACATCGCGACCAGGGCGAAAACGGCGTCGTCTGCGGCCGGTGCGACCACGCCGTGCACCCACAGCGCCTCGTCGGGATGATCTCCGATCACTACCGTTCCCGAGTGCAGCAGCCCGCGCAGCTGTTTGTAGAGGGCGACCCAACGCGTCAGCTCGGCCCTCTCCTGGTCACTCGCCGCGGCGATGTCCCACTCGATGCCAAAGTGCCCGAACAGGGCGGTGCCGGCGCGGAAGGACAGGTCGTGGCGGCGGCCCGACGTGTGCGACCGCGGCGGCCCGACGTGTGCTCCGACCAGCTCGGGCGGAATGAGCAGTCCGGTCCAGCGCTGGATCGACTGGCGCTCCAGCGCGTCATTGGAGTCGCTGGCCCACACCCGGTCGGTCCGGCGCAGAATGCCGAAGTCGATGCGAGCGCCTCCCGACGAGCAGGACTCGATCTCCAGCTGTGGATGCTTCTGCTTGAGCTCGTCGATCAGCGCATAGACGGCCTCCGTCTGGGCATGGACGCGGGGCTCCCCGCCCGGGTATTGGCCGGCGTCGACCAGATCACGGTTGTGGTCCCACTTCAGATAGCTGATCGGATACTCGTCGAGCAGCGCGACCAGGCGTTCCCTGATGTAGGAGTAGGCATCCGGCCGCGCCAGGTTCAACACCTGCTGTTTCCGGCCGAGCACCGGCTGCCGGCCGCCGGTAGCGAGGATCCAGTCCGGATGGGCTCGGGCGAGGTCGGAGTCCGGGTTGACCATCTCGGGTTCGACCCAGAGGCCGAACTCCATGCCGAGCGCTCGGACGTGATCGACCAGCGGATGCAGCCCGTCGGGCCACGCATTCTCGTCGACGAACCAGTCACCGAGCCCGGAGGAGTCGTCTCGGCGGTTGCGGAACCAGCCGTCGTCGAGCACGAACCGCTCGGCGCCGACCTCGGCGGCACGATCGGCGAGTACCCGAAGTCGGTTGATTTCGTGGTCGAAGTAGACGGCTTCCCAGGTGTTGAGGATGACCGGTCTGGCCCGGCCGGCACCCGCATGGCCAGGAAGCGAACGCAGGTAGCTGTGATACCGGCCGGCCATCGCATCCAGGCCGCGACCATAGGAGGCGTACAGCCACGGGGTGGAGTAGCGCTCACCGGGCTGGAGCGCGATTTCGCCTGGCAGCAGGAGCTCACCGCCGCCGACGACCGCCAGGCCAGACGGCAGCCGCTCGGCGTACGTTCGGTGATTGCCGCTCCACCCGACGTGCACACCCCAGACCTCGCCGGAGCGGAAACCGAACCCCCTGGTTCCCGCCGCGACGATCAGCGTGGCGTCCGCGCCGGTGCGGCCGCGGCGGTTGTCTCGCAGCGAGATGCCGATGCTGAACGGGCGCCGCTGCGGTACGCGCTCTCGAGTGTGCCGGCCGGTGAGGTCCAGCAGCTCCGTCGCCTCGGTGGGCACCGGCAACGCGAGCACGAGTCCGTCCAGGTGGTAACGCGACTCCGGGTGCTCGTTTCGAATGGTCGCCTGCTGGCGCAGCAGGCCCGACCGGGTCAGCTCGATCTCGATGGTCAACGAGAGGCGGGCGGCACTGTCGGTGCTGTAGATCGACAGCCGGCCACCCTCGGTGCTCGGCTGATCGGCCTCCACGTCGACGGACGTGAGCACGAACCGCGGCGACCAGTCGGCGCCGGCGCGGTGGCCGCGAAGGCCAGGCAACCCGGCCCATCCGACGGAGTGCTCTGGGATGAGGCTTACCCGATGCGGGACGTCCAGGCTGTTCGACGCCAGCGGCGGAGTCGACGCGACCACGGCGGCGTCGAGTGACTCCGCATTCAGTTCGCCGAGGTCGGCACCCCAATGGAGTACCTCCGGCAAGCTGGGCCCCCGGCAGTCGAGCACGACGCTGATCCCGGCCGCCCGGAAATGGACGATCCCGAATTCCTCGCCGTTCTCCGGGGGAGCTTCCATCGACCGCCTCAGCACTGAGCGAGACGACCGCAGCGTCAGCGGCCGCTCGGTCCGTGGATGTTGGGTGCAGCCTTGGTGGGAATGGTGGCTGTGGGAGTTCTCGTTCGCCGAGCCCGCCGAGCGAAGCCGGCGGCCTCGACGAACGAACAGACCAGCTGAACCGCTGTCAGAGCGGGCGGACGTTCTCCGCCTGTGGGCCTTTCTGGCCTTGCACGATCTCGAACTCGACGCGCTGGTTCTCATCCAGCGAGCGGTAGCCCTCACTCGTGATGGCCGAGTAATGGACGAATACGTCCGGCTCGCCGCTGTCCTGGGCGATGAAGCCGTAGCCCTTCTCGTTGTTGAACCACTTGACGGTTCCTTGTGCCATGTTCGGTGTCCTCCTGGGACGTCGTGGGATCCGCGCCGTGCGGATCCACCCCGCTGCTGCGGCCGAGATCCCGTCCCTACTGTCGTACGACAAACGCCCGCGAGCGTGGCGTCCGCGGGCGTTCGAGAACGTGCGTGGAACTGCAACTGCAACAACTGCGGCAAGGGTAGCAGCCCCGGGGTGGTGCCGATAGCTGCTCGGCGGTCGGCGAGGAGTCCGAGAAATCCGGTTGTCGCCGGTGTCCGGACGGACAAGGGTATGGGCGACTCGCTGTCATTACTGCGGAGGAGCTCGCTCGTGCCGTCCACCGTCCGCCACGTCACGTTCGACTGCAGCGATCCTTACCGGCTGGCCCAGTTCTGGGCGGATGTACTCGACGGTGAGCTGCACCCGGACGACCAGCCCGGTGACCCCGAGGCCGTCGTCCAATCGGCGGGGAACCCCACGCTGCTGTTCCAACGGGTGCCGGAGGGTAATCGTCCTGAAGGAAGAGACGGAGCGATGGGGTGATGGCGCTGGAGTGGGAGCAGGTCGTCGTGGACGCCGCCGACCCCGTCGCGCTGGGCCGATGGTGGGCGGCTGCTCTGGAGTGGGTCGTGGTCAACGACGACCCGGAGGAGTTCGAGATCCGGCCCGCGCCGGACCGGCTGCCTGGACTCCTGTTCGCTCGCGTCCCGGAGCCGAAGACCCTCAAGAACCGTCTGCACCTCGACTTCCGGCCGGACGACCGGGACGCCGCCGTGGCTCGCCTCCTCGATCTCGGTGCCAGCCACGCCGACGTCGGCCAGGGCGAGCAGTCATGGATCGTTCTGAGCGATCCGGAAGGCAACGAATTCTGTGTGCTCTCGTCCCGTCACTCATAGCGCCCTCACCGGAGGGAAGACCGTGAAGAACCGGCTTCACCTCGACCTTCAGCCGCGGGGGATTCGCCGCGACGACGAGGCCGAACGGCTGCGGGAAATCGGCGCCACCGTCGTGGGCGATCATCGGCGTCCAGACGGCTCGGGCTGGGTGACGATGGCAGATATCGAAGGCAACGAATTCTGCGTGGAGCGCAGTGACCTCGAGCGGGCTGCCTCGGAGGACTGACTGCGCTGGGTTCAGGGCAGCTTCCAGTCGACCGGCTCCGCGCCCTGACCGGCCAACAGCTGATTCGCTCGACTGAACGGCCGGGAACCGAAGAAGCCGCTCCGCGCGGACATCGGGCTCGGGTGCGCGGACTCGATGCACGGCACGGCGCCGAGCAGGGGTCGGAGGTTTCGTGCATCCCGTCCCCACAAGATCGCCACCAGTGGAGTACCACGGCCTGCCAAGCCACGGATCGCCTGGTCGGTGACCTCCTCCCAGCCCTTGCCGCGATGTGCCGCCGGCCGATGGGGGGCAACCGTCAGGGCCCGGTTGAGAAGGAGGACGCCGTGTTCTGCCCACGGTGACAGGTCGCCGGTGCTCGGCTCGGGATAACCGAGATCGTCGACGTACTCCCGGAAGATGTTGACCAGGCTTCCCGGCAATGGCCGCACCTGCGGCGCTACCGAGAAGCTGAGTCCGACGGCGTGCCCCGGCGTCGGATACGGGTCCTGACCAACAATCAACACCCGCACGTCCTCGAAGGGCTGGGTGAAAGCGCGCAGCACGTTCGACCCGGCCGGCAGATACGACCGACCCGCCGCAAGCTCGGCCCGGAGGAAGTCCCCCATGGCCGCGATCCGATCCGCGACCGGGTCGAGGGCGTCGGCCCACCCTGCGTCGACCAGCTCGCGCAGCGGCTGTCCCGACATGGCGCCACACCCTAGTGGGCCGGGACCTCGTGCTCGAATCGTCCGTTGCCTGCCGACGACGGCCGATCGGAAGTACGGGAGGACCAACCAATCCGCAGCGCGAATTTGCCCAGGTCGAGCAGCCGGTACCTGCAGTTGATCCTCCTCTACTTCCGATCAGCCGCCTCGGCCGGGCCGAAGCTTGCCTTTCCAATTGGCCTCGGCGGCGCGACAGAGAGAAGCTCGCGCCATGACCTACCGCGAGGCGTTCCCGATCATCTACACCGCGGACTTGCCGAAGGCGTTGGCTTTCTACCGAGACGCCTTGGGGATGTCCGAGACCTTCCGATTCCCACCAGACGAGCCGACGTTCGTGTCGCTCACGCTGACGGACAACTCCGGGCTGGCGCTTGCCACCCACGGCGCTACCCCGCCGTACCACGGGCTGCCGATGCGACCGGGTGCCCATGCGTTCGAGCTCTGTGTCTATACCGACGACGTCGACGAGGCCGTCGCGCAGTTGCGTGCTGCGGGTTACGCCGTTTTGTACGAACCGGCGGATCAGCCCTGGCGAGAGCGGATGGCCTACGTCGCCGACCCAGAGGGCAACGCCGTCATGATCTGCGCACGGATTTGATGATCCACACTCTGCGTGAGAGGAAAACGTGCCCCGCGACGTGACGCTGGTTCTCACCGACGGTGCCGATGTTGTCGGGACGCTGCCTCCGTTCCGCGTGCCGACCCCGTGGTGGGCCGACATCGCTGTGGTGATCGACGCTGCCAGGGAAATCGTCGGGCAGGACGTGACCATCCTGCGGCTGCTCGAGACCTCCACCCCGTCCTCGGTGATGGGCGGACAGGTGACGTATCTGGCGGAGATCGACCGTCCGCCGGCAACTCGGCTGCCGGCTTGGGCCGGACCGGATCCGCTGTTGTCGCAGCGAAACCGGGCATGGTGGGCTGAGCCCGGCGGATTGGCCGACGCGGTGACGTGGGCGACGGCAGCGCTCGGCGAGAACGGGATCGAGGTCGTCGGCGCTCGCCAGCAGCGCACCTGGAACCTGTCCGTGCTGGTCCAGTTGGAGACCATCGGCGGGCTGGTGTGGCTCAAAGCCGTGCCGACATTCCTCGCCGACGAGGGATATGTGCTCGGGCACCTGAGCGTTCTCGACATCGCTGCCGGAACACTTCCAACGGTGCTGGGTCACGATCCGTCCCGTCGGATGGCGTTGCTCGCCGACGTTCCAGGAGTCGACTTGTGGGACGCGTCGGCGGCCGACGTGGTCGGCCTTGGTCAGCGGGTGATCGACCTGCATCGCGAGGCGTACGAGCGAAGGGTGTCCTTCGAGCTCGCCGACGCTGTTGCCGACCGGACCACGGCCAGTCTGGTGGCCGGCCTGGCCAGGTTTCTCGGCGACGACGTGCCGAATGGACCCATGGGCGCTGCGGTCAGCGCCGGGGTCGCGCGATTGTGCGAGGAGCTGCCGTCGCGACTCGCACCCCTCGGCGAGTTGCCGGACGTCCTCACCCACGGTGATCCGCACCCCGGCAACTGGCGAGCCGGCCCGGCCGGCGAGCGCGTTTTGCTCGATTGGGGCGACCTCGCGGTCGCCAGTCCGTTGGCCGATATCGGCAGCCTGACGTCACGGCTACCCGTCGGTGAAGCCGGGATGGTGAGAAAGACCTTGATCGGCGTCCTCGCCGCGGCATTTCGCGTCGACGACCTCTCCGATGCACTAGACGTGCTGCCACTGTTGCAGGCAGTCACCGGTGCGGTTCAGTACGCCAACTTCTGCCGCAACATCGAGCCGTCCGAGCGGGTGTACCACCGTGACGACGTGACGGTCTGCCTCCGCGACGCGCTCGACCTGATCGCGCGTCAGGACGTCCGCCGGCCAGATCAGAGGTCTGGCGTCGGCGGAACGAATGGCCCTGGACCAGGGCCCGGCGTGGGTGGCAGCGGGCCAGGTTCCGGAGTCGGGGCCGGCGGAACCGGCTGATCCGGAGCGGGTCCCGGGGGCATCGGTTCGGGCGGGCCGGGCTGCGGGTTTGGATCCGGCGACGGCGGGCGCGGCTCATTCGGCGGAAGCGGCGGCAACGGCGGTTCTGGGGTAGTCGACATGCCGCATCACTTCCCGCTCTCGGCAGAGGCAAACGCGGCCCGACCCGGCGTGCGGCCAGGGTGGGCGGGTACCGTCGTCTGGTGAATGCCCCGACGACCGAGCCGCAGTGGCTTGGTCCCTACCGCCTCGTCGAGCAGATCGGCGAGGGCGGCATGGGTGTCGTGCACCTCGCGGTCGCGCCCAGCGGCGCGCTGGTTGCCGTCAAGGCGCTGCGGCCCTGGCTGGTCGGCGGACACGACGGTCGGACCCGGTTCGGCCGAGAGGTCGCAGCGTTGTCTCGGGTCCGGGGACCTCGCATTGCGGAGGTCCTGGACGCCGACGTCGAGAGCGATCCGCCATATGTCGTCACTCGCTATGTGCGTGGCCCGTCGCTCGACCGGGCGGTAGCTGACCATGGGCCGCTTCGGTTCCCCGCCCTGGGCCGGCTCTCAGCCGGTCTTGCCGAGGCCCTCGCGAGCGTGCACGGAGTGGGCGTGGTCCATCGGGACGTCAAGCCGGGCAATGTCGTGCTGGCCGAAGAAGGACCGGTCCTCATCGACTTCGGACTGGCCCGTGCCGTTGACGAGACGAGGCTGACGGCGACCGGATTGGTCATCGGGACCCCGGGATATCTCGCTCCGGAGACGATCGAGGGCGCCCCTCCATCGCCGGCGACAGACGTGCACGGCTGGGCGGCCACCGTCGCGTTCGCCGCCACTGGCCGCCCGCCCTTCGGAACCGGTCCGGATTCAGCCGTCCTGGACCGCATCCGTCGTGGCGACCACGATCTGGCCGGGGTGCCCTCGCATCTCGTCGCCATCCTGCACCGAGCCCTTGCCGTCGAGCCCGAGCGACGTCCGACCGTCAAGGAACTGGGCACGCTGCTGGTCCACGGTGATCACGATGCGACGGCCGTCGTCATGCCCGCTGCCCCCACCGCTGCCGTCCCGCGTTCGCCGGTTCAGACGCGGCTGGACCTGCCGGCGGCGCCCCCATGGGCGGCGCCGTCAGTTGCGGCCCCTCCGATCATCGGGACGCCTGCCGGTACCCGACCGGCCACCTCGGTTCCGGCGGTTTCTACGGCACGAGCGGTTCCGGTCCGGCGCCAGGAGGCGGCTCCGGTTGCGACCGCCAGGCCGGCTGGGGCTCCTTCGCTGCCGCCGCAGGAGCCGATCCCGCCTGGACGAACCCGAGCGGTGCGCACCTGGCCCGGCCGGGTAGCCCTCGGTGCCATCGCGTTGGCGATTCTGATGACGATCGCCGTGGCGCCGTACCTGGGGTTCTTCGTCCTGTTCGTCGTCGTCGTTGCGGCCCGGGTGGCATGGCGCACGAAGTGGCGGCTCAACGAGCGACGCGTCGCTCGTGGGGTTCAGCGTCGTGACCACTGGGTCAACGCCCTCGGCACGCCGTGGGACCTGGTCGTCGTCGCTCTGCCGGCTCTTGCACAGTGCCTCTGGGTGTCGTTGGCCGGTTACGGCTTCGGCGCTGCCGTGGCGATGGGTAACCCGAACGACGTCCGCGGTCCGTACCTCTTGGGCGGCGTGTTGGCTTTGCTGCTCCTGTGGTTCGGTCCAGGGACAGCACGGTTCCGTTATGGCGTGTACGTGCTGGTGGCACCGATCGATCGGAACCCACGCTGGGCCTGGACCGTCGGTGGTGTCTTTCTCGTCGTGACGTGGGTGCTGGTGCTCGGCTGGGACAGCTATGGCACATCCTGGGCTCCGGGTTCCGGTCCCCCGAATCTGCCGGGGCTGTGATCGGCGCCAGCCTGGTGCTGTCCACCTGCTCGCCGAGGCGTTCGTCTTCGCCGCCCCGATCTCGACGACCCAGACGATCACCTCGGCGGTCATGGGGGTGGGCGCGACCCGTCGGCTCTCCGCCGTTCGCTGGGGTGATGCCGGAGACATCGCGACGGCGTGGGTGCTAACCATTCCGATGGCGGCGTTGGTGGCCGCCGCCTGCTGTTGGTTGCTGCACGCGATCATCGGGCTATAGCTGGTCGATTAGGTTGCTGCTCGTGTCCGGTGACCTGGCTGAGCCGGCCGAGCCCGACATCGATGTGCTGATCGTGGGCGCTGGTCCGACTGGCCTCACGTTGGCCGCACAGCTGGCGGTGTACGGGGTTCGTTTCCGGCTCGTCGATCGCGTGCTCGACCGGGTTCACGAATCGCGTGCTTTGGGCGTGCAGCCGCGCTCGTTGGAGGTTCTCGCTGGGCTCGGGGTAACCGACGAGTTGATCGAATGCGGCAACCGGGCGGTCCGGGCGCAACTGCATTTCCCCCGTCGGGTCGTTCCGGTTCGCCTGTTCGACCTCGGCGTCGACGACACCGCGTATCCGTACCTGCTGTTCGTGTCACAGGCGGAAACCGAACGGATCCTCGGCGAGTCCGTGACACGCCGCGGCGGAACGATCGAGCGCGGGGTGGAGCTCATCGAACTGGTTCAGTCCAGCCGTTCCGTCTCGTGTCTGTTGCGGGACGGCGACGGGCGAGACGAGCGGATCAGCGCCCGATACGTGGTCGGGTGCGACGGCGCACACAGCACCGTGCGCGAGCAGGCAGGCATCGCGTTCGCGGGAAGCGCCTACCCGCAGACGTTCGTCCTCGCCGACCTGGAGGCTGACGGCATCGAGCCCGATGTCGTCCATGCGTTCATCTCACTGAGCGGCATCCTGTTCTTCTTTCCGTTGGGATCGCCGGCAACCTGGCGAATCCTGGCGATGCGGCCAGACGCAGTGGAGCCAGGGGCCAACCTCACGCTGGACGAAGTGCAGGCTCTGGTGGATGCGTATGCAACGATGCCGGTCCGGTTGCGTGATCCGGTGTGGATGACCAACTTCCGGCTGCACAACCGGGGAGCCGCCCACTATCGAGCCGGTCGGGTGTTCCTGGCCGGCGATGCCGCGCACATCCATAGCCCAGCCGGCGCGCAGGGCATGAACACCGGCATCCAGGACTCGGTCAATCTGGGCTGGAAGCTAGGGCTGGTTGCCATGGGTGACGCCGATCCTGCGCTGCTGGACAGCTACGAACCCGAGCGGGCACCGGTGGGCCGTACGGTCCTGCGTTTCACTGACCGGGTGTTCACGGTCGGCACTTCTCGAAATCCGGTGCTTGGTTTCGTTCGAGCTCAGATCGTGCCGTGGCTCGCCCCGCTCGTGCTCCACGGCAGGGCGGTCCGCGGATACGGGTTCCGTATGGTGTCTCAGCTCGGTGTGCGCTACCGCAACAGCCCGCTATCTGTGGACGGACCGGACGTGCCGCGTCGCGGACCTCGGGCCGGAGATCGCCTTCCGGACGCGCCGATTACCCACCAGGGCCGGCCGGGCACGTTGCACCAGGCGCTAGCGGCGCCCGGATTTCACATCCTGTTGTGCGGACCTGCTGCGGCCTGGACAGCCGTGACCGATGCTGGATTCGCCGCCGCGCGATCGGTCAACGTGCATCGGCTGACTCGGGACGCCGATCGCCGTCAGGATCTGGTCGACCACACTGGCCAGGCACTGCGCCGCCTACGGATCGTCGACGACGATGCGAAGCATTACTTGGTGCGGCCGGATGGCTATGTGGCCTACCGGGCGGGCGCCGACCTCACCGGTACCCGGGCCTACCTGGCCCGCTTGGGTATCTCGCCAGTGTGATCCCTCCGCCGGGACGAAGAACCGTCGGCGCGCAGCGCGACGTACGCCACCGCTCAAGGCGTGATCGCCGTCGCGGCGATGACCTCACTCTCGTCGACGAAGTCCGCCGCGGCCAGCTTGTCGAGTCGGGACCGCACCCGGCGGAGAAAGTCGGTCCGGGCGGCCGGCTCCAGGCCGGCGAGGCGCCGGCCCGTAACACCGAGGACGGTATGCCGCGCAACGAACTCCTCGGAGCTGGGCTGGTGCGACCAGGGAATGACCTCCGCCCGGATCTCGCCGTACCCAGCGTCGTGGAGCAGGGCTCGCACCTTTGCCGGGGAATCCATGAGTTCGTGCCGGGCGATGAGGGGGGCCGCCTGCGGGGCGCCAAGCCGGTCGAGCTCGTCGTTCCAGACATCCACCGCGGGAACGACAACGTCCTGGCCCCAGGTCGTCAGACCGATGGCGCCGCCGGCGCGGAGTACGCGCCGGACCTCGCGTAGCGCCGCCTCGGGTCGGGGCAGGTGGAACAGCATGAACGCCATCACGACCACGTCGTAGGAGCCGGCGGCAAACGGCAGCTGCGCTGCGTCTGCTACCACGCGGGCGTATTCCGCCGGTGCACGCCGCAGCATGCCCTCGGCCCGATCGGCCGCGACGACGAGCCCCGATGGAGCAACCCGCTGAACTGCGGGCAGCAGGGTGCCGACACCGGTTCCGAGATCGAGCACTCGACGGGCCGAGGAAAGCGGCAGGCGGTCGAGCAATTGGACGGCGGCGGGATGCAACGCGGCTGCCCACTGCTGCTCGTACGCCTCCGCGGTCGATGAATAGTACGAAGCCAGCGCATCCGCGGCGCCAGAGGTGGCGGGCGTCATCGTCGTCGGACTTCCTTGACCGGGCTGGACTCCATCGGCGGCCATCGTGGCACCATTCTTAGGGGTTGGCTGGTTTCGCAGTTAGGTTCAGAGGCGTGCGGACCATCGACTGGCGCGATGGGCGGATCGTGATCATCGATCAGACGCTGCTCCCTGCCGAGCTTCGGACTCTCGACCTGGCCTCGGTGGACGAGCTGGTCGCCGCCATCGCCCGATTGGCCGTGCGAGGAGCACCGGCGCTGGGCGCTGCCGGCGCGCTCGGTGTGGTCCTCGCCGCCGACCAGGCAGACCGGGAGGGGTGGGACGACGAGCAGTTGGCGGTCGCGCTGGCCAGGGTTCGGGCAGCTCGACCTACCGCCGTCAACCTGGCGTGGGGGATCGATCGGGCCGCCAGCCGGCTGACCCAGGGGCGGGAAGCAGTGCTGCAAGAAGCCCTCGCGGTGCTCGAGGAGGACGTGACCGCCAACCGATCGATCGGGGCACGTGGCGCCGATCTGCTGGACGAGCTACTCACCGAGTCATCGGCGGCAACCCAGGGCATCCGGGTCCACACCCACTGCAACACCGGCAGTCTCGCCACGGTCGAATGGGGCACAGCCCTGGGTGTGGTCCGAGAACTGCACCGACGGAGGCGGTTGGGCCGGGTGTACGTCGATGAGACCCGTCCGCTGCTTCAGGGGAGCCGGCTCACGGCATGGGAGCTCGATCGGCTCGGGATCGACTATCGGGTGGTGGTCGATGGTGCCGGGCCGACGGTGATCGCCCGTGGCCTGGTCGACGCCGCCGTCGTGGGCGCCGACCGGATCGCGGCCAACGGCGACGTGGTCAACAAGGTCGGCACCTACCCGCTGGCCCTGGCCTGCGCCCGGGCCGGCGTCCCCTTCCTCGTGGCTGCGCCCGAATCGACCATCGACGAGGCGACCCCCACCGGTTTGGGCGTCGAGATCGAGACCAGAGCCGACGCCGAGGTGATCGAGTGGTCCGGAGTGCGGGTGGCTCCGGCTGGGGCTCGAGCCCTCAACCTCGCCTTCGATGTGACGCCCGCCGATCTGGTGACGGCGATCGTGACCGAGGGCCGGGTCATCCGACCCGAGCAGCTCGTCGATGGCTGACGCGACTGCCGAGAATCTGGTCGCCTTGGGTCGGCGGGTCGTGGCCGCCGGGCTGGTGGTGGCGTCGGGGGGAAACCTGGCCGCCCGGCTCCCCGAGCCAGATCGCATCCTGGTCACGCCACGGGGATGGGCCCTGGACGAGCTCGACGCCGAGGCCCTGGCGACGGTCGGGCTCGACGGGCGCCACATCTTCGGGCCCTACGCGCCGACGACCGAACTGGCGCTGCATCGGGCCGCGCTCGGTGCCCGGTCCGATGCCGCTGTCTGCCTTCACCTGCACCCGCCGATGGCGACTCTGCTCCACGCCGTAGGACGTCCGATCCGACGCATCACCACCGACCACGCCTACTACCTGCGCCGGCTCGGGACGGTGCCGTTCATCCAACCCGGATCCGAGCGGTTGGCCCGGGCGGTGGCGGCCGGGCTGGCCGACGCCGACGTCGTCCTGTTGGCCCACCACGGCTGCTTGATCGTGGCCGACTCTTTCGAGGTCGGGTTCAGCCGGGCGGCCAACCTCGAGGCGGCGGCCATGGCGACCTACCGGGCCCATGTGCTGGGCGCCGACGTGGTGGAGTGCCCTCCCGAGTTTCTGGCGGAGGTGGAGACCCAGGAGGCGGCTGGCGTGGTCTACGGAAAGGCCGCCGGTTCGGGACCGGCCACCGCGGGCGAAAACTGACGGCGCGTTAGGCGGTCATCAATACCAGCCCCCACGGGCACCGCAGACGTGCGCCGTGTCTGGTCGCACGCGCCATCACGAGGCTTGCCGGTACATCAACAGACTTGCAGGCCTAGTGAACTACGAGCAGGGGTGGTGAACGTGGTCATTCCCTATGGGCGGCGCACTCAGGATGCTGTGACCGCGGGCTCCAGCAGGGACAGCGTCACGGCATCGGCGTCCACCTCGGCGGGGACACCGAGCGGCATGGGTACGTTCGGCGGGTTGTGGCCGATATCGACGTTCCCGAGCACCGGGATGTCACGTTCGCCCAGCACATCGAGGACAACCTCGCGAAGCGTGTCCGGTCCACCGTCGGTGGGCTCGACATCGGTTGGAGTACCGACGACCATGCCCGCGATCCGATCGAAGACGCCCGAGTATCGCAAGACGTGCAGGTCGTTCCAGACCGCTGCGGTCGACGTGCCGACGTCCTCCCAAAACAGGATCGCGCCGTCGAAGTGCTCCGGGCTCAGCGCGTACGGCGTGGCCTGCACCCGTACCAGGCGGTTGAGCATTCCGCCGACCAGCGGACCCTGCGCACGGCCCGAACGCCAGCACTCCCATCGACCGCCCGGTGGCAGGACACCCGGCGCGCTGTCACGTGTCAGTACGCGGAGGTAGATATCCGCGAGCTCTGCGCGGCGGCTGTCGTCACACTCGTTCCAGTAACCGAATCCATGCGTTACCAGGTCCGAGTACACGGACACCAGGCCCGTACGCGCATGCAGCACCAGGTGCAGCGTGGAGATGTCGCTGAAACCCAGCAGCGGCTTGGGATCCGCCCGGACCGCCGCAAGGTCGATCAGGTCCAGATAGCTCAGCGTCATCCGGCCACCGGTGAGCGAGAAGATCGCTCGTACCTGCGGATCCCGCAGCAGACCGTTGAAATCCTCGGCGACCTCCCGCGGCGGGGCGGCCGCCCACCACCACCGCCGCTCCAGATCGACCATCGGCGACACCCGGACGGCGAAGCCCATTTGCTCGATGGCCTCGACACCGCGCGCGAACAGGGAGGCCTCACTCTGCTCCAGCCCGCCGGACAAGGCCATCACCGCAACGAGATCGCCCGGCCGCAACGCCTTGGGCCTCAGGATCGACGGCACGCTGAACCCTCCATTCCGTCATTCCACAGTCGCGCGTTGGTCGACGATGTCGGCTTCGCGGTTGGCCCCGACCGACCTCAGGAGCGGACTAGTCGGGCGATCGCATCCGAGGCCTCTTTGACCTTAGCCTCCATTTCAGCGCCGCGGTGGCGGGCGGCGTCGGCAACGCAGTGCGAGAGATGGTCTTCAAGCAGCTCCAGCGCGACGGCCTGCAACGCCCTCGTCACCGCGGAGATCTGGGTGAGCACGTCGATGCAATACGTGTCCGAGTCGACCATCCGCTGCAAGCCGCGGACTTGACCTTCCACGCGAGCCAGCCGCCGCAGCATGGCGTCCTTGTTGTCGATGTACCCGGTGGTCATGTGGTGTTCCTCCCAACAGAGCAGCACCACCATTACCCGGGGAGGGTATCTATGTCAAAGAATCAGGCTTGGCGGGACCCGCCTCGCGCAGGCAGGCTGAACTCAGTAGTCGGCGACGACTCGGGAGGCCGCCGTGCAGGAGGACCATGGGCCGGAGCACGAGGCTCCGGGCGACCACGAGTACGACGAGGCACACGACACCGTGGACGCGGCGCACACCGCGTACGTGGACGCGGGGCCCACCGGGCCGGCCGAGGCTCATATCGCTACGGGCCCGATCGACGAGATCGGTGACTACGGCTACGACATGGCTCACGACGTGCCACGCTAGGCGGTCACGTCTACGTCCGGTCCTCCTTCGCCCGCTGTGCGGGCCCTCATGCGGCGACTGCCCACGACGTAGCGTCAGCCGAAGCGACCGGAGATGTAGTCCTCGGTGCGGGGGTCGTCCGGATTGGTGAAGACCTTGCTGGTGCGGTCGTACTCCACCAGCTGCCCATACCGGTGGCCCTTTTCGTCGACGTTGGCGGTGAAGAACGCCGTCCGGTCGGAGACGCGGGCGGCCTGCTGCATGTTGTGGGTGACGATGATGATCGTGAAGTCCCTGACCAGGTCCTGCATCAGGTCCTCGATCTTGGCTGTAGCGATCGGGTCCAGTGCCGAGCACGGCTCATCCATCAGAATGACCTCCGGCTTGGTCGCGATCGCGCGGGCGATGCACAGCCGCTGCTGCTGACCGCCGGACAGCGACAGGCCGTTCTGGTCCAGCTTGTCCTTGACCTCGTCCCAGATCGCAGCACCGGTCAGCGCCTGTTCGACCCGCTCGGCCATCGCCTTCTTTTTCAGCTTTTCGCCGATCACGGTCGGGCCATAGGCCACGTTGTCGAAGATCGACTTCGGGAACGGGTTGGGCTTCTGGAACACCATCCCGACCCGGCGGCGGACCTCGATCGGGTCGACGTCCTTGGCGTAGAGGTCTTGGCCGTGGAAGAGCACCTTGCCCTCGACCCTAGCCGTCGGGATCAGGTCGTTCATCCGGTCGAAGCAGCGGATCACCGTCGACTTGCCACAGCCCGACGGCCCGATGAGCGCGGTGATCTCGTTGCGGCCGATGAGCATGTCGACCCCGCGGACCGCGTGGAAGTCTCCGTAATAGATGTCCAGCTTCTCGACGGCGATCAGCGGATCGAGCGGTCTGTGCTCGCGGCCGCTGTGTTCGGTGTGCTCCGGACGTGGCGGGGCGATGACTGTGTCGCCAGCCACCTGATCGGACTGAGCCGGCAAGATTCCGGGTTCGGTCATGTCGTCTCTCGCCTCGTCTTCGGTCACCATGGTCACCAGCGCCGTTGGTACTTGTTGCGAATGTAGATCGCCACCGAGTTCATCACCAGCAGGATCAGTAGGAGCACCACAATGAGTGCGCTGGACAGGACGATGAACTCCTCCTGCGGCCGGCTGGCATAGCTGTAGATCTGGATCGGCAGAGCAGTGAAACGGTCGAACCAACTGGCCGGGTTGAACGTCAGGAAACCGGCCACCCCGATGATGATCAGCGGTGCAGCCTCGCCGATCGCCCGCGACAGCGCGAGGATCGAACCAGTGGCGATCCCAGGGATGGCGTTGGGCAGAACGGTTTTCCAGATGGTCTGCCACCGGGTCGCGCCCAGCGCGAGTGATCCGTCCCGCAGCGAGTCGGGCACCGCGCGGATCGCCTCGCGGGTAGAGATGATGATGACCGGCAGGATCAGTAGGGCCAGGATGATCGCGCCAGCCAGCACGACTGGCCCGAGTGAGAGCGGGCCCCGCACGATCAACCCGAGCCCGAGGATGCCGTAGACGACGCTCGGCACGGCGGCGAGGTTCTGGATGTTGAGCTCGATCAGCCGGTTGTACCACTTCTCCCGATCGGCGTACTCCTCCAGATAGACCGCGGCGAGAACCCCGATGGGTAGCGCGATCAACGCCGTGCCGATCATCAGCCAGAGCGTGCCGAGAATGGCGGCTTGCGCACCCGCGGTTGCCGGCCGCAGCTGAGAGGCCTGGTTGCTGAACAGGGCGCCGTCCAGCCGTGGCCAGCCCTCGATCAGCACGTATGCCAGCAGTACCACCAGGAAGACGATGCCGATCGCCAGACAGGCCACCAGCAAGCCGCGGAATATCCGCTCCTTGGGACCGCGGTCGTGTCCGGTACCGGTGAAGACAGGCTTCTGCTCCGGTGCCGGGGGCCCGAAGTGGATGAGATCGGTGGCGGTCACTCGTACTCCTGCCGGAACCTGCGGACCAGGCGGATGCTGATGAAGTTCATGACCACGGTGATGACGAACAGCAGTGCGGCCACGGCGAACAGCGACTCGTAGCCGATCGATCCGGTCGGCTGATCTCCGGAGGCCGCCTGAGCGATGAACGCGGTCATGGTCTGCGCCGGCTCGAGCGGGTTGAGGGTGAGGTTCGGGGTGCTGCCTGCCGCCAGTACGACGATCATGGTCTCGCCGACCGCTCGGCTGATGCCCAGTACGAAGGCCGCCACGATCCCAGAGATCGCCGCCGGCACGACGACCTTCGTCGCTACCTGCATCCTCGTGCTGCCCAGGCCGTAGGCGCCGTCGCGCAACGACTGAGGCACCGCAGTCATCGCGTCTTCGGAGAGCGACGCCACGGTCGGAACGATCATGATGCCCATCACCAGGCCGGCGCTCAGCATGCTGAACGTCCCGATCTCGAGAAATCGCTGTAGGAGTTCCGGCGTGATGAACGCAAGCGCGAAGAAGCCATAGACGACGGTAGGGATGCCCGCGAGTACCTCCAGAATCGGCTTGAGCACCTTGCGGGCGCGGGGGGATGCGTATTCGGCGAGATAGATCGCCGCACCCAGGCCGATCGGGATGGCCACCAACAAGGCGATCACGGTTGTGGTGAGCGTCGCGGTCACCAGCGGGAGGACCCCGAAGTTCTGGTCCGCGAACAGGACGGTCCACTCGGTTCCGGTCAAGAAGTCCCACAGTGAGACCGCGGGCTCTTGGAAGAAGTCGATCGTCGGCCCGATGATCGCGATGATGATCCCGATCGTGGTCAGGACCGAGATCAGAGCGGCCAGGAACAGCACGGCTTCGATCACGCGCTCGCCTAAGCGCGGCTGCGACCGGCGCAGGGAAACCCCCGCGCCGGTCGTGTTCGTCGTCGTGCTCACGAGCGGCTCAGCCGGCCAGCGCGTCAAACTGCTCTTGCAGCGCGGTCTTCTGCTCCTCGTTGAGTCCGATGAAGCCAGCGGCCTCAACGATCTCGTCGACGTTCTCGACGTAGAAGCTCACGAACGCCTCAACCTCCGGCCGCTCCAGCGCTTCGGCCGATGGGTAGATGAACAGCTGCCGGCCCAGCGGTGCATACGAACCGTCCTGCACGGTCTCCGGGCTCGGCGCGATGCAGCCGCTGCCATTGTCGACCTCGAGCGCCTTGAGGGTGTCCGAGTTCTGCTCGTAGTAGGTGTAGCCGAGATACCCCATGCCGCCCGGGGATCCTGAGACGGCCTGCACGATCACGTTGTCGTCCTCGGAGGCCTGGTAGTCGGTCCGGGACGCGCCTTCTTCGCCGTTGATCACATCGGTGAAGTAGTCGAACGTCCCCGAGTCGGTACCGGGCCCGGCGAGGGCCAATGGCTCGTCCGGGAAGGACGGGTCGACCTGGTTCCAGTTCGCTACCGTGGAGTCCGGCGCCCAGATCGCGTTCAGCTGCTCGACGGTCAGGCAGGTGGCCCAGTCGTTCTCGGTGCTGACGATCACTGTCAGACCATCGTTGGCGATCGAGAACTCGTCCTGGGTGACTCCGTTTTGCTCGCAAGCCGCGATCTCGTCCTCCTCGATCTGCCGGGAGGCGTCGGAGATGTCGGTCTCACCAGCGCAGAACTTCTCGAACCCGCCACCGGTGCCCGACTGACCAACCGAGACCTGGACCTCTGGATTCTGTTCCTGGAAGAGCTCGGCGGCCGCACTCGTCAACGGGAACACCGTGCTCGAACCATCGATCACGACCTCACCAGACAGCGCGGCCTCTGTGCTCTCAGCATCGCCGTCAGCCGTCGCGTTCTCCGGGTCGTTGCCGCTGCCGCAGGCAACCAGCACGAGAGCGGTCGCGCTTGCCACCGCAATTGGCGCCCAGCGCCGGCTCGTGGGATTGATCTTCACGTGAGTGGTCCTTTCGTGGAGCGTTCTCGTCGCAACGCAGTGGACACGCCGAAAGCTAGGCAGCACAGATGACGCGGTGGCCCGCGGCGAGTGAACGAGAAATGAACGCAAGCCACCGAAATCCACTCAACTGCAGAACGCAGGAGTGGCCGTTACGTGAACTCAGGGCCCCCTTGGGAATGACGTGGTCATTCCGGGAAGTTGGTGGCCGGCTTCAGCCAGTGCAGTGCCTGGCCATGGGGTGCGGCGAGAGCGAGCGGATTGCCGTCCAGGGCAAGGACGAATCTGGCCGGACCGCCGACTGGCAGATCTCCGTGCGTGACCAGCCTCGGCACCACGTCGGGGCCTTCGTTCGAGATCCAGTGACCAGGGAGGGAATCGACGAGATCGACGAAGGCCGTTCGGGCCTGCGGTGACAGGTATGTGAGTACCGCGCTGTGGAAGACGACCAGGGTGGCGCCCTCCGGTGCCTCAGCAGACAGCGCGGGAAGCTCGGCGAGCAGGTCACCGCGTCGGATCGTCGGCGGGTGTGCGCGGACAATGCCGGCAGCAGCCCGCAGCCGGACGACCCGGCTGGGTTGACCGGGCCAGACCAGTGCTTCAAGCCAACGCAGGTCCTCATCGTCGGCTATGTCGAGGGGGTTGAGGTCGATCCCCGCCCGCCAGACAACCTCGGGAACGTCGGATGGAATGGGAACGTTGCCACTGACGGCGCAGTCGAGCCGCACTGGGCTGTCGGGCCGGCCGATGCTGTGACCGTCGAATCGATATTGGTACTCATCGGGGTACAGACAGAGGCCGGCGGACGCCCCGACCTCCAGCAAGGCCAGGGGTTGCGGCAAGCCGGCCAAGACCGGCAGCAGAGTCGCGCAGCGAGCGGGCTCATTGGTCTGAGTGCTGCGCTCGCGCATGGTGGCGACAAGATCTGCCCAACGACTCAGAGCCCAGTCACGGAAGGCAGCCGGCGCCTCGACCGGGCCGCCGAGATACCGAGTGGCGGCGAAGAGCAGATTGGGCTGGCGCTTCGGCTCGGGCAGGTGGTTCAACCGGCCGAGCAGCTCGTCGTCTTTGGCGACCGCGAGTGCGAGGCGTTCGTACGTCGAGGACTCGTCCCGGGCGTCGCGGGCGAACTCCCGATACCACTGGGCGGTGCTCACGGCGCCACGCTGCCACGGCGCAGGTCGAGACGGGCTCTGCGCCGGCTCGTGGCTAGATGTCGAACCGCTCGACGGCCACCGGTACGCCGCCGCGGTGGTGGAAGACCACGAAGTCGCCGACGTGAAGAGGCTCTTTCGGCGCCAGTTCGGGCGCTTGCTCTGCCGCAGCCTGGATCACCTCGGGAAGCACCGGCCGGTGCGAGCAGACGACAGTTCGAGCGCCGTCGGCGAGCAGAGCTCGGGTCAACTTCCCCGCACCCAACGGCTGCTCGAGGTAACGCTCCTCGGACACCACCGGCTCACGCTCCACCGGCACACCGATCGCGTCGGCTAGGGGCTGCACGCTGTCGACGCATCGCACCGCGTCGCTGGACACCACCCGGGCGAGCCCAAGCGCGGTGAACGGCGGAACCAGGCCGCGCGCGTCTGCCGTGCCCTGCTCGGTCAGCGGCCGCAACTCGTCGGGCCCGTCCCACGACGAGCGCTTGAGCGCCTCCGTGTGCCGAAGCACGACGAACGGCACCGTGCGAATCTCGCCGTCGAGCAGCGCGGCGACGACGTCGGCGTCGCGGGGGTGGGTGAGCCGGCGGGCGGCCTCGGTCACCGGCAGGAATGCGATCTCGTCGATCTCCTTCGTGCCGGGCCACTCGGGCGAATCGTCGTCGGCTCGGGCGGCCCAATAGTGCACTCGTTTGGGCCGGCCGCTGGCTTCGTAGTGCTGTGTCGGCAGCGGTCGGCCGAGAATGACCCGCTGGCCGGTCTCCTCCTCGACCTCACGCACCGCACATGCGAGCAGGTGCTCCCCGCGATCCAGCTTTCCTTTGGGGAGCGACCAGTCGTCGTAGCGGGGACGGTGAACCAGGCAGATCTCGACTCCACCGTCATGCGCTGGATCAGGTCGCCACACGACGGCACCCGCCGCGACGACGGTGCCGTCGGAGGCCTCGGGACGGCTCACGGTGCCAACCACCGCCGCCATTTTGGCCGGCTGACCTTGGGCCAGAGCTGGGCGAACTCGCGGCGGGTTGCCGTGACCTGCTCCCGCTCCGCCGCGAACAGCACGCCGAAGGTGAAACTGGCTGGCGCGTCGGCATTCGCAGCCATCGCCTGGATCGCGGCCCCGGCATCGGCGGCATCCTGGTGTTCACCGAGGATTTCTGTCACGCGCTCCATCTGCTCCGCGAACGCCTTTGCCTCCTTTCCGAGGACGGGCGCGACCGCTTCGCCGGCATATCGAGCTCTCTTGGCCGCGATGCGAGCTTGGTGCCACTCGTCGTCGGGCGCACCACCTGGCAGCGCCGACTCGTCGTCGAGAACGGCCTCTGCGCGCTTCGCCAATCGCTGCCACGCCTTGCGCACCAGTGGCGGGAGCGCCTCGCCGGCCGGCGCGTTCGCTGCTTCGGTGGCCGGTGGCTTCGCGGCGGCAGCGACCAGACGTTCATGCAGGTCGACGTAGCGATCCGTCGAGAGCAGCACCGATACCCTGGCGCGAGCCTCCATTCGCTGCTCGAGGGTCCGGCCGAGCACGGTCATGGCCGGGTCCTCTGGCACTGCATCGGCCGGCAATGCGGCCATCCGTTCCTCCAGCCGGGCAATCAGCACGTCCAGTTCCCGCAGTTCGCCGAGCCCCTTGGCGGCCCATCGCAGTTCCTCACGCAGTTCGTCGGCCCACTCCCGGTCGAGCAGCGGCCGGAAAACCCGCAGCCCGCTGCGCAGCCTCCGGGCAGCCACGCGCATCTTGTGCACTGCGTCCCATGGACCTTCCGGGTCGCGCCGGTAGACCAGATCGGCCGCCCGGAAGGCGCGAGTGTGCATGGCGATGAAGGCCTGAACAGCGGCGTCCGCCGGGTCGTCGGATCCGACATCCGCTGGTTCCGGAACTTCGGGAGCGGCCGCCGCCTGGGCACCCAATGCGCGGACCGGTTTCGAGACGAACTCGCCGCTGACGGCCCCGGATTCGCCGAGTTGCGTGACGACGTGCTCGACGAGCTCTGGTGGGGTTTCCTCCGACAGCTCGAGCTCGAGCTCCCGAAACTGCGCGGACACCTGGCCGGAGCCGTCGATGGCCTGGACGACGTCATCGGTCAGCTCGGCGGCCTGCCGCCCGTCGTTGTCGAGCACATGCCGGACGTGCCGGGTCGTGCGCAGTGTCACCACCGGGTGTACCGGACTGTGGCGAACGACGGAACGAACGAAGTCGAGCAGCTCCATCGGAGGTGCCTGCGGCTCTCCGGCTTCGAGGGGCAACCGCAGCTCGTCGCGAACCTCTGCTGCTGCTTCCGGCACCGTGAGCTTGAGATGCCAGCCCTCGTCAGGCCCGCCGATGCGGCGGCGAAGGTTCATTCCCTCGCGAAGGAGTCGCAGGTCTGGCGTGTCGTAGTACGCGGTCTCCAGTTCGATGACGCCGCGGTCTTCTACTGCGGATATCAGGTCCGCCTGGGTCAGGTCCGGGATCCGGTAGAGGCCGTGGACGCGGAACTTGTGCTCGACCTCGCGAACCGTCGGCACCGGTTCCGCAGCGCTCACGCCGCAGCCCTACGCCGGCTCTTCTGCTCGATCAGGATCTCCTGCAGGTCGGCCAGCGGCTGACCTGCCTCGTCCTTGTGGACTCGGACCCATGTGCTGTCCGGTTGGAGATGCCAGGATGCGACCCGATCGTCGAAAGCGAGGTCGAACAGGGCGCGGAGCTCGCTCTCGTGGGCGGGGCTGCCGAGGCGGACCATCGTTTCGACCCGCCGGTCGAGGTTGCGGTGCATCAGGTCGGCCGAGCCGATCCAGTACTCGGGGTCGTCGTCGTTCTGGAAGGCAAGGATGCGCGAGTGCTCCAGGAAGCGGCCAAGGGTGCTGCGCACCCGGATGTTCTCCGACAACTCCGGAACCCCCGGACGGAGGCAGCAGATGCCGCGGATCCACAGGTCGACCGGAACTCCGGCGATGGACGCGTCGTAGAGCGCATCGATGATGCCCTCGTCGACCAAGCTGTTCATCTTGAACCGGATCGCGGCCGGACGGCCGGCCTGATGGTTCTCGATCTCGCCCTCGATGCGTTCGACGATGCCGCTGCGGAGCGCATGTGGCGCGACCAGCAGCCGTTCGTATTCGGAGTCGATGGAATAGCCCGACAGCGAGTTGAACAGGTGGTTGACGTCCTTGGCGACCACCGGGTCGGCAGTGAGCAGGCCGAGGTCCTCGTAAAGCCGGGCCGTCTTGGGATGGTAGTTGCCCGTGCCGAAGTGGCTGTACCGACGGATCCCCCCGCCATGATCTGCTTCGTCGCGCACGACCAGGCAGAGCTTGCAGTGGGTCTTGAGCCCCACCATGCCGTAGACGACGTGCACGCCCGCCTGTTCGAGTTTGCGTGCCCAGGTGATGTTGGCTTGCTCGTCGAAGCGGGCCTTGATCTCGACCAGTGCCAGCACCTGCTTGCCGGCCTCGGCGGCGTCGATCAGAGCGTCGACGATAGGGGAGTCACCGCTAGTCCGGTACAGGGTCTGCTTGATCCCGAGAACCCGCTGGTCGGCCGCCGCCTGCTCGATGAACCGCTGAACGCTCGTGGAGAACGAGTCGTATGGGTGGTGGACCAGGATGTCTGCGGCCCGGATCGCGGCGAACATGTCCGCCGGCGACGCGGATTCCACGTCCGGCAGATCCCGGTGGGTGGCCGGTAGGAACGGGCGGTACTTGTGCTCGGCACGGTCGAGGTCGGCGATCCGGAAAAGACCGGTCAGATCCAGCGGTCCGGGCAGGTGCAGCACCTCGTTGCTGGTCACGCCGAGCTCGCGTTGCAGCAGGTCGAGCACGTGCGGGTCGACGGTTTCCTCGACCTCGAGTCGGACAGCCGGGCCGAACCGCCGGCGCATGAGTTCGCGTTCCATGGCGGTGAGCAGGTTCTCGGCGTCGTCCTCCTCGACCTCGACGTCCTCGTTCCGAGTGACCCGGAAACTGTGGTGCTGCAGCACCTCCATGCCGGGGAAGAGCTGGGACAGGTGGGCGGCGATGACATCCTCGAGCGGGACGAACTGCTGCTCCGCGACTGGCAAGAATCGCGGAAAGTTCGGCGGGACTTTGACCCGGGCGAAGTGCTCAGTCGCCGTGCGAGGGTTGCGGAGGACGACGGCCAGGTTGAGCGAGAGCCCGGAGATGTAGGGGAACGGATGGGCCGGGTCGACAGCCAGGGGCGTCAACACCGGGAAGATCCGTTCGCCGAACAGCTCCCGCAGCCGGCTGTGTTCGGCATCGTCGAGATCGTCCCAACGGGTGACCTCGATGCCTTCCTTCACCAGCGCCGGCAGCACGTCGTCGTGGAAACAGCTGGCCTGTCGGGACATCAGCTCGCGAGTCCGGGTGAATGTGCCCCCGTGCACCTCCCTGGGGAGCAGGCCGCTCGCGGCCCGGACGGCGACGCCAGCGGCAATGCGCCGTTTGAGACCGGCCACCCGAACCATGAAGAACTCGTCGAGATTGCTGGAGAAGATGGCCAGGAATCTGGCCCGCTCCAGGAGCGGCACGTCCGGGTCCTCGGCCAGCTCGAGAACGCGGGTGTTGAAGGCCAGCCAGGAAAACTCGCGGTCGAGGTACCTCTCCTCCGTCCGCACCGCCTCCGCCGCCGCCACCGCCACCGCCATGCTTCACATGTTGACACGGCAACGTCAACGGGCGGTAGACGCGGGCTGGCTGAACTGGTCGGGTAGGCCGAGCAATCAGCCGCCCGGGCGGCGCCCGTACATGACGTCGACGGAAACCCGCTGAAAGCCGAGCCCGCGGTAAAGGCGGACCGCGGCCTGGTTTCCTTCGTCGACGTAGAGGATGACCCGGGCAAGTCCCAGGCCTTTTAGGTGGCGGATGCCAAGGAGAGTGAGCGCTTTGCCCAGTCCGCGGCCCCGCTCGGCAGCGTCGATGCCGACGACATAGACCTCCCCGGTGGTCTCGTCATGGACCTTGGTCCAGTGAAACCCGACCATCGACGGACCGCGCCGGGCCACGAAGAATCCTGCTGGGTCGAACCACGGTTCGGCTACGCGATCCCGGAGGTCGGCGATCGTCCACCCACCCTGTTCGGGGTGTTCGGCAAATGATCGGGCGTTGAGCGCGACCCAGTCCTCGTCATCCGAACCGGCGACGAAGGTGTCGACCACGATGCCATCCGGGAGCTGGGGCTCGGGCAGGTCGTCGCTCAGCGACCGGCTCATCTGCCACAGCGAGCGAACCCGGTCGAAGCCGGTCGCGGTCGCCAGCGCCGCGGCGGGCCGGCCGTCACCGTGTGCCCAGATCCTCAGTTCCGAGCTCCCGGCCTCGATGATCAGCCGAGTGACCAGCCCGCGGCCGAAGCCGCGCCGCCGGTGGTCGGGGTGAACGACGAGTTCCGCCGCGCCGCTACCGTCGTCAAGTTGTGCGTATCCGACGACGGTGCCGTCGATTCGTGCGACCACATGCCGAGCCCGTTCGTCTCCACGAAGCCGGAACAGACCCTGCTCCGACAGCGGAGCGACACCGTCGGCTCTGGTTGCGGCCTGGACGAGGGTGGCGACGGCCTCGACTTCGTTGTCGGCCAGCCGTTGCCGCGCCTCGATCAACGAACGGCGCGTTCGGGCACCTGGCTGCGGCGGGGAGATACCTGGGCGACGAACCGATAGCCGACGTTGCGGACGGTGCCGATCAGCGCTTCGTGGTCGGCACCGAGCTTCGCCCGCAACCGGCGCACGTGTACGTCGACCGTGCGGGTGCCGCCGAAGTAGTCGTAGCCCCATACCTCCTGCAGCAGTTGCGCCCGGGTGAACACCCGGCCCGGGTGCTGCGCGATGAACTTGAGCAGCTCGAACTCCTTGTACGTGAGGTCGAGCGCGCGGCCGGAGACGCGGGCGGTGTAGGTGGCCTCGTCGACGACCAGGTCGCCGGAGCGGATCTCGTCCGGCACGTCGTCTCCGGACTGGGCCGCCGCGAGCCGGCCCTGGGCGAGCCGCAACCGAGCCTCGACCTCGGCCGGCCCGGCTGTGTCGAGCAGCACGTCGTCGACACCCCAGTCGGCGGTTACCGCCGCCAGGCCGCCTTCGGTGACCACGGCCATGAGGGGCACGTCGACACCGGTCGTGCGAATGAGTCGAGTCAGCCCTCGGGCGTGGCCCAGATCTCGCCGGGCGTCGACCAGCACGGCGTCGCACGCCGGGGCATCGAGTAGTGCCGCCGCCTCGGCCGGTGCGACCCGGACGTCATGCAGCAGCAGGCCGAGTGCGGGGAGGACCTCCGCCGATGGGCGCAAGGCATTGGTCAGCAGGAGGATCGTGGATCCCATGCGGCCTCCTCTGGCCGGATATGCAACGGGGACCCGGAGGGCGACAATGCCCGGGCCCACGTGTTGACAGGATAGGGCATGTGAGGGCGACTCAAGTCCGCTCGCCCGCGGAGTGGGACGGCCATGGCTTCCGGCGCCGCCTGCAAGCCGACGATGGCGTGGTCGTGGCGGCGGAACACCTGCCGCCCGTTGACGGCCAGCGGGACGTGGCGGTGGTCGTCGTGCATGGCTTCACACTGCACTCGCGGCACCCACGGGTCCGCCGGATCGCCCGGTGGATGCGCTCCACCGCGGGGCTGGTTCTGCTCGATCTGCGTGGCCATGGCGGTTCCCGCGGGGTCAGCACGCTGGGATGGCACGAGGTTCGCGATGTCGAAGCGGCGGTCGGCTGGGCCCGCTCGCTCGGCTATCCACAGGTGGCGACCCTCGGCTTCTCGCTCGGCTCCGCGGTGGTGCTTCGGCATGCGGCGCTGTATGGGGGAGTGGATGCCGTCGCAGCCGTCAGCGGGCCTGGGCAGTGGTACTACCGCGGCACGCCGCGAATGCGCACTCTGCACCGCCTCGTACTGAACCCGCCGGGCCGCGCAGCCATCCGGCTCACGCGCGGCACCCGGATCATGCGCGGGGACTGGGCAGAGCCCTATCCGATCGATCCCGTCGCGGCCGCCGCGGAGATCGACGTCCCGCTGCTCGTGGTCCACGGCGATCGGGACGACCTGTTTCCCGCTGAGCATGCACGCCGGGTGTCCGCTGCCGCGCGCGGGCCGACGACACTGTGGGTGCTGCCAGACTTCGGTCACGCGGAGGGTGCGGTGGACGAGGACCTCGCCCGGCGAATCGCCAGCTGGCTGGTGGCCCAATGCCACGGGTGACAGTGCGGTATTGGGCTTCGTTGCGCGCCGCTGCCGGACTGACCGAGGAGGTCGTCGACGGGGGCACGGTCGCCGAGGCCCTGGCCGTTGCTCGGGACTTGCACGCGGCGCAGCCCCGGTTCTCGGAGATTCTCGCGGTGTGCGCGGTCCTCGCTGACGGCAGCCCCGCAGGACGTCGAAATCACGCTGCAATCCCGTTGCATGACGGTTCCATTGTCGAGTTGTTGCCACCGTTCGCGGGGGGGTAGGCATTCTGCTCTGGGAAGATCCCTTGATGACGTCGGTGCTGTCCACAGCGCTCGTCGCGGTGCTCGCCATCGCGGCAGCGCTCGGACGCCCGCTTTTGGGAGCCGGGGTCGCTGTCGTGCAAGTCGTGTTCACCCTCGGCGGCGTGCGACCAGCCGCGGTGCCGGCCATCCGGGCCGGTGCGTGGCTCGCGCTGGTCGTATCGGTTGGCGCGTCGGTGTGGCTGGTCGTGGGCGGCTCGAGTGAGATGTGGCCGGTCGCTGCACTGCTCGGCCCGGCTCTGGTCGTCGCCGTCATGATCCAGTTGATTCGACGGGACGGTCGGCACGCGCTGACCACGTCATTGACGATGACGGTGGCCGCCTGCGCGCTGGCCCTGCTGCCGGTGGCGTGGTTGGCGCTGCGTGGTGCTGAGGGCGGCGTCCATGCGGTTTGGCTCGGCCTGCTGGGAGTGGGTGCCGTCGGACTGGCTGAGCTGTTGCCGGCTCCGGCCGCGCTGCGGCGGTCGTTGGCGGTGGTGTTCGCGGGAGCGCTGGCCGCAGCACTCGTCGCCGTGGCCGATGGTGTCGCGTCGACCGTGCCCGCGGTCGGCGGAGTGGTCGTGACTACCTTTGTGGCATTGACCGCCGTGGCCGCGGTGGCCGCCGTAGACCGGGTGGGCGAGGAATTGGGTGACAGCACAGTCGATCTATTGACACCGCTACGGGTGACCATGCCGATCGTCGTCGCGGCGCCGGTCGCGTACGTCCTGGGACGGGTTCTGGTCGGATGAACCGTCGGCCGGCTGAACCAGGGCCCTTCGGGAGGCGTGCACGGAGTGTGAGAGCACCGGTGGCCGACGAGGATCTGGTCCGGGCTCTCTATGACGAGCACGCGGCTCCGCTGATGGGATACGTGTTACGGCTGGTAGGTGGAGACCGCCACCGGGCCGAAGATGTCGTACAGGAGACGCTCCTGCGAGCGTGGCGGCGTCCGGACTCGCTGGCGCCGAACAAGGGTTCGGCCCGGCCGTGGTTGTGGACCGTAGCTCGACACTTGGTCGTCGACAGCGAACGGGCCCGTCGGGCCCGCCCGGCCGAGGTTGCCGAGACTGCGATCGGTGCCGTCCCGGTCGAGGACGGTGTCGACCGCGCACTGATGGCCGAACTCGTCGCCGAAGCGATCGAGACGTTGCGTCCAGGACGTCGCGCCGCGGTCGTCGAAACTACTTTCGCGGCCGTTCGGTTTCGAGGAGGCTGGCGTTCTGGTGTACCGGCAGGCACC
>CAWFXV010000030.1:0-411283 GCA_963819885.1 uncultured Actinomycetota bacterium | reverse complement strand
GTCACCTACGGCGCGGGTTGGCTCGCCGTGACGACGAGCTACCTACGCGGTTTCCGGTACGCCAAGACCGGGATGGCCGTGGCAGCCGCCGGGTCCGTGTGGTACCTCGCGTTCGGCACCATCAGCAGCGTCGCACAGCTCATCGTGTTGGCGGCCGGCTTGAAACGTCGTCGCTGAGAACGGGCCTCAGGCCGTGTAGCGGCAGTAGACGTCTTGCCCGTGGCCTTCTTCCGTCACGCCATCGTGACCACGATGGCGGGCATGGCGCTAAGGCTGCATCACATCGTGGTCGATGCTCACGATCTACCGGCCCTGGCCCGGTTCTGGGCGCAGGCGCTGGGCTGGCGGATCTTGTCCGAGCGCGAGCAAGAGGTAGTGATCGGGCCGGACGAGGCCGCGCCGGTCGGGATGTGCTTCATGCCGGTGTCGGACGTGAAGACCGTGAAGAACCGCGTACACTGGACCTCCGCCGGCAGCACGGCGGTGGTGGCCGAGATCGAACGCCTTCTTGCGCTCGGCGCACGCCGGGTGGACATGGGGCAGAAGGCACCGAGTCCTGGACCTGTCGCAGATCCGGAGGGGAACGAGTTCTGTGTGGTGCGCCCGAAGACAACGCTCATCCGTTGAGAATCTCGCCGGGGATGGGGTTGAGAATGGCTAGGGCAATTCCCGGGACGATGGATGTGGTTCGGCTGCATTCCGCCGCTCGACGGGTTGCGCTACGAGCAGGTCGAGACTCCGCGCTGGACGCTGGCGAGGCGCTTATCGAGGTGCACGCAGCCGCGGTTACTCGCGACGAGCTCGAGTGGCCGGTTGACCGCCTTCCCGCCGTCCCCTCGTACGAGCTTTCCGGGATCGTGGCGGCCGTCGCTTGCGACGTCGCGACCGTCGCTGTCGGCGAGGCGGTTTATGCGCTGACCGACTTCGATCGAGACAGCGCCGCGGCCTCGTACGCCGCCGTCCGGCGAGCCTGCTCGCGCCGAGCCGTCCACGCTCGACCACGTCGCAAGCGCAGCGATCCCCCTCGCCGCGCTCAGCGCCTGGCAGGGACTCTTCGATCACGGACGGCTCGAGGAGGGGGAACGGGTGCTGATCCACGGCGCAGCGGCGGTGTCGGGGATTTCGCGACGCAGCTTGCGCGCTGGCGCGGTGCCCACGTGATCGGCACCGCGTTCCGGGGAGCCTGGACGCCGCGCGCGCGTTCGGCGCGCACGAGGCGTTCGACGGAAGGGACGCTCGCCTCGAGGAGGCCATCGCCCCGGTCGATCTCGTCTTCGATACCGTCGGCGGCGAGCTTCTCGTGCGCTTCCGGGCGATGGTTCGGCCGGGCGGGCGGCTCGTCTCCGTGGCCGAGGAGGCTCCGCCCACCGTGGCACCGATCCACTCCACCTACTTCGTCGTCGAGCCGGACCGGGAGCAGCTTGTCGAGATCGCACGCCTCGTCGATGAAGGGACTCTGCGTCCCGCGATCGACTCGGTGTTTCGACTCTCCGAGGCGCCTGCGGCGTTCGAGCGCGTCATGGCAGGGGGAAGCGTGGCAAGGTCGTGTTCCGCGTTGTCGATGACTGAGCAGGAGCAGAAGGCAGCGGCCTTCCAGGCGCTCCACGGCGGCGAGCCGTTCGTGATCCCGAACCCGTGGGACGCAGGCTCTGCCCGCGTCCTCGCCGCACTGGGCTTCAAGGCGCTCGCGAGCACGAGTTCCGGCTTCGCGTTCACGCTCGGGCGGCTGGATAGCAACGTGACCCTCGACGAGGTGGTCGCGCATGCGGCGATGCTCGACGGGGCGACCGACCTTCCCGTCTCAGTCGATCTCGAGAACGGCTACGGTGCCGAGCCCGCGAGCGCAGCGCTGGCCATCACCCGGGTCGCTGATGCTGGGGCGGTCGGCGCCTCGATCGAGGACTACGACCCCGGAGGACGGCTCTACGAGCGCGGCCACGCCGCCGAGCGGGTCGCTGCCGCCGCCGAACAGCGCATCGACTGGCTTTCCCATTCATGCTTACCGCTCGCGCCGAGAACCACATCCGCGGCAACCCCGATCTCGACGACACGATCGTGCGTCTGCAGGCGTTCGAAGCGGCCGGCGCCGACGTTCTTTATGCGCCCGGCTTACGAAGCCCGATCGAGATCCGCGCAGTCTGCGAAGCCGTCTCGAGACCTGTGAACGTGCTCGCGCGACAGGAACTGTCCCTGGCGGAGATCGTCGAAGCGGGCGCACGGCGCGTCAGCGTCGGCGGCAGCCTGACGTGGGTCGCGGTCAACGCGCTGGCCGCCGCCGCTGGCGAGATTCGCGATCATGGCGACTTTCCTCGCTTGCTCCGAGCCCTCTCCCAGACTGGTTCGTGTGAAGGCGTCTCAATTGGATAGGTCCGTGGATCTCATCGGCGTGTGCTACGACGGCTCCGGTCGCCCACGGGGCCAGGCGGCAGCTCCGTCGCGGCTGCGGGATGCCGGGTTGTCCCCATCTATCCCGGTGCTCGTGTCACTTCCGACATCGTCGTGTCCGAGCCCGACCCGACCCGAGGTCGCCTGGCCGGCTTTCTGAACGAGCGAGCAATGTTGGAGATGGTGGATGAGGCGTACGCGCGCGTACGTGCAGCGTTGGCGGCTGGCCACTTCCCGCTCGTCTACGGCGGCGACTGTTCTGTTCTCCTGGCTGCTGTTCCTGCGGTTCGCGATGTGTACGGCACCGCCGCCCTGCTCTTCGTCGATGGACATGAAGACGCAACAACCATGGAACAGTCGACCACCGGTGAGGCTGCGAACATGGAAATCGCGCTGCTGCTCGGCATGACCGGGCACCGAGCTCCCGAGTCGATGCGGAGCCGGTTTCCGGCGCTTCTGCCTGAGACGATCGTGATGCTGGGTCAACGCGACGCGACCTACCGTCACGAAATCGGCGTCCCGAGCATTGCGGATCGCGTCCTTCTCCACGGCGCAGAGGACCTTCGCCGCGATCCCGAGCGGATAGCGGCACAGGCAGCTGCCCACATTGCCGGCCAGGCGTCCGGTTGGTGGCTGCACGTCGATCTGGACGTGCTCGACGGAAAGGAGTTCCGCGCTTGCGGCGCCGCCAGCGATCCGTCGATGTCGGAAGGGCTGACGTGGGAGGAGTTAACGGACATTACGAGAACCGCCTTGCAGAACAACGGCTGTCGAGGATGGAGCGTCGGTGTGTACAACCCCGATCTCGACCCTGAAGGTCTAGAAGCACAACGGATCGTTGCCTACTTCCACGATGCCACGAACTAGCTGTGGCCTCCCCGCATGGACACATCTGCACGGCGACCGCCATCACATGCCACCTCGAGGAGGTCCACGATGGCCACCGACAATGCAAAGAAGGCCGGAACCCCATTGGGGGCGGTTGACACTGCTCAAAGCGAGGCACCAGTCGCGGCTGCGGCGGCACCCGGGCGCCCGTTCGGGCCGGATGCGGCCACCATTCTCGCGACCGAGCACTGGAGCCTGCTGGGGACGCGGTCGCTGATCTGGAACGAGGCGATGAGCCGCGCGGCCGTCTTCCTGACTGTGCTGTCGGCTTCGATCATCGCGTTGGCCCTGCTGGCCGACGCGACCGGCTTCGGGCCACAGACCACCACGCTGGCGCTGATTCTGCTGCCAGTGGTGCTGCTGCTCGGAATCGCCACCTACGTGCGCCTGGTGCAGATCAATAGCGAGGAGTTCCAGATCGTGCTGGCAATGAACCGACTCCGGCACGCTTACCTCGAAATCGCACCCGGCCTGAAGCCCTACTTCACCACGGGTCACCACGACGACGAACGCGGGCTGGTGACTACCTACATGCTCCAACGCCCCACCCAGGCACGGCTGTGGCTTCATTTCCTGGTCAACACTCCGACCATCGTGGCCACCGTGGACGCGGCCCTGGCCACGGCCATTGTCGTGCTCCTCGTGCGGGCCGCCGACGCGCCGAGCGCCGCGGTCGTGGCCGCCGGCGTGGCGGCGTTCCTGGCGGTCTGGGGAACGCTGTTCCCCCTGCAGCGGTACACCCTCCGCCCGCTCACCGACACGACCCCGAGGTTCCCTACCCCGCCGGAAGCACCCTAAGACCCGACCAGCAGGGGACCCAATGCCGAACACTGATCCCAAGGACGTCGTCCAGCGGCTCGTCGCAGACGTGATGAACCAGCGCAACCTCGGCGCACTCGACGATCTCTACACGCCTCGACTCGCCCCCGCGGCCCGTCGATGGGTGGAGCCGTTTCTGGAGTCGTTCAGCGACGTCCAGATGCGGGTCGTCCAGCTCGTCGCTGAGGGCGAGACGGTGGTCGGTCGGTTCAGCTGCTCCGGGACGCACACCGGAACATGGCTTGGTCACCCACCCACCGGACGCCGCTTCACCGACGTCGCCGAGGTGTACTTCTTCCGCGTCGTCGATGGCCGCATCACCCGAGCGTGGGGCTTGGAAGACACCATCGCGCGGCTGCGCCAGCTCGGCCTCGGCGTGGGGTATTGAAGGTCACGGAGCCGTCATGGACGCCGTGTTCACGAGTTGGCAGCGCCCAGCGTCGCAGGCTGCCAGGGCGTCTTGGATGAGCCGACGGGTGCGCATGAGCGCGGCGATCTGAGCGTCGATCCGAGACTCGACCTGCTCGAGTCGCCAGCGCTCCGATGTGCAGGTTGCTCCGTTGCCGTCGTGGGCCGTGAGCGCATCGACCACTTCGTCGATCGTCAAGCCCAGCTGCTGGAGCTGGCGGGCCAGCCGGACCCGGTCGACGTCTCGCTGGCCGAAGGTCCGGTACCCACCGGCGGTCCGGGGCGCCGGTCGCAGGACACCGCGACGTTCGTAGAAGCGGATCGCGTCGATCGACACGCCGACAACATCGGCGAACTCGCCGATCTTCATGGGGCTATCGGTCATCGGGTGCACCCCTTTGTTCGTAGCACCAGCATTTCCTGGGTCCGCGACCTTGACTCTGGACCTAAGTCCAGAGTTTACGGTGCCGGCATGACCAAGCTGCTGTCCATCGCCCCCAAACCCGACGCCCCCATCGCCTGCGACATGAGCGGTGCCTCGGACACCCTGGCGGAGCGACTCGCCGAGTACCGACGCCTGTTCGAGCACGCTCTGATCGGCCGCGAGTCCACTGAAACCGCGACCACCTTCCGCTTCGCCGCACGCCCGGGGGTGCGCGAGTGGGTGTGCGATCTGGCCAAGCGCGAGGTGGCCTGCTGCTCGTTCCTCGCCTATGAGATCGACCAAGACGGCGAGGAGATCAGGTGGACAACCAGCGGGGGCCTCGGCGCCCCGGAAATGGCCATCCTCAACGAGTTCCTCGACGGACCCGGATCGGTCCCCGGCGGTTCGCACGCGATCGCCCAGCGGCTCGAAGACCAGGGCCTGGTTGGCTTGATCTCGGTGGCCGGCCTGAACTCGGCCGGGCCGTCGCGCGGCGCGGGACCCCGGCCTCCTGGGCGATAGCGAGCGGAGTTGCTCATCGCCTCGACGGCGATGCGGTACGCCGCGGTCTCGACGGCGACCGGAGGCTGCAGCCCATTGGCGAGGACCGTCACGGTGAACACCCCCGGACTTCCTCCTCAGCCATGTGGGGGAGGACGGCTGCCCGTGTCGTGGCGCTCATCCTAGGGACGCGGCTCTGCCGCAGGTTGCCGAGCAGGACGCGGAGCGCCGTCGAGGGTCGGAAGATCCGCTTGGACGGGGCCTGGAGTGCGACGACTCGCATGAACTGCTCAGCCACCGCGGGGTTACGCTCGGCCGCGATCAGCACCCGGTTGACATAGGCGTTGATGACCCGGACGGGTAGCGGCCGCGGTCCCTTCACCTGCGGCAGGGCCAGATCGGCGCCGACCGTCAGCTGCCAGGCCATGCCGACCGGTTTTGCGGCGGCCCGGAAGAACCGCCGGGCCAGGTCATGGTCACCGCCGGCCAGCGAGTCCCGCAGGGCCTCCGCCTGCAGCGCGGCGACCGACATGCCCAGGGCGTAAGCCGGGTTCGAGCTGCAGATCGCGTCCCCGAAAACGAGCAGCCCGGCCGGGAAGCGGCGCAGCCGCTCGTAGCGGCGGCGAACGTTGGCCGGGAACCGGTGGGCGACGATGTCGTCGAGCGGCTCGGCGTCGCGGATCGCGGCGAAGACGTCCGGCGGGGCGATGGCCTCGACGAAGGCGAGGAAGCCTTCGGGGTCGATCGGCGGGTGGTGTCCGTCGTACCCGATCGCCGTCAGGATCCACCGGTCCTGTTCCTGCGCGAACAGCACGAAGCCGGTGGGCCGGCCCGGCTGGGCACCGATGGAAACCATCTTCTGTCCGCGCAGCGCGCCTGGGCGTAGCCGTAGGTGCCGAGTGGCGTACTTCAACTGGATCGTGAGCTGCTCCTCCGGCGGCTGGTCGTAACCGATCGTCGGTAGCCAGGAATGTGTGCGGGCGCCACGTCCTGTCGCGTCCACGACGAGGTCGGCGTCGAGGGTCTCCTCGGCGCCGTCGGCAGCGAGATGCAGGAGCCGTACGCCGGTGACGCGGTCTCGAGCCGCGGTCGTGACGAGCCCGACGATCTCGCATTGGTCGACGATCTCGACCGCGGGCAGCGCCCGGACCCGGGCGCGTACGTGGCTTTCTAGGTACGGCCGGGCAGCTTGACAGATGAAGGGCTGCTCGGGGCGGCCCCTCAGGCAGAGCAGGTGACCGCCCGGGGCGAAGTGGAGCTCCGCGAAGTCCCGGATCACCGGCAGACCCCCGGCGATCATGTCCTGGACCAGGCCGGGAAAGAGTTCGTCGAAGATCTGCGTCCCTCGGGGCACCAGCAGATGGGCGTGCCGACCCTGCGGGACACCCCGCCGATTCTGCGTCGTCTCCAACAGCGCGTCGCGTTCCGCAACCGTGACTCGCTCGTACACGTCGGTAAGCACCCTTGCGGCGAGAAGCCCGGCCATGCCGGCCCCGAGGACCACCGCGTGGTCACCGATCTTCGGCATCTTTGACCTCCCGCGTCGTGACGCGTGCTGCGACGCTATGACGGCAGGGGATGTGGCAGCTTCGGGGAAACCACCCAAACGCCGTAGCCGTCAGTCGCAGGAGACGGCCGGGTTGAAGGGCGCAAATGTGCCGGACGGATTGTTCTTCCAGATCCAGGCGTGGAGCGCGAAGAAGGCCGGGATCTCATATCGATTCGGGAACCCGACCGGCATGAACTCCTGACCGAAGAGCATGGGCATCTCGTCGCCGTGTTCGGCGATCCAGGGTTCCTGGAACACGACGTACTCGACCGCCACGAGGCGCAACCGTCCGTTCGCATTGGGTGCGTAGACGAGCGCCTCAGGCTGGGTCGGGTCGAGGGTTGTATCGAGCAGTGCGCCATTGATGTAGTGGAAGCCCATCGCGCCGGTGTCGTCGAACGACGCGATGCACTCGTGGAGTGGGACGCCGGCAGGCGGGAGACCGTAGCCGGCAGCCTCGGCCTCGGCGAGCTGGTGGAAGCGTGCGGTCGAGGCGCGCGCCTTAGCCAGATCCGGGCCGGTGGCGACCGTCTGTGCGGTCGTGACGACCACAAGCGCCGCGGCGCCGAGGATGGCGGCCCACGTCCGGGTTGTGGTTTTCATCGCTCACGCTCCCTCGACAACCGAGAAGATGGCGTCCGCCACCAGGCCGTGCGCCTCGCGGTGGACGCGCTCGGCGGCACCAGAGTCGGGCGCGTCGACCAGGCAGAAGACCTTGCCGGCGCCCTCGTCAACCCAGTAGCGCAGATAGCGGACGCCGTAGCGGTCCTGCGTCTGGAGATCGGCCAGGTGGGCTTGGGCGACGTCGTTGACGGCGACGCCCCCGTCGATGCTGTGCATGTCCATGTAGAGCGGCATGTGGTTCCTCCTGTAGCGCACCCTTGCGGCGAGAAGCCCGGCCATGCCGGCCCCGAGGACCACCGCGTGGTCACCGATCTTCGGCATCTTTGACCTCCCGCGTCGTGACGCGTGCTGCGACGTTATGACGGCAGGGGATGTGGCAGCTTCGGGGAAACCACCCAAACGCCGGGCAGCGGCGGTATGGGTGGTTCCAGGTAGTGCGTCAGCGGATCCCGCGCTCGAACGCGTACGCCGCCGCGGCGGTGCGCGAGCCGACGCCGAGCTTGGTCAGGATGTTGCTGACGTGCCGCTCGACGGTGCGCTCGCTGAGGAACAGGTCGGTGGCGATGGCCTGGTTGGTCTTGCCGATCGCGACCAACTGGAGCACCTCGACTTCGCGTGGGCTCAGCCCGGACGGATCGGCGACCGGCCGCTTGCGGGCATACACATCGACGCGAGTCAGGTCGGGGACGGCGCCGAGTTGGGCGAAGACCTGCCGGGCCGCGTCCAGCTCCATCGCCGCGGTGTCCTCGTCGTGGAGGGCTTGGCAGACCAGGCCGACCAGGACCCGGACCCGGCTCGACTCGTACGGCGCCTCCAGCTTCCGCCACGCCGCCCATGCATCGCGCAGTGCGGCGAGCGATGCTCGGAGATCGCCCTCGGCGAGCAAGACCGCCCCTGTGGCGCGGGCGGCAGCGGCCCGCAGCAGCGGCGCATCGAGTTCGGCGGCGATCTCGGCCAGCTCATCGGCGGCAGCGCGCGCGGACGGGACATCGGTGGCGGCGAGCACGATGTCGACGTACGCGGCAAGCAGCTTGGACCTGGCCAGGCGGTCCGGTGCCTCGTCCAGCGCCGTGCGGATCGCCGCCATTGCGGCATCGACCTGTCCCTGAGCCAACCTCAGCTGCGCCAGACCGGGCTGCGGCCTTCGACCGAACCGGCTGGCCTGACGATACGCCTGCTCCGCCTTCGCGAACTCCCCGCGCAGCCGATGCAGCTCGGCGAGCTGATAGAAGGCCATGCCGACCACGTCCGGCGGGCCAGCTGGCTGGGAAAGCCGGTCACACGCCCGCTGCGCTTCCTCAAACGCATCCGGCCACGCCCCCTGCAGCTGCATGATCTCGGAACGGTGCACCAGGCACTGAGCGCGGAAGGGCACCAGGTCCGGTTGAGACTCACACCAGCGGCTCAACGCCCCAGTCCACTCCTGCGCCCGCCGCAGATCGAAGATCTCCTGACACGCCATGATCACACCGCAGTAGACGATCCCGGCAACGTTCGCAGACACCTCGCCAGCCGTGACCGCGACCATCGCCTCGTCGAGTGACACCACGCCCTGCGCGGTCTCCCCAAGCCGGATCAGCGCCTGACCCCGGCCCATCCCGGCGAAAGCCTTCAGGTCCGGGTCGTCGAAGCGGTCTCCGATTTTGGCGGCCTGACTGCAGGCGGCGTACGCGGTCGCGGCGTCGCCCGCGGCCAGGCCCTGTATTGCGACCGGCAAGAACAGATATCCCTGCTCGACGCAGTCCAGCCGACCCTCGTCCAGCAATGCGCGGGCCCGGGCGAGCCAGCCGCTGCCGCGGGCCACCTCCCCGCGGTGCAGGAGTCCGAGCCCCAACCAGAATGCGCACCGGGCAGCACGAGGTATTTCGCCCAAGCGCAGGCACTCCTTGAACGCCCGCGCCCCGGCATCGTCGCCGTCGTCGTCCCGGCCCACCAAATTGGCGGCCATTGCGAGCCGCTCGAGATCCGTAACCTCGAGTGGCGCCTCGTGATCCGCGGCAGAGAGCTCGGCATATGCATCCGCCCAGGCGTGCCGATCGAAGGAGACCCGGCCGCGATCAAGTTCCTTGGCCGCGGTCATTACGCTCACCCACCGGAATCATCGCCGCAATCACCCCGCGCACAGGCTCCCGACGCGCATCACACAACGTACTGCAGCCGCTTCTCTCTCGAACGTCCCTGACATCGGCTACCGCGCGGACCGCGGCTTGAGAGTGCGTTCGACACGCGTCTGTCGGCGATGGGAACGATGACAAAAGCCAAGGTCACGCACGGACTGTCGGCCTGTGTGAGGCTGAGCTCGTGGTTGTTGTATTTGATGCTGAGTTGTGGAGGTGGGATGCCAGGCGGGCCGACAGTTGGATCTTCGTCAGCCTGCCGGCCGAGGCGTCCGAGGAAATCCGTGACCTGGCTGCCGGACCGCGTCGTGGCTTTGGCTCCTTGCGGGTGCGGGTGACAGTCGGCGACAGCGCGTGGACGACTTCGATCTTCCCGGACAGCGTGCGTGGCGGCTACGTGCTGCCGATCAAGCGAGCCGTCCGCAAGGCCGAGGACCTCAACATAGGTGACTTTGCGACCGTGACCGTCGAGTTGATCGACCTGTGACAGCAGTAGCGGATGGCCTCCACAGCGGTCACGCTATCGGCGGCTTGATCGGATGTTCGATCGGCGCCGCCTACCCTGGGATTGTGCCCGGTAACGGAAGCCGGCGCGCCCGGACCGAGGACGTACATGAGCTGGCTTTGGGCATGCCGTACGTCACCGTCGAGTACGGGAAACGCAGGAATCCGGTCTACCAGGTGGGCGGTAAGTCGTTCGTCTTCTTCCGTAATCCGCGGCCGGATGCGGTCGATCCCGACACCGGGGAGCGCTATCCGGATGTGATCGTGTTCTGGGTGGCGTCCGAGGCGGACAAGCAGGCGCTGGTTCAGGACCAGGCGTCGCCGTTCTTCACGACCGCGCATTTCGAGGGCCACTGGTCTGTGTTGTTGCGGGCCAGCCGGATCGGTGAGCTCACCGTGCAGGAGCTGGCCGAGGTGGTTCAGGACGCGTGGCTATGCCGCGCATCGGCGCGCAGAGCGGCGGCGTGGCTCAGCACACACCCCCCAACGTGATCACGCTACGACACCTCGTCCTGTCGCCACGCGACCACATGACAACGACCGATCGCGGCTACTAGTGCGTCCGATCAGACGCGGGTGCTGGCGCGGCGTGACACCTTAGGGCTGGCGCTTCTCGACCCGGGTCCACCCGGTCCAACCACGCTCGGCGATCAGCTCCCGCAGCCGCGCGACGGCGGGGTGGGAAGCGTCGGCGAAGGAGTCCATCAGGCGGATGAACGCCGCGTCCGGCATGTGCTCGTCCTGCCAGTCCAGCTCCCCGCTGGCCGCCGCCTGCTCGAACAGCTCGCTCATCAGGTCGGCCGTCTCGCGCAGGAGCTCCTCGTCGGGCCAGTTCTCTGCGATCCGACCGATGAGCTGGTAGACCCGGACGATCTTCGGGTTGGCCAGCTGGGCCACCTTGTCGGCCATGATCGCCGGGAGTTCTTCCGGCCATCGCGCCGCCATCAGGATCCAGGCGTCTCGCTCGCCCTCGATGATCGCCTCAGCTGCTCCGGTGGTACGCAGGCGGTCCAGGTAGTCGACCACCTCCTTTGGGAGAGCCAACGAATCGCCGGAGCCCAGCTGCGCGATCCGCCGGCGGTGCTCCTGGAGCGCGCGGATCTGCGCACGTAGCTGCCGGTCGATCTCGGCGGTCGCGGCGGCGAACGTCTCCGGGTCGGCGTCGAGTAGCTCGCGGACCCGGGCCAGCGGGACGCCGGCCTCGGCCAGGGTGCGGATCCGGATGAGTCGCACTACTGCGGCGGCGTCGTACGTCCGGTAGCCGGAGTGGTCCCGCTCGGGCTCTGGGAGCAGTCCGATCTGGTGGTAGTGCCGCACCGCGCGGATGGTCACCCCGGCGTATGACGCCAGCCGTCCGATCGTCAGCATGGCCTCAGCCTGCCCGAAGGAGACACCCCTAGGTGATCTTGCGGTGGTAGGTGGCCATGGCGAGGGCGTACGCGACGATGAGGATGCCGATGCACCAGGCGAGGGCGGTCCAGATGTCGGTGCTGACCGGCTGCTGTGTGTACAGGTCGCGGATCGTGTTGACGATGGATGTCACCGGCTGGTTCTCGGCGAAGGCCCGCACCGGTCCGGGCATGGTTGCGGTGAGCACGAATGCCGAGCTGATGAACGGCAGGAAGATGAGCGGGTAGGAGAACGCGCCCGCGCCGTCCACGGTCTTCGCGGACAGGCCGGCGATGACGGCGAGCCACGTCAACGCCACAGTGAACAGGATCAGGATGCCTGCGACCGCGAGCCAGGCCAGCGCTCCCGCCCCCGAGCGGAATCCCATGAGGAGGGCGACGAGCACGACGACCACGACCGAGATCAGACTGGCTACCAGCGAGGTCAGCACGTGCGCCCACAGCAGGGATGACCGCGCGATCGGCATGGACTGGAGCCGCTCGAAGATGCCGCTCTGCATGTCCGTGAAGAGCCGGAAGGCGGTGTAGGAGATGCTCGAGGCGATCGTGATGAGCAGGATGCCGGGCAGCAGGTAGTTCACGTACCGCTCGGACCCGGTGTCGATCGCGCCGCCGAACACGTAGACGAACAGCAGCATGAGGGCGATCGGGATGATGGTGACCGTGATGATGGTGTCCGGGCTGCGCGTGATGTGGCGCAGGGTCCGTCCCGTCAGGAGGGCGGTGTCACCGAAGAAGCGCTTGGTCATCGCTGTTCCTTACTTGTTGGTGTCGACGCTGCGGTCGCCGGCGTCGGCGTCCTGGCCGGTGGCTCCGATGATGGCGAGGAACACGTCCTCGAGGGTCGGCTGTTTCTCGACGTATTCGACTTTGGCGGGCGGGAGGAGCTGCTTGAGTTCGGCGAGGGTGCCGTTGGCGATGATCCGGCCCTCGTGGAGGATCGCGATCCGGTCGGCCAGCTGTTCGGCCTCGTCCAGGTACTGCGTGGTGAGCAGCACCGTCGTGCCCTGCCCGGCGAGCTCCTTGACGCTGTTCCACACTTCGATGCGGGCTTGCGGGTCGAGCCCGGTGGTCGGCTCGTCCAGGAAGATCACCGGTGGGTTCCCGATCAGGCTCATCGCGATGTCCAGGCGGCGACGCATCCCTCCGGAATAGGTCGCCACCCTCCGCTTGGCCGCGTCCGTGAGCTGGAAGCGGGCCAGCAGGTCATCCGCGACGTGGCCGGCGTCTTTCACGCGCCGCAGCCGGGCCATCAGGATCAGGTTCTCCCGTCCGGTGAGAATGTCGTCCACGGCCGCGAACTGCCCGGTGAGGCTGATGGATTCCCGCACGTTCGCCGGTTGCGTGGCGACGTCGAAGCCATCGACGGTGGCCGTCCCCGCGTCGGGCTTGAGCAGCGTGGACAGGATCCTGACGACCGTGGTCTTGCCCGCGCCGTTGGAGCCGAGCAGCGCGAAGATGCTGCCCCGCGCCACGTCGAAGTCCACCCCGCGCAGCACGTCCAGCTTCTTGTCATACGACTTCTCCAGGGCCTGCACGTGGATCGCGGGCCCCGGGACTTGCTCGGTTGTCATCTGGATATCTATGGACATGACGACAGCGTGCAGGCTTGACCCTGCGTCAAGGTCAAGCCCCGCGACCAAGGAGCCCAGTCTGTTCAGGTTCCGGGAAGTGGCGTCAAGGCTGATCCTTCGCTCGCTCATCGGCTACTTCCGGTAGTTCGCGTTCACGTTCCGGCGGCCATGTAGGCGGCGTAACCGGCGGGTGGCGCAGTGCCGGTCCATCCGTGTGCCTCGGGACGTCAGCAGAATCGCGCCGGCGCTACGGCCGCCGACCGCGCGTTCGATGGCGCGTCCCACAGCTGGTGGTAGCGGGACCAGCACGATCCTGTCCCCTTTGCCGTGGACACGGAGAACTCGGTGCCCGTGTTATTCGCCGAGGTCTTCGATGTCACTGCCGGTGGCCTCGAGATCCGCAGGCCGAGCAGCCCCGGCATGGTGACGAGCGCAAAGTCGAACTGATTCGTTGACTCTCGTGCGCATCTGAGCAGCGCCTCAAACTGCAGGTGCGTCAGGCCGAGAGTCGGAGGCTCGGCGGGGACGTTCGGGCGGCGCACGTACTCGGCTGGTGAGTGCAGTAGGACGTCGTCGACGACACAGGTGCGGTAGAAGCCCGCGACCACGGACATGCGGCGGAGACCGTCGAGGGCTTGAATCTGCGCCAGCTCCTGCGCCAGCGGACGTACACCTCGATGTGAGGACGGGTCGGCCAGCGGGTCCAGTCCTCGGGTCTTGCACCGAGTGAGGTAGCCGCGTAAGTCGGATTCAGTGTGGATGCGGGACTGGCCCTTGCAGGCAGATGCCCACGACATGCCTCCGAGCGAGGCCCAAGATTCGCCGGAGAGGAGGGGCCATGTTGCATCGCCGCAGGTAGATGGGGTGCGCCATCAGGGACTCGAACCCCGAACCCGCTGATTAAGAGTCAGCTGCTCTGCCAATTGAGCTAATGGCGCAACGACAAGTCAGGTTAGCATCGGCGTCTCGGCGCTCGCGAAGCGTCGATCAGTTGCAGACGCTGACCTGGCGGCGAATCGCCCGACGTGCCACGAGCACACATGCCACGCCCGCCCGTCGTCGTGCGCTTCGACGTCGGGCCAGTCAAGATGATCGCTGACTGTCAGCCCAGTGCTCCATCCTGGGCTCACCCAGCACTCGACCACCTCCGCAGCCGGCACCTGGGCTTGGTTTTCAGCTGCCAGCGCTCGAATGCGGGGAGCCACCGTCACCGAAGGGACACCCAACGTGCGTGCTATCTGCTTCGGCGTACGGCCGTGGATGCGCAGCGTGCGCACCCGCTCCAACAGTTCGGCGTTCGCGGACTCGACTGGCACCCCCGCATCGTCGTGCAGGCTCGGGCGTCGAGGCTCGTGACACGCCGTGGCGGCGGGGCCGGACCGGTGCTTGGGGATATCGCCCAAGCTCTTGCTGGGCACGCCACGTACCGCGTTTTGCGCTCCGACACAGGCGTCGTATGGCAACGATCAGGTCTCATCAGATAGACTAAGTTCATGACTAAGTCCATGGCGGTCAAGGTTGGGGTCCACGAGGCCAAGACCCGGCTCTCCCAACTGCTCAGGCTCGTCGAGGCCGGGCAGGAGGTCGAGATCCTGCGCAGTGGCGAGCCGGTCGCCAAGATCGTCCCGCTTCGGGCGCGAGCCAAGCGGCAGCTGGGCATTGACCGGGGCGTGTTCACCGTTCCCGACGACTTCGATGCCCCGATGCCAGGCGACGTCTTGGAGAGCTTCTACCAGTGAGCCGCCACCTCGTAGACACGCACGTCTGGTTGTGGCTACAGACCGAGCCGGAGCGCATTAAGACACAAGTACGCGAGATGGTCGAGGACACCAGCACCGAGATCATGCTGTCGGCTGCAAGTGCCTGGGAGATCACCATCAAGTACGGCCTCGGGAAGTTGTCGCTTCCGCGCGAACCCGCCATCTACGTTCCTGAACGGATGCGGACATCGGGCACGACACCACTCGCGGTGGAGCACGCCCACGTCCTGCGGACGGGCGAGCTGCCTATGCATCACCGTGATCCGTTCGACCGGCTTCTTGTTGCCCAGGCCCAGATCTTGGACGTCCCCATCGTGACGTCGGATCCTCAGATTGCGGCCTACGACGTCGAGGTAGTCGCCGCCTGAGAACCACTTGAGCCCGTCGTGCGCGTCTGGTCGACGGGTACCGCCCCCGGGCGGCTCGAGCGGCAACGGTGAGTGATCGGCCGCACGAACGGTGCTCGGCACAGCGCTCAACGCGGACTTCGGCGCCCGCGTGACCAACGGCAAGACGAATGACGCCCGGCGAGACGCCGCAGAATCAAGCGGTCACATGCGGGACGGTGATCTTCGATCCCCAGTCGATGTGATGCTGATGTATCCAGGCCTGAGACTTCTCGGTGACCAGGTACCGGAAGACCAACGGCAGCATGACGGCCTGCAGTGCCCGGCCAACCGGTCCGGCGGTCTTGGCGCTGCTGGTCCGGGCCCCTTGGGCGACGATTCGCTCCACCCGCCGGCGGCGCTGCCGCTCGTATGCGTCCAATGCGTGGGGAATGTCGGGCAGGTCGCGCAGGGACTTGGCCAACACCACGGCGTCCTCGGCCGCCATCGAGGCGCCCTGACCGGAGCTCGGTGATGGGGCGTGCGCCGCATCGCCGATGATCACCATCGGCCCGTTGTGCCACGTTGGCACCCTTGGCAAGTCGTGGGTGTTGTCGGCAATGAGTTCGAGCCGTCCGGCGGCGATGAGCTCGGCCGCCGGGCCGCGGTCTTTGACGAACAAATCGCGTAGCCGCCGTTGCCACTGCGCGGCGGTTGTGGCAGTGCGCTCGGCCACATTGACCTGTTCGCGCGGGACGTTGACGAACCAGACCGTTCCCCCGGACGGATCGACGACGTAACCGAAGAACGCCTGCCTGCCGAAGATCATGTACCAGTTGCCGGGTTCGGCACCGGCGGCAGCGTGACTCGTGTAGCCACCGAAGTTGACCAGCCCGACGTAGCGCCCAGCCGGTGCGGCCGGGTCGATCAGCCGGCGGGTTAGCGAGTGGACTCCGTCTGCTCCGATGAGGAGGTCGCCGGTTGCATTGGTGCCGTCCTCGAACTGGGCGGTCACGCCGCCGCCGGGACTGGCCACGGCGTCGACGAGTCGCTTGCCGTACTCGATCTGGATGCCCCGGTCGACCGCTTCTCCGTGCAAGGCCCGGTACAGCCGAGCCCGCTTGATGGTATGGCCGACGGTTCCGTCCGGCCGCCTGCCGCCGTTCGATGCGGCGCCCAGCCGCCTTCCAGTGCTGCTCATCAGCACGTTGACCGGGGTGGGGAAGCCGGCGGCCAGCACAGGTTCGTGTGCGCCGATTGCCCGGAGCGCGTCCAGGCCGTTCGTGGCGACGGTGAGATAGGAGCCGACGTCCTCGGCGGTCGGGCCGTGGGCCTCGTAGACGGCCGCGTCGATCCCGGCCCGTTGCATGGCCATGGCGGTGACCGGGCCGGCGACGCCGCCACCGATGATCAGGGCGGAGCGAACGTGGGTCATGACTGGTGTCCTTCGGTAGCGGGTGGGCCGTGGAATTCGGACCACTGTTGCGCCCAACCGATTTCCGGATGGGTGATCTGCTCGATGAACCGCTCGATGAACTCGGACTCGGCGTCCAGCAGCGCGAGCCGGAAGTCCTCTTCGACCAGGAAGAGCGGGTGCACACCCGCAGCGAGCGTGGTGTCGACCAGGCCGCTTATCTCGGTGCGCTGGGTGGCGAGCCGCCCTAGCCGTCGGCTCAACAGCTCGACGACGTCTTCTGGTGGGAGTGCCGCGATAAGGGCCAGCGCGGCGACGAATTGCGGGTACTCGTGCTGGGGCACTTCGACCAGTTCGCGCAGCCATTCCTGTTGTTCCTTCCGGCCGGCGTCGGTGATCGCAAACACGGTTCGTTCCGGACGGCCTCCGGCCCTGGTTGTCTCTTGCTCGACGACGAAGCCGGCCTTCTCCAACTGGTGGACCACCATGTACAGCGAGCCGTGGTTGAACTTGATGCTGCGTGCATCGCCGTGGTCACGCAGGGTCCGACCCAGCTCGTATGGGTGCATCGGCTTCTGGGTCAGGTAGGAAAGCACGGCCAGCGCCAGCAAGTTGCCGACCTTGCGCCGCTTGGCCACACGAGTCTCCTGGACGCCATAGTTACTGACTGATATTCAGATCAGTATAGTTAGGTTCGACTAGTATCGCAAGGTCGCTGGGAGCATCACGAGGCGTGGCGGTGGTTCACCATGCGCGCGAGCCTGGTGAGCCACCCATTCGGGTGGTGAACGTGATCAACGGGGAGTGCGCGTCACCAGGTCCAGACACGGCGGCGGGGGCGCGGATCGAGCGGGCGGGTGGACTCCCAAATCCGCCGCCATTCAGCGCCACCGGTAGCGGCCGCCTGGCCGGGCAGTGCCAGCGTGCCGTCGGCATCTGCGCGTAGAGCGCCGTACCAGCCAAGCTCCTCCTCGGCGGCGAGGCGGGCGACGGCACGCATCATCCGCATGCGTAACTCGCGGAATCCCTCGCCCTTGGCCGGGTAGAGCGGGCGACCGTACCGGACGCTGACTCGCGGCCGCCCGGGCACCGGCCAGTTCCGCCCTCGCGGCATCGCGGCGTAGGCACCGCGGAGCGCGACCGGCACCACTGGTACACCCTTGGACACGCAGAGCTGGGCTGTCCCCGGCTTGAACGCACTCATCCAGCCGTCCTCGGACCGGGTCCCCTCGGGGAAGAGCAGCAGGTTCCAGCCGTCGTCCAGCAACTCCAGGGCCAGCGACCGCAGGCGGCGGGAGCCGTGCCGTTCCACCGGGAACGCGTTGAAGAACAGTACGGTCGCTGCCGCCCGTACCCGGGCGTCGAAGAAGTAGTCCGCAGCAGCGCCGACGGCCAGCCGGTCGGCGAACCGGCGGGGGAGGGAGGAGACGATGAGCGGCGCATCGAGATGGCTGGAGTGGTTCGCCACGAATACGGCAGGCCCGCGCAGGTTGTCCAGGTACTCAACGCCCTCGACCACCGGCCGGGTCTGGCTCCAGGTCACCGGTTTCAGCAGCCTGCGCTGCAGGCCGCTGCGCACCATCACAGCTACCCGCGAGCGGGCCCAGGCCGTCGGGAACTCACGCTCCTCCTCCGCCAGCACCCACGGGTCGGCCGTCCGCGGGACGGTGGATCGGCCCCGCCAATCACGGCCGTGACGCAGCAGCCGGATCTCCTCGCGCACCTTCATCAGCGCACGTCCGCCATCACCAGCGGGGGAGCGTGCAGGTAGGTGATCGCGGGGCTGCTGCCGACGGTGTGCGACGCAATCTCCAGCGCGTCGGCCAGCGTCGAGGCTGCCTTGAACCCCATCCGGGCCGTCGTCTTGCGATTGCCACCGACGAAGATCACCTCACCCAGGTGCTCCAGCGCGTGCGCGCCCCAGTACCACATGTAGAACGGGTGAACGCCGTGGTAGGCGAAACTCTTGCGGTAGAGCTGGATGTACCACGGGTCGGTGGCGAACTGCTCCTCGTATTTGGTCTCGAGCACCGCCGGGTCGATGCTCTGGGTCAGGACCTCGTCGAAGAAGTCGATGTAGCTCGGGTGGTGCACGGGATGGAACTCCCCCGGGACCGGGTGGTAGAAGATCGCGGTTCCGCCCGGCCGCACGATGGGCCGGTTCCGGTACAGGTTGAAGAAGTAGCCGAGCCCGAGGGACATCACCAGGATCGGGTTCATGATCGAGTTCACGTTGTATGGGCATATGTAGGGCAGCCCGAAGATCGCGACGTCAGCCTGCCCGGGCACCTCGGTGAGCTGCTGGCGGTGCACGTTGGCGATCGTCAGCGGATGGACCTCACCCGGTCGGCCCGCGTTGACGCCGGTCACGCCATAAGGCGCAGCCGTGGCCTGCCATAGCCGGCGCCGCGACTTCGTCGGCAGCAATTCGTTCGCCCGCTTGACCGCCAGATATCGGCCCTGGTCGGCTAGGTTCCACTCCCACTCGCGCTTGTTGAGGAAGCCGGTCGAGGCCGGGAACGTGTCGTTGTTGAGGGTCGCCTCGATCTGGAAGACGGTGACCTGGTCGTCGATCACTCCCCGCATCCGCTCGTAAGAGTGGTGCATCGCCGAGTTGGGCGGGTCGTTGAAGGACCGTGAATGCCGCAGGGTGTGGACGTTGTGGTGGTGCCGCAGGCTTCGATAACTCGCCAGTCCGACAGAAACCGACTTCGGCCCGCCACTCATCGCGGTGAGCGTGATGTTCACGTAGACGACGAGATCGCTCTCCATCGCCCGTCGGTTCAGCTCGACGACCTCGCCTTGGGTCGTCGTACCGACTTCGACCAGGTTCGCGGTGTCCTCGGCGTCGTGGTTACGCAGGTGGTCGGGGAAGAAGGACCGAAAAACCCGGTCGCCGACGATCCGTCGAAGCTCCGCAGGCGTCATCCGCCGGTGCAATGAGTTCCCGGCGATCAACTCGACGTCGTCGACGCCGTGGGCCGCGGCCAGCTCCAGAACCTGCTCGATCACCCGCTGCCGGATGTCGGGGGTCTGCATCGGCGGCAGCGGCAGCGAGATGTCGTCGAACACGATCGTCAGCCGCATCCCGGCATGGAGCAGCTCGGACAGGGGCTCGATGCCGACCGGCTCGCGGAGAGCCTGGGCAATGGCCGCGTCGACGTTCCGCAGCGCCGGCAATGAATCCGGCGGGTAGACGACGTTGCTGCCCAGTGGGAGCCGCTCGAGCCGGAAGCCCTCACCCTGGTGGACGAGCAGCGGTGGGGTGCGCTCGTCGACCTGGAGGACGAATCCTGGTCTGCTCACTGGTCCACCTCAGTCCCGGCGGGGGTCGAAGACAATCTTGACGCTACCCAGCCGGCCGGCATCCGCTGCATGACCCAGTGCCTCTCGCCAGCGCGACAGCGAATAGGCCGGCTCGACCCAGTCGTCGAGCGGACCGGCAGCTGCCAACTCGACGGCCTCGATGAAGTCGGCTCGGGAACCGTCCGGGCCACCGGAGTCGGACGCATAGGCGCCGACGAGGGACAGCTCGCGGTACCACAGCGGGGTCAGGTCGACGCTGCCGGAGGGCATGCCGGATACGACGACCGTTCCACCCGAGCGCACGAGTCGGAGCGCGCTGTCGAGCCCGCCGGCCGCGCCGGTGCATTCGAACGCGATGTCGACGCCGCCGAGCAGGAACTCCGATCCACGCTCGGGCACCTGCATCCGTGCGGTCGTGACCCGTCGCAGCCCCCGGGTCGCCCGTCCCGGCGGATGGACGGCAGTCGCCCCCAGGGCGAGGGCCCGGTCCTGCTGGTGTCGGTGCTTCGCGACAACATGGACGCGGACCGAGGGGTTCAGCTGGTGCAGGGCGAGCACGGTGAGCAGCCCGACTGTGCCGGCACCGACGACGACCACCAGGGCGCCGGCGGGGATGTCGACTCGACGGACCGAATGGATCGCGCAGGCCAGCGGCTCCACCAGCACGGCCCGTTCGTCGGGCAAGGTGTCGGGAACCGGGTACAGGCGCGACGCGTGCGCAACCAGCTGCCGGCTCCAGCCGCCGCCGGTGTCCGCGCAGAATCCGGTCTGCAGGCCGGCGGAGAGCACTCCGGTCGTGACGTGGTCGCAGCGACTCTGCTGGCCCGCTTGACACCACCGGCATTGCGTGACGCCGCGCGGATCGCAGGACAGGACCGGGTCCAGGACGACCCGGGTTCCCTTGGGCAGGTCGGATAGCTCGTCGAGGGTTTCCCCGACGATCTCGTGCCCCGGGACGAACGGCATCGACGTCATCGGGGACAGGTATGGCGACGACTGACCCGAGAGCAGCCCCAGGTCGGATCCGCAGATCCCGGAAAGCCGCGGGGCGACCCTGGTCCATTCTGGCCCGGGCAGGTCCGGCGCGGGTCGGTTCACCAGCCGCAGCGGTGCCACGTTGCCCGCGATCATGCCGGACAGGCGACTACCAGGCCCGGTCGAGGTCACCGCACGTGCGGCGAGATATCGGGCCGGCGACCGTTGATATTCGAGGGCGAGAATCATCGCGCCGGCTCCGTGGCCACGCTGTCGACGAGAGCTTCCAGCGGACCTTGGGTGTGCTGTCCCCACCGATGGATGTGCCAATGCCGTCGCTTGGCGTGCCGGAACAGGTACGGATCGGGATTGACGGCCTGCGGGTTGCCGACCAGCTCCAGCCACGGACGGTCGGAGTGGCTGTCACCGTAGGCGTAGGAGCGCGAGAGGTCGACGCCGTGCTCGTCGGCGTAGCGGGACAACCAGGCCGCCCTCGCTTCGTCCACCAGCGGCGGAGTGGCCAGGTAGCCGGTCCATACACCGTCGCGACTGTGCATGTGCCCGGCGATGACCTGGTCGAACAGCGAGGCAAGCGGCTCGACGAGCACATCGATGGTTCCGGTGATGAGCACGGTCCGGTGACCGGCCTCGCGGTGATGCCGAACCCGGCGAACCGCCTCCGGCATGGTTCGCTGGAGCAGCGCCTCGGAGAGCACGTCGTCGACAAGCCGGCGCAACTCTGCTTCGTCGACGCCTTCGTAGCGGCGCATGAAGGTACGGATGAAGTCACCCCGGTCACGCCGCTCGGCGCGAAGGTACCGAGGCAATGACCGCACCAGATCCAGCACTTCACCCGACCACTGCGACCTGGGCATTGTGGCGAGCTTGGCCCACAGGTAGTGCTCGATCGCATTGGACGCGACGACCGTTCCCTCCAGGTCGAACACGGCAGCGACGTCGTGCCGCTCGGGCAAGACGAGCGAAGCGGTACCAGTTCGCGGTCTGGGACGGGCCGAGAAGGTCCGCATCAGCTCTGTCACCGCCGGGAAATGCACGCCTTGCAGGTAATACGTCCAGTCGATCTCGGCAGCGTCGAAGCCGTGCTCTGCCTGCCGCCGCGTGGGGAGAGACTGATGTAGGGCGTGGGTCATCCGGTCGTCGTAGATGACTTCCGCCTGGGTGTAGGACTGGTAGAGGTCGGCGTACTTCCGCAGCACCTCGAGGTCCTGCTGACGCCGGTGCACCGCGCCCATCCAGTCCCGGGTGCGGTCCGACGCGGGCATCCGCAGCAGGGTGCGCTCGGCGAGATCGACGGCGCGCTCACCGGTCCGCAGCATCCGCTCGACTTGACTGGTGCCGGGAAATCGCCAGGAGGGCACCTGGATGTGACCGCGTTCGCTGTCCGGCATCGGATGGTGCCGGAAGTACTCGTGCACATGCTCGTACATCGCCCGGAACGGCAGCGGGTTGCGCGCACCGGAGCTGACGTGGAAATAGCCGGGGTTCGAGGGCTCGGGCGGTGCGGCGGCGACGGCCAGAATCGCGTTCACGACCAGATCGACCGGGATGAGATCGAGCACGCTGTCGGGCAGCCCAGGGAATTCGGGCAGGATTCCCCGGCCGTAGGCGATGATCAGCGGGTCGGCCATCTTGTACCCGTCGATCCATCCAGGGTACGGATGCGCCAGCGCGCCTTCGACGATCGCCGGACGGACGATGGACAGTCGGTGTCCACGTTCAGACCACAGCTGCTCGGCGACCCGCTCGCCCAGCGCCTTCGTCAGCGTGTAGACGTCCGGCCAGCCCAGACTCTGAGCACGCAGCCGGCCGTAGTCGACCAGCCGGTTGGTCACCCATTCGCGGCGAGCTTCCTCACTGGCCTGGGCGACCCGCTGCGGACCGGCCTTGCCGTGCTCACTTCGAGCCGTGCCCATGGCCCGGCGCAGCACCTCCGGCCGACGCGACGCGGCCTCCACGTCTGCTCTCGCACTGGCAGCTGCGGCGGCTTCCAGCGTCCAGTCGACGTCGTGGGTCAGCGGCGCCTCCGTGACCACGCCCTTGCGGACGCCGGCGACGTAGGCAGTGGAGATGTGTACGACGTGAGCATCGGCGTCGGCCCGCGCCAGTGCCTGGTAGAGCGCGGCCACTCCCTCGACGTTGGTGTGGAAGGCCTCGTCGATCGGTGGATCGAACGAGACGGTCGACGCCCCGTGGATGACGACATCGAGATCGCTGGGCAGCACGACGGCGGGGTCCAGATCGCCTTCGACGACGGTGACCCGCTCGGCAAGCGCTCTCTCGACCTCGGCATCGCCGACCCGATCGCGCCAGCGCTGGAATACCTGCTTGCGCAGCAGACCGGGAAGCCGGGCCGCACCGGAGGTGTTGCCGCGGGGTCGAATCAGCAGGCAGACCCGAGTAGCGGGGTATGAGGAGAGCAACTTCTCCAGGATGGCCTGACCGAGGAAGCCGGTGGCACCGGTCAACAGCACATGGCAGCCGGCCAGCGGGTCCGTGGCCGATCGGCCAGCGGCCGACTGGTCCGCTGCCGCCACTAGAGCACCGCCACCCGAACGGACTCGACGATGCGCCGGACCTCCGGCAGCAACCGCATGGCCAGTCCTCGCCGCTGGGGCTGCTGCTGAACAGCCTTCGGGCCGACACCGAACCGGCCGACAGCGGTAGACACGAGCTCGAGCCCGTCCTGGCCCGGCAACGTGTCGACCTTCCGGTCCAGTCGGCTGATGTGCTTGGCACCCTCTGTGCCGCCCATCAGGTAGTCGAGGACGAACCGGGTCTCGACCTTGGGCTGGATCGTCGACCCGACCGGCGCCCAGAACCGGCGCAGCGCGAATCGGGTCAGCTTGCGGGCCCGGTCGGAGCGTTCGAGCCGTTCCCGGGCCTGCGAGTTGTAGAACGCGAGGTGGCGGGATTCCTGGTGCTGGATTCGGCGAAGCAGCTTGGTGAGCTCCGGGTGGTTCTCGCGCTCGATCAACCGCGCATATGCGGAATGCGCAGACCACTCGTTGATCGCCCCCCAGGACATGTGCACGGCGACGAAGTCGTCGCCGATGATGTTCGCTGCCAGCGACTGTTCGATGGGCGCGATGCGGTCGCGGAAACCCTGGGCCATCCGCACCTTGCGGATGTGGCTGTAGTCGGCGTTGACATGGTGCGCTCGGAGGACGGCGTCTAGGGCTTCGCCATGCCAGAACTCCTCGTAGGCCCACATCGTCAAGAAGGCCGTGACCTCCGGATCCTTGTGCGACGGCGTGACGAGCAGGTCGCGCAGATAGCAGATCGTGTGGCTCTCGACGTCGGACATGTAGCGCAGGCAACGCAGGGCTGAATCCGACAACGGCTGGTCACCGAAGGACCCGAAGTCGACGTCCTCGGTAGGTACCCGATGCGCGGTCTCGGTGTACTCGGCGATGTCGAATGTCACTGGGCAGCCTCCAATCGGGTCGGGTACGTGCTCAGATTACGGCGCGGACATGGACGCGGCTATGTACCCGGCTTGCCCTCAGGCGCTGACCGACAATGATCTCTGGGGTGACTGACGGGACTTGAACCCGCGACGTCCTGGACCACAACCAGGTGCTCTACCAGCTGAGCTACAGCCACCACGACGCATCGCGCGCAATGCGGCGCCAGCAGTATACGGCGTGCGGGTCACCGCCCGCGCGAGCGCGGATCGGCTCACGATCGCCGTTCGGTCGCCTCGAACACGCGCGGATCGGCCACGCCGAGACCGACGTTCGCAGCCGCCAGCCTGGACGCAGCGCTGTCCGGCCCTGGCAACGGGACGAACACCGTTCGCCGGTAGTAGCGCAGCTCGTCGATGGAGTCGCGGATGTCGCCGAGCGCCCGATGATTACCGGTCTTGCCGGGGCTGGCGAAGTACACGCGCGGGTACCACCGGCGGACCAACTCCTTGATCGAGGAGACGTCGACGTTGCGGTAGTGCAGCCAGGCTTCGACCTCAGGTAGGTCGCGCGCCAGGAAGAGACGATCCATGTGGACGGTGTTGCCGGCCAGCGGGGTCCGGGCTGGCTCGGGAACGTACTCGTGCAGGTAGTCGAGTACGACCGCGTTGGCATGCTCCAGAGTCACCCCGATCGTGAACTCGTCGATCAGGCCACTCGCCGTGTGCATCTGCCGGACGACGTCGCCCATCTGCGCGATGGCCTCGTCCGGCGGGCAGATGACCAGGTCAACGCCCTCCCCGAGAACATTGAGATCGCTGTCGGTGACCAATACGGCCACTTCGACTAGAGCGTCGTGAACGAGATCCAGGCCGGTCATCTCGCAGTCGATCCATACGAGCCGGTCATTGTTCACACACATACCCTACGGCGCGTCACCGATGACGACGGCGGCCGTGCCGGATCGCTGTGGACGATGCGACCGACGGTGTAGCTCGCCGCCTGGTGTCGCGCGACCACGCGATTGCCACCACGAGCAGCACCACCGCACCGGCGACGATCATGATGGCCTGCCATGCCGGTTGGCCTCCGACGAGGAACACGCCGGCCGCGATCAATGCACCGAGAACTCCGTACCCGGCGACCTCGACCAGCGACGTGCCGGCCCTGGTCACATCCGCCTTCTCGGGCACTGCGGCATGACGTCGGCGGTGTTTCGGCACGTTGCCGACGGTACCCGGCGCCGTTCGTCAGGCCGGCGGGATGTTCTGGTTGAGGCGGAATACGTTGTCCGGGTCATATTGGCGCTTGAGCGAGCGCAGGCGGTCGTACTTTGCGGCGCCGTAGGCTTCCCGAACGCGTTGTTCGCCTTCCTCCATCAGGAAGTTGACATAGACGCCCTGGTGGTAGGGCTGCAGCGCATTCCAGAACGCCCGCGACCACTCCCGCTCCGCGGCGAAACCGTCACGCGTGCTCGTGGTCGCGTTGATGTTGAAGATGTGTCCTGAGGTGCGCCCGTGGAAGGCGGTCTCGTCGTCTCCGACGCGCGCTACCGCGCCGCCGAGATGAAAGATCGGGAACGCCGTCAGGGGGGAGCGAAGCCGTTGAGCATGCTCGGCAGTGATGTCGATGACCTCGTCGGTCAGCGTGTCGATCTCGCAGGATTTGAAGTAATACCACCACCCGTTGGGGAACGACGGGTCGAACATCGCCTGATGGTCGACGAACGGCTTGCGCGTGTTGAGATCGAGCAACGGCGATCCGAACGCACGCAGCGGCGCGAGTACATGCTCGCCGTCCTCGACCGGTCCGGCGTAGCAAGAGACGACTGTCACCACCGGCCGGCCGTGTAACTCGGGCGGGATCGCCGGCAGCGGCGGCGCCTTGCGGTGCACGACGATGGTCGTCAGCTCGTCCGGAACGTCGGTGATCCAGTCACGGTAGAAACGCAGGACGTTTGCCGACTCCTCCATCGGCCAGAAGATCGCTCCCGCGAACACCTCCGGACCGAGCCGGTTCAGCTGGAACTCGAATTCGGTGACTACACCGAAGTTGGCACCGGCTCCGCGGACTGCCCAGAACAGGTCCGGGTTCTCGGTCTCGCTGGCTTTGACCACCTCTCCGTCCGCGGTCACCAGCTCCACCGACAGCAACTGGTCGACCGTCAGGCCGTACTTGCGCATCAGCCAGCCAATCCCTCCGCCGAGGGTGAGACCGGCGAGACCGGTCGTGGTCACGATGCCGGCCGGTACGGCCAAGCCGAGCGATTGGGTTGCCTCGTCAAGCTCGCCGAGGCGGACACCGGCCTGCACCCGAACGGTTCGGTTCGCCGGATCGACCTGCACTGCCTTCATGAGTGACAGGTCGATGACGATCCCGTCGTCGACCAAGGAAAGCCCCGGGAAGCTGTGCCCGCCGCTGCGCACGGCGACCGGAAGCCCCGAGCTTCTCGCGAAGGAGATGGCGGTGCCGACGTCGGCGGCATCCGCGCACCGCGCTATCAGGGCCGGATATCGGTCAATCGAACCGTTCCAGATCCGGCGATGCGGGCCGTAGCCATCGTCTCCCGGTTGGACGATCTCGCCGTGGAAGGATCTCCGCAGCCCGTCGACGGCGGTCGCATCGAGCTTGAGCGGTTCGGTTGTCGTCATGCCTGCCATGGTGGACGATGCCGCTCCGGCTGTCAGGGACTTGGGTTCCACACCAGCTCGGAATCAACCATATGACGACGTGCTGGCAGATCGCTGTGAGCTTGCTGTCAGTCCCAACGATCTGGTTCCTGCTCATGTCCGTGCTGACTAGCTTCGTGCCGGAGGAGTTGGAGTGAGATGAAAGCGGGATCACGCATGTTCCAGCACGAGCCACCCCCGGAGCACGACCGTGGGCTCGCGTACGACCTGAGCACGCTCAGCCGGCGGCGGGCTCTGCGCCTGTTCGCCGGTGTCGGCCTGGCCACGATTGTCGGCTGCGCCGCGGAGAACGAGCCATCCACGACGGGGTCGGCCACAACGGGGTCGAGCTCGCCGCCACCTTCCTCGGCGGCGTCGGCCGATACCGATCAGGCGGCGAGCTGCGAGGAGATTCCGGAGGAGACCGCCGGTCCATATCCAGGCGATGGTTCGAACGGGCCCAACGTGCTCACCGAGTCCGGCATCGTCCGCAGCGACATCCGATCGAGCTTCGGTACGTCGAGCGGAACCGCCGAAGGGATTCCGCTGACCGTGACCTTGTCACTGCTCGACCAGGCCAACGGATGCGCTGCTCTCGGCGGCGCCGCGGTCTACCTGTGGCAATGCGATCGGGAAGGTCGCTACTCGCTCTATTCCGACGGCATCACCGACCAGAACTACCTGCGCGGAGTGCAGGAGGCCGACAGCAGCGGCGAGGTCACATTCTCCACGATCTTCCCGGCGGCCTACTCGGGGCGCTGGCCGCATATCCACTTCGAGGTGTACCCGAGCCTGGCCGAGGCGACCAGCGGCGGCAACATGCTCACGACCTCGCAGCTGGCGCTGCCAGAAGACGCGTGTTCCCTTGTCTACGCCACCGACGGCTACGAGCAGAGCGTTCGCAACATGGCTCGGACGTCACTCGATGGCGACAACGTGTTTGGTGACGACGGCGCCGAACAGCAGCTGGCGACGATGAACGGGGACGTGGGCAGTGGCTTCACGGCTGCGCTCGCGGTTGCCGTCTGAGTTGTTGAGGATCAGTAGGCGATTGAGCGATGGGCGACGGCGATGACCCAAACGGTCAGTGCCGCACCGTCAGCCGTGTAGAAGATCCGGTAGTCGCCCGCCCGTAGCCGCCGAACGCCGGGACGAGAGACGAGTTCCGTGGTGCCGAATGCGTATGGATCGCTTTCCAGCTCCGCAAGCTTGCGCAGGATCGAGATAGCCGTGGAGCGGTCGATCTTACGAAGCTGATCGCGAGCAGATGGGTGGAAGACAGTTCGATGGGTCATTCCGGTCGGGCGAGCGTCTCGGCCAGCACCTCGGCCATTGGAATGCTTGGACGCGGATCGGCCATCGCCTTGTCGACCATGGCGACGACGTGTTCTTCCTCCCACCGGCGCCATTCGTCGACCATCGTGATCGGCACCACCGCGGCGACCTTGCGACCGCGCCGGGTGATCACGGTGAGCTCGTCGTGCGTGGCGCGATCGATCACGTCAGCAAGACCATCACGCAGCCTACGTATGGAAGCGATGTTATCCATGTACACATGGTACACGACTAGAGAACGACGTCCGTCAGCCGGTCGACCTGGGAAATGTCGGCCACCGTCGGGTCGAGGATGAGATCGTCAACGCCGGCGTCGACGTACTTCGCGACAGCGCCTTTGATCGCGTCCGCAGAGCGCAAGGCGCTTCCGGCGACTATTTCGGTGTAGTTGCCGAGGAAGCGGTAGTAGTGGCGCAAGTACTGATAGGACGCGGCCTCGACGTCGTCGCCGAGGGAGAAGTACGCGAGCGCTGCGATCCGTGGCTCGCCCTCTTTGCCGGCGTCTTGCCAGGCTGCACGGACTCGGTCGGCGAACGGCGCGACCTGCTCCGGGGGCGCACCACCGGCCGTCCAACCGGTGCCGTATTCGATCGTGCGCCGGACACTCGCGTCGCTCGTGCCGCCGATGATTAACGGGATGGAACCTCCCGGAACCTCCGGGACCACCGGCTCGGGGCTGCCGGCAACAGCTTCGCCACGCCATGCCCGGGTGAGGGTCTCGAGCATCTCGTCGGTGCGCCGACCGCGGTCACCGAAGTCGGTTCCAGTGACGGTGAAGTCGTCGAGGCGACCACCAACACCCACCCCGATCGTCAACCGGCCGCCCGAGATGCTCGCCACGGTTGCCGCTTCCTTCGCGAGCAGCACCGGATCTCGCGTGGGCACGACCAGGATGTTGGGCATCAGTTCGATCCGCTCGGTCACGGCGGCCGCCGCAGCATGCGCGATCAGCGTGTCGTGGTTGGGAAATGCAACCCGGTCGATCGTCGCCAACGTCGAGAAGCCGCGCTCCTCAGCGGTCGTCGCCCATCGCGGTAGCAGCTCGCCTGGGCAGCCGGGAACGGGATTGGGCAGGCCGATACCGATGCGCATGGCCTACGACCTTAGCCAGCGGAAGAACGGGAGGACCAACGGTCCTGTGCGGTGCCGCCACCTGGGCAAACGCCAGGACGGGAGGCAATTGACCCTCCCGTACGTCCGGTCACCGCCGTGTCTGACAGCACTGTTTGCGCGCCCGGAGGGAGTCGAACCCCCGACCAAGTGCTTAGAAGGCACCTGCTCTATCCGCTGAGCTACGGGCGCAGTGTTGCGATCTCATTGTGCGGCACACACAGGTCTCAGCCCGGTCTGGCCAACCCGTCGAGGACCTCCGCGCCGGGCCACCCGGCCAGCGTCGGACCCGGCAGTGCCAGCTTCGAGCGCCGGACGCCACTGCCGATCACCGCGTACGGCAGATCGGCGACGGCGGCGTCGACGAGCACCGGCCAGTCCGCCGGCAGGCCGATCGGCGTGATACCGCCGTACTCCATGCCGGTCGCGAGCACCGCCTTGTCCATCGGCAGGAACGACGCCTTGCGGACGTCCAGCCGCCGCTTGACGACGTTGTTGACGTCGGCCCGCGTCGTGGCGAGGACCATGCAGGCCGCGACCCGTTGCTCGCCACCGCGGCGGCCGGCGACCACCACGCAGTTGGCCGAGATCTCCGGCGGGACGCCGTACGCCGCGCAGAACTGAGCGGTGTCGGCCAGCTCGGGGTCGATCTCGGCCACATAGACCTCGGCGTCAGGGTGCGGGTCGAGGGCCACTCGGACCGGTTCGGCCAGCAGGTCCGGTCGCTCTCTCGCCGGAACGGCTAGCAGCGTCCCAACAGACAGGCCCATGGTGATACCTCCGCTGATGATCAAAGGCTGTCTACTGGGGTTGGAGCCCCACTAAACCGCCTTCGATCATGGTTGGCGAGGCAATTGATGTGGCTAACGACGCCAGGTCGGCACCACCATGCCGCGGGCGAGGGTGTGGAAAGCCAGATTGAACGCGACGACGGCCGGTGTCGCGTCCCGTGGCACCTCGAGCGACGGCACGTCGACCGCGTGCACGACGAAGTAGTACCGGTGTGGCACGTCGCCCTCCGACGGCGCCGGCCCGCCGTAGCCCGTCTGCCCGAAGTCATTGCGCACCGAGAATGCTCCCGGCAGCGCCGACTCATCGGCCGTGCCGATGCCGCGTGGCAGCTCGGTCGTCGTCTCGGGCAGATCGACCAGGACCCAATGCCAGAAGCCGCTCGGAGTGGGGGCATCGGGGTCGAAACAGGACACCACGTAGCTGCGGGTTTCCTCCGGTGCTCCCGACCATCGCAAATGCGGGGAAATGTTGCCGCCTCCGACCCCCCAGTCGTCGAAGGCGTGCTGGTCACTCATCTGCTCGCCGGCGCGCACGTCGTCGCTCTCGACGGAGAAGGTCCCGACCTTCGGCAGAAGCTCGTACGGGTCGGGTGCGGTGGGCCTTTCCAGCGACATGCGACCTCCTCGCCTGCTGTGTCGGAACCCGACCGTATTACCTGGAGGGTGACAAGCCCATACCGAATCTGTCGAGTGACTTGGCCGCAGGCACGGGGTACGGGCAGGATGCATGGCCGTGACGATCACCGAAGCGCCCGGCAGCGTCTTGGACGCGCTCGGGGTCCTCCGGGATCGGGTCGAGGTGGTGCGCCTGCCGCTGGAGCTGCCGGACGCACCCGCCGCGCGCCGCACCCGCCGCGAGATCGTCACCCAGCTCGACGACTATGTCCTGCCGCGGCTGCGTGAGATAGACGCCCCGTTGCTTGTCGTCGTCGGCGGCTCGACCGGCGCCGGTAAGTCGACGCTGGTCAATGCGATCGTGGGGCGACCGGTCAGCGAGACCGGCGTGCTCCGTCCGACCACCCGGGCACCGGTGCTCGCGCATCACCCAGAAGACGCCCACTGGTTCACCGGAGATCGCATCCTGCCCGGGCTGGCCCGGGTCACTGATGCGGAGCTGGCCGGGCCGGGGACTTTGCACCTGGTCGCCGACGAGTCCGTGCCGCAAGGCCTGGCGCTGCTCGACGCGCCGGACGTCGACTCCGTCGTGACCGAGAACCGCCGACTCGCGGGACAGTTGCTGGCCGCAGCCGATCTCTGGTTGTTTGTCACGACGGCCGCCCGGTACGCCGACGCGGTGCCGTGGGACCTGCTTCGTGCCGCTGCCGAGCGCAGCGCGGCCGTCGCCGTCGTGCTCGACCGGGTGCCGCCTGGCGCAGAGGACGAGGTCCGTCGGCACTTCGCCGGAATGCTCTCGGAGCAGGGACTGGGTTCGGCTCCGTTGTTCGTGATCGACGAGACGACGATCGGTGCCGACGGCATGCTGCCGGCTGGTCACATCGAGCCGGTGTCGGGTTGGCTCGGCGAGCTTGCTTCTGACACTGCGGCTCGGGCCGATGTCGTCCGCCGAACTCTCGATGGCGCCGTCGAGGGAATCGTTCGCCGCACGCCTGCGTTGGCGAACGCCACGGACGAGCAGCACGCATCGGCCAGAGACTTGCGGGCCGCTGCCGAGCGTCCATATGCCGAGGCGACCGACTCCATCGATCGGGCAACCCGCGACGGAAGCATGCTGCGCGGGGAGGTGCTTGCCAGGTGGCAGGACTTCGTGGGGACCGGCGACTTCTTCCGTTCCCTGGAGGAAACGGTCGGTCGGGTCCGGGACCGGATCGGCGCCTTCCTCAGCGGCCGGCCGCAGCCCGCCGAGGACGTGACGGAGGCCATCGAGCACGGGCTGCAGGCGCTGTTTATCGACGAAGCTGATCGCGCTGCAGAGCGGGCCGATGGCGCCTGGCGTGGCGACGCCGGTGGGCGGTCTCTCCTCGCGGGCGACGATCTGTCCCGTAGCAGCGACGAGTTCAGCACGCAGGCCGCGGCCGAGGTGCGCGGCTGGCAGGGCGGTGTCCTGGACCTGGTCCGCACGGAGGGTCAGGACAAGCGATTCACTGCGCGGGTTCTCTCGTTCGGGATCAACGGTCTGGCCCTCGCCCTCATGATCGTCGTGTTCGCGTCGACGGCCGGGTTGACCGGAGCGGAGATCGGTATCGCCGGCGGCACCGCTGTCGTCGGGCAGAAGTTGCTGGAGGCGATCTTCGGTGACCAGGCGATCCGCCGGCTCGCCGACGAAGCCAGGTCCGACCTGCGCCGACGCTCCTACGCATTGTTGGCGCCGGAACGGGAGCGGTTCACGGACCGAGTGGACCGGCTCGGCCTCGATCCCGGAGCTGGGCAGGCGCTGCGCGAGTCACTCGTCTGGGTCGGGCAGGCCCGCAAGCAGGAGGCCGACCGATGAAGTTGCTGCGCCGACCGGCTCGGGCCGGGCTTCCCGAACGCCTCGACGCGCTGGCGGCTGCCGTCGAGGATGGCGACGGGCGACTGCCAGCCGAACTGTTGGACAAAGTGCGGAGCGTCGTCGAGCGGGCTGGCCAGCGCCGTCGGTTGTCGACGGACCACACCGTCGTTGCCCTTGCCGGCGCCACCGGCAGCGGCAAGTCGTCGATCTTCAATGCGGTGGCGGGGATTGAGCTGGCACGCGTAGGGGTTCGGCGGCCCACCACTGGCGAGCCCCTGGCGTGCGTCTGGGGCACGCAGGGCGTCGCACCGCTGCTCGAATGGCTGGGCATCCCTCTGCGACACCGGGTGCCCAAGGAGAGCATTCTCGACTCGGGCGAGGACGACGCGCTCGAAGGCTTGGTGCTGCTCGACCTGCCAGACAACGACTCGACCGAACCGTCGCATCGCGCTCAGGTGGACCGGTTGGTGGAGATGGTCGACCTGTTCGTCTGGGTGCTCGATCCGCAGAAGTATGCCGACGCTGTCCTGCACGAGCGCTATCTGCGCCCGCTCGCCGGTCATGCCGCCGTCACGGTGATCGTCCTCAACCAGGTAGATCTGCTGTCACCGGACGACCTCGACGAGTGTCTCGGGGACCTCCGCCGCCTACTCACCGGCGACGGTCTGCCCAAGGTCACAGTCATCCCGATGTCCGCGCGTACCGGTGTCGGTATGGACAAGTTCCTCAAGGTGCTGCAGGAGACGGTCGCCCGCCGGCGGTCTGCCGACGAAAGGGTTGCAGCCGACGTCGGCGACGCGGCAGCCCGGCTGCTGAGCGTGGCAGGGGAAGGCGAGCCGGCCGGGATCGCCGACAATGACCGCAAACGGCTGGTCGACGCCCTTGCTCATGCCGCCGGTGTCGACGTAGTAGCCGACGCGGTTGGCCGGTCGTACCGGCGACGGGCGGGCCGCGCCACGGGATGGCCCGTGACGCGCTGGCTTGCTCGCTTACGCCCTGACCCACTTCGTCGTCTCCGGCTGGACCGAACTGATGAGGTCGACGCCGCGCTGATGCGGACCTCGCTGCCAGCGGCGACACCGGTACAGCGGGCCCGATCGGACTTTGCCATCCGCCGACTCGGCGACTCCGCGGCTCGCGGCGTCGCCGGGCCGTGGGTTGCGGCGATCCGATCGACGGTCAATACCGCGGCCGAGAAACTGCCCGACGCTCTGGACCAGGCGGTCGTCTCGACCGACCTCGGGGTCGAGCGGCGGCCGCGCTGGTGGGCCGTGGTGAACGTGCTGCAGTGGCTGGCGCTAGTGGCTGCCGTCGTCGGCGGCGTGTGGCTGCTCGCCCTGGCGGTCGTCGGCTGGCTTCGTTTGCCGGAGATCGGCACGCCGGATTGGGGTCCCCTGCCCGTTCCCACGGCATTGCTCCTGGGCGGGATACTGCTCGGCATTCTCCTCGCCGTGGCCAGCAGGATCGCAGCTAGGGTTGGCGGGAATCGCCGCGCCGATGCCGTCCGCAAGACCCTGGGCGCGGCAGTGGCCTCCGCGGCCGACGAAATCGTCGTCGCCCCGGTTGACACCGAGATCGACCGCTACCGCTCGTTCCGGCAGGCGGCGCTGGTGGCCCGGGGCTGAGGCTGCCGTCCACAGGCCGGCTTTCGCAGCCCGCGCCGTCCACAGCCGGCTGTTTCGCACTACCTCTCGGGCACGGCGGACGGGACCATCGGGTGCGTCCATTCAGCCCGCCATGAGCGCAGGAGGCACCCAATGACCGATGCCATCATCACCTTGGTCGGCAACGTTGCCAGCGAGATCCGCACCGTCAACTCCGAACGCGGCACGACGATCACCAGCTTCCGGTTCGCGCACACCCCCCGCCGGATCGACCGCCAGACCGGTCGCTGGGGCGACGGCCCGACCTCCTTCTATGGCGTCACCTGCTGGCGGACTCTTGCCGAGCACTGCCGTGACTCGCTGCACAAGGGCGACCCAGTCGTGCTCTTCGGCCGGTTGCGGATCAGAGACTGGCGCACCGAAGACGGTCGCCCCGGGCGTGATGCCGAGATCGATGCGATCAGCGTCGGGCACGACCTGGTGCGCGGCACATCAGAGTTCGTCCGAGCGCGCAAGGAGCGGGTCGACGTTGTCGATGAGCACGAGCTCGCGGCAAATGTTCGGATGGAGTTGCTCGTCCAGGAGCAAGCTCTAGCTGCCGGAGAGGAGGCTGAGACCGGCGGCGACGGGGAGGAGCACCGAACTGCTGCCGACTCCACTTCGCGCCTGGGTGGCCAAGCCGCGTGACGGTCGGTCAGGGCAAGCGTCACGCCTCGACCGTGATTGCCGCGAAGGCGGCTCGAGCGTGCTCGGGTCGAACGCCGTCGGCCGCGGCGCGAAGCGCGGCCCGCCATGCCGCAACGAGTATTGCGCCGATCGGAACTTCGCGCCGATTGCTGACGCTGGCCACATAGTCCTCGATCGGGTCGTCCTGACGGCTCGGGTGAGGCTCGCAGATCAGACGGCCCGAGCCGTGCTCGATGAGGAAGTCAAAGGCCACCAAGAGGGCGGCCCTGGCCGCTGCGCCGGGCGGGTCGTCTGGTCTGGCCGCCACTGCGCCGTGCAGCCGGTCGAGGACACGCCGCTCGATCTCGGTGCGGGCCACGTCGTACAGGCCGAGCTTGCTGCCGAAGTGATGGTAGAGCGCGCCTGTGGTCACGCCGGCCGCCGCGGACAGCTCGGTCACGCCGATATCGCTGTAGCCGTGTGCGGCGAAGTGCTCCAGCGCCGTGAGGGCGAGGCGGCCCTTCGCCGACGCCATGGTCGGGATCCACTCGGGCACGGGATTAACATAACAGGTTGACCCGCAGACATAAGTTGATTACGGTCTAGCCATGGACAAGGTCGAGTTCTTTTATCTGCCGGTCGACGATCTGGACCGAGCGCTGCGGCTCTACCGCGACACGCTGGGCTGGCCAGAGGCGTGGCGTGAAGGCGATACGACCGCCAGCCTGAAGATGCCAGGCGACCACGTTCAGCTCATGCTCGACCAAGCGCCCAATGGTTCGTACCGCCCCGGGCCGGTGCTGCTGGTGGACGACGTCAGGGCGTGGTACGAGCGGCGGCGTGAGGTGCTTGAGTTCTGGCTGCAGCCCAACGAGATCCCTGGCGGTTACTGGGCGGCGTTCGACGACGGCCTCGGCAACGCGGTCTACGTCCTCGACCAGTCCACTATCGACACCTGAAGATCTGACGCCGCGACCCGCTAGCACGACCACGTAGGCTGGTCGGCGCTATGGCGGAGTTCATCTTCTCGATGCGCAAGGTGCGCAAGGCGCACGGCGACAAGGTCATCCTCGATGACGTCACGCTGCATTTCCTGCCGGGAGCGAAGATCGGCGTCGTCGGTCCGAATGGCGCCGGCAAGTCCACCGTGCTGCGGATCATGGCCGGGCTCGACCAGCCGTCGAACGGCGACGCGACCCTCAGCCCCGGCTACACGGTGGGCATCCTCGAGCAGGAGCCGCGACTCAACGAGGACAAGACCGTGCTCGGCAACGTCGAGGAAGGCGTTGCCGAGACCAAGGCGATGCTGGAGCGGTTCAACGAGATCGCCGAGAAGATGGCGGTGGACTACTCCGACGAACTTCTCGACGAGATGGGCCGGCTGCAGGAGCAGCTCGACCACCGCGAGGCCTGGGATCTGGACTCGCAGCTCGAGCAGGCGATGGACGCGTTGCGGTGCCCACCGGGTGACGCTGATGTCCGTGTCCTGTCCGGCGGCGAGCGCCGGCGGGTGGCCCTGTGCAAACTGCTGCTGCAGCAGCCTGACCTGCTCCTCCTCGACGAGCCGACCAACCACCTGGACGCCGAGAGCGTGCAGTGGCTCGAGCAGCACCTGGAGAAGTACCCGGGGTGTGTGGTGGCCGTCACCCACGACCGGTACTTCCTCGACAACGTCGCGCAGTGGATCCTCGAGCTCGACCGGGGCCGGGCCTATCCGTACGAGGGCAACTACACGACCTACTTGGAGACCAAGCAGGCCCGGTTGCGGGTCGAGGGCGCCAAGGACGCCAAGCGGGCCAAGCGGTTGAAGGACGAGCTGGACTGGGTTCGGTCCAACGCCAGAGCGCGCCAGACCAAGCAGCGCGCCAGGCTGGAGCGCTACGAGGAGATGGCCGCCGAGGCAGAGAAATCCCGCAAGCTTGACTTCGAGGACATCCAGATCCCGCCAGGACCGCGCCTGGGCAACGTGGTGGTCGAGGCGGTCGGCCTGGCCAAGGGGTACGGCGACCGGCTGCTCATGCACGACCTGTCGTTCACGCTGCCGCGGAACGGGATCGTGGGCGTCATCGGCCCCAACGGCGTCGGCAAGACGACACTGTTCAAGATGATCGTGGGTCGACGAGCAACCCGACGGCGGCAGCATCCGAGTCGGCGAGACCGTCCGGCTGTCCTATGTCGACCAGGGCCGAGCCGGCATAGAGCCGGGCAAGACCGTCTGGCAGGTCGTCTCCGACGGCTTGGACCACATCAAGGTGGGACAGGTCGAGATGCCGAGCCGGGCATATGTGGCTGCCTTCGGCTTCAAGGGCCCGGACCAGCAGAAGCCCGCAGGTGTGCTCTCCGGTGGCGAACGCAACCGGCTCAACCTCGCGCTCACCCTCAAACAGGGCGGCAACCTGATTCTGCTCGACGAGCCGACCAACGATCTCGACGTGGAGACCCTGCAGTCGCTGGAGAACGCCCTGCTCGAGTTTCCGGGCTGCGCGGTCATCACCTCGCACGACCGGTGGTTCCTCGACCGGGTTGCCACACACATCCTGGCCTGGGAGGGCGACGACGAAGACCCGGCGCGGTGGTTCTGGTTCGAAGGCAACTACGACTCGTACGAGACGAACAAGGTCGACCGTCTCGGCGCAGAAGCCGCTCGCCCACATCGGGTGACCTATCGCAAGCTCACCCGAGACTAATCAGCTAAGCGATCGTCCAGCAGCGCGTCGACGAGGGCGCGCGCCCGCTCGGCGGCGGCCGCCTCTTCCGCCCGCGTATGCGCGAGCAACGCCTCGACGTCGAGGCCGGCTGCCTCGACATCCCTGATACCGCCGTTGGCGAGCCAACCCTCGAGCATCGGGGGATCGAGCTCGGGGTGGAACTGCACGGCAAGCGATCGGCCATGGACGAACGCCTGGCTCGCCGCCGCGTTGCGGGCGATCTCGACAGCGCCGGGAGGCACGGTCCATCGGTCGAAGTGCCAGTGGAACCACGGCCCGCTGCTCAGCACATCGGGATGGTCCGAGTGCACGCCGTACCACCCGACCTCTGGGGCGGGGGAACGCGCGACCGACCCACCGTGCGCCGTGGCGAGCAGTTGACCGCCGAAACAGATGCCGAGCACCGGCACGTTTGCCGCGTCTGCCGCACGGAGCAGCTCCAGCTCGGGGGCCACCCACGTCCCGACCGTGGCGGTGTCGTACGCCGACCACGCCGCGCCCATCGGCACGATCGCGTCGTAGTCGGTGGCGGCCGGGAAGCCGAACTCGACGTCGGGCGAGGTGAACCGCTCGGCCGGCACGACCACCAGCTCTTCGATCTCGTATCCGCGGCGCCGGAACGCCTCCCCGACTGACCCCGGCGGGGAGACGTGATCGTGCTCGATGAACAGCACGCGCATGGCGCCAGCCTAGGCTGACGCTTGTGCCGGACCTGCGTGGTTTCTTCGCTCCCAGGACAGCGACGGGCAAGGCCTCCCTCCTGCCGGCACCGCCGTGGTTCTACTCCGGTGACCTGCTCACGATCGAATACCGCGTCAACCCTGACCGGGTCTTGGAGTTGCTCCCCGAGCCGCTCGAGCTGGTCGACGAAGAACCTGGCGCGGTGGCCTTCATCTGGGCGGACTGGCAGTCCTGTGGCGCCGACGGCGAGCAGTTACTGGACCCTGTCCTCGGGCAGTACAAGGAGGCCCTCGTCGTCGTCCGCTGTTCCTTCGGGGGCCGGATCTTCAGCCGGTGCGTCTACATCTGGGTGGACAGCGACTTCGCGATGGCGCGCGGGATCCACCAGGGCTACCCGAAGAAACTTGGCGCGATCCACCTGACCCGGCCGCACCCGTACGGCCCGGCGCCCCGGATCGCAGCGGGGGGTCGATTCGGTGCCTCCCTGGCGGCGGCGGACCGGCGGCTGGCAGAGGCGCGGATCACCCTCGTCGAGGAGACCGGCGGCAACGGCTTCGTCAACGCCCATCCCATGGCCCACAGCCGGATCGTGACCTCGATTGGCGACCCGGCAAAGCCAAGCCTCGACGAGTTGATTTCAACCGCGTCGGCCGGCTTCGAAGGCGGCAGCCCCTGGCGCGCGGAGGTCGACTCGTTCCTGATCTACGACTCTCCCACCGAGGAACTCCACCGGCTCCGGCCGAAGGAGCTGATCGGTGCCTACTACCGGCAGGTCGGCATGCAATGGAACGGTGGCAAGCTCCTACGCGACAACCTCGCCGCCAAGACGGAGGCCTAGGGGCGTGCCTGACACGGTGACGGTCGAGGGGGTCGAGGTCGACCCGAGGCACTGGATCGGCGGTCGCCGGGTGCGCTCGGAGCATACGTTTGCCGACTTTTCCCCGATCGACGAGCAGGCCATTGCTCAGGTCGCCCGGGGCGGTCAGACCGAGGTCGACGCGGCAGTGTCAGCGGCTCAGGCGGCCTTCACCGAGTGGGGAAGGACGACGCCGAAGGAGCGCGCTGTCGGCCTGCATCGGGTTGCCGACGGCATCGACGCCCGGGCCGACGAACTCGCCCGCGTAGAGACCAGGGACAACGGCTCGCTGCTGCGCTCGCACCGACGCAGCGTCATGCCCCGCGTCGCCATGAACTTCCGATTCTTTGCCGACTGGCTTTTGCGCCTCGACCACGAGGAGATGGAGATCCGCGGCCACCGCGAGCGCATCACCTGGGACCCGGCGGGTGTGACAGCGATCATCACGCCCTGGAACGCGCCGCTCATGCTGGCCACCTGGCGCATCGGACCTGCGCTCGCCGCCGGCAACACCGTCGTGCTCAAGCCGCCCGAGTGGGCGCCACTGACGGCGTCGCTGCTCGCAGACATCAGCGCGGATGCCGGACTGCCACCCGGTGTCCTCAACGTCGTCCAGGGCCTGGGCGCTGAAGCCGGCGCCGCACTTACCGTCCACCCGGGAATCCGTCGGCTCGCATTCACCGGTTCGGTGCCGACCGCCGGTGTGGTCGCGCGCGCGGCCGCGCCCAACATCGTCCCGCTGTCGTTCGAGTTGGGCGGCAAATCGCCGCTGGTCGTGTTCGCCGACGCCGACTTCGATTTGGCTGTTGCTCTGACCGTGGAGCAGTTCGACAACTCCGGTCAGGTGTGCCTGGGTGCGTTCCGGGTGCTTGTCGAGGAGTCGATCGCGCCGCGGTTCGTCGAAGCCGTCGTCGAGCGGGGGAGAGCGCTGCGCCAGGGCGACCCGCGCGACGAGGCGACGGACATCAGTGCGCTGATCTCCCATCCGCATTTCGATCGGGTCAAAGGCTTCGTCGATCGCGCGATCGCCGCCGGCGCTCGAGCGCTCCTCGGCGGCGGCCCGAACGAGGAACTGGGCGGGCTGTTCTTTCTGCCGACCATCCTCTCCGGCATGGCTTCGGGAAGCGAGATCCTCACCGAAGAGGTCTTCGGGCCGGTCCTGACAGTCCAGACCTTCCGGACCGAGGACGAGGCCGTCGAGATCGCGAACGCGACCCGCTTCGGCCTGGCCGCGACCCTAGTGACCGGTAGCCCGGACCGTGCCGAGCGTGTGTCGGCGGCGTTGTCCGCCGGCACGGTGTGGGTCAACTGCTTCTTCGTCCGGGATCTGGGCGCTCCCTTCGGCGGTAACCGCCAGTCCGGCATCGGTCGCGAGGGCGGCAGGCACAGCTTCGACTTCTACTGCGATGTGAAGAACACCGTCTTCTCACCCAAGGGGTGGGTGGCGGACCAGACGAAGGAGGAATCCTGATGGGCGAGGTGGTCGGCGCGGGCCTGCTCGCGCACGTCCCGACGATCGTGCTGCCCGAGGCAACCCGCCGGGAGCTCAACAACGGTCAAGACACCACCTTGGTTTCCGGGTTGCAGCAGCTGCGCCGCGACGTCTTCGAGACCCTCGACTACGACACCGTCGTGGTGTTCGACTCGCATTGGGCGACAACCGTCGAGTTCGTCGTGACGGCCCATGTGCGCCGGGCGGGGCTGTTCACGTCGGAGGAGTTGCCGCGCGGGATGCACCACCGGCCGTACGACTTCCGCGGCGACCCCGAACTGGCCCGCCTCATCGCCGCCAGGGCGGACCAGCACGGTACCTGGATCACGGCGATCGACGACGAGCATCTGCCGATCTTCTACGCGACGACCAATCTCTGGGAGTTCCTCGGGCAGGGCCTGCCGAAGAAACGGTGGGTCTCCATCGGGGTGTGCCAGACCGCCGACACCGAGGACAACCTTCGCCTGGGCCGGGCGGTGGGTGACGCCATCGCCGAAAGCGACCGCAAGGTCGTGCTCATCGCATCCGGCGCGTTGAGCCACACCTTCTGGCCGCTGCGGCAGCTCCGCGACCACGAGGCCGCCGGCGTCGAACACATATTCACTCCCGAGGCGGCCGCCGCCGACGCCGAACGGATCGGCTGGTTCAGCAAGGGCGACCACGCGCGGGTGCTGGAGACGATGACGGAGTTCTACCGGTTCAAGCCCGAAGCGCGCTTCGGTCACTACCTGATGATGGCCGGCGTGCTGGGCGAAGGAGACAACACCTCGCCGTCGCGGCAGTACGGCGAATACGAGAACTCCGTCGGCACGGGCCAGGTGCACCTGTGGTTCGACCGGCCCGAAGACGGCTTCCCCCGGCCCCGCCGTACCCAGCTCGAGCCGGCATGACCGAGTATCGGCGGATACTGCTCGACGGCGCTACGGTCGAGGTCGTCCGGGACGGCAGCCTGCTGCGGGCGGCTGACGGCCGCGTCGTGGGCATCGACGAGGCGGTGCACCTGCCTCCCGTCGTACCGACGAAGATCGTCGCGGTCCACCTCAACTACCGCAGCAGGGTCGAGGAGTTCCAGACGACCCTGCCGCCGGCGCCCACGTATTTCCACAAGCCCACCTCGTCGTTGAACGCCCATCGAGGCGCCGTCGTCAGACCTGAGCGGTGCCACTGGCTCAACTACGAGGGCGAGATTGCCATCGTCATGGGCCGGACCTGCCGCAATGTCTCGCCGGAGGAGGCCGGGCACTACATCGCCGGCTACACCATCGGCAACGACTTCGGCCTGCACGATTTCCGCGACACCGACGCCGGTTCGATGCTTCGGGTCAAGGGCTCGGACACCCTCTGCCCGCTCGGCCCAGGGCTCGTCGACGACTGGGACTTCCATGGCAAGGTCCTGCGGACGAGCGTCAACGCAGAGGTGAGGCAAGAGGCGAGTACCGACGAGATGCAATGGGATATGCACTACCTCATCGCGGACATCGCCCGGACGATCACGCTCTACCCGGGTGACGTGCTCCTTTCCGGCACTCCGGCCAACTCCCGAACGGTCCATCCTGGCGATGTCGTCGAGGTCGAGGTGGAAGGCTTGGGTCGGCTGACCAACCACATCGTCTCCGGCCCGGTGCCGATCCGGGACGACTGCGGTGCGCAGCCCTCGGAGAGCAATGAAGTGCTGTCCACCGCCAAGGGCGGAGACTGGGAGTTCCGCGGGGTACGCGCTCCTCGTTGACGGCTCAGTGGCGGACTGTCACCCGCACCGGGAACTCCTTGAGGCCGTTCACGAAATTGCTGCGGATCCGCTTCACCTCGCCGGCGACCTCGATCGACTCGAGCCTTGGAAGAAGCGTCTCGAACAGGATGCGGATCTCCATTCGGGCGAGTTGACCGCCGAGGCAGCCGTGTGGACCGGTTCCAAAGGTGAGGTGATTCCTGGGGTATCGGGCGACGTCGAAGGTGTAGGGGTGCTGGAAGACCTCCTCATCGCGGTTGCCGGAGGCGAACCACATGACCACCTTGTCGCCTTCGCTGATCTTCGTACCGTGCAGTTCGACGTCGCGGGTGGCCGTGCGGCGGAAGTGGTAGACCGGGGACGCCCAGCGCAGCACCTCCTCGACGGCGATTCGCACCTTGTCCGGATGGGCCTGCAGGTAGGCCATTTGATCGGGGTTCTCGATCAGCGCCAGCATGGCGTGACTGATGGCATGGCGGGTGGTCTCGTTCCCGGCGACGACGAGCAGCAGGAAGTAGTTGTCGAAGTCGGTCGCCGTCAGGGCCTTCCCGTCCGTGGGAACGCTGTTGACCAGCTTGCTGATGAGGTCCTCACCCGCGCCGCCACGGCGTTCTGCAGCTAGCTGGCGACCGTATGCGAACACGTCGATGGATGCTGGCGATCGGAACGGCAGGTGCTTGAATCGGTCGCTTTCCGGGGTATCGAGCGGGACCGAGGCATAGTCGGGATCGGTGTTGGCGATGATCTGGTCGCCCCAGTCGATAAGCCGCTCGGTGTTGTCTTCCGGGACACCGAGTAGCCGCGTCAAAACGCGGATGGGCACTTCGGCGGCTATCTCGGTGACGAAGTCGAACTCTTCCTGCCCCAGGGCAGCGTCGACCGTGACTCGGGTCAGGTCGCGCAGGAAGCCTTCGTACTGTTGAAGCATCCGGCTGCCGAAATCGCGCAGCAACAACTTGCGCAACGCCTGGTGGCGCGCCCCGTCGGTCTCCAGCATCGACCGCCGGAGATCCATGTACTCCGCGTCGAGTTCCTCCAGGTTGACGTACTTCGTCGAGGTAAAGGTCTCGGGGTCTTTGTCGATCGCGGTGATGTCGGCATGGCGGGTGATGGCCCAGAATCCCGAGTTGGGGGGCGGCTCGGGGTTCCAAAAGACCGGTGCCTCGCCGCGCAGCGTGTCGAACTGGCCCCACGCCTCGTTGCGCGCAAACGTGTCGAGGTTGGTCAGGTCGACCTGAGACAGCGGCACGGGGGTTGGCGGCACGTCCGGCTCCTCAGAGGTGGTAGGCGTACTCGCGGAATTCCCAGTCGGTCACCCAGTGCGAGAAACGCTCGAGTTCATTTCGCTTGTAGGTGAGGAACATCTCGACGAACTCCGGGCCGAGGATTTCGGTGATTTCGGTATCGGCCTCGAGGGCCTCCAGGGCAATACCCAAACTGGCCGGCAGCCTCGCTGCCTTCTCCGGGTTGTAGCCGTAGCCCTCGAGCGGGTCGGGCGGCTGGAGCTTGTCCTCGATTCCGAGGAATGCGGCGCCGAGCAGCCCACCGATGGCGAGGTAGGGGTTGGCCGAGGCGTCACCGAGGCGGAACTCCATCCGCGACGCGCGGCCTCGCTCGGGTGGAACGCGGATCATTGCGCTGCGATTGTCCATGCCCCAATCGGCGAGCCAGGGTGCAAACGAATCGGGCCCCAGCCGCTTGTAGGAGTTGATCGTCGGGTTGAGGACCGCGGCCAGAGCGGGGGCGTGAGCGAGTACCCCGGCGATGGCCGACCGGGCCGTGCTGGACAGTCCGAGCTCGTCGTCGGGGTCATCGAACATCGGTACGCCGTCATCGGTCCACGTCGAGAAGTGGATGTGGAACCCGGAGCCGCCCTCGTCGTTGAACGGTTTGCCCATGAACGTCGCATGCTTGCCCTCCTGGCGGGCCAGCTCCTTGACCGCCGATTTGAAGCGGAACGCACGATCCGCCGCGTCGAGCGCCTCGGAATGCCACAGGTTGATCTCGAACTGCCCGCTGCTGTATTCGTGATTGGCGGTCACGACATCCAGGCCGTATCCCCCCAGCTGGCGTAGCGAGCGAAGTAGCACGTTGTCGGGGTCTCCCCTGCGGCCAGTGACGTAGACGTTGCCGGATGCCTCGCCATACCGGCGCCAGCCCGTGGGCGCCTGGTCGTCGCGCTCGAGGAGGTAGAACTCCAATTCCGGCCCGGCCACCGGGCTCATGTCGAGTGTCCCGAAGCGCTCGACAACGCGCTTGAGAACGTTTCGAGGGCTCAGTGGGGATGGCATCCCGTCCGGGTCGTATACATCTGCGATGCAATGCGCGACGCCGGGCTCCCAGGGGAGAGGTTTGATCGTGGACAAGTCCGGAAAGGCGATGACGTCGGGTAGGCCTTCCTCCAGGCCGCCTTTGATTGGAACGGTGTCACCCGTCGGCGTCGTGGCGTAGACCGACCGGCAGAAGGCGACGCCATCCTCGACTGTTCGGGCGAAGCCGTTGACAAGGACATCACGGCCACGTTCGCTGCCGATGACATCGCAGTAGCCAACCCGTACGACGTCATAGCCGTCCTGCCCCAGGGTCGCCTCGGCGTCCTCGAGCTCTTTTGCACCGGGTACTGCCACGGGTGCCCTCCTCATATCGTTCGGTCTCGCTCATCATGGTCGCGGACTAGGTGCGGCCGACGCGACCCGGCAGTATGTTCCGCGTGCCGCGCCATGTGTCGTCCGTTCCGCTGCGGTGGGCGGACATGGACGCGTTCGGCCACGTCAACAACGTCGTCTACCTGCGCTACCTGCAAGAAGCCAGGGTCGACATGCTCTTCGTCCACGCCCCGGAGCAGGGCGCTGAACAGCTGGCTCGCGGCGTCGTCGTCCGCCGGCACGAGATCGGCTACCGCGCGCCGCTGCACTTCCGGCCCACCCCGGTCCGGGTGGAGACCTGGGTGACCGAGGTGCGGGCGGCGTCCTTCGCGCTCGGCTACGAGGTGCTCGACATCGAACCGGACGGGTCGCGGACGGTCTACGCGGTCGCCGCGTCGATCCTGGTGCCTTATGACCTCGGCGACGAGCACATCCGCCGGATCGCGCCGAGGGAGCGGGAGGTGCTCGAGAGTTTTCTGGAGCGCGGCGGGCCGATCCCGGGGCGGGCCGCATATGGAGCAACGAGGAGCCCGAGCGAGGGGCGAGCGAGGGTCCGAGTGCGACCGTCGACAATGCGCCACGTGTACGAATGCGCTGTCCGCTTCGACGACCTCGACAGCTACGGCCACGTCAACAACGTCACGTTCGCGGAGTATTTGCAAGAGGCCAGGGTCGACTTCGCCCATCGTTATCTCGCCGACGCGCTGGATACCCACGAGGGCTCGGTGGTCGCGCACCAGTCGTTGGATTACCTGCGGCCTGTGTCGTTCCGGATCGACCCGCTTCGCGTCCTCCTCTGGGTGACTCGGATCGGCACCTCGTCGTTCGACGTCGCGTACGAGGTGTCCGACGACGACGCGGTCTATGTCCGCGCGACGGGCGCGCTGGTCGCTTTCGACGTCGCCGAGCACCGGCCGCGGGCACTGACCGAGGCCGAGCGCGTGGCGCTGGCGAAGTTCCTCGAACCATGACGCAGCTGGTGCCCGAGCACCCGGCGGCGGCGTCTGACCTCGCGACGTTCGCGCGCCGGGTCGCCCGATTCGAACCGGAGGCGGTGATTCGGATCGTCGCCGAGGGCAACGTGGCCGGCTGCTTCGCCGAGACGCCCTTCGACGCTCTCGCCTTACGTGCCATCGCCTTGGCCGCGCCGCTGTCCGCCGACGTCGTCATCGAAGCAGGAACCTTGGCGGCGCGGGCCGTTGGTGCGAACGGAGAGCTGGAGTTGCCGCCTGCCGTGCCCGCGTTGAGATGGACTAGTAGCTTGCCGCCGCGGTCGGGATGGACCCAGCGGGCCCGGTTGGCTGGGCCTGAGGTCGCCGGAGCGGTGGCAGCAGGTGTGGATGAGTTCCGCCGCCGCGGCCCAGAGGTGACCGCCGGCCTGGCCTTGCGCGAAGGGAGAGCAGCCTTGGAGGCGCTGGCCGCCGAGATCTGGGCCCGCGAGCTGGCGCCAGGTGTGCCACTGCGACTCGCGCACGCCGCGGAGTCGTACGGCTTCCTCAGCGACGGCGATGTCGTGCTCCGGTCCATGGGTCAGTGGTGGCGCCTCGACGCTTCGCACGGATCGGTGCTGGCTCGCGGCGGCCTCGCGTTGTTCGCCCTCTGAACGCAGTTCAGGTGGCCAGCCAGGCAGCGGCGTCGGTCGGCAGCTGCCCGTCCACGAGCGGAACGCTGGTGACCAGCACCCGGGAGTGCTCAGGCAGCTCGATCGGAACCGATCCGAGGTTGACCGCACAGGCGAACTCGGGTTCCCGGCTGAACGCGAGCACGTCGGGGCCGATGTCGGACAGCCAGGTCAGGTCGCCCTCACCGAGCGCCGGAAGCTCGCGGCGCATCCGGAGTAGCCGGCGATAGAGCTCGAGCATGGAGTCCGGGTCGTCGCGTTGTACCTGAACCGAGTGGTCGCCCCACGCAGGGGGCTGGGGCAGCCATGATCCGTCGACACCGAAGCCGAACGACGGACCGCGGACGGTCCACGGAATCGGCACCCGGCAGCCGTCCCGCCCGCGCCGGGTATGTTCCGAGCGCTTCCAGATGGGGTCCCGCAGGGCCGATGCTGGAAGGTCCAGCACCTGGGGTAGACCGAGCTCCTCGCCCTGGTACACGTACGCACCTCCCGGCAAGGCGAGGGTGAGCATGATCGCCGCACGGGCGCGGCGAGTACCCAGTACCAGGTCGACGTCGGCCGGATCGGCCGACGGGTCCTCCCCGAGGTTTGTGGCGGTCTGCTTGCGGCCGTACCGCGTGAGGTGGCGCTCGACGTCGTGGTTGGACAACACCCATGAGTTGGATGCCCCGACCGGTGCCCGCGACCGACGGGAGGAGTCGATGGTCGCCCTCAGATCAGGCCCGGACCACGGCGCCTGCAGATAGTCGAAGTCGAAGGCCAGGTGCAGTCGCTCGGGATGCACGTATCGCTTCAGCCGTTCCGGCGAGTCGACCCAGGCCTCGGCAACGAAGACCCGCGGCGGGTTGTACGTGTCGGCCACGGCCCGCCATTCCTGGTAGATCTCCTGCAGGTCGTCGCGGTCGTTGAAGGGGTGTGCGCCCGCGGCGTGCGTTCCCACCGGGTGCCCGGTTTCCTCGTCGTAGTGCAGGTCGGGCAGGGCGGGGTCCTTGACCAGCCCGTGCGCCACGTCGATCCGGAAGCCGTCGATCCCGCGGTCGAACCAGAACCGCAAGACGTCGACGAACTCGTCGCGAACGTCGCGGTTCGACCAGTTCAGGTCCGGCTGGGTCACGTCGAACAGATGCAGATACCAATCGCCGGATGAGCCGTCGCGCTCGGTCACGCGAGTCCAACCAGGCCCACCGAACAAGCTGCGCCAGTTGTTGGGTGGAAGGTCGCCATTCGGCCCGCGGCCGGGCCGGAACAGGTACCGGTCCCGTTCCGGCGAGCCAGGTCTGGCCGCCAGCGCTGACGCGAACCACCGGTGCCGGTGAGACGTGTGGTTCGGGACGACGTCGATGATGACCCGCAGCCCGTGGGCATGCGACTCGCGGATCAGCGTGTCGGCACTTGCCAACGTGCCGAACTCTGCCGCGATGTCGCGGTAGTCGGCCACGTCGTACCCACCATCGTTCATTGGCGACGGATACCACGGGGTGATCCAAATCGCGTCGACGCCGAGGTCGCGCAGATAGGGCAGCCGTGACCGGATGCCGGCGATATCGCCCACACCATCGCCGGTCCCGTCCGCGAAGGAACGGATGTACACCTGGTAGACGACGGCTTCGCGCCACCATGCCCGGTCTTGGGTGGGGTTGTTGGTGAATCCCTGGGTCACCGGGCGAGCCTACGCGTGCGGTCAGTCTTCGAACGTGTTGACCATCGAATGCGCCGCACGCTGCAGGTAGTCCCACAAGAGTGCGTGCTGCTCCGCCGGGAGTTGCAGAGACTCGACGGCGATCCGCATGTGGTGCAGCCATTGCTCGCGCGCCGCCGGATTGATCTTGAACGGCGCATGTCGCATCCGCAGCCGGGGATGCCCGCGCTGCTCGGAGTACGTCGTCGGACCGCCCCAGTACTGCTCCAGGAACATCCGCAGCCGCTCTTCGGCCGGAGCCGAGGTCATCGCCTGGATAGAGCGGCCGCAGCACCGGATCGTCGGCCACGCCCTGGTAGAACCGGTGGACCAGCCGCCGAAACGTCTCGTGCCCGCCTACGGCGTCGTAGAAGGTCCCAGATTCCACCTTGGCCTGCTCGCTCACGCCGCTCATTCTCGCAAGCCGGCTAGGGGAGGGGCAGGATGGGCACACATCGGCAGTTCGACCTTGGAGGAACCGGCATGGCCACCACCCGCACCGCCACGACTCAATGGCAGGGCTCGTTGTTCGAGGGCTCGGGCCAAGTGTCGCTGGAGTCGTCGAAGCTGGGCACCTACGACGTCACCTGGGCGTCCCGCGCGGAGGAGCCGAACGGCCGAACGTCACCGGAGGAGCTGATCGCGGCAGCCCACTCGTCGTGCTATTCGATGCAGCTGTCCGGTGGGCTGGCCAAGGCGGGGACCCCGCCGACGTCGCTGCAGACCACTGCCGACGTCACGTTCCAGCCGGGCACCGGTATCACCGGGGTCCACATCACCGTTCGTGGCGACGTGCCGGGCATTAGCGCTGAGGACTTCCAGGCCGCCGCAGAGGACGCCAAGCAGAACTGCCCGGTCAGCAAGGCGCTGACCGGAACGACGATCACCTTGGACGCTTCGCTCGCTTAGCCTGGGCTGGCGCTGGAGATCGGCACACCTTCGGCGGCGAACGTACGCATGATTCGCTCGCGGAGCTCCCTCGCGACGGGCCACTGCTGCAGTGGTTCGGTCTTGACGACCAGGCGGAGCAGGTACGCGTCGGCTTGGACGTCCTCGACGCCCCAGACCTCGGGATCCTCGAGCACATGTTCGCTCCACTCCGGATCGGCAGCGAGTTCGCGCGCAACACGATCGATCAGCGCCCGCGCGCGTTCGCTGTCCTCGCCGTAGGCAACCGGCACGTCGAGCACTGCCCTGGCCCATCCATGGCTCGAGTTTCCGACCCGGACGACTTCGCCGTTGCGCACGTACCAGACGGTTCCGTCGACGGCCCGTAGCCGTGTGACTCGCAGCCCGACTCCCTCCACGGTGCCGCTCGCCTGCCCCATGTCGATGACGTCGCCGACGCCGTACTCATCTTCGAGAAGCATGAAGATGCCACCAAGGAAGTCCTTGACGAGGTTCTGCGCTCCGAAGCCGAGCGCGACGCCGAGAATTCCGGCCGACGCGAGCAGCGGCCCGATCGGGTAGCCGAGGATCTCCATGGCCATGACGACCACGATCACGGCGATGGTGACCGTGATGATGCTCTTCAGCAGCGATCCAAGGGTGGCTGCCCGCAACGCCCGGCGCTCGGAGTACACCCCCGTGCCGCCGAGTACCACTCGGGCGGCCCGCCGCGAACCGAGCAGCCGATCCGGCGGTTCCGCTGCTGCTGCTCGCGCGACGCCGCGGTCGATGAGTCGGTGCAGCAGATAGCGCGTCAGGATTGCAATCAGCAGCAAGCCGGCGAGCTTGAGGGGGTTGTCGAGCAGGACGTCGACCCACCAGTCCTCGCTGAACCGCTCGGGCTGCTCGCCGTCCTGCGTGCCCGTGGTCAGCACCATCGTGCGAACGTTAGTCCAGGTGTGCGGAGAGAAACCCAAGCTGGTCGGCAGCGAGCTCCACAGTCCGGGAGACCGCGCGGGCGCCGTGCCCCACGTCCCCCTCCGCCCGCAGCAGGATGGGACGCGTCGCCGGGTCGGCGGCCGTGGCGGCCTGCACGGCGGCGCACATCTTCCGGGCGTGCATGGTGTCCACCCGCGTGTCGCCGTCGAAGACGGTGAACAGCACCGCCGGATAGACCACCCCGTCGCGGACGTGGTGATACGGCGAGTAGGAGAGCAGCCAGCCCAGCTCGGTGGGCAGGGCGGCGCTGCCGTACTCGTCGGACCAGGTGGCGCCGAGCCCGAATTGCTCGTAGCGGACCATGTCCAACAGCGGCGCCGAGCAGACCACGGCCCGATAGAGCTCCGGGTGCTGGGTCAACGCGGCGCCCACGAGCAGCCCGCCGTTGGAGCCGCCGGAGATCCCGAGCTGCTCCGGCGTCGTCCAGCCCTCGTCGACGAGGTATCTCGCAGCGGCGTGGAAGTCGTCGAAGACGTTCTGCTTGTGCTCGCGCATCCCGACCCGGTGCCAGGCCTCGCCTTCTTCTCCTCCACCACGCAAGCCGGCGATCGCCCACACGCCGCCGGCCTCGACCCAGGCCAGGACGCTGGCCGAATAGGCAGGCGTGAGTGGGAGCCCGAAACCGCCATAGCCATACAGAACCGTGGGCCTCGGCCGCCAAGATGGCTGGTCGGGCCTGTCGACGACGGTGCCAGGGGAGAGGATGATCATCCGGACGTCGGTACCGTCCGCGGACTGGTAGACGACCTGCCTCGAGCGCACCTTCGGGACGGTGACCACCCCAGGGCTCTGCGCCCAGGTGTCGACCTCTGCCGTCTTGCCGTCGTAATGCAGGACGACGACGGGCGTCGTGTGATCGGTGTAGGCAAACCAGGCCTCGTGTCCGCCCTCCGGGCGTTCGGACAGCCCGCCGATGCTGCCGAGACCGGGTAGACCGAGCGTCGTCATGCGATGCCCACTACTGAGGTCGTGGACGGAGAGCTCGGACAGCCCATGTCGAGTCCAGCTCGCCAGCAGCACCGGCCGGTCGAGATCGTCGAGGATCGAATAATCCTCGAGCACGGCCTCGGGGTCTTCGGGCAGCAGGTCATGCCATGTCTCCGGACCGGGTCGAGACGGGTCGGCGACCGCGAGCCGACCACGCGAGGCGTCCCGGTCGGTCCAGACGTACAGTCGTCCGTCTCGGCCCACGTGCGGGTAGGCCCTGGCATCGACGCCGACCTGGACCGGCTCGAGCTGGGGCGCCTCTGGAGTGGAAGCCGAAAGATCCGCGAGCCACACGTCGTTGCGCGGTGCCGTTCCTTCCGCGGCGGTAACGACCAGCCAGCGTCCGTCACGACTGACATGCACGCCGTAGTAGTTCGTCTTCGAGAGCCCACCGCCGAACAGCTCGATGTCCTGCCCGGGGTCGGTGCCGAGCCGGTGCAGGTAGACCCGCCGGTGGAACTGCTCCTCACCAGCAGGTATTGCATCCGCAGGCAGTCGGCGGACGTAGTAAAACGCCTTGCCATCGGGCAGCCAGGCAACCGGGGAGTAGCGCGCCCGGTCGATCGGTCCGTCGACATCCTGGCCGTTCACAACGTCGAGCACGCGGAGCACCGACTCCTCGGTGCCGCCCACAGACAGCTGGTAGGCGAGCAGGTCACCCTGCTGTGACGGCTGCCACGCGTCGAGCGTCGTTGCACCGCTGGGGTCGACGACGATCGGGTCGACCAGCACGCGTTCGGTGGCGTCCGAGTCGATAGTGAGCAGCACCGCGTGCTCCTGATCTGCTGTTCGTCGGGTGAAGAACGCCCGCTCGTACCGCCACGCCGGCGTGCTGACCGAACCCGCTGCGAGCAGTTCGGCGAGCCGGTCGCGAAAGCGGGGCCGATCTGTCCACGTGGCCCGGTGTGTCGCCAGCAGATCTGCCTGCGCGCGTGACCATTCGATCGTCGCGGGGTCGGAGGGATCCTCCAGGCGACGGTATGGGTCCGGGACCCTGACCCCGTGCAAGACGTCGGCGTCATCACCACGGGGCGCGGGCGGATACGTCACGTCGGCGACTCTAACGGCGGGGGTGCGACGCCTATTTCCGCCAGCATGGCCTCCGCCTTGAGCGCGGCATACAACTGCTGCCACAACCCCGTCTTCCACGACATGAGCCGCGGTGGGCAAACTCCCGCTCATCAAGTCCCGCGTCCCGATCGCACCATGACCGACCTCGGGCGGCCATCCTTAGACCATGACCCAGCCGCAGATGCGTGTGTCGATGCCCGACGAGCAGGTCCCTGGTGTGTACGCGGACTTCGTCAGCGTCTGGCACACCAATGACGTCTTCACGTTCGACTTCGCCGCGCTGGCTCGCCCGCCGACCCTCGTCGAAGGAGACGACGGCACGAAGGTAACGACCGCCCAGGCCCAGATCGTGTCCCGGGTCAGAGTGCCGCCGAGTCAGGTGTTCGAGATCATGAAGGCGCTCGAGCGGCAGCTCACGGCCTGGGAGCAGGCGACCGGGCGTCGGCAGAAACAGTCACCGCCGGAGAGCTAGCCGGCACCCTTGCCGGCCACGATCCGACGCAGCACGACACGTTCGCCGACCGTCCACGCAGTGCTGGCGAGCAGATAGATCCCGGCGGCCAGCGGCACGAACGCCGCGATGGCAAGTGTCCCGAACGGCAGCCAGCGGATCAGCCCCGCTCCCGGTGTGTCGATCCTCGGCGTGATCCGTCGGGTCGCCCAGGCCACCAGCGCGAGCAGTGCGAGGAGTGCGGCGAAGACCAGGACGTGCGGATCGGCAGCCATATCCGCGAGTCGAGACCCGAGCGACACCCCGGCCAATTCATGGCCGAGCAGGCCGTTGGGCTCTCCCTCGACCTCCTGGACGAGGAACAGCCCGTACAGCACGGTGAAGACGGGAGCCTGGGCCAGAGCGGGCAGGCAGCCGGCCAACGGGGTCGTCTGCTCGCGCGCATAGAACGCGGCCAGCTCGCGCTGTAGCCGCTCGGGATCGTTTCGGTACTTGCGCTGGATCTCCCGCACCTTCGGCGCCAACCGGGTCCGGGTCTGTTCGGCGCGAACCTGGGCATAGCCGAGCGGAAGCAGCAGCGCACGAATGGCCACGACCAGGGCGACGATTGCCGCCGTTGCGCTGGCTGCACCGAGAAACGGGTCGAGCAGTGACACCAGGCCGGCGACGACGGTGTGTAACACACCGATCGCGGCCGCGATAGGAGGAAAGGAATACATGGTCGGCCCCTCGTCGGATGGAAAACGGTCGACGAGACGGCACGAGTGAGGGGTGAAAGCCCTACCCGGCCGTGGGCTGAGCCGCTGGTGCACGCGGTTGCGGTCGCCCGGCTGCGTCCGGGTCGCGCAACCGGAGGAAGATCGTCTGCTCAGACCGCTGACGAGTGGCCGCACGAAGGGCGGGCCAGGACAGTCGAGGTGGTTGTGCCGCCTGCGAGGCGACCGCCAGCAGGACCGCGGTCACGGCCGCCAGCGCGGCCACAGCGAGGGCTGCCGTCGTGCCGCCAGGCAGATCTGTTGGCACCGCCAAGACGGTCGCGAGGCTGACGAGCACGCCCATGGGACGAGCGTACTGTGACGGGTCGACATGAAGGAGGCCCTGTGCTTGCGGAGCAAGGATTCCCGCAGCTTCGGCAGGTCGTCCTCGACTGCACCGATGCGCGACTGCTGGCGGAGTTCTACCGCCAACTGTTGGACCTGAAGTACCGGCCCGGGGATGAGCCGCCCGCTCCCGGTGAGCCAGACCCGGTGGGTCAGGACTGGTTGTGCCTGCGGGACGCCGCCGGGAACCCCTGCCTGGCGTTCCAACAGGTCGCAGTGTTGCCGGCGGCGACCTGGCCGGAGGGTCCGATCCCACAGCAGCTGCATCTGGATCTGACGGTGCCGACGGCAGCGGAGCTCGACCTCCAGCACGAGCAGGCATTGGCTCTCGGTGCCCGACTGCTCTACGACCGCTCCGACGATCCCGAGGAGCCCCTACGCGTCTACGCCGATCCTGCCGGACATCCGTTCTGCATCTTCGTTGCCGACACGTAGTCGGACGGCCGTGCACCATGGCGCTTGACTGAGTCGAACATTTGTTCGACAGTGGAGCAGTGACCGCACTGCTGGCTCCGACTCCCGACGCCGTTGTCGCGGAGCCCGACCTGCTGCCGGTGCTCCCGGCGTTGCGCGGTGTATTGCCCGGGCTGCGCCGCGGCCAGGTGATGTCGGTCGACGGCATCGGAGCGCTGGCCACGGCGCTGGCGGCTGGAGTATCAGCAGATGGGGCCTGGTGCGCGGCCGTCGGTATGCCGGATCTCGGGGTGCTGGCGGGGGTCGCGATGGGGGTGGATCCACAACGGCTGCTGCTGGTCGACGAGGCGGGGGAGCGATGGCCAGAGGTCGTTGCCACCATGCTCGGTGCGGTCGAGCTGGTACTACTCCGCCCACCAGTGAACCCGTCGGCGGTTCAGGTACGAAGGCTGACCGCACACGCTCGCCGCCATGGCGCCGTCTTGGTGGTGACCGGTCCCTGGGAGGGAGCGCACCTGCGGTTGCGGGTGGCGTCGTCGCTGTGGACCGGCCTCTCTGACGGGCACGGACATCTGCGCGGACGCCGGGTCCAGGTGGTGGTCGAGGGGAAGGGCCCGCCTCGGACGGCATGGCTGTGGTTGCCAGGTCCGGACGGCATGGTCGGCCCAGCCGATCTCGTTCCGGTCGAGGAAGCCGGATGAGCACCCGGACGCTGGTGGTGTGGTGCCCGGACTGGCCGGTGATCGCCGTCGGTGCTGACGCGGATACCCCGGTCGCGGTGGTGGCAGGCGGCCGGATCACGGCATGTACGGCGGCCGCTCGCGAGTCCGGCGTCCGGCGAGGCCAGCGGCTGCGTGACGCCCAGCGACACTGCCCGGGTCTTGCGGTGCACGCGGAGGAGCCGCAGATCCAGGCCCGGTGCTTCGAACAGGTGGCGTCGGTCGTCGAGTCGTTCTGTCCGCGGGTCGAGGTGGTGCGGCCTGGGCTGTGCGCGGTGCCCGCTCGAGGGCCGGCGCGGTACTTCGGTGGCGAGCAGGCGCTGGTCGATCTCGTCGGCCAGGCAGTGACATCTCGGGGTTTCGAGTGTGCAGTCGGGGTTGCCGACGGTGTGTTCGCGGCGGTACTGGCGGCGCGGGTGGAGCCATCCGGAACCGTGGTTCGCACCGGTGACACCGCCCGGTTCCTCGCCCCGCACCCGCTGTCCGCGTTGGGTGTCGTGCGGGTTCTCCCTGACCAGCTGGAGCTGGTGGGGCTGTTGCATCGGTTGGGTATCCGGACTCTCGGCCAGTTCGCGGCGCTGCCGCCGGGAGACGTCTTGACCCGATTCGGGGTCGACGCCGCGGTCGCGCATCGGCTGGCCAGCGGTCGCGAACCGAGACCTCCGGCGACCCGTGCACCGGGCGAGGATCTGGCTGCGATCCTGAAGCTCGACCCGCCGATCGAGCAGTCCGAGCCGGTGGTGTTCGCCGCCAAGAGCCTGGCCGACGAGTTGCACGCGAATCTCGCTGCCCGCGGGCTCTCCTGTGTCAGGGTCGAGGTGGGGGTGACGACCGAGGACGGGCGAAGCCGGTCGCGACTGTGGCGGCATGACGGACTGTTGTCCTCGGCCGCGGTGGCCGAGCGGGTGCGCTGGCAGCTCGACGCGTGGCGGGTCGACGAGCCGGGCTCTGCCGAGGCCTTGGTCGGCGGCGTGGTGTTGCTGCGGCTGGCCCCGGACCAATTGGTTCACGGCAGTGGCCGGCAGCTCGCTCTGTGGGGGCCCGGGGTGGCCGACGACCGGATCGACCGTGCGGCCAGCCGAGTGCAGGCGATGCTCGGCCATACCGCAGTGACAACTCCAGTGTTGGCCGGCGGCCGGGGTCCAGGTGAGCAGGTGCTGCGGGTGCCGTGGGGAGACCGGCTCGAGCCACGTCTGCCTGCCGACGGACCGTGGCCGGGCCGAGTGCCCGAGCCGGCACCTGCCGTCGTGCCTCCGTCACCAGTTCCCGCTTCGGTCACCGACACAGATGGCCGGCCGGTGACGGTCAGTGGGCGCTGTGAGGTCTCGTCTGTGCCAGCTGCGTTGTCGGTATCCGGGGGTCCGACGCTGGCAGTGATCGGCTGGACCGGCCCATGGCCGTCGGTCGAGCATTGGTGGGACGACGAGCTCGCCCACCGGCGCGTCCGCTTTCAGATGACGACTGCAGATGGTCGGGCGTGGCTGCTGGTCCTGGATCGCGGCCGGTGGCAGGTCGAAGCGAGCTACGTATGATCCGGACGTGACCGTTACTGCTCCATACGGCACCTGGAAGTCACCTATCACTGCCGAACTCATCGCCGCAGGTGATAGACGCCTGGACCAGGTTTCACTGGACGGCGATGACGTCTACTGGGTCGAGAGTCGACCGGCCGAAGGCGGTCGCAATGCGCTGATGCGTTGGCGCGGTGGCGAGATGACCGACGTCGTCCCGTCCCCACACGACGTGCGCACGCGCGTGCACGAGTACGGCGGCGGTGCCTATGTGGTCGACGCCGGCATCGTCTACTACGCCAACTTCGCTGACCAACGGTTGTATCGCCTGGCCGACCCTGGTGAGCCGGTCCCGATCACGCCGGAATCAGCGGCGAAACTGCGGTATGCCGACGCCGTTGTCGATGTCTCCCGCAACCGGTTGATCTGTGTGCGTGAGGATCACACGCCCCCGGGTGAGGCTGTCAACGCCCTGGTGAGTGTGGATTGCACCGGCGACGATGCCGGTGGGCAGGTCCTGGTCAGCGGACGCGACTTCTACTCGACGCCACGCCTCGACCCGGACGGCAGGCAGTTGGCGTGGCTGGCCTGGGATCACCCCAACATGCCGTGGGACGGCACGGAGCTGTGGCTGGCCGACGTGGCGGCCGACGGATCGCTGATTGACCACCGGCGGGTGGCGGGAGGTGACCACGACTCGATCGTTCAGCCGGAATGGTCGCCGGATGGCGTGCTGCACTTCAGTTCCGATCGGACCGGGTGGTGGAACCTGTATCGCCTGGCGGATGACCGGACAGAAGCGCTGTATCCGGTGCACGCCGAGTTCAGCGAGCCGCAATGGGAGTTCGGGCAGAGCTCCTACGCGTTTTTCGGACCCTCCTCGATCGCCTGCGCCGTTGTACAGGAGGGAATGTCACGGCTGGCGGAGCTGAACACGCAGACCCGTGAGTTACGCGAGGTTCAGGCATCATTGCAGCGCCATCGGCAGCGTCGGAGGACATTCGGGAGGCGTCACCTTCGTCGCCGGGTCACCCACGGAGTTCTCCGCAGTCGTGCAATGGGATCCCGCCGGCGGCGCGTTCACGACAGTACGGATATCCAGCGAACTCGTCATAGATCTGGGCTATGTATCCGTCGCGCAGCCGATCGAGTTCCCCACCGAGGACGGTCTGACTTCACACGCGTTCTTCTATCCACCGAAGAACCAGGACTACACCGCTCCGCCCGGCGAACGCCCGCCACTGATCGCCATGAGTCATGGCGGACCGACCGCAGCGGCTTCTGACGCGCTGAGCTTGCCGATCCAATACTGGACCAGCCGCGGCTTTGCCGTGCTCGACGTCAACTATGGCGGCAGCACCGGCTACGGCCGGACCTACCGGGAGCGACTGGCGGGGCGGTGGGGGATCGTGGATGTGGACGACTGTGTCAACGGCACGCGCCACCTCATCGAGCAGGACTTGGTGGACCGAGATCGCATGGCGATCACCGGCGGTAGCGCGGGCGGATACACGACGTTGTGCGCGCTCACGTTCCGCGACGCGTTCAAAGCGGGCGCAAGCTATTTCGGCGTCAGCGACGCCGAAGCGCTGGCGAGGGACACCCACAAGTTCGAGTCGCGCTACCTGGACAAGCTGATCGGGCCGTACCCGGATCGCCGCGACCTGTACGTCGAACGCTCGCCGATCCATTTCACGGGTCGGATCTCAGTACCGCTGATCTTGCTGCAAGGTCTCGACGATCCCGTGGTGCCGCCGAACCAGTCCGAGGCGATGTTCGTCGCTGTCCGAGACAAGGGCCTGCCGGCTGCCTATGTGACGTTCGAAGGCGAGCAGCACGGCTTCCGGAAGTCGGAGAACATCCAGCGGGCGATCGAGGCTGAGCTGTACTTCTATTCGCGCGTGTTCGGGTTCGAGGTAGCCGACGATATCGCGAAGATTCCGATCGAGAATCTTGATTGAGTGGTCCACCGGAGTGACGCATGTGACTGGTGAGGTCATGGTACGTCCCTCCGACCATGTGCCAGTGACGTTGAGGCTGTCGCTCTGACCGAAGCCCCTACCCGACGTGCCCGACCGGCTGGCGCAGCACCGTCTTGAGTTTTTCGGGCGCCACGCGGTTGGGGTCGGTCAGGTAGATCTCGTGGTGATGCCCGCTGGGGCCGAGGTCGTGCTCCGGCAGGAACTCGTTGTGCAGGCGTGCGAGCGTCGCGACTTCCTCGCTGTTGGGGCCGACGTGCATGATCTGCACGCTCGTTCCTTCGGCGAACCGCTCGAGCCGCAGACTGCTCGGCGGCTCCCCGAGCCGTTCCGACGCCTTGGCCACGGCCTGGTCGAACATCTGCGCATCGACCCAGTCCGCCGTGACGATCATCAGCCGCCATTTGAGCTTGTCTCGGTTCCCCGCGATGAAGTCGTTCATGTCGTCGGCCCACCACAGGCTTCCAGCGGCGGCTCGACGAAGCTCTTCCCCATCCGGTCCTTGGCGATCCGCTTGATCGGATAGATCACGGCGAAGAGCCATCGGGAGGCCTGGGCGAACGCCTCGCCGGCAGGGTCTCCCTCCCCGTCGATCATCACGAACTGCAGGTCCGGCACGTCTACGAGGACGAACTCGTCCGCCGACGGCAGATAGAGCTCCTCCAGTCGGCGTCTGTCATCGAGCGCGCTCATCGCGCCCCTCCCTCCAGCCAGGGTTTGGTCGTCATGTAGTCGAGGGTTTGCGCGACCCACTCCGCCTCGGCGCGCAACTGGCCGAGCGCATAGTCGAACAGCGCCTCGACGAAATCGGGCAGCGGCTGCTGGGTGACCTGGATCTCGCCGAGCCGCTCGAGCTCGGCCTCGACCGCTGCGCGGCGCTCCTCGAGAGCGGCGAGCGCCGCGTCTCGCTCGAGCACCGGCCAATGGGCCATTCCCAACAGCACCGACGCGTAGCTCGGACGCACGGTGCGCAGCGCCGCGAGCGACTGCTCCACCAAGGTCGCGCGCCCCGCGTCGGTCACGTGGAAGATCTTCTTCGCCTTCACCCCGGCCGGCATATCCGCCGCGACGAGGTCCAGGTTCTCGAGCTTCCGCAGCACGAAGTAGATCGAGGAGAAGCCGATCTGGGTCCATTCGCGCATGCCGCGCTGTTCGATCACCTGCTCGAGCTCGTAGCCGTGCCGGGGCATCTCGGCGACCAGGCCGAGCACCAGCAGCTCGGCATCCGTCAGCGCCTTCTGCTTCATATTCTAATACTAGAATAGTGCGGTTTGGCTGTCACTGTCACTACTGAGATGCGGGGCTGTGGTCACGGCGTCAGGACGAATCAGCCGGTGATCGCCCACCGGCCAGGGCCGACAGCTCGTCCGTGTCGCCCTCGTCGATGGCAACGGCACGGGCGGAGCCCGTCAGAGCACAGAACCCGAGCGCGGCACGACCCACGGCTTCAGGTCTGCAGCGATGAAAGGCGGCGGCATCTGCCGCGGACGGTGGCAGGGCGAGGCGAGCTACGTATGACCTACGGTGCCCGCCATGACCGTCACTCGCTCGGTGCTGCTGTTCGTGCTCGCCGCTGTTGCCGAGATTGGCGGCGCCTGGTTGGTCTGGCAGGGCTGGCGTGAGCACCGTGGCCTGCTGTGGGTGGCTGCCGGTGTGCTTGCCCTCGGGGCGTACGGATTCGTGGCAACGTTCCAAGCCGAGCCGCACTTCGGCCGGGTTCTGGCGGCCTACGGCGGTGTGTTTGTCGCCGGTTCGCTGGCGTGGGGTGTCATGGTCGACGGCTTCCGGCCGGACCAATGGGATCTTCTCGGAGCACTAATCTGTTTGGTCGGTGTCGCCGTGATCATGTACGCCCCACGTGCCGTGTGACATAGGAGGCGAGATGAAGGCGACGAGATAAAGCTGATGGCACCGGGCGACCCGTACTTCGAGTTCTTCACCAAGAATACGGCTGGACCAGTGCCGCTGTTCGAAGTCGACGACGTCCACCAGGCCCGGGCTGAACTCGTCGAGGTCAGTGTGGAGATCGTGGGCGAGATGGGCCGGGACAGCCGCTGCGAGTGGCTGCACTTGCGAGCACCGGATGGAAACCTCTACGAGTTGGGCAGTCGCCGACGCAATGCCGACTCCCCGCCGCCGCAGATCTGATCAGTTTCGCTGTGGATGTTGTCCCCAGCTTGGTCTGCGCGGGTGTTGCTTGACGGACCCCTTTGTTATGCTCGAACACATGTTCGATCCAGCCTCGCACGAGACGCCCGGGGGCGATGGCCTCGCTGGGGCTGACTATGGCCAGTTGTGGCCGTTGGCGCCGGGTGCGGTCGATCCGGTGCGGCTGGAGGCACTGGTAGCAGGTATCGACGCCGGTGAGCTGGTGTGGGATCCGGTCGTGGAGGCCCTGTTCGGTCCGGACCCGGATGTCGATGTTGCGGCGTTGTTCGCCGCTGCGGACGGCGCCAATTCGGACCTGACGGAAGCCCCGTCCGATCCAGCGCCGAGGTTCGCCGACGTGGTAGATCCGGCTGTGTTGGTGCCCGAACACCTGCCAAATGTGGAAGCGATGGCTCCGGGCCTCCAATTGGCGGCCCTGCTGCACGACGTAGACCAGGCCGAGCTCGGGGCTTATGAGCTGGTCGAGACGGTCGCTGCCTGGCACCGGTTGGCGTCCTGGGTGGCCGCGCGGCAGGCGGCGGCGATCATGGAGTTGTCCCGGCGGGCCGAGATGCGACCAACGGACAATGGCCGGCGGATCGAGTCGATGAACCCGCTGCGCGTGACCGGCACCGAGGTCGCTGCCCGGCTTGCCCTGACCCCACGGGAAGGGGAGGGGCTGGTCGCTCGAGCCCGGGTGTGGGCCGAAGACCTGCCGGCCACCTGGGCCGCGCTGGCAGCAGGCCGGATCGACGTCCGCAAGGCCGAGGTGATCGCCGACGGGCTGCGCGGGCACACCCTGGATCTCGCCCGCAGAGTTGAGGCCGAGGTGCTGGAGCGGGCCGCGACTATGACTGCGGCGCAGTTGCGGCGGGCGATCGTCCGGGCGCTGCACCGGCTGGACCCGGACACCATGGCCCAGCGCGCGGAGAACGCGGCCGAGAACCGGTTCGTGCGCACCAGCCCGGCGAAGGATGGGATGGCTTGGCTAGAGGCCTACCTGCCCGCCGCAGACGCGGCCGCCATCGAATCCGCGATCGAGGCTGCTGCCGATGCCATGAAGCGCGCGGATCCCGACGACCGGCGGACGAAGGCGCAGCGGCGGGCCGATGCGTTGGCCCAGATGGGCTGGCTGGCCCTGGCCGCCGGCCGCCTGGGTGGCTGCCCCTGCGGTCAACGCCTCGACGGCCAACACCGCCGGCCCGTGTCCGTGCAGGTGATCGTGCCCATCACCATGCTGCTCGGCCTGGACGACTCCCAGCCGGCGGAGTTGGCCGGCTACGGCCCCATCCCGGCCGAAGTCGCCCGGCGACTCGCCGGGTACGGCACCTGGCAGCGGCTGCTCACCGACCCGGCCACCGGGGCACTGCTGGATTACGGGCGAACCCGGTATGAACCCCCACCCGACCTGGTCGACCACGTCGTGGCCCGGGACCGGACCTGCCGCTGGCCCGGCTGTGAGAGGCCCGCCGCCGGCTGCGACCTCGACCACACCATCGCATACCCGTACGGGCCGACCGCGGTCGGCAACCTCGGCCCATTCTGCGAACACCACCACATCGGCAAACACCACAGCCGGTGGAAAGTCCGACAACCCGAACCTGGCCGATTCGAATGGATCAGCCCCACCGGACACACCTACACCGTCACCCCTGAACCTCTCGGAGTCATGATCGATGAGGACCCCCCCGACCCACCGGGCTCAGCCACCCCCCTGCCGGCTGCCGACATTCCGCCGTTCTGATCTGGCCCCGGTCGGACGATCATGGGCTGGCACAATCCGCCGATCCCTTGGAAGGAGTTCGAGCGCCGCCTGTCCTGGGCGGAGCCGGGAACGGCAGCGAAGCGTGAGCCTTCGGACGAGGCTGGGCAGCGCGAGGCTGGGCAGCGCGAGGCTGGGCAGCTGCCACCGACGCGGCCCTCTGCAGCAGAGTCGGCCGAGCCCTCGCCCCAACCGCCCGCAGAACCAGGACCCGCCTGGGCTGAGCTGCACTGTCACTCGTCCTACAGCTTCCTCGACGGCGCCAGCGATCCCGACGCCCTGGTCGCCGAGGCGGCCCGGCTCGGCGTCGAGGCGCTGGCGATCACCGATCACGACGGCATGTACGGAGTGGTCCGGCTGGCTGAGGCCGCGCGGAGCACCGGAGTGGGCACGGTGTTCGGTGCGGAGCTGAGTCTCGACCTGACCGAGCGGCAGACCGGCCGACCCGACCCCGAGGGCCGTCACCTGCTGGTGCTCGCCCGTGACGCCGAGGGCTACGGCCGATTGTCCAGCGCCATCAGCACCGCCCAGATGCGCGGCGGGGAGAAAGGCCGCCCGGTCTACGACGAAGGCGAGCTGGCAGCTGCCCACGACGGCCACTGGGTCGTGCTCACCGGCTGCCGCAAGGGTTCGGTGCCGGCGGCGCTCGCACGACACGGCCCTGAACGCGCCGAGAACGAACTCCACACCCTGATCGAGATGTTCGGCCGCGACAACGTCATGGTCGAGCTCGTCGACCACGACCAGCCGCTCGACGACGCCCGAAACGACGCACTGTTCGACCTGGCCGGCCGGACGGGAGTGGGCGTGGTCGCGTCGAACAACGTGCACTACGCCGCCCCAGCCGATGCCACTCTTGCCCAGGTGCTCGCGGCGGTTCGGGCGCGCAGCAGCCTCGACGACATGACCGGCTGGTTGCCGGCCAACGGCACCGCACACCTTCGCTCCGGACACGAGATGGCCACCCGGCTGGCCCGGTTCCCCGGCGTGCGCGAAGCAACGGTCGCGCTTGCCCATGCATGCGTCTTCGACTTCCGCGTGGTTGCCCCGAACCTGCCTGATCGCACCGTCGGGGCGGGCCATACCGACGCGAGCTGGCTGCGGTATCTGGTCGCCAAGGGGGCCTGGGCGCGGTACGGCCCGCGGGGCACGCCGGCGACGAAGCAGGCCTATCAGCAGCTCGACCACGAGCTCGCGGTCATCGAGCAGCTGGGTTTTCCCGGCTACTTCCTGATCGTCCACGAGATCACCGAGTTCTGCCGCGAAGAACGCATCCTCTGCCAAGGCCGGGGATCGGCGGCCAACTCGGCGGTCTGCTACGCGCTGGGCATCACCAGCGTCGACCCGATCTGCCACCAGCTGCTGTTCGAGCGGTTCCTCTCCACTGGCCGCGACGGGCCACCGGACATCGACGTCGACATCGAGAACGGCCGCCGCGAGGAGGTCATCCAGCACGTGTACCAGCAGTACGGACGCGACCGCGCCGCTCAGGTTGCCAACGTCAACACCTACCGCCCGAAGATGGCCGTCCGCGATGTCGCCCGGGCGCTCGGCTACAGCCCTGGTCAGGCCGACGCGTGGAGCCGCCGGCTCGACCTCCGCCTCGGTCCGCAGGTAGGCCCGCGGGGCGAGAAGGAGCCGGCCAAGCCTTTGCCGGCAGAGGCTGCCGACGACGCCGAGCTTCCTCCGCTGCTGGCCGCGCTGGTCGCGAAGATGCAGCGGCTGCCCAGGCATCTGTCGATCCACTCCGGCGGCATGGTGCTCTGCGACCGTCCGATCGGCGAGGTCTGCCCGGTGGAGTGGGCGACCATGCCCAACCGCAGCGTCCTGCAGTGGGACAAGGACGACTGCGCCGCTGCCGGGCTGGTCAAGTTCGACCTGCTCGGTCTGGGCATGCTCTCCGCCCTGCACGATGCGTTCGATCTCATCGACGCTCACCACGGCCGGCCGCTGGATCTGGGCACGATTCCACCGGATGACCCGGCGACGTACGCGATGCTGTGCGACGCCGACTCGATCGGCGTCTTCCAGGTCGAGTCCCGGGCACAGATGGCAACGCTGCCGCGGATGCGTCCGGAGACGTTCTACGACCTCGTGGTCGAGGTGGCGCTGATCCGGCCCGGACCGATCCAGGGTGGCTCGGTCCACCCGTACATCCGGCGGGCCAACGGGAAAGAGGCGATCAGCTACCCGCACCCGAGCATGGAGAACGCGCTGTCCCGCACCTTGGGCGTGCCGCTGTTCCAGGAGCAGATGATGCAGCTCGCGATCGACTGCGCGGGCTTCGACCCCACCGAGGCCGACCAGCTACGGCAGGCGATGAGTTCCAAGCGCTCGACGGAGCGGATCGAGGCGCTGCGCGGACGCCTGCTCGAGGGCATGGCCGAGCGCGACATCCCTGCCGAGGTGGCCGAGGACCTCTACCTCAAGCTGTTCGGGTTTGCCAGTTACGGCTTCCCCGAGTCACACGCGATCAGCTTTGCCTACCTCGTCTACGCCAGCTCCTACCTCAAGCTCTACTACCCGGCGGCGTTCACCACCGCACTGTTGAACAACCAGCCCATGGGCTTCTATGCGCCGCAAACCCTGATCGCCGACGCCCGCCGGCACGGCGTCGAGGTGCGCGGGGTCGACCTCAACGCGAGCGCTGTCATGGCCACCCTGGAGGAGGCGGTCTCTGTGCCCGCGGGGCTGGCGCATGCGCCGAGCGAGCCGCAGCCGGCGATCCGGCTCGGGTTGCAGAGCGTCCGCAATCTGGGCGACGCCGTCGCCCAGGCAGTCGCCGATGGCCGTCCATACGTCGATCTCGACGATCTTGTTCGGCGTGTCCACGTCTCGTTGCCCGCCCTCGAGGCACTGGCCACCGCTGGCGCGTTCGGCTGCCTGGGCCTGGACCGGCGAGAGGCATTGTGGGCGGTGGGTGCGGTGGCCGACACTCGACCCGACCAGCTTCCCGGGACCACGCCAGGTGCGAGCGCACCTGACCTGCCCCCGATGACGCCGACCGAGACGACCTTCGCCGACCTGTGGGCGACCGGCTCCTCGCCGGACAGCCACCCCGTCCAGCACGTGCGATCGACGCTCGACGCCTGGGGCGCCCTGCCGGCAGCCGCCCTCGCAACGACCGAAGATGGCACCCGGGTGCTGGTCGGTGGCCTGGTCACCCACCGTCAGCGGCCGCCCACCGCTGGCGGAGTGGTCTTCATGAACCTCGAAGACGAGACCGGCATGGTCAACGTCATCTGCCCACGGCAGACCTGGGACCGGCATCGCCGGGTTGCCCTGGAGTCTGCCGCGCTGGTCATCGAGGGGCGGCTCGAGCGCCAGGACGGTGCCGTCAACCTGCTGGCGTTCCGGCTCGCGCCATTGCCGATCAGTGGCAGCGTCCGCAGCCGAGATTTCCGCTGAATCGACGGGGTATGACACGGGCGATTCGGTCAGCGCAGGTTCAGCGCTGGTTGAGCTGGATGGCGATGTCGGTGACCTGCGAGCGGGACGGGAACGCACCCTGGTCGCGGGCCGTGCCGGTGAGCGGGTCGATCTCGACCAGCCGGTAGCCTCCGGCGACCTGCACGGCTGCCAGGGCTTGGTTGTCGACGGTCACGCCGCTGCGCACGGTGCTGTAGATATCGGCACCGGCGTTCGGCCCCGCGTCCATGCCCAGGCTCCCCGTCGGGACCAGCTGGCCGGAGTTTGCCGGCGACTGGATCGCGACGCGGTCCATCATCGCGTCGATGTCGAACAGGGTGGTTCCGGTCCGGGCATCGAGGTCGTTGTTGGTGTAGGCGGCTGCAGCCACGCCCACTGCCGCGGTGGTGGCGGGTGGGAACGTGAGCGTCGTATCGGCCGCGGTGACGCCGCCGGGGTTCACGTCGTGGCGCAGGTTCTGCCCGTTGTCACTGACCACGCGCAACCGGTCGGCTGCCGGGTTGAAGTCGACCCCGAAGAACATGCCGGACAGCGGCATGGTCAGCTGGCTGACCTTGCTCGCCGACGCGTCCGACGACGAGAGCGTGTAGACGCCTCCGGCATTGCCGACGCCGTAGAGCTTGTCCTGTCCGATGTCGATCGCCGATCAGCGCTGAGCGCCCCCGCCACGCCAAGGGCGACGGCGCCGGTGAGCGCTCGTCGGATCGTGCGTGTCATTGCGGTACCCCCGTGTGATCCGGCGCGGCTCGGGAATGAGCCGCACGTTCGATAGTGGGTACGACAGGCACGGTGGCTGCGTTCAGCCGAGCCGGTAACGTCGCTGGGCGTGCGCCTGGTCATCGCGCGTTGCCAAGTCGACTATGTCGGCCGGCTGACGGCCCACCTGCCGATGGCGATCCGGCTGATCCTGGTCAAGGCGGACGGATCGGTGTCGATTCACGCCGATGACCGTGCCTACAAGCCGCTGAACTGGATGAGCCCGCCGTGCCGATTGGAGGAAACCGACGGGTTGTGGACGGTTGCCAACCCGGCCGGTGAACGGTTGGTGATCACGCTCGACGAAGTGCTGCTCGACAGCTCGCACGAGCTCGGCACCGATCCCGGCCTGGTGAAAGACGGCGTGGAGGCGCACCTGCAGGAGCTGCTCGCGGACCACGTCGAGACCTTGGGTGCCGGCTGGCGACTGATCCGCCGGGAGTACCCGACCGCGATCGGCCCGGTCGACCTGCTCTGCCGGGACGAGCTCGGAGCGGCGGTTGCTGTCGAGATCAAACGGCGCGGCGAGATCGACGGCGTTGAGCAGCTGAGCCGATATCTGCACCTGTTGAACCGCGACCCACTACTAGCACCTGTTCGCGGCGTGTTCGCGGCCCAGGAGATCAAGCCGCAAGCGCGGGTTCTCGCAACCGACCGGGGCATCACCTGCCTCATCGTCGACTACGACGCGTTGCGCGGCCTGGACGACCCGGCCGCCCGGCTGTTCTGAATATCCGTGCCAGACTCGCGGCATGGCCGGTGAGTTCTCGACCGTCGGCGTCGTGGGCCTGGGCACCATGGGCGCTGGCATCGCCGAGGTCTTCGCTCGAAGCGGGCATGCGGTCGTTGCGGTCGAACGAGACCGGGCTGCGCTCGAGCAAGGCCGTGGTCACATCGTGGACTCGACCGGACGAGCGGTGCGTAAGGGGAAACTCTCCGAGACCGATCAAGCTCGCCTGATGGGTGCCGTGACCTTCAGCACGGATCTGAACTCGCTCGAGGACTGCGAGCTGGTGGTCGAGGCGGTCCCGGAACACCTCGACCTCAAGCGCGAGCTGTTCGCCCGGCTGGACAAGATCGTCGGACCGGAGGCGATCCTGGCCACGAACACGTCTTCCCTGTCTGTCACCGAGATCAGCGTCGCGACCGAACGGCCGAGCCGAGTTGTCGGCATGCACTTCTTCAATCCAGCGCCCATCCAGGAGCTTGTCGAGGTCGTCCGCACCGTGGTCACCGAGCCGACCGTCGTCGACGACGTGACGGCCCTGGCCCGTCGGCTGGGCAAGGCGCCGGTGGTGTGTGGCGACCGGGCCGGGTTCATCGCCAACACGCTGCTGTTCGGCTACCTGAACCACGCGGCGGCGATGTACGAGACTGGCTATGCAAGCCGCGAGGACATCGACGACGCGGTGCGGCTGGGCTGCGGCTACCCGATGGGCCCGCTGGCGCTGCTCGACCTGATCGGTCTGGACACCGCCTACGAGATCCTCGACACGATGTACGAGCAGGGTCGCGACCGTCTGCACGCGCCGACGCCGATCCTGCGGCAGATGGTGACCGCGGGAAGGTGTGGTCGTAAGACCGGGCGCGGCTTCTACACCTACCAAGAGCCGGGTTCGCCGGTGGTCGTGGACGACGACCGGACCCCCGCCGGGCAGCCCGCAGGATCAGTTCGCGAGGTAGGGACTGTCGGCGTCGTCGGATCCGGTGAAGAGGCGATGCGGATCGCCACCGTGCTCGCGGCTGCCGGCTTCGCGGTTCTGCGCGCCGGCCGGGACGACCCATCGGACGAGCTTGCCGCGGCCGACCTCATCCTGGCGGTGACAACGTCGACCACCCCGGTCATCGAGTACGCGGCAGCGACGTCCCGGCCCTCCAACGTGGTGGGCCTGCACCTGGTCGATCGCGCGCCGGACGGGTCGCTGGTCGAGGTGGTGCGAACGGTCTCGACCGGCGATGACGTCGCCGCGACCGTGCAGGACCTCTGCCGTCAGGCCGGCCTGCATCCCGTGCTGTGCACCGACCGCGCCGGGCTCATCGTCCACGCGTTGTTGTTCCCCTACCTCAACGACGCGGTCAAGATGCTTCAGGAGCATTACGCCAGCGCCGACGACATCGATACGGCGATGAAGCTGGGCTGCCGGCTGCCCATGGGCCCGTTCGAGGTGCTCGACGAAGTCGGTCTGGACGTGGCGTTGGCCGTTCAGCGCGCCCTGTACCTGGAGTCCCGCGAACCGGGCCTCGCCCCGGCGCCACTGCTCGAGCAACTGGTCACTGCGGGTTACTTGGGCCGCAAGACCGGCCGCGGATTCCGCCATCACACGTGACTTCGAGCCGAGCCTGAGCTCAGCCGCAGCCGCACGCCCCGCCGCAGCAGCCGCCGGAGGACGGCTGCACCGTCGCGCCCACCGCTCGGCCGGTGACCGCGACCGTAGAAAGCAGTTTCACCGTGTCGCCATGGCCCTGCGGGCACACGGCGGGCTCTCGCGCGTCGGCCATCGGCCGCGAGACCTCGAAGGTCGCCCCGCAGGCGCGGCACCGAAAGTCATACCTCGGCATGTCCTCAGCATAGGGCCGGCCGGGGACAATGCCGATATGTCGCGCCGCCGTCCCGCCCGCCGGCCGCCGAAGTCGAACTCGGCGCAGCTGGGTGGCCACGAAGAGATCGAATCCTGGCCGGACGGTGAGTGGGTGGTACGCCGGCTCACCGGCAGCGCGGCCACCAAGCCGTACCGCTGCCCGGGCTGTGATCAGCCGATCCCACCCGTGACCCCGCATGTGGTGGCATGGCCGGTCGACGGCACGACACTGTCCGGCGGCGGGACGGGCGAGCGGCGGCACTGGCACACCGGCTGCTGGCGGGCACGAGACCGCCGCCGGTGACGCTCACTTCTCCGCTGGCGTGTCCTCCACGACCTCGCCGTCGATGACGTCGTCGTCAGCCTGCCCGGCCTCCACGGCGGCCTGTGCGGGACTGCTGTCCACGCCGGGAACGCTCATCGCCCCCAGCAGGGTCCGCAGCTGTGTGAGGTGACCGGTGATGCTGTCCCGCTGGCGGGTGAGATCGGCCACCTCCCGCCTCGCGGTGGTCTGGATGCGGACTGCCTCCGACTTCGACTCGCCCAGCAGCATGTCGGCGTGGGCCTTGGCCTCGGCGACGAGCTGGTCGGCGTTTCGCCGGGCGCCGGAGACCAGTGCCTTGGCCTGCTCGTCGGCCTCCCGCCGGACCTGCTCGGCACGATCGTGCGCCGACTTGGCTCGCTTGTCGGCGTCGGCCGCCCGGGCCTCCGCTTCGGTCACCAGCTTCTGAGTTTCCGAAATGGCGATCTCGTGGCGCTCGGTGTCTTCGCGCTCGGCGTGCTCCCGTTTCGCGGCGAGGGCGAGCTCGAGTTCGGTGAGCTCCTTGTCCGCCCGGGTGCGCACTTCGTCCAGCCGAGCTTCGGCCTCGGCGCGCATCTGTTCGATGTCCCGCTTGGCATTACCCCGCAGTTCCTCCACCTCACGCCGGGCGGTGGCCCGCATGTCGGTGACCTCGCGCTCAGCTGCGGTACGGAACCTGGTCAGGTCGCGCTCGGCAGTGGCCCGCTTCTCTGCGGCGTCGTGCTCGATGGCGGCGCGGACCGCGGCGGCTTCACGTTGCGCTGCATCGACCAGGCTGGTCGTTTCGCGCTGCGCCGCCGAGCGGGCTTCCTCGGCCTCCGTCCGCGCGACGTCGATCAGCTCGTCGGCCTGCCGCTTGGCGCTGGATCGCGCCTCTTCGGCGTCGTGTTCGGCGCCGGCGCGCATTTCTGCCGCGTCCACCCGGGCCACGGCCCGCATCTCGGCTGCCTCAGACTCGGCCTGGGCGATCAGCTCGGTCGCCTGCTCCTCGGCCAGCCGGAGCAAGTGCTCGATCCGCGCGCCGAGCCCGGAGTAGGACGGCTGCTCGACCTCGCGCAACGACGTCGTGGCCTGCGCCAGCTCCTGGCGCAGCCGCACGATCTGTTTGTCCAGCTCCTGCGTTCTGACCCGCTGCTGGCTCAGCGCTGCCTCGAGCTGACGGACGTGCTGCTCGACCTGGACGCGGTCGAAGCCTCGCACCACCGTTGTGAACCCGCCGGTGGGCGACCCGTCGAAGATGGACAGCCCGTTCTCGGGCATCTCCTGGGTGGTCAACGTGTTGTGTGCCTTGTCCATGATCTCCCTCATCGGGGTGTCGAACCCCCCCGGTGCGCTGCTTGAGTCTCCCCGTCCCGGACACCAAGCCACCTGGAGGCGGTAGGCAGCGTACTCCCGTCTCCGCCGTGGTGTGGACTGGTCCCGCCGGATGACATCCGCCTTTAATCTGGCCGGCATGACCCCGTTGTTCTCGGCCGTCGACCACGTCGGCATCGCCGTCGCCGACCTCGACGACGCGATCGCCTGGTACGCCCGGATGTTCGGCATGCAGGCCGTCCACGAGGAGGTCAACGAGGAGATGGGTGTGCGCGAGGCGATGCTGCAAGTGGGCGAGGACGCGTCGGCCGTTCAGCTGCAGCTGCTCGCACCGCTGTCCCCGGACTCGACTATCGGACGGTTCCTCGACCGCCGCGGGCCGGGCATCCAGCAGCTCGCATACCGAGTCGACGATATCGAGTCCGTGACAGACGTCTTGCGGGAGCGAGGGATCCGGCTGCTCTACGACCTGCCTCGCCGCGGCACTGCGGGTGCGCGGGTCAACTTCATCCATCCCAAAGACGCCGGGGGCGTCCTGGTCGAGCTGCTCGAACCCCCTCGCGCGAAGGTCGACGGTGAGCTTGCCGGCGGGGCGGGATGAGAAGTCGTAGGAGGCGCTATTCGACCTCCTTGGCGAGCAGCGACGTTCCCTCCTGCCACCGAGCCAGCGCCCACAGCAGGTCCGAGCAGCGATTCAGGTACGGCACGACCTGCGAACCCTCGACGGCGGTCGACAGCACCACCCGCTCCGCCCGGCGTACGACCGTCCGGGCCACGTCCAGAGCTGCGCAGACCGGGTTGGCGCCCGGCACCACGAAGTCGGTGGGCGGATCGAAGCGCCCCATGACGTCGTCGATGCGCGTCTCCAGTGCCGTCACCATCTCGGCCGTCACGAGGGACTGGCCCGGCTTCCCCCGTTGTCGACGCTCGGGGTTGGTGGCGAGTTCGGCCATCAAGACCCAGAGGTCGCGCTCGACGGCGACGAGCAGAGTGTCCAGCTCACTCCCACGTTCGGCCTGTGCCCGGGCCAGCCCGATGAACGCCTGGGCCTCGTCGACCGAGCCATACGCGGTGGGGGCCGGGGAGTCCTTCGCCACCCGGCCGCCGTACAGCAGGCCGGTGGTGCCGTCGTCGCCGCGGCGTGTGTAGACCTTCACTGGGCCACTCTCGCATGCACCCGTATCGTGACAAGGAGACTCCTGGGAGGTCGCCATGTCGGTCATCGTCGCCGGAGCCCGAACTCCGATCGGGCGGCTGCTGGGTTCGTTGAAGGGCTTCTCCGCCACCGACCTCGGCGGTTTCGCGATCAAGGCCGCGCTGGAGAAGGCCGGCGTCTCGCCCGACCAGATCGACTACGTGATCATGGGCCAGGTGCTGCAAGCGGGCGCCGGGCAGATCCCCGCCCGGCAGGCTGCGGCGAAGGCGGGCATCCCGATGACGGTTCCGGCACTGACCGTGAACAAGGTATGCCTGTCCGGACTCGACGCGATCGCGTTGGCCGACCAGCTGATTCGGGCAGGCGAGTTCGACGTCGTTGTCGCCGGTGGAATGGAGTCCATGACCCAGGCACCGCATCTGCTCACCGGGTCGAGGGAGGGGTTCAAGTACGGCGACGCCACGCTGACCGATCACCTGGCCTACGACGGCCTCTGGGACATCTTCACCGGCCAGCCGATGGGGGCCCTCACCGACGGCAGCAACTCGGCTGGACTCGGACTGTCGCGTGCAGAGCAGGACGAGTTCAGTGCGCGCTCCCACCAGCGAGCGGCGGCCGGCTGGAAGAACGGTGTGTTCGACGACGAGGTCGTGCCGATCGAGATCCCGCAGCGCAGCGGAGACCCGGTGCTCTTCGCCGAGGACGAGGGCATCCGCCCGGACACCACGGTGGAGTCGCTGGCGAAATTGCGTCCCGCGTTCGACAAGCTCGGCACGATCACGGCCGGGTCGGCGTCGCAGATCTCCGACGGCGCGTGCGCGGTGGTGGTCATGAGCACGTCGAAGGCCGAGGAGTTGGGTCTGTCCTGGCTGGCCGAGATCGGTGCCCACGGCGTGGTAGCCGGGCCGGACTCCACCTTGCAGAGCCAGCCCGCGGCCGCCATCCGGGCTGCGTGCGCCAAGGACGGTATCGAACCATCCGCGCTGGACGTGATCGAGATCAACGAGGCGTTCGCGGCGGTCGGAATCGCGAGCACGCGCGAGCTCGGCGTCGACGAGGAGCGGGTCAACGTCAATGGCGGAGCCATCGCCGTGGGGCACCCGATCGGGATGTCCGGAGCACGGCTGGTCCTGCATGTCGCACTCGAGCTCCGCCGCCGTGGCGGCGGAACCGGAGCCGCTGCCCTGTGTGGTGGAGGCGGCCAGGGCGACGCCCTGATTCTGCGTGTGCCGCGGCCTTGAATGCCTGCCCTCGCCGAATTGGTCGAGCGGGCGCGCGACGGTGATCCACGTGCCGTCGCTCGGTTGATCTCGCAGGTCGAAGACGCCTCGCCGGCGCTGCGGGAGGTGATGGCGTCACTGGCACCGCACACGGGCCGAGCGGCCGTCCTCGGCGTCACCGGATCACCCGGTGTCGGCAAGTCGACGACGACCTCGGCGCTGGTGACGGCGTTTCGCGCCGATGGGCGGCGGGTCGGGGTACTGGCCGTCGACCCGTCGTCCCCGTTCTCCGGCGGCGCGCTGCTCGGCGACCGGGTGCGCATGCAGGAGCACGCCACGGATCCGGGGGTCTACATCCGCTCGATGGCGACTCGCGGCCATCTGGGGGGCCTGGCCTGGGCGACGCCCCAGGCGTTGCGGGTGCTCGATGCCGCCGGGTGCGATGTCGTCATCATCGAAACGGTGGGTGTGGGCCAGTCCGAGGTGGAGGTCGCGGCACTCGCGGACACCACGCTGGTGTTGCTCGCGCCCGGAATGGGCGACGGGATCCAGGCGGCGAAGGCCGGCATCCTCGAAGTGGGCGACGTGTTCGTCGTCAACAAGGCCGATCGGGACGGCGCCGATCAGGTCGTGCGAGACCTGCGCGGCACGATTCGGCTGGCCGAGCGCGGGCCAGGAGAGTGGCGAGAACCCATCGTCAAGACCGTTGCCGTTCGGGGCGAAGGACTCGACGAGGTGGTCGAGGCCATCGACAAGCATCGGGCCTGGATGGAGCGCTCCGGTGAGCTCACCCGGCGCCGTGGGCGACGTGCTCGGGACGAGATCGAGGCGATCGCCGTCACTGCTCTGCGCCGCCGCTTCGGCGATGTGCATGGCGACGCGCGACTGGATGTCCTGGCCGAGAAGGTGCTAACGGGCGAGCTCGACCCGTACGCTGCTGCTGACGAGATCATCGAGGCGCTGTGAACGGGGCGGCGTGGTGTGCAGACAGATCGGCCACCTTCGGGTACAACGAAGGTTGCAGACGTGTGATCCGGCCGCCGGAGAGGACCTCCAGTGAAGACGTTTCTGACCATCTTGGTCGTCGCCTTCATTGCGTATTACGTGCTCACCGAGCCCAGTGCTGCCGCAGATGCGGTGAGCGCTTTGCTCTCTGCACTGGCCAACGGCTTCAATGCGGTCATGACGTTCTTCACCCAACTGTTCTAAAGGTCGCGCGGGATGCCCACGTCGCTCTCTGAACGCTTTGTCGAATGGACGAACCGGATCGCTGAAGATGGCGGGCTCATCTCGATCTCCCGACGGCGAATTGGAAACTTCGTCAGTCCGGCGAATCTGTTTGGGCATCGGCGGGTGGTCGACAAGCTGATCCCCACCGAGCGGACCATCGACATCCATCGAAGGCGGCGTCGTAGCCGGCATCCGGAAGTGACGCACAGCAAGATCCTCTACATCGTGCCCGGGCTGATTGCCCTGTTCGGGTTTTTCCTTGCCGTGCGCTGGCTTCCTTACGTTCCGCTGGACGAGATCGGGCTTCCCCTCCTCGTGGTGCTGGGAATCCTCGGATACGCGGGCTACCGGTTCATGAAGATCATCCGGGACCGATTCGTCGTCACCGACTCGCGCGTGTTTCGGGTCTGGGGTGTGTGGACCTTGCACGAGGCCGAGATGGAGATCGTCCGGGTACTGGACATCACGGTCGAAAGACCGTGGTATCTACGGCCGTTCTCGGCCGGCCACATCATCTTGGAGAACGCCGCCCAGGAGCAGGGGTTGCGTGAGCTCCGGGTCGTGCCGGACCCCCAGATCATCGCGACGGCCATCCACCGTCGCCGCCGAGAGATGATGGGCCTCGGCGGGGACGACGGCACTGGCGGCGGGGGTGGCGGTACCGGTGGCGGCGGGGATGGCCGGGGTAGCCGGGGTGGATACCGGAGCCGACGCCCCGACCACCCGGCGAGCCCCGGGCCGACCACCGCACGCCCTCACTGAGCCATCCGTGCCCCGGCCACTCGATCTCGATTTCGATCCCATCAGCCGTGCCGCGCAGATCTGGGCAGAGCGGTTCGGGCCGGCCGAGGCCATGGCCGCCGCCACGTCGGTGATGCGTGTGCAGCAGCTGTTGCTTGCGCAGTTCGACCAGATCTGCCGGCCGCATGGCCTGACGTTCGCCCGCTACGAGGCACTGGTCTTGTTGACATTCAGCCGCACGGGAGCGCTTCCCATGGCCAAGATCGGCGAACGGCTCATGGTGCACCCGACCAGCGTCACCAACACCGTCCAGCGATTGGAGGCGGCAGGCTTTGTCACCCGGGAGCCGAACCCTCGCGACGGCCGCGGCACGCTGGCGCGGGTGACCGAGCATGGCCGCGAGGTCGTCGACAAGGTCACCGGCGAGCTGATGGCGACCGAGTTCGGGCTCGGCGCCCTGGGCGACCACGAGCGGAAGGTCCTGGTCGACGTGCTCCGATCGATCCGGCTGAGCGCGGGGGACTTCCGCGAGTAGCGCTTGGACGGTCAGCGTCGGATCCGGGAGTCCGGTCGCTCGAGCAGGGCCCGGACGTGCTCCGGCAGCCGCTCGGCGAGGACGTCGGCAACGGTCGTGGCTTCCAGAACGTCGCGCAAACTCGCCCGAACCGCCACCCAGACGTCGGTGAGCGGTGCCGCCGGTCCCGGGTATGCCGTGTCCTCCGGCGGCATGCCGCGGACCGCGGCGAGTGGCCCCTCTGCGGCCCGGATCACGTCGGCGAGCCGGATTGTCGACGGATCGGCGGCAAGTCGGTAGCCGCCTGCGGCCCCGCGCTGGGCTTCGAGCAGACCGGCTCGCCGCAGATCTCCGAGAATGGTCTCGAGGAACTTTCCGGGGATCTCCTGCGACTCGGCGATCTGCTGCCGAGTCGTCGAAGCGGGCAGCCGGGACGCGAGCTCGATCACGGCTCGCACGGCATAGTCGGCCCGAGCGGTCACATGCACGATCGCATCCAACCACCGGCGGCGGCGCAAAACCGTGGCGGGCACTAGAGCCGCAGCGCTCCCAGCCCCCTGCGGCGTCGGACCCCATTGGCGATCGCGCTGAAGATCGCGTCCACGAACATGCCGATGATCAGGATGATGATCATCACCGCGATCAAGCGTGGCGCGTTCGCGAATTCGCGCGCGAAAGTGAGGTCGTTGCCGAGCGAGGGCTGCTTGGCAATGATCACCAGCAACTCACCGGCCATCAGGCTGCGCCAGGCGAACGCCCAGCCTTGCTTCAGCCCGGCCAGGTAGGTGGGCAGGACGGCCGGCATGACGATCGCGGTGTAGAGCGTCACGCCGCTCGCGCCCAAAACGCGGGCGGCCCGCATCAGCTGCGGCGGGAGATCGTCGATTCCCGAGATCAGCCCGTTGGCGATCGACGGCGCGGCACCGAGCACCACAACGAACAGGATCGCCTGCTCGGTGAAGCCGAAGAGCAGGATCGTCAGCGGGAACCAGGCGATGGACGGCATGGTCTGCAGGCCGGTGATGAGTGACCCGACCGCCGCCCGCAGCACCGGTACGCGCGCGACCGCGAGGCCGAGGGCGGTTCCGACCACGATCGAGAGGGCAAACCCGGTGGCCGCACGCCGCATGGTGGTGGCGATCGCCTGCCACAGCTCGGGACCCTGCAATCGTTCGACCAGTTCCTGGGCCACCGTCAGCGGAGGTGGCAGGACGTAGGTGGGCCTGAAACCCGACCACACGACGAGCTGCCACACCGCCACAGCAATTCCTGCGGCCGCAAGCATCGGCCAGATTCGAGACCACACGGTGCGCCCGATCCGGCGCTGATCGGCCTCTGTCGAGGTCGGGCGCATCTCAGCCGTCTGGGTCGCGCTCATACTCCAGCTCCGCTGCGTTGGGTCTGCAGCCGGTCGGTGAACCACCGGGCCCGCTCACTCACCTCGGGGGAGTCGATCCGACGTGGTCGCGCAATGTCGATGTCGATGTCGACGTCGACACGGCCAGGCGACGGCTGCATCAACACGACGCGGTCACCGAGCCGGACCGCCTCCCGGACGTTGTGCGTGACGAACAGCACGGTGAGCCGGCGTTCACGCCAGATCCGCTCGATCTCGTCGTGCAGGACGTCCCGGGTCATCGCGTCCAGCGCGCCGAACGGCTCGTCCATCAGCAGCACCGAGGCGTCCTGGGCGAGTGCGCGGGCGAGCGCCACCCGTTGGCGCATGCCACCGGACAGCTCGTGCGGGCGCTTGTGCTCCAGACCGCCAAGGTGCACCGACTCGAGCAGTTCGGTGACCCGAGCTGGCCGCTCCGCTCGTGCGACATCGGCGAGCCTGAGCGCCAGCGCGACATTGCCGCCCGCGGTGAGCCAGGGAAACAGGGTGGCGTCCTGGAACATCATGGCAACCTGGCGCCCACCGACGTCGACCGAGCCTGCGGTGGGATCGTCGAGCCCCGCGAGCAGGTTCAGCAGTGTGCTCTTGCCGCAGCCGGAGCGGCCGAGCAGGCAGACGAACTGCCCGGCCGGCACGGCCAAGTCCAGTCCGCCCAACGCGACGGTGTGTCCTCGCCCGCGGCCGAAGGTCTTGACGACCGCCTGGACACGGACGGCCGTCTCCTGGGCGGCGACTGTCGTCATCCCGCTGACACCTGTCCTTTTCCGGCGTCCGCGAGCAGCTTGTTCAGCAGGTCGAGGTCGTACAGCCCGTCGAGCTCGACTGGGTCGAGCAAGCCGACGGCTTCGGCATGTGCCGCACCTTCGACCAGGGAGTCGGCCACCGGATCGACGGTGAAGGTGACGTTCTTCCACGCCGCGGACAGCAGCGCGGGATCCATGGCGTCTCCGGTGAGCTCCTCGATGGCGGTGTTCACGACGGCCTGGGCGTCCTGCGGCGCAGACTCGATCAGCTCGAGCGCCTCGAGCTCACCGGCGATCAGCGCTTCGACCAGCGCCGGGTTCTCGGCGAGGAACTCTGTGCTGACGATCAGCTGGGTGGTGACGAATTGCCCTGCGGGCCAGAGCTCGGTCTCGTCGACGAGAACGTGCGCACCGGCTTCGTTGACCAGGCGAGTGGCCCATGGCTCCGGGAGCCAGCCGCCGTCGATCGCCCCGGAGGCGAAGGCACCCAACGTCTCGCCGTTGGACATCGGCGTGATCGAGACGTCGCCGCCGCCCTCTTCCGTCGCTTCGTAGCCTTGTTCCTGCAGCCAGTACCGCAGTGCCACGTCCTGGGTGTTGCCGAGTTGCGGGGTGGCGAGAGTCTTGCCGACCAGGTCCTCGGGAGAGTCGATGCCCTCCCGGACGACGAGGAAGGCGCCGTTCGCGGCCGCTCCCGAGACGACCCGCACCGCTTCGCCGTTGCTCTGGGCGTAGGCGTTGATGGTGGGGCTAGGCCCGATGAAAGTCGCGTCGATGGCGCCGGCGAACATGGCCTCGATTGCTTCACCGCCGGCGTTGAAGGTGGTGGTTTCCAGCGTGACGTCGCCGAGCTTCTCCGCGAAGATTCCGTTCTGCACGCCGATCAGGGCGGGTGCATGGGTGAAGTTGGGGAAGTAGCCGAGCCGCACGGTGTCGGCGGTCGCACGTGCTCCTTCGGCAGACGTCGGCTCGGTGGGGTCGGCTGAGCCGCACGCCGTCAGCAGGGTCAGGCCGGCGACGGCAGCGAGGGCGGTAATGAGGCGTGGTCGGACGGGCATGACCAGTGGTCCCTTCTATAACACGGTAAAACGATAGGAAAAGTAGGACTGTGGCTCGCGTGCGCGCAACTCGAACCGCCGACTTGTCTCATCGCCCGAGACGGGGGACTCTTAGTTGGACGTCCTACTAATTGCGCGCTAGGACACAGGAGGCTGCGGTGGACGCGGATCAGATCAGGGCCGGCCGGGAGCGGTGGCGGGCCCGATGGGACGCAGCCCGCGCGGCCGGCCAGGTCCGCGACGCGGACTTCACGACGCTGTCCGGCCTTGACGTCGATCCGGTCTACGGACCGCCCGAGGACACCGACGACCTCCGGTTCGAGCGGATCGGCTGGCCCGGGGAGTACCCCTTCACCCGTGGGCTGTACGCCTCCGGATACCGCGGCCGCGCCTGGACCATCCGTCAGTTCGCTGGCTTCGGCAACGCGCAGCAGACCAACGAGCGGTACAAGATGATCCTGCGCTCCGGCGGCGGCGGGCTGTCGGTCGCGTTCGACATGCCGACGCTGATGGGCCGCGACTCCGACGACGACCGGTCGCTGGGTGAGGTCGGACACTGCGGGGTGGCGATCGACTCGGCGCTCGACATGGATGCGCTGTTCGCCGACATCCCGCTGGGCGAGGTCACCACCTCGATGACGATCAGCGGGCCGGCGGTCCCGATCTTCTGCATGTACCTGGTGGCAGCCGAGCGACAGGGCGTCGACCCGGCGGTTCTCAACGGCACGCTGCAGACGGACATCTTCAAGGAGTACATCGCCCAGAAGGAATGGCTGTTCGCTCCCGAGCCGCATCTGCGCTTGATCGCCGACCTGATGGAGTACTGCGCCCGGCAGATCCCCGCGTACAAACCGCTGTCGGTGTCCGGCTACCACATCCGGGAAGCCGGAGCGACGGCCGCGCAGGAGCTGGCGTTCACGCTGGCCGACGGATTCGGCTACGTCGAACTGGGGCTTTCCCGGGGTTTGGACGTGGAAGCATTCGCGCCGGGGTTGTCGTTCTTCTTCGACGCGCACATCGACTTCTTCGAAGAGATCGCGAAGTTCCGGGCAGCTCGGCGGATCTGGGCTCGCTGGATGCGCGACGTCTATGGCGCCAAGACCGACAGGGCGCAGTGGCTGCGCTTTCACACCCAGACGGCGGGAGTGTCACTGACCGGCCATCAGCCGTACAACAACGTGGTGCGAACCGCGGTCGAGGCGCTGTCGGCGGTGCTGGGCGGTACGAACTCCCTGCACACCAATGCGCTCGACGAGGTGCTGGCGTTGCCGACCGAGCAGGCCGCCGAGATCGCAGTGCGAACCCAGCAGGTGTTGATGGATGAGACCGGCGTCGCGAACGTCGCCGATCCCCTCGGCGGGTCGTGGTACGTCGAAGCGTTGACCGATCGGATCGAGGCCGAGGCCGAAGCGATCTTCGAGAAGGTCCGTGAAATGGGCGAGACGGAGATCCGCTGGGCCCAGGCCTACGGCCCGATGACAGCCGGCATCCTGCGTGGGATCGAGGATGGCTGGTTCATGTCCGAGATCGCTGAGTCGGCGTTCTGGTACCAGCAGCAGGTGGAGAAGGGCGACAAGCGGGTCGTCGGCGTCAACGTGCACACCGACACCGTCACTGGTGACCTGGACATCCTGCGCGTCTCGCATGAGGTCGAAACCGAGCAGCGGCGCACCCTGGTTCAGCGGAAGGCCAGGCGCGACGACGCCGCTGTGCAAGCCGCGGTGGCGCGGATGGTCGACGTTGCGCGGGGCAGCGAGAACATGATCCCGTCGATGCTCGACGCGGTGCGGGCCGAGGCCACGCTCGGCGAGATTTGCGATGCGCTGCGCGCCGAGTGGGGTGTGTACACCGAGCCGGCTCGGTTCTGACGCCCGGGTTGGCGGCGCATTCACTCCTCGGGGGAGGATGAGCGCATGAGTGCGGAGAGTTTCATGCGGCCTGGTGCGGTCGATCTGTCTGGTCTTGCGGCGAAGTCCCGGCCCGCGAGTGCTGCTGGAAACGGGGCAGTGGCGAGCGTGGTCGTCGACGTCACAGACGCCACCTTCGAGGCCGAGGTCCTCACCCGGTCCCTCACGGTTCCGGTGGTCATCGACTTGTGGGCCGAATGGTGCGGGCCGTGCAAGCAGCTTTCGCCGATCCTGGAAAAGCTGGCGCGCGAGTACGACGGCAGGATTCTGCTCGCCAAAGTCGATGTCGACGCCAACCCACAGCTCAGCGCGGCATTCCAGGTCCAGTCGATCCCCTCCGTCTTTGCTGTCGTCAAGGGCCAGCCGGTGCCGCTGTTCCAAGGCGCGATCCCCGAACCGCAGGTGCGCCAAGTGATCGACCAGTTGCTCGAGGTCGCAGCCACGAACGGGGTCTCCGGCCGGCTTCGGGTTGCGGAAACCTCCGACGAGGCAGACAGCGCAGAGCCAACGGCCGAACCACAACATGACCCGCGGTTCGACGCGGCCGCCGATGCGATCGAGAAGGGCGACTTCGCCGCGGCCGCGGAAGCCTACCGGTCGATGCTGGCTGATTCTCCGGCTGACCCGGAAGCGAAGGCGGGGCTGGCCCAGGTCGAGCTGCTCCAGCGGGTCAACGTGGCTGATCCCACGTCGGCCCGCCGCGCGGCGGACGCCGATCCTGCCGATGTCAGCGCCCAGCTCGCCGCGGCCGACCTCGAGATCGCCGACGGGAAGGTCGACGATGCGTTCGCCCGGCTGGTCGACACCGTCCGGCGGGTGAGCGGCGAGGACCGCGACCAGGTCAGAACGCGGCTGCTCGAACTGTTCGACCTGGTCGGCTCGGCCGACCCGCGTGTCGCAAAAGCGCGCTCCGCTCTGGCCAGCGCACTCTTCTGACTGCGGCTGCGTCAGGTCGGTAGCGCACATCGCGGACATCGATCCGCTCCGCTGGGGCGAGACCTTGTCCGGTTCGTGGCACCGATCGTGAACTCGCGGCCTCGACTCGGCTCGGGGCGAATCAGCCCGGTTCGCGGAGGCGCTCCATTTCTGCCGCGTTATCTGCTGCAGCGACCCCGGGCGTGGCCGCTGCGTCGTGCCGCAGCCACAGCGTCCCCAATGGCGGCAGCCGCAGCGCGACCGAGGCGGGCCGGGCATGCCAGGTGACGTCCTCGGTTTCGACGGTGCCGAGGTTGCCGACGCCGGAACCGCCGTAGTCAGTGGCGTCGGTGTTGACGATCTCGGTCCACCGGCCGGCCTTGGGCAACCCCACCCGATAACCCTCGTGCGGAAGCGCAGAGAAGTTCGCGATACACGCGAGCACCGACCCGTCCGAACCCCAGCGCAGGAACGAGAACACGTTGCCGGCGGCATCGTTGGCGTCGATCCATTCGAAGCCCGCCGGGTCCGAGTCCTGGGTAAACAGCGCGGGGCTGTCCCGGTAGATGCGGTTGAGGTCGGTCACGAGCCGCTGGAGTCCAGCGTGCTCGGGATGGTCCAGCAGCCACCAGTCCAACTCGTGCGACTCGGCCCATTCGGCTTCCTGGCCGAACTCACCGCCCATGAACAGCAGTTGCTTACCCGGGTGTGCCCACATCAGCGCGAAGAAGGCTCGCAGGTTCGCCAGCTGCTGCCATCGATCGCCGGGCATCTTGCGTAGCAGCGATCCCTTACCGTGCACCACTTCGTCGTGCGACAGCGGCAGCAGGAAGTTCTCGCTGTAGGCGTACATCAGCGAAAACGTCATCTGGTGGTGGTGGTACTGGCGATGAATCGCGTTGTGAGTCATGTAGCCGAGCGAGTCGTTCATCCAGCCCATGTTCCACTTGAGGCCGAAGCCCAGCCCGCCTAGATGGGTCGGCTTGGTCACTCCCGGCCAGGCCGTGGACTCCTCCGCGATCATCATGATGCCCGGGACGCGCTTGTACGCCGTGGCGTTGACCTCCTGCAGGAACGAGATGGCCTCCAGGTTCTCGCGCCCGCCGTGGACGTTGGGGAGCCAGGCTCCGGCGGGACGGGAGTAGTCGAGGTAGAGCATCGAGGCGACGGCATCGACTCGCAGGCCGTCGATGTGGAACTCCTCCAGCCAATAGATCGCATTGGCGACCAGGAAGTTGCGGACCTCCGCGCGGCCGAAGTCGAACACGTAGGTTCCCCAGTCGGGCTGCTCTCCCCGGCGCGGGTCCGGGTGCTCGTACTGGTTCGACCCGTCGAAGAATGCGAGCGCCCAGTCGTCCTTCGGGAAGTGTCCCGGCACCCAGTCCATCAGCACACCGATGCCGGCCTGGTGCATCCGGTCGACCAGGTAGCGGAAATCGTCGGGCGAGCCGAACCGGGAGGTGGGCGCGAAGTACGAGGTGACCTGATAGCCCCACGAGCCGCCGAACGGGTGCTCGGCGACCGGCATCAGCTCGACGTGAGTGAAGCCGCGATCCGCGACGTACGCCGTGAGATCCTCAGCCAGGTCGCGATAGGACCGGCCGCGCCGCCACGATCCCACGTGCACCTCGTAGACCGACATCGGTTGGTCGTGCGCTGTGTCCACAGCGGCTCGGCGGGTCATCCAGTCCGCGTCGTCCCAGACATAGGCCGAGGTGAACACCTCCGACGCCGTGGCCGGCGGCGTCTCCGCTCGGAACGCGAGCGGGTCCGCGCGCAGCTTCCACGAACCATCCGCGCCATGGACCAGGTACTTGTAGCGGGTGCCGTCGCCGACGTCGGGGACGAACAGCTCCCAGACACCGCTGTCTCCGACGCGGCGCATCTGGTGGTCTTGACCGCTCCAGTAGTTGAAGTCGCCCGCCAGCCGAATCTCGCGGGCACGCGGTGCCCATACCGCGAAGGACGTGCCGGTCACGCCGTTCGACGTCCGGACATGCGCGCCGAGGACGTCCCACAACTGTTCGTGCCGACCTTCGCCGATCAGATGCAGATCGATTTCGCCGAGGAAAGACACGGTGTCGGTCATGGCGTCACCCCTGCCAGGCGTTCGGCCCCGGCGAGCGGAATTGCCAGCCAGGACGGTCGGTTTCGGGCCTCGTACACGGCCTCGTAGACGACCTTGTCGGTTTCGTAGGCGCGCAGGAGCACGTCGGCGTCGCGAGGATCGCGGCCTGAGCTCTTGGCGTAACCATTGCAAAAGGCGGAGCGGTTGCGTTCGGCCCACTCGTCCGCTCGGTATGCGATCTGCTCGTTGTCGGGGTGATCGACGATCTGCAAGTGGCGCGCCGCGTAGTCGAACGAGCGCAGCATCGCCGCGACGTCGCGGACCGGCGAGTCGAGCGCAACCCGCTCAGCCAGCGGCTTTTCCGGCTCCCCTTCGAAGTCGACCAGTTTCCAACCAACCACCGTGCGGATCACCTGGCCGAGGTGATAGTCGCCGTGAATGCGCTGAGCTGGAATCACGTCGTCGAGGTCGGCGAGAGCATCGAACGCCTTGGCGAGCGAGGGAGCGTAGGGAAGCAGCTCCGGGGCGACTTCGACGGCATCGTCGAGGCGTTCGCCCATTCGGGTCGCCATGGCCGCTATCTCGTCGCGGTAGAGAGTTCGGACCGGGAGGACATCGGCCAGGCAGGCGTGTACCTCGGCGGTCGCCATGCCCAGCCGTTCGGACTCACCGGCGAAGTCCCCGCCCACCTCGTCGGCGCGCAGGTCAGCCTCGGCGTAGAGGTCGCGGACGCTCGTGGTGGCGAGCGCCCAACCGTCGGTGGCGGTCACCAGGAACTTCTGCAGCATCGCGAGGCCGGCGGCCCGACGCCTGCCCGCATCGTCGGTCCACGTACCGTCAAGCCAGCCCAGCAGCGGCGCGACGTACTCGCAGCCCGCCCGGGTCAAGGCGTCGTGAATCTCCACGTCGGGATTCACACCAGGAACCAGTCGGCGGAACACTTTCAGCAGCGCCGCGCCGCCATAGGCCAGCGACGTGTTGCTCTGCTCGGCGGTGAGCACGAGTGACGGCTCGCCCATCGGCAGGAGTGCATCGGGCTCGGTATGGAAGGTCAGGGTTTCCAGCTGATCCTGGTCCTCGAAGCGCCGCAGCAGTTCCGCGGTCGCCTCCTTGTCGTGCAGGGCGTCATAGACGAACCGCCCGTCGACTTCTCCCAGCAGGACATGTTCGAGCCGGTCACCGGCGCGGTCCCGAAGGCTCACCGGAACCTGGTACACGTCGACGTCCTCGCCCTGGGTCACCTTGACGAGTAGGTGCCAGAACTCCGGCTCGCGGTCCCGCAGCCGGGTCGCGGCCACGACCGTCAGCCCGTCGATGGGCTGGTTCTTGCCCCCGAACCACCGCTGGTGGGGCAACCAGGCGGGCAGCAGCGCGGCAACCGCATCGACGGTCATGGGGTGGTCTCCACGACCTGCGGGACCAGCCGGAACCAGTAGAACCCGTGCGGTGCGAGGGTGAGCAGGTAAGGCAGCTCACCGATCGGCGGGAACCGAACACCGCCCATCAGCTCGATCGGCTGGCAGCCTTCGTGACGGCGCAGGTCGAGCTCGACCGGCTGGGGGAAACGCGAGAGGTTGTTGACGCACAGCACTACGTCGTCGCCGAACTCGCGCACGTAGGACAGCACGCTGGGGTTTGAGCCGCCGATGTCGGTGAAGTCGCCCAGTCCGAAGGCCGGGTTCTGCTTGCGCACCTCGATCATGTGCCTCGTCCAGTGCAGCAGCGACGACGTGTTGGTGAGGTAGGACTCCACATTGGTGACCTGGTAGCCGTAGACCGCGTCCATGACCACGGGCAGGGTCAGCCGGCCCGGCTCGGCGGTGGAGAACCCGGCGTTGCGATCCGGCGTCCATTGCATCGGGGTGCGAACGCTGTCGCGGTCGCCCAGCCAGATGTTGTCGCCCATCCCTATCTCGTCCCCGTAATAGAGCACCGGAGAACCTGGCAGCGAGAGCAACATGGCCGTGAACAGCTCGATCTGGTCGGTGTCGTTCTCCAACAGGGGCGCCAGCCGCCTACGAATGCCGATGTTCGCCTTCATCCGGGGGTCCTTGGCGTATTCGGTCCACATGTAGTCGCGCTCGTCGTCGGTCACCATCTCGAGGGTGAGCTCGTCGTGGTTGCGCAGGAAGATCCCCCACTGGCAGTTGGCTGGGATGAGCGGGGTCTGGGCCATGATCTCCGAGACCGGGTATCTGGACTCGCGGCGAACTGCCATGAAGATGCGCGGCATCACCGGGAAGTGAAAGGCCATGTGACATTCGTCGCCGCCGGCGGAGAACTCGCCGAAGTACTCGACGACGTCGGCCGGCCACTGGTTGGCCTCGGAGAGCAGCACGGTGTCCGGGTATTCGTCGTCGATCACCTTGCGGACCTGCTTGAGGAAGCTGTGGGTTCTGGGGAGGTTCTCGCAGTTCGTCCCCTCCTCCTCGAACAGATACGGCACGGCGTCGAGGCGGAAGCCGTCGATCCCCAGGTCCAGCCAGAACCGCAGGGCGTCGATGATGGCCTCACCAACGGCCGGGTTGTCGTAGTTCAGGTCGGGCTGATGGCTGAAGAAGCGGTGCCAGAAGTACTGCCTGCGTACCGGATCGAAAGTCCAGTTCGATGTCTCGGTGTCCACGAAGATGATCCGAGCGTCGGGATAACCGGTGTCGTCGTCCGCCCAGACGTAGAAGTCGCCGTAGGGCCCGTCGGGGCTTTCTCGCGACGCCTGGAACCACGCGTGCTGGTCACTGGTGTGGTTCATGACGAAGTCGATGATCACCCGCATCCTGCGGTCGTGCGCCAGCCGAACGAACCGACTGAAGTCCTCCAACGTGCCGAACTCCGGCAGGACGCCTTTGTAGTCCGCGACGTCGTATCCGCCGTCGCGCAGCGGTGAGGGATAGAACGGCGGCAGCCAGAGACAGTCGACGCCGAGCCAGTGCAGATAATCCAGCTTGTCGGTGAGCCCACGAAGGTCACCGGCGCCGTCTCCATCGGAGTCCTTGAACGCGCGGACGAGGACCTCGTAGAAGACGGCACGCTTGAACCAATCGGGATCGGTCCCCGCCGCCGGCAGATGGTCATCGCCGTTCATGTGCCCAACCGGTGGATCGTGAGCACATGTGCGGGCTCGACGGCCGGGTCGAGGCGAACGAAGTCGAACTGACCCCAGTGGAATGCCTGCCCGGTCAGTTCGTCGCGCGCCGCGAACGTCTCGTGCCAGTCGAAGCCCAGCTCGGGCATGTCCAAGGAGACGGTTCCCTCTCTGGTCCCGTGCGGGTCCAGGTTCACGACGGTGACGACGACGTCCTCGCCGCCGTCGGGCAACGGCTCGCGCTTGGAGAAGCACACGATCTCGGAGTTGTCGACCCAGTGGAAGCGCAGGTTCCGTAGCCGATGCAGAGCAGGGTGGGCCCGGCGGATGGCGTTGAGCCGGGTCAGGTACGGCGCGAGTGACTGGCCTTCGCGCGGACCACCCGGCTCGTATGCCGCCCAATCCCGCGGTCGGTACTGGTACTTCTCCGAATCGAGGTATTCCTCGCTACCCGGGCGAACGGCGACGTGCTCGTAGAGCTCGTAACCGGAATAGACCCCCCAGGTCGGTGAGAGCATGGCGGCGAGTACTGCCCGGATCTTGAATGCGGCCGGACCCCCGTACTGCAGGTATGCGTGCAGGATGTCGGGGGTGTTGACGAAGACGTTCGGGCGCATGTACGCGGCGGCGTCGCGCAATTCGGTGAAGTACTCGTAGAGCTCGTGCTTGCTGTTCTTCCAGGTGAAATAGGTGTACGACTGGCCGAAGCCGATCTTGGCCAGGGCATGCATCATGGCCGGTTTGGTGAAGGCCTCGGCAAGGAACACCACGTCGGGGTCGGTCTGGCGAACCTCTTCGAGCAGCCGATGCCAGAAGCTGACCGGCTTGGTGTGCGGGTTGTCGACCCGGAAGATCCGCACCCCGTGGTCCATCCACAACCGAACGATCCGCAGCATCTCGGCGTAGCTGCCTTCGGGATCGTCGTCGAAGTTGAGCGGGTAGATGTCCTGGTATTTCTTCGGCGGATTCTCCGCGTACGCGATCGTCCCGTCGGCGCGATGGTTGAACCACTCCGGGTGGTTCTTGACCCACGGGTGGTCAGGCGATGCCTGCAGGGCGAGGTCGATCGCAACCTCGAGGTCCAGCTCACGGGAAGCGGCGACGAAATCGTCGAAACTGTCGAACGTCCCGAGCTGGGGATGGATGGCGTCGTGGCCGCCGTCCTCCGACCCGATCGCCCAGGGAACGCCCGGGTCGTGCTCTCCGGGCGTGAGCGTGTTGTTCGCACCCTTGCGGTACGTCCGGCCGATGGGATGGACCGGCGGTAGGTAGACGACGTCGAATCCCATGGCGGCGATGGCCGGCAGTCGCTTCGCCGCGGTCTGGAACGTTCCCGACGTCCAGGAGCCGTCGTCGCCCCGGAAGGCTCCTTCCGACCGTGGGAAGAACTCGTACCACGAGGCGTAGAGCGCCCGCTCGCGGTCCACCCGGACCGGATGCGGCCCATCCTCGGTGACCAGCTCGCGCAGCGGATGCGCGTCCAGAATCGTCGTGACGTCCGGCGCCATGGCCGCGGCAAGGCGGACCGGCGGCGGGCGGCGCTGGTCGCGTACCGCCTTGGCGGTATCGCGCAGCAGTCGGCGCTCGGCAGTGAGCCCGCGGGGCAGAGCCGATGCGGCCCGCTCGAGGAGTTGGGTGCCCTCGGTGAACACGAGCTCGACGTCGATCTCCGCTGGAATCTTCACCTCCGCGGCATGCCGCCAGGTGCCGATGGGATCGGACCAGCCCTCGATCGTGAACGACCATTCTCCTTCGCCGTCAGGGGTGAGCTCGGCGAACCAGCGGTCGCTCCACGCCTCGCGTTTGTGCATTCGCACCCACTGCCGGACCCGGCCGGCGGGATCGCGGAAGCTGACCGACGCCGCAACGGCGTCATGGCCCTCGCGGAACACGTTCGCGGCGACCTCGAACGTCTCTCCGACGACGGCCTTGGCGAGGTAACGTCCGCACCCGATCACGGGTTCGACGTCGAGGATCGGGATGCGTCCGGTCATGTGCCAAAGCTAGCGAGTCGATCACGGAAGTGACGACGTCATCACCTGTTGACCTTCTTCGTCCACGACCCGGAATCCGATGGCATCGGCCCTCAGCACCGAGGTGTTGAGGTTGCAGTGCATCGTCGCCGGTCCCGTGCCGACGAACTCCCCGGCGCTCACCTCGCGGCCATCGCGAGCGCGGACGAAGACCCGATAGGCCAGGCCGGGATCGAACCCGCTGCCAGTGAGCTTGATCTCCATTCCCCAGGTGTGTGGAACCACCTCGGCGGTCGACTCGACTGCCGGTGCGCTGACCCGCACGGCGACCGGCTCGAGCGGCAGCTCCGGTGGTTTCGGGGCGATGGCGTACCCGATCCCCGACACCGACGAGCGCCTGGCGGCTTTGCGGCGTGCCTCGTCGACGACGACATTGCCAGCGATGGCGAACAGCCAGACCCGCAGGCTGCCCATCGCTGGGTCGTACCGGTCGGCAGCGCGCCAGGCCCGCAAGAACGTCTCCTGCACAACGTCGCGGGCAGCGTCGTCGTCGTGCAGCGCCCGCCGCGCGAAGCGGTAAAGCTCTGGCCCGTGGGCCTGATACGCATCACGTAGACCGTTGTCGTCGTGCAGATCATGGCTGCGTGAGCCTGCCTGACGTTCCTGGCGCGCCCGCTGCGCTGGCCGCATCGCCGGTCTCCTCACCCCTGGTGTCCCTACTGGGTTTCGGAGCCGTGCGTTCACTGGATGGGCAACAGACCGGAATCCGACGGAGACGACACGTCCGGATGCCGGGATAGCCAGCGCAGGATCACCGTGCGGGACCGCGTACCGTACGCGGGTGCGAGCCATCCGACGACTTACCGTCCGAACCGTGCTGCCCGAGGCGTTGGCCCCTTTGGGCGAGCTGGTGGACAACCTCCGCTGGTCCTGGCACCCGCCCACCCAAGAGGTGTTCGCGGCCGTCGACCCGTCGCTGTGGGAGACCGTCCGGCGCGATCCCGTCCGGCTGCTCGGTGAGGTCCCTCCGGAACGGTTGCAGGCGCTCGCCTCGGACCAGGCATTCCTCAACAAGATCCGCAGTGCGCACCAGGACCTCCAGCGATACCTGACCGAGGACCGCTGGTACCAGCACGCCGACAGTGATGCGCCTCGCACGATTGCGTACTTCTCACCGGAGTTCGGCATCACCCATGTGCTGCCGCAGTACTCCGGCGGGCTGGGCGTCCTGGCAGGTGACCATCTGAAAGCGGCCAGCGATCTGGGCGTACCGATCGTCGGGGTCGGCCTGCTGTATCGGCACGGCTACTTCGTGCAGTCGCTCTCGCGGGAGGGCTGGCAGCAAGAGCGATACCCGCTGGTCGACCCCAACAACCTGCCGTTGAACCCACTCCGCGACGCTGATGGGTCACCGGTTCGGGTGTACGTCAACCTGCCCGGTGACGGACGGCTGGCTGCCGCGGTCTGGCTCGCACAGGTCGGCCGGGTGCCGTTGCTGATGCTGGACTCGGACGTCGAGGAGAACGGCCAGTCCGAACGCGAGGTCACCGACCGGCTTTACGGCGGGGGAGGAGAGCATCGGCTCCAGCAGGAAATGCTGCTCGGCATCGGCGGAGTGCGCGCGCTGCGCATCTACAGCCGGGTGACGGGCACACCGGCCCCCGAGGTCTTCCACACCAACGAGGGGCATGCCGGTTTTCTCGGCTTGGAACGCATCCGTGAGCTCACCGAGGAGCATGGGCTGAACCTGGATTCCGCGCTGGAGGCGGCCAGGTCGGGCACGGTCTTCACGACGCATACCCCGGTGCCTGCGGGCATCGACCGCTTCCCGCGCGACCTGATGCAGCAGTACTTCGGCGGCGACAACGCCTCGCCGGGCCTGCCGGTCGAACGGATCCTCGCCCTGGGCGCGGAGGACTATCCGGGCGGAGATCCCGAGGTCTTCAACATGGCGGTCATGGGCCTGCGGCTGGCCCAGCGTGCCAACGGCGTAAGCCGGTTACACGGCCAGGTCAGCCGGGAGATGTTCGCCGGGCTGTGGCCCGCGTTCGACCAGAACGAGATCCCGATCGCGGCGGTGACCAACGGCGTGCATGCGCCGACCTGGGTGGCTCCGGAGGTCATGCGGCTGGCCCGCCGCGCCGGCGGCACCGACCTGGTGGAACGCGGGGAAGGGTGGGAGCAGGCCGCCGCGAAGGTGCGCGACGCCGATATCTGGTCCACCAAGCGGGTGTTGCGCGAGCGGCTGGTGCAGGAGGCCCGCCGGCGATTGCGTGAGTCCGCTCGGCAACGAGGGGCGAGCGAGGCCGAGCTCGGCTGGATCGACGGTGTCCTTGACCCCGACGTGCTCACGATCGGGTTCGCCCGCCGGGTGCCGTCGTACAAGCGACTCACCCTGATGCTGCGTGATCGGGACCGCCTTCGGGCGATCCTGCTACATCCGCAGCGGCCGGCCCAGATCGTCATCGCCGGCAAGGCCCATCCGGCCGATGACGGTGGCAAGCGGCTTATCCAGGAGATGGTGCGTTTCACCGACGAGGCCGACGTCCGGCATCGGATCGTCTTCCTGCCCGACTACGACATTGCCTTGGCCCAGCCGCTGTATCCGGGCTGCGACGTGTGGCTGAACAACCCGCTGCGACCGTACGAGGCATGCGGTACATCGGGCATGAAGGCGGCCCTGAACGGTGCGCTGAACCTGTCCATCCGCGACGGCTGGTGGGACGAGTGGTTCGGCCCCGAGTTCGGCTGGGCGATCCCTTCGGCCGAGGGCGTCGAGGACGCCGAGCACCGTGACGACCTCGAGGCCGCCGCTCTCTACGACATCATCGAGCAGCAGGTGATACCGCGCTTCTACGACGTCGACGGCGGTGGCGTGCCCCGCCGGTGGCTGGAGATGCTCCGCCAGACGCTGACCTCGCTTGGCCCGAAGGTGCAGGCCACCCGGATGATCCGCGACTACGTCGAGCAGTTGTACCGGCCGGCGGCCCTGTCGTGCCGCGCACTGAACGACGACTACGACGGCGCCAAGGCGCTCGCCTCGTGGAAGGCACGGGTACGGGAGGCATGGTCTGGCGTCACGATCGAGCACGTGGAGAGCTCCTCGGGCGCCGATGCGTTCGAGATGGGGCAGTCTCTGCAGCTCCGGGCCTTCGTGTCGCTCGGCTCGCTTTCACCCGACGACGTGGATGTCCAGGTCGTGTACGGGCGGGTGGACGAGTCCGACCAGTTGAGGGAGCCGCAGGTCAGCTCGCTGGAGGTGGCGGACAAGTACGAAAACGGCCGCTTCCGCTTCGACGGCGACGTGAGCCTGCAGCGAACCGGCCCGTTCGGCTACACCGTTCGGGTGGTGCCCCGCCACGACCGGTTGGCCGGTGCCACCGAGCTCGGCCTGGCGGTTCTTCCCGCGGACGCTCTTACCCCTCTTGGCTGATGCTTGGCCCTTTACTGTCGCTACAGCCACAGCAAACGGTCGAGCATCAGCGAGCAAGCGGCAGTCCCGCCTGGTAAGCCTGCTCAATCTCGAGCCGAACCTGTGCCGGCTCTGTGCGCAACCGGAATGGCGATATCGGAATAACGCGCCAGCCCAGCGTGGCGTAGACAGCTCGGCGCTTCTCAGTCTCTTCGTACTGATCGCCGTAACGATGCCAGGCGACCGAGTCAACCTCGACGACCAGCCTGGCTTCCGGCCAGCACGCGTCGGGGGCGATGCGCTCGTATCCAGGAAGTGGCTGGTTCCATCGTGGCTCTGGAAGAACTCGGCTTGTCTTGATCGTGTCGCGTAGGTCGCACTCGGCGCTTGATCGACATCCGGCGATGACGTCAGCCATGGCCAGCCGCGCCGATGCGGTGTCGGGCCGCGGCGTTCGGCGAAGTTCCTCCGTCAGCTCGGCGACGGTGCAATGCCGTCGCTGTACGGCCTCGCAGAACAGCGCCCGCACCGACCGGAGTCGCTCGGCCGATGGTGCCCCTATCGAGGCTCGCACCATCCCGCGCACGGCGTCGACGAGCGCTCGTGCCGTCGGAGCCACCGGGATCTGGCCGGGGCGTGCGGTTGGTGCGAGTTCGTCGACCACGACGTGCCACGGCGGAAGGCAATCGCGTGAGGCAGCATTGTCCGTATGCCACGGTATCGGCTGGTCCGGACTCGGACGAAATCGCGCACTCTGCAGCTCTGTGCTACGAGTACTCGACGGTTCCGAGTGCGGCGACCACGTCATGGGCTCGACCATGCTGCCTTCCCCGCCATGGAGGACTGCCGCACGTAGCTTGTGGATCCAGCTCAGCGGCCCGCTGAATGTCGCGTAGATTCCGGGTAGAACGACTTGCCACGGGCCATTGCGTCGCAAGGCGTGCCGAACCATCGCAGGTGTCGCCCCGGCGGCAAGGGCCTGGGTGCGGGTGATCAGACCGTCCTGCAGCCCGGCGATCCGATGAACGCGTTTGACTCGCATAGACCAAAGCGTGTGAGTCCGCAAGCCGGGGACAGCTAGTGGTGCGGCGTATGTGGATGCCGAGAATCACGAACCTGAGCTGTGGATAGCTGGCTCGACGGTTTGGTCTCGTCGGCGCAGCAGCAAATGCGCGAGCATCACGAGGTGGCGCGGAGCAACAGGCAGCTACGCGCGGGAATCGTGACCGCGTCGCCGGCCTTGTGGCGCTCTTGCGGTGTTCGGACCCCGGCGGTGTCGAGGGCGACGTCGTAGGTCTGCGCCCACTCGTCGTCCGGGAGAGTGACATCGATCGAGTCTGCTCCTGAATGCAGCCAGAGCAGGAACGAGTCGCCGACGATCCGCTCGCCGTGCGGGCCGCGGGACCGGATCCCGTCACCGGAGAGAAACATCCCCAGCGCTCGCATGGATTCGTCGTGCCATTCGTTCTCGGTCATTTCCCGGCCGGACGGCGCAAACCAGGCCAGATCCTTGCGCTCGCCGTCGATGACCGGGCGGCCCTCGAAGAACCGCCGCTGCCGGAAGACCGGGTGCTCGCGACGCAACCACAGCAGAGTGCGGGTCAAGGCGAGCAGGTCGGCGTATTCGTCGCGAAGGGACCAGTCGAGCCAGGTCGTCTCGTTGTCCAGGCAGTAGGCATTGTTGTTGCCGCCTTGGGTGCGGCCCATCTCGTCGCCAGCGACGAGCATGGGTACCCCGGTCGCGAGCAGCAGGGTGGTGAGCAGGTTGCGCAGCTGCCGTCGGCGAAGGACGAGTACGTCGGGCTCGGTCGTTTCGCCTTCCACGCCGTGATTCCACGACCGGTTGTTGTCCGTCCCGTCGCGGTTCTCTTCGCCGTTGGCCTCGTTGTGCTTGTGGTTGTAGGAGACCAGGTCGCGCAGGGTGAACCCGTCGTGTGCGGTCACGAAGTTGATCGACGCGTATGGGCGGCGTCCGTCGTCGCCGTAGAGGTCGGACGAGCCGGATAGCCGATAGGCCAGGTCACGGACGCCTGCCACTTGGCCGCGCCAATGGTCGCGAACCGTGTCGCGAAACTTGTCGTTCCACTCGGTCCACAGGTGCGGGAACTCACCGACCTGATAACCGCCCGGCCCGATGTCCCACGGCTCGGCGATCAGCTTGACCTCCCGCAGCACCGGGTCCTGCTCGATCACCGTCATGAACGACCCCAGCATGTCGACGTCGTGCATCGAGCGAGCCAGGGCCGCAGCGAGGTCGAAGCGGAAACCGTCGACGTGCATCTCGGCGACCCAATACCGCAGCGAGTCCATCACCAGCCGCAGCACGTGCGGATGGCTGACGTCGACGGTGTTCCCACAGCCGGTGTAGTCGTAGTAGAGCGAGGGGTCCGCTGCGTGCTGGCGGTAGTACGCCAAGTTGTCGATCCCGCGGAAGGACAGGGTCGGGCCGGTTGGGCCCTCCTCGGCCGTGTGGTTGTAGACGACGTCGAGAACCACTTCGAGCCCGGCCGCGTGCAAGGCCTTGACCATGGCCTTGAACTCGTTGACTTGTTCACCGCGGGAGCCGGTGGCGGCATACCTGGCGTGTGGCGCGAAGAAGGCGACGGAGTTGTAGCCCCAGTAATTTGCCCGATCGCGGTGCTGCAGGTGCGTCTCGCTGACGAACTGATGGACCGGCATCAGCTCGATGGTGGTGACGCCCAAGTCGACCAGATGCTGGATCGCCGCCGGATGGGCCAGCCCCGCGTAGGTGCCGCGTAGCTCGTCGGGAATGTCCGGGTGACGCATGGTGAAGCCGCGTACGTGCAGCTCGTAGACGACGGTGTCCGACCATTGAACCCGCGGGCGGGAGTCTCCTGCCCAGTCGAAGCCGTCCCGCTCGACGACGACGGCCTTCGGCACGTGCGCCGCGTTGTCCGCACCGAACTCGAACAGGGCGGAGTCCAGGATCATGTCTCCCGTCACTGCCCGTGCGTACGGGTCGAGCAGCAGTTTGGCGGGGTCGAATCGCCGTCCCTGGGCGGGGTCCCATGGCCCGTGCACCCGAAGTCCGTAGCGCTGACCAGGCCGCATGTCCGGGAGCCGGCCGTGCCAGACGTCGAAGGTTCGGTCCGCTAGCAGGAGCCTGGTTTCGTCATCCGACTCGTCGAATAGGCAGACCTCGACCCGCTCCGCTTGCGGCGCCCACAGGGCGAAATTTGTCGCCTCGCCGTCGAACGTCGCGCCCAGCGGTGCCCAGTGCCCGGGCCAGGACGGCTGCGGGTCGCCCACCCGGGCACGATCTCTGGCAGGTCGGCGCGGCACGGTCAGAACGGAATGTCGATGAACGGAGAGGAGTAATTCGGCTCGTCGCGCAAGGCCGCCTCGGCTGTACCCGCCGGTAACCCACCACGGTCCGCTTCGGCGCGGACCACCAACGGCAGCAGGCGCACGTCAGCGGGCGTGGCGATTCCGGTGACCTCCGGTCTGGCCAACACCCACGCCACCGTGGCGGTGACCCGGCTCTGCTCGTCGAACGGCTCGTACCACGTGCTGTGTGTGTGGTCTGCTCCATCGGGCCAATTCCGGCGCGCGGCGGTCTTGATGATCATCAAGCCGACGTCCTGGCGCTGAACCTCCTCGACCAGAGCCTCGTAGTCGGTGAGGTAGGCCCTGTCGCGGGCCAGCACCGGGTTCAACGGTGTCAGGACGGTGGCGAACGGAAAGCGCCTGAGGGCCTCGAGGTGGGTCGCCGGCGCCTGGTCGCCATGCCCGGTGATACCGATCGCACCGGCCAACCCTTCGTCCTTCGCCCGGACCGCCGCATGGATGGCGCCGTCCTGGGCCATCGCGAGATCGAGCTCGGCACGGTCACCGATGGCATGCAGCTGGATGAGATCGACCCGGTCGGTCTGTAGGCGCTCGAGGGATGCGTTGATCTGCCGCCACGCAGCCTCCGCAGACCGTTCGCCGGTCTTGGTGGCGAGGAACACCCGGCCGCGAAGCCGCGACATTGCCGCGCCGAGGCGCAGCTCCGCATCGCCATAGCCGGCCGCCACGTCGAAATGGTTGATTCCGGCCGCGAGGGCTTCGTCGATGGATTGGTCTGCGACGCCTTGCGTGACCTCTGACAATGCGGCGGCGCCGTAGATGAGCACGGAACTCTGGTGCTCCAGCCGGCCGAGCCTGCGGTACTCCATAACGGCAACGTACCTGGCTCGGGTGACAACGGCGGGTGAACCCGTGGTCCCCGCCGCGAAGGTCGCCGCAACACTAGTTGACACTGACTAACGAGGTCCGGCCGTTCTTCTCCTCGTAGGGCTGCACGCCTCTCACGTTGTCATGACGTTTGAGCGGCCCGAGATGTTGGGCTGGTAGCTGACGCGGTTAGGCTCCGGCTGTGTTCGTCAGGCTCGAGGTCGGCCAAGCAGTGGGGACGATCCGGCTGGATCGGCCGCCGATGAATGCGCTGAACGCGGAGGTCCAGGCCGAGTTGAAGGCCGCTGCGGACGAGGCGGCAGAGCGCAAGGACGTACGGGCAGTCGTCGTGTATGGCGGCGAGAAAGTGTTCGCTGCAGGAGCGGATATCAAGGAGATGGCCGAGCTCACCTACGCAGACATGGTGGACCGCTCGGTGCCGTTGCAGGCCGCATTCGCCGCGGTAGCCCACATCCCGAAACCGACGGTGGCTGCCGTGACGGGTTACGCCCTCGGCGGCGGCTGCGAGCTCGCGCTCGCGTGCGACGCCCGCATCGCGGCCGAGGATGCCAAGCTCGGTCAGCCCGAGATCCAGCTCGGGATCATTCCCGGCGCCGGGGGAACTCAGCGACTGTCCCGGCTGGTCGGGCCGGCCAAGGCCAAGGAGCTGATCTACACCGGTCGGTTCGTGCGGGCGGACGAGGCGCTGCAGATTGGTCTGGTCGACCAGGTGGTACCTGCCACCGAGGTGTACTCGGCTGCGACGACCTGGGCGGCTCGGTTCGCGGACGGTCCTGCCTATGCCCTGCGCGCCGCCAAAGAGGCGATCGACCGCGGTTTGGAGACAGACATCGACACCGGGTTGGAAATCGAGCGGCAGTATTTCGTCGGTCTGTTCGGCACCGAGGATCGGACCATCGGGATGCGGTCGTTCGTCCAGGACGGGCCGGGCAAAGCCCGCTTTGTCGGACGCTGAGCCGTCTCGTTTAGGCTGGCTGCCGTCATGAAGATCGCTGTTCTGGTGAAACACGTACCCGACGCCACCGCAGACCGGACCTTTTCCGAGACCGACCACACCACCGACCGAGTAGGTGTCGACGGGCTGCTCTCGGAACTCGACGAGTACGCCGTCGAAGAGGCACTCAAGATCGCCGAATCCGCCGACGGCGACGTGGTGGTCATCACGATGGGCCCGCAGCAGGCCGCCGACGCGCTGCGGAAGGGCCTGCAGATGGGAGCCACCTCGGCGGTCCACGTCGTGGACGACGCCTTGCACGGCTCCGACGCCATCGCGACGTCACTGGTGCTGGCGAGAGCGCTGGAGAAGATCGGCGACGTGGACCTGGTGTTGACCGGCATGGCGTCCACAGACGGCAGCATGAGCGTGGTCCCCGCCATGATCGCCGAGCGGCTGAGCCTTCCACACGTTGGCTTCGCCGGAGAACTGACCGTCACCGGTGGCACTGTCTCCGGCCGGCGGGACGGCGACGTCGCGTCGGAGACGGTCGAGGCGCATCTGCCGGCTGTGGTGTCAGTGACCGACCAGATCAACGAACCGCGATATCCCTCGTTCAAGGGGATCATGGCCGCGAAGAAGAAGCCGTTCGAATCTTGGTCACTGGCCGACCTCGACGTCGACGCCGACGATGTCGGTCTGTCCGCCGCATGGTCGGAGGTCGAGGACGTCACGAAACGCCCGCCGCGGACGGCCGGCCAGGTCGTCACCGACGATGGCGAGGGCGGTCTTCGGCTAGCCGAGTTCCTGGCCGCGCAGAAGTTCGTCTGACCGGGTCGGGAGGCTCGTTCTCATGGCTGAGGTATTCGTCCTGGTCGATCATGTCGAGGGCACTGTTCGCAAGACGACATTGGAGCTGTTGACGATCGCGCGGCGGATCGGCGAACCGGCCGCGGTCTTCATCGGCTCCGGCTACGACGCGGCCAAGCAGACCCTTGGCCAGCACGGTGCTGTCAAGGTCTACGTTGCCGACGCGCCCGAACTCGAGGAATTCCTGGTAAGCCCCAAGGCTGAGGCGGTCGCCCAGATAGCTGCGGTCTCGGCGCCGGCCGCGATTCTCATCACGTCGACCCCCGAGGGTAAGGAGATCGCGGCGCGGCTGGCCATCAAGCTGGGCTCGGGCATCATCACCGACGCCACCGACGTGGCGTCCGACCTCACCACGACGCAGTCGGTATTCGCCGGAAGTTATTCAGTGACCGCCAGGGTCACTCGCGGCGTTCCGATCATCACCGTCAAGCCCAACGCGGTCACCCCGGAGCCGGCGCCGACGGCTCCAGTGGAGGAAAAGGTCGAAGCCGTCGTGTCGGACGGGGCGAAGGCGGCGCGGATCGTCGACCGGCAGCCGCGGGCGGCCACCGGCCGGCCCGAGCTCGCCGAAGCGGCGATCGTGGTGTCCGGCGGACGCGGCACGGCCGGGGACTTCGGGCCGGTCGAGGCGCTGGCCGACGCGTTGGGGGCGGCCGTGGGAGCGTCCCGGGCCGCCGTCGACTCGGGTTGGTACCCGCACGCCTACCAGATCGGCCAGACCGGCAAGACCGTGTCTCCACAGCTCTACATCGCGGCAGGAATCTCCGGCGCCATCCAGCACAAGGCCGGGATGCAGACCTCGAAGACGGTCGTCGTCGTCAACAAGGATGGCGAAGCGCCGATCTTCGCGATGGCCGACTTCGGCGTGGTCGGCGACCTGCACACGGTGCTGCCGCAGGCCGTGGAGGAGATCGAGAAGCGGAAAGGCTGAGGGGCGTGGGTGTGTATCTCGACCACGCCGCGACGACCCCGGTCCGGCCCGAGGTCGTTGCGGTCGTCGCCGACCAGCTGAGGATGTTGGGCAACCCGTCGTCGCTGCACGCATCCGGCCGGGCCGCGCGCAAATCGGTGGAAGAGTCGCGCGAACGTGTCGCCGCAGCGCTGGGTGCCCGACCCGCAGAGGTGGTGTTCACCTCAGGTGGTACCGAGGCCGACAACCTGGCGGTCAAGGGCATGTTCTGGGCCCGGCGAGCCGCCGACCCCGGCCGGGTTCGCATCATCGCGTCCGCCGTCGAACACGACGCCGTGCTCGAGGCCGTCCAGTGGTTGGCGGATGTCGAGGGCGCCACCGTCGAGTGGTTGCAGGTAGACGGCCACGGCCGGGTCGATGTCGGCGCACTGCGGGCGGCGCTGGCCCATGACGCGGCCTCGGTCGCACTCGTCACCGTGATGTGGGCGAACAACGAGGTCGGCACGCTCCAGCCGGTGCATGAGGTGGTCGCCACCGCGCGCCCATACGGCGTTCCGGTGCACTCCGACGCCGTCCAGGCGGTAGGGCAGGTCCCTGTCGACTTCGCCGCCAGCGGGCTGTCCGCGATGTCGGTCTCCGGCCACAAGGTCGGCGCTGCGATGGGAGTGGGCGCGCTGCTCGTGCGGCCGGAGGTCGACCTCGTGCCGGTTTTGCATGGCGGCGGGCAGGAGCGCGACGTGCGGTCTGGGACCGTCGACGTTGCCGGTGCAGCGGGCTTTGCGGAAGCCGTTGTCACCGCCACGGATTCCCAGCCTGCTGAAGCGCGACGGCTCGCGGCAGCGCGCGATGACCTTGTCGATGCTGTTCTCAGCGCTGTGCCTGACGCCGTGCTCAACGGTCATCCCGCGGCCGCAAGGCGGCTGCCCGGCAATGCCCACTTCTCCTTCCCTGGCTGCGCGGGCGACTCGCTGTTGCTCCTCCTGGACGGCGCGGGAATCGAGTGCTCGACGGGGAGCGCCTGCTCTGCCGGCGTCTCTGCGCAGTCGCATGTGCTGAGTGCCATGGGTGTCTCGGCAGATCTGGCCCGTGGATCATTGCGCTTCACGCTCGGCCATACCTCGACGGCAGCCGACATCGCGGCGCTCGCCGCGGTGATCGGGCCTGCCGTCGAGCGCGCGCGGGCCGCCAGCGCGGCCGACCGGCGAAGGGACTGACGGATGCGAGTTCTCGCGGCCATGTCCGGCGGCGTCGACTCGGCGGTCGCAGCGGCCCGGTGTGTCGACGCCGGTCATGACGTCATCGGGGTCCATTTGGCGCTGTCGGCCAACCCACGGTCCTTCCGTAGCGGTGCCCGCGGCTGCTGCACGCTGGAGGACGCCCGGGATGCCCGAAGGGCAGCTGACGTCCTCGGCATCCCGTTCTATGTCTGGGACCTGGCCGAGCGTTTTCGCGCCGACGTGGTGGACGACTTCGTGGCCGAGTACGCCGCCGGGCGAACGCCCAACCCATGCCTGCGGTGCAACGAGAAGATCAAGTTCGCGGCGGTCCTCGACCGAGCATTGGCGCTCGGCTTCGACGCGGTGTGTACCGGGCACTACGCCCGATTGGTCGATGGCGCCAGCGGGCGGGAGCTGCATCGCGCCGCAGATCCCGGCAAGGACCAGTCCTATGTCCTTGGTGTATTGACCGCGGAGCAGCTGGGTCATGCCGTGTTTCCGCTCGGGGCGACTCTCAAGGCCGATGTTCGCCTCGAAGCATCCCGGCGCGGTCTGGCCGTCGCCGAGAAACCCGACAGCCACGACATCTGCTTCGTTGCCGACGGGGACACCGGGGCGTTCCTTCGCGGCGAGCTCGGGGACGCACCCGGCGAGATCGTCGACCAGGACGGCACTGTCGTCGGGCGGCACGACGGTGCCTACGCCTACACCGTCGGACAGCGGCGCGGCCTGCGGATCGGCCGGCCCGCTCCGGACGGGAAACCCCGGTACGTCCTCGACATCTCGCCGGTCGAGCGGCGAGTCACGGTGGGCCCGGCGGAGGCGCTCGCCGTCGACGGGATCGCCGGCATTCGGCCGCGTTGGTGCGGCTCTGTGCCCGCGGGCATGCTCGACTGCTTCGCCCAGTACCGCGCTCACGGCACGCCGGTGCCAGCGGTTGCGACGGTCGACGGCGAGGTCGTCCGCGTCTCGTTCGGTTCGCCGCAGCGCGGGGTGGCGCCCGGACAGGCCGTCGTCTTGTACGACGGCACCCGGGTCATCGGATCCGCCACCATCGACCGGACGATTCCCGACGGAATGACCACGTTCACCACCCTTACCGGTACATCACCAGGACTGCAGGCCTGGTGATGTACCAACCCGCCTGGTGATGGGTGTCGTGAATTTCCCGTGGAGCGTGGGCGCGGCCACGGGTGTCGGCTCGCTTCCCCATCAGGACAGGGACGAGGCGGCGCGGCTGGTCATGGGCGAGCTGCCGGACTTTCCGCACCTGTTCGAGCTGCCAGGACGCGGTGCCGGCTCGGACATGATCGGCCGGACAGCGGCACTGCTGGTCGACCTGCACGTCGATTTGCAGCCCGCCGGGTGGCGGCTGGTGGACCGGCCCGGCCGGGACGAGCGGTCTGCAGTGTCGGCATTACGAGCGGATCTCGACGCTCTCGAAGCAGCTGCTAACGGCTACACAGGAGCGTTGAAAGCGCAGATCACCGGCCCGTGGACGCTCGCGGCCAGCCTCGAGCGCACTCGCGGTGGCCGCGTCCTCGCCGATCGAGGCGCCCGCCGCGACGTCGCACAGTCACTCGCTGAAGGTCTTGCGCAGCACATCGCCGACGTCGCGCGGCGGGTTCCGGGCGCAGTCGTCGTCGGCCAAGTGGACGAGCCTGGTCTACCCGCGGTGCTGGCCGGGTCGCTGCCGACCGAGAGTGGCTTCGGCCGGCTCGGTGCGGTGCCGGCAACCGAGGCCGAGTCGGAGCTTGCGGCGGTGCTCGCCGAGGCGGGGGAGTGGCCGGTGGTGCACTGCTGCGCGGCGAATCCGCCCGTCGGAATGATCCACCGCTCCGGCGCGGCCGCCTTGTCATGCGACGTCCATGTGCTCGACGAGCGAATCCTGGACGAACTGTCGGCTGCGGTCGATGCCGGGTTGGCTCTGTGGCCGGGCGTCGTACCGACGCTCGCGCCGCAGGTGGCACCGTCGGACAAGGACCTCGTCGACCGGCTGCGGCGCCTGTTCGGCCGCCTCGACCAGGATCCGGCGCGAATCGCCCCAAGCAGCGTCGTGACGCCCGCGTGCGGCCTGGCCGGCGCCGACGAGGGCTGGGCACGGGCCGCCTACTCCCTTGCCGTTCGCACGGGGCGGGCGTTCGCGGACGCCGTCGGTGCCGATCGGTAACGTCGGATCCGTGACGACGACATCCTCGGAGCCGACCGACGCAGCAGATGTCCCGGCCGACGTCCGGGAGCGGCACGCGAGCCTGGCCGAAGAGATCGAAGCGCACCGCTACCGCTACTTCGTGCTCGACTCCCCGTCGATCGCCGATGGCGAGTTCGATGGGTTGCTGCGCGAGTTGGAGCGGATCGAGGGCACCTACCCGGCGTTGCGCACACCGGACTCGCCCACCCAGAAGGTCGGCTCGACCTATTCCACTGACTTCACGCCGGTCGAGCACCCGTCCCGGATGGAGAGCCTGGACAACGCATTCACCGACGCCGACCTTGCGGCTTGGGCAGCGCGGGTCGAGCGCGTCGTCGGGGCAGGTGCCGAGTACCTGTGTGAACCAAAGGTCGACGGGCTCGCGGTCAACCTGACCTACCAGGGCGGGCGGCTGGTGCGGGCGGCCACCAGGGGAGACGGTCGCACCGGCGAGGACGTCACGCCGAACGTGCGGACGATCACCGGCGTGCCCGACCGGCTGGCCGGTGATCACGTCCCTGACCTTCTCGAGGTCCGCGGCGAGGTCTATTTCCCGGTCGCGGGGTTCGAGGAGCTGAACGCCGGGCTCGGCGATGCCGGTAAGACCCCGTTCGCCAATCCCCGCAATGCCGCGGCCGGCTCGTTGCGGCAGAAGGATCCCCGGGTGTCGGCGTCCCGGCCGTTGCGGATGGTGTGCCACGGCGTCGGCCGCCGAGCTGGTGTCGAGATCGCACGGCAGTCCGCGGCCTACGACCTGCTGCACGGCTGGGGGTTGCCGATCAGCGACCGGGTGCGGGTCGTCCCTGACCTGGCGGCGGTGGGGGATTACATCGCCTACTACGGCGAACACCGGCACGACGTCGAACACGAGATCGACGGGGTCGTGGTCAAGGTCGACCAAGTCGAGCTACAGCGCCGCCTCGGGTCCACTTCCCGGGCGCCGCGTTGGGCGATCGCGTTCAAGTACCCACCGGAGGAGGTCACCACCAAGCTGCTCGACATCCGGGTCAATGTGGGGCGCACCGGCCGGGTCACGCCGTACGGGGTGATGGAGCCGGTGAAGGTCTCCGGGTCAACGGTCGAGCAGGCGACGCTGCACAACGCCCAGGAGGTCGTGCGCAAGGGTGTTCTGATCGGTGACACTGTTGTGTTGCGCAAGGCGGGCGACGTCATCCCGGAGATCGTCGGGCCGGTTGCCGACCTACGCGACGGCTCGGAGCGGCCGTTCGTGATGCCGCAGACTTGCCCCGCCTGCGGCGCGGCGCTGGCGCGTGAACGAGAGATCGACGCCGACATCCGCTGCCCCAATACGCGCTCGTGTCCGGCGCAGCTGCGGGAACGGCTGTTCCACCTCGCCGGCCGCGGCGGATTCGACATCGAAGTATTGGGTTGGGAGGCCGCCGCGGCGCTGCTCGACAGCGGCGTCGTCCGCGATGAGGGCGACGTGTTCTCCCTCGACGAGACCACCCTGCAGACGGTGCCGCTGTTCGTCCGGCAGGACGGCGAACTGACGGCCAACGCCGAGAAGCTTCTCGACAATCTCGTGGTCGCGAAGCAGCGGCCGTTGTGGCGGGTCTTGGTGGCGCTCTCGATCCGACACGTCGGTCCTACCGCGGCCCGGGCCCTCGCCAATGAGTTCGGTTCTCTGGACGCCATCGAGCAGGCGGCACAGGAGGGTGAGAGCGGCGAGGCCAGACTGGCCGCAGCAGACGGTGTCGGTCCCACGATTGCCGCATCGTTGCGAGAGTGGTTCGCGGTCGACTGGCACCGTGACGTCGTGCGCAAATGGAGAGCCGCCGGGGTTCGGATGGCCGACGAGCGCGACTCGTCCGTGCCGCGCAGCCTGGAGGGCCTCAGCATCGTCGTCACCGGCTCGTTGTCCGGCTTCTCCCGGGACGAGGCGAGGGAAGCGATCATCCTCCGTGGCGGCAAGGCGTCGGGTTCGGTGTCGAAGAGCACATCGTTTGTCGTCGTCGGCGACAACCCTGGGTCCAAGCACGACAAGGCGGTCTCTCTGAAGGTGCCGGTGCTGGATGAGTCGGGCTTCGGAGTTCTTCTCGACGACGGCCCTACGGCAGCGGCCGAACTCGCCCAGCCGGGCGGATAATTGACCCCGTGGCGATGACGTTGCGGCTGACCGACAAGGAGGCTGAAGCGCTTCGCGAGCGGGCTGAGTCCGAAGGACGATCCATGCAGGAAGTTGCCCGAGCCGCCGTTCGCGAGTACATCGAGAGCCACAGCCGGGCAGAGCTGCTGGAACACGTTCTCGACGATGAGCTCCCTCGATATGCCGAGGCGCTGCGCCGGCTCGGGCAATGATCTACCTGACCCTGTCCGAACTGTTGCATGTTGCTGAGCGAACCCTCGGCGAGGTCCTCATTCGCGATGTCGGATTGCTCGAGTCGGCGGTGGCCCGTCCGCAAGCGAGTGCGTTCGGCGAAGACGCATATCCCACGCTCGATGCCAAGGCGGCCGCATTGATGCATTCATTGGCGCGTAACCGCGCCTTGGTCGATGGCAACAAGCGCCTCGCACTGGCCGGGCTGATCGCGTTCTACGGTATGAACGGCAGGCGCCTCAACCTGACAAATGACGAGGCGTACGACCTCGTGATCACTGTCGCGTCCGGCGAGCTGGATGACGTCGAGGGCATAGCAGCGATTCTCGCCAAGGCAAACGAGCCCTGGCGGCCGGAGGCCCGTTGACCGCCCGTATCCTCACCGAGCGTGAGCTCAACCGGGCGGTGTTGGCCCGGCAGGGGCTGCTCGAGCCGTTCGACGAGCCACTTCCGCGGGTCCTCGAGCGCATCGCCGGCATCCAGGCACAGTACGCACCGGCGATGTACATCGGGTTGTGGTCGCGCATGCGCAGCCTCGAGCGGGTCGATCTCACCAAAGCACTGCAGCAGCGCACGGTCGTACAGGGGACGCTGCTACGAGGAACGATCCACCTGGTGTCTCGCGAGGATTACTGGCCGTTTGCCGTCGCGGTCAGGCCGATGCTTCGGGAGTGGTTCCTCAGGGTGACCAAGGGCGACCCGTCGGAAGCGGAACTGGAACGGGCAGCGAAGACGGTTCGGGCCGCGCTACGCGACCGGCCAAGGCGGCAGGCCGAGCTCGACGAGCTGGTCGGGCGCCGCGCCCGCGGCGGCATCAACATGATGCTCGACCTGGTCCGGATCCCGCCCTCGGGCACATGGGATCGCCGGAAGGCGGACCTGCACGCCGACGCGGAGAGCTGGCTCGGCCGGTCCGGGATCTCGCCTGCGGATGCCCGCGACCAGCTTGTCCGCCGATATCTGGGTGGATTCGGGCCGGCCACTCGGGCCGAGATTGCCAACTGGGCGGGGCTCCCGGTCACAAGCGTGTCCGAATCGCTGAATCAGATCGAGCATGTCTCGTACCAGGCCAAGGACGGTACAGCGATGGTCGACCTGCCAGATGCGCCGCTGCCTGATCCGGACACGCCGGTTCCGGTGCGGTTCCTTCCGACCTGGGACGCAACGCTGCTCGTGCACGCTCGTCGCACGCAGCTACTGCCGGAGGTGCATCGACCCAAGGTGTTCAGCACCAAGACGCCGCACTCGGTTCCGACGTTCTTGGTGGACGGTTCCGTGGCCGGCACTTGGCGATACCAGAACGGTGACATCCACCTTGCCGAGTTCGACCCGCTGCCCCGCAGAGCGCGACGCGAAGTGGAGCGAGCCGCCGAGGCGCTGGCGGCGTTCCACCGTTAGTCCGTCGCTATGTCCGCCATGGCGTAGGTGCACCGACAGCCGTCTGGCGGGCACGGAACTGCCGGGCCCGACCTGGGCCGCCGGCGAGCGCGCAGAGCCAGAACAGGCCGAACAGCAGCCAGGGCATTCCCGTGATGATCGCCACGGCAATCAACCCGACCACGAGGGCCGGCGCCAGTGGTACGAACGGGCGGGCCGGCCGTCGGCTCGGTGCCTGTGGCAGCGCGCGCACCGGTCGAACCTGCGTGGGGACGCGCTTCCATGGGCTCGGCAGGTCGGTGAACAGGGGTTCCAGATCGGCGTGGAACCTCGCCTCCCATACCCGCTGGGCCCGCTCGTCGTATTCCTCCTTGGACAGGCGACCGGTCGCGAAGTGTTCGCCCAGGGCGGCTGCGGCGTGTTCGCGATCGGCATCACCGATCCGCAGTGGTACGTCGCTCATGCCGTGCTCCCGGTGTGATCGGGATCGTCGTCTCCGTCGGCGAGAATCCCGTATAGCGTGCGCCTGGTCTCCGCCAGGACCTCGCGGGCCCGAGCCTTTTGCGCTGGGCTGCCCGTGGCCATGATCTGCCAGAGCGCGGCGGCGGTTTGCCCGATCAATGGCCGAACGTCATCGGTGTCGTCGTCGGCTGACGGCGACATTGCTTCCCAGACGGCTGCCATCTCCTCGGCGTGCGAGTCGACATATGCCCGGCCGTCATCGGTCAGCTCGAACGTGCGGCGTCCCTCTTGCACCTCGGTGCGGGCCAGTCCTTCGTCCTCGAGCTGCTGCAGGGTCGGGTAGATCGAGCCCGGGCTCGGTTTCCACCTGCCGCCGCTGCGCTCGGAGATCTCCTGGATGATCTGGTAACCGTTCATCGGCTGTTCGGCCAGAACGGCCAGGATCGCGGCCCGGATGTCGCCACGGCGGGCCCGGGGCCCGCGCCACGGACCACGCGAACCGCCGAATCCTGGGGGAGCCCACGGCCCGCTGCCGCCGAAGAACGCCCACGGCCCGGCAAAACCGCCGCGGCGGCCACGTTCACCAGAGTGGCCGTGGTGACGGGACATGGCTGCCAGCCAGTCGGCGAGTCCCGCACAGGGCCCGCCGGTGTACGTCGGTGCTGTCATCGCGAATGCTGCAGTGTGCATCGCCCTCATCCGATCCGCTCGCGAGCTTTCACGATATATCGGCGAACGCTCGGGGGCAAGAGCGAGCCTCCGCGCCAACGCGGGGCTTGTACACCATAGGATCATCGGCGTCGTCGAACTGGAGGAGTCCTCACTCGCATGGCCACGATCAGCCGTGCCGAAGCCGACCATCTGGCTCGGCTCGCGCGCCTCGACCTGGCGCCTGACGAGCTCGACCAGTTGGCCGGTCAGCTCGATGCAATCGCTGGCTATGTCGCCCGGGTCGCCGAGGTGGTGGCCGAGGACATCCCGCCAACCTCACATTCGTTGCCGGTGACCAACGTCTTCCGCGACGACGAGTTGCTCCCATGTCTGACCCCGCAGGCTGCGCTTGCCGCCGCCCCAGACGCCGAGGACGGGCGCTTCCGGGTTCCTCGCATCCTCGCCGAAGAGGTCTGAGATGACCGAGCTGACCCGGCTCACCGCCGGTGAGCTGGCAAGCGCGATCGCCACCGGCGAGACGTCCGCAGCTGAGGTCACGCAGGCACACCTGGACCGGATCACCGCTGTCGACGCCGCCGTGCACGCATTTCTGCACGTCGACCACGACGGTGCGCTCGCCGCGGCGGGTGCCATCGACGAGCGCCGCCGGCGAGGAGAGAGTCTTGGCCCGCTGGCGGGGGTACCGCTCGCACTGAAGGACGTGATCACCACCGTCGACATGCCCACGACCTGCGGATCCAAGATTCTGCAAGGCTGGCGGCCTCCGTACGACGCTACGGTCACCCGAAGGCTCCGCGCGGCGGGCATCGTCATCCTCGGCAAAACCAATTGCGACGAGTTCGCGATGGGTTCCTCAACGGAGAATTCGGCCTTTGGCCCTACCCACAACCCGTGGGATCTCGACCGCATCCCTGGCGGTTCCGGCGGTGGGTCTGCTGCGGCACTCGCGTCCTACCAAGCTCCGCTGGCCATCGGGACCGACACCGGCGGCTCGATCCGACAGCCCGCGGCGGTCACCGGAACCGTTGGGGTCAAGCCGACCTACGGCGGTGTGAGCCGCTACGGGCTCATCGCCTGCGCCTCCAGCCTCGACCAGGCGGGACCCTGCGCCCGGACGGTCCTCGATGCCGCGATGCTGCACGAGATCATTGCCGGCCACGACCCGATGGACTCGACGAGCATCGCAGAGCAGGTCCCTGCAGTAGTGGCCGCCGCCCGAGCCGGCGCGAGCGGCAACCTGTCCGGCCTGCGAGTCGGCGTCGTCGCCGAATTGGGGGGCAAGGGCTATCAGGCCGGGGTCGAGGAGCGCTTCCGGGACGCGGTCGACCTGCTGGTCGATCTCGGAGCCGTCGTCAGCGAGGTCTCGTGTCCGAGTTTTGACTACGGCCTACCCGCGTACTACCTGATCCTGCCGAGTGAGGTCTCGTCGAACCTGGCCCGTTTCGACGGAATGCGATACGGCCTGCGGGCGGGCGACGACGGTGTTCACAGCGCGGAGGAGGTCATGACCCTCACCCGCGGCACCGGGTTCGGGGCGGAGGCGAAACGCCGCATCATGTTGGGCACCTACGCCCTGTCCAGCGGGTACTACGACGCCTACTACGGACAGGCGCAGAAGGTCCGCACCTTGATCGCTCGCGACTTCGACCGGGCCTTCGAACAGGTCGACGTCCTGGTGTCGCCGACGACACCGACCACGGCGTTCCCGATCGGGGAACGCGCTGACGACCCGCTGGCCATGTACATGGCGGACCTGTGCACGGTGCCAGGCAACCTTGCCGGCAACGCGGCGGCGTCGATCCCGTGCGGCCTGGCTGCCGAAGACGGCCTGCCGGTCGGTTTGCACGTGATGGCGCCGGTGCTGGCCGACGACCGGCTCTACCGGGTCGGCGCCGCCGTCGAGCATGCGTTCCTGAACCGGTGGGGCGGTCCCCTGCTGTCCCGCGCTCCCGAGTTGGAGGTCGTCCGATGAACATCATGAACATCGCCCGCATCGGCGGCCAGGCGATGGCCGTCAGCTCCTTGGTGCGGGAAATCCGCCGGGCCCGGGCCGAAGGGGACAAGCTGCGGTTGTTGGACGCGGTCGTGAACTTCCTCGCGGTCGCGACAACCATCGCGATCGTCATTCGGGAGATCCGCAACCGGCGCAGCGGAGGCAACGATCACGACGGGGATCAGTGGTGACCTCGACTATGGTCGCGTTGCCATCGTTCGAGCAGGCCATCGCGCGATACGACCCGGTGATGGGCCTCGAGGTGCACGTCGAGCTCAGCACCACCAGCAAGCTGTTCTGCGGGTGCTCCACCGAGTTCGGAGCGGAACCCAACGCTCAGGTCTGCCCGGTCTGCCTCGGCCTTCCTGGCTCGTTGCCGGTACTCAACCGAACGGCGGTCGAGTCGGCCATTCGGCTCGGACTCGTGCTCAACTGCACCATCGCGGAGTGGTGTCGGTTCGCACGCAAGAACTACTTCTACCCGGACATGCCGAAGAACTTCCAGATCTCGCAGTACGACGAGCCGATCGCATACAACGGCTGGCTGGACGTGACGTATCAAGGGGAGACGTACCGGATCGGCATCGAGCGGGCACACATGGAGGAGGACACAGGTCAGTCGCGGCATGTCGGTGGTGTGACCGGCCGGATCCATGGGGCGACTCACTCGCTGCTCGATTACAACCGGTCCGGGATCCCACTGATCGAGGTCGTCACCAAGCCGATCGAGGTGCCGCCTCCGCTCGCGCCCGCCATCGCCCGCACCTACGTCACCGAGCTTCGTGAACTGGTCCGTGCCCTGGGCATCTCGGCTGCCCGGATGGAGCTCGGCCAACTGCGCTGCGATGCCAACCTTTCGCTCAAGCCGACCGGATCCACTGAGCTCGGAACCCGTACCGAGACCAAGAACGTGAATTCGCTGCGCTCGGTGGAGCGCGCCGTCGGGTACGAGATCCGTCGCCAGGCCGCGGTGCTTGCCGACGGCGGGCGGGTCGTTCAGGAGACCCGGCATTGGCACGAGGAGACCGGCGAGACGACCGCAGGCCGTTCAAAGGAGGAGGCCGAGGACTATCGGTACTTCCCCGAGCCGGATCTGGTGCCACTGGCCCCGTCCCGTGACTGGGTCGACTCGCTTCGGGCGACGCTGCCGGAGCTTCCCTCGGCCCGCCGGGCGCAGCTGCAGGCCGAGTGGGGGTTTTCCGACCTGGAGATGCGCGACGTCCTCAACGCGAGCGCCCTCGGCCTCGTCGCAGCGACCATCGACGCCGGCTCGGACGCAGCCGGTGCGAAGAAGTGGTGGCTGGGTGAGATAGCCCGGCTCGCCAACGAGCGTGCGGTCGACCTCGAAGCCGTCGGTATCGGGCCGTCCGAGGTCGCCCGGGTACAGGCTCTGGTCAAAGCGGGAACGCTCAACGACAAACTCGCTCGTCAGGTGATCGAGGGGGTTCTGGCGGGTGAGGGGTCACCCGACGACGTCCTCGCCGCTCGCGGGCTCGGTGTCGTGTCCGACGAGGGCGCCCTGGCGACAGCTGTCGACGAGGCAATCGCGTCGATGCCTGAGGTTGCCGCCAAGGTTCGCGCTGGCAACCTGGCAGCGATTGGTCCCTTGATCGGCGCGGTGATGAAAGCCACCCGCGGGCAGGCCGACGCCGCCGGCGTGCGGAAGCTGATTGTGGAACGGCTGACCTGAGCTGTCGTGAAGATCGTTGTGTACCTGCGCGCATCCTTCTGCGCGGCGGAAGTCACACAACAATCTTCACGGTAACGGTCAGCGGGCGGTGAACAGCCCGACCAGCCGGCCTTGAGCAACAGCGTGCTCGCTGATCGCGTCGAGCGCCTGAGCGGTGTCGGCGCCGTCGCTCAAGCCCAGGGGTGCGTCGAGGGCGTACACCGTGAAGCGGTAATGATGGGTGCCGCTTGGCGGACAGGGCCCGGCATATGCCGGTCGGCCGGCTGAATTCTTGGCCTGCTGAGCACCCTCCGGCACCGAGTCCTCGGCCAGAGATGAGGTCGAGGCGGGCAGGCCGAACAGGATCCAGTGCGTGAATGTACCCCGCGGCGCATCCGGATCGTCGACGACGAGAGCCAGCTCACGCGCATCGTCCGGAACGCCCGTCCAGGCCAGCGGCGGGGAGATGTCCTGGCCGGTACAGCCGTACACGGCTGGGATCTCCTCGTCTGCCGCGAACGCGGAGCTCGCCACCTCGATGCCGTCTGGCACTTGTGCGCTCACCTCCTCGCCATCGCTGCATCCAGCCAGCGCACAGCACGCGAGCAGTGCCGCCAGCCTGCGCACCCAGCCACAGTAGTGGCCGGGGGATCGATACTGTCCTGCCGTGGAGTACCGGTTGCTTGGACGCTCTGGCCTGCGCGTGTCCGTCCTGACCATGGGCACGATGACGTTCGGCGGGAAAGGTGCCTTCGCAGCCGTCGGGTCGACCGCCGTCGACGAGGCACGGCAGCAGATCGACTTGTGCCTCGATCACGGGGTCAACCTCATCGACACAGCCGACGTGTACTCCGGCGGAGCGTCGGAGGAGATCGTCGGCCAGGTCCTCAGGAGTCGGCGCGACGACGTCCTACTCGCGACGAAGGTCCGCTTCGCCGTCGGAGCCGGCCCCAACGATGCCGGCCTTTCGCGCCACCACATCATCCGAGGCTGCGAAGCCAGCCTGCGCCGACTGGCCACGGACTACATCGACTTGTATCAGGTACACGAATGGGATGGCCTCACGCCGCTGGAGGAGACCCTCAGCGCACTAGACCATCTACTGGCCTCCGGCAAAGTGCGCTACGTCGGAGCGTCGAACTATTCGGCATGGCAGCTGATGAAGGCCTTGGGAATCGCCGATCGGGACGGTCTGCCGAGGTTCGTCAGCCAGCAGATCTACTACTCCCTACAGGCTCGAGACGCGGAGTACGAGCTCATCCCGCTTTCTCTTGACCAGGGCCTCGGTGTCTTGGTGTGGAGCCCGCTCGCTGGTGGCCTGCTGTCGGGCAAGTACCGCCGCGGTCAGCAGCCACCGGAAGGTTCGCGGCATCTCGGTCAGTGGGACGAACCACCGGTCTACGACGAGGACCGGCTGTACGACGTCATCGAGGTCCTGGTCGAAGTCGCGGAGTCGCGGAATATCTCGCCTGCTGCTGCCGCACTGGCCTACACGCTGGCCAAGCCGGGGGTGACCTCGGTCATCGTCGGCGCACGCACGAACGAGCAACTCGCTGCGAACCTGGCGGCCGCTGATCTGGTGCTGACAGACGACGAGCGGGGTCGGCTCGACGACGTGAGCCGCCCGCCGCTGCTCTACCCGTATTGGCACCAAGGGAAGACGGCACGCGATCGGCTCTCGGCGGCTGACCTCGCTCTGCTCGGGCCGTACATCACTGGCTCGTGACCCGGTCGTAGCCGAGGCTGCGGCGTCTCGGTGGTCATCAGCTCACTCCCCTGGTTCGAGGGTCACCCGCAGAATGCGGTCGTCGCCTTCGCGTGGGGTGCCGCGGGCAGTGTTGTTCGTCAGCACCCACAACGAGCCGTCGGGCGCGACCTCGGCGTGCCGCAGCCGGCCGAACTCCCCGACGGCGAAGTCGGTCGGCTCCCCGGCGATTCCGTCCTGCACCGGAATCTGCCACAATCGCTCGCCGCGCAGCGCCGCCATGAATACGGTGTCGCGCACGAAGGCGATTCCGCTCGGGGACGCCTCGTCGGTCCGCCACTGGATGACAGGGTTGATGAAGCGGTCGTCGTCCGCTGCGCCCTCGACGAGTGGCCAGCCGTAGTTGTCGCCGGCCACGATGAGGTTGAGCTCATCCCAGGTGTTCTGGCCGAACTCGCTGGCCCAGAGGTTTCCGTCGTCGTCGAACGTCAGGCCCTGCACATTGCGATGGCCATAGGAGAAGACCGGAGAACCGTCGAACGGATTGTCCGCGGGAACTGACCCATCTGGGTTCAGCCGAAGGATCTTGCCGCCGAGAGACTCGAGATCCTGACTTCGGCCAGACTGCGACGCGTCCCCTGTACCGACGTAGAGCATGCCGTCGGGGCCAAAGATGATTCGCCCGCCGTTGTGGTTACCGGCCTTCGGGATCCCAGCCAGAATGACCTCGGCCGCCCCAAGAGCTCCGCCTTGAAACGGCATCCGAACGACGCGATTGTCCTCCGCCGCAGTGAAATAGGCGTAGACCGTCTCGAGGGAGTCTGGAGCGACCGCGATCCCGAGCAAGCCGCCTTCGCCATCGGGCTGCACTCCATCGACCACGCCGACCTCGGCAAGCTGGCCCTCGGGGGACACCGACAAGATGCGCGCGGTGTTGCGCTCGGACAGCAACGCCGATCCGTCGGGCAAAAAGGCCAGCCCCCACGGCACGTCGAAGCCCGTCGCGAGATCCTCGAATGCTGCTGGCACGACCGGCCCGGGTTGGGGTGTTTGCGAGGGGGTCGCTGTCTCGCTCGGCACCGAAGAGGTGAGCGCATCGGTCGGGGTGCGGGTTGTGGGTGCGCTCTCTGGCTCGACGTCGTCGCCGGAACATGCCGTCACGATCAGCACGATGGCAAAGAACGTCATGGCGGTCGGCAAGACGGGCCGTCGACGCATGGAGGGGATCTTCGCACGCTCTGAGGCGGGCTTTGAGGTCGTGGTGGAAGCCCAGCAGTAGTTTCGGGCGCGTGACCGGCCGGAAAGTCGTCCTTGAACCGTTCGATGTGGCGGCAACAACAGCAGCCGCCCTGCACGGGCTGGAACTCCTGACCTGGGACGGCAGCGGACCGCCGCCAGCGGACGACCTGGCTCGGGTGGAGTTCTACGTGATGCCGTACACATTCGAGCAAGCGACCGGCGATGTGATTGCGCGAATGCCGCGCCTACGCGTCATCCAGACCCTGACTGCCGGCGTCGAGCACGTCACCCCGTTCCTTCGGGAGGGCATCACCCTGTGTAACGCGCGGGGGGTTCACGACGCGAGCACCGCCGAGCTCGCCGTCACACTGATACTCGCGTCTCTTCGCGGTGTTCCTGACTTCGTTCGGGCCCAGGAGCGGGGCGAGTGGGCCCACGACCAGCGTGAGTCCCTAGCGGACAAGACAGTGCTGATCGTCGGGTACGGCTCGATCGGCGCTGCGGTGGAGTCCCGGCTCCATCCGTTCGAGTGCGACGTGTTGAGGGTGGCCCGACGGGCCCGAGAAGGCGTGGCTGGGTTGGGTGAATTGCCGAATTTGGTCGAGTGGGCAGACGTGGTCGTCCTCACCGTGCCACTGACCGAGCAGACTCGTGGCCTGGTCGACGCAGCGTTCCTGGCCCGAATGCGCGACGGCGCGGTCCTGGTCAACGTCTCCCGAGGCCCAGTGGTCGACACCGAGGCGCTGCTCGCCGAGCTCTTCGCAGGACGGATCGGCGCGGCGCTCGACGTCACCGAGCCGGAGCCACCGCCGGCCGACCACCCGTTGTGGTCGGCGCCGAACCTGATCCTCACCCCGCATGTGGGAGGAAACACCTCGGCGTTCCGACCGCGAGCAGTGCGGCTGATGACTGCCCAGCTCGAGCGGTTCGCGCGCGGCGAGCCACTCGCCAACGTTGTCCTGGACGGCGGATCGCGGTAGCACCGGATTTCACCCGGTACGGGTGAGTGTTCCTCCCTGTCGTTCGCGTACCTGTGCTGCTAGTTTCACCTCCGCAACCCACGCGGATTGTCCGCGACGGGCGACCGCATTGAAGGAGCGAGGATGAACGACTACCCACTGTTGAACCTGTTCTGGACGATGCTCTGGTTCTTCCTGTTCGTGGCGTGGATCTATCTGCTGATCGTGGTCGTCACCGACATCTTCCGCAGCGACGACCTGTCGGGGTGGGCCAAGGCGTTGTGGGTGCTGTTCGTCGTGATCGTGCCGTGGCTCGGCATTTTGGTATACCTCATCGCCCGCGGCGACGAGATGAGCAAGCGTGCCGCCTCGGACTACCAGCGCCGGGACGAGGAGATGCGCGCGTACGTCCAGGACGCCGCTGGCACTTCTGGGGCGAGCACGGCAGACGAGCTGACCAAGCTCGCGGCGCTGCGGGATTCCGGCACGATCACCGCGGACGAGTTCGAGCAGCAGAAGGCCAAGCTCCTCAGCTGAGGCACACCGCCAGATCTACGCTGCCAGCGGGCTGGGGCACACTGCGCATATGACGGTGCTGCTCATGATCGGCACGCGTAAGGGTCTGTGGATCGCCCGCAGCGAGGACGACCGACGGAGTTGGCAAGTCGGCGAGCCGCACTTCCTCATGCAGGAGATCCCGGCCTGCGCCATCGACACCCGTGGCGAGTCGCCACGGCTGCTAGTGGGTGCGCGCAGCGAACACTGGGGTCCGTCGGTGTTCCACAGCGACGACTACGGCGCGTCGTGGCAGGAGCCGGAGGGCGGCGCGGTCCGGTTTCCGCCCGAAGCGGATGCCGCGGTCAAAGCCATCTGGCAGCTGCGGCCGGATACCGAGGGCCGTCCACGCGTGGTCTGGGCGGGGAGCGAACCGTCTGCTCTGTGGCGTTCAGACGACGGTGGAGAGACCTTCGCTCTGGTCGGTGGGCTGTGGGATCATCCGCACCGCCCGACGTGGACGCCGGGTTTCGGCGGCCAGGCGATTCACACGGTTTTGCCGCACCCCACCCACGACGAGCGGGTCCTGGTCGCGATGTCCACTGGCGGGGTTTACATAACGGCGGACGGAGGACGGTCGTGGACACCCTCGAACAAGGGCATCCACGCGCGCTATCTGCCTGACCCGTGGCCCGAATACGGCCAGTGCGTGCACAAGGTCGCCCGAGATGCTGCCGATCCCGATCGGCTGTTCGCGCAGAACCACCACGGGGTATACCGGTCAGTCGACGGGGGCGGCAGCTGGACATCGATCGCCGATGGGCTGCCCAGCGACTTCGGGTTCCCGATGGTCACGCACCCGACCCGCAGCGGAACCGCCTGGGTCGTCCCTCTCGTCGCCGACGGCGAGCGAGTGCCGCCTGCCGGTCGGCTCGGGGTGTGGCGCACGACCGACGCCGGAGATTCGTGGTCGGCGGCATCGGCTGGTCTGCCGCAGGACGACTTCTTCGCGTCGGTGCTCCGCGATGCCTTCACCGCCGACGACGTCGCAGACCCGACCGGGCTCTATCTGGGCGCCCGCGACGGCTCGGTCTACGCCAGCGCCGACGAAGGCGAGTCCTGGTCGCAGATCGCCCGGCATCTGCCCGACATCCTGTGTCTGCGCGCGGCGACGGTGCCGTGAACGTCACCGTTCGGCTACCGGCCGCGCTCCGCGAGCTCGCCCGCGGTGAGCACACGGTCGATCTCGAGCTGGACGACCCCGCGACGGTCTCGAGCCTGCTCGATGCCATGGCCGGTACGCTGCCCGCTGTCGAGCGCCGTATCCGCGACGAAACCGGCGCGCAGCGGCGCCACGTCAACGTGTTCGTCGGCGAGGTCAACATTCGCGATGGCCGCGGGCTCGCCGAGCCGTTGACCGACGGTGCCGAGGTGTACGTCATCCCAGCTGTGTCCGGCGGTCTAGCGTGAGCCCTCATGAGTACGGTTCAGCCGCCTACGTCGGCTCCTGATCTGAAGCCACGCTCTCGTGTCGTCACCGACGGCCTCGAACGTGCGGCGGCACGCGGCATGCTGCGTGCCGTCGGCATGACCGACGACGACTGGGAGAAGCCGCAGATCGGTGTGGCGTCGTCGTGGAACGAGATCACTCCGTGCAACCTCTCGCTGGCCCGGTTGGCGAAGGCGGCCAAGGAAGGGGTGCACGCCGCCGGCGGGTTCCCGATGGAGTTCGGGACCATCTCCGTCTCGGACGGGATCTCGATGGGCCACGATGGCATGCATTACTCGCTGGTCTCCCGCGAGGTCATCGCCGACTCGGTCGAGACCGTTTTCGGGGCTGAACGCCTCGACGGCGGTGTTCTGCTCGCCGGCTGCGACAAGTCCGAGCCGGCGATGTTGATGGCAGCGGCACGCCTCGACGTCGCCGCTGTGTTCCTCTACGCCGGCTCGATCCTGCCCGGCCGGGTCGGCGACCGCGAGGTCACGATCATCGACGCGTTCGAGGCGGTCGGGGCGTGCGCCCGTGGGCTGATCAGCCGTGCGGAGGTCGACGCGATCGAGCGGGCGATCTGCCCCGGCGAGGGTGCGTGTGGCGGGATGTACACCGCCAACACGATGGCCAGTGCGGCCGAGGCGATGGGAATGGCGCTGCCTGGCAGCGCCGCACCACCCGCTGTCGACCGACGCCGCGACGGTTACGCACGCCGCTCCGGCGAGGCCGTGGTCGAGTTGATCCGGCGCGGCATCACCACCCGCGACATCCTGACCAAGGAGGCGCTGGAGAACGCCATCGCTGTCGTGATGGCACTTGCCGGCTCGACGAATGCGGTCCTGCACCTGATGGCGATCGCACACGAGGCCGACATCCCGCTCGGTCTGGACGACTTCAACCGCATAGGCGACCATGTGCCGCACCTGGCAGACGTCAAACCTTTCGGCCGGTACGTCATGACCGACGTCGACCGAATCGGTGGCGTACCCGTCGTGATGCGCGCGCTGCTCGACGCTGGCCTGCTGCACGGCGACTGCCTGACCGTTACCGGGAAGACGATGGCCGAGAACCTCGCCGCCCTGGCGCCGCCCGATCCCGATGGCAAGATCATCCATGCGCTGTCTGAACCGATCCACCGGACCGGTGGCATCACCGTCCTGCGCGGCTCGCTCGCGCCAGATGGTGCCGTCGTCAAGACGGCCGGATTCGAAGGCTCGGTGTTCGAAGGGATCGCCCGGGTCTTCGACGGAGAGCAGGCTGCGATGGACGCGGTCGAAAACGGGACGGTACAGGCCGGCGACGCGGTGATCATCCGGTACGAAGGGCCCAAGGGTGGGCCCGGCATGCGCGAGATGCTTGCGGTGACCGGCGCGATCAAGGGTGCCGGACTCGGCAAGGCTGTGCTGCTCGTCACCGATGGACGGTTCTCCGGCGGCACGACGGGCTTGTGCGTCGGGCACGTGGCGCCGGAGGCAGTCGACGGCGGCCCGATCGCGTTCGTCCGGGACGGCGACCGGGTTCGCCTCGATGTCACCTCCCGCTCGATGGACTTGATCGTCGACGCCGCAGAACTGGCCATTCGGCGTGACGGCTGGTCAGCGCCGCCCGCCAAGCACCAGCGCGGCGTGCTGGCCAAGTACGCGCGGTTGGTCGGCTCGGCGGCCTCGGGTGCCGTCTGCGACTAGCGGAACTGGTCCCCCGCGTAGCGTCGACGCCATGTCTTGGCACTCGTTCCGGCTCGCTCCCATCTACGCCGTTCCGATCGTGACCGTTGCCGGACTGCTGCGGTGGCCCGCCGGGCTCCCGGTCGCGGAGGGCGCCATCGCGGCGCTCGTCGTCGTCTGCCAAGTCGTGTTGTTTCGGGCGCATCGAATCGCAGATCGATCAGCCAGGCTCGACCCACTGACCGGCTTGCCCGGACGGGCGGATTTCGTCGATCGCATGCGTCGCGCGCTGGACGGGCGAGCCGAGGTAGGTCTCGTCTTCGTCGATCTGGACCACTTCAAGGCCGTCAACGACACCTACGGCCATGGGGCGGGGGACCGGGTGCTGGTCGAGACAGGCTGTCGCCTCCGCGGGTTGGCTCCGGTCGGTGCCGTCGTAGCTCGCCTTGGCGGTGACGAGTTCGCGGTCCTGGTACCGGCCGGTCCGACCTCGGTCGAGGCAGTCGCGGGACGAGTCGAGGCTGCTCTGCACCAACCGGTTCGGTTGACCGATGCCGGCGATGCGCCGAAGGTGGCGATATCGGCCAGCGTGGGTACTGCGGTGTCCGTCGGCGGCTCTGTCGGCGACCTGCTCGCGGCCGCTGACCGGGCGATGTATCGCGCCAAACGAACGCTGACCGACATGCGGACGGCCATCCCGAATGGCGAGACGCGTATCGTGCTGCCTTGACGGCTCCGCGCGGGTGCGGAAGCGTGCGTTTCGTGCTCAGTAACGTCCTCGTAATCGGACTGCGCGTCGGCTGACCATCCAAACCGACGCGCGACCCCTCGTGAGCCTGCGGGCCGAGGGGTCTTTTCATGCCCCGCCGCCAACCAACCCGCTCACCACGACAACGAAGAGGCCGGAGATGTCGCAGCAACGACCCAGCCCACCCGCAATGGCGCCCTCCGCGCCGCTGACCGGAGCAGCGAGCTTGATCCGTTCGCTCGAGGAAGCGGGCGTCGACACCGTTTTCGGCATTCCTGGCGGCGCAATCTTGCCGGCATATGACCCGTTGCTGGATTCGACCCGGATCAGGCATGTCCTGGTGCGCCACGAGCAGGGCGCGGGCCACGCGGCTGAGGGTTATGCCTTGGCGACCAGACGGGTCGGCGTGTGCATGGCGACCAGCGGTCCCGGCGCCACCAACCTCGTGACACCAATCGCCGATGCGCACATGGACTCCGTCCCGATCGTCGCGATCACCGGGCAGGTCCCCAGCGCTGCCATCGGCACCGACGCCTTCCAGGAAGCCGACATCCGCGGGATCACCATGCCGATCACCAAGCACAACTACCTGGTGACCGATCCAGACGAGATCCCGCGAACGATTGCCGAGGCCTTCCACATCGCCGGGACCGGCCGGCCCGGGCCAGTTCTCGTCGACGTTGCCAAAGACGCCCTGCAAGCCACGACGCAGTTCACCTGGCCGGCCGAGATCGACCTGCCCGGCTATCGGCCGACGACCCGTCCGCATTCCAAGCAGGTCAAGGAGGCCGCCCGACTGATCGTCGACTCCAGTCGCCCGGTGTTCTACGTCGGTGGCGGAGTGATCCGAGCCGGCGCATGGGCAGAGCTGCACCGGCTGGTCGAGCTGACTGGGATTCCGGTCGTGACGACACTGACCGCTCGCGGCGCGTTCCCGGACAGCGACCGGCGCAACCTCGGGATGCCGGGCATGCACGGCAACGTAGCGGCCGTCACCGCGCTACAGCGGTCGGACCTGATCGTGGCGTTGGGTGCTCGCTTCGACGACCGGGTCACCGGGAAGTTGTCCACGTTCGCCCCACAGGCGGCTGTCGTACACGCCGACATCGATCCGGCGGAGATCTCCAAGAACCGCGCCGCCGACGTGCCCATCGTCGGCGACTGCCGCGAGGTCATCGCCGACCTGGTGGGCGCTGTCCAGGGCGAACACGCCGCTGGTCGGCAGGGCGACTACACGCAGTGGTGGCGGCAGCTCGACGGGTGGCGGCAGCGATTCCCACTCGGCTTCGTGCCACCCGACAACGGCGAGCTCGCGCCGGAGTACGTCATCGAGAGGCTGGGCAAGCTCGTCGGCCCCGACGCCCTGTACGTCGGAGGCGTCGGCCAGCACCAGATGTGGGCAGCGCAGTTCATCTCCTACGAGAAGCCCGGATCCTGGTTGAACTCCGGAGGCTTGGGCACCATGGGCTTCGCGGTCCCCGCCGCGATGGGCGCGAAGGTGGGCCGGCCGGATACGACGGTGTGGGCCATCGACGGCGATGGCTGCTTCCAGATGACCAACCAGGAGCTAGCGACCTGTGCCATCGAGGGCATCCCGATCAAGGTGGCCGTCATCAACAACGCCAGCCTCGGCATGGTCCGGCAATGGCAGACACTGTTCTACAACGAGCGCTATTCCAATACCGATCTGGACAGCCGGCGCATTCCTGACTTCGCCAAGCTGGCCGAGGCGTATGGCTGCGTTGGCCTGCGCTGCGACTCTGCGGCGGACGTCGACGCCACCATCGACAAGGCGATGGCCGTCGACGATCAACCGGTGGTGGTCGACTTCGGCGTGCATCGAGACGCGATGGTCTGGCCCATGGTTCCGGCCGGCACCAGCAACGACGACATCCAGATCGCGCGCGGAATGGCGCCGGACTTCGACCGAAGTGACGACTGAGGAAGAGTGAGGACTGACATGAGCAAGCACACGCTGTCCGTCCTGGTCGAGAACAAGCCGGGGGTGCTGGCGCGCATCGCGGCGCTGTTCTCCCGGCGCGGTTTCAACATCGACTCGCTCGCGGTCGGTCCTACCGAGCACCCGGCAGTTTCGCGGATGACGGTGGTGGTCGACGTCGAGGAGAAACCGCTGGAGCAGGTCACCAAGCAGCTGAACAAACTCGTCAACGTCATCAAGATCGTCGAACTCGAACCGACTCAGTCCGTGCAACGAGAGTTGTTGCTGCTGAAGGTCAAGGCCGACCAGACCACGCGTTCTCACGTACTGGAGACGGTTCAGTTGTTTCGGGCGAAAGTCGTCGACGTGGCCGCGGATGCGGTCACGATCGAGGCGACAGGCTCCACGGAAAAGCTGACCGCGTTGCTTCGCGTCCTCGAGCCGTTCGGAATCCGCGAGCTCGTACAGTCCGGCGTGGTAGCCGTCAGCAGAGGCACCCGCTCGATGACCGACCGGGCCCTGCGTCCGATCGACCGATCCGCCTGATCATTCTCGACACCAGGGAGAAACCGTGGCAGAGCTGTACTACGACGACGACGCCGACCTGTCGGTGATCCAGTCCCGCAACGTGGCGGTGCTCGGATACGGAAGCCAGGGCCATGCGCACGCCCTGAGCCTGCGCGACTCGGGCGTGGACGTCCGCGTCGGTCTACCGGAGGGCTCCAAGAGCCGGCCGAAAGCCGAGGCCGAGGGCCTTCGTGTCGTCACGCCCTACGAGGCGTGCGAGGAGGCGGACCTGATCGTGATCCTTGCGCCCGATCCGGTCCAGCGTCACCTCTATGCCGATGCGGTCGAGCCCAACCTGGTCGATGGCGACGCCTTGTGCTTCGGGCATGGCTTCAACATTCGCTTCGGCTACGTCAAGCCGCCGGCGGGCGTGGACGTCTGCATGGTGGCGCCGAAGGGCCCTGGACATCTGGTGCGCCGTGAGTTCTCCGATGGTCGCGGTGTTCCTGTCCTGGTGGCCGTCGAACAGGACGCGACAGGCAAGGCCTGGCCACTGACGTTGTCGTATGCCAAGGCGATCGGTGGACTGCGTGCTGGTGGGATCAAGACGACCTTCGCCGAGGAGACCGAGACCGACCTCTTCGGTGAGCAAGCGGTCCTGTGTGGCGGGCTGTCCCGGCTGGCTCAGCTGGGCTACGAGACGCTGACCGAGGCCGGTTACCAGCCCGAGGTCGCGTATTTCGAGTGCCTGCACGAGCTCAAGCTGATCGTCGACCTCATGTACGAAGGCGGTATCGCGAAAATGCGCTGGTCGGTCTCTGACACGGCCGAGTACGGCGACTACACCTCCGGTCCGCAGATCATCGACGAATCGGTCAAAGAGCGGATGCGGCAGACGCTGCGCGAGGTGCAGGACGGTTCCTGGGCCGCCGGTTTCATCGCGGATCAGGACGCCGGCGCTCCGGAGTTCGCCAGGCTGCGCAATGAGGGCGAGCAGCATCCGATCGAGGCAACCGGTCGAGAGCTGCGCAAGCTGATGAGCTGGGTGAAGTCCGACGACGACTACACCGAGGGAACCGCCGCCCGCTGACGCCGTCGCGGCAGGCCGGGGACGCCGTGCAGAACGGACACGGTGGCCTGGCCGGAAGCCACCGCCGACGCTGGACCGGAGATAGGCTCTTTCCGCCGGCCGGGCCCACTGCTGCGCTCGCCTACCGCCGTACCGCTGCGAAGAGGGTGCACATCCGTGAGCAAGCCCGTGATCTTGATCGCCGAGGAGCTCTCCCCGGCGACCCTTCAGGCACTGGGTCCCGACTTCGACATCCGGTTCTGCGACGGAACCGACCGGACGGCTCTGCTAGCCGCCGTCGTCGACTGTGAGGCGCTGCTCATTCGCAGTGCGACCAGGGTCGACGCAGAGGTCATCACGGCGGCGGGCCGGCTCAGGGTCATCGCTCGGGCCGGGGTTGGGCTGGACAACGTCGACGTGCGGTCAGCCACTCAGGCGGGTGTCATGGTGGTGAACGCGCCGACATCGAACATCGTGAGCGCCGCGGAGATGTCCGTCGGCCTCTTGCTCGCCACCGCTCGGAACATCCCTTCGGCGAACGCATCTCTGCGGTCTGGAGAGTGGCAGCGCAGCAAGTACGCGGGTTCCGAGCTCTACGAGAAGGTGGCCGGGATCGTCGGGCTCGGCCGGATCGGCATCTTGGTCGCCCAGCGGCTGTCGGCGTTCGGCATGCGGGTCATCGCCTACGACCCTTATGTGCCGGCCGCCCGTGCGGCGCAGATGGGCGTGCAGAGCGTTTCGCTGGAAGAGCTGTTGCGCGAGAGCGACTTCATCTCGGTGCACCTACCGAGAACACCGGAGACGGTAGGCCTCATCGACGAACAGGCGATGGCGCTGGTGAAGCCAACGGTACGGATCATCAACGCCGCACGTGGCGGCATCGTCGACGAGCATGCGCTTGCGCTCGCCCTCAAGGAGGGCCGGGTCGCCGGAGCGGGAATCGACGTCTTCGCCAGCGAGCCGTGCCTCGATTCGCCGTTGTTCGACTTCGACTCCGTGGTGGTCACGCCCCACCTAGGCGCCTCGACGGCGGAGGCTCAAGAGAAGGCGGGCGTCGCGGTGGCGCGCTCGGTGCGGCTCGCCCTGGCCGGTGAGATCGTCCCCGACGCGGTGAACGTGAAGGGGGGCGCGATCGCCGAGGACGTCCGCCCGGTGATCCCACTCGCGGAGAAGCTCGGGCGTATCTTCACCGCACTGGCCGGCGGCGTGGCCACCCAGCTCGATGTCGAGGTGCGCGGCGAAATCGTGGAACATGACGTCAAGATTCTCGAGTTGGCCGCCCTCAAGGGCATCTTCACCGACGTCGTGGAGGATCCGGTCACCTACGTGAACGCTCCAGTGATCGCGGCTGACCGCGGGGTCGCCGTTCGCCTTCTCACCGACGAGGAGTCCCCGGACTATCGGAACCTGGTCACCGTGCGTGGGACGCTCGCGGACGGGCGGACGGTATCGGTGTCGGGCACGCTGTCCGGGCCGCGGCACGTGGAGAAACTGGTGGAAGTGCTCGGCTATGACGTCGAGGTCCAACCCAGCGAGCACATGGCGTTTTGGCGTTACGACGACCGGCCGGGCGTGGTCGGCCTGGTCGGCCGGATTCTCGGCGACGCCAACGTCAACATCGCCGGGATGCAGGTCAGTCGCGACGTCCGGGGTGGACACGCGATGGTCGCGATGACCGTCGACCAGGCCATTGCGCCACGGGTGATGGACGACATCGTGGCGGCGATCGGCGCCCAGTGGGGCCGGTCTGTCGACCTGGACGGCTGATGATCAGGAATCTCGGTATCCGAGACTCCTGTCCATCTATCGCGACATCGCGATCTACCGGTTGGTAATTTTCGCTGCGTCATGGCGTGGTCGGTCATCATCCTTCGCCGCCGCGACGGGTCCCGTTAGGCCGGCTCCCCGTCGCGGAGTTCGGTGTTGCCGCTGGCCGACTGTTCTGCACCATTGACGAGGGACCGCCCGCGAACCGGGACTTCCGCCGGACATCACACTTGGATCACACCACCCCCGTGCGCCGAGATCCGGCGGGTACCGCGCCCCGTCGCCCAGCATCGATCGACCAACGGAGCGCGATCATGACCGACGAACAGCAGAACGCCCAGCACGCGCTGCAGGAGGCGATGGACCGCCGCGACAACGGCGGCGAGACCGGCCACTGAGCAGGGCTATGAGCAGGGCCTGCGCCGACGGGGGAGGCGCGGGCCCTGGACCCACCGGCTCACGGGCGTACGGTTGCCCGCATGTCGCGCAGCATCAACCTGGCGGTGATCCCGGGTGACGGCATTGGTCCCGAGGTCGTCGCGGAGGGCCTCAAGGTTCTCGACGCCGTGCTGACCGGCTCGGACCTCAAGGTCGAGACAACCGAATACGACCTGGGGGCGAAGCGCTGGCGTGCGACGGGGGAGACGCTGCCCGATTCGGTGCTCGCCGAGCTACGTGGTCATGACGCGATTCTGCTCGGCGCGGTGGGGGATCCCGAAGTACCGAGCGGGGTGCTCGAACGGGGATTGCTGCTCAGGCTTCGTTTCGAGCTGGACCATTACGTCAACCTTCGCCCGGCTCGGCTCTTCTCAGGCGTCGCCTCTCCGCTGCGAGACCCGGGCGAAATCGACTTCATCGTGGTCCGAGAGGGCACCGAGGGACCTTATGTCGGCAACGGCGGGGCCGTCCGGGTGGGCACTCCGGCCGAGATCGCGAACGAGGTCAGTGTCAACACCGTGTTCGGCGTCGAGCGGGTGCTACGTGACGCTTTTGGCAGAGCCGAGCGCCGTCCCCGCCGCAAGCTGACCTACGTGCACAAGCACAACGTGCTCGTCCATGCCGGACACCTGTGGCGACGGACCGTGGAACGTGTCGGGGCCGAATACCCGGAAGTCTCCGTGGACTACCTGCACGTCGATGCCGCAACCATCTTCCTGGTGACCGACCCTGGGCGGTTCGACGTCCTCGTGACGGACAACCTGTTCGGCGACATCCTCACCGACCTCGCGGCGGCAGTGACTGGTGGCATCGGGCTCGCGGCCAGCGGCAACGTGAACCCGGACCGCACAGCACCGTCGATGTTCGAGCCCGTGCACGGGTCGGCTCCGGACATCGCCGGCCGCGGAATCGCCGACCCCACCGCCACGATCCTGTCCGTGGCCATGCTGATGGACCACATCGGGTTGTCCGACGCCGCCCGGCGGGTCGAGGACGCCGTGGCTGCCGACCTCGCGACGCGTGGTCAGGCGGCTCGCTCGACCGAACAGACCGGCGACGTCATCGCCGCCCTCGCCACTCGCTAGCGACTTTGGCGAGGCGGGCGATCTCAGCCGGCGAGCGCGGCTGCATGCCTTCTTCGGCCAGCCGTGAAGATCGTCGTGATGAATGCCACCGCTGGAACGGCGTCCCCGAGCCCCACGACGATCTTCACAACCCGGTAGCGTTCGGTTGGACGTCCTAGTACCTGGCCAGGGGAGCGGCAATGATCGGCTCGATGCAGCGGCTGGAGTTCTCGACGACGATGTCGCCGAACCCCGTACCTGCGCAGCGTCGCGCCGAGATTCTGGCCGAACCGGGATTCGGGCTCTCCTTCACCGACCACATGGTCACGGCCACTTGGACACCGGATGACGGCTGGCACGACGGAGCTGTGCGGCCCTACGCCACCCTCTCGCTCGACCCGGCGACGGCCGTTCTGCACTATGCCCAGGCGATCTTCGAAGGGCTGAAGGCCTATCGGCACGCCGACGGCTCGATCTGGGGCTTCCGGCCCGAGGCCAACGGTGCCCGCTTCGCGCGTAGTGCACGTCGGATGGCCCTTCCCGAGCTTCCGGTCGACACTTTCGTCGGCGCGCTCGAGGCGCTGGTCCGGATCGACGCTGCATGGGTGCCGGCTGGCGGGGAGAAGAGCCTGTACCTGCGACCGTTCATGTTCGCCTCCGAGGTCTTCCTCGGCGTGCGGCCAGCGAAGAAGGTGACGTTCTGCGTCATCGCGTCGCCCGTCGGCCCCTACTTCGCCTCCGGTGTCGAGCCGGTCAAGATATGGCTGTCCGCCGACTACACGCGGGCTGCTCCGGGAGGCACTGGCGCGGCGAAATGCGCGGGGAACTACGGCGCGAGCCTGATCGCCCAACAGGAGGCGTTCGCGCACGGCTGCGATCAGGTCTGCTTTCTCGACGCCGTCGAACGTCGATGGGTCGAGGAGCTCGGCGGCATGAACCTCTACTTCGTCCATTCCGACGGCTCGATCGTCACGCCGGAGCTGACCGGAACCATCCTGGAGGGGGTCACTCGTTCATCGATCCTTGATCTCGCCGGTGACCTCGGCCACAAGGTCGAGGAACGTCGGGTCAGCGTCGACGAATGGCGTGACGGCGTGGCGTCGGGCGAGATCACCGAGGTCTTCGCATGCGGCACGGCGGCGGTGATCACCCCGCTCGGCCGGCTGGCGTGGGACGGCGGCGAGCTGGCGATCGGTGAGTCCGCGGGCCCGGTGACCGTGAGCCTGCGCGATACCCTGCTCGATCTGCAGTATGGGCGGGCCGAGGACACCCGGGGCTGGCTACACCGAATCGTCTGACGAGACGTGAGCGTCCACGATGTGGTCATCTGTGCACACAAGCGGCAGCCCTGTGGCAGGCTCTGAGCCGATGTCCCTCCGCACGATCATTCCGTAGGCGCGCCGGCCAGCACCACGCCAGGCGCGCAGACCCTTCGCACCCGCGAGGGGTCTTTCTCATGTCAGGGGTTGGGCCCAATGCGATTGGCATCGACAGTGGACCGGTTCCACGTCTACGACACGACGCTGCGTGACGGCGCCCAGCAGGAGGGGCTGTCGCTCTCGGTGCACGACAAGCTTTCCATCGCCAGGCACCTCGACGAGCTCGGCGTCGGCTTCATCGAAGGCGGCTGGCCCGGTGCGATCCCGAAGGACACCGAGTTCTTCCGGCGCGCGCAGACCGAGCTCGGCCTCAGTCACGCCAGCCTGGCGGCGTTCGGTGCGACCCGCCGACCCAATGTCCGGGTTGACGGCGACCCGCTGATCCGGGCCCTGGTCGAGGCAGAGACGCCGGTGGTGACGCTGGTGGCGAAGAGCCACGTCGGCCACGTCGAGCGAGCGCTGCGGACCACCATGGCGGAGAACCTGGCAATGGTGCGCGACACGGTGGCGTTCCTGGTTGGCCTTGGCCGCCGCGTCTTCCTCGACGCCGAGCATTTCTTCGACGGTTACCGCCGCGATCCGGCGTATGCGCTGGCCGTCGTGCGGACGGCTGCCGAAGCTGGCGCGGAGCTGGTCGCGCTGTGCGACACGAACGGCGGGCTCCTTCCCGACGATGTCGGTGAAATCGTCGCGGCCGTCAATGACGCGTCCGGTGTCCGGTTGGGCATCCACTGCCACAACGACACCGGCTGCGCGGTCGCCAACTCCCTCGCCGCGGTCGACGCGGGCGCGACTCACGTCCAAGGGACGCTCAACGGCTACGGCGAGCGAACCGGCAATGCCGATCTGGTGACGCTGGTCGCGAATCTCGAGCTCAAGCGCGGCCTGCGGGTCCTGCCCGACGGCGCATTGCGCGAAGCAACCCGGATCGCGCACGCGGTCTCGGAGGTCACCAACGTCGTGCCGTATTCGCGCCAGCCTTACGTGGGTGCGAGCGCGTTCGCTCACAAGGCCGGCTTGCATGCCAGTGCGATCAAGGTCGATCCCGACCTCTACCAGCACGCGGATCCTGAGCAGGTCGGTAACGACATGCGGATGCTGGTCTCGGACATGGCCGGCCGGGCAAGCATCGAGCTCAAGGGCCGCGAGCTCGGATACGACTTGTCCGCCGACCGTGAGCTCGTCAGCAGGGTGACCGACCGGGTGAAGGCGTTGGAGGCCCAGGGCTACACCTTCGAGGCAGCCGACGCGTCCTTCGAGCTGCTGCTGCGAGCCGAAGCCGACGGGGTGAGCCCGCAGTTCTTCGAGGTCGAGTCGTGGCGGGTGATTACGGAATCGAACCCGAGCAGCGACGCGCAGAGCGAGGCGACGGTGAAGGTGCGCGCCGGCGGCGAGCGCGCGGTCATTACCGGCGAGGGCAACGGCCCGGTCAACGCGCTTGATCATGCCCTGCGCACAGCGATCGGCACGCTCTATCCGGAGATCGACAAACTCGAGCTCATCGACTACAAGGTGAGAATTCTCGATGCGGCGCACGGCAGTGACGCCGTCACGAGGGTGCTGGTCGAGATGACCGACGGGAAGAACTCGTGGGAGACCGTCGGTATCGGCGCCAACATCATCGAGGCGTCCTGGGAGGCGCTGGTCGACGGGGTCACGTACGGGTTACTTCGGCAGGGCGCCGAACCGCCTCGCTGATCGACCCGTTCTTCGGTTCAGCTTGGCTGGGGCGCTCTGCGGTAGACCTCGGCCGCCGCCCGGTGAAATCCATCCGGCAGACCGGCATCGGCGAAGGTCGCGGCGATCTCCTCCATCTCGCCGACCCTGCTGCCGGGCGGCGGTCCGATGATCCCTCCGTCCACGACCGACGCTCCCTGACCCGCGATGACGGCAGCGATCTCGCGCGCGGTGCGCGGCGATACTGCGTTGGCCTCCACGAAGATCCCGTGGAAATCGTGGATCGCACGGGCCACCTTCGCCGCCGCGTGTTGGGGGGCACACCGAGATGACGACGTCGCACTGCGCAACCAGCCGGTCCACCGTGCCGGCATCGACCAGTCCCGCTTCGACCGCACGGTGTGATGTGGCGGCGCTTCATCCGGTCGAGGCCCAGAGGACACGTTCGCCGGCCTGACCCAGGCAGGCCCCGATCGCCGATCCCATCTCGCCTGGATGCAGCACTCCCAGGATGCGTGGCATCCCTGAACATACTGCCGGCAGGTTCAGGGCCGGTTCAGATACGCCGGTCAATAGTGACTCGACAACGAGTCTGTTTGATCGATGCGGAAGGTCCCCGATGTCCAGACGACGACTTCAGACATTGATCGCGGGCCTAGCGGCCGCCCCCTTACTTGTCGCTACTGGTTGCTCGAACGGAAACGGCACAGCACCGAGCGAGCCGACACGCGAACCGGCAACCGCCGCCGGCCAGCCAGCCTGTGCCCCGAGTATGCAGCTGGATGTTCCGCAGCCCACGCCGGCCCAACTGGAGGCCGCTGACCTGGGCGATCTTCCGATCGCGCCGGACGCGGACCGGGTGGATCTCGTCGCACCACCGTTCTCCGACTCGACGAAGGTGACGAACCCGCTGTTCCCGATCAGCGACCTCCACTCCGTGGTGCTCAACGGCACGGTGGACGACAAGCCCTTCCGGACCGAGACCACCCTGCTGCCGGACACCAGGGTCATCGAGTGGAGCCCGGGCCAGTGCATCAGGGTGTTGGTCTCCCAGTACGTCGCCTATCTGGACGGGCGGATCGAGGAGGTCGCATTGGACTTCTACGCGCAGGCCGACGACGGCTCCGTCTGGTACTTCGGCGAGGACGTCTTCAATTACGACGGCGGCGCGGTCGCGGACCTCAGCGGCACCTGGCTCGCTGGCAAGGAGGGGCCCGCCGCGATGATCATGCCGGCCGACCCACAGGTCGGTGACGTCAACCGACCGGAGAACATCCCTGGGCTGGTCTTCGAGGAAGTGGCCGTCGCGGAGATCGACAAGACCGTCGACGGCCCGCTCGGCTCGGCCGAAGGCGCGATCGTGGGCAGGGAGCTGCACGACGACGGAACGTTCTCGGACAAGGTCTTCGCCCCCGCGTATGGCGAGTTCTACAGCGCGCACGAAGGTGACGTCGAAGCACTCGCGCTTGCGGTACCCACGGACCACGTCGACGGTGGTGTGCCAGCGGAACTGGAGACAATGCTGGAGGGGAGCGCAACCGTCTTCGCGGCAGCCACATCCGAGCGGTGGCCGGAAGCCTGGTCGGCGGTGGAGCAGACGGCAGCTGCCTGGGGCGAGCAGCAGGGAAATGACGTGCCGCCGCGGCTCGTCCAGCCCACCGACCACGCGCTGGACGCGCTCAGCGGCGCCGTCACCGCGCGCGACCAGCTCGCGACCTGGCACAGCGCGCTGGACCTCCGAATGGCGGTTCTCGACCTCCAACTTCAGTTCCGTCCGCCGGCCGAGATCGACCGTGCCCGGTTCGACCTGTGGGCACAGCAGGTGCTCGTAGATGCAGGCGCCGGCGACGTGGATGCCACCAGCGGGGACGTCGCCACCCTGGAATGGGTTCGGGACCGGATCGCCCGCGATCTGGACAGCGTGGTGGTGACCGGCATCGACACACACCTCGCCGAGCTGCGGTCCGCCGTCGCCGATGAGGATCTCGAGGGGGCAATGGAGGCGGCTACCGGATTGCGCCAGGTGCTGGCAGAGACCGGCTGAGCCACATCACTTCGGCGCCGCATGATCGACGGATCGCCACATAGGCTGTTCGACCGTGCGTATTGCCAGGTTCGCCACCGACGACGAGCCGCGGTTCGCAGCCGTTGGCGAGGACCGTGCGGGCGACAGGGTGCTCGCCGTGCTGGACGGCGATCCGCTGTATCGGCCGATCCAGCTGACCGGCGAGACGATCGCTCTCGATGACGCACGATTGGTCGCGCCTGTTCTTCCCCGAAGCAAGGTGGTCGGGGTGGGACGCAACTACCGCGAGCATGCAGCCGAGTTCGGTAACGAGGTTCCGGCAGAGCCGCTGCTGTTTCTCAAGCCCAACACCTCGGTCATCGGACCGGGCGAGCCGATCGTTCTTCCCCATCAATCCCACGAGGTGCATCACGAGGCGGAGCTGGCGGTGGTGATCGGCCGGCTCTGCCGTGACGTCCCAGCCGAACGGGTCAACGACGTTGTCCTCGGCTACACCTGCGGCAACGACGTCACAGCGCGGGATTTGCAGAAACGGGACGGGCAGTGGGCCCGGGCCAAGGGCTTCGACTCGTTCTGCCCGCTCGGACCGTGGATCGAGACCGAGCTCGATCCGGCCGATCTCGAGGTCACCTGCAAGGTCGGAGCAGATCTGCGCCAGTCCGGGCGGACCTCGCAGATGATCTACGATGTGGCCGCGCTGGTGGCGTACATCAGTGCGGCGTTCACGCTGCTGCCGGGAGACGTCATCCTGACCGGAACTCCTGCAGGAGTCGGTCCCCTCCTCGATGGTGACGACGTGACAGTCGCCATCGAGGGCATCGGTGAGCTGACCAACCGGGTGATCACCGGATGACCGACGAGGTGCTCGGGGATCTGGCGCCGGCCGAGGTTCGGGTGCGCTTCTGCCCGTCTCCGACCGGCAACCCGCATGTCGGGCTGATCCGCACCGCGCTGTTCAACTGGGCGTTTGCCCGGCACCACGACGCGACATTCGTGTTCCGGATCGAGGACACCGACGCAGCGCGCGACTCGGAGGAGTCCTACTTCGCCCTGCTCGAGGCATTCGACTGGCTGGATTTGCGCTGGGATGAAGGACCTGAGGTCGGCGGCCCGCACGCACCGTACCGGCAGTCGTTGCGGGGTGAGATCTATACCGACGTAGTCGACAGGCTCGTGGCGGCCGGATACGCGTACCCGTGCTACTGCACGCCGGCGGAACTCGAGGTCCGCCGTGAGGCGGCGCGTGCGGCGGGCCGGCCGAGCGGCTACGACGGTCGGTGTCGGAACCTCAGCCTGGCGCAGATCGAGGCGTACCGGGCCGAGGGGCGAGTGCCGGTGCTTCGGTTCCGAATGCCCGACCGCGCGATCAGTGTCCATGACCTGGTGCGCGGGTGGATCACCGTCGACGCTGACAACGTGTTCGACTACGTCATCGTCCGAGCCAACGGTCAGCCTCTCTACCCACTGGTGAACCCCGTCGATGACGCGGTGATGGGAATCACCCATGTGTTGCGCGGTGAGGACCTGTTGTCATCGACGCCCAGGCAGATCGCGTTGCACGAGGCACTGCGCGAGATCGGCGTCGCAACTGGTCCGCTGCCCAGGTTTGGGCATCTGCCGTTCGTCCTGGGGGAGGGCAACCGCAAGTTGTCCAAGCGCGATCCCCAATCCTCCCTGCAGCATTACCGCGATCGCGGCTTCGTGCGGGAGGGCCTGCTCAACTACCTCGCCCTACTGGGCTGGTCGATCGGCGAAGATCGGGAGATCTTCTCTCTGGCGGAGATGGCCAGGGCTTTCGACGTCACTCGGGTCAACCCGAACCCGGCTCGGTTCGACCCGAAGAAGGCCGAGGCGATCAACGGCGCGTGGCTGCGCAAGCTACCCGCGGAGGAGCTTGCCAGCCGGATGGTTCCCTTCCTCCAGTCGGGCGGTGTCCTGCCGGCGTCGCCGTCGGCGGATCAGCTCGCGGTTCTGCGCGCAGCCACGCCGTTGGTCCAGGAGCGCATGTCGGTGCTTGCGGAGTCCGTGGGGATGCTCGGGTTCCTGTTCGCGGATGGCCCAGTGCTCGCGCATGACGACCAAGCCTTCGAGGTCGTGAAGACCCCTGAGGCACTGGCGGCTGTGGTTGCCGCTCGTGACGCCCTGGCCAGCCTGCCCGAGTGGACGACCGAGTCGATCGAGGCCGCTTTGCGATTCGCTCTGGTCGACGGACTGGGCCTCAAGCCGAAGCACGCCTTCGGCCCGATCCGTATCGTCGTGACGGGCCGGCGGGTGTCACCACCGCTGTTCGAATCGCTGCACCTGCTCGGCCGGGAGCGGACACTGGCTCGACTGGGCGCCGGTTTCGAGCTGCTGACCGGCGACGGAGCGGCCGGGCCGTAGGTCCCGCTCGCGCTATCCTGGCTGCGCGATCGTGCGCCGTCGGTGTCCGATCCGTTGGGGTATGGTGTAATTGGCAGCACGACTGATTCTGGTTCAGTTAGTCTAGGTTCGAGTCCTGGTACCCCAGCAGGTAGAGTGCTCCACCGCGACGTTCGTCGCTCCTGGCCCCGTTGTGTAGCGGCCTAGCACGCCGCCCTCTCAAGGCGGTAGCGCGGGTTCGAATCCCGTCGGGGCTACTGGTCGGTGGTTCGTTGAATGGCGCCCACATAAACCGCGACGACCACCAGCGCGGCTCCGACGACGACTTCTGGCGTGATCGGTTCGTCGGCGAGCAGGGCACCCAGCGTGACGGCGACGACGGGCATCAGGGTGAGCGAGTACGCGGTCGCGGATGCCGTCCAGCGACCGATCACGTACACGAACAGGTAGAAGAGGCCGACCGAGCCGGCTATCACCAGCCAACCCAGTGCGGCCCAGGAGCGGGCCAGGTGTGGCACGGTCCACTGCTCCGACGCGAGCGCTGAGCCGGCCCAGAGCAGCAGCGCTCCGGCCGTCATCCCCACGGCGTTGGTCGTGACCGGATGGGCGCGCGGAAAGCCCTTCACGACGACGGCGGACTCGGCGGCTGCTGCCGCGGCACCGACCGCGGCGACGAGGTGGAGGAGCGGTAGCTCCCCGCCGATCGAGCGCAAGCTCATGACCGCGATTCCGGCGATGGCCAGGGAGCCGCCGATGAGGCCGGCAGGAGTCAGCCGTTCCTGGCCATGAAGCACGGCCAGCACGAGGGTGAACAGCGGGAGCGTCGCCATGATCACGGCGGCCATACCGATGCTCACTTCGAGGAGGGCGTAGTACATCAATCCGTATGCCAGGCCGAAGCCGAGCAATCCGTAAATCGTGCTCCCGAGCAACTCCCGGCCACGCGGCAGCGGCACAGACAACGCCCAAGCCAGCAACCCGAAGATTATCGCCGCCGCGGTGAACCTGACCGCGGCGCCGTAGAGGGGAGCAAGCTCGGCATTGGAGAACTTGACCGCGACGAAATTGCTCCCACCGATCAATACGGTGGCGCCGAATGCCGCGAGGGTCAGCCGACTCGGTCCGGCGCGCCCGAGCGTCGGCGTCGCTTCTGTTGGCACGTCGACTGCCGAGATCGGTGTGTCCAGCCGGCTCGTTGACTCGTGGTTCACGTTGACATGATGCGCCGGGGGGATCCGTTGCGGATCGGGTATTCGCCCCATCGTCAGTCCCGGATTCTGTCGACGAGGTCGTTCTCCATGGCGAACACCGCCGCGGCAGCCCGGCTCGACACTCCAGCTTTGGCGTACAGGTTCTCGACGTGCCGGCCGACGGTCTTCGGCGAGATGCCCAGTGTCCGGGCGACCTGACGATTGCTCATCCCCCGCGTCAACAACCGCAGGACGTCGACCTCCCGTTCGGTGAGGCCAGCCGCCCGCTGGGTGGGCACCCGACGAGCGCGGTGCCCGCCCGCGGTCAGCACGGCGTCGACCTCGGCGGCGCCGAGCCGGCCGGACGTCGTCTCCGCGCGGAGCAGGCGAGCGGCGGCAGCGGTCGAGTATGCCGGTCGATGGGGACGATCCTGGGTTGCGGCCTGGTACACATCCGCGGCCGCCAGTAACCGCGCCGCCGGGTCCATGCGGTCCAGGCCACGGTGATACCCCGACCCGTCCAAGCGCTCGTGGTGCGAGCCGGCCAATCGTGCGAGCCCAGACAGCTGCCCGCAGCGGCCGAGGACACGTTCGGTGTAGTAGGCATGCAGACGAACTGCCTCCCAGTCCGCCACGCTGAGCGTCCCCGGCCGCATCCAGGTGCCCGCCGGGATGCCAACGCGGCCGAGATCGTGCACCAGCGCAGCCTGTGTGAGTTCCGCACTGGCCTGCTGCGTCATGCCGATGGCTGCCGCACCACCGGCGACGAGATCTGCGACACCGCGAGAATGCCCAGCCAGATGCGGAACCTTCAGGTCGGCGAAATCGGCGCAGGCGAACAGCACCGACTCCAACTGTCCGTCGTCGACGACAAGGCCCGGCGCGGGCTCTGCGGAAAGCGCCACGTCCCACGCGACAGCATCGCCGGGCAACAAGGCGGCGAGCCCGATATCGAGTGCCGCATCGACGACGTCGGGATCGTAGGCGTGCCCGCTTCGCTCGTGCAGGATGCGTTCGGCGTCCTCGACGCCGGCTGTCCGCACTAGCAACTCCACGTCGTGAGCCACCACCGCGAGTCGAATCGCGACGGGGATGTCCGCACCTGACCTGCCGGCCGGCACGCCGCGCCCATCCCAGCGCGCGTATGCAACGGCCAGTGCCGACACGACGCTCTGCGGAAGACCCATTCGTGCTGCGAACCGCACCGCAACCTCGCAGTGCGCGCTGAACGAGCGTTCCTTCCCGTGCAGGTCGGTCAATGCCCGGCCGACCAGGTTGAGCCGGATCCACGGCGGAGTGCCGGCACCGACGGCACGCAGCACTCCGGCGAGCTCCTCGCGCGGAGACCCCATGACCGTTGGTGCCAGCGCCGCGTAGAGGCGCAGCTCGTCGCCGCCCCCGAGGACCGCCTCGGCATGAGCATCGGCGACGCATCCGAGGAATCGGAGCAAGGTGGAGTAGTAGACCGTCACACGGTCGGTGTCATCCAGCTTGAGCTGTTCGGCAAGCCGCACCGCTACAACGCAGCTGCGCACCGCCCGCTCCTGGGGCTGGCCCGTGCCGAGATCCGTGAACAGAGAGATCGCCGCCGCCAGCTCGGCCATCCGAACCCGTCCCATGAGATCAGTCTCTCGCCGAAATGCCCGGCCACTATTCGTCGGCGCTGCGGAGAACCGTCGTCAGCCGTTCGGCCGCTCCGAGCACAGCCGCGGCGTGCATCCGGCCCGGCTGGCGGGTGAGCCGCTCGATCGGGCCGGACACCGACACCGCGGCGACGACGCGCCCACTCGAGGCGCGTACCGGTGCGGACACCGACGCGACACCGGGTTCGCGTTCGGCCACACTCTGGGCCCAGCCGCGACGCCGGACGGCGGCGAGCATGGTTGCCGTGAAGCGAGCACCCTGCAGGCCACGGTGCATGCGCTCGGGCTCCTCCCAGGCCAGCAGGATCTGCGCGGCGGAGCCAGCCAGCATCGTCAATGTTGCGCCAACCGGAATGGTGTCGCGCAGGCCGGTCGGACGTTCCGCCGCTGCAACGCAGATGCGATGGTCCCCTTGCCGGCGGAACAGCTGAGCACTTTCCCCGGTGGCTTCCCGCAGCCGCGCAAGCACCGGGCCGGCAGCCGCGAGTAAGCGGTCCTCACCCGCAGCGGTGGCAAGCTCGCCGAGACGGGGGCCGAGAATGAATCGGCCGTGCAGATCGCGAGAGACCATCCGGTGGTGCTCCAGGGCCACCGCAAGCCGGTGAGCGGTGGGTCGGGCGAGACCGGTCGAGCTGACCAGGTTAGCCAGCGTGGCAGGCCCCGCCTCGAGGGCCGCAAGCACTAGGGCAGCCTTGTCCAGGACGCCGACTCCACTAGAGTTGTCCATGAACCGATACTGCCATCTCAACATACGAGATGACAACTAGCGCAAAGACCGCGCGGGGACGAGCATCCGTAGGTCGATCGCCAGCCGGCCACATTCCCGGCGCATGCGCGCGAGGAGGAGCAGGTCATGGGCACGACCCTTGCCGAGAAGGTGTGGGACGCGCACGTCGTCCACCGGGCCGAGGGCGAACCCGACGTTCTCTACATCGACCTACACCTGGTGCACGAGGTCACCAGCCCGCAGGCATTCGACGGCTTACGCCTCGCTGGGCGGACGGTTCGCCGGCCCGACCTCACGATCGCCACCGAGGACCACAACGTGCCGACCATCGGAATCGGACTGCCGATCGCCGATCCGGTGTCCCGTACCCAGGTCGAGACGCTGCGCCGCAACTGCGCGGAGTTCGGGATCCGGCTCCATCCCATGGGTGATGCGGAACAAGGGATCGTCCACGTTGTCGGGCCACAGCTTGGGCTCACCCAACCCGGTCTCACAGTCGTCTGCGGCGACTCGCACACGTCGACACATGGTGCGTTCGGGGCTCTCGCGTTCGGCATCGGCACCAGCGAGGTCGAGCATGTGCTCGCCACTCAGACGTTGCCGATACGCCCGTTCAAGACCATGGCCGTCACCGTCGACGGTGAACTCGCCACCGGGGTGACGGCCAAAGACCTGGTGCTGACGGTGATCGCGACGATCGGCACCGGCGGTGGCCAGGGTCATGTCATCGAGTACCGCGGTGAGGCGATCCGGGCGTTGTCGATGGAAGCCCGCATGACCGTGTGCAACATGTCCATCGAGGCGGGTGCGCGGGCGGGGATGATCGCACCGGACGAAACGACATTCGCCTACCTCAAAGACCGCCCGCACGCTCCACAGGGCGGCGACTGGGACACGGCGCTGGAAACCTGGCGGGAGCTGCGCACCGACGACGACGCTGAATTCGACGCCGAGGTCGTGCTGCACGCAAACGACATCGAACCGTTCGTCACCTGGGGCACGAACCCAGGTCAAGGTCTGCCGCTTTCCGGCTCGGTGCCCGACCCCGGCTCGTTCACCGACGAAAGCACGCGCAACGCTGCGGAGCGGGCCCTCGCCTACATGGCACTGACCCCAGGTACGCCGTTACGCGAGATCTCAGTCGACACGGTGTTCCTCGGCTCCTGTACCAACGGCCGAATAGAGGACCTACGTGCAGCGGCCGAGGTCATCAACGGCCGGCGGGTGGCCGACGGAGTACGAATGCTCGTGGTTCCGGGATCGATGCGAGTTCGTGCGCAAGCGGAGTACGAGGGTTTGCACGAGGTCTTTCTCGCTGCGGGTGCGGAGTGGCGCGCGGCCGGGTGCTCGATGTGCCTGGGCATGAATCCCGACCAACTGGCGCCCGGTGAACGCAGCGCGTCGACATCGAACCGGAACTTCGAAGGCCGGCAAGGCAAAGGTGGGCGTACGCATCTCGTCTCGCCACTCGTCGCGGCCGCGACGGCAGTCACCGGTCACCTGGCGGCGCCGGCGGAACTACCGGATCGGCCGGAGCTGAGACGGTAATGGACGCGTTCACGATCCACACCGGGACGGCGTTGCCGTTGCGGCGCAGCAACGTCGACACCGACCAGATCATCCCAGCCGAGTACCTCAAGCGTGTCACCCGGACCGGGTTCGAGGACGGCTTGTTTGCGGCCTGGCGTAGCGACCCTGACTTCATTCTCAATCGGCCCGAGTATGCCGGCGCCTCCATCCTGCTCGCCGGCTCCGACTTCGGTACTGGGTCGTCACGCGAACATGCGGTGTGGGCACTGCAGGACGCTGGGTTCCGGGTCGTCGTCTCGTCGAAGTTCGCCGACATCTTTCGCGGCAACGCCGGCAAGTCCGGTCTGCTGACGGCGGAAGTGGCGCACGACGTCGTGGAGCGGATGTGGACGATCGTCGAGACGGATCCGTCGACGGAAGTCACCGTCGATCTCAAGGCTCGCGAGGTGCGCAGCCGAGATTTCGTGTCGTCGTTCGAGGTTGACGACTACACGCGATGGCGGTTGCTCCAGGGGCTTGATGACGTCGGTTTGACGTTGCGGCATATAGCGAAAATCGAACAGTACGAAGCCGGCCGGCCGGCGTATCTTCCTCGAACCGTTGGCTGAGCGATCGCCACGTTGCACGACACGCATGGGCAGTGTCGCGTATGTCGTTGTGCCAACGCTGGTTTCTCCCTAGCGTGCAACGGGAATCGGGTTGTCGACCCGGCCGACCGCATTCTTTGGGGGATGCAGTGAACAAGTCCCAACTCATCGACGAGCTTGCCGAGCGATTCGACGGCAACCGTAAGGTTGCGACACACGCATTGGATTCTGTCGTTGACGTGATCACTAGATCCGTGTCGACGGGCGAGCGGGTCGTCATCACCGGATTCGGCGTATTCGAGCGATCCGTGCGCAAGGCCGGCACCGCGCGCAACCCTCGGACCGGAGAGACGGTCAAGACGCGCGACAAGTTCGTCGCCAAGTTCCGTCCCGGCAGCGAGCTCAAAGACGTCGTGAGCGGAGCCCGCATCGCCCGCAGGCGGGTCGCCGACTCGCTGTCCGTCGTGCCGGCGACCGCCGCCACCGCGGCTGAGTCCGCCACGCGGGCCGCGGCGACTGGGCTTCGGGCTGCTGCCGATGTCGCCCGCGGAGTGTCCGGAACGACACCGGTCGCGGCGGCACGTAAGAGCACGGCAGCAAACGCGACGGCAACCGCTCGGCCGGCCTCGGCCAAGAAGACGTCGGCCAAGAAGACGACGGCCAAGAAGACCAGCGCTGCGAAGAAGACGACGGCCAAGAAGACCAGCGCTGCGAAGAAGACCTCGGCGGCGAGGAAGACCAGCGCTGCCAAGAAGGCGCCGGCGAAGAAGTCCGCGACCAAGAAGTCCGCCGCCAAGAAGACCACGGCAAGGAAGGCGCCGGCGAAGAAGTCCGCGACCAAGAAGTCCGCCGCCAAGAAGACCACGGCAAGGAAGGCGCCGGCCAAGAAGACCGCGACCAAGAAGTCCGCCGCCAAGAAGACCACGGCAAGGAAGGCGCCGGCCAAGAAGACCGCGACCAAGAAGTCCGCCGCCAAGAAGACCACGGCCAAGAAGACCAGCGCGGCGAAGAAGACTACTGCGAGGAAGGCCACCCGCTAGGAGTCGTCACTGATCAGTCGGGCAGCGTGACCAGGGTCAAGAAGCTGACCCGCTGGGCTGAGCCCGAGCCGGTCGTCTGGATGCGTACGCGCTGCCCGACCCGGGTGCGGAGCAGTCCGCCGGCGTCGAAGGCCTCGGCCGAGTACGGCAACTCGATACCGTCGTCCAGCAGTACCGAGCCGGACCGGGTGACCGGGTCGAAGCTCGCCACGGTTGCCTGCACGGCCGTAGCGTAATCCTGACCTCCAGCCGTGCCGTCAAAGCGCCGCGACCAGCTCGGCCGTTCGGACACCCAGCCCGAGCCGGACTGCATCCCACAAGTCCACTTCGGTGTCGACGTCCCGGCGCACCGAGCCGATCCCAGCCTGGTCCAGTTCCGTCGCGCCGCCGGCGCGGTGTGCGGCCCGTGAGCGCCCACCGAATCGGGGGGTGAACGTCGTCGGATCCGTCACGGCGTACAACGTCGTGCCGATTCCGGCAACATCGCCGACGAACGAGGCGGGGTAGGCAGAGGCAGCGCGCAGCGCCGCGGCGAGCTCGTCCGGTCGCAAGGAGGGCAGGTCAGCCGACAGCGCCGCGACGGGTGCACCCGGCCGGCGCTGCACCGCGAACGTGGCACCGTGCCGAAGCGCGGCGTTGAGGCCCGAGTCGGGCGCGTCGGCAACGACGACCGCACCTCGTTCCCTGGCCTCGCTGGCCGTCTGGGCGTCGTCGGTGACGACCACCACCTCGGCCACCTCCGGACAGCTCAACGCGGCAGCGATGGTGTCGGCCGCGAAGGCTCTGGCGAATGCCGCGCGCCGGGGGCCGGCCAGATCGGCAAGTCGCGTCTTGGCCACCTCGGGCCGCTTCACCGGCACAATGACCGACCAGGGGACCGACGGCGCTGGAAATGAACGCGGAGCATGCATCGAGACCATGATCCCAGCCCGCTGATCCGACATCGGCGTGGGTTCGACTCCGGCGCGCTCGCCGGTCACACTGGCGCAGCCCGGGCCGGGTAGATCGAGGAGGACGTGTGGCGGGACCAAAGCAGCGACTGGGGTTCTGGTACCGCGTTGTGGCGCATCTCTTGCGCCCTGTCCTGATGGTGACGACCCGACGTGCCTGGGGTGGTGTCGAGCATCTGCCGGGTGTCGGTGTCGGGGTCGTCGTGGCGCCCAATCACATCTCCTACGCGGATCCGCTGACACTCGCGCACTTCCTCTGGGACAACGGTCGGGCGCCGCGATACCTCGCGAAGGAAAGCGTCTTCCGGATCCCAGTGCTTGGCAAGATCATTACTGCGTGCGGACAGATTCCGGTCTACCGAGAGTCGCGCGATGCTGCACAGGCCTTCCGGGACGCCGTATCGGCGGTGCGAGCCGGAGAGTGTGTGGGGATCTACCCGGAAGGGACGATCACCAAGGATCCTGGTCTGTGGCCGATGACTGGCAAGACGGGAGCAGCCCGGGTCGCATTGGAAACGGGGTGCCAGGTGATTCCGATTGCCCAGTGGGGACCGCAGGAAATCCTTGCGCCGTACTCCAAGCGATTGCGCCTGTTGCCACCGAAGACCGTGCAGGTGCTCGCCGGGCCCCCGGTCGACCTCGACGATCTGCGTGGCCAGCCGGTCACGCCCGACGTCTTGCGCACGGCCTCCGATCGGGTCATCGATGCGATCACGGCACAGCTCGCGGTGCTCCGCGGCGAGTTGCCGCCAGCGTCACGTTTCAATCCCGCCGCGTCCGACACTGCGATCGAGACCGAGGCGGACGGGTGAGCCGGGCCTGCGTGTTCGGCACCGGCTCGTGGGGCACCGCATTCGCCCTTGTGCTCGCCGACGCAGGCACCGAGGTCGTGATGTGGGGTCGGCGCGCGGAACTGTGCCAGGCGATCAACCAGACCAGGCGTAACCCGGACTACCTGCCCGACATCGAGTTGCCGGCCACGGTGCGAGCAACGACCGATTCGGGGGAGGCGGCAGCGAGCGCGGATCTGATCGTGTTGGCGGTCCCGTCCCAGTCGCTGCGCGAAAACCTGAGGCTATGGGCGCCAGTCCTCCCTTCCGATGTTCCCCTCGTCAGCCTGATGAAAGGCATCGAGCTGGGCACCGCCAAGCGGATGAGCGAAGTCATCGCCGAAGTCGCCAGCGCACCGGCCGAGAGGGTCGCCGTCGTCTCTGGTCCGAACCTCGCTCGAGAGATCGCGGAACGGCAGCCCGCCGCCAGCGTGGTCGCGTGCCTCGACGAGAAGAGGGCGCAAGAGATCCAGCAGGCGTGCCACTCGCCGTACTTCCGCCCCTACACGAACACAGATGTGGTCGGCACCGAGCTCGGTGGAACCGTCAAGAACGTCATCGCTCTCGCTGTCGGAATGGCCGAGGGCCTGGGTTTCGGTGACAACTCGAAAGCCAGTGTCATCACCAGAGGACTCGCCGAGACCGCGCGGCTGGGCGGTGCACTCGGGGCGGACCCGTACACCTTCTCCGGGCTGGCCGGGCTGGGCGACCTGGTGGCCACCTGTTCCTCGCCGCTGTCACGCAACCGGACGTTCGGCGAGAAGCTCGGCCGCGGCCGGTCTGTTGCCGAAATCGTGGCGTCCACCCGGCAGGTTGCCGAGGGCGTGAAGTCGTGCGAGTCAGTTCTCGACCTCGCGCATCGGGTCGGCGTGGAGATGCCCATCGTCGAGGCTGTCACCCATGTCGTGCGCGGCGAGATGACGCCGACCGACATGCTGCGCAGCTTGATCTCTCGAACGGCCAAGCCGGAGCGGCACGGGCACTAACTCACTTGCTCGAGGGCGCGTGCGAGGTCGGCCCACAGGTCCTCGACGTCCTCGATGCCGACGGAGAGCCGGATCAGCGTCTCGGGAACCGCGGAGCTCTCCTCGTCCCAGCGGCGCCGGCGTTCCAGACTGGACTCGACGCCGCCCAGGCTGGTCGCATGCACCCACAGTCGGGTCGAGCGACACAACCGGTCGGCAGTCGCCGGATCGCCGACCGGTTCGAACGAGATCATGGCGCCGAAGCCGTTCATCTGGGCAACGGCCCGCGCATGACCGGGGTCGTCGGGAAGGCCTGGATATCGGACCCGCTCGACGCGCGGGTGCGCGACGAGGCGCTCGGCAAGCACTGCCGCGCTGCGCTGGCTGCGCTCGAGCCGCAGATCCAGCGTGCGGATCCCCCGCAGGGCGATCCAGGTCTCCAGCGGCCCCGGGATGGCTCCCCGGTACGTGCGGTGCTCCAGCAGTCGTTGATAAGTCGTCTCGTCACGGGTCACGGCAGCCCCGAGGACGAGATCCGAGTGCCCGGCGAGGTACTTGGTGACGCTGTGCACGACGACATCGGCCCCGAGTTCGAGGGGCCGCTGGTTGAGCGGAGTCGCGAAGGTGTTGTCCGCGCAAGATGTCACACCGCGCTGCCGGCCGGCGGCAATCAAGGTCGGCAGGTCGGCCACGGCGAGCAGTGGGTTGGTCGGCGACTCGACCCACAACATCGCGGCGCCGTCCATCGCGGCGATCGTCTGGTCGGTGTCGGCGACATCCACCCGCCGTACTTGTACTTTGCGGCTCGCTTCGAGCATGTCCAGCAGGCGGGCGGTTCCGCCGTACGGGCTGTGTGGCGCCACCAGCACGGCATGATCCGGTAGCAGGTCGAAGACAGCGGCGACGGCGGCCATGCCGGATGCGAAGCCGAGCGCCTGCCCACCTTCCAGGGCACCGAGCACCTCCTCCAGGGCGGCCCACGTGGGGTTGCCGGTCCGGGCGTATCCCATCGGGCCGCCCTCGACGTACGTCGAGGCGAGGACTGGCGGCGCAGAGAGCGGCGAGTCCGGCGTCCGGTCGGGCCGGCCCGCATGCACGAGGACGGTCGCTGCGGAGAGTTCGGTTCGCGGTTGGGTCATGGGTGGCGATTCTGCCGTGGCGAGTAGGGTCGCGCCGATGAACTCCCAGCAGTTCCGCAAGATCCGGGTCGCCGTCGTCTTCGGGGGACGCAGCTCTGAGCACGCCATCTCGTGCGTGACGGCCGGCAGCGTTCTGCGCGTGATCGACACAGAGCGTTATGACGTCGTGCCGATCGGGATCACCCCCAAGGGACGATGGGTTCTGGGGCCAGGGGATCCGACTCGACTGGCGATCACCGATGGCCGGTTGCCCGAGGTGGCCGACGACGGCGGCACGGTGGTCCTGCCCAGCAGCGCCGGCACAGCCGAGATCGTCGTCAGCGAGCCTGGTTCGGTGCCCCGCACGCTCGGTGAAGTCGACGTCGTACTGCCGCTCTTGCACGGCTCCTATGGCGAGGATGGAACGCTGCAGGGTCTGTTGGAGCTGGCTGGCGTGCCCTACGTCGGGTCCGGTGTGCTGGCATCGGCGGTCGGAATGGACAAGCACTACATGAAGCTCCTGCTCGCCGCCCATGGGCTGCCTGTGTGCCGGCATGTGCTCGTCGAACCCAGTGCGTGGGAGCCACAGCGGACTCGTGTGGCCGCGGAGGCCGCTGCGCTCGGTTGGCCAGTCTTCGTCAAGCCTGCTCGCGCTGGTTCGAGCGTGGGCATCAGCAAGGTCGAGGGGCCCGGAGGCCTCGAGGCGGCCGTCCTCGACGCTCGCCGACACGACCCCAAGGTCCTCGTCGAGGAGGCTATTGTCGGCCGAGAGCTGGAATGCGGCGTGTTACAGAGCCGCAGCGGCGCCGCACCGGACACCAGCGTCGTCGGTGAGATACGAGTCGACGAGACCCACGAGTTCTACGACTTCGACGCGAAGTACCTCGACGAAGCACATGTCGCTCTCGACGTGCCCGCCGACATCCCGGCGGAGGTGTCGGATCGGATCCGGTCCATGTCCGGCCGGGCCTTCCAGGCGCTGGCGTGCGAAGGGCTGGCCCGGGTCGATTTCTTCCTGCGCCCGGACGGCGCGGTGCTCGTCAACGAGCTCAACACCATGCCGGGGTTCACGCCGACCTCGATGTTCCCGATGCTGTGGGCAGCGACGGGTGTGGACTACCCCGCGCTGGTGGACCGGTTGCTGACGACGGCGCTCGCGCGGCCGACAGGTCTGCGCTAGGACTCCGGAATGGCTGATGTCACAGCCGCGGCAAGATCGGCCAGGACGACGGCCTCGGGTGCGTAGTCGTCGGGCACGGCGACCTCGACGTACGGCTGGCGATCCACGGCGGTGAAGAAGGTGCCGCCTTCGCCGTCGACCGGGTACCAGCCCACGCCCTCGACGTCGAGAAGCTGAGCGTCTCGCCGGTACTCGGCCGGCAACGGGACTCCACACCGCAGGACGATCGGCGGGTCTCCCCAGGCGGCCACCTGTTCCGAGGCTGGCTCGACGTCGCGGCGTACCGCGTCGGAGACCACGTCGGGCAGCGCTTCGAGGAGCTGTGCGCAGGCTTGTTCGCTTCCGGTCTCCAGGTCGTACGGCTCGACGTCGACGGCGCCGAGACCGCAGCCGACGAGGAGCGTCGCGCCCAGTGCCGTCGCCGTCAGATGTGAACGACCGGGCACGTCAGCGTGCGGGTGATCCCATCGACCCCTTGGACGCGGGCGACGACGAGCTTGCCCAGCTCGTCGACATTGCGTGCCTCGGCCCGGACGATGACGTCGTATGGGCCGGTGACGTCCTCGGCCATCGTCACGCCCTCGATCTCGGCGATCTCGCGCGCAACGTCGGCCGCTTTGCCGACCTCGGTCTGGATGAGGATGTAGGCCTGCACCACCACGCGCGTCCTCCAAGCTCTTGGGCGAAGATGTCCGAACGTCGCGGGCAAACCTACCGCGTGAGCGGATCATCGAGGGGGTTTGATGGCCGAGAAGCTGGCCGACCTCGGAGAGTTCGGCCTGATCGCGGCCATCACGGCGCGCCTGCCGCAGGCCAGCGGGGTGCTCGTCGGTCCGGGGGACGATGCCGCTGTGCTGGCCACCCCCGACGGCCGGGTCGTGGTCACCACCGACCTGTTGGTGGAGAACCGCCATTTCCGCCGCGACTGGTCGTCTGCCTCCGATATCGGTCACAAGGCGGCAGCACAGAATCTGGCCGATGTCGCCGCGATGGGGGCCGTGCCGACCGGGCTGGTCGTCGGGCTGGGTGCACCACCGGATCTACCGGCAGAGTGGGCGCTGGGATTCGCCGACGGCCTGCGAGAGGAATGTGAGCCGCTGGGCGCATCCGTCGTCGGCGGCGACGTCGTCCGATCTGACGTCGTCGTGGTCGCAGTGACCGCGCTGGGCGACCTGCAGGGTCGGGCTCCGGTCACTCGCGCCGGTGCGCACATGGGTGACGTCGTGGCTGTCTGCGGCCGGTTGGGGTGGGCTGAGGCCGGTTTCCGCGTGCTCAGCCGAGGGTTTCGCTCACCGAGGTCGCTGGTCGAGGCGCATCGGCGGCCGGCTGTCCCCTATCTGGCCGGGCCGCAGGCAGCGTCACTCGGCGCGACCGCGATGTGTGACGTGAGCGACGGGCTGCTCGCGGACCTCGGACACGTCGCGCGGGCGAGCGGGGTGGCCGTGGACATCGACAGCAGTGCCTTCGAGGTACCCGGGCCGATCGGGGATGCCGCTGCCGCTATCGGTGCGAAGCCGCTGGACTGGATTCTTACCGGTGGTGACGACAATGCGCTCGTGGCGACGTTTCCGGCTGGACTCGCGCCGCCTGATCCGTGGCGGATAGTCGGCCGGGTGTCAGCGGGCGAAGGGGTGACGGTGGACGGCGTGCCCTACGCGGGCGATCCAGGCCACGCACATTTTCGGGATTGATCGTCTCCGCAGGATCAGCGGCTGACCTTGCCCGCCTTGATGCACGACGTGCACGCGTTGATCCGCTTCGGGGTGCCGTTGACCACCGTACGCACCGACTGAATGTTGGGATACCAGCGGCGGGGCGTCCGACGGTGCGAGTGGGAGATCGAGTTGCCGAAACCCGGGCGCTTGCCGCAGATGTCGCAGGTGGCGGCCACGGGGAATCTCCTCGAGAACGGGAATGCTGGTGCAGGCAACCGGAACAGGCTACCCGGGCCGCAACGCGAGCCCCAAATCCACGGTCGGCCGTGCGAGCTAACCTCCACGCCAGGTGCTGAGTACGAGGAGGCCCAGCGATGGTTGCCCAACCGGTGCTGGACGCGAACGTCGTCCTGCGTTGGTGCCGGGCTGCGCTTGCCGGGTTGGCCGAGGCGCGCGAGGAGATCGATGCACTCAACGTCTTTCCCGTCCCCGACGGCGACACCGGGACCAACCTCTACCTGACCGTGGAGTCGGCAACCGAGGCGGCCGAACGAGCCAACAGCGAGGACTCCACCGCCGCACCGGGTCCGGTCCTGGACGCCCTGGCGCGGGGGGCCCTGCTCGGTGCCCGGGGGAACTCCGGGGTGATCCTCGCGCAGATGTTCCGCGCCGTGGCTGACGTCCTCGGCAACCCGAGCGACGCTGTCGCCGAGCCAGCCGTTTTCGCCGCGGCCTTGACTAAAGCCGCCGACGCCGGCTACGCCGCGGTGGCAGATCCGGTCGAGGGCACGATGCTGTCGGTGGCTCGGGCCGCGGCGCAAGCGGCCACCGAGCGTGCCCAGGTTGACCGGGGGTCAATGGCCGACGTTGCCCTGGCCGCGGCCCGTTCCGCGCACGAGGCGCTGGACCGCACACCAGAGCAGCTGGAGATCCTGCGCCGGGCAGGCGTGGTCGATGCCGGCGGGCGCGGGCTGACCGTTGTGCTCGACGCCTTCGACACGGTCTTGACGGGTCGTCGCCCGCTGGCCTATCCCCGCACGGTGACGGGGCACACCGTGCCGTCGGTGACCGTGGACGCGTCCACCCATGGCTCGCCCGCCTACGAGGTGATGTACCTGTTGGACGCGGCGCAGAGCGCGATTCCGGCACTTCGGGCGGCGCTGGAGCCCCTGGGCGACTCACTGATCGTCGTCGGCGGCGAGCCACTGTGGAACGTCCACGTCCACGTCGACGACGCGGGTGCCGCAATCGAGGCCGGTATGGCTGCCGGGCGTCCACATCGGATACGGGTCACCTCCCTGACTGAGTCGCGCGGTCGCGTGGACTCGAATGGCGGAGCCCGAGCGGTCGTGGCCTTCGCCGCGGGGGATGGTTTGGCCACGCTGTTCGAGTCAGCCGGTGTCACGGTGGTGCAAACCTCCATCGGCCGACCGTCGACGGCGGAGATCCTGGCGGCCATCCAGGGCAGCGGGGCGGCGGAGGTCGTCGTACTACCCAACGCGCGCGACGGCATCGCCGTGGCCGAGGCCGCCGCGGCCGAGGCTCGGGCTGATGGCATCCGGGTCGCTGTCATCCCGACCCGGGCCCAGGTTCAGGGCATCGCCGCCGCGGCGGTGCACGAACCGGCGCGAACGTTCGATGCCGACGTGGTGGCGATGACGACTGCGGCGGGGCACACCAGGCACGGCGCGGTGACCGTCGCGGTTCGCGAGGCGGTCACGTCGGCCGGGGTGTGCCAGCCAGGCGACGTGTTGGGAGTTATCGAAGGCGACTTCGTGGTGATCGGGGACGACCAGCACACGGTTGCCGTCGAGGTCGTGGAGCGCATGCTCGCGGCCGGGGGAGAGTTGGTCACCGTCGTCACCGGAGAGGGTTCCGATGCCGCTCTTGCTGACGACGTGGCCGACGCCGTCCGACGTCATCACCCCGGGGTGGACACCGTGGTCTACCTCGGGGGCCAGCCCAGGTATCCGCTGCTGATCGGGGTGGAGTGATGCCGGCCGGTTGGGACGAGCCGCTGTCGCAACCGCTCGGTCGGAAGACCGCCAACGCGTTGGCCACCGGGCTCGACCTGCACACGGTCCGGGACCTGCTGCGGCACTACCCACGGCGGTATGCCGAACGCGGGCAGCTGACCGATCTCGACTCCTTGCGCCTCGACGAGCAAGTCACCGTGTTGGCCATGGTCGACACGGTGACCACTCGTCGGATGAAGACTCGTCGCGGTGGGATCACCGAAGTGGTCGTGACCGATGGCAGCGGTCGGCTGGTGCTGACCTTCTTCAACCAGCCCTGGCGTGAGCGTGACCTGCAGCCGGGCCGGATCGGCTTGTTCGCCGGCACCGTGGGCGTGTACCGCAGGCATCGCCAGCTCGCCCATCCCGATTACGTCCTGCTGCCGGAGGGCTCCGATGTCACGGCGGCGGCCGAGGAGTTCGCCGACGAGCTCATTCCCGTCTACGCCGCCACCGCCAATCTCGCCACCTGGAAGATTGCGCGCTGCGTCCGGGTGGTCCTCGACACCGTCGGGGCCGTACCCGACCCGATTCCGCCGCAGATCCGACGGCGGATGGGGCTGATGGACGCGGCGGCAGCGCTGCGGACCGTCCATCGACCAGCGTCGCGGGAGGACGTCGAACGGGCCCGGCACCGGCTGCGCTTCGAGGAGGCGTTCGTCCTGCAGGTCGAGCTGGCCCGGCGCCGCGAGTCGGCGGCGGCGCTGCCAGCGGTGCCGCGCAAGGCCGCAGCCGGCGGGCTGCTCGACGCGTTCGACGAGCGGCTGCCGTTCCGGTTGACGGCGGGTCAGGTCCGCGTCGGCGAGGAGATCGCCGCCGACCTCGCCAGCGACCACCCGATGCATCGGCTGCTCCAGGGAGAGGTTGGCACCGGCAAGACGGTCGTGGCGCTGCGAGCCATGCTCGCCGTTGTCGACAGCGGTGGGCAGGCGGTCCTGCTCGCGCCGACGGAGGTACTGGCCGTTCAGCACCACCGGTCGCTGACCACGTTGCTGGGCCCGCTCGCCGAACGTGGGCTGCTCGGGGGCTCGGACGCCGGCACCCGAGTCACGCTGCTCACCGGGTCTCTCGGTGCGCCGGCTCGCCGCGAAGCGCTGTTGCAGGCAGCCTCCGGAGAAGCGGGGATCGTCGTCGGTACGCACGCCTTGCTGGAGGAACAGGTTCAGTTTGCCGACTTGGGTCTGGTGGTCGTCGATGAGCAGCATCGGTTCGGTGTCGAGCAACGCGCCGCCCTGGCGTCGAAGGGTCCCGGCGACACTCGGCCGCACGTCCTGGTCATGACGGCGACACCCATTCCGCGCACGGTCGCGATGACCGTGTTCGGCGACCTGTGGGTGTCGACCCTGAGTGAACTGCCCGCCGGCCGAGCCGACGTCATTACCCACGTCGTCCCGGTCGACGAGAAGCCGCACTTTCTGGACCGCGCTTGGCAGCGGGCCCGGGAAGAAGTAGGCAAGGGTCACCAGGTCTACGTCGTCTGTCCGCGCATCGGCGGGGACTCAGCGGAGCTGGACGCGGAGCCCGCCGACGGCGACACCGGCCGTCCGGTGGCGGTTCTCGATGTGGTCGACCTGCTCCGGACCGGTCCGCTCGCGGGACTGGAGGTCGAGGTCCTGCACGGCCGCCTGTCGTCGGAGGCGAAAGACCGTGCCATGCGGCGTTTCAGCACCGGGGAGGCGCCGATCCTGGTGGCGACGACCGTTGTCGAGGTCGGAGTGGACGTGGCGACGGCATCCACGATGGTCGTCATGGACGCAGATCGGTTCGGAGTCTCGCAGCTGCACCAACTCCGCGGCCGGATCGGGCGGGGCGAGGTTCCCGGTCTCTGCCTGCTGGTCACCACTGTCCCCGAGGGCAGTCCGGCACGCGGGCGGCTGGACGCCGTGGCCGCGACCCGCGACGGATTCGCCCTGGCGCGGGTCGATCTCGAACAGCGTCGTGAGGGCGACGTGCTCGGAGCCGCACAATCCGGGCGACGGTCGAGCCTTCGCCTACTGTCGGTGCTCCACGACGAGAACCTCATCCTCGCGGCCCGCGAGGCTGCGAGCCTCTACGTCGCCGACGACCCGGAGCTGCGCCGCTGGTTGCCCCTTGCCGACGCCGTGTCCGAACTGGCCGGCGACGAGCGCGCCGACTATCTGGAGAAGGCGTGACGGAGCTTTTGCGGCCTGCGAGAACGTTTGGCACGGCGGGAACCGCAGCGCGAGCGCGGCCGTGATCTCGAGATGGCGTACCAGGAAGGCGCGCTCGTCGTCCCGCTCACGTAGCGTTCTCTGTGCGAGCATCCCTACTCTCAGGGATGGGAGCAGCACCGGCCATGTCTGACCCACCGCGACCGTTGCCATCCCCGTACCAGCCTGACGCCCACCGGGCGCCCAGGAATGGCCTGGGAATCGCCGCTCTGATCCTCGGGATCATCGGAGTGCTCTCCAGTTTCGTCCCCTTCTACTGGGTCGCCGCGATCCTTGGGATCGTCGGTCTGATCCTCGGCTTGATCGGTTATGGCCGCTTCCAGCGCAGTGAAGCCACCAACGCGACGATGGCGCTGTGGGGAATCATCACCAGCGCGGTTGCGGTGGTCCTTTCCGTCGTCGGCGTGGTGAGTTTCATGATCGGGTCCGCGGATCGGAGCGACGAGCCCTCGGTGGAGGGCGAGGGCACCGGCTCGCCGGCGGCCGAAACTTCGGCGCCGGCGCCGACGGAGTCCGAAGAGGTCAACGTCAACGACCTCGAGGTGGGCGATTGTGTTGCCGATGTGGCAGGCGGATTCACCGTCCAGACCGTGCCGTGCTCGGAGCCGCACGGCGAGGAGGTATTCGCCGCCGCGGACCTTTCCGACGGGAGTGGGGACTTCCCTGGCTATGAGGCGATCGATGTGCAGGCAGAAGAGTTCTGCAGCGCAGAGTTCGAGGGTTTCGTCGGGCTGCCTTATGAGGATTCGATGCTCCACATGTACTCAGTGTCACCGAGTGAGGAGCGTTGGGACGCCGGCGACCGAGTGGTCCATTGCACGATCTACGACCCGGCTGGCGATGTCAGCGGCAGCCTCCGCGACGCCGAGCGCTAGGCCGCGTCGACGCGGACAACGGCGCTGATCCGGGGCGGGGGAGTCGGTGCAAGTGATCCAGAGCAAGATGGGGCACGCTTCAGCCATGGTGACGAAGGCGTGACCCGGATCATCGCGGGCGCCTGCCGCGGGCGCCGGCTCACCGTCCCGGCGGGGCGGGACACTCGGCCAACGTCGGACCGCGTCCGCGAGGCGATGTTCTCGGCGATCGAGTCCGAACTCGGTTCACTGTCTGGCCTGCGGGTGATCGACCTCTATGCCGGCAGCGGCGCACTGGGTCTGGAGGCGTTGTCGCGTGGCGCCGCACATGCCCTCTTGGTGGAGTCAGATGCGCGAGCGGTCCGGGCCATCCGGACCAACGTCGCCGCTCTCGCTCTGCCTGGCGCGGAGGTCATGCACGCATCTGTCGGGCGAACGCTCGCCCAACCAATCACGCGGCCGTACGACCTGGCGCTGGCAGACCCCCCGTATGCCCTGGCGGACGGCGCGCTGTCGGGCGTGCTGTCGCGGTTGTCCGACGGTTGGCTGGATCCGGACGCCCTGGTCGTCATCGAGCGCCCGGCCAGGGGGGCCCCACTGCTCTGGCCGGATGGACTGACGGGCATCAAGCACCGCCGATATGGCGAGACCATGCTCTGGTACGGTCGCCCGGCTGGGTGATCACAGCGGCTGGGAGGTCACGTGCGCCGTTGCGTCTGCCCAGGGTCGTTCGATCCCGTGACCAATGGCCACGTGGACGTTATCGAGAGGGCTGCGGGTCTATTCGACGAGGTGGTCGTCGCCGTCCTGGTCAATCCTTCCAAGCAGAGCATGTTCAGCGTGGACGATCGCATCACCATGCTGAACGAAGTGACCCAGCGTTTGCCGAACGTGACGGTTGAGGGCTTTCAAGGCCTGTTGGTGGATTTCTGTCGGCAGCGGGACATCCCGGCAGTTGTCAAGGGACTTCGGGCGGTCACGGACTTCGACTACGAACTGCAGATGGCGCAGATGAATCACCGTCTCTCTGCCTTGGAGACACTGTTCGTCGCCGCGAACCCGGATTACTCGTATCTATCGTCCAGCCTGGTCAGGGAGGTCGCAATCCACGGCGGAGACGTGTCTGGATTGGTTCCGGACAGCGTGCTCGCCCGCCTCGGAGCGCGCCTGGAGGGGGACAGCTGAGGGGAGCCGTGCATGGACGTCCACGACAAGCTCGCCGAGATCGTGAAGTACGTCGAGTCGGCCCGCGCGATGCCGATGTCGTCTTCGTCGGTCGTCAACCGCACCGAACTGCTCGGTCAGTTGCGCGCGCTGCAGGACATGCTGCCAGCCACCTTGCAGGAGGCAGACCAGCTACTCGATGAACGCGAGCAACTACTGGCGAAGGCGCGGTCTGATGCCGACGCACTCGTCGTCACCGGGCAGGAGCAGCGGGCCCTTCTCGTGGCCGAGCACGAGGTACTGACAGAGGCGCAGACACGCGCCGAGGAGACGTTGACAACGGCCGCGGCAACGGCTGACGAGCTCCGCAGAGAGGTCGACGACTATGTGGATGCAAAGCTCGCGCACCTCGAGCTCGCCACCGAGAAGATCTTGGAAACCGTCCGGCGCGGCCGGGACCGGTTGAGCCGGACGAGTGCTTATGCTGACCTCGCCGACCCCGAGGCGGTCGAGCGCGATATTGGGCCCGGGCGCCGGGTCTAGTACCCTTGGCACTCGACCTCACGCCGAGGCCCCGGGTCCGTATACCCGCTGCGAGAGTGGTTCCGCTGAATACCCTCGATCCACGAGCGCCGCTCGTGCTCGACCTGCACGAGCTGGGGCGCCGACCCGGAACGATGCGGCGGATCAGCCGCACCGTGCCGGCACCTGCGGATCTGGGTCTCGGTGGCGTGGTCGGAGTACCCGAAGGGGCGGATCTCGAACTGGACGTGCGGCTGGAGTCGGTCATGGAGGGCGTGCTCGTCTCGGGAACCGCAGCGGCTCGAACCGAAGGAGAATGCGTACGGTGCCTGGACCCAGTCGTCGGCGACGTGGCGATTGAATTCCAGGAACTGTATGGCTATCCCGACCGGGTCCTCGACGGTGCGCGAGCCGATGGAGAGCTCGTGCTCGACGGCGACCTGATCGATCTCGACCAGGCGGTCCGGGACGCCGTGGTGCTCGCCCTGCCTCGAGCACCGCTGTGCCGAGACGACTGCCCTGGGTTGTGCGTGCAGTGCGGTGCTCGGCTCGCCGACGACCCGAGGCATGCGCACAGCACCACCGACCCTCGGTGGGCAGCCCTGGCGGGCCTGCTCGCCGGCTCTGTCAACAACAGTGACCAAGAGAACGAGACCGGCCCGCAACGGGCCGTCGCGACCGAGGAGAACTAGCCGTGGCCGTCCCGAAGCGGAGAATGTCCCGCAGCAACACCCGCAGCCGGCGTTCGCAATGGAAGGCGAAGCTGCCCCAGATCCAGAAGCGGGTCGAGAAGGGCCGCACCACGTGGGTCGTGTCTCACCGCGCCCACGTCGTCGAGGACTCGCAGGGAACACCCCTGTTCCGCGAATACAACGGTCGTCAGGTCGGCGACGTCTGACCCGCGGTGCGGACTGCCCGGACTATGTCGGCCGGCTCCTCGACGCCACCTCCGGTGGCTCAGCTGAAGGCCCGGCTCGGGTTGCCCGTGGACTCCCAACTCCTCGAACGAGCACTCACCCATCGGTCGTACGCATACGAGCACGGCGGACTGCCGACGAACGAGCGATTGGAGTTCCTCGGCGATTCAGTGCTCGGCCTGGTCGTCACCGATGCCTTGTTCCACCGGCACCCGGACCTGTCCGAAGGGCAGCTGGCCAAGCTGCGCGCGGCCGTGGTCAACATGCGCGCTCTTGCCGATGTGGGACGGACGCTCGATCTCGGCCGCTACGTGCGCCTCGGCCGGGGCGAGGAGGCAACGGGAGGCCGCGACAAGTCCTCGATCCTGGCCGACACCGTCGAGGCATTGATCGGCGCGGTATACCTGGACAGCGGACTCGAAGCCGCTTCGACGTTTGTGCACAACCTCGTCGACGATCTCATCGTGGCCTCGGCGACACTCGGCGCCGGGTTGGACTGGAAGACCTCTCTGCAGGAGCTCACGTCTCAGGCGCTGCTCGGCGTGCCCGAGTACCACGTCAGCGAGACCGGCCCCGATCACGCCAAACTGTTCACCGCCGCCGCGGTCGTGGCGGGCCGGGTTCAGGGCGTCGGGCAGGGGCGGAGCAAGAAAGAGGCCGAGGCTCAGGCGGCCCAGGCCGCGTGGAGCGCTCTGCGGAGCGACAAGACCGGCTGAAGCAGCGTCATACATGCCCGAGCTGCCCGAGGTCGAGGTCGTCCGTCGTGGGCTAGAGAGTTTCGTGGTCGGCCGAACGGTCGACACGGTGGAGGTCCGGCATCCGCGCGCAGTCCGCCGTCATACGCCTGGTTCGGCCGACTTCATCGCTGCCCTGGCCGGCGCCCGGTTCGCGATGGCCAACCGCCGCGGCAAGTACCTGTGGCTCCCGTTCGGCTCTGCGGACAACTCTGACGACACCGGCTACGCGCTGCTCGCGCATCTGGGCATGAGCGGCCAGCTGCTCGTCGTTCCCCGCTCGGCTCCGGACGGGCCGCATCTTCGGGTTCGCATGTCCTTCGCTGACGGGGGCACGGAGTTGCGTTTCGTGGACCAGCGGACGTTCGGCGGACTTGCTGTGACGCGGGCGACCACCGGGCGCGTTCCAGTCGAGATCGAGCACATCGCGCTCGATCCCTTGGACGACCGGTTCGACGACGATGAGTTCCGGCTCGCTCTGCGCCGTCGTCGCACCGCAATCAAGCGGGCGCTGCTCGACCAGACGTTGATCTCGGGCGTCGGGAACATCTATGCCGACGAAGCACTCTGGCACGCCCGGCTGCACGGTGCGCGGCCCACCGAGACGATGAGCCGGGCGGAGATAGCGCGACTACTGACCGGTGTGCGATCCGTCCTGATCGCCGCGCTGGACCAGGGCGGGACATCGTTCGACTCGCTGTACGTCGATGTCAACGGCGTCAGCGGGTTCTTCGATCGATCCCTGCAGGTCTATGGCCGAGCCGGTCAGCCGTGCCGGCGATGCGGCACGCCCATCGGCAAGGTCGCGTTCATGAACAGGTCGTCGCACTACTGCCCACGGTGTCAGCCCCGGCCCAGACGGGCCCGGTGGTGAGCGGCGATCCGGTACGGATGACTGCCCGGCTGCGCGGACGGGTGCAGGGTGTCGGTTTGAGATGGTTCGTGCAGCGAACAGCACGTGGTATGGGCCTGTCGGGGCACGCGGTCAACCTCGCCGACGGCACCGTCGAGGTCGTTGCTGAAGGCTCCCGTGAGACGTGCGAACGGTTGGTGGACATCCTGCGAGGGCGAGGAACACCCGGACGGGTCGAACAGGTGGTTGTCGAATGGTCGGCAGCCAGCGGGGTCCTCGGCTTCAGCACGGACTGAAGCTATTGACCCGTTCGCGCGACGGTGACACCCTGGTAAGAGCGGCTCGACGCCCCGGTCGACGGTGAGGCGATCTGCCCAGACTCTCTGGTTCCCCCGTGGAGGAAATCTGTTATGGCGAAGGCGCTCCTCGGTTATGTCGGTGGCCCTGATCCCCGACTGGTCACCGAGGTAAGGCGGCTACAACGGCGCGTCATCGACCTCGAAGCCGAGGTTCTGCGACTGCAAGCCGAAAACGACTCCCTGCTCGAGATGGTCGACGCACCGTCGGTCAGCCTCGACCAGGTCGTCGCGGTGGAGCCCGTACTGGCCTGAGGGGCCAACGGCGACACGCACGGGCCGTCCCGGCCTGTGCGCCGGCTGCTCACGTTGCCGGCGGATAGATTCGCGGCGTGCACCTGAAGAGCCTGACGCTGCGGGGGTTCAAGTCCTTCGCCTCGTCGACCACATTGCACTTCGAGCCCGGCATCACCTGCGTCGTCGGGCCGAATGGGTCGGGCAAGTCCAACGTGGTCGATGCGCTGGCCTGGGTCATGGGCGAACAGGGTGCCAAGAGCCTGCGCGGCGGTCGGATGGACGACGTCATCTTCGCCGGCACGGCAGGACGTCCGGCGCTGGGCCGGGCAGAGGTCCTGCTCACGATCGACAACACCGACGGCCTGCTCCCGATCGAGTACACCGAGGTGACCCTGTCCCGGACCATGTTCTCCGGCGGCGGGTCGGAATACGCGATCAACGGGAGAGTGTGCCGCCTGCTCGACGTGCAAGAGCTGCTCTCGGACTCCGGCATCGGCCGGGAGATGCATGTTGTTGTCGGCCAGGGTCAGCTCGACTCGATTCTGACCGCGACGCCGGAGGAGCGCCGGGGCTTCGTCGAGGAGGCGGCGGGGGTTCTCAAGCATCGAAAGCGCAAGGAGAAGGCCCTACGCAAACTCGACTCGATGCAAGCCAATCTGACCCGGGTGCAGGATCTCACCGCGGAGTTGCGCCGCCAGCTCGGGCCGTTGGGCAAGCAGGCCGAGATCGCCCGGCGGGCCAACGTCATCCAGGCCGACCTCCGTGACGCCCGGCTTCGGTTGCTGGCCGACGAGCTGGCCGGCGCCCGCGCCGTTCTGGCTCGCGAGACGGCCGCCGAGATCGCACTGCGAGCTCGGCAGGCCGAGTTCGCCCGCGCCCTCGACGAAGCAGGCAGCCGCGAGCGCAGCGTGGAGGCCGAGGCCCAGCAGGCCGCGCCGATGCTCGCGCGAGCGCAGGAATGCTGGTACCGACTCGCCAGCCTGCGCGAGCGGGTCGCGGGTACGGCGTCACTCGCTCAGGAGCGGGTCCGCCACCTCACGGCATCGATCGAGGACAAGAGCGCGGGCCCCGACGTCGAGGCGATCCTGCGCGAGGTCGCCACGGTGCGTGGCCAGGAAGCCGAGCTGGCGGCGCAGGCCGCCACCGCTCGGGCGGTCCTCGACTCCGCTATCGCGGACCGAGCGGATGCGGAGGCGGCCCTGGACGGCGAGGAGCGCCGCCTGGCCGGCGTCATCCAGGCGGCCGCCGATCGTCGGGAAGGCCTGGCTCGGCTCAGTGGTCAGGTCGACGGGTTGCGACGCCGAGCCGACGCCGCGGAGGCCGAGCTGACCCGGCTCCGGTCGGCCCGCGAGCATGCCCTGCAGAGGGCTGCCGAAGCGGAGCGAGAGTTCACTGCCCTGGAGACCACCATCGCCGGGCTGTCCGTGGGCGAACAGGGTCTCGACGCCGAGCACGAGCGCCTTCAGGAGGAGCTCGACGCAGCCGAGGGGGCTCTCGCGGCGGCGTTGACGCTGCAACATTCCGCCGAACGCGAGCGGGCGACGCTCGCGGCCCGCCGGGAGGCATTGGAGCTGGGCCTGGCCCGCCGAGACGGTGTTGCCGCGCTGCTGGCGGACCCAGGGCGGATCCAGGGTCTTCGGGGGTCGCTGGCAGCACTGCTCACGATCGAACCGGGATGGGAGACCGCGGTCGCCGCTGCGCTCGGGCCGGCCGCCGACGCCGTGGCGGTCGAGTCGCTCGACGATGCGGTCGCGGCTTTGCGTCGGCTCCGCGACGACGACCTCGGCCGCGCGCGCATGGTCGTCGCGATATCCGATGACGAGGACTCGCTGCTGCCCTCGCTACCCAGCGGGTTCCGGTATCTCGCCGATCTGATCATTGCTCCGGCTTGGCTTCGGCCGGCGGTCTTTGGTCTGCTGCGCGGTGTCGTGGCAGTCGACGACCTGCCGACCGCCCGGGCGCTCGTCGGCGAGTTGCCGACGCTGGTTGCCGTCACGCCGCAGGGTGACCTGCTCGGCCGTGCCTTTGCCGCCGGCGGATCGACGGGTCCGCCGAGCCGGTTGGAGATCCAGGCCGCCATCGACGAGGCGGCGGACCACCTGGCGCAGGCGACGACCCGCCTCGCGGAGCTCGACGACGCCGTAGGGGCAGCCCGTCGTCACCGAGATCACGTGGCGGTCCAGGTCGGCAGTGCGCTGGCGCGGTTGCACGAGTCCGATGCCGAACTCTCGGCGGTCGCGGAGCAGTTGGGAGCGCTCGGGCACGCCGCACGGTCTGCGGCTGCCGAGGCGGAGCGGCTGGCAGCCGCGACGGCTGAGGCCGAAGCCGCGAGGGTCCGGGACGTGGCGGATCTGGCGGAACTGGAAGAACGCCTCGCTGCGGCCGGAGCAGCCGGCGATATCGACGCTGCCCCGTCGACCGATCAGCGGGACGCCTTCGCCGGCACCGTTGCGGTGGCCCGCCAGGCAGAGACCGAAGCCAGACTCACCATGCGGACCGTGGAAGAGCGGATGCGGGCGTTGACCGGCCGGGCCGAGGCACTCGAGCGCGCCGCCTCGGACGAGCAGGAGGCGCGTGCGGAGGCCGCTGCTCTGGCAGAACGCCGAGCCCGGGCGGCGGCTACGGCCGCTGCAGTCTCGCGCGGCGCCGTACTCACACTTGATCGGCTGGAGCGGTCGTTGACTCTGGCGGAGTCGCAACGATCCGCCGTGGAGCACCGTCGTGCGCAGTACCAGGAAGAGCTGTCAGCGATTCGCGGAGTGATTGCCCGGCGACGCGAGGAACTCGACGAGGTCACAGCGTCGGTCCACCGTGATGCACTCGTCTTGGCCGAGCAGCGGATGCGAACGGAAACGTTGGAGGCGAGGGGTCTGGAGGAGTTCGGGGTCGATCCGGCCACTCTGCTCGGGGATTACGGGCCCGATCGGCCGGTACCAGTCGTCGATCCCGTCAACGGGGCGGCGCCGTATTCGCGCGAGGAGCAGCTCAAGCGGGCGCGAGTGGCCGAACGGGAGCTCGCCCTGCTGGGCCGGGTCAACCCCCTGGCACTGGAGGAGTTCGCGGCGTTGGAGGAGCGCCACGCCTTCCTGGTCGAGCAGCTCGAGGATCTGCGGCGTACCCGACGCGACCTGCTCGACATCGTCAGCGAGGTCGATGACCGGGTACAGCAGATCTTCGCCGAAGCCTATGAAGACACCGCCCGGGAGTTCGCTGACGTGTTCGGCCGGCTGTTTCCAGGCGGTGAGGGGAGGTTGGTGCTCACCGATCCCGACGACATGCTCGCGACCGGCATCGACGTCGAGGCGCGACCTCCCGGCAAGCGGATCAAGCGGCTGTCCCTGCTCTCCGGCGGGGAACGAGCTCTGGTTGCCGTTGCTTTTCTCATTGCATTGTTCAAGGCCCGGCCAAGCCCGTTCTATGTCCTCGACGAGGTCGAGGCCGCCCTCGACGAGGTCAATCTGGGGCGCCTGCTGGAAATCTACGAAGAGCTTCGGGAGAACAGCCAGCTCATCGTCGTCACCCACCAAAAACGCACGATGGAGGTCGCCGACGCGCTCTACGGCGTGTCGATGCGAAACGACGGTGTCACTGCGGTGATCAGTCAGCGGATCCGCGAGGCCGAACCGGCGTGACGGATCAGCCCTTCGTGGACCCCTCGACGATGCCCTGGATGAAATGCCGTTGGAGGAAGAGGTACACGATCACGACTGGCAGGGCGACGATCACCGCACCGGCTGCGAGCAGGGCCACGCCGGAGGTGTACTGCCCCTGGAAGAAGGCAAGACCGAGTGGCGCGGTACGAAGATTCTCGCTGGTCACCATCACCAGCGGGATGAGGAACTCGTTCCACGTCCACATGAACGTGAGCAGAGTGAGCGTGACAATGGCTGGGCGCCCCATGGGGGCGAGTACGCGCCACAGGGTCTGCCAATGACCGGCGCCGTCGATGCGGGCAGCCTCGACGACGTCACGTGAGCTGGACCGGAAATAGGCGCGCATCCAGAAGGTTCCGAAAGCGACCGACTGGGCCACCTGCGGCAAGATCAACGCGACGTAGGTGTCGGTCAGATTCAGCGCACGCAGGTCGAAGTACAGGGGCACGACGATCGCCTCGGTGGGCACCATGATGCCGACGAGCATCGTCCAGAAAAGCAGCGTCCGGCCGGGAAACCGCATGGTGCCGAAGGCGTAGCCGCTCAGGATCGACAAGAAGGTGGCAATGCTCACCGTGACGGTGCTCACCAGCACGCTGGAACGCAGGTATGTCCCGAACCGTCCCTGCTCCCAGGCCGCAGTGAAGTTGCCCAGCCCGCCCGAGGCGTCTCCAGACAGGTCGGGGCTGACCGCCAGGTCGATGATCATGACCAGCGGGTAGAGGGCGAACACGGCGAACACGAGCAGCACCACGTAGTTCAGCGTCCGTTCGCCGGCGGAGGTCATGGCTGGCCACCGATGCGGGCGATCACGAGGTTGAGCAGCAAGATGACGACCGTGAGCGTCACGCCGATGGCCGCAGCGGAGCCGACTTCGCCGAGCTCGAACGCTCGGCGGTACACCTCGTAGGACGGAACGGTTGTCGCGTTGCCCGGCCCGCCTCCGGTGGTCACGTACACCAGGTCGAAGGTGCGCAGGGCCGCGATCACCGTGAGGGTGAGGGCGACGACGAGCTCGTTGCGCAACGCCGGCAGAGTGACGCTGGTGAACTCCCGGATGGGTCCGGCGCCGTCGACGCGGGCTGCGTCGTAGAGCTCCCGCGGGATCTTCCCGGTGCCGGCGAGAAAGAGGACGAAGCACAGGCCGATGCTCACCCACGTCCCGACCAGACCCACCGCCGGGAGGGCGAGGTCGAAGTCGCCCAGCCAGCCGCGGGCAAGCTCGCCGAGGCCGATGAATCGCAGCACGTCGTTGAGTGGTCCGTCCGGTGCGTAGATCTGCCGCCAGGTGACGGCGACGACGACCATGGCGACCACCTGCGGCAGGAAGATCACGGTCCGGAAGAACGTCAGCCCACGGACGCGCGCTCGCGCGACGACGGCTGCGAGCACGAGCCCGACCGCGGTTGGGATCACCGCGAAGAAGACCACGAGGACGGCGGCGTGGCCGAACGCAGCGCGCAGAGCCGGATCCGCCAAGATGTCGGCGTAGTTCCGCAGGCCGACCCAGATTCCCAGCGTGAGGCCATCCCACTCGTAGAACGACAGCTGCACCGCCCGCAGGAGAGGGAAGAGCAGGAACGCCGCGTACACGACCAGCGCTGGAGCGATGTAGAGGTAGCCCACTCGTCGGGGCTCGCCAGGTGGTGCACCGCGACGGTCGCGCCTCGCCGTTCGCCGCGCGGTGGCGGCCGACGCGGCGGTCTGGACCTCAGCCGCCGACAAAGGCTCTGGTACTCCGCCTGCAGCAACTCCAGGAACTCGCTCGGCTCGGTCTCCCCGGCCATCAGCGCCTGCACCTGGGCGGTCAGCAGATCGAAGGAGCTGGGCGTGGCGTAATCGAGATAGGGCAGCAGGCCGTCGCCTCCGGTGACCGCGTCCCAGGCGGCAAAGGCCTCTTCCTGCAGCGGTGCGGACAGTTGTTGCTCCGACGCCTCGACGATCGGGAGGTTGCCCTTCTCGGTGACGGTCTTCATCGCGTCGGAGCTGGTGATGAAGTCGATGTACGCGGCCGAAGCATCGGGGTTCTCACTCGCCTCGGTGATAGCGAAAGGCAGGCTCGTGCCGCCCGTTGCGACTGGGATGTCCGAATCGGCGCCCAGCAGGACCGTGAAGCCGACGTTGTCGCCCATCGCATTCATGAGGTCGGCGATCAGCCAGGTGCCGCCGAGCATGAACACACCCTCGCCCTGGGCGAATGCCTGCCACGCATCGTCAGGCGTGATGCCGTTGAAGTCGGGCGTGACGTAGCCCGCGTCGACCCAGTCGACGAGGGTCTGCGCCGCCTGCAGGTTCTCCTCCGTCGTCCACTCGGCACCGGGGTGGCCGAAGCCGAGGTCACGGATCTGGTCCGCCGGCGTGTACCGGCTCTGCACCGCGCCGAACAGATGAATGCCGGGCCACGCATCGAGGTTGCCGAACTGGAGCGGCAGCTGGCCGGCGGCTCGCTCGCCGTGGCGAGGGCGGCGTCCAGGTCCTCCCAGGTCACTGGAATGTCGATGCCGAGTTGGGAAAGCAGCGCTTTGTTGTAGTAGAAGCCGACGACCTCGCCCATCTGCGGAAGCCCCCACAACGACCCCTCGCCGAACGTCGCACCGTCCTCGGTATAGCTGGAGTAGGACAGCACCGACTCCGGGTAGCGCTCGGCCCAGCCGTAGGCCTCGCGGTACGGATCGAGGTTGGCCAGCAGCCCAGCCTCGACGAAGGCGCCCATGTCAGCACGTCCGTTGTTGGCCTGCACGACGTCCGGGGGCTCGTCGTCGGTGATCGCGAGCCGCAGGGTGGCCTGCAAGTCCTCGAAGGATCGCGACACCCGCTCGATGGTGATGTTGGGATACTCCGCCTGGAAGGCGGCATTGAGCGCCTCGATCTGGGCGTCCTGACCCTCGCGGACCTCTTGGTCCCAGACCGTGAGCGTGACCTCGCCCAGGCTGGCTGGATCCGTGTTGACCTCGGCTGGAGCCCTCGGGCGTCTCGCCGTCGCCGCCGGCCGAACCGGATCCCGGTGCGCATGCCGCCATCACCAGGGCGGTCAGTGCGACAGCGGCGAAGTGAGGTCGTCGCATCATGTGGTCCCCTCGAGTCATCGGTGTCGAAACCCGATCGTCGCCTGCGCGCGACGCATGTCGGTGGGTTGCCACGCCGGTGGGATCAGCTGGTTGAGAAATGCGTACGCGTCGGTGTCCCCGCCCACGGGCAAGTGCGCCCACCAGGCGGCGATGTCCGCCCAGCCTGGTGAGGACAGCGAGCCGCCGTTGTGCCGCACGGACAGTGCCGCGCACAGATTGGCGAACCGCAACCGTTGTTCCAGCGACCACCTGGCCAGCGTGCCGACGATGAACGCGGCGCCGAACACGTCGCCTGCTCCGGTCACGTCGATCACCTCGACGACCAGCCCCTCGACCTCGGCCGACTCCCCGGTGAGCTGGTCGACGGCGAGGGCGCCCCGAGCTCCGTCGGTGACGACCGCGACGGGCACGAGATCGGCGAGCTTGGCCAGGGCCGATTCGGGGCTGCCGGTGCGCGTGTACGCCATCGCCTCGACGGCGTTGGGCATGAAGGCATGGCAGCTGGAGAGCTGTTCCAGGGTCTGCGGCGACCATCGCTCGGTCTGGTCCCAGCCCACGTCGGCAAAGATCAGCTCACCCTCGGTGGCTCGCCGGCGAATCCAATCCGGGAGCTCGGCTGCGGTGAGGCTGGTGAACACTGCGCGAGCCGGCGGCAATCCGGCAGCGAGCTCGTGCAGCGGTATCGGCGGCTCGTGCTCGTGGGTGACCAGACTCCGGTCGCCGCGGTAACCCACCGACACGGTGACCGGCGAGTGCCAGTCCGGAAATCGCCGCGAGCTGGACAAGTCGACGAACTCCTGCTCGGCGAGGGTCTCCCAGGAGAAGTCGCCGTAGACGTCCTCGCCGAACGCTGCCGCCACTGCCGTGCGCAAGCCGAGCCGGGATCCGGCCACGGCGACATTGGCGACACCGCCCGGGCACGAGCCCATGCCCTCGGTATGCACTTCGGTGCCTACCGCCGGCGGTGCGCTGAGAGCGGTGAACACGATGTCGTAGTAGACCGTGCCGGCCACGACGAGATCCGTCTCCGGGGCGCCGGCGTCCCGCGATCGAGCGAGCGGATCGAGCGGTGCGCCGACGAGCGGCTCGGACTCGTACCCGTCACCCGCGCGCGCCATCGCAGCGCTCCTCTCACCCGCGCTCGAGTCGATGTAACCACGGCCAGGCTGATTCTGGCAGGGCGGATGTGGCAGGCAGTATGTGCCGCATGCGGCTGGTCGTCTTCGGAGGTGGCGGCTTCCGGGTGCCACTTTTGCACCGGGCGCTTCTCTCCGACGCCGCGGAAGGCGGCGGCATCGTCGACGAGTTGGTGCTGGTGGACACCGATGCTGGGCGGCTGGCCGCGGTGATGGCGGTTCTCGACCATCAGCGCACCGCCGCCGCCGGACCACCGCTCGCCATCTGGGCGACGACAGATCTCACCGCGGGACTACGACGGGCCGACGTCGTGTTCTCGGCCATCCGGGTCGGTGGCCTGGCCGGCCGGGTCGTCGACGAACAGGTTGCTCGGCGCGAGGGCGTCATCGGACAGGAGACCGTCGGAGCGGGCGGCATCAGCTTCGGGTTGCGGACGGTCCCGGTCGTCCACCACCTGGCCGAGCAGATCGCGGCGGTAGCTCCGGATGCCTGGATCGTCAACTTCACCAACCCTGCCGGAGTGGTCACCGAGGTGATGACCCGAGTGCTGGGTGAACGGGTGATCGGTATCTGTGACTCGCCGGCCGGTCTGTGCCGGCGTGCTGCCCGCGCCGTCGACGTCGATCCCGACCGGGTGGAGTACGACTACGTGGGAATCAACCACCTGGGCTGGCTACGCGCTCTTCGCGTCGACGAAGTCGATCTACTGCCCAGGCTGCTGGCGGACGCTGATGCCCTGGAGTCGTTCGAGGAGGGTGCGCTGTTCGGGGCGCAGTGGTTGCGGGCGCTGGGCGCGATTCCCAACGAGTACCTGCACTATTACTACTTCGCCAGAGAAGTGCTCGCCGCTGACACCGGACCGGGCCGCGGCGCCACCCTCCTGGGCCAGCAAGAGGGGTTCTACGCGTCGGCTGCACAACCCGACGTTTCGTACCGGCTCTGGAACGCCGCTCTGCAGGACCGGGAGAAGACCTACTTCGCCCACAACCGACGTGCCGTGGGCGCGGGGCCGCGAACGATCGACGACATGGACGGTGGTGGATACACGGGAGTGGCCTTGGCCGTCATGCGAGCGATTTCCCGCGACGAACCCGCGCAGATGATCGTGAACGTGCGCAACGAGGGCGCGGTGCCGGGAATCGCCGACGAGTCGGTCGTCGAGGTGCCGTGTGTTGTCGACGGCAGAGGCGCCCGTCCGCGCACCACCGGAGCACTGTCCGAACACCAGGCCGGCCTGATCCATGCCGTCAAGGCCAGCGAAGCAGAGACGATCACGGCTGCCCTTACGGGCTCGCGGAGAGCAGCCGTGCGGGCGTTCGCCTGGCATCCGCTCGTCGACTCGGTCCCGGTCGCCCGGCGCCTGCTCGACGCTTACCTCGAGGCCGTCCCTGGGTTGGCCGAGGTCTTGCACCGCGCCCGCGATTAGAGCTCCCACTCCGGCGACTGGAGGGTTTACCACGTCTCCGGTCCATTGAGACGTGGATTTCCCTCCAGTGAGCGATCGATGCCGAGGGCTAGCGCGCCGATGGTGAACTGGGCTAACCTCCGGTCTGGGTCTGCTGTGGCTAGTGTGGTTTATGGGACGTTGGGGGTGCGAAGGTTGTGACGGTCGCGGTCGTGGCGATGGTTCTCATTGTGATCGCGGGGGTGTGCGTCATGGCAGTGGCCACCGTCGCCCATGTCCTGGACCGATCGCGCCGGTCTCGCCAGCTGGTACGAGCTCGGTTTGTCACTGTCGCGGCGTGGACGTACCGAGTCCGCCGCCAGACCGGCCACCGGCTTGGGCGGCTCGGGACGCCCATCCACTGACGCGCGACTGGCCTCCTCCGTCTGGGAGGATATGCGCTCGTGGAGTTCGTCGTGATCGGCGCGGTGGTCGCCGTTCTGCTCGTCGTCGCGATCGTGGTGTTCGTCGTCCCCCGCCGGAGGTCGGCGCCAACACCAACACCCGCCGAGCCACGCCCTGGGGTCGATTACCGGCCGGGTGTCGGTGATGACGCAGAGCCTCCCGTCGACACCGTCACTCGTGACCTTCAGACGCTTGCCGCTGCCCGACGAGGCAATCGCTCGAGGAAGCCCGCCGCTTACCCACGCTTCCCGGAGCGGCCCGAGCCGTCCGCGGGCCGGCTGGTGCGGTTGCGCTCCCGGCTGGCCCGTTCCCAGTCGACGCTAGGCCGCGGTCTGCTCAGCTTGCTGTCACGGGAGCGGCTCGACGACGAGACCTGGGACGAGGTCGAGGACACCCTGATCACCGCCGACCTCGGAGTGGCACCTGCCCGCGAGCTGGTAGACCGGCTGCGGACCCGGGTACGGGTAGAAGGCATCGCCGACCCGGCCGCGGCCCGCCGCCTGCTGCGCGAGGAACTCCTCGCGCTGGTGGATCCCACCATGGATCGTTCTCTGCACACCGCGCGCCACGTCGGCGAGAACCGGCCTGCGGTGGTGCTCGTCGTCGGGGTGAACGGCACCGGCAAGACCACGACCGTCGGCAAGCTGGCTCGGATGTTGGTCGCCGACGACCGCGATGTCGTGCTCGGCGCGGCGGACACGTTCCGCGCCGCGGCCACCGATCAGCTGGCGACATGGGGCGATCGGGTAGGGGTGCCGACGGTGCGTGGGCCGGCAGGCGGCGATCCGGCGAGCGTGGCGTTTGACGCCGTGCGGGCCGGCATCGAGCAGGAATCCGACGTCGTCATCGTCGACACTGCCGGCCGGCTGCAGACGAAGGTCGGCCTGATGGACGAGTTGGGCAAGGTCAAGCGGGTCGTCGAGAAGCACGGCCCTGTGGACGAGGTGCTGCTGGTGCTCGACGCCACGACCGGCCAGAACGGCATGGCCCAGGCCCGGGTCTTCGGCGAGGTCGTCGACGTCACCGGCATCGTGCTGACCAAGCTCGACGGGACGGCCAAGGGCGGGATCGTCGTCGCCGTGCAGCGTGAGCTGGGAGTCCCGGTGAAGCTCGTCGGTTTGGGCGAGGGTGCGGACGATCTTGCACCCTTCGATGCCGAAGCGTTCGTCGACGGCCTGCTCGGCTGATCTGCTCGTTCACACGGCCGAAACATCTCGGGCATAGATGTCACGCGCCCGCAACACGCTGCGTACGAAGGAGCAACACAGCCGCGCGAGTCTCTAGCCGACCACCGGTCCCAGGGCACTCGGCAGCGCCGCCTCCCGCCGGGCCCGGCCACCGACTCGACAAGGAGTCAGCATGCCCGAGCTCAACACGGGCGACACCGCGTGGGTGCTGGCGAGCTCAGCGCTCGTCCTGCTCATGACGCCCGGCCTGGCGTTCTTCTACGGCGGAATGGTCCGCTCCAAGAACGTCCTCAACATGCTCATGATGAGCTTCATCTGCCTGGCGATCGTGCCGGTGTTGTGGGTGCTGTACGGATACAGCGTCTCTTTCGACACCGACGTCGCCAACGGCCTGCTCGGCGGGCTGGGCAAGGTGGGGCTGTCGAGTGTGGGTCTGGACAGCGTGAGCGGCACCATCCCCGAGTTCGCGTTCGTCGCCTTCCAGCTCATGTTCGCGATCATCACCGTGGCCTTGATCAGCGGCGCGATTGCCGACCGGACCAAGTTCGGCACCTGGGCAGTGTTCGTCGTGCTGTGGATCACCATTGTCTATCTCCCGGTCGCCCACTGGGTCTTCTTCTTCGACGAGGGCAACGGCGGCTGGATCGCCGACCGGCTCGGTGCGCTGGACTTCGCCGGCGGCACCGCGGTCCACATCAACGCCGGAGCGGCGGCCCTGGCACTGGCCATCGTCGTGGGCAAGCGAATGGGCTGGCGGCGTGATCCGATGCGCCCGCACAACCTGCCCTTCGTCGTGCTCGGCGCCGCCTTGCTGTGGTTCGGCTGGTTCGGCTTCAACTCGGGTTCGGCGGTGTCGGCCGGCGCACTGGCCGCCGGTGCGTTCATCAACACTGCGGTCGCCACGGCCGCGGCGATCCTGAGCTGGCTGCTGGTCGAGATCGTGCGAGACAAGCACGCCACAACGCTCGGTGCCGCATCCGGGGCCGTTGCCGGCCTGGTCGCGATCACGCCGGCCTGTGCTGCAGTGAGCCCGGTGGGCGCGATCGTCATCGGGTTGGTCGCCGGGGTGCTGTGTTCACTCGCGATCGGGCTGAAGTATCGGTTCGGCTACGACGACTCGCTCGACGTCGTCGGCGTGCACCTAGTCGGCGGGCTCGTCGGAACGCTGCTGATCGGCCTCCTGGCCACCGCTGCCTTTACCGGCGGAGCCGAAGGATTGCTCTACGGTGGCGGCATGGATCAGCTGCGGAGGCAGTCGATCGCGGCTGTGACAGTGATGGTCTACTCGTTCGTGGTCACCTACATCCTCGGCACGATTCTGGACAAGACCATCGGTTTCCGAGCGTCGCAGGAGAGCGAGGCGACCGGTTTGGACGAGACGGCCCACCTGGAGACGGCCTACGAGTTCGGCACCGCCTCGGGAGTAGCCGTCGGGCACGCTCGGGCCCCGGCCGAAGATGCCGAACCGGTCGGTACCGAAGCGTCGGAGGAAGGTGTTAACGCATGAAGCTCGTCACGGCGGTGATCAAGCCGTTCAAGCTCGACGACGTCCGGTCGGCACTGGAGACCTTCGGCGTGCAGGGCATGACGGTCAGTGAAGCCAGTGGCTACGGCCGCCAGAAGGGGCACACCGAGGTCTACCGGGGTGCCGAGTACACCGTCGACCTCGTGCCCAAGCTGCGCCTGGAGGTGCTGGTCGACGACAGCGACGCCGACGACGTGGTGGATGTGATCGCCAAGTCGGCGCAGACAGGGAAGATCGGCGACGGCAAGGTCTGGGTCACGCCGGTCGACACCGTGATCCGGGTCCGGACGGGAGAGACCGGACCCGAGGCTCTCTAGTGGCCCTTTAGAGCCGGGACGGTGGTCGATCCGGCGGTGTCGGCGCCGGCAGCACTCCATCAGGGAGGCGCTGTCGGCGCCGACGCACGGTCGGGCCGACGTTTCCTGACCGTACGGGCGGCGATCATCGACGACGACACGGTCAGTGCAGCCGAACGCCGCTCCGCTCTGGTCGAGCTGTCCGATGCCTGGCTGGCTACCTTGTTCGACACGCTGCCGCCAGCGTCGAGCATAGGTATGTCGCTCGTGGCCGTAGGCGGCTACGGCCGGCGCGAACTCCTTCCCTGCAGTGATCTCGACGTGCTGTTGCTCCATGGCGAGGGTGGCGACGTCGCGGCAGTCGCCGATGGGGTCTTCTACCCGGTTTGGGACTCGGGTGTCGCCCTTGACCATGCGGTGCGAACCGTCGCGGAGGCCAGGGCGGTCGCAGCGGACGATCTCGCCGTGGCGCTCGGCCTGGTCGACGCCCGCCACGTCGCGGGAGATTCGAAGATCACCGAGAGCCTCCGCACCGGCGTGCTGCGCGACTGGCGGCGGCAGGCGCCCCTGCGGCTACCGAAGTTGGCGCAGGCTGGCCGGGATCGGCTTGCGGAAGTCGGCGAACTTGCGCATCTGCTGGAACCAGATCTCAAGCAGGCCTATGGCGGGTTGCGGGACATCGTGGCGCTGCGCGCGGTCGCCGCGTCCTGGGTGGCCGACCGTCCGCATGCTGCTGCCGTATCAGAAGCGCACGAGTGGTTGCTCGTCGTCCGCGACGCCCTGCACCGCACGACCGGACGACGTCACGACCGGTTGGTGTTCGAGGATCAGGACACCGTCGCTGCCTCTCTCGGGTTGCTGGACGCAGACGCCTTGATGCGGCGGGTGGCCGAAGCCGGTCGAGCGATCGCCTATGCGACCGACGTCACCTGGCGGCAGGTGGAACGGACGCTGCGTGGGCGGGCGGGCGCGGGGCGCTCGCGCCGTCCGGTCTCCCGCCGTTCGCTCGGTCACGATGTCGTCGAGCATGACGGTGAGGCGGTGCTGGCCCGAGATGCCCGTCCACACCTGGATCCCGTTCTCCCGCTGCGCGCCGCTGCCGGGGCTGCGCAGGCCGGTCTGGTGCTCTCGCCGGCGACCGTGGAACGGCTCGCACTCGAATGTCCGCCGTTGCCGCAGGTCTGGCCGGACGCGGCGCGCGACGCTCTCGTCGCGCTGCTGGGCGCGGGCCGGGCAGCGGTGCCGGTATGGGACTCGCTCGAAGCGGCCGGACTGGTCGTCCGCTGGTTTCCGGAGTGGGAGCCGGTGCGATATCGGCCGCAGCGCACACCGGTACACCGCCACACGGTCGATCGGCATCAAGTCGAGGCGGCAACCGTGGCGGCTGGCTTCACGCGGCGGGTGTCGCGACCGGACCTGTTGTTGCTGGCGGCCCTGTTCCACGATCTCGGGAAGGGCGGACCGGGGGACCACAGCGAGACCGGCGCGGCGATCGTCACCGAGCTGGGCGGACGCCTCGGCCTTTCTCTGGTCGATGCCGAGCGGCTGGGGTTACTGGTGCGCCATCACCTGCTGCTCCCGGCCATGGCGACTCGCCGTGACCTCGACGATCCGACCACGATCGAGGCAGTGGCTCGGGCGGTGGGCTCGGTGGAGGTGCTCGACCTGCTTGCCGCGCTGACCGAGGCCGACGCCACCGCCGCCGGGCCCGTCGCCTGGTCGCCGATGCGGGCCCGACTGGTCGCTGATCTCGTCGAACGGGTCCGCTCGGTGCTGGGCGGACAGCGATTCCGCAAGCCGCCTGCACTTGAGCCGTGGCAGGCGGAACTCGCGAAGTCCACCGCGCTCGCCCTGCGGGTGGACCTGTCCGGAGAGCCGGACGGCTCCTGCCGGGTCACGGTCGTCGTGCCAGGTCGGTCAGATGCCCTAGCGCCGGTGGCGGGTGTGCTGGCACTGCACCGGCTTGACGTGCGCGCCGCGACGATCCAGACGACGGAAGGCGGGGCAGTGCAGGTCTGGCACGCCGCGACCGGATTCCGCGGAGCACCTGATGCGGACCTGCTGCGGGCCGATGTCGCCCGGGCTCTCGACGGCAGGATCGACTTCGTCGCGAAGCTGCGAGCCCGGGCCGGTGAACGGCGGCGCCGAATCGCCGGATATGCGGACCCGCATGTCGAGGTGGTGCCCGGCGCGTCGTCTGACGCCACCGTCATCGAAGTCCGCGCTCACGACACGGCCGGGCTGCTGTACCGCTTGGTCTCCGCAATAGCGGAATGCGGAGCCTTGGTGCGTTCCGCAGTTGTCGGCACCCTAGGCGCCGAGGCCGTGGACGTGTTCTACCTCGTCGACGGTGAAGGGAGGCAACTCGCCGAAGAGAGCATCGACAGCTTGGTGACCGCCATCAATGCGACCCTTGCAGCTCCCGCCTAGCCGTTGGACGTCTGGCTCGGCTGCCCTGATCGGGCTTCTGCTCCTCGCCGGCTATGCGGCCAGCCTGGGTGCCCCGAGCACGGCCCAGGCTGCGGCGACGATCGCGGCTCCGGCGACCCTGATGCGCCGGCCTGTCATCGAGGCGCTTGGATCTGGTTCGCCAACGTCTGGAACAGCGTGCTTCGCACCTGGACGTGTAGGACCACGCCGGCGGCGATCCGGGCGTGGGCCTCGTCGTCCAGCCCGGCGACCTTGATGCCGTTCAGCCACTCGGCGGCGTGCTCGACGTCCAGTTCCCCGTGCAGCGCCCAGTGGAACAGGTCGTCGTCGGTGGCGCCGTGGCGCCCAGCGCAGCAGTGACGTGGCGGCAGACCGAGGGGAAGAACGCCTCGATCGAGTAGAAGGTGTGGCCTGTTGCAACGACGCGACCCTGGCACGGGTGAACCGCTCGGAGAGGCGATCCCGGGTTACAACCTCCTGACGGCGGCGGGCGACACTGTGGTGGCTGGCTCTCTGGACGGGCGACTAGCGGTTCTCGATCCCGGCTCGCTGACGGCCGTCGGAGCGCCTCTTCCACCCATCACGGGTCCGGCAAGGTCGATGGCTCTCAGCGCCGACGGCCGGCGACTGGTGGTCCTTGGCGAGGACCGAGCTCTGCGCTTCTATGACATCGCTTCGCGCACCAGCTTGGCGACGAGCTTCCCGCCGACGGAGAAAGCGGCGCTGTCGCCATCCGTCGCGACGCCCTGGAGGCCGCCGTCGCCACGGAGCAGGGCTTGGTGATGTGGGACCTGAATCCGGACCGTTGGATGGACGGCGCTTGTGAGCTCGCCGGCCGCAATCTCGCCCGGGCGGAATGGGATTTCTATCTCACTGACCTCGCGCCCTACCGCCAGACCTGCTCCGGCTACCCAGCCGGGTAAGATCCGTGCCGGTCGAGTCACGAATCCCCGCTGTACTTGCGGCACTTCACTGCCCGAGAGCCGAATGGGCTAGTTGGAGGGATCGCGGAAAGAAATCCACGCCCTGGCAGTGAAATGTTCCGCGATCACCTGGGAGAACCGGAGAGGGCGCAGGCGGTGCAGCGGCGAGGCGACTACCGTCCGTGCTAGCAGCCGCCGGTTTTATCACCGGCGCGACAGGGTGGGATGGAGGGTGGGGGGGTGGCGTACGGGAAGCCGGACGGCCCGGCTCGCAGGACCGGTGGGGCATTCGTCGCAATCGCCGTGGCACTGGCGTTGATTGTCGGAGGTGTCTACTGGTTCGTCGGCCGGGGCGATGACACCGCACCAGGCGGCGGCGCTGCCGAGGGAGCGCCCGCGCCCGCCGATCGGGAGGACTGTACGCAGCTCGTCGTCGCCTCCTCACCGGAGAAGCACGCGATCGTGAGTACGTTGGCGGGCGAGTACAACGCGGCCAACCGGGAAGTGGCCGGGTCGTGCTCCTGGGTGGAGGTGACCCGGCCGTCCTCCGGCGCCGCGGCCGACGCGCTTGCGCGCGGTTGGGACGAGGCCGTCGACGGCCCGCGGCCCGACGTCTGGAGCCCGGCGTCCAGCGCCTGGGTAGAGATCGCGCGGCTGGACGCTCGCGAGGCGGACCAGCCCGACATCTTCCCGGCCGAGAGCGCGTCGATCGTGTCCTCGCCGCTTGTCATAGCCATGCCCCGCCCGATGGCCGAGGCGCTCGGTTGGCCGGATGCCGCCCTTGGTTGGGGCGACCTGTTGACCCTGGCCGACGACCCGCAGGGGTGGGGATCCCTCGGGCACCCGGAGTGGGGGGCGTTCAAACTCGGTAAGACCAATCCCAACCTGTCAACCAGCGGTCTGCACGCCACGGTCGGTGCTTTCTTCGCCGCAACCGGAGTCGCCAGCGACCTCACCGTGGCCCAAGTGCAGGATCCAGCCACCGCCGAGTACGTGCGTGGGCTCGAGAGCACCGTCGTCCACTACGGCGACACGACGCTGACGTTCCTCGACAACTTGCTGAAGGCCGACGCCGAAGGTCAAGGACTCACTTACGTCTCGGCCGTCACGGTCGAGGAGAAGAGTGTCCTCGACTACAACGCGGGCAACCCGGCCGCTGATCCGGAAGTCACCGACCTCACGCCGCCGCAGACTCCGCTGGTCGCGGTCTACCCGGAGGAGGGGACGCTGCTCTCCGACAGCCCGTGGGTGACCCTGCAGGCCGAGTGGGTCGACGAGAGCAAGGCGGCGGTGTCCGCCGACTTGTTGGCCTGGCTACTCGAGGACGAGCAGCAACAGCGCTTCGCCGAAGTCGGGTTCCGAACCGCCGACGGTCGCACCGGACCATTGGCCACGCCGGACAACGGGATTCTGGCCGAGCAGCCGGCCGCGGTCCTGGGCACGCCGACCGCCGAGGTCCTTGCGGCCGTCCGAGATGCTTGGGAGGAATACCGTAAGCCCGCTCGCGTTCTGCTCGTCATCGACGTCTCCGGCTCGATGGGTGCCACTGTCGACGGCACCGGAGCGAGCCGCCTGGAGCTGGCGCAGCAGGCCACGATCGGTTCGCTCGACGCTTTCGCCTCCCAGGACGCCTTGGGGCTGTGGGTGTTCTCGTCCGAGCCGGCCCAGGGAGGGGTCGATCCGTGGACCGAGCTGGTGGCGGTGGGACCGCGCGACGACGTGATCGACCGCATCGAGTCGACGGTCGAGAGATTGGTTCCGGACGGCGGTACGGCTTTGTATGCGACGACGAAGGCCGCCCATGCACAAGCGGAGGGCGCGGCCGAGCCTGGTGCAATCAATGCTGTGGTCATGCTGACCGACGGCGTCAACGAGCATGCTGACAACGACCTCGATGCCGTATTACGCCAACTGGAGACGGAAGGCACTGAGACCGGAGTCCGCGTCTTCACGATCGGCTACGGAGAGGACGCCGACCAGGAGACGCTGACAGACATTGCGTCCGCCTCGCGGGCACGCTCGTACGACGCGTCCGATGCGGCGACGATCGACAAGGTCATGATCGACGTCATCAGCAACTTCTAGGCGGTCTGCGATGGGCTGGGTCTTCCTCTCCGCGCTGGCCAACCGCTGGCTGTGGTTGTTTGCGGTGTTCGCGGCGGCGGTGCTGATGGCGACCGGGCAAGTGCCGGTGTGGTTCGCCGCGCTGGCCGCGGGGGCGGTGCTTGTGACCGGGGCGGCGGTGGACACCAGCCAGCGCTACCGGCAGGCGCGCCATTCTGCGATCGCTCCCGATCGACCGCCGCCGCATGCCCAGGTCCGCGATGAGCGCGCCGCCATGTACCTCGCCCGGGCCGGGGCTGCGGTCGCTCGGCTCGAGCAGGCTAGGAAATCGCTCGGGGAAGCCGCCGCGGACCTGTCAGGCGACGTCGATGTCAAGGCGAGGGACATGCTTGACGCACTCGGCCATACCGGCACTCAGGTCGACCGGCTCGCCGAGATGCTCGACGGTTTCGACGGCCCGGCGGTGCGAGCCGAACTGGCCGACGTGGAGCAGGCACTCGCCGACGACACCGCACCGGGCCAGGAGCTGGTCGAGGAGCGCCGCCGCACCCGAGACGGTTTGCGGACCCAGCTCGCGAGCATAGAGCGGCTCGGGCAGCAGCGTGCCCTCATGCTGGAGCGGATGCGAGCGACCGCCGTCGGAATCGAAGGGCTGGCCGTTCGGGTTGGCGAGATCGACGCGCTCTACGAGTCGGGGGACAGGATCGACACGACAACCGAGGACCTTCAGTCGGTGACAGCAGATCTGGACAGCCTGCGCGAGGGTCTGCTGGAAGCCGAACGCAGCGTGCGGGCTGTGCTGTCCGGTACCGATGCTGCTGGCCCGGCCGATCCCGGAACGCGTCGTTCCGACCACATGTGATCGGCTCGCCGCGTCATACAGTGTCGGCGTCGATAGGTACGCATCGTCGACCGCATCCTTCCCCTGAGGCCGAAAGGACCCAGCATGGATCTCAAGCTCGAGGTCGTCCCCATCCCCGTCTCCGACGTCGATGCCGCGAAGGTGTTCTACACCGAGCAGGTCGGCTTCATCCTCGACCACGACGTTCGTCCCGGCGACGGCATGCGCGTCGTGCAGATGACACCGCCCGGCTCCGCCTGCTCGGTCGTGATCGGCGAGGGCCTGCCGCTCGGTGAGCCAGGCTCGGTCAAAGGGGTCCAGCTTGTCGTCGAGGACGTCGACGCGGTGCGGGAAATGCTTGCCGGCCGAGGCGTCAGTGTGGGCGATGTGCAGCAGCTCGGTCCCGAGGGCACACCTGGCTCACGATTCCTCTTCTTCGACGACCCAGACGGCAACGGATGGGCAGTCCAGGAGTACAAGCGCTCCTGACGGGCTTTCTCCACATGTTGATCATGTCTCGCTCGGCGGTCCTCGGGGTGCGGGACGCCTGCCCTAGCGGTATCGGAACCCGTCCATGAACCGCCGAAAGAGCCCGCCCTTTCGGGGCAGCGGCGGTGCTGGAGCAGGTGCCGTCGGCCGCTGCAATGCGATCGGCCGGTCGTAGTCGGTTCGACGGATCGCGTCGATGATCTGCTCCTCGGAGTAGTCGTCGGAGCCCTCGATGGCGGGGACGTACCCGACCAGGACGCCGTTGCGCATCACCTGAGCTTCGAGCGCGGCAGTGCCGTCGGAGTCCCACGTCGCTTCACGACCGTCTGGGAGCTTGACGCTGACCCCGAACTGATAAACACCGACGCGAGCCAGCTCAGCGTCAGTGCCACGGTCGCGTAGGGCGTCGACTACTCGGCGTGCCTTGTTCTCCTCCATCGAATCTGAGGCTACCCGCGGGGTGACCGCGTGGGTCAGCGGGCGATACCTGTCACAGGTCAGTTGGTGACGACCTGATCGCCAAGCACACTCGCGGCTGCGTCCAGATCGTCGGCGCAGATCACGGCCAGGAACTCGTCGGCTGAAACCTGGACCGGCAGCAGCAGGTCGACATTGACGCCGGCGTCGGCGAGCCTTCGGAAGGTCGTTGCGCCCGCACCCGGCACGTTGTCCATGCGGACGGTCAGCGCTTGGTGCTCCTCGAACTCGATCTCAGCGCCCTCGAGGGCCGTGCGGGCCGCCATCTCGTCGTCGGCAATGAACGCGACCGTCCCGGCGTCGCCATGTGCGGCGCCACAGATGACGATGTTCACGCCGCGGGCGGCCATCGCCTCACACAGTCGGGCCAACTCACCGGGCTGGTTGTCGAACCCGACGGTGAACGCACTCATGTCGTCCTCCTACTTCGTGCCGCTTGCCGGGGATGACCTTCGGTCGAAACGTACTCGTCCATATGTCCGCTGAGAACGACCGCGGCGAGACCTTGGTCAGGAAGTGGTCGCCACCCGGCCCTCTCAGGCGGGTGCCGCGATCGTCACGATGTTGGAGCGCCAGACCGCGCCGTCCCAATCGTCACAAGTGATGATCACCAGCCGGCCGGGCCCGGCCTGGGTGAAGATCTGCTCCGCATCGCGAGCCACTTCCTCCTTGGACAGCACCTCGACGGACTGGACGTGGTATGTCAGCGCAGCGTCTGAGCCCACGACCTCGATGGCGTCGCCGCCGCGCAAGCCGCCTACCTCGTCGAAGACGCCGCCGCCGTTGTTGCGCACGGTATGTCCGACGAGAACCGCCGATCCTTCCAGCTCACCCGGAGCGGCACCGTCGCTCCACCATCCGGCGACGCTGGGATCTCGCGGCGGCTCGAGTACCCGGTCCTCGTTGCTCTGGATGGCTACGACTGGCGCGGCCACGCCGATTCGCGGGATCCGCAATGTGTACGGGCCGGCGATGGGTGTCGCTGGAATCGCGGTCGGCTCGGGGGAGACCCCGGTTGGCTGCGTGGACGCAGTGGCCGCGGTCGTGGACACCGAAGGTGTATCGGGACCTGAGCCCGTCCCGGAGACGTCGTCATCGCCGGAGCCGCAGGCCGCGACGGCCACGAGGGCCAGCCCGGTAAAGAACCGGGCCAGCCCTCGGGTTGCCGTGCGAAGCGGGCGGTCGGTCGGATCAGGAGTCATGCAGGAATCGGCGACGAGCAACCAGCGCGGTTCCGGCCAACGCCGTACTGCCGGCAAGGATCAGGCCGAGCGGCGCAGCGGAACCCTCGCCGGCGGAGTCCGAACCAGCGGGCACCGCGGTGGGAACCGGTACCGGCGTGTCAGCGGATTCCTTGACCCCGTTCTCCTCGCCATTGTCCTTTCCGTTGTCTCCGTTCTCGTGCCCGTTGCCCTCGCCGTTCTTCGGGGGCGGCGGTTTCGGGCAGTCCTGCACCCAGAACACCTTGTGCTTGACGTCGGCTCCGCCTTCCGGGTCATCCGCGTGGATGGTGAGCTTGACGTGGAAACCTTGCTTCGGGTGCGGGGTGATGCCGGCGAAGCTCAGCGTGTAGGTCTCGGAGGCATCGAGGCCGGCTGTGCTGCCGCCACCTGCGTTGGAGTCCTCGCCGATGAAGACGTTGTCGGTCAACAGAACCTGGTTGCCGCCGGCACGCGTCGTCGGCGGATGGGCTTCGAAGATCACTTCGGCGAAGAAGTCGCCCTCGTCGAAGCCGTAGAAGTCGACCTGGAACACGCAGCCGACATGCGGCTCGTTGTTCGGATGGTCGTCGAACGCCACATTATCGATCTTGATCGTCCCGTTGTTGCCCTGCGGATCGGCTGCGGACGGCAGGGCGCCCGTCAGCACGGCCACGACGACTCCCGCCGTGGCGGCGGCTCCCCACACCGGCAGCCGGCGGGACAACTTCATGCGTTTCACCGGTTTCCTCCTGATTGGTGTTCCGCCCACGAACCGGCAGAGGCGGTGGTGGCCAAGGGCGTCTCGACTGGCTTCTCCGGCTGAATCGATCCCCCCAAAACACCGGTACGGTACCGGAGCGGACGGTCCGAGCCGACCCGAACGAGGTAACGATTTGGCACGTGTCGCAGGCCTCAGTGGCCGCGGAATGCCTCCTCCAGCCACCACGAGCCACGCGGCGCTGCGACCTTCGCATCGACGACCAGACCCCGGTCACGCGGGCCGTTGAGCCACCGCCGGACTGCTACGAGGTCTCGAATGTCGCGCACGGTCGTTCCGTCGAGGCCGTAGCCGATGCCGATCGCCGCGATGTCGGTGTCCGGGAACGTCACCGTGTCCAGTGGCTGGCCTTCGGCGAAGTGGTGTACCTCGGCACCGTAAGCGGCGTCGTTGTAGACGATCACGACCATCGGGAGCCCGAGGCGGCGCACGGTGTCGAGCTCGGCCGCTGCCATGAGCGCCCCGCCGTCGCCGAGCGCAGCGACCGGCAGCCGGCCCGGTTGGGCCAGCGCCGCACCGATCGCTGTGGCCAAGCCCAGCCCGATCGACTGGAACGCCTGGGTGAAGCAGAAGCCGTACTCGTCGGGCACGGACAGGAACATGCTCGGGTAGCCCATGAAGTTGCCGGAGTCGACGGCAACCACCCGCTCGGTCGGTAGCAGGTCGTCGAGCGCGATCGTGAGCGTCCGCGGGTCGATAGTGCCGTCATCGTCCCACGACTCGTAGGGGACGTCCCGCCACCGAATCTCTTGCGCGATCCGAGCCTGCGTCGCCTGGTCGCGGTAGCCAGGGTTCACTCGCCCCCGCAACGCGTCGGTGACTGCCATCGCCGTCGTCGCGCTGTCGCCGACCACGCCGAGATCGATCTGTTGGTGCCGGCCCAGGGCCGACGCTTCCAGGTCGACGTGCGCAACTCGTGCTGCTGAGCCGATCAGCCGGCCATGGCGGGTCGTCCACATGTTCAGGGTGGAACCGAACGCGACCACGACGTCCGCAGCACCGATCAGCTCGGCCGCCAGCGGAGATGCGAAGCCCCCCGACACGTCCAGCGACCAGGGACTGCCATTGAACAGGCCCTTGGCCACCGCCGACGTCGCGAGCAGGGCTCCGGTGGCATCGCCCAATGCGAGCAGCTCGACCCGAGCGTGCCGGGCACCCCGGCCGGCGATCAGCACCGGTCGCCGGGCGCCGGCCAGCAGTGCGGCCAGCGCGTCGATGTCTGCGGCGGCCGGCTCGACAGCAGCAGGCGGATCACGTCGAGCTCGCTCAGCCGGAGCCGGGCACTCGGCTCCCAGCACCTCGAGCGGCAGGTTGATCAACACCGTTCGGCGCTCGTCCCGAGCGAGGAAGAACGCGCGGGCCGCCTCATCCACGGCCGCGTCGGCCGACGAGACTCGCACAGCCTCGGCACCGACCGCATGGGCCATGGCGGCCTGGTCGATTGCGAAGTTAGAGGTCGGAGCAGTTGCCTCGGCGGCCAGGATGACCAGCGGGGTCCGGCTTTTGGCCGCCTCGGTGATCCCGGTCATCGCATTCGTCAGGCCGCAACCCTGGTGCAACGTGAGCGCTACGACCTCTCCGCTCATCCGCGCATACGCGTCGGCCATCGTCGCGGCACCACCCTCGTGCCGCGCTGCGACATAGCGGGAGCCACCGGCGATGAGCGCGTTGGTGACATCGAAATTCCCGCTGCCCACGACGCCGAACGCCTGCCGAACGCCGAGACCGGCAAGGGTCCGGCCGACCGCCTCCGCCGCCCGCATCGAGGTCAGTATTCGATCAGCGCCAGCACCCGGGTCGGGCTGCCCGAGCCGCCCAGGATCGGGAGCGGCGCTGCGATCACGACGGTGCCCATCGGCGGCAGCGACGCCAGGTTCTGCAACTGGGTCAGGCCGTACTTGCCGGCTCCGAGCAGGTACGTGTGGCACGGGAAGGCCGGATCGAAGGAATGAGCCACCCCGGCGTCCGTGCCTACCGTCTCGACGCCGACCCCGATGACAGGAGCTTCCTCGGCCAGCCAGCGGGCGCATTCGACGCTGACCCCCGGCGTATGTGGTCCGGTCTCGTCCGCGTTGAGAAACTCGTCCTGGCGGTGGCTGCGCGAATCCCATCCGGTTCGCAGGAGCAGCCAACCGCTTTCCGGCAGCGGGCCGTGCTCGTCTTCCCACGCCTTGATGTGCTCGACCTCCAGCAGGAAGTCCGGGTCGGTGGCCACCTGCTCCGCCACGTCGATGACCGCAGCCGGGGCGATCAGCTGCGACGGGGCAATCTGGGAGACGTCGGAGAGCTCTCGGCCGGTGATCCAATGAATCGGCGCATCCAGATGCGTGCCGGTGTGCTCACCGGTCGTGATGTTGTTCCAGTACCAGGCCGGACCGCGGTCGTCGTAGCGGCTGATCTCACGCAGCTCGAACTGGTCGGTCTGGCCGAACGGCTCTGGCAGGACCAGGACCGGAGTGTTGGCCGACAGCGGGGCAGTGAGGTCGACAACCCCGATCCGACCGGTCGAAATGGCCATGGCGAAATCGGCGAGCAGAGTCATGACGTCTCCCATGGTCTCCATCGGTGGTGCTTGGTGCGACCGGCTGACGGGTCCCGGATGAGCTCGAGCCGCGGTTTGGGGCCGTCAGTCCGCCCGGCTTGGGGCTTGCGCCGCCCGGCCGCGAACTGCACCGGCCAGTTGGCACCGCTGCCGGTGTACTCCAGGTCCGCCGCTGCGTGCAAGGTCCACATCGGGTCGTAGAGGTGCGTCCGCCCCAGGGCCGCCAGGTCAGCGCGGCCGGCCAAGATCAACGCGTTGACGTCCTCAGGCGAGGAGATCGCGCCGACGGCGATGACGGCGATGTCGACCTGATTCGCGATCCGGTCGGCATACGGCGTCTGGTAACTGCGGCCGAATGCCGGCTGCTCTTCCTTGACGACCTGACCGGTCGAGACGTCGATCGCGTCGGCGCCGTGCTCGGCGAACGCCTGGGCGATCGCGGTGGCGTCCTCCGCCTCGGTTCCGCCGGGATACCAGTCGGTCGCCGAGATGCGGACCGACATCGGCTTGTCCTGTGGCCAGGTGGACCGGACTGCGTCGAACACCTCGAGGGGGTAGCGCAGGCGGTTCGAGAGCGATCCGCCGTATTCGTCGGTCCGGTGATTCGTCAGCGGGGAGAGGAAACTCGACAACAGGTAACCGTGGGCACAGTGCAGCTCCAGCAGGTCGAAGCCGGCAGCCTCTGCCCGGCGGGCACAGGCGACGAAGTCGTCCCTCATGGCGATCAGGGCAGCGGCGCTGAGTTCCTGCGGCACTTGGTTGGCGGGGGAGTAGGCAAGCGGCGACGGCGCCACCACCGGCCAGTTTCCCTCGGGCAGCGGCTCGTCCATTCCTTCCCACATCAACTTGGTCGAGCCCTTGCGGCCGGAGTGGCCGAGCTGGACACCAATAGCGGCGGTGCTGTTGTCGTGTACGAATTCGACGATGCGTGCCCAGGCGTCTCGTTGGTCGTCGGTGTAGAGGCCGGTGCAACCCGGTGTGATCCGGCCGGTCGGAGAGACGCAGACCATCTCGGTCATGACCAGCCCGGCGCCACCGAGTGCCTTGCTGCCGAGATGGACGAGGTGGAAGTCGGTGGGGTCGCCGTCGCGGGCGGAGTACATGTCCATCGCCGACACGACGACGCGGTTCTTCAGTTGCAGGCCGCGCAGCCGGAACGGCTGGAACATCGGCGGCCGAGCCTGTGGCGGAGGTGGCGCCATCCCCCTGCGCACTTCGTGGTCGGCGAACCACGCGTCAGCAGCGTCGACGAACTCCGGGTCCCGCAGCCGGAGGTTGTCGTAGGTGACCCGGCGTGACCGGGTGAGGATGTTGAAGGCGAACCGCATCGGCTCCTGGTGGGTGTACTGGCCGAGGTTCTCGAACCACTCCAGGCTCGCCTGCGCAGCACGCTGGGTCGACTCGACGACCGGTCGGCGCTCGTTCTCGTAGGCGGCGAGCGCGGCGCCGAGATCGTCGTGCTCGTGCAGCGAGGCCGCGAGCGCGAGCGCGTCCTCCATCGCGAGCTTCGTTCCCGACCCGATCGAGAAGTGTGCCGTGTGTGCCGCATCGCCGAGCAGCACCATGTTCTGGTGTCGCCACCGCGCATTCCGGATGGTCGCGAAGCGCAGCCACCGCGAGTTGTTCGCCATGAGTTCATGCCCGTCCAGAACATGGGCGAACAGCTCACGGATCTTCTTGACCGACTCGTCGTCGCTCTGGCCTGGCTCGAACACGGTTCCCTCTGTCGCGTCGAAACCCGCGGTCCGCCAGACGTCGTCGTGCATCTCGACGATGAACGTGCTTCCACGTTCGTCGTACGGATAGCCGTGGATCTGAATGACGCCGTACGGGGTCTGTTCGATTTCGAAGGTGAAGGCGTCGAAGACCTTGTCGGTGCCGAGCCACATGTATCGACACCGCCGCTGCTCGAGGTCGGGGGCGAAGGCATCGGCATATCGGGTGCGGATCGGCGAGTTCGCCCCGTCACTGGCCACAACCAGCTCGTGATCGGCGGCGAGGATCTCGATGTGCGGCGCCTCGGTCCGGAAATGCGCGCGGACCCCGAGCTCCGCGCAGCGGTCTTGGAGTATGCCAAGCAGCCGGCGGCGACTCATGGCGGCGAATCCGTGTCCGCCACTGGTGATCACCTCGCCGCGATAGTGCACGTCGATGTCGTCCCAGCGGGCGAATTCGCCCTCCATGGCCGCATGGATGGCCGGATCGGCGTGCTCGATCCCGCCGAGTGTCTCGTCAGAGAAGACCACTCCGAAGCCGAACGTATCGTCGGGCGCGTTGCGCTCCCACACGGTGATCTCGTGGCGCGGGTCGAGCCGCTGGGCAAGCGCGGCGAAGTAGAGCCCGGCCGGACCGCCGCCGACGACCGCGATGCGCATCGGACACCCCAGTCTCTGCCGGGTCGGGCGGGCATTATGCTGGCTGCGTTACGACGGTAACACGGACGCTATTACCGCGGGGTGGCCGATGGTGGAGGTTCGTGCGACATGAGCGCGTTCCGCGCATCGGCGCCATTCACCGACGACTGGAAGCACTTCCGGCTCGAGCGGAAAGACGCCGTCGCGACGCTCACCTTCGACCGGCCGGACAAACTCAACGCCCTGACCTTCGACACCTACGCCGATCTGCGGGATCTGCTGACCGAACTGCCGCACCGTGCTGACACCAGGGTGCTCGTCCTTCGTGGGGAGGGTCGGGCGTTCTGCTCCGGCGGCGACGTCGAGGAGATCATCGGCGCGACGCTGTCGATGCGTCCGGATCAGCTGCTGGCATTCACCCGGATGACCGGCGATGTCGTCAAGGCCATGCGCGAGTGCCCGGTTCCGATCATCGCTGCCGTACACGGGACGGCGGCCGGCGCCGGGTCGGTGATCGCGCTCGCAGCCGACTTCCGGGTCGTGGCCCGCTCGGCCCGATTCGTGTTCCTGTTCACCAAGGTCGGCCTCGCCGGCGCTGACATGGGGGCGGCCTATCTGCTCCCGAGACTGGTCGGGCTCGGTCGAGCCACCCAGTTGCTCATGCTCGGCGATCCATTACCGGCACCTGAGGCCGAGCGGTACGGCCTGGTCACCGAGCTGGTCGACGACGACGGCCTGGACGACGCAGCGCAGGCGCTCGCGCGGAGACTGGCCGACGGGCCCATGCCGGCGTATGCGCAGACGAAGGCCCTGCTCAGCCGGGAACTCGACATGGGCCTGTCCGGCGCCCTGGAACTGGAGGCGATGACCCAGGCATTGCTGATGAACGGGGCCGACTACCGCGAGTTCCACGCCGCGTTCACCGAGAAGCGCTCGCCACGTTGGCAAGGCCGCTGACATGCCGGCGTTCGACCTCGACGACGACCAGCGCGACTTCGCCGGCTGGGTTCGGGAGGTCGGAGCGGCACGGCTGGCGCCGATCGCGGATCGCGGCGAGCCAGGCCGGGTCAACCGTGATCTGCTCAAGGCGATGGGGGAGTTGGGTCTGCTCGCCCGCCTCTTCCCGGGCGTGGCCGAGGGACGAGCCACCCGCGAGGCTGCCGCGCTGGATCTGTGTCTGCTTCGTGAGTCGCTCGCCGGCGTGTCGACCGAGGCCGAGACGGCCCTCGCGTTGCAGGGCCTCGGCACCTATCCGGTGCTGCAGTCCGGCTCGGCCGACCAGGTCGCGCGGTGGGTCCCCGCCGTCGCGGCCGGTGACGCCGTCGCTGCATTCGCCCTCACCGAGCCAGGGGCGGGATCGGACGCCGCTGCCCTGCAGCTTTTGGCCGAGCCAGACGGCAGTGGGTGGCGGTTGTCTGGGGAGAAGATCTGGATCTCCAACGCACCCGAGGCCGACTTCTACACGGTGTTCGCCCGGACTGAGGCAGGGGCCGGCGCGCGGGGTGTCAGCGCGTTCATCGTTCCGGCAGACCGGACCGGCCTATCCGGAGAGCATCTCGAGATGCTCTCCCCGCACCCGATCGGCCGGTTGGTCTTCGACGCGGTTCCGGTCCGGGCCGACGAACTGCTCGGCGAGCTCGACCGCGGCTTCGCAGTGGCGATGCGCACACTCGACCTGTTCCGCCCGAGTGTCGGTGCCTTCGCCGTCGGCATGGCGCAGGCAGCTCTCGAGGCGGCAATCGACCACGCCGGGCAACGGCACGCGTTCGGTGGTCCGTTGCGTGACCTTCAGTCGGTCTCCCACACCCTTGCGGAGATGGCCACTCGAGTCGAGGCCGCGCGCCTACTCGTCTACCGGGCAGCCGTGGCTTTCGACGCCGGCGAGGATCGGATCGCGGCGCGGTCGGCGATGGCCAAGCTGTTTGCCACAGAAACTGCGCAGTACATCGTCGACGCGGCCATCCAGATCCACGGCGCTCGTGCGCTTGGCCGGGGGCATCTGCTCGAGCACCTGTATCGCGAGGTCAGGGCGCCGCGGATCTACGAAGGAGCCTCGGAGGTCCAGCGGACGATCATCGCCCGGGAGTTGTACCGCCGCTGAGCTGCGCTGCTTCCTGTCGCAACTTGTAGCGCTGCAGCTTGCCGGTCCCTGTCTTCGGCAGCGCATCGCGGAACTCCAGTAACCGCGGGTACTTGTACGGCGCGATCGTCGCCTTGACGTAGTCCTGCAGCACCCGTCGCGCGGCGTCGTCGGACGCCGCCCCGTCCCGGACGACGACGTACGCCTTGACCACTTGACCGCGGTCGGGATCCTCGACACCGACGACGGCGCACTCGACCACGTCGGGATGGCCGAGCAATGCCTGCTCCACCTCGGGCCCGGCGATGTTGTACCCCGAGGAAACGATCATGTCGTCGCTGCGGGCCCGGTACCAGAAGTACCCGTCCTCGTCGCGGACGTAGGTGTCGCCGGTGATGTTCCAGCCACCCTGGACGTACACCCGCTGCCGGTCGTCGGCGAGGTACCGGCAGCCGGTCGGACCGCGCACCGCCAGCCGCCCGGCTTGGCCGGCGGGCGCCTCACTGCCGTGGTCGTCGAGAACGGTTGCGTGATAGCCAGGCACCGCGCGGCCGGTCGAGCCGGGCCGGATGTTCTCGTCGGCAGCGGCGATGAAGATGTGCAGCATCTCGGTGGATCCGATGCCGTCGATGATCCGCACACCGGTGGCCTCGTAAAACGCCTGCCAGGTGGTCGCCGGCAGGTGCTCGCCGGCCGAGACCGCCCGGCGCAGGGCACGCAGCTCCTCCCCCCGTCCGGCGCCGACCATTGCCTTGTAGGCCGTAGGTGCCGTCAAGAGAACCGTTACTCCGTGCCGGACGACGGCGTCTGCGAGCTCGTCCGGCGTCGCGCGTTCGAGCAGCAATGTGGCGGCTGCGGCGTGCAGCGGAAACACCAGCCCCGCTCCGAGGCCGAAAGTGAACGCGAATGGCGCCGTCGTCGTGAACAGGTCCGACGGCTCGGGGCGCAGCACATGCCGGCTGAAGGTGTCCGCGATGGCGAGGACGTCGCGGTGGAAGTGCATGGTGACCTTGGGCCGTCCCGTGGTGCCCGACGTGAGCGCGAGCAACGCAACGTCGTCGGCGGCCGTCTGCACCGGCGAGTACTCGACGGCCTCGGCACTGGCGCGAGCGACGAGGTCGTCCGGTTCGGTCCCGCCGTAGGTGACGATGGTCAGCCGCGGGTTCGCTGTTCCCCGTGCGGCGTGCAGCTCGTCGACGAAGCGGTGGTCGCAGATCGCCAGGTTCGGCTCGGTCAGTTCGATGGTGGTGACCAGCTCGGTCGCCCGAAGCAGCGGCATGGTCAAGACGGCGACACCGCCGGCTTGGAGCACCCCGAGCCAGGTCGCGACCAGCCAGGGGTTGTTCGGGGCGCGAAGCAGAACGCGGTTTCCGGGCAGCAGGCCGAACTCGCCGGTGAGCAGGTTCGCCACCTGGTTGGCCCGGTCGTGCAGCTCGCCGTAGCTCCATTCGGTCGTCGCGGTGACCAGGCAGCGGCCGTCCGGGCCGAGACGCTCGATCGCGTCGTCGATCAGCCGATGCGCACAGTTGAGCCGGTCTGGATACTCGAGCTCCGGCCGGTCGAAACGTAGCTCGGGCCACTGGTCCTCCGGTGGCAGCCGATCCCGGCTGAAGGTATCGACGTGGGCGGAGGGGGACAGCGGCCGAGAAACGCGCATGGCTCACCTCGTCGTGAGTCGGTTATTCGGCAGTCTGTCACCCGCATGACGGCAGTCAAGGGGCCGCAATAGAGTCGGGAGGTGGACACGGCGCTGCAGGCCCGTCCGGCGCAACCCCGGCCGCTGATCATCACGATCTACGGCCTTTACGCCCGGGAAGCCGGCGGGTGGCTGTCTGTGGCTGCGCTCATCCGCATGATGGCGTGCCTCGGGGTCGACGAGCCGGCCGTACGTTCGGCGATCTCGCGGCTCAAGCGCCGCGGCATTCTGGTCGCCGACCGGATCGGCGGTGCGGCGGGGTATGGGTTGTCGGACCGGGCGAGGGCGATCTTGGCCGAAGGCGACCGGCGGATCTTCGACCGCCGGACAGCCAGCCCAGAAGACGGTTGGGTGCTCGCAGTGTTCAGCGTTCCCGAGACTGAGCGCACCCGGCGGCACACCCTGCGCTCCCGGCTGTCCTGGCTGGGCTTCGGCAACGTGGCACCAGGGGTATGGATCGCGCCGGCGCAGATCGGTGACGAAGTCCGGGACGTACTCGGCCGTCTTGGCTTGGCCACATACGTCGACCTGTTCACCGTGCATACGCTCGACGCGAGCAACCTTGCCCGAGACGTCGCGCGCTGGTGGGACCTCCCACGCATCGAGGCCACCTATGCGGAGTACCTCCAGCTGTGGCGACCCGTACGCGACGGCTGGCAACGGCGCGGCCAGATCGACTCCGTGCCCGCCTTCGCCGACTACGTTCAGACTTTGACCGGATGGCGGCGGCTGCCGTACTTGGATCCCGGCTTGCCTCCCGAGTTACTGCCCGCGGACTGGCCGGCCGGCGAGGCGGCCGAGGTGTTCTTCACTCTGCACCATCGGCTGCGGGGCCCAGCTCATCTGTTCGTCGAGGGCTTGCGGTGATGTCGCAGATCTCCAGCATCACGGGTCAATGACCGCGACCCCCTGGAGCTCGACGAGCGCCGCTACGTCCCACAAGCGCCTTACCTCGACAACCGCCATGGCTGGGTAGTGGCTGCCGACCAGCCGCCGCCATACCTTCCCGATGAGCTGTGAGTGCATCCGGTACTCCTCGACGTCGACGCAGTAGACGGTCATCGACGTCAGGTGCTGGGCGCGCCCACCCGCGGCGGCGAGAGCAATGAGCAGGTTGCGCAGCGCCCGCTCGAACTGAATGACCACATCGCCGGCAGCGATCACGCCGTCGGCGTCCAGCGCCGTCTGCCCGGCGAGCCAGACGATCCGCCCGCCCTCAGACACCACCGCATGGTTGAACCCCGAAGGCGGCGGCAGGCCGGAAGGGTTGACCCGGTCGTGGCCGGTCACGATTGGACCGCCCCTCCGTCCACGTTCAGCCCCTGCCCCGTCATCGCTGCGTTCCCGATGCACAACTCGACTACGTCGGCCACCTCGTCCACCGTCACCAGCCGCCCGATCGGCTGCTTTGCCTCGAGTGCTGCCCGCGCCTGTTCCGGTGTCCGGCCCGTCGCGGCGACGATCGCCCGCACAGAGCCATCGGTCAGCGGAGTGTCGACGTAACCGGGACACACCGCATTGACGGTCACCCCCGTTCGCGCCACCTCCGCGGCCGCTGCCCGGACCAGCCCCAGCACGCCGTGCTTGGCCGCGGTGTAGGCGGCGATGTACGGCTCTCCGCGCTTGGCGGCAACGGACGCGATCACCACGATCCGGCCCCAGCCAGCCGCTGTCATCGCGGGTAGCGCGCGCCGCATGCAGCGGAACGGGGCGGTCAGGTTGAGGTCGAGCATGCGCTGCCAGTCCGCGTCGGAGATCCGGGCGATCGGTGCGGAGGTGCCGGCGCCTGCGTTCGCGACCAGGATCTCGACCGGTCCCCATTCCTTCTCGACCGCGGCGAAGACCTCGTCGACGGCCTTGTCCGCGGTGAGGTCGGCGGGTACGACGATCGATGGCCCGGGCAGTCGGGCTGCGACGGCATCGAGCTCATCGAGCGTGCGGGCGCACAAGGCGACCCGGTGACCGCGGGCCGACAGTCGAGCGGCCACGGCTGACCCGATGCCCCGTCCTGCGCCGGTGACGAGACAGACCCGGTCTGGCGGCAGGTCGGCTGGCACCGCCACACCCTGGCAACGTGGCACGAAGACCGTCAAGGCTAGCCTTGACCAAACCGACACCATTGCCGCGAGGAATCCCAGACCTGTGTTCGCTACCCTCACCGACCGCTTGGCTGCGACGTTCAAGACGTTGCGCGGAAAGGGGCGGCTCTCCGAGGCTGACATCGACGCGACCGCCCGCGAGATCCGGGTTGCGCTGCTCGAGGCCGACGTCGCCCTGCCGGTCGTCAAGGACTTCATCGCCGCGGTCAAGGAACGCGCCCGCGGGGCGGAAGTGTCCGCAGCGCTCAACCCGGCCCAGCAGGTCGTCAAGATCGTCAATGACGAGTTGGTGCGGATCCTGGGTGGTGAAACCCGGCGGCTGCAGTTCGCGAAGCAGCCGCCGACTGTGGTCATGCTGGCGGGCCTGCAGGGCTCGGGGAAGACCACGCTCGCCGCCAAGCTGGGCCTCTGGCTGAAGAACACCGGCCATCAGCCGCTGCTCGTGGCCGCCGACCTGCAGCGACCCAATGCCGTGACGCAATTGCAGGTGGTGGGAGAACAGGCCGGGGTTGCCGTCTGGGCGCCAGAGCCCGGCAACGGCGTCGGTGACCCGGTGGCCGTCGCGCGGTCTGGTGTCGAGCAGGCCCGGCAGAAGCTGTACGACGTCGTGGTCGTCGATACCGCCGGACGGCTCGGCATCGATGCAGAGATGATGGCTCAGGCCAGGGACATTCGCGATGCGATCCGCCCCGACGAGACATTGTTCGTCGTCGACGCGATGATCGGCCAAGACGCAGTCACGACCGCTCGGGCGTTCCTCGACGGTGTCGGCTTCGACGGCGTGGTGCTGACCAAGCTCGACGGTGACGCGCGCGGCGGCGCGGCGCTGTCGGTGGCGTCGGTGACCGGTCGCCCGGTGATGTTCGCCTCCGCCGGGGAGAAGCTCGCGGACTTCGATGTCTTCCATCCCGAGCGCATGGCGTCTCGGATTCTCGACCTGGGCGACGTCCTGACCCTGATCGAGCAAGCCGAGAAGGTGTTCGACGCCTCGCAGGCCGAGGACATGGCCCGAAAGCTGCAGAAGGGCACCGACTTCACCCTCGAGGACTTCCTCGGCCAGCTCCAAGCCATCAGACGGATGGGCCCGATCAGGAATCTGATCGGGATGCTTCCGGGCGCCGGCCAGATGCGCGACGCACTCGACCAACTCGACGACCGGGATGTCGACCGGATCCAGGCGATCATCCGGTCGATGACCCCGGCAGAGCGAGAGAACCCCAAGATCATCAACGGTTCACGGCGATCCCGAATCGCTCGCGGCTCGGGGACCCAGGTCAGCGAGGTCAACCAGCTCGTCGAGCGGTTCTTCGTTGCCAGGGACATGATGAGCCAGGCCGCCAGGGGAGGTGGGTTCCCCGGCATGCCGGGTCTGCCGGGGATGCCGGGCGCAGTGGGCAAGAAGAGCAAGGGCAAGCAGGCGAGAAAGGGTAAGCAACGCGGCGGTGGCCGGTCAGGAAACCCCGCCAAGCGAGCGGCAGAACTCGCCGCCGCAGAAGCCGCCGCCGCTGACCGACACGTGATGCCGAAGCCGGGCGAGATACCCGCGGCTTTCGGCGGCGGCGGAGGGGCTGAGTTCGACCCGGCCACCGTGCAGCTACCCGACGATGTCACCGAGTACTTGAAGCGGCGCTGACCGGTGGTCATCGAACCCCTGCACGTGCGGGGGGTCGTGCTGCCCGAGCGGGAGCACCGCGATCTCTGGATACGAGAGGGCCGCGTCACCTTCGACCCCGTGCCGGGTACGGAAACCGTCGCCGAGGGTTGGGTATTGCCCGGTCTGGTCGACCTGCACTGCCATGTCGGACTGGACTCCCGTGGGGCAGTGCCGCGCGAGGACGCCGAGCGGCAGGCCGTCGCGGACCGCGATGCGGGCGTGTTGCTGATCCGCGATGCGGGTTCTGCGGGCGACACGAGATGGGTCGACGACCGGCCGGATCTGCCCAGGATCATCCGGGCGGGCCGACACATCGCCCGGACCGGTCGCTATCTACGCAACTACGGGTGGGAGATCGAGCCTGACCAGCTCGTCAGCTATGTCGAGGCCGAGGCGAAGCGCGGCGACGGCTGGGTCAAGCTGGTCGGGGACTGGATCGACCGCGAGCGGGGAGACCTCGCCCCGTGCTGGCCGCGCGCAGCCTTGGAGTCCGCCATCGCCCGCGCCCACGAACTCGGGGCTCGGGTAACCGCGCACGTCTTCGGTGAGGACGCGCTCCCCGACCTGCTGGGCGCAGGCATTGACGGCATCGAGCACGGCACCGGATTGTCCCCCGATCTCATTGCGTTGATGGCCGAGCGCCGTGTGTCGATGGTGCCGACTCTGGTCAACATCAACAACTTCCCGATGTACGCCGACCAAGGTGAGGCCCGGTTCCCGACGTACGCGGCCCACATGCGGGTGCTGCACGAGCGTCGGTACCGGACGGTCAGCACGGCGTTCGAAGCCGGCGTGGATATCTTTGCCGGCACCGACGCCGGCGGTGTGTTGCCGCATGGACTGGTCGCACGGGAGGTGCTCGAACTGGTGCACGCCGGCATTCCGGCTGTCGACGCTGTCGCGGCCGCCTCCTGGCGCGCCCGGGCCTACCTCCTCGGTGATTCGGGCACCCTGGTCGAGGGGGCGCCCGCGGATCTGGCCGTCTTCACCGTCGATCCAACGACGGAACCGGCGACGCTGCTCGCTCCGGAGCGGATCGTCCTGCGAGGGGCTGTCGTCCGATGAGCGCCGCCGCCGGTTGGGCCCCTGGCGCTGGTCTGGCACAATGGCGGACTGAACCGGCGACCGCGCGGACCCTCTCACCCGCAGCCGTCGAGTCCAGCCGAGACGCCGAGGCCGGTGCCCCACCCGATCCGCGGCGTATCACCCCGCGTCCCGAGAAACAGGAGACTCCACGCCAGTGGCTGTCAAGATCAAGCTGAAGCGGATGGGAAAGATCCGCAACCCCCAGTACCGCATCATCGTCGCCGACGCGCGTACCAAGCGCGACGGTCGGGCGATCGAGCAGATCGGCAAGTACCACCCGAAGGAAGATCCGAGTCTGATCGACATCGACTCTTCGCGGGCGCAGTACTGGCTCGGCGTCGGCGCCCAACCCACAGACCCCGTTCTCGCGTTGCTCAAGGTGACCGGCGACTGGCAGAAGTTCAAGGGCCTGCCCGGCGCCGAGGGAACGCTGAAGGTCAAAGAAGCTACTGCTGACAAGCGAGCCCGTTTCGACGCAGCCCTCGCCCAGGCGCACGGCGAAACCCGCCCCGAGGCGACCACGACACCGAAGAAGCGGACCAAGAAGGCTGCGGCCGCGAAGCCGGAAGCGACTGGCGCCGACTCCACAGGCGAACCAGCTCCGGAGCCCGAAACTGCAGCCGAGGACAAGACCGCCGAATCCGGCGCCGAGGGCTGAGGATCTTGCTCGCCGAGGCGCTGGAGCATCTCGTTCGCGGAATCGTCGAACACCCCGACGACGTGCACGTCCGCGCGCGCGAACAGCGCCGCGGCCGGCTGCTCGAGGTTCGGGTGCACCCGGACGACCTGGGCAAGGTCATCGGGCGCGGCGGGCGGACGGCCACGGCCTTTCGTACCGTGCTCGGTGCGCTGGCCGGCTCCGGAGTTCGCATCGACTTCGTCGACGTCGACGGCCGCTAGGTCCCCCGCGTCGACCGGCAGCGGAGGATTCCGTGCTCGTGACGGTGGGACGGATCGGGCGCCCGCACGGAATCGCCGGTGAGGTCAGCGTCGAGGTGCGCACGGATGCTGCGGACCTTCGTTTTGCTGCCGGCGCACGCTTGACGACCGAGCCGGAGCGCGCCGGCCCGCTCACTGTCCAGCAGACCCGCTGGCACGGGGGCCGACTGCTGGTGCGTTTCGACGGGGTGGCCGACCGGACCGGCGCCGAGGCGCTGCGCGGTGTTCGGCTGCTCAGCGACGTGAGTGTCGACGAGCGCCCTACCGACCCGGACGAGTTCTTCGACCATCAGCTGGTCGGGCTGCGTGCCGTCACCACGACTGACGAGGACATCGGCACGGTCGCCGACGTGCTCCATCTCCCCGAGCAGGACCTCTTGGTGATCGCGCGCGACGCCGCCGAGGTGCTTGTGCCGTTCGTCGCGCAGATCGTGCCCGAGGTCGACCTGCCGGGCGGACGCGTCGTCATCGATCCGCCGCGCGGCCTGCTCGACCCCGCCGACGTCGACGAGGCAACGCCGTGAGGGTTGACGTCATCACGATCTTTCCGGACTACTTGTCACCGCTCGCACTGTCCCTGATGGGCAAGGCTCGCGAGTCCGGCGTCATCGATGTGCGGGTACACGACCTGCGCGACTGGACCGTTGACCGTCATCGCAGCGTCGACGACACGCCGTACGGCGGTGGTGCCGGCATGGTCATGCGCCCGGACGTGTGGGGTGCCGCTCTGGACGAGGTGGTGCCGATCGCTGCAGATCCGCCTCCTCGTGTCGTCCTTCCCACCCCGTCCGGTCGCCGGTTCGACCAGGCGCTCGCCGAGGAGTTCGCCGCCGAACCCTGGTTGGTCTTTGCGTGTGGCCGATATGAAGGCATCGACGCGCGGTTCGTCCAGGACGCGGCAACGCGGATGCCCGTCGACGAGGTGTCCCTCGGGGACTACGTACTCAGCGGTGGTGAGGCAGCAGTCCTCGTCATCCTCGAGGCCATCGCCAGGTTGCTTCCCGGCGTCGTCGGGAATCCGGAGTCGATCGTCGAGGAGTCACACGGAGCCGATGGGCTGCTCGAATATCCCCTCTTCACCAAGCCGCCGTCCTGGCGCGGGCTCGATGTGCCGGAGGTCCTGCTGTCCGGCCACCATGCCAACATCGTCCGCTGGCGGCGCGACCAGGCCCTGCGCCGAACCGCTGTCCTACGCCCCGACTTGCTCGATCGCCTCGACCCGTCGACCCTCGACGCCCACGACCTCGCTGTTCTCGCCGAGTGTTGGCTGGACGCCTCCCGCCGAGCTGACTGCGGTTGCGGCTCCTGAGCGGCCGGATGGGACGAGAGGTTCCCGGAGGCCAGTCCAAGCTGTCGTGCCCATCGTCGCCCTCATGCGCGTTCCCGAGCTTCGTTCTTTAGCCTCCTGGAACCTCTCGTCCCACCCCGCCGCCGAAGGTCACCCTCGGCTGTGGTCGATCAGCACCAGAGCCGGCCCAAAGCGGCGTCCGACATCGGTGTCCCTTCCCCCTTCACGTCTCGAACATCCGAACCGCAGGACAAGTGCGGTCGAGGTGTGAATTCCCGCCGCAGTGACCAGAGCAGGAGGGGGTGGGGGGAACGGTTCTCAGAGGCTGAAGAACGAAGTCCGGGGGACAGGCGGTGTTGACGTTTGGCGGGAAGAGCATGGATTGGCCTCGGAGAACCGTTCCCCCCACCCCCGACAAGAGCGCAACCACAACCTACGGAGCGGAATCGCCGAGCAGGCCGCGGCGGTGAGCGACTGTCACGGCCTCGGTTCGGCCAGATGCTCCGAGCTTCGCCAGGATGTTCGAGACGTGCACACTCGCCGTCTTCTCGGCGATGTAGAGCTGCTGTCCGATCTGCCGGTTGGTCAGGCCCTCGGCGAGAAGAGCGAGTACTTCACGTTCGCGGGCGGTGAGTCCACCGTCGGTCGACGTGGGCGTAGCGATGCCGACGTCCAGCCGGCCCCGGCGGGCCAGCGCTTCGATCGCGGTCTCGAGTGGGCGCGCGCCCAGCTCGACCGCGACGTCGTGGGCCGCCCGAGCCTCGGTGGCGGCCGCGTCGCGTTGGTCCGCGGCGAGCAGTGCTTCGGCCAGCCGCCAGCGGGACCGTGCCTGCTCGTAGCGGTGGCCATAGCCGAACTCCTCGGTTGTGCGCTGCCAGAGGTCGACGTCGGAGGCACCGGCGACCCGGGAGTACTCGGCCTCGGCCCGCAGCAGCCAGGCGCGACCTTCCGGGCCGAGTACGCCGCCGCGGGGACTACCTTCGCGGGCGACATTCCGGGCCTGCGCGAGCAGCCGCTCCCCGGCGTCCAGCGCAGTGGTGAGTTCCGCTTCGTCGTGAACCAGCCGAGCATGCTCGGCCAGATCGCCTGCGGCGGCCAGCCCGATGGCGGACAGCCAGATCGCGCCGAGGAACAGTGGCCAACTGTTCTCGACGTAGGTCAGCGTCCGCTCGGCCATCTCCAGGGCGGCCAGCGGCTCCTCCCGCCACCGCAGCAGATCGGCACCGCAACCGCCGGAGATCATGGCGATCGTCGGGTCTCGGTACCACTCGTTCTCCAGCGCCTGAACCATCGCCAGCGCGGCTGGATCTCCGCGGGCCACCGTCACGTGCAGCGACACCGTGGACAGCCGAGCGATCATTCCGTCCGGCGGCCGCCTGCCGGCATGCCTGGTTGCGGCAATGCTGCCGGTCCAGTCGCCGGTCACGAATCGGGCAACGACCTGAAGCGACTGCAACTCGACACCATAGGGACTCCACGACAGGCCGGTGGCGACACTGCGCTCGACCGCCGCGTCCAACAGTCGTAGCGCTCCTTCGATGTCGCCGGAGTCGTACCGTTCCGCGGCCAAGTTGTACGAGACACGCATCTCGGTCGGCAGGTCGCCGGCCTCTTGGGCCAGGTCGCGGGCGCGGACGAGTAGTTCGGGGGCAGTGCCGTCCAGGCCCTCACGGCTGTCCATCGTGGCGAGCGTGACGAGCGCGTCGGCCTCGGCGCCCGCGCTGCCGATCTCGACCGCCTCGGCGAGGGCTCGTTCGGCGTACTCCCGTGCTTCGGCCTCGCGATTCAGGCTCGACAGTGCCCTCGCCGCGGTGGCCGATGCCCACGCCGATGGAGCCGTCGGCTTGTCACCCGCCTCGGCGGCGAAGGCAAGGGCCGCCAAGGCGGCGTCGAGCGCTTGTTCCGGTCGGTCGTCGCTGAGCAGGTGCAGGGCGCGCTTGTGGGCCACGGCCGCAGCGCGCTGTGGGTCGGCGACCGGGTCGAGCCGAGACGCGGCGGATTCGGCCAGCGCGGCAGCCCTGGCGTTTTCCCCGCGCGGCTGGCCATCGCCGCGGCGCGGAGGCCGATTCGCACGACGTCGGCGCTGGCCCGCTCCTCGGCGTCCTCGACGGCGTCCCACAGTTGGAGCACCTGCTCCAGATGTCGCCATGCCTCGGCCGGTGCCCGAAGCGACTCCGCCTCGGCGGCGGCCCGAACGGAGGCCGTCAACGCGCCGGGCACGTCATGGCTCTGTAACCGGTGATGAGCAAGCGCGGCGGCCGAACCCAGCGGCTCGCGGCCGTCGATCGACTCATCGATGAGCTGGGCAAAGGTCGCGTGCAGGCGAACTCGCTCGCCCGGCAACAGGTCCCCGTACACCGCCTCGGCCAGCAAGGCGTGGCGAAACGCGTAGCGCTCGCCCTCCTCGGCGACCAAAACCTGGTGGGTGATCGCCTCGCGCTGGGCCGCCTCCAGCTCGGAGCTGTCCAGCTCGCTGGCGCGGGCAAGCAATTCGTGCCCGACCCGACGGCCGCCGACCGACGCCACCCGAACCACTTGCTGGGACGTCGGCGACAACTGCTCGAGGCGGGTCAGCAGGACGTCGGCGAGCGGGGCCGGCAGTAGCGGGTTGTCATTGGAGGCGCTACCGGCATGGAGGAGCTCTTGGGCGTAATAGGCGTTGCCCTCGGACCGGTCGAGAATCCGCCGCACGGTCACGTCATCGACCGGTGAGCCGCGCAGGGCCGCCAAGTATCGGCTCATCTCCTCCGCGTCGAAGGGAACGACGTCAAGACGCTCGACGACCGGCAGCCGGGTGAGCTGAGCCACGAGCGGGCGAAGCGGATGCCGGCGGTGCAAGTCGTCGGTGCGGTAGCTGCCGATGATGAGCAGGCGCTCCTCCCGTAGACGCCCGACCAGGAACGCGAACAGGTCGCGCGTGGACTGGTCTGCCCAGTGCAGATCCTCGATGACAAGCAGTGCCGGCCCGTCGCCGTCGAGACCAGCCTTGGCGAGCGTGCTCGCGACGCCGTCGAAGAGCTGTAGCTGGCTGAGCTCGCCACCGGGTGTGGGTACGGCGCCGAGCCCCAGTCCCAGTCCGGGGCCAGGTCCCGCACCGGACCGATCGCCGGGTCGGTCGCCGCTTTCTGCGCCGCCGGCAGTGAGTGGGCGCAGCGCCTCGGTGAACGGAAGGTAGGGCAATCCGACGCCGCCGACGTCGAGGCAGTGGCCGACCAGGACCGTGGCGCCCCCGGCGGTGGCTCGGAATGTCAACTCGCCCAGCAACCGGGTCTTGCCCACGCCGGCATCTCCAGCGACGAGCACAGCTCCTGGCTGTCCGTGGCCGGCTCGGTCGAGCGCCTCGCTGAGCGAGTGCACCTCGCGCTCCCGCCCGACGAGCGGGGTCTCGAAGTCGACTCGGGCCACGCCGTTCATGGTGCCACGCAGGGCCGACACTCTGGTCGGCCCTGCGTGGGTGGCTGGATCAATTACGCGGCGCGTGCGGTCAGCCTCGGCCTCGGCGGGCGACGGGTCCGGGTCTTCTGTCCGTGACGCGGCGCCCGGGCACGCCGGAAGTCCTCGGTGATCCGCTCGCGACGGTACTCGATCTCGACGTCGATGGCGGGTGCGACGATGCTGGTCATGGCGACTTCTCCTCTTCGTTTTCGTTGGTAGTTCGAGAATCGGTCTGAGGTGGCTGCGCCGGCATCGGGCGGTCACGCACCATCGGCTCCAAGAACCCTTAGAGCGGGGCACGGGCGAGAGCGGCAGCTAAGGCCTCGGCTTGAGGTAGCCGCGCGGATGACTAAGGCTGTGGGAGTTGCCTCGAAGGATGCCGGCTCGCGCGACTGAGGGAGTTGGGGCGGGGATGCCGGCTCGGGCGTGGCGGGCGTAGCGGCGCCGAAGGCGCCGCGGGGCGAAGCCGGCATTCCCGGCCCGACGACCGGACCCAACCACCGGCCAAGTTTCGTGCGAAACCGCAGGCTGTGGCACACTTGACCGCTGTTGCCCGGCGCGCTGCTCGTGCCCCTGCCACGGGGGAAGTGCCGACCACGTGCTCCCGGGCGTCCTGACTACCACCGTTGCGCCGGTGACCCGTGGCACCGGCGAGGAAGCGACCGTAGGTGATGAACACCCTCGACGCCGTTGATGCCGCCAGCTTGCGCGACGACATCCCTCCGTTCCGAGCCGGCGACACCGTCAAGGTCCACGTCAAGGTCATCGAGGGGACGCGGTCGCGGGTGCAGGTCTTCCAGGGTGTGGTGACGAGGCGGCAGGGTTCGGGCGTGCGTGAGTCGTTCACTGTTCGCAAGATCAGTTTCGGTGTAGGCGTCGAGCGCACCTTCCCGGTCCATGCTCCGGTGATCGATCGGATCGAGCTCGTGACACGGGGTGACGTCCGCAGAGCCAAGCTCTATTACCTTCGGAACCTCCGCGGCAAAGCCGCCAAGATCCGCGAGAAGCGCGATCACGTCTGATCTGGGTTTCGGCGCGGAGGGCGAGCCAGGCCCGATGAGCCATGTCGAGCGCGCTGCACGGTAGCGTCGGCGCCATGGCGCTGGCGTCCTCATCGGCGTCGGAACACTCCGGCGGGCGCCTGGCGGCTACAGGGGAGATCACGTGGCGGAGAGGACCGCGCACCGCGATGACGGTGATGCGCGGGTGAGCCAGCCGCGGCGCGGCGGGTTCGGTGCGCTGCTGCGAGAGACGGTCATCGTCGTCGGTCTCTCGCTGGTGATCGCCACGCTGGTTCGGATCTTCCTCGTGCAGGCGTTTCTCATCCCGTCTCAGTCGATGGAGGACACCCTGCTCGTCGGCGACCGGGTGCTCGTGTCGAAGCTCACCACGAGGTTCGGCGAGATCGAGCGCGGCGATGTCGTGGTGTTCGCAGATCCCGACGGCTGGCTTTCTCCGCTTCCGGATGAGACCGCCACGACGATCGGTGGTCGGCTTCGTGACGCCCTGCAATTCGTCGGAGTGCTACCCGACGACTCCGAAGGGCACTTGATCAAGCGGGTGATCGGCGTCGGTGGGGACACCGTGGCCTGCTGCGACGAGGACGGGCAGGTGACGGTCAACGGCACCGCCGTCGACGAGTCGGCCTACTTACGCCCAGGCGATGAGCCATCGGTGACCACGTTCGAGGTCGAAGTACCCGGGGGTGAGCTGTTCGTGATGGGCGACCATCGGTCCAACTCGGGAGACTCGCGGGTCAACGGCACCGTCCCTGAGACAAAGGTGACCGGTCGGGCGTTTGCCGTCGTCTGGCCGATCTCGAACTGGGCCAGGCTGTCCGATCCGGACACGTTCGAATCTGTCCCGCAGCCCTGAAGCCGCCAGCGTTCGGCCGGCCTTAGGCTCAGAGCCCATGAGTGACCCCGTCGTCCGCCCGACTGTTCGGGTGCTTCTTCTCGCCCACGACGGGGCGGCGACGCGAGTTCTGCTGTTCCGAGCGGTCGATGGGTACTGGTTCCCGCCAGGTGGCGCTCTCGAGCCGGCGGAGACCTTCGAGCAGGCGGCGTATCGAGAACTGGCCGAGGAGACCGGGCGCACATCGATCGAGCTCGGCCCGCACATCTGGAACCGCCGGAGCGTCTTCGAGTGGCGTGGTGACGTGCTGGACTTTCGTGAACGCTGGTATCTCGCCCGCGTTCCTGAGGCCTTCGACCTCGACGTCGCAGGCTGGACAGCCGAGGAACAGGCCGACATCACCGACCATCGCTGGTGGTCGCTCGAGGAACTGGCCGCCGCGACCGATCCGATGGTGCCCCGAGCCCTCCCCGATTTGCTGAGCGATCTGCTCCGCAACGGCGCCCCGGTTGAACCGGTCGAGGTCGGCGTATGAATACGCCGTGGCGGCCGACCGCCGTTCGACGGGACGCAGGTCTTTACGGCTACGAGCGCGCCCTGGACCGGATGGGTCTGACTCCGGTGGCGGGTGCGGACGAGGCGGGCCGTGGTGCATGCGCCGGTCCTCTTGTGGTCGCCGCGGCTGTGCTGGCAACGAGCCGGCGCGCCGAGATCCCCGACCTCGCCGACTCCAAGCTGCTGACGCCCCTGGTGCGGGAACAGGTGTACGACGCCGTCATGGAGCGCGCTGTCGCGTGGGCAGTAGTCATCGTTCCGCCCGACGAAGTGGATCGGCGGGGGCTACACGTCACCAACGTCGAGGCAATGCGTCGAGCTCTTGCCCGCCTCGAGCCGACCCCGGGGTACGTCTTGACCGACGGATTCCCGGTTGCCGGTCTCGGGGTTCCGGGCCTGGCCATGTGGAAGGGTGATCAGGTTGCGGCGTGCATCGCCGCCGCCTCGGTCATCGCCAAGGTCACCCGGGACCGGATCATGGTCGAGCTGCACGAGAGGTGGCCCGGGTACGACTTCGCTTCGCACAAGGGGTACGTCACACCGGAGCATCAGCAAGCGCTCCACCGCCACGGCCCGTCGCCCGTTCACCGGCGGTCGTACGTCAACGTGGCGCGGGCCATGGGCGAGAATGGCCACGTCGTCTTGGAGGAGACCGGATGAGCACCGAGGATCTCGAGAAGTACGAGACCGAAATGGAGTTGTCGCTCTACCGGGAGTACCGCGACGTCGTCGGCCTGTTCTCCTATGTCGTTGAAACCGAGCGGCGCTTCTACCTGACGAACAATGTCGACCTTCAGGTGCGCACCGAGGGTGGGGAGGTCTATTTCGAGGTCACGATGAGCGACGCCTGGGTCTGGGACATGTACCGGCCGGCCCGATTCGTCAAGAACGTCAAGGTAGTGACCTTCAAGGACGTCAACGTCGAGGAGTTGGCCAAGAGCGACCTGGAAATCCCGAAGACGGGTCTTGGCGGCAGCTGAATCGCTAGATCCGCGACCTCGCGCCCCAGATGTTCGGCAAAGCCTCGAATCGGTCCGTATAACGGCCATCTCGGGCGCGACGTGGCTGCCTCGCCCACACAATGCGCCCTGTCCACACCGACGCGTCAGTGCCAGTACTTCTCCACAACCCGGTCGCCGCCGGCGGCATCCACGACCGTCATCCACCAGGCTCGACGCCGGAGGTGGTGCCCGTGCGGGCCAAGGACGGCGTCGGTTCGTACGGCGAGCAGGTGGCGGTGCGGCACCTGGAGCAGGCCGGTTTCACGATTCTGGCCCGCAACTGGCGCTGCGACATCGGCGAGATCGACGTCGTCGCGCTCGACGGACCGACCGTTGTCGTCTGTGAGGTCAAGACCCGCAGCGGCTTCGGTTACGGCTCCGGCCTGGAGGCGGTGACCTGGTCGAAGGCCGCTCGGTTGCGCCGGTTGGGGCACCGCTGGCTGGCCGAGCATGGCCGGCCCGGCACCGGATTGCGGTTCGACGTTCTCGCGGTGCATCGGTCCCGCCGGGGGCCGGCCAGTGTGGAGCATCTGCGGGGAGCCTTCTGATGCGCCTGGCGCGCTGCCGGAGCGTTGCGTTGTCCGGCGTTCGAGGGACGGTTGTCGACATCGAGGTGCACATCGGCGGGATGCCGGGCTTCACCATCGTCGGGCTGCCCGACGCGTCGTTGCACGAGGCGCGGGACCGAGTACGTGCCGCGGTGTTGTCCAGTGCGGAGAGCTGGCCGCTCCAACGGATCACGGTCAGCCTCTCGCCGGCGGCATTGCCCAAGCGCGGCAGCCATTTCGACCTTGGCATCGCCGCGGCGATCGTCGCCGCGGCCGAGCCTGAGCTCATGCGGATTCCGGCCGAGACGGTGCTTCTCGGTGAGCTCGCACTCGACGGACGGCTGCGGCCTGTGCCCGGTGTGCTGCCGGCGTCCCTTGTGGCTGCAGCGGCGGGTGCGAGCCACATTGTCGTGCCCGAGGCCAACGTCGGAGAGGCCCGGCTGGTCCCGGGTCTGTCCGTACTCGGGGCTCGGTCGTTGCGGCAGGTGTTGGCCATTCTTCGCAACGAGCCTGTGCCGGACGAGCCGGCCGATCCACTCGCGAGTGACCGGATCGTCGAATCCGGCGAGACTCCGCTCGACCTCGCCGACGTTGCCGGTCTGCCGGTGGCGAAGCACGTCCTCGAGGTGGCGGCGGCGGGCCATCACCACCTCATGCTCACGGGTCCACCGGGCGCCGGAAAGACGATGCTGGCCCGCCGACTTCCCGGATTGCTGCCCGACCTCACCACCGAGGAGTCGCTCGAGGTCACGGCCATCCATTCGGTCGCCGGCATTCTTTCGCCGGACCGGCCGCTCGTCACGCGTCCCCCGTTCTCCGACCCACACCACACTGCGACAGTCGTGTCGGCGGTCGGCGGCGGCAGCCGCAGCCTTCGGCCGGGATCGGCCAGTCTGGCCCACCTGGGCGTGTTGTTCCTGGACGAGGCACCCGAGTTCGCCCCGCAGGTGCTCGACGCGCTCCGCCAACCGCTCGAGCACGGCGAGATCGTGATCTCTCGGGCTCAAGCCACCGAGGTGTTCCCGGCCCGGTTTCTTCTCGTGCTGGCGGCCAACCCGTGCAAGTGCGGCAACCACGGCGCCCGGGGCCGGGTATGCGAGTGCTCTCCAGACGCCGTGCGCAGGTATGGCCTGCGGATTTCCGGTCCGGTCCGGGACCGGATCGACCTGAGGTGCCTGGTCGAGCCGCCCGCGATCGCGAGTCTGGACGACGCCAGTGCCAATGGCGAACCGAGCAAGGTCGTGGCGGACCGGGTGGCAGAAGCGCGTGATCGGCAACGGTGGCGGCTTGCTGGAACGCCCTGGCGGGTGAACGGCGAAGTCCCGGGTCCCGTCCTTCGACGTGACCTGCGCCCGCCGGCCGGCTCCCTGCAACCGCTGCACGAAGCCCTTCGGCGCGGACTTCTCACCTCTCGTGGCGCGGACCGCGTCTTGCGGGTCGCCTGGACGCTCGCCGATCTATCCGGCGGTGACGCGCCGAGCCGGCCGAATGTGGCGGAGGCGGTAGGGATCCGGCTGGGAGTGCCGACGTGACGGCGGCCTGCTCGCCGGACGAGCGTGTTGCCCGGGCGGCATTGTGCGCGCTGGTCGAGCCGGGAACGCTGGCTGCGGTGCGGGTCGCCCACGCGGTGCGTGAGTCGGGTCCGGATGCGGCGCTGGCACTGATCAGGACGGGGGTGGAACACCTGGATCCGGATCTGCGGCTGTTCCGACGCGCCCCCGAGATCGACGGCGCTGAGGTGCTCCGGCAGGGTCTGGCCGCGAGCGCGAAATTCCTCTGCCCGGGCGATGCCGAATGGCCGGGCAGCGTCGAGATCCTCGAGTTCATTTCCGACGCCGGTCCTCGACAAGGTCCACCGCCACTCGGGCTGTGGGTCCGCGGCAACAGTGAACTCGCTGCTGTCACCGAACGCTCGGTCGCCGTCGTGGGAGCGCGCGCGGCCACCGAATACGGCCTGCGTGTGGCGGCGGACCTTGCCGCAGACCTGGCCACGGCGGGGTGGACGGTCGTTTCAGGTGCCGCGTACGGAATCGATGCCGCGGCTCATCGTGGTGCGCTGGCAGTTGGCGGGACGACCGTCGGTGTGCTCGCCTGCGGAGTCGACACTGCGTACCCGAGCGGGCATGCGGGCCTCTTGCAGCGGATCGCCGACAACGGCATTGTCGTGAGTGAGTTGCCGCCGGGGTCGCGTCCGTCGAGGCTTCGATTCCTCGCCAGAAACCGGCTCATCGCGGCGATGACACGCGGAACGGTCGTCGTCGAGGCAGCGGTCCGCTCCGGTGCCCTGAACACCGCCGGCTGGGCGCTCGACGTCGGCCGCGACGTGCTGGCGGTGCCCGGACCGGTGACCTCGGCGATGTCGGCGGGCTGTCACGACCTGGTGCGAAAAGGTGCCGCCACCTTGGTCACCGACGCGCGCGAGGTTATCGACATGGTCGGAGACCTCGGCATCGACGCCGCTGAGGATGCCCGAGGAGCGCCGCGGCCGTGGGATGCGCTCGCCCCGATTGCTCGCGATGTCCTCGAGGCGATGCCGGCACGCAAAGCCGTCACCGTCGACACGATCTGCCGGAACACCGGTCTCGAGGCCGCGGCCTGTATTGCGGCGCTGGCTGAACTTTCTGTTGCGGGCCTCGTCATTCCGGCCGCTGCGGGCTGGCAACTCGCACGGCGCGGCGGTACTTGACCGGCCCGGTACCAACCCGGACGGTGGAACGGTGGACGACTCCGGCGTGAGCCTCCCGAACCTGCCCGAGGCATTCGGCACGGTCCTCGGCGGATTCTGTGCCTATCTGCGATCGGAGCGCGACCGGTCTGAGCACACGATTCGTGCTTACACCGGCGATGTCGCCAGCCTGATGGATCACGTGGTCCGGCTGGGCGGCTCTGACCTCGACGGGCTGGACGTCGCGACGCTACGGAGCTGGCTCGCACGGCAGCGAAGCCAGGGCCGGTCTCAGAGCACACTGGCCCGGCGCGCCTCCGCCGCCCGCACGTTCACCGCTTGGGCGCACCGGCAAGGCGTACTCCGGACTGATCCCGGACGTCTGCTGGCCAGTGCGAAGGGTGGCCGGACTCTGCCCGAAGTGCTTCGCGTGGACCAGGCGTCGATTCTGCTGGATGCGGTCGCCGACGATGCCGGCACTGCTGACCCGATCGCGTTGCGTGACCGCGCGGTGCTGGAGCTGCTGTATGCGACCGGCATTCGCGTGGGCGAGCTCGTCGGCCTTGATCGGGCTGATCTCGACGACGACCGCAGGGTTGTGCGCGTGATGGGCAAGGGTCGTCGGGAGCGCACCGTTCCCTACGGGGTGCCGGCTCGGCGGGCACTGCGTGACTGGGTCGAGATCGGCCGGCCCGCACTCACCGGCCCGGAAACCGGGGATGCCCTGTTCGTCGGAGTGCGGGGCCGACGGTTAGGTGCTCGGGGGGCGCGCGAAATCGTCCACCGTCGCCTCCGGGCCGTACCCGAGGCTCCGGACCTTGGGCCGCATGGTCTTCGGCACACCGCAGCGACGCACCTGCTCGAAGGCGGCGCGGACTTGCGAAGCGTGCAGGAACTGCTCGGGCATGCGTCATTGGGCACCACGCAGATCTACACGCATGTATCAGTCGAACGGCTGCGCCGGACGTACGAACAGGCTCACCCGCGGGCGTGAGGCCGTCGACCACCGATCCTGCAGCGCGGGCAGCGTGGCTGGTCCCAGTGGCAGCAGCCGAAGGGCTGGTGGGTCGAGCAAACTCATCGGGTCGAGGTAAGAGCCGCCGCGCAGCACGCCCCAGTGCAAGCAGAGCCGGGGGCGGCAGTGCCCGCCGGCTGCCGTGAGCAAGCCGATGGGTTCACCCGCGTCTACCGCTTGGCCAACCGCCACCGTCGGGGCGACCGGCTCATAGGTGCTCCGAAGCTGGCCAGCGACGCCGACATGGCCGACCACGACGACTCCACGGCCTGCCACCAGGCCGGCGAAGGTCACCACACCCGCGCCGGTGGCGCGGATGGGAACGCGATCAGCAGCGGCCAGGTCGACTCCCCGATGCCCGGCGAGCCACCGTTCGGCTGGCGGGTCGAATGCCCGAACCACGGTGAGCGGCGGGTCGAGCGGGGCCATCCACCCGCCGGGCTCGGCCCGTACCGGTAGGGGTACCGACGTGAGCAGAAAGGTGCAGCCCAGCAGCACCGCCGCCGTGCGGACGAGAACCCGGCGTGGAGAGACAACCCGCGGCGTCGACATGCCATCACCATGCGCGGCCGACCCGTCAGTCCGGGAGTCGGTCCACGGGGCCTGTGGATGCCCGCTGGCTCTTCGAGATCTTGTGGATGACGACGCGTCGCCCACCGTAGGGTCAGGGACGTGACGACCCGGCTGGACTGCGTCGTGATCGACTCGCTCGATCCAGTCGCTCTAGCCCAGTTCTGGTCGGAGGTCACCGGCTGGCGGATCGCGATGGAGGAGGCCGACGAGGTCGCCGTCGAACCGCCCGGCGGCGCGGACGATGGCATCGCGCTGGTGTTCGTTCCGGTACCAGAGCCGAAGACCGCGAAGAACCGAATCCACCTCGACGTCCAGTCCGGTTCCATCGAGGACCAGGTCGAGACCGTCGACCGGTTACGTGAGCTCGGAGCGGTCCCGGTCGACATCGGCCAGCGGGCCGTGCCCTGGACGGTGCTCACCGATCCAGAAGGCAACGAGTTGTGCGTGCTCGATCCCCGCGACGAATACCGGGATACCGGGCCGATCGCGGCGGTCGTGATGGATGCGGTCGCACCGACCATGCTGGCGACCTTCTGGTCAGCCGCCACCGGCTGGCCGGTGACTCATGGCGGTCCACACTTCTCGGCGCTGCGATCGGGAAGTGGCCGCGGGCCGTATCTGGAGTTGCTTCGCACGATGGACACCAAAGTGGTCAAGAACCGCCTGCATCTCGACGTGGCCCCGCTCGTCGGTGACGATCAGGCCGTCGAGATCGAGCGGCTGCGCTCACTCGGTGCACACTTCGCCGACGTCGGCCAGGGGGACGTGCCCTGGGTCGTACTCTCCGATCCCGAGGGCAACGAGTTCTGCGTGCTTTCTCCCCGCTGAGTCGCGCGGGTACCACGCTGGTGGGCGCCCGTCCGGCTCACGTACACTGACCGACGGCCTGGATCGATCGGGTCACAATTCGCGCGCCCTGCGCACGGCTCTTCACCTCCGGTCCCCGGCTCGCCGGGGCGGGTGACGGCCGAGGGCGCCAGGCGCGTCGCCCGGCATGGGCGTCGCGGACAACCGGACGACGCGCTCGATACATCGGGCGCGGGAGGAGGTAGGCGCGGCCATGGCCGTCGTCACCATGAAGCAGCTGCTCGAGAGCGGCGTCCATTTCGGTCACCAGACCCGCCGGTGGAACCCAAAGATGAAGCGCTTCATCTTCACCGAGCGCAACGGCATCTACATCATCGACCTGCAGCAGTCGCTGTCCTACATCGACCGCGCCTACGAGTTCATCAAGGAGACCGTGGCGCATGGCGGCAGTGTGCTTTTCGTCGGTACCAAGAAGCAGGCTCAGGAGGCGGTGCGCGAGCAGGCCACCCGGGTCGGCATGCCGTATGTGACCGAGCGTTGGCTGGGCGGCATGCTCACCAACTTCCAGACCGTGCACAAGCGTCTTCAGCGGCTCAAGGAACTCGAGGAGCTCGACTTCGACGTCGCCGGGAGCTCTGGGCTCACCAAGAAGGAACTGCTCATGCGCAAGCGTGAGATGGAGAAGCTGCAGCGCAGCCTCGGCGGAGTCCGGGACATGGCTCGGGTACCGAGCGCGGTGTGGATCGTCGACACCAAGAAGGAGCACCTGGCCGTCGACGAGGCACGAAAGCTCAACATTCCCATCGTTGCGGTCTTGGACACCAACTGTGATCCCGACGAGGTCACCTATCCCATCCCGGGCAACGACGACGCGATCCGAGCCGTCACGTTGCTCACCCGCGTCGTCGCGGATGCGGTCGCCGACGGTCTGATGACCCGGGCCGGCCAAGCCACCGCGGACGAAGCCGCCGGGCCGGAACTCGCCGGAGACGAACCGCTGGCCGAGTGGGAAAAGGAGCTCCTTGCGGGACAGCCCGATCAGAGCTCCGTCACCGATGAGGTGGACGCCGCTGCTGACACCGTCGAAGGCGCTCCGCCGGTCGACGCCGCGGCGGCAGCCGATTTCGCGGACGAAGCCGGCGCCCCGACCAGCAGTCAGGTGGACGCCGCAGCCGAGAATGTCGGGCAGGTCTGACATGCCGAATGTCACTGCCGCCGAGGTAAAACGGCTTCGCGACGCTACCGGCGCCGGCATGATGGACGCCAAGAAGGCCTTGGAGGAGACCGACGGCGGCTTCGACCAGGCCATCGAGCTGCTCCGGATCAAGGGTGCAGCCAAGGCGGCTAAACGCGGCGCCGAGAGAACCGCTTCGAACGGGCTGGTCGCTGTCGACGGCACCGCGATGATCGAGCTTGCCTGCGAGACCGACTTCGTCGCGAAGAACGCCGACTTCCAGCAGCTGGCCGGTGAGGTTGCGGCCCTGGCGGCCACGGTCCGGCCGCCGGACGTTGAGTCGCTCCGGGCGGCGACGCTGGCTGACGGCCAGACGGTGACCGACGCGATCGAATCCGCTGCGGCCGTCATCGGGGAGAAGGTCGAGCTGCGTCGGGTCGCGGTCTTCGACGGCCAGGTCGTGTCGTATCTGCACCGTCGGGCCAGTGACCTGCCACCGCAGGTCGGCGTGCTGGTGGAATACGCCGGGGCCGATGCCGCCGCGGCCCGCGGGGCAGCCATGCAGATTGCGGCGATGCGCCCGCAGTTCGTCGCTCGTGCCGATGTGCCGGCCGACGTGATCGAGAACGAGCGGCGGATCGCCGAGGCGACGGCCCGCGAAGAAGGCAAGCCGGAGCAGGCTCTGGCAAGGATCGTCGAGGGCCGGGTGAACAGCTTCTTCAAGGACACCGTCCTGGTGGAGCAGCCCGCGGTGCAGGATCTGAAGCGGACGGTTGGCCCGCTCCTGGCCGAGGCAGGCGTGACTGTGACTCGGTTCGCCCGCTTCGAGGTGGGACAGGGCTGAGGTAGGCGCCGTGGCGGACACGACTGCGACCCAGGTGATCCTGCCGCCGGTCGTGCCGGCTGCCCAGCCACCGCGTCGAGTCCTGCTCAAGTTGTCCGGCGAGGTCTTCGGCGGTGGCGCCGTCGGTGTTGATCCCGACGTCGTGCATCTGATCGCCCGCCAGATCGCCGCTGTCGTCGCCACCGGCGTTCAGGTGGCCATCGTGGTGGGAGGCGGCAACTTCTTCCGGGGTGCAGAACTGCAGCAGCACGGCATGGACCGTGCGCGGGGCGACTACATGGGCATGCTGGGCACGGTCATGAACTGCTTGGCGCTGCAGGACTTCCTGGAGAAGCAGGGCGTCGACACCCGGGTCCAGACGGCGATCGCGATGGGTCAGGTCGCCGAGCCGTACATTCCGCGTCGGGCCTCGCGCCATCTGGAGAAGGGCCGGGTCGTGATCTTCGGCGCAGGGGCCGGCATGCCCTACTTCACCACCGACACGGTGGCCGCTCAGCGGGCGCTGGAAATCGGCTGCGATCGGCTGTTGATGGCGAAGAACCGGGTCGACGGTGTCTACGAGGCTGACCCGCAGGTGGATCCGTCGGCGCGCAAGTTCGCCACGATCACCTATGCCGAGGTGTTGCGCCGACGGCTATCGGTCGCCGATCCCGCTGCGTTCAGCCTCTGCATGGACAACCGGCTTCCCATCGTGGTCTTCGGGCTCGGAGAGGACGGCAGCATCGCCCGCGCGATTCGGGGCGACGCGATCGGCACCCTGGTCGCGGCCGACGTGCCGACCGCGCTGATCGAGTCGGCACCGGACCTACCATGACCGGCCGCCGGTGTCCGCCTGGGTCACTGGAGGGTACGGTCACTCGCAGACGACGCCGCAGGGGCGGCTGCCCAGAGCACCCGAAGGAGCCACGGTGATCGACGACACCCTCCTCGAGGCCGAGGAGAAGATGGACAAGGCCGTGTCCGTCGCCAAGGAGGACTTCACCGCCATCCGGACCGGCCGCGCGCACCCGTCGCTGTTCAACAAGATCGTCGTCGACTACTACGGCACGTCGACGCCGGTCAACCAGCTGGCATCGTTCCACGTCGCCGACGCCCGAATGATCACGATTCAGCCGTACGACAAGAACTCGCTCGCCGCCATCGAACGCGCCATCCGGGACTCCGACCTCGGGGTGAACCCCAACAACGACGGCCAGCTCCTCCGGGTGGTACTGCCGCAGTTGACCGAGGAACGGCGCCGCGAGTACACCCGAGTGGCCAAGCACAAGGCCGAGGATGCCCGGGTGGCCATTCGCAACATCCGCCGGCACGCCAAGGACGCTCTGGACAAGCTCGCCCGCGACGGGGAGGTCGGCGAGGACGACGTGAACCGGGCCGAAAAGCAGCTCGATGTGCTGACCAGGTCCTATGTCGACCAGGTCGACGACCTGCTGAAGCACAAGGAATCCGAGCTCCTCGAGGTCTGACCATGTCGACCGACGGGCCGGTCCCGAGGACAGTCCCGGGACACGGCCGAGCGGGGCGCGATCTGCGTGCCGCTACGGTCGTCGGGCTCGGTTTGGCCGCCCTGGTCCTCGGGACGCTGTTCGTCTGGAAGCCGGCCTTCGTCGGACTGGCTGTCATCGCCATCGTGGTTGCCGTGTGGGAGCTCGGCCAGGCCCTGGCAACTCGCGGAGTACAGATTCCGCTGGTGCCGCTGATGCTCGGATCCGTGCTCATGCTCGTCGGCGCGTATGTCGGCGGAGCCGACACCCTCGTGGTTGTGCTTGGCCTCACCGTGGTCGCCGTCGTGGTGTGGCGGCTCGGCGAGAGCGCGCGGGGTTATCCACGCGACGTCACCGCGGGCATATTCGTCGCCGTCTACGTGCCGTTCCTGGCCGGGTTCGCGATGTTGCTGCTGCAGCCCGCAGATGGAGCCTGGCGGGTGCTGACATGCATCCTCGTCGTCGCCGCCTCGGACACCGGCGGATACGTCGCCGGCGTCCTGGCCGGCCGCCATCCGATGGCCCCGACGGTGAGCCCCAAGAAGTCCTGGGAGGGCTTTGCCGGCTCGATTCTTGCCTGTCTGGCGGTAGGCGTGCTAGCGGTCGTTCTGACCCTGGACGGTGACTGGCGCGCGGGTGTCATTCTCGGCGCGGCGGCGGTGATCACCGCGACCCTCGGCGACCTCGGCGAATCGATGATCAAACGTGACCTCGGGCTCAAAGACATGAGCACCCTGCTGCCTGGCCACGGTGGGATCATGGACCGGCTCGACTCGTTGCTCCCGACGGCTCCGGTGGCCTGGCTCATCCTGACCGCGTTGGTGCCGGTGGCGTGATCCGAGGAGACCAGCCCGGTCCGACGGTCGCCGCAAAGGTCGCGACGGGCGCAACTTCACCGGTTGGCGCGATACTTTCCATCCATACCTGACCCAGCTCTTGGCCGACCTGTGGGGAGCCGACCGCGACAACGGAGGGCCACGATGACCGCAGACACGACCCATTTGATCGGGCTGTTGCTCGGGACCGAGGACGACTGGCCCCGCGCGTTCGAGACGCTCGTTCGAAAGCTCGGCCCGGTCACCGGCCCCGACGGCCGTCGGCACCAGTTCGACACCGAGCGGGTCACGATCGAGCCGTTCGACCTCACGGACACCCCGCGACACGGCCTCGTGATCGACCGGCTCGCGTACTGGTACCACCATCCGAGGGAATGGCTGAAGAAGATCGCCCTATCCGATGACGTGTATCTGCTGAACAGCCCGTTCACCTTCCAAGCCATGGAGAAACACGCTGCGTACTGCGCGATGCTGCGCCTTGGCCTCAAGGTCCCGACAACGGTGCTGGTACCGCCGAAGGAACCGGTCGACAATGCCAAGTTCGTCTACACCTCCGAGCGGTACAACCGCGAGTTCGACTTGGACGCGATCGCCGACCAGATCGGCTACCCGCTGTTCATGAAGCCCTACGACGGCGGTGCCTGGGTCGGTGTCAGTCGCATCGTCGACCGGGACGCCCTGCACCAGGCCTATGACGAGTCCGGTCACCGGCTCATGCACTTGCAAGCGTCGGTCGAGGGGTACGACGCCTTCGCCCGCTCGCTGTCCATCGGCGCCGAGACGATGGTCATGCGTTTTCGGCCGGAGTTGCCGATGCACGACAGGTACGCCGTCGAACACGGGTTCTTGAGCCCACAGGTCGGTGCCGAGGTGGTCAGTATCAGCAAGCTGGTGAACGCGTTCTTCCGGTGGGAGTTCAACTCGTGCGAAACGTTGGTCCACGGCGTGGACGTTCATCCGATCGACTACGCCAACGCCTGCCCGGACGTGGCGATCACCAGCCTGCACTACTACTTCCCGTGGGCGATGAAGGCGTTGTTGCGCTGGTCCGTCTTCTGTCTGGCAACCGACCGCCGATCTCGTCCGCACTTGGACCCGGAGCCCTATCAGACGGTGGCCGACGACCCGGACCTCGACTACGGCGGCAAGTTGTCCGCCTACCGGAAGCTTGCCGACGACTATTTCGACTCCGACCGCTACACCGAGTTCTGCGCAGATCGACTTGGTGACCTCGACGAGATAGTGCTGGAATGGGTGGATTCCCCGGACTTTGACGCGCTTCTCGTCGACACCGTCAGAAGCGGGTTCCCGGAGCACGAACAGGAGCACTTCCTGGCCCACTTCCGCGGATTGATCGGCATGTGGCGAACCGACGAGGCGCGCAGGCTCGGCCGTGATGCGCCGCCGGGTGACGCGGCTGCCGAGGTGCTCACATAAGATTCAGCCGCTCGAGTCGATAAGGAGTGAAACCTGGTGGCCGTCAGCCGCGACCCCGCCTTCCGTACCGTTCGCATGCGGGAGGGCTACGACCTCGACGCGGTCGACGATTTCGTCGACCGCGTTATCGATGCCCTAGAAGGGCGGGCTGGGGGACGCTCGCTCACGCCGGAGAAAATCGAGGCACAAGAGTTCAAGGTCGTCCGGATGCGTGAGGGCTACTCGATGGACGACGTCGACGACTGGCTCGACGATGCGGCCGGGGAACTGCGTCGGCTGCGATCGACGGCTGGGCGGCAGGCACCTCCGCCTGCTGAGCCGGCACACCTGAAGCCGGCGTACGAGCAGCCGTACACGCAGCCGTTCGAACAGCCTCGCCCGGCTCCGGCCTATGAGCCGCAGTTAGTCGAGCCGTCCTACGACCATGTGGGCGTGTCGACTGCGGCCTTTGCCTCCGCCATCGCGCCGCCGGCCGCGGCCGCGGCGCCGGCGCCCCCGCCACCACCCGCGCCGGCCTACGCGCGGCCCGAGCCGGAGCCGGTGTACCGGCCGCCAATCCGGCCAGCACTCGAGCCGGACCCCCGGCCGGTGGCCCAGGTAGCCACGCCGACGACCGGACTGCACCACCTGGAGGTGTGGGTCCGTGACCTCGACGTCGCTGTCCGCTCTTTCGGCTGGCTGTTCGAGCGACTGGGCTGGACCCTGTTCCAGGTCTGGGACCAAGGCCGTTCCTGGCAGGCGCCGCGGGAAGGTCCGTACGTGGTCATGGAACGGTCTCCCGATCTGGCCTGGCAGCCCTACGACCGTAAGGCGCCCGGCCTGAACCACCTGGCGCTGGCGGTCCCCGAGCGCTGGATGGTCGACCGCATCGTCTCCGAGGCGCCCACCTATGGCTGGCGGTTGATGTTCGCCGACCGGCACCCGCACGCGGGCGGGGCACAGCATTACGCCGCTTACCTCGAGAACGAGGAGGGGTTCGAGGTCGAAGTGGTGGCGCCCTGACACCAGTCGTCACCTGACGAGCGAACGGAGCGAGACCATGGCGGCATCGGACGAGCAGCGAGTGGTCGACAACGTTCCCAAGGGCCTGTACACCGGCGGCGGATGGCGCGAGGCGACTGCTGCGGCCACTTTCGAGGTCCATGATCCCTCCACGGCCGAGGTGCTCTGCGAGGTCGCCGATGCAAGTCCTGACGACGGCGTGGCGGCGCTGGCCGCCGCCGCAGAGGCCCAGCCGGGCTGGGCCGCGTGCCCGCCGCGAGAACGCGGTGAGATTCTCCGTCGGGCCTTCGAAGCGTTGATGGACCAACAAGACGATCTGGCTTTGCTGATGACGCTGGAAATGGGCAAACCCGTTGCCGAGTCGCGAACCGAGATCGCCTACGCGGCGGAGTTCTTTCGGTGGTTCTCCGAGGAGGCGGTTCGCATCGAGGGCTCGTACCGCGTAGCGCCGGCGGGCGGCAGTCGGCTGCTGACGATGCGGCAGCCGGTGGGGCCCTGTCTACTGATCACGCCGTGGAACTTCCCGACGGCCATGGGCACCCGCAAGATCGGTCCGGCCGTCGCCGCCGGCTGCACGATGGTGATCAAACCCGCTGCGGAGACGCCGCTGTCGATGCTGGCGCTGGCTCGGGTGCTCGAGGACAGCGGCCTTCCCCCTGGCGTCCTCAACGTCATCACGACCTCGCGCTCGTCGGCGGTCATGGAGCCGCTGATCCGTGACTCCCGGGCCCGCAAGCTCTCGTTCACCGGATCCACGCAGGTCGGCCGGCGGCTCGTCGGTCAGTCCGCCGAACAACTGCTGCGTGTGTCGATGGAGCTCGGGGGCAACGCACCATTCCTGGTCTTCGACGACGCGGACCTCGATGCGGCCGTCGAGGGCGCCATGACCGCGAAGATGCGCAACATCGGCGAAGCCTGCACAGCGGCCAACAGATTCCTGGTCCACGAGTCGGTCGCCAACGACTTCTCCCGCCGGCTCGCCGACCGGATGGGTCGCCTCCGCGTGGGCCGGGGGACCGAACAGGGCGTCGAGGTCGGGCCGCTGATCAACGAGAAGGCCCGCGCCGGCGTCGCTGAGTTGGTCGCAGACGCCGTCGACATGGGTGGCAAGATCCTCGTCGGCGGAGAGCAGCCGAACGGGCCGGGTTGGTTCTATCCGCCGACCGTCGTCGCCGACGTACCTCCCGACGCCCGGGTCTTCAGCGAGGAGATCTTCGGCCCGGTCGCTCCCGTGACGTCCTTCGGCACCGACGACGAGGCGCTGGACATGGCCAACGACACCGAGTTCGGCCTGGTCGCCTACGCCTATACCCGAGACCTGAACCGGGCGCTGACCGTCGCCGAGCGGCTCGAGACGGGCATGGTCGGGCTGAATCTGGGTGTGGTGTCGAATCCGGCCGCACCGTTCGGCGGAGTCAAGGCCTCTGGGTTCGGCCGCGAAGGAGGCCGTGAGGGGATCGAGGAATACCTCGAGGTCAAGTACGTCGGCGTTGCGCACTGACGACCTCGGGCTGGTTCCGGCACTCACCCGACCCCGTCGGCTCCGGGCAGGAGACCGGGTAGCGGTTGTCGCCCCGAGCGGACCGGTGCGGGCCGACCGACTCGCCGAAGGTTGCGTCATCCTGCGCGGGTGGGGCCTGGACGTCGTGGTCGGACCCCATGTCACAGCCGTTGACGACCGGCTTGCCTACCTTGCCGGCGACGACCAGCGCCGGGCGGCGGACCTGCAGGCTGCGTGGCTGGATCCGACCGTGGCCGGGATCGTGTGCGCCCGCGGCGGCTACGGTGCCGAGCGCATCCTCGAGCTGCTCGACTGGTCGGCGATGCGGGCCGCCGGGCCCAAGGTGTTCGCCGGGTACAGCGACGTCACCGCCTTGCACGAAGCGTTCGCGCTCAGCCTGGGTCTGGTGACGCTGCACTCGCCGATGGCGGCTACGCCGGTCTTCCGCACCGACGACCGGACGGCTGATTTGTTCCGCCGAACGCTGTTCGAGCCCGAGTCGATGCAGACCCTCACGTCACCGGCGGCCGAGACTCTGGTGCCGGGCCGGGCGCACGGCGTAACGGTGGGCGGATGCCTGAGCGTGCTGGCCAGTTCGATCGGCACTCCGACTGGTCGGCGCAGCGTCGCCGGTGGAATCTTGCTGTTCGAGGACGTCGCGGAAGAGCCGTACCGGTTGGATCGGATGCTCACCCAACTGCTGCGCAGCCGATGGCTCGACGGCGTCACCGGGATCGCGATCGGCTCGCTGTTCGGCTGCGGTCCGGCCGAGCAGCTGCGAGCCGTGATGCTCGACCGGCTGGGCGGCGCTCGGCGTGCCAATCGTGTGGGAACTCGGCTTCGGTCATGGCCGAACTTCGCTGACCGTCCCACTGGGTGTGCCGGCGACACTCGACGCCGACCCTGGCAACAACACCGCGACCCTGACCCTCGACGTTCCCGCCCTGGCGTGAGCCAGGGCGGGAACGTCGAGCGGAGCCCCCGCCCCCCGGTTATGGGCCCCGTCAGTGGGCGTGATCGCCGAGCTGTGCTCGGATCTCGCCGCCTGGGTAGAGCGTGGTGTGCACGTTGGCATACGTCGTGCCCTCGCGGATGGCCCGGACCAACTCGTCGAACTGACCGGCCGTAATGCCTTGACCAGCCGGACCGATGACATCGGCCGGAACGATGACGCCCTCGATCGTGGCCGGTGCGGCGGGGCATGCCTGCGTGCCGGCCGGCCCATTGCCGAGGTTCGAGCAGAAGAACACGCTGATGCCGCCGCTCTGGTGGCGCCCGCCAAGGTGGATGTGCGCCTGGGTAACGGTGCCTTCGAGCTCTGAGTAGCTCAGCGTGTAGGAGATCTCCTGACCTGTGGAGCTGATCCGAGCCCGGAACTGGCCGGTGCCCGTCGTCGACAGCACCAGTGGGTCCTCCTGGTACCCGCTGAGCTGTTCGGAGAAGTTGTTGCGTCCGACACTGCCGTCGTTGCCACTCGCGACGGCAAATGTGCCGCCCACGATCACGGCGGCGGCCGCGCCCGCTGTGAGTGCTCTGCTCCAACGCCGATCCATCACCCCGGTGCCTCCTCCTGTGGTCAAGACACGATCCACGTGGGACCACGTATGGGGGCCGCCGTCGGTTCAAGGCGCCGGGCAAGCAATCGTCGCTGGCGGTCCCATCCGGCAACGGCGGATCGGGGGGACAATGACGGCATGGGCGGGCCGCGAGAAGTCGTGATCCTCGGGTCGACGGGTTCGGTCGGTACCCAGGCTATCGACATCGTGAAGCGCAATCCGGACAAGTTCCGGGCCGTCGGTCTCGCCGCGGGCGGCTCGAATCCCGCGATGCTCGCAGCTCAGGCTCTCGAGCTCGGAGTCGACGTCGTGGCGGTCGCACGGGCGGGAGCGGCGGAGGATCTGCTACTAGCCTTCTACCGCGAAGCACAGCACCGTGGCTTCAGCGCGGGGGAGTACGCGGTGCCCAAGGTGCTCGGCGGTCCGGATGCCGTGACCGAGATCGCCGCCCATGAATGTGACGTGGTGCTGAACGCCATTACGGGCTCGATCGGACTTCGGCCCACGCTTGCGGCATTAGCCTCCGGGCGGCAGCTGGCACTGGCCAACAAGGAATCGCTGATCGTCGGCGGGCCGCTGGTCGTGGCGGCGGCGCAGCCCGGGCAGATCGTCCCCGTCGATTCGGAGCACTCTGCGCTCGCGCAGTGCCTGCGGGGCGGCCGCCGGGACGAAGTCCGCCGGCTGATCCTCACCGCGAGCGGCGGTCCGTTCCGGGGCCGCCAGCGCGACACGCTCGGCGAGATCACGCCGAAGCAGGCGTTGGCCCATCCGACCTGGAACATGGGGCCGCTGGTCACGGTGAACTCCGCCACGTTGGTCAACAAGGGCCTGGAGGTCATCGAGGCGCACCTGCTGTTCGGAATTCCCTTCGATGCCATCGAGGTGGTCGTGCATCCCCAGTCGATGGTGCACTCGATGGTCGAGTTCATCGACGGTTCGACGCTCGCGCAGGCAAGCCCGCCGGATATGCGGATTCCGATCGCCCTCGGGCTGGCCTGGCCGGATCGGGTGGGAGACGCCGCGCTGGCCTGTGACTGGACGACGGCCCAGACGTGGCAGTTCCTGCCGCTCGACGACGAAGCGTTCCCTGCTGTTGCGCTGGCTCGAGAGGTCGGTGCCTTGGGCGGTACGGCTCCAGCGGTCTTCAACGCGGCCGACGAGGAGTGCGTCGCGGCGTTCCTCGACGGTCGTCTGCCATTTCTCGGCATCGTGGACACGGTCGCCGAGGTGGTCTCCGAGCACGTCGGAGCCGGCGCGGTCGGGAACGTCCGCGGTGTCGAAGACGTTCTTGCTGCCGAGACCTGGGCGCGCCACCGCGCCCGGGAGGTGCTTCGACGATGAAGGCGAGCGGGTAGGTGGACTGGCTGACCGTCGTGGGCATCCTGGCCTTCGCCGTCGGGTTGCTGCTCTCGATCGCGCTACACGAAATCGGTCACCTGGTGCCGGCCAAGCTGTTCGGCATCAAGGTCAGCCAGTACATGGTGGGCTTCGGGCGCACGGTGTGGTCACGCCACCGGGGAGGGACGGAGTATGGGTTCAAGGCCGTCCCGTTGGGCGGCTACGTGCGCATGGTCGGCATGTTCCCGCCGGAGCCGGGCGACGATCCGCGGCATTTGCGCCGGGCGAGCACTGGACCGTTCCAGGCATTGATCGAGGACGCGCGCCGCGCGTCGAAGGAGGAGATCAAGCCTGGCGATGAGGACCGGGTCTTCTACCGCAAGGCCTGGTGGAAGAAGCTCATCGTCATGCTCGGCGGTCCGGCGATGAACGTCCTCATCGCCGCCGTGCTGGCCGGCGCTGTTCTGATGATCTACGGCAATCCCACCGAGCCCGAACTGCGCCCAGTCGTCAGCGAGGTGTCGGCATGCGTCATCCCGGTGGCCGACGGCAACCGGCCGTGCACCGCTGCCGACCCGGAGACGCCGGCCGCGGAGGCTGGGTTCCGGCCCGGAGACCGGTTGGTCTCCTTCGACGGCGAACCCGTGAGCTCGTGGAGCGTCGCCCAGGACTTGATCCGCGACCACCAGGCCGGAGCGGTCGAGGTCGTCGTCGAACGAAACGGTCAGGAGCTGACCCTCACGCCTGTCCTCATCACGACCGATCGGCACGCCCTCGGGGCGGCCGACGAGGACGGATATCGAGAAGCCACCGATGAGCTCGTCACCGTCGGATTCCTCGGCATCGCCCCTACTCAGGAGTTTGTGCCCGAGGACGTCGGCAGCGCGGTGACCTGGCTGGGCGACTTCACGGCGCAGACGGCCACGGCTGTCGTCTCCATCCCGCAGAAGATGGTCGGCGTCTGGCAGGCCGCCTTCGGCGGTGAGGAACGGGATCTCACCGGGCCCATCGGCATCGTCGGCGCCGGCCGGATCGGCGGTGAGATCGCGACTGCCGAGGTCGACGTCGACGCCCGGATCGCCACCTTCGTCCTGTTGCTGGCGAGCTTCAACATGGCGATCGCGCTGTTCAACCTCATCCCACTGCTGCCGCTCGACGGCGGCCACGCGGCGGGTGCGATCTGGGAGGGCATCAAGCTCGGGTACGCCAAGCTGACCGGCGGACCCAAGCCGAAGCCCGTCGACGTCGCGAAGGCACTGCCCCTTGCTTACGGGGTAGCGGCGGTGCTCATCGGCATGAGCGCGCTGTTGCTTTACGCCGACATCGTCAACCCGGTCCGGCTCTCTGGCTGAGATACCCCGACAATGGACGCTATGAGCGTCCAGTTGGGCATGCCCGCCGTGCCGGCACCCGTGCTCGCACCCCGCCGGGCGTCGCGCAAGATCCGCGTCGGCAAGGTCGACGTCGGCGGCGACGCACCCGTCAGCGTGCAGTCGATGACGACCACGCCGACCACCGATGTCGACGCGACTCTCCAGCAGATCGCCGAGCTCACCGCCACCGGATGCGACATCGTCCGGGTCGCTTGTCCCAGCCAGGACGACGCGGAGGCGTTGCCGGCGATCGCCCGCAAGTCGCAGATTCCGGTAATCGCCGACATCCACTTCCAGCCGAAGTACGTGTTCGCTGCGATCGACGCCGGGTGTGCCGGCGTCCGAGTGAACCCCGGCAACATCCGCAAGTTCGACGACCAGGTCGCTTCGATCGCGCGCGCAGCGGCCGACGCCGGGGTCTCGATCCGGATCGGTGTCAACGCCGGTTCGCTGGACCCGCGGTTGCTGGAGAAGTACGGCAAGGCCACTGCGGAGGCGCTGGTCGAGTCCGCGGTGTGGGAAGCATCGCTGTTCGAAGAGCACGACTTCCACGACTTCAAGATCTCGGTCAAACACCACGATCCGGTCGTCATGGTCCGTGCGTACGAGCTGCTGGCCGAGCGCGGCGACTGGCCGTTGCACCTCGGCGTGACCGAGGCCGGCCCGGCGTTCCAGGGAACCGTCAAATCGGCTGTTGCTTTTGGTGCGCTGCTCTCCCGGGGGATCGGCGACACCATTCGGGTCTCCCTGTCCGCGCCTCCCGTCGAAGAGGTCAAGGTCGGCCTGCAGATCCTGCAGTCGCTGAATCTGCGCGAACGCAAGCTGGAGATCGTGTCCTGCCCGTCCTGCGGACGGGCTCAGGTCGACGTCTACACCCTGGCCGACCGCGTGACCGCTGGCCTGGAGGGGATGGAGGTCCCGCTCCGAGTCGCGGTCATGGGTTGTGTCGTCAACGGCCCGGGTGAGGCGCGTGAGGCCGATCTCGGTGTTGCGTCGGGCAATGGCAAGGGCCAGATCTTCGTCAAGGGCGAGGTGGTCAGAACGGTGCCCGAGGCGCAGATCGTCGAGACCCTGATCGACGAGGCCATGCGGCTCGCCTCGGAATTGGAGGCCGCCGGCGCCGGGTCTGGCCCACCCACGGTCACCGTGAGCTGATCCCCGTGCTCGAGACGACGACTGCGGCCGTCGGTTGCTTGCAACCGGCCGATCTACCTGAGGTGCTAGGCCTGCTCAGCCGCGATCCGATCGCCGATGTCTTCGTCGCATCCCGGGTGCATTCGTCTGGGCTCGCCCCGGACCAGTTGGGTGGCGACTTGTGGGGATACCGGGAGGCGGGGCAACTGGTCGCCCTCTGTTACTCCGGGGCAAACCTGGTGCCGGTTGCGGCGTCAGCTCAGGCCGTCCGCAGCTTTGCCGAGCTGGCGGCCCGACGCGGCCGGCGGTGCTCGTCGATGCTCGGGCCCGCAGGAGCAGTACTGGCAATGTGGGATCTGCTTCGACCCAGCTGGGGCTCGGCTCGCGAGGTGCGGCCCCATCAGCCGCTGCTTGCCATCGCTGACCCGCCGGCAGTGCCAGCGGACCCCTTGGTGCGCCGAGTATGGCCGCACGAGATCGACACCATCCTGCCTGCATGTATCGCGATGTTCTCCGAGGAGGTCGGCATCTCCCCAGTCGGCAAGGACGGCGGGGCGTACTACCGCGCTCGGGTAGCGGAGATGGTCCGCGCGGGGCGCGCCTTTGCCCGGTTCGAGGACGGCGAGGTGTTGTTCAAGGCCGAGATCGGCGCGGGCACACCGCAGGCCTGCCAGGTCCAGGGCGTATGGGTTCGTCCGGACCGGCGGGGAGAAGGGCTGTGCGCGCCGGGTATGGCCGCTGTCGTCGAACACGCGCAGCGTGCGATCGCTCCGGTCATCACGCTGTACGTCAACGACTACAACGTCCCGGCCCGGTCCGCCTATCGCCGCGTGGGATTCCGGGAGATCGGGGAGTTCGCCACGGTGCTGTTCTGACCTCAGCGCTCGAGGTCGGCCACGAAATCCGCCAGATCCTCAGCAACGCGTTCGGGCTGCTCCCACACGACGAGGTGGCCGGTGTCCTCGTACACCACCAGTCGGGCGGCCGGTATCGCTGCCGTGAGTACGTCCATATCCGCACGCGGCAGCAGTTCGTCACGCGCACCCCAGATGATCAGTGTGGGCGCAGTAATAGTTCCGGACTCCGACGGCGGAACGGCGGCGGTGAGCCCGGTGAGTCCTGCCCGCCATACGCGCGCGGGCACACGCAGACCGTCCCGTATCCGGTCCGCGATGTACCAGTCGGGAACGTCGTGATAGCGCGGGAACCACGTCAGAGAGTCTTCGACCCAGGCCGGATCAATCGGATCGGTCAGCGAATCCACCTCGTCGGCGAAGGCCGGTCGGCCCTGCAAGCTGCGAGGTGCGCCGACAAGGACCAAGCCCCTGATTCGATCCGGAGCGTTGACGGCAGTCTGTTGCGCGACGTAGCCACCGCTCGAGGACCCGACGAGCACCGCTGACGGCACGCTGACTGCGTCCATGAATGCCTCGATGTCCTCGGCGAAGTTCCCGAGGGCATACCCGTCGGCGGGCTTGTCGGCCTCACCGTGGCCCCGCTGGTCCATCGCGAAGACATGCAACGTCAAGGGCAATGCCGACAGCATGAGGTCGAAGCACCCTGACGATTCCACCCAGGCGTGGAGGAGCAGCACCGCCGTCCCGGACGGATCGCCCTGCTCGAGGTAAGGAACCGTAACTCCGGTCGAGAGGCGCACCCTGCGGATACCCGGGCCCGCAATCACATCACGATGCTAGATCTCTTGTGGCTCCCATCCGAGGATGGCGGCTGCGGTAGCGCACACTGTCCCGGTGAAAGGCCGTCTGCCTGTCGCAGCTGCCGCAGTCCTCGTGCTCGCGGCGTGCACAGGTGGCGACGAACCGTCTACCGAACCGTCTAGGGAGCCGTCGCCGACGCGCACCGAAGCGTCGACATCGACGCCTATTCCCACGCCGGAGGCTCGGACGTTCACCCTGGTCGGGACCGGCGACGTCCTACTGCATGAACGACTGTGGCACCAGGCTGAGCAGGACGCGCAGTCCTCGGGCAACGACCCCCTCGACTTCACCCCACAGCTCGCGAACATCGCTCCTGTCGTCTCAGCCGCCGACGTCGCGATCTGCCATCTCGAGGTGCCGCTAGCTCCGCGGCGCGGTCCGTACGCGGGATACCCCACGTTCTCAGGCCCGCCACAGATTGTGTCTGCGCTGGTAGCGACCGGTTATGACGCCTGCTCCACGGCGTCGAACCACACGTTCGATCAGGGTGCGGCCGGCGTGGCGCGCACTCTGGAAATTCTCGACGCCGCGGGCATCGCGCACGCCGGCTCGGCTCGCACCCCGGTGGAGTCTGCTCAGACGACCCTCGTCGACGTGACCACGACTGGGGGCGCGATTCGGTTGGCGCTGCTTTCGTACACCTACGGCTTCAACGGCATCCCGTACCCGAATGGGCAGACGTTCTGGGCGAACGAGATCGACGAGCAGAAAATCCGGGCCGACGCAGCGAAGGCACGGCAGCGAGGGGCCGACGTGGTCGTCGTCGCTTTGCATTGGGGCACCGAGTTCGATCATGACCTCAACGCGCAGCAACTGGACCTTGCACCGCGGCTGATCGCGGCCCCAGATATCGACTTGTTGCTCGGCCATCACGCCCACGTCGTGCAGCCGATGGAGAACATCGGCGGGGAGTGGGTGGTCTATGGCATGGGCAATCTCATGGCCAATCACGCCGAGCCGCAGGGACCCAAGTCGGAGGGACTGCTCACCCGCTTCACGTTCACCGAAGATCGGTCTACCGGACGCTTTGTCGTCACAGCAGCGGAATACCTGCCGCTGTACCAGACCTACGAGTTCCCCATCGAAGTGCTCGTGGTACCGACCGCGCTCGCCTCCGGCGATACCGGCACGACGAGTGCTGCTCGGCTCGAGGAAGCGCTGGCGCGCACGACCGCGGTCGTGACCAGTCGCGGGAACATTGCGGGACTCGCACCGCTGCGTCCCTGACGGCACTGCCTCCCGGGAAAGGTGGCGACCTCCCAGATCGGCGCTGGATATCCTCGCCCGGTCAACTGGCCGCACCGCGAGACGGAGATCCACGTGATCCTGCGGATGACCACGCTGTTCCTGCGAACCCTGCGCGAGGACCCCGTCGACGCGGAGGTGCCCAGCCATCGGCTGCTCGTGCGGGCCGGGTACATCCGCCGGGTAGCGCCGGGCATCTTCTCCTGGCTACCGCTGGGTTATCGGGTTCTTCGCAACGTGGAGCAGGTCATCCGGGAAGAAATGGACCGCTCGGGTGCGCAGGAGGTGCACTTCCCAGCGCTCATCCCGCGGGAACCGTACGAGGCCAGCGGCCGGTGGACCACCTATGGCGACGGCATCTTCCGACTGCATGATCGCAAGGGTGGCGACTACCTGCTCGGCCCCACGCATGAGGAGCTGTTCACGCTGCTCGTGAAGGATCTGTACTCCTCGTACAAGGACCTGCCGCTCGCGCTCTACCAGATCCAGACCAAGTATCGCGACGAGGCCCGCCCGCGGGCCGGCATCCTGCGGGGGCGCGAGTTCGTGATGAAGGACTCGTACTCGTTCGACGTCGACGACGCGGGACTGCAACGCTCGTACGAGCGACATCGCCGCGCGTACATCCGCACGTTCGAACGGCTCGGCCTGGACTTCGTCATCGTCGCGGCGAGCTCCGGGGCGATGGGCGGCAACACCAGCGAGGAGTTCCTTGCACCGTGTGATATCGGTGAGGACACCTTCGTGCGGTCAAGCGGTGGCTACGCCGCGAACGTGGAGGCTGTGACGACGCCGGCCCCGAGCCCGCTTCCGTACGACGGCATCCCCCCCGCCCATGTCGAGGACACGCCCGACACCCCGACGATCGAAACCCTTGTCGAGCTGGCCAACAAGCGGTTTCCCCGGGAGGACCGGCCCTGGACGGCGTCGGACACGTTGAAAAACGTCGTCCTCACCTTGCGCCAGCCCGACGGCGCCAGGCAGCCGCTCATCGTCGGGCTCCCAGGTGACCGTGAGGTCGACCTCAAGCGCTTGGAGGCGGCCGTGTTGCCGGCCGAGGTCGAACCCTTCACCGACGCCGAGTTCGCAACCAACCCGACGCTCGTACGCGGGTACATCGGCCCGGCGACTTTCGACACCGGTGACGCAGCTCAATACCTCGGTGCCGAGGCCCCAGCGAAGATCCGCTATCTGCTCGACCCTCGCGTCGTCGACGGCACCCGCTGGGTCACCGGCGCCAACGCCGCGGGTCGCCACGTCTTCGACCTGGTGGCGGGGCGTGACTTCACTGGAGACGGCACCATCGAGGCCGCCGATGTCCAGGCCGGCGATCCTGCCCCCGACGGCTCCGGGCCGCTGGAGCTGGCTCGCGGGATCGAGATCGGGCACATCTTCCAACTCGGGCGGTGGTTTGCCCAGGCGCTGGACCTCAAGGTGCTCGACGAGACCGGCACGCTCGTCACCGTCACCATGGGCTCCTACGGGATCGGCGTGTCTCGAGCGGTCGCGGCAATCGCCGAGCAGACCCACGACGATGCCGGCCTGTGCTGGCCGCGGGAGGTCGCGCCTGCCGACGTCCACATCGTGGCGGCCGGCCGAGACGATGCGGTGTTCGAGGCGGCCGACCAGCTCGCGCGCGAACTGGACGAGGCCGGGATCCGGGTGCTCTACGACGACCGCAAGAACGTCTCGACAGGGGTGAAGTTCGCCGACTCCGAGCTGATCGGGATCCCGACTATCGTCGTCGTCGGGCGTGGGCTGGCCGACGGAACGGTCGAGGTCAAGGACCGTCGCAGCGGAGAGCGCGTCCACGTACCGGTGCGCGGCGCGGTCGCACACCTCGTCGAGGTCCACGAGCGCTGAGTACGTGCACGCACGTTCGTGCCCCCAGGACTGCGCTCGTCCCCCAGGTTGCCGGTTCCGGACGCCACCGTCACCCTTGAAGATGTCGCGGCATCCGAGGGAGACGACATGGACGAGCCCGAGCACGACTACGACCTGCTGGTCATCGGCTCGGGGCCAGGCGGTCAGAAGGCAGCGATCGGCGCAGCCAAGCTGGGTCAACGGGTCTGCGTCGTCGAGCGGCGGCACATGATCGGTGGCGTGTGCGTCAACACCGGCACCATCCCGTCGAAGACCCTGCGCGAAGCCGTCCTCTACCTGACCGGCCTGTCCATGCGCGAGCTGTACGGCCAGTCGTACCGGGTGAAGCAGGAGATCACCGTCCAGGATTTGCTGGCTCGCACCCAACACGTCATCGGCCGGGAGATCGAGGTCGTACGGTCACAGTTGTTCCGCAACCACATCGACCTCTTGATCGGTTCCGGACGCTTCATCGACCCCCACACCGTCGAGATCTCCGGCGGCGGGGAACACCGGATGGTCCGGGCCGGACAGATCGTGATTGCGACGGGGTCACGGCCGGCCCGCCCCGCCCATGTGGAGTTCGACGAAGTCCGGGTCGTCGATTCCGACGGCATCATGTCGCTCGAGCGGGTTCCCGACACCATGGTGGTGGTCGGTGCCGGGGTGATCGGCATCGAGTACGCGTCGATGTTCGCCGCGCTCGGGACGCGGGTCACCGTCGTCGAAAGGCGCGACCGCATGCTCGAGTTCTGCGATCCCGAGGTGGTCGAGTCCCTGAAGTTCCACCTGCGCGACCTGTCGGTGACCTTCCGATTCGGCGAGGAGGTCGAGAAGGTCGAGGTCGGCCAGCATGGAACGGTCACGACCTTGGCGAGCGGGAAGCGCATCGCCGCCGAGACCGTCATGTACTCGGCCGGGCGCCAGGGCATGACCGAGGAGCTCGACCTCGAAGCGGCCGGACTGACCGCAGACCCTCGGGGCCGGATCACGGTGGACGACGAGTACCGCACGACGGTGCCGCACATTTTCGCCGTCGGCGACGTGATCGGCTTTCCGGCCCTGGCGGCGACGAGCATGGACCAAGGGCGGCTTGCCGCCTTGTATGCGTTCGGCGAGCCGGCCACCAAGCTGCATGACATCCAACCGATCGGCATCTACACCATCCCGGAGATCTCCTACTGCGGGCGTACGGAAGTAGCGCTGACGGCAGACTCGGTTCCCTACGAGGTGGGAATCTCGCGGTACCGCGAGCTCGCGCGAGGACAGATCGTGGGCGACTCGTACGGCATGCTCAAACTGCTCGTGTCAACGGCGACCCGGCACGTCCTCGGGGTGCACGTATTCGGCACCGGCGCCACCGATCTGGTGCATATCGGGCAGGCGGTGATGGGCTGCGGTGGAACTGTCGACTATCTCGTCGACACCGTTTTCAACTACCCGACCCTCTCGGAGGCGTACAAGGTCGCGGCACTGGATGCCACCAACAAGCTGCGGGCGGTCGACCGATTCGGTCTGTGAGAATCTCAGTCGGCCGGCGGGTCGATGCCGGGTAGCGGAGATGTCCTCCCGGTCCAGCCGGCGGCGAGCACGGCCGTATCGAGCAAGGCCTGAGCTGACGCTCGCCGCAGCGCCGTATTCGTGCTCACGGCGACGAGGTCGGCGTAGAGGACGGTCAGCCGTTCCTCCAATAAGCCGGCAAGGCTGCGAGCTGAGCCTGCGTCGTGGACGGGAAACGGCACGGCGTATGCCGGCAACGACGCGACCGGCTCGGCGCTGCGAGCCCGAATCAGCTCAGCCAGCATGTCGCGCCGGGTCAGGTGCGCGTCGTAGGCGGCGTTGACCGTCGACTGGTCCTGCTCGGCGGCGTGTGGTCCAAGCGCGCCGTATCCGTATACGCATGCGTGCTCTCCAGCGAGAACGGCCTGTAGCGCGTCCAGCGTGCTCATGGCGCCGCCGGGAGCAGCACGGCGTTCGCCGCCTCTCCGGCCGCTATGGCCGCGACCAGCTCGGCAAGCGCTGGATCGTCGCAGCGCAGGCAGTCCCGCAACCGCGCTTCGGCCGCGTTCTCCTCGGCGACTCGCAGGACGCCGACGGCCACCGTCGGATCGGCAGCCACAGACCGACCGGTTGTGGTAATAGTCGGCGCCGCACCCGCGCTGGCGGACGCGCCGTCTGGCGTTGCCGTCGTGGGGCGCACGGCGGGAGCGAGACGCCCCGAGGACCCGACAGCAGCACTGTGGTGCCGGTGGCGATCTTCGACCAGGGCAAGGGCATCTTCGAGCTCGGGGTGCGCCGCCCGGGTGGCGGCATAGAGAGCAACCAGGTCAGCTTCGGCAGCGGCGAGGTCCCGGCGCAGCTGCTCGTCGGGTGTGGGCGCGGAGGAGCTGGGCCGCGGCGCACCAGCGGGCAGGTCAGTGCAGGCCACGGCAGCCAGCGCAGTAGCACTGACCAGCACCGACCGCCGGGACACGCTGGCTGCCGGCGTCGTGTCCGGAGGTAGCACCCGCACACGGTAGGACACCGGTTGACACAACGCGGGCCGGTCCCCTCCGGGAGTACGCTGACCAGCACGGACGGCCGCGACCGGGACGTTTCCGGCCGACAACTCGACAGCGAGGAGGTCCTCGGGATGAGCAATCCGAGCCGCGACCTCGTTGACGAGCATCTTCTCGATGTCGTCGAGCCACTATGCATTGAGCAAGGCTTCGACCTCGAGGCACTGGAGGTCACGGCCGCCGGACGGCGCCATCGTGTCAACGTCGTCGTCGACGCGGACGGCGGTGTCGACCTCGACCAATGTGCCACTCTGTCGCACGCCCTGTCCGCTGCGATGGATGCGACGGATGTGCTCGGTGACGCCCCGTACACGCTGGAGGTCAGCTCGCCTGGTGTCGCTCGCCCGCTGCGGCTGCCGAGGCATTGGCGACGGAACATCGGTCGGCTGGTCCACGTGGTGCTCGAGGACCGCAGCGACCTGCTGGGGCGGATTCAGATCGCCGACGAAGCCGGCGCGGTGCTGGAGGTCGACGGTTCGTCGCGACGGCTGCCGTATGACGCGATCAGAACGGCACGGGTACAAGTCGAGTTCCGCCGCTTCGACGGGGGAGAGGAGTGACGCCGTGGACGTCGACCTGTCGGTCCTGCGCGCTCTGGAACGGGAGAAGGAGATCTCGTTCGACCTCCTCGTCGAGGCACTCGAGCAGGCATTGCTCGTCGCATACGAGCGGACCGAGGGCGCCCAACCCCACGCCAGAGTCGAGCTGAACCGCAAGACCGGTCACGTCACGGTCTGGGCTCAGGACGTGGATGAGAACGAGGCCGTCCTCCGCGAATGGGACGACACGCCCGAGGGATTCGGCCGAATCGCGGCCACGACCGCCAAACAAGTGATCCTGCAACGGCTGCGCGATGCCGAAGACGAGATCACTTTCGGCGAGTTCCTCGGCAAAGAGGGCGATGTCATCTCCGGAACCGTCCAACAAGGCCGCGATCCCCGGGCTGTGCTGGTCGACCTCGGCAAGGTGGAGGCAGTGCTGCCGGCTCACGAACAGGTCCCCGGCGAGCGCTACGAGCACGGAAGCCGGATCAAGTGCTACGTCCTGCAGGTCCGCAAAGGACTGCGTGGTCCGGTGGTGACCTTGTCGCGGACGCATCCCAACCTGGTCAAGAAGCTGTTCGCGCTCGAGGTGCCGGAAATCGCCGATGGCACGGTCGAGATCGCCGGGATCGCTCGTGAGGCCGGTCACCGCAGCAAGATCGCCGTGCGGTCGACAAACCCGAGCGTCAATGCCAAGGGGGCGTGCATCGGCCCGATGGGCGCACGGGTACGGGCCGTCGTGGCAGAACTACACGGGGAGAAGATCGACATCGTGGACTGGTCGGATGATCCGGCCCAATTGGTCGCACATGCCCTCTCGCCAGCCAGGGTCAGCCAGGTCGAGGTCGTCGACGCCGACGCGAAGGCGGCTCGGGTGACCGTTCCGGACTACCAGCTCTCGCTGGCGATCGGGCGCGAAGGCCAGAATGCCCGGCTCGCGGCCCGGCTGACCGGCTGGCGGATCGATATCCACCCGGACAGCGGTGGCCCGGAGCCGGTCAACGCCATCACCCCGGTGCCGCTGGACGGCGACGTCGGTGCGGCGCCTGACTCGGCCGGTGTGTGACCAGGCGCTAGACTGTCTCTGGAAATGTGAATGGACGATCGTGCGGCCCCCCGCCCACCCGTGCGTACCTGCATCGGCTGTCGGATCCGCGCGAGCAAGTTCGATCTGCTGCGAGTCGTGGCGGTCGAGGACAGCACCGAGCCGGAAACGGCCCCGATGCTGACTCCCGACCGGCGCGGCAAGCTGCCTGGTCGGGGCGCATACCTGCATCCCGACCTGCGGTGCCTCGACCTCGCCGAGCGTCGTCGGGTGTTTCGGCGGGCCTTGCGCCTGCCGGGACAGTTCGACACGTCGGTGCTGCGACAATGGGTGGAGGAGCAGATGGCCGCCGGCCGGAACACCGGATCGGCGACTGACCGCAACAAGGAGATATGACACTCATGGGCACTCGATGAGCACGCACCGATGAGTACGCGCACCACCTAGCCGGTCCGAGCCGACGCCCGGACCGGCCGAGAAGGAGAAAAGTGGCCAAGGTCCGGGTATACGAGCTCGCCAAGGAGTTCGGAGTAGAGAGCAAGGTCGTCCTGGCGAAGTTGGGCGACCTGGGTGAGTTCGTCCGATCGGCGTCATCGACGGTCGAGGCACCGGTCGTCCGCAGGCTGAAGGAAGCATTCGCAGACGCGCCGCCAGCGCCGGCGAAGAAGGCGGCCAAGGCTGCGGCGAAGACGGCCGCCAAGAAGGTGCCTGCCGACGGGTCCACGTCGCCAGCACCCGTTCCGGTCGTGGAGTCGGCGCCACAGCCGGTTGCGTCGGCGCCGGAACTGCCGGCGGCTCGGCCTGAGCCCGCGCCGTTGCCCGACCTGCCCGCTGCGGCCGCGGCGTCGACGGGCCCGAAGCCGGGCCCAGCCACGCCACGTCCCGGTGGCCCTCGCCCCGGCAACAACCCGTTCGGGACCGAAAGCACCGGCATGGGCCGGCGACCGGCTGGTCCCCGTCCGGGCAACAACCCGTTCTCCGCTGGTGGCACGACGGGTATGCAGCGACCGCAAACGCGCCCGGACGCCCCGCCGGGCGCGGGCGGCCCACGCCCGTCTCCCGGGGGGATGCCGCCACGCTCGGCCGGCGGTGCACCTGGCGGTTCGCGTCCGTCCCCGGGGATGATGCCGACGCGTCCTGGCTCGCCCCGCGCGGCTGGGCCCGGGGAGCGGGGCCGGGCCGGCCGCGCAGGTGGCGGCGGTGCTCCTGCCGGTGAACGCGGGGGTCGTTCTGGCGGAACCGGTCGCACCGGCACTGGCGGCGGATTCGCCGGTCGGCCAGGTGCCGGCGGCGGGTTCGGTGGACGTCCGGGTGCCGGCGGTCGGGGCCGTGGCGGAACAGCAGGCGCCTTCGGGCGGCCCGGCGGGAAACCCGCTCGCGGCCGCAAGAGCAAGCGCCAGAAGCGCCAGGAGTACGACAACATGCAGGCTCCCTCGATCGGAGGCGTGCGGGTCCCGCGCGGCAACGGGCAGACCATCCGGCTCCCCCGCGGGGCGTCGCTGACCGACTTCGCCGAGCGGATCGACACCGAGGCCGGCGCGCTGGTTCAGGTGCTGTTCCATCTCGGGGAGATGGTCACGGCCACCCAGTCCGTCGACGAGGACACCTTCAAGCTGCTCGGTGAGGAATTGGGCTACGACCTCCAGGTGGTCTCGCCCGAGGACGAGGACCGCGAGCTGCTCGAGTCCTTTTCCATCGACTTCGAGGCCGAGGAAGACGAGGAAGGCCTGGTCGCTCGCCCGCCGGTCGTGACCGTTATGGGCCACGTCGACCACGGCAAGACCAAGCTGCTCGACGCTGTCCGCAACGCCAACGTCGTCGAAGCCGAGGCCGGTGGCATCACCCAGCACATCGGGGCCTACCAGGTGCACGTCGACCACGAAGGGGAAGACCGGGCAATCACCTTCATCGACACCCCGGGGCACGAGGCGTTTACCGCAATGAGGGCTCGCGGTGCGCAGGTGACTGACATCGCGATCCTGGTCGTCGCCGCCGACGACGGCGTGATGCCGCAAACGGTCGAGGCGCTCAACCACGCGAAGGCCGCCGACGTCCCCATCGTCGTCGCGGTGAACAAGGTCGACCTCGAAGGCGCCAACCCGGCCAAAATCCGCCAGCAGCTCACCGAATACGGCCTGGTCGCGGAGGAGTACGGCGGCGACACGATGTTCATCGACGTCTCGGCCAAACAGCGAATGAACATCGACAAGCTGCTCGAGGCGGTCATCCTGACCGCCGACGCCGCCCTGGACCTGCGAGCCAACCCCGACATGGCGGCTCGTGGCGTGGCCATCGAGGGTCACCTGGACAAGGGCCGGGGCCCGGTAGCAACCGTGCTGGTCCAGCGCGGGACGTTGAAAGCAGGCGACGCGATCGTCACCGGGCAGGCATACGGCCGGGTACGGGCCATGCTCGACGAGTTCAGCCAGCCGCTGGAGACGGCGGGACCGTCCCGGCCGGTGCTGGTCCTCGGCCTGACCAGTGTTCCGGGCGCGGGCGACAAGTTCCTGGCCGCGGACGACGACCGTACTGCGCGCCAGATCGCGGAGAAGCGTGAAGCAATGGAGCGCAACGCGATGCTGGCCAGGGCGCGCAAGCGGGTCACCCTCGAAGACTGGCTGGTGGCGAGCAAGGTCGAGACGCTCAACCTGATCATCAAGGGCGACGTCTCCGGCTCTGTCGAAGCTCTCGAGGACGCTCTGCTCAAGATCGATGTCGGGGAAGAGGTCAACCTCCGGATCATCCACCGGGGTGTCGGCGCCGTGACCGACAACGACGTCAACCTCGCGTCGATCGACCAGGGCATCATCATCGCGTTCAACGTGCGCGCGGCGAAGAGCACCGAGCAGCTTGCCGAGCGCGAGGGCGTCGACATCCGGTACTACTCGGTGATCTACCAGGTGATCGACGAGATCGAGGCCGCGCTCAAGGGCATGCTCAAGCCCGAGTTCGAGGAAATCGCGCTCGGCGCGGCGCAGGTTCGGGAGGTATTCCGGTCTTCGAAGTTCGGCAACATCGCCGGCTGCATGGTGACCAGCGGGATGATCCGCCGGAACTCGCGGGCCCGCCTGGTTCGCGACAGCGTGGTCGTCGCCGACAACCTGACGATCGAGTCGCTGCGGCGGTTCAAGGACGACGCCACGGAGGTGCGCGAGGGCTTCGAGTGCGGTATCGGTCTGGGGTCGTTCAACGACATCAAGGTCGACGACCTCATCGAGACCTTCGAGATGCGCGAGAAACCCCGCAACTGATCGTGTTCACCGGAACCTTGAGCCTGGACCTGTTGCTGGGCGACGTCCGCTCGCTGAAACAGAAGCGAGCGGTCGTGCGCCCGATCATTGCCGAGCTGCAGCGGCGTTTCTCGGTGGCGGCGGCAGAGGTCGGCGGGCTGGATCTCTACCGCCGGACCGAGATCGGAGTGGCTGTTGTCGCCGCCGACGCGCGGCATTGCGCAGAGGTCCTCGACAACGCCGAGCGGATGGTCGCTGGCCGGCCCGAGATCGAGCTGCTGTCGGCGCACCAGGTCATCTACTCGAGCACCGACGAGGCGGAAGGAAGTGCGACGTGGCCGACCAAGCCCGCGCCCGCAAGCTGGCCGACCGGATCCGGGTGATCGTCGCGGAGACCCTGGAACAGCGGGTCAAGGATCCCCGGCTCGGCTTCGTCACAGTCACCGATACCCGGGTCACCGGGGACCTTCATGACGCCACCGTCTTCTACACCGTGTACGGCGACGAGACGGCGCGCGCGGAGACCGCAGCGGCACTGGACAGCGTTAAAGGACTGCTGCGGACCGAGGTGGGCCGGCAGACGGGCGTACGGTTCACGCCGACTCTCACCTTCGTTGCCGACGCCATTCCCGAGAACGCTGCCCGCATCGACGATCTACTCCGAAAGGCCCGAGAGTCCGACGCGGCCGTTGCGCGTGACGCCGCCACCGCATCGTTCGCCGGCGACGCCGACCCATACCGCGTGCCGCCCAACGGCGCCGAACGATCAGAGCTGGACGCCGCGGAGTGACGGCGGCTGCCCCAAACGGCCTGGTCGTGATCGACAAGCCGATCGGCATGACCTCGCACGACGTCGTAGCCCGTGTCCGCCGACTGGTCGGGACTCGCAAGGTCGGTCATGCGGGAACCCTCGACCCGATGGCCACCGGGGTTCTGGTGGTCGGCGTCGGCCGCGCCACCCGGCTGCTGGGTCATCTCGCTCTCGCCGAGAAGGCCTACGCGGCCAGGATCCGGCTGGGTGCGAGCACGGTGACCGACGACGCCGAAGGTGAAGTCGTCGACGTGGCCGACGCATCGGGGGTGACATCGGCTGCCTTGGCCGTGGAGGTCGCCAGGCTGACCGGCACGATTTGGCAGGTGCCGAGCGCCGTGTCCGCGGTCAAGGTCGACGGCGTCCGGTCTTACGCGCGGGTGCGGTCAGGTGAGCAGGTCGCGCTCAAGGCCCGCGAGGTGACCATCGGGCGGCTGGAGGTCATGCGGACGGAGTGGCACGGTCGACACCTCGACGTCGATGTCGAGGTCGACTGTTCCTCGGGAACCTACGTCCGCGCCCTGGCCCGCGACCTCGGTGCCGCGTTAGGTGTGGGCGGCCATCTCACGGCGCTGCGGCGGACCAGGGTCGGGCCATTCGGTATGGACTCCGCCCGAACCCTCGACCAGCTTGCCGAAGCTCCCACTGTCATGCCGCTTGCCGCCGCCGCAGCTGCCTTGTTCCCCCGCCTGGACGTCGATGCGGAAACCGCTGCTCGGGTGGCACATGGCGCGTTACTGCCCCGAACCGGTATCAATCCCGGCCCGGTTGCCGTGTTCGGCCCGGACGGGACGCTGCTGTCGCTGGTCCAGGACCGTGGCCCGCGGGCCAAGCATCTGGTGGTCTTCGTCGACCCGGCGGAGCCCGCACCGGTCGGGCCGGGTGAGTGATGACGGTCTGGCATTCACCCGCCGAGGTGCCGGTGGACCTCGGGCCCACGGTGGTCACAATCGGCGTGTTCGACGGTGTGCACCGAGGGCACCAGGCAGTCGTCGGGCGGGCCGCCAGGCAAGGACGTCGGCTGGGTGTTCCCGTGGTCGTGGTGACCTTCGACCCGAACCCGATCGTGGTCATCCGACCGGAAGTGGCGCCGCCGGCGCTGCTTCCGGTCGCCACCCGGGCCGAGCTGCTACGGGGCGCCGGCGCGGACCACGTACTGGTGTTGCCCTTTGGCCGGGAGCGCTCAGAGCAGAGCGCGGAGGACTTCGTCGCTGACGTGGTCGTCGGTCTCATGCGCGCAAGAGCCGTGGTCGTGGGCAGCGATTTCCGGTTCGGGCACCGCGCCGCCGGCGACGTCGCGCTTCTGGAACAGCTGGGCAAGGAGCACGACTTCGTGGTCGAACGGGTCGAGCCCGAGGGTGACGCATGGGTGGATCGCTGGTCGTCGACGTACGTCCGTGAGCGGGTGGCCAACGGCGACGTGACCGCGGCAGCAGAAGCGCTGGGCCGTCCGTTCCGGGTCGTGGGCGTGGTCGTCCGAGGTCACGAACGCGGACGGTTGCTCGGTTTTCCGACGGCCAATGTCCCGGCTCGTTCGGGCGAGGTGGTCCCAGCTGACGGTGTCTACGCGGGTTGGCTGACTCGCTTGGACGACCCGCACACGCCCCGTTGGCCGGCGGCGATCTCCGTCGGCACCAATCCGACCTTCGACGGGGTCGAGCGCACGGTCGAGGCGTACGTGCTCGACCGCGACAACCTGGAGTTGTATGGGGTGCCGGTGGCCGTCGACTTCGTGGACCGCATCCGTGGCCAGCAGCGCTTCGAGACCGTCGCGTCGCTCGTCGAGCGGATGCACCAAGACGTCGACACAGCTCGAAAGCTGCTCAGGCGCTGACCTCCGAACCGTCGATTACGCCTGGTGAGCCGCCCACTGATATCCTGGGGGCGCCGTCAGAACGGCCGCGGATCGACAGTGCCCCGGAGGACTTGCTCGGGAGCGCCGCGCAATGACCCGACAAGGAGACCCGTGTCGATCGACACCGCCACCAAGAAGACGATCATGGCCGAGCACGCCCGCACCGAGCGTGACACGGGCTCGCCCGAGGTCCAGGTGGCGATGCTGACCTATCGCATCAACCACCTCACCGAGCACCTCAAGGAGCACAAGCAGGATCACCACAGCCGTCGCGGCCTGCTGCTGCTGGTCGGCCAACGTCGCCGGCTGCTCAACTACCTGGCTCGGACAGACATCACGCGTTACCGAGAGTTGATCGAGAAGCTCGGCCTGCGGCGATAAATTCGCCCCCACCGCACAACTGAACACAGACAGCCATTCCACCCCACCGGTGGCCCGCGGTTTCGGCCGGAGTTCGGGATCGGTCCTCGGTAGTGGCTCCCGGGATCCGCGTGCTACGCAGCCCGTCCCGGGCGCTTCCATCGAAGACCGGCGCCCATGGCACGACCTTCTCCGACGTCGCTGCGGCCCACCCACGACACCGCAAGGAGGGTGACCCGTGACGGGTCCGCAGATTCACACCGCCGAGGCCGTGCTCGACAACGGCCGCTTCGGCACCCGAACCATCAGATTCGAGACCGGACAACTGGCCCGACAGGCCGCCGGCTCCGCCGTCGTCTACCTCGACGACGAGACCATGGTCCTGTCGGCTACGACCGCGTCCAAGCAGCCCAAAGAGCACCTCGACTTCTTCCCGCTCACCATCGACGTCGAGGAGCGCATGTACGCCGCCGGACGCATCCCCGGCTCGTTCTTCCGCCGCGAAGGTCGGCCTAGCGAGGAGGCCATCCTCACCTGCCGCCTGACCGACCGGCCGCTGCGCCCGTCGTTCGCCAAGGGCCTGCGCAACGAGATCCAGGTCGTCATCACGGTGATGTCCCTGCATCCAGACCACCTCTACGACGTCGTCGCGATCAATGCCGCGTCGGCATCCACCCAGATCGCCGGCCTGCCGTTCAGCGGCCCGATCGGCGCCGTGCGGGTTGCGCTGATCGACGATCAGTGGGTGGCGTTCCCGCACCATTCGCAACTCGAAGACGCCGTGTTCGACATGGTCGTCGCCGGTCGGGTGCTGCCTGACGGAGACGTCGCGATCATGATGGTCGAGGCAGAGTCCACCGCCAGCACCTGGAACCTGGTCCGCGGCGGCCGGACCGCCCCCACCGAGCAGGTCGTGGCCCAGGGTCTCGAAGCGGCAAAGCCGTTCATCACCAGCCTGTGTGTGGCGCAGCAGAACCTCGCCTCCGCCGCCGCCAAGCCAACCGGTGAGTTTCCGCTGTTCCTCGATTTCACCGACGACGTCTACACAGCCGTCGAGGACGAGATCCGCTCCGAGCTCGCGCAGGCACTGACCATCCCGGGCAAGGCGGAGCGGGAACTGCGCATCGACGATCTCCGCGACCAGGTCCGCGAGGCGCTCGCCGAGAAACTCGAAGGCCGCGAGAAGGAGGTCAGCGCCGCGTACCGCTCGCTCACCAAAGCGGTGGTGCGCGACCGCGTCCTGCGGGACAAAGTGCGCATCGACGGGCGTGGGCTGGCCGAGATCCGGACGCTGTCCGCGGAGGTCGGCCCGGTTCCCCGAGCACACGGTTCGGCGCTGTTCGAGCGCGGAGAGACCCAGATCGTGGGGGTCAGCACGCTGAACATGCTCAGCCTGGAGCAGAAGCTCGACACCCTGGCGCCGGAGAAGTCCAAGCGCTATCTGCACCACTACAACTTCCCGCCGTACTCCACCGGTGAGACCGGCCGGGTCGGCTCCCCGAAGCGGCGCGAGATCGGCCACGGCGCTCTCGCCGAACGGGCACTGGTGCCGGTCCTGCCGACCCGCGAGGAGTTTCCCTACGCGATCCGGCAGGTGTCCGAGGCACTGAGCTCCAACGGCTCGACGTCGATGGGCTCGGTCTGTGCGTCGACGATGTCACTGCTCAACGCGGGCGTGCCGCTGCGGGCGCCGGTCGCCGGCATCGCGATGGGCCTCGTTTCCGGTGAGGTCGATGGCGAGCTTCGATATGTCACGCTCACCGACATCCTCGGCGCCGAGGACGCGTTCGGCGACATGGACTTCAAGGTCGCCGGTACCAGCGAATTCGTCACCGCCCTGCAGCTGGACACCAAGCTGGACGGGATTCCGGCCGAAGTGCTGGCCGAGGCCCTTCAGCAAGCACGCCAGGCACGGCTGACGATTCTGGACGTGATGGCCGAAGCGATCTCCGAGCCGGACGAAATGAGCCCGTACGCGCCGCGGATCATCACGATCAAGATCCCGGTGGACCAAATCGGTGCGGTGATCGGACCCAAGGGCAAGATCATCAATCAGATCCAGGACGAGACCGGCGCGCAGATCGCGATCGAGGACGACGGCACGATCTTCATCGGGGCCGAGGAGGGTGCCGCCGCCGAGGCAGCGCGGGCCCAGATCAACGCGATCGCCAACCCGACCATGCCCGAGGTCGGTGAGCGCTACCTCGGCACGGTGGTCAAGACCACGAGCTTCGGCGCGTTCGTCTCGCTGCTTCCGGGCAAGGATGGCCTCGTGCACATCTCCAAGCTGCGGGCGCTGGCCGGCGGCAGGCGGGTCGAGAACGTCGACGACGTCGTCTCGGTCGGTCAGAAGATCCAGGTGGAGGTCGCCGAGATCGACGGCCGCGGCAAGCTGTCGCTGTCACCGGTGGTCGAGGCCGCAACGAGCCCGGCCGACCAGGTCGACGCGGCTTCGTGAGGGCCAGTACCCGGACGCTGCTGGCGGAGGACGGCGGCGGGCTGATCCGTCGGACCGTCCTCCCGTCCGGTCTTCGCATCATCACCGAGGCAGTTCCGACCGTCCGATCGGTGGCGTTCGGTATCTGGGTAGGCGTCGGGTCGCGTGACGAGACTCCGGGCCAGGCAGGCGCGACGCACTATCTCGAGCATCTGCTGTTCAAGGGCACCCACCGGCGCAGCGCGCTGGAGATCTCGTCGGCTATCGAATCCGCCGGCGGTGAGGTGAACGCATTCACCACGAAGGAGTTCACCTGCTACTACGCACGGGTTCTGGACCGGGATCTCCCGGTGGCGGTCGACGTCGTGTCAGATCTGGTGACCTCCTCACTTGTCACTCCCGCGGACGTCGAGTCCGAGCGCAACGTGGTGCTCGAAGAGATTGCGATGCGCGACGACGACCCCTCCGACGCTGTGCACGACCTGCTCGCCGAGCGGATGTGGGGATCGGCACCGCTCGGCCGGCCCATCCTCGGCACCGTCAAGAGCATCGCGACCCTGTCCCGACGCGTCATCAACCGCTATTACCGGCAGCAGTACCGACCCTCGCGGGTAGTGGTGGCAGCAGCCGGCAACCTCGACCACGCGACCATCGTCCGGCTGGTCCGCTCGGCGTTCGAGCGGGCCGACTTTCTCGCTGAGGAGATGGAACCCGAGCCGGCCCGGATCGGGGGCCGTGCTCCGCGAGCCAGCTCAGGAGTGGCGCTGCTGGAGCGTCCGACCGAACAGGCGAACCTGGTTCTGGCCGTGCCCGGGCTAGCCCGCACCGACGATCGCCGGTTCGCGCTGGGTGTGCTCAACGTCGCCTTCGGCGGCGGGATGTCGTCACGGCTGTTCCAGGAGATCCGGGAGAAGCGCGGCCTGGCGTATTCCGTCTTCTCCTTCGCCTCGCACTACGCCGACACCGGCATGTTCGGCGTGTACGTCGGGTGCCAGCCCGCCAAGGTGGACACCGTGCTCGGGCTGTGCCGCGACGAGCTGGCCGACGTCGCAGACCGCGGCATTACCAGCGAAGAGCTGGCCAGGGGGAAGGGGCAGCTCCGCGGCGGGCTGGTCCTGGGCCTGGAGGACAACGGCTCCCGGATGAGCCGGCTGGCCAAGGCCGAGCTTGTCTACGGCGAGCTGCCGAGCGTCGGGGAGCTGCTGGACGACATCGACGCAGTCACCCTCGACGACGTCCGGGCCGTCGCCGGCGAACTGCTCGCAGCGACACCCGCGGTCGGTGTCGTCGGGCCCTTCGCCGACGCCTCCCAGTTCGAACCTGCTGTGGCCTGAGCGGCCGTTCCGACTCGGGTGCGAAACACTGTGCGGCATGAACATCGCCGTAGCCGTGATCGGGGCAGCCGGCCGGATGGGCAGCGCGGTTTGCCAAGCCGTCGAGGCCGCCGACGACCTGGAACTGGTGGGCCGGTTCGACCTCGGTGACGAGCTCGGCGAGCTGGGCGGCGCCGATGTCGCCGTCGAGTTCTCGACTCCTGACGCATCGCTGGGCAACGTGCTGCATTGCGTCCGGCGCGGCGTGCATGCCGTCGTCGGAACCACCGGATGGACCGAGGACACGCTCAACCGGATTCGCTGGGCGTTGGAGACCAGCCCCGGCACCGGTGTGCTGATCGCACCCAACTTCTCTCTCGGTGCCGTGCTGATGATGCGGTTCGCCGCACAGGCGGCGCGCTTCTACGAGTCGGCCGAGGTTGTTGAGTTGCACCACCCTGACAAGGTCGATGCGCCCAGCGGAACCGCTGCCCGTACGGCGCGAATGATTGCGGAGAACCGCAAAGACAGCGGACTGCCTCCTGTCCCAGACGCGACGACGACGGCGCTGGAGGGCGCCCGGGGAGCTGACATCGACGGCGTCCGGGTGCACGCGGTGCGCCTACGCGGGCTGGTCGCGCACCAAGAGGTGCTCCTCGGCGGGCCGGGGGAGCAGCTCACGATTCGGCACGACTCGTTCGACCGGATCTCGTTCATGCCCGGGGTGCTGTTGGGAGTCCGCAGGGTCGCCGCGCTGCCTGGTCTGACGGTCGGGCTCGAGCCGCTGCTGGAGTTGTGACCGCTCGCCGGGTCGCGCTGGCGCTGGGCGCGCTCGTTGCGGCCTACCTCGTTCTCGTCGGGTGGCGCGGGGTTCTGCTCATCGATGAGGGAACGCCGACGACGGTGCTTCTCGGACTTGCCATCATCGTCCTGCCGGTGGTTGGCGCATGGGTGCTGTGGCGGGAGATCCAGTTCGGCATCGAGTCACAGCAGATGGCCCGCGAGTTGGAGGCGGAGGAGGGTTTGCCGGTCGACGACCTGCCGCGCCGGCCGAGCGGCCGACCCGAGCGCTTGGCGGCCGAAGCCGCGTTCGAAAAGCGCCGGGCAGCCGTCGAGGCGGCGCCCGACGACTGGCGCTCGTGGTTTCGGCTGGCCATCGCGTACGACGATGCCGGTGACCGGCGCCGCGCTCGACACAGCATGCGGCAGGCCGGAAAGTTGCGCCGGAGATGAACCGGCTCCTCAGCTCACCGCCCGCAGGATCGCCGTGGTCGCAGCAGCGACGACGATCACCACCAGGAACGGCGCCCTGAGAACGAGGGCGACGACGGCGGCGGCGACTCCGGCGACCCGCGCATCGATGACGAGCTGGCTGCCGTCGGCGAATGTCCCGACGGCGACCAGGGCCGCGAGCAGAGCGATCGGTAACAACGCGGCGACTCGCTGCACATCGGGTCGATCGAGCAGTGCCTGTGGCAGCGACAGTCCGGCCAGCTTGAGTAGGTAACACCCGACTGACGCAGTGATGATGGCAGCCCAGATCATTGGCTCCGCCTTGGGTGCCGCCACAGGCCGGCGACGACGGCAACCGGAGCTGCGGCGAGCACCGGAATGCCAGGTGGCAGCACCGGAACGAGCGCGGTGGCGACCAGCGCACCGCCGATCGCCACCAACCGACTGGTGACGTCGTCGAGGCCCGGCCAGATCAGAGCCAGAAACGCCGCGGGAACGACGGCGTCGAGCCCGAGGGCCGCCGTGTCCCCGATCGCGGAACCGCCGAGGGCGCCGCCGATCGTCCCGAGATTCCAAACGACGAACAACAAGACACCGGTGAACCAGAACGCGTAGCGCTGCTCTCGCTTGTCCTCGCGGGCAATCACCATCGCCGCGGTTTCGTCGAGCACGAACTGCGCCGCAACAGCGACCCGACGACCACGTACTCCCAGCACCTGAACGAGCCGAATCCCGTAGAACGTGTTCCGCACGCCGAGCAGGAGGGCAGCGGGAATCGCCGCGAGCGCAGACCCGCCGGCGCCCGCCACGCTGATGAACGCCACCTGCGACGCTCCGGAGAACATCGCCAGGCTGAGCAGGCCCGTCTGCAGCACAGTCAACCCAGACGCGACGGCAATGGCCCCCAGCGAGACGCCGAACGCACCGGCGTAGGCAGCGATGCCCAATGCGTCGCGACGGATCGAGGCGCGCTCCTCTGGCCAGCCCATCCGCTGACCGGGTCAGCGCCTGGGCGTCGTGGACGGACCGACGTTGGAGTCGAGCCAGCGGGACAGGGGCGCTATGTCCCGCCATGCTTGCGCGACCCGCTCGGCGGCTTCGGCGGTGTGCAACCAGGGAGGTGACCCGAACTCGATCCACGCGGCCAGCCCCTTGTACCGCAACAGCTCGATCCGCGGATGATCCGCCGGGTAGCCGCGCGGTTGAGTCTTCAGTGCGTCGCCGCCCACGATGTACCCCTGGGAGCGGATCTCGCCGACGACCCGCGCGAGCTTCCCGCCGGTGCGTTTGTCGTCCACGCCCTGGCGATATCGCTCCACCTGGTCAGCGGCCATCTGGTGATAGCCGCTGGCCGCGAACAGGCCCGCAGCCGACACATGCAGGTAGTGCTCACCGACCACCGCGCCCTGTTGCTCCTTGTAGGGGCTGCGGCCTTTGGCGAACCGAAGGTCGTTGTAGGGCCGGAACAAGTGGACATCCCCGAACTCCGGCTCGAGCACCTCGCAGAGCGCGACCAGCGGCGCCCGCACGCACTCGTCGTAGATCGCCTTGTGCGCCGTCCAGTACGTCTTGGTGTTGTCGGACTCGAGACCCTCGTAGAAGTCGAGCGCTTCCACCGGGAAGCCTTGGAAGGACATGCCCCTCCCGCAACGCTGCGTTGATGACCAGAACCCAGGCAGCCTAGCCGTCGGTTCCGACAGCGAGACCGCACTACGCTGCGCTGGTGCTGTTCCCGAAACGGTTCTGGCCGGGGATCGCCGACGGCACGGTCACTCTCACCTATCGCCGGTGGCGCCGCCAGCAGGTGCTGACCGGGCGCCGTTACCGCACGCCGGCGGGCATCGTCGAGGTCACCTCGGTCACGATTGCCAGTCCCGACGAGATTCGCGACGACGAGGCGCGCCGGGCGGGACACCGGGATACCGCCGGCCTGGTCGCCGAGCTCCCCGACCGACCGGAGAGCCACCTGTATCGCATCGAGTTCTGCAAGGTCACTGAACCGGACCCACGCGCTGTCCTGGCGGCGTCGGCCGACCTCGACGACGCCGCGATTGCCGAGATCACCCGTCGCCTGGACCGGCTCGACCGGGCAAGCAGCCATGGACCGTGGACCGGCGGGACCCTGGCCCTGATCCGCGATCGGCCGGCAGTCCGAGCGGCCGACCTTGCTGGCCTGCTAGGGCGCGACAGGGCGAGCTTCAAGACCGATGTGCGCAAACTCAAGAATCTCGGGCTCACCGAGAGCCTGGACGTGGGATACCGACTCTCGCCACGTGGCCGCGCTTACTTCGCGCGCGACCAGCATCATGGGGCGGTAGGGGGAGGCGGGCGCAGGTCTGTCTGCAGCCGCACCTGACGCAGCGTCGTCCTGCCGTCCCCGGTGAGGTCGAGCTGTCGGTGGGCCCCATCGGCCCCCCAGCCGGCCGGCTCCAGGAAGGCTCGGACGGCGTCGTCGCCCGTGATCAGCCAGACCCGAGCATGACTGAACCCGTCGGCACGAAGCGTGTCGGCGACGGCCGACACCAGGCGGGAGCCGTGCCCGGTACCAGTGGCGTCGGGGTCGACGTGGAAGGCGACGACCTCGCCGTCGCCGGGCTCCGCGTCCGGGTCGTCGGAGGGAGCAGTTGCGGCAAAGCCGACCACGGTGTTGCGTTCCAGCGCGACCAAGACCCGGTGATGCGCACTCGGCGGCTTCGTTATGGCCTGCCGCCACGTCTCGGCGAAAGCTGCGGTATCGATGCCTGCGACGAGGGCACCGGGCAGCAAGTCGGCGTAGGACTGCCACGCGCGGGCCTGGACAGCGGCAATCGCGGGTGCGTCGTCGGCCCAAGCGACCCGGACGCTGCGATCAGCCGTGGCCATGGGCTTCGTCGTCGCCCGCGTCGTCGTCTCGTGCCAGCCGTTGCTCGATCCGCTTGACTCGCCGGGCGATGTCCCGAAGCAAAACGATGATCTCGTCGAATGTTCCGAACTCGCGCTCGGCCGCGCCCACCAAGTCGCCGGGTCCTTCGTCGCTGAGATTGGCCGAGACCAATCGGACGATCTCCCGGCGGACCCGGTTGAGATCGGCGCCAAGTCTGACCAGCACCTCCGCCGCCACGCCTTCGCCCTCGCGGATCAGGCCCAGCAGGATGTGCTCGGTGCCGATGTAGGTGTGACCCAGCTGCCTGGATTCCCGATAGCTCAACTCGAGGGCCTTCTTGGCCCTCGGGGTGAACGGAATGTGTCCGCTCGGCGCCGCCTGCCCCTGGCCGATGATCTCCTCGACCTGCTGACGGACGGCTTCGAGTGAGATGTCCAGGTTCTTTAGCCCCGTGGCCGCGACACCTTCGCCCTCATGGATCAGGCCCAGCAGGATGTGCTCGGTGCCGATGTAGTTGTGGTTGAGCGTCCTGGCCTCTTCCTGGGCCAGGACGACGACCCGCCGTGCGCGGTCGGTGAACCTCTCGAACATCGTGCTGTGAGCTTCCTCCCGCTCAACGGGCCTGGCAAGCGACCGCTGACTTGTGACACTTGACGGCAGATCTGCTCGACAGGTGTCACATCGCCCACGTAGCCTGGGACGATGGACGCGACCATGTCCGAGCAGCATCAGGCGGAGTTCCAGGCACTGATCGACGCCGACGGCAGGATCGAGCCGCGGGACTGGATGCCTGAGGACTACCGGCGCTCGCTGGTGCGGCAGATCGCCCAGCACGCGCACTCGGAGATCATCGGCATGCAGCCCGAAGGCAACTGGATCACCCGGGCGCCGAGCCTGCGGCGGAAGGCGATCCTGATGGCCAAGGTGCAGGACGAAGCCGGCCACGGGCTCTATCTGTATGCCGCCGCCGAGACTCTCGGTGTATCCCGCGCCGAGCTGCTCGACCTCCTGCACGAGGGCAAGCAGAAGTACTCGTCGATCTTCAACTACCCGACGCTGACCTGGGCCGACATGGGTGCGATCGGCTGGCTGGTCGACGGCGCCGCTATCACCAATCAGGTGCCGCTGTGCCGGTGTTCGTACGGCCCGTACGCGCGGGCGATGGTGCGCATCTGCAAGGAGGAGTCGTTCCACCAGCGCCAGGGATTCGAGTCGCTGCTCACGCTGTCTCGGGGCACACCGGCACAGAAGGCGATGGCTCAGGACGCGCTCGACCGCTGGTGGTACCCGAGCCTGGCCATGTTCGGGCCGCCGGATTCGGAGTCGACTCACACCGGCAAGTCCATGGCCTGGGGGATCAAGCGCTTCAGCAATGACGAGCTGCGGCAGAAGTTCGTGGATATGACGGTGCCTCAGTCGCATGTCCTCGGCCTGACGATTCCCGACCCGGACCTGCGCTGGAATGCCGATCGTGGGCACTACGACTTCACCGCACCTGACTGGGACGAGTTGCGCCGGGTGATATCTGGCGACGGGCCGTGCAATCAGCAGCGGATCGAGCACCGCGTCCGGGCACATACCGGCGGGTCCTGGGTTCGGGACGCCGCGCAGGCCTACGCCGTGAAACACGCCAGTGCCAGGGATGCCGCATGAGCCGGGACTGGCCGCTGTGGGAGGTGTTCATCCGTGGCCGGCGCGGGCTCTCCCACATCCACGCTGGCAGCCTGCACGCGCCGGATGCTGCCATGGCGCTTCGCAACGCTCGCGACGTCTACACCCGCCGGCAGGAGGGCGTGTCCATCTGGGTCGTTCCCGCGGCCGCGATCACGGCAAGCAGTCCGGAGGAGAAGGACGCTTTCTTCGACCCGGCCGGTGACAAGGTGTACCGGCATCCGACGTTCTACGACATCCCCGACGAGGTGCGTCACCTGTGAGCACCGCGATGCCCGGTACGTGGGACGGCAGGTCCGGCGCGACCTCGCGGTCGTCGCCACTGACCGAATACGTCCTGGGCCTGGCCGACGACGCGCTGGTCCTTTCGCATCGGCTGGGGGAGTGGATCGCCGCTGCTCCCCAGCTGGAGGAGGACGTCGCGCTGGCCAACATCGGCCTGGACCTGCTTGGTCAGGCGAGGTCGCTACTGACGTACGCCGGAGAGCTCGAGGGTGCTGGGCGAGACGAAGACGACCTCGCCTACCTGCGCGACGAACGCGACTTCCGCAACCTGCAGGTCGTCGAGCGTCCCAATGGTGACTTCGGGCTCACCATCGCCCGGCAACTGGTGTTTTCGTCGTATCAGCACGAGCTCTACGACCGGCTACGGACGAGCGCGGACGGCACACTCGCGGCAGTGGCAGCGAAGGCGGTGAAGGAGGTCGCGTACCACCGGGACCACGCGGTTCAGTGGGTACTGCGCCTCGGCGATGGAACCGAGGAGAGTCGCCGGCGGATGCACGCCGGGCTGGAGGAGACCTGGCCGTACGTCGCAGAGATGTTCGACCCGTGGCCGGTGGTCGAGAAGCTGGCCGGCGTCGGCATCGATCCCAGCGCGCTGCGCGGGCCGTGGGAGGCCTTCGTCGCGGCCGTGCTGGCCGAGGCGACATTGACGATGCCCGAGCCGAGGTTTCACGGCCGCGGCGGTCGGCGCGGGTTGCATACCGAAGCGATGGGTTATCTATTGGCCGAGATGCAGCATCTGCACCGGGCGCATCCGGGGGCGACATGGTGAGCGCAATGGCGGCCGCCGATGTTCAGGCCCTGGTCGCGGCCGTGCCTGACCCGGAGCTGCCCGTTGTCACGATCGAGGATCTGGGTGTGCTGCGCGACGTCCTGGTCGAACCGGACGGCCGCATCGTCGTCGAGATCACGCCGACGTACTCGGGTTGCCCCGCCATGGACACTATCCGGGCAGACGTCCTCGAACGCCTGGCCGATGCCGGGCACACGGATGCCGAGGTCCGCCTCGTTCTGGCCCCGGCTTGGACGACGGACTGGATCACCGACGCCGGCCGCGCCGCGCTGCGCCAGCACGGGATCGCGCCGCCGCACCCGGTCGGTCCGGTGCGGCTCATGTTGTCGGTGCGCTGCCCGTTGTGCGGTTCGCCGGACACGCGAGAGACCAGCAGGTTCGGTTCGACCGCGTGCAAGTCGTTGTGGACGTGCCGTTCCTGCCTCGAGCCCTTCGACCACGTGAAGGCGCTCTGAGGAATGACCGCAACTGACACCCAGTTGGCACCGGCGGCCCGGCGGCACTCTGTCTTCCACCGGCTGCGGGTTGCCTCGGTCGAGCGGCTGACGGCCGACGCAGTGGCGGTGACGTTCGACGTGCCAACTCATCTCCGTGACGACTACGGGTTCACGGCGGGTCAGCATGTCAACGTCTCGGTGCCGGGCGGCGACGGTGTCCGGCGCAGCTACTCGATCTGCTCGCCACAGGGCTCGGGACGGCTGCGCATCGCGATCAAGCGCATTCCCGATGGAACCTTCTCCTCATTCGCGTTGGGCGCGATGGCACCGGGCGACGAGCTCGACGTCATGACCCCGGCCGGCCGGTTCACCCCGCACCTCGACCCGGCGAACGCCAAGCACTACGTGGCTGTCGCCGCAGGTAGCGGCATCACCCCGGTCATCTCGATCATCGCCTCGATCTTGCAGACCGAGCCGGCCAGTCGCACCACGCTCCTCTTCGGGAACCGGACCAGCCAGACGGTGATGTTCCTCGACGAGCTCGCCGACCTCAAGGACGTCTACCCGGACCGGCTTCATCTCCTGCACGTGCTGTCCCGTGAGGCACGGGAGACCGACCTGCTGTCGGGCCGGATCGACCAGCCTCGGCTGGAGAGGTTCCTTGACACATTGATCCCGCCGGAGACGGTGGACGAGTGGTACGTGTGCGGTCCCCTCGAGCTGGTGACGACGGCACGCCGGGTACTCCTCGGCCATGGTGTCGCCCGAGGTCACGTTCACTCCGAGCTCTTTCATGTGGGGGAGCCGCCGACCTCGCCGCCAGCAGTGGATCGCCCGGCGGCCCGCAGCGTCGTCACGGCCCTGCTGGACGGCCGGCGAAGCACGGTGGAGCTGGCGGACCCGGATGAGACCGTGCTCGAGGCTGTGCTACGCGTCCGGAACGACGCTCCGTTCGCCTGCAAGGGCGGCGTCTGCGGCACGTGCCGGGCGAAGCTCCTCGACGGCAAGCTGGAGATGGAGCGGAACTTCGCCTTGGAAGACGACGAGGTGAATGCGGGCTACGTGCTGACCTGCCAGTCACACCCGAGCACGCCAGCCGTCTCGCTGGACTACGACGCCTGACCACCCGCGGCGGCATCCGCGCCCGTCGTGGCCAGGGATTCCGGCGCGGCCGGGAAGAGCAGATGTGGCGCGCTGCGAGCGGCATCGATGGCGGGCACAGCCGTGAGCACGACGACCGCGACCATGCCCGTGACCGGGCCGGACCTACCCAGCTCGAGCACCGGCCAGGCGACGCCACCGACGATTCCGGCAACTGTCGCGACGGCCACGTAGTCCGGCGCGTCGAGGATCCACTTCGGGACCAACTCGGCGAACAAACACGCAACGCCCGCGGCGAAACCGAGTAGCGGTCCGGCGATCATTCCGCCGAACAGCCCGGCGAGTACGATCTGCACTTCGCTGGCTCCGAGGTCACCGAAGACTGCCAGCGGGATCGCGACGAGCAAACCCCACGCGGGGCCGTGAATCATCCCCCAGCGCACGAACCGGCCGATGGTCCCCTGCAAGACCATGTACTCAGAATGCACCCAGGCGGCCTTGCGGCGCAGTTGATTCGACGTGTCGTCGCCAATCCGTGACCTCATGTTCAGGGAGAAGTCATAGCCGGACGTCTGCGGCGCGCGGTTGTCACACCTGCCTGCCGCAAGAGCGTTGTCGGCGCCGCCAACTAGGCTGCGAGCGTCCAAACGAGGGGAGGGCCGCGGGGTGACGATGGCGCAGAGCAGAGCGGCGGACGAGGACGTGGAAGATCTGGGAATCGAGTTCCGCAGCGACGTGACGGTCGAGTTGGTGCGGTCGAGCGCGCACGACTCGGACGTGCTTTTCGCGGCCCGGGTGTCCACCAAGGGAGAGCAATCCTTGGAAGACGTCGAGGCCGATGCCGAGCGCTCGAAAGGGTTGATCAACTTCCTGATGCGCTCCCACCACGGAACCCCATATGAACACAATTCGATGACTTTCTATGTTCATGCCCCCATTTTCGTTTTTCGCGAGCACATGCGGCACCGCATCGCCAGCTACAACGAGGAGAGCGGGCGGTACCGCGAGCTGCGGCCGGTGTTCTACGTGCCGGGGCCGGAGCGCAAGCTGGTCCAGGAGGGCAAGCCCGGTCACTACACCTTCGTCGAGGGCACCGCCGAGCAGCACGCGCTGGTCGACGCCGAAACCCGCCGGGTGTGCATGGCGGCCTATGCCGCGTATCGGCGGATGTTGGACGCCGGTGTCGCCCGGGAGGTCGCGCGCATCGTGCTGCCGCTGACCATCTATTCGTCGATGTACGTGACGTTCAACGCCCGCTCGCTGATGAATTTCCTGTCCCTGCGAACTCGGCGCGACGACGCGGCGTTCCCGTCCTTCCCGCAGCGTGAGATCGAGATGGTCGCGGAGCAGATGGAAGCGCACTGGGCGGGGCTGATGCCACTGACCCACGCCGCGTTCGAGGCGAATGGCCGGGTCGCACCATAGCCGCCGAACAACCGCCGGGGACTCGCAGACCGGTAGCCTTTCCGACCATGCCAGACCATCCCAGCACGCTCGCCAGCGCTCCTTTCGGTCGTGTCCTCACCGCCATGGTGACGCCGTTCCACGACGACGGCATCCTCGATCTCGACGGAGCGGCCCGCCTCGCCGAGCATCTGGTCACCGAAGGGTGCGACGGCCTGGTCCTCAGCGGCACGACCGGTGAAAGCCCGACGACGACGGACGCGGAGAAGGAGCAGCTGCTGCGTGCGGTCCTGGACGCGGTGGGGGACCGGGCAACCGTCGTCGCCGGGGTCGGCACCTACGACACGCACCACACCGTCGAGCTGGCCCAGCACGCCGAGAAAGCGGGCGCACACGGCTTGCTGGTCGTCACGCCGTTCTACAGCAAGCCTCCGCAGGAAGGGCTGCGCCGCCATTTCACAGCGGTGGCGGACGCCACCGAGCTGCCGGTCATGCTCTACGACATCCCCGGTCGTTCTGGGGTGGCGATCACGACCGAGACCTTGGTCCGGCTGGCCGACCACGAACGGATCGTCGCGGTCAAGGACGCAAAGGGCGACCTATTCGCGTCTTCGGAGGTGATGACTCGCACGGAGCTCGCCTATTACTCCGGCGACGACGCGCTCAACCTCGCACATCTGACTCAAGGCGCTGTCGGCGTGGTGAGTGTGGTCGCCCACGTGGCTGCGTCGCGCTACGCCGAGATGGTCGAAGCGGTCGACGCCGGCGATCTGCCCGACGCCGTCGGTATCCATCGCGAGTTGATTCCCGCCGTCCGAGCCATCATGACCCGGACTCAGGGCGCGATCATGGCCAAGGCGGCCGCGCAGCTCGCCGGTGTGCTGACCGGCCGGGCCATGCGTTCGCCCTTGGTCGAGGCGACGGAGGAGCAGGTGGTCGAACTGCGAGCGGACCTGGTGGCGGCGAGGCTGCTGTGAGCCATCCCCACCCCGAGCTGGCGCCGCCTCCGCCGCTCCCCGACGGTGGCCTGCGAATCGTCCCGCTCGGCGGCCTGGGTGAGGTCGGGCGGAACATGACCGTCTTCGAGTACGGCGGCCGCCTGCTGATCGTCGACTGCGGTGTGCTGTTCCCGGAGGACCACCAGCCGGGAGTCGATCTCATCCTGCCCGACTTCGAGTACATCCGGGATCGCCTCGACCAGGTCGAAGCCGTCGTGCTCACCCACGGTCACGAAGACCACATCGGCGCCGTCCCATTTCTGCTGCGCGAGAAGCCGGACCTTCCGCTCGTCGGGTCACGACTCACCCTTGCCTTCGTCGAGGCGAAGCTCGTCGAGCACAAGATCGATGCCTACCAGCTGGAAGTCGCCGAGGGACGCACTGAACGGTTCGGCCCGTTCGAGGTGGAGTTTCTCGCCGTCAACCACTCCATTCCCGACGCCCTCGCACTCGCAATCAGGACGCCGGCGGGGCTGGTCCTGCACACCGGCGACTTCAAGATGGACCAGCTGCCGCTGGACGGACGCCGGACCGACCTGAATGCCTTCGCGCGTCTCGGTGACGCCGGCGTCGACCTTTTCATGGTGGATTCCACGAACGCTGAGGTTCCGGGGTACACGCCGCATGAGCGGGAGATCGCGCCGGTGCTCGACCGGATCTTCGCCGAGGCGCCCCGCCGGATCGTCGTCGCGTCGTTCGCCAGCCACGTCCACCGGGTGCAGCAGGTGCTCGATGTATCCGTCGTACATCGGCGCAAGGTCGCCTTCGTCGGCCGGTCGATGGTGCGCAACATGGGAATCGCTCGTGACCTGGGCTACCTGCGGATTCCCGGCGGCACCCTGATCGATCTCAAGAGCATCGACGACCTCGCGCCGGAGGAGATCGTGCTCATGTCGACCGGATCGCAGGGCGAGCCGATGGCGGCATTGTCCCGGATGGCGAACCGCGACCACCCGGCCATCAGCATCGAGCCGGGCGACGTCGTCGTGCTCGCCTCGTCGCTGATCCCCGGCAACGAGAATGCGGTGTCCCGGGTCATCAACGGGCTCACCCGTTGGGGCGCGACGGTCGTCCATCGCGGAAACGCGATGGTGCACACGTCCGGCCACGCGAGTGCCGCCGAGCTGCTGTACGCCTACAACCTGGTCAAACCCAGAAACGTGATGCCGGTGCACGGCGAGATCCGCCACCTGCATGCCAACGCCGGCGTGGCACTGAGCTCGGGCGTACCCGCCGACCGGATCGTCCGGGTTGACGACGGTGTCGTGGTGGACCTGGTCGATGGCGTGGGCCGCGTAGTCGGCGCGGTTCCCTGCGGTTATGTCTATGTCGACGGGTCGAACGTCGGCGGTATCGCCGAGGCGTCGCTGAAGGACCGGCGGATCCTCGGTGAAGAAGGCTTCATCTCGGTCGTGGTCGTGGTCGACTCGGTCACCGGGAAGGTCACCGGCGGCCCTGAGATCCACGCCCGCGGGTTCGCCGAGGACGACAGTGTGTTCGCCGAGGTCCGGTCCCAGGTCGCCGAGGCGCTCGAACAGGCGGCTGCGAGTGGTGTTGCCGACGTGTACCAGCTCCAGCAGACGATCCGGCGCACGGTGGGCCGTTGGGTGAGCGCGCGCTACCGCCGTCGGCCGATGATCATTCCGGTGGTCGTCGAGTCCTGATTTCGCCACGCCGAGACGGGTGTGACTCGAGATACGGATGTGTCGTCCGGGGTAGCCTTCCGATCATGGCGACCCGCAACTCCACCTTGACGCGTTCTCGCAGGTCAGCGTCGGACTCATCGACGGGGCGAAGGACCGGTCGGAGCTCCGCCCGACGTCGGTCGAATCACCAGCCGGCCCAGCGGCGGCCCACGCCACGCCGGCGCGGAGTTGCCACGATGGCGGCGGGCGGAATCGCCCGGCTGTTCCGGGGCCTGTGGATGGGAATCGCCCACCTGGTCGGTGGCCTTGTGCGGCGGATCGGATCGAGCGCGCGTGAGCTCGATTCCGCTCATCGCCGCGACGGCGTCGGGCTGTCGCTGGTCGGCATCGGCATCGTGATGGCCGCCGCGGTTTGGTGGAACCTCGACAGCACCATGGCCGAGATCGTCCGGACTCTCGTCGCCGGGACTGTCGGCGCTGCCGCCTCTGTCGTCCCCATCCTGCTGCTCCTGCTGGCCTGGCGTACCTTGCGTCATCCAGACCGCAACGGTCCAGGCGCCCGCCAGCTCGTCGGCTGGACGGCACTGACCCTCGCCGTGCTGGGCCTCATCCACATTGCCGCCGGCATGCCTCGCTCGGTTGACGGCGAGGCAGCCATGCAGAGTGCGGGTGGCGCGGTCGGGTTCGTCGCGTCCACCGTGCTGGCCGACCTGCTCACCGTGTGGGTGGCCACACCACTTCTGGTACTCCTGTCGATCTTCGGCCTGCTCGTCGTCACCGGAACACCCCTTCACGACCTGCCCGCTCGTGGCCGCGCGGTGCGGGGCTGGCTGGTGGGCGCCGACCAGGAGGAAAGCGCAGACGGTTCCGCCACGCCGAGCCGTCGATCCCTGCTGCGGCGCCGCTGGTCTGCAGACGAGACGCCGAACGATCTGAATCCGTATGACAGCCCGCTCTTGCGCGAGCGTGCGGACGCTCGGCGACGCGGCGACGACGAGGATGGCAACACGGCTGACGAGGGCGACCAGCCGACTCGAATCGTCGTCCCCGCCGGACGCCGGACGGAGCCGCCAGCGGAACCGCCTCCGCACTCCCCGCTGCCGGCGAGGGTCGAGCAGTTGGCGTTGTCTGGCGACGTCACCTACACGCTCCCGACCAGTGACGTGCTGCGCCAAGGCAGTCCGCACCGGGCCCGATCGATAGCGTCGGACCAGGTCGTCGAGGCGTTGACCGAAGTGCTCGACCAGTTCGAGATCGATGCCCAGGTCACCGGATACACCCGTGGCCCGACGGTCACCCGGTACGAGGTCGAGCTCGGCAATGCGGTCAAGGTGGAACGCGTCACGGCGCTGTCGAAGAACATCTCCTATGCCGTGGCGAGCGCGGAGGTGCGAATCCTGTCACCGATCCCCGGCAAGTCCGCGATCGGCATCGAGATCCCCAACAGCGACAAGGAAACGGTCAGTCTCGGCGACGTCCTACGCTCGCCGGTCGCTCGCAAGGATCACCACCCGATGGTCGTGGGCCTCGGCAAAGACGTCGAGGGCGGCTTCGTCGTAGCGAATCTCGCCAAGATGCCGCATGTGCTCATCGCCGGCGCAACCGGCTCGGGAAAGTCGAGCTGTATCAACTCACTCATCTCCTCGGTGCTCATGCGCGCCACCCCGGACGAGGTCCGGATGATCCTGGTCGATCCCAAGCGGGTCGAGCTCACTGCCTACGACGGCATTCCCCACCTGATCACGCCGATCATCACCAACCCGAAGCGGGCGGCCGAGGCACTCGGCTGGGTCGTGCGCGAGATGGACATGCGCTACGACGACCTGGCCCACTTCGGCTTCCGCCACCTCGACGACTTCAACAAGGCCGTGCGCGCCGGCCGGGTCAAAGTTCCGCCCGGCAGCGAACGGACCCTGGCCCCGTATCCCTACCTGCTGGTCATCGTCGACGAGCTTGCCGACTTGATGATGGTCGCCCCGCGCGACGTCGAGGACGCCATCGTGCGTATCACCCAGCTGGCGCGGGCAGCCGGCATCCACCTGGTGCTGGCGACGCAGCGACCGTCGGTCGACATCGTCACCGGGCTGCTCAAGGCGAACGTGCCGTCCCGGCTCGCCTTCGCAACATCGTCGCTGGCCGATTCGCGAGTGATCCTCGACCAGCCCGGAGCGGAGAAGCTGGTCGGCCAGGGAGACGGGCTGTTCCTGCCGATGGGCGCCAGCAAGCCGGTCCGCATCCAGGGAGCTTGGGTCACCGAGTCCGAGATCCACGCCGTCGTCCGGCATTGCAAGTCCCAGCTCGAGCCTTCGTATCGTGAAGATGTGATTGCCCCACAGGGCACCCGGCGGGAGATCGACGAGGACATCGGTGACGACCTCGACCTGCTCTGCCAAGCCGCCGAGCTGGTGATCACGACGCAGTTCGGCTCCACGTCGATGCTGCAGCGCAAGCTCCGGGTGGGATTCGCCAAGGCCGGCCGGCTGATGGACCTGATGGAAAGCCGCGGCATCGTCGGGCCGTCCGAGGGCTCCAAGGCCCGAGACGTGCTCGTCAAACCCGACGAGCTCGACGAGGTCGTCGACACCCTTCGCGGCGGGTAACACGCTGGCACCAGGAGGTGTGTCCGCGTGGGCGAGGTGCGGATCGGGATCTCGGGGTGGACCTACCCGCCGTGGCGCGGCGTGTTCTATCCACCTGACCTCCCGCAGAAGCGGGAGCTCGAGTTCGCCGCCAGCCGGCTGAACAGCGTCGAGATCAATGGCTCGTTCTACTCGCTGCAACGGCCGTCGAGCTACCGGAGCTGGTTCGAGCAGACGCCTGACGACTTCGTTTTCGCTGTCAAGGGCGGCCGGTTCATCACCCACATGAAGAAGCTGGCCGGCGTCGAGACTCCACTGGCGAACTTCTTCGGCTCCGGTGTACTGGCGCTGGAACACAAACTGGGGCCGCTGCTCTGGCAGCTCCCACCGATGCTGGGTTTCGATCCCGGCCGGCTCGCGGCGTTCTTCGAGCAGCTGCCGCGGACAACGGCCGGCGCCGCCCGACTTGCCGAGCGGCACGACGGGCGGCTCAAGCACGGGGCGATCACCACGACCTCGGCGGACCGGCCGCTCCGTCATGCATTGGAGATCCGGCACGGCAGCTACGTCACGCCCATGTTCGTTGAACTCCTCAGGAACCACGACGTTGCGCTCGTAGTCGCGGATACGGCTGGCAAGTGGCCGTTTCTCGAAGACGTGACATCGAGTTTCGTGTATGTGCGGTTGCACGGCTCGCAGGAGCTCTATGTCAGCGGATACGACGAGCAAGGATTGGACTGGTGGGCTGCCCGGGTGCGTGCGTGGGCAGCGGGTGGTTCCCCGCCGGATGCCCGCGCAATCGGGCCGCCAGCCGAGCCCCGGCCGGACGGGCGCGACGTCTACGTCTACTTCGACAACGACGTCAAGGTGCGCGCCCCGTTCGACGCGATGGGTCTGGCCGCCCGCCTGAGGTAGTGGCAACCGGCCCGGATGCCGGCGGACAGCCCGAACATGCGAGGCTGCGTAGCTATGCGCGAGCATTCGGTGACGATCGTCACACTGGGCTGCGCCCGCAACGAGGTCGACACCGAGGAGTTGGCCGGCCGGCTCTCGGCGGAGGGGTTCGAACTCGTCGCGGACCCAGCCGACGCCGAGACGATACTGGTCAACACCTGCGGCTTCATCGAGCAGGCGAAGAAGGACTCGATCGACGCGGTGTTGGCGGCGGGTGAACACAAGACCGGAGGCCGAACCCGGTCGGTCGTTGCGGTCGGCTGCTTGTCAGAACGGTACGGGGCCGAGCTGGCCGCGGAACTGCCAGAGGCCGACGCCGTCCTCGGCTTCGACGACTATCGGCACATCGGGCAGCGCCTACACGACGTACTCGACGGACGAGCGTTGGGTGCCCACGACCCCCGAGATCGACGACGATTGCTGCCACTGGCGCCAGCAGACCGGCCGCATCCGGCGAGTGGCCCGCCCGTCCCGCGGCGCCGGCTGAACGACGGTCCGGTCGCGCCGCTGAAGCTCGCCAGCGGATGCGACCGGCGCTGCTCCTTCTGCGCGATCCCTCGATTCCGCGGATCTTTCGTATCCCGCCGTCCAGGTGAGGTGCTGGCAGAGGCCAGCTGGCTGGCCGAGCGGGGGGTACGTGAGCTGTTTCTGGTGAGCGAGAACACGACGTCTTACGGCAAGGATCTCGGTGATCTTCGCCTGCTCGAGTCGCTTCTTCCCGAACTGGCCGCAGTGGAGGGCGTCGACCGAGTGCGCCTGTCGTATCTGCAGCCGGCCGAGATGCGGCCCACTCTCGTCGAGGCCGTCGCGACGATTCCTGGCGTCGCGTCGTACTACGACCTCTCGTTCCAGCACGCCAGCCCGACCGTGCTGCGTCGGATGCGGCGCTTCGGCTCCGCGGATCTGTTCCTCGAACTGATCCAGACGATCCGCGACCAATGCCCAGCGGCCGGCATCCGTTCCAACGTGATCGTCGGGTTTCCTGGGGAAACCGAGTCCGACCTGGCGATTCTCGAGTCGTTCCTCGACGCCGCACGCCTCGACGTGGTGGGCGTGTTCGGTTACTCCGACGAGGACGGCACCGAGGCTGCCGCGTTCGGCGACAAACTCCCGGCGGAGGAAATCGCCGACCGGGTCGAGCGCGTCAACGCGATGGTCGACCACCTGGTCGTCCAGCGGGCGGAGGACCGGATCGGGGAGAACGTGGAGATCATCGTAGAGTCCGTCGTGGAGGGTAGCGCCGAGGGCCGCGCGGCGCATCAGGGTCCCGACGTCGACGGGACGACAACGGTGACCGGCAGCGCCGCCTCCCCGGGGGACATGGTCACAGCCCGCGTCACCGACTCCGTCGGAGCCGACCTGTTCGCCGTTTCGGCGTGACGCTCAGCCTTACCCTGACAACGTGTCCATCCCGGCGCAGAACCGGACGAGCCCATGGAATCTTGCCAATGGGCTCACGGTCCTGCGCCTTCTGCTCGTACCGCTCATGGGGTGGTTGCTGCTTCGTGACGGAGGAGCCGACGAGACGTCGCGAGTGGGAGCATTCGTGGTGTTTTCCGTCGCCATGATCACGGATCGGCTGGACGGCGAGCTGGCCCGTCGCCGCGGCCTGGTGACCGACTTCGGGGTGATCGCGGATCCGATCGCCGACAAGGCGCTGACCGGCACGGCATTCATTGGTCTCTCGGTGCTCGGCGAGTTGCCCTGGTGGGTAACCGTCGTTGTGCTGGTGCGCGAGATCGGGGTGACGGCGCTGCGGTTCGCCCTCCTTCGGCAGGCTGTCCTGCCGGCCGGCCGGGGCGGCAAAGTCAAGACGGCACTGCAATCGCTCGCACTCGGCCTGTACTTGCTGCCGCTGCCGGCGGCATGGCATCCGGTCGAGGTCGTCGCGATGACACTCGCCGTCGTCGTCACCGTCGTGACCGGTGTCGACTATGTGGCCCAAGCACGCCGAATCACCCGGGCCGAGAGCACATCGACCGAGCCGAGGGCAGAACCGACCCCTCCTACAGGGATGATCGGGTGATCGGGGCGGCACCGGACACGGTCGCCGTGATACTCGTCGGCAACGAACTGCTGATCGGCCACACGATTGACGCGAACGGTCCCTGGCTGGGCCGTCGGCTCACCGAGGCCGGGCTACGAGTGGTCGCCGTCACGATCGCCCCGGACGATACCGATGCTGTTGCGCGGGCCCTCGGACAGGCAGTGGAAGCTGCCCGGGCCGTTGTCGTCACCGGCGGGCTGGGACCGACCGCGGATGACGTCACGCGGGCGGCGTTGGCGCGGTTCGCCGCCGGCTGGCTGAGCAGCGAGCTGGCCAACGATGTGGGCTCCGAACCCGGCGTGCGGCTGGAGTCTCGCCGCGGTGTCGTCTTCGCCGTGCCAGGAGTGCCTGCGGAGATGCGCTCGATCGTCGACCGGCATGTCCTGCCCGATATCGTCGCCTCCGCGGGGGAGTTGGTGGCCCGATCCACTCGGTCGCTGGTCGTTGTCGGATTGGCGGAGCGCCAGGTCGCCGGGATTCTGGCGCCGATCGAGGAAGACCTCGTCGGCCAGGGTTGGCTGGCCTATCTGCCGCATCCGGCAGAGCTAGAGGTACGGATCGGCGTCACCGGTGTCGATGCCACCGAGAAAGCGACGGCGGTCGTGGCCCGTGCGCGGCAGCTATTGGGCGATGTGGTCGCCGCGGAGGATCAGCGCCTCGAGGAGGCCGTCGTCGAGGCGCTGCGGACCCGCCAGGCCACGGTGGCGACGGCCGAGTCCCTGACCGGAGGGCTGGTGGCTGCCGCGTTGGTGTCCGTCCCCGGTGCCTCGGACGTGGTGCGCGGCGGTGTGGTGGCGTACGCGGCCGATCTCAAGGCCGATCTCGTGGGTGTTCCTGCCGACCTGCTGGAGCGAGACGGGGCTGTGGCGCCCACCACTGCACGAGCCATGGCCGAGGGAATCCGTGCGCGCTGTCGGGCCGACTTCGGGGTAGCGACGACCGGGGTGGCGGGACCGGATCCGCAGGAAGGTCACCGGGCCGGGACCATGCATGTCGCTGTCGCTTCCCGGAGCGGGACCAGGGTCCGCTCGTTCGCGCCATCCAGCTCTCGTCGTGATCGTCAGACGGTGCGCCGGCAGGCGGTGGTTCGGGTACTGGACCTGCTCCGCCGATCCGTGCTGGACGATCGACAGGGGCCCGGGGAATCCTCACCCGGGCGGACACGTTGACCGAGCATGACATCCGTGTACGGAGGGTGCGCTCACCCGGAGGTACGGTGGACGTATTCGTCTCGGCATCTGTCGTGGAAGGGGGTGGCCGATGGTTCTCGTCAGACGTCTGATCGGTGACGTGTTGCGCCGCCGCCGGGTCGAGCAAGGTCGCACCCTTCGTGAGGTGTCGGCGGCCGCCCGGGTCAGCCTCGGCTATCTGTCCGAAGTCGAGCGTGGTCGCAAGGAAGCGTCCTCGGAGCTGCTGGCCGCCATCTGTCTGGCGCTCGACCTGCCGATGTCGGAGGTCCTTCGCGAAGTGAGCGAGGAGATGTCTCGGGTCGAGGCCGCCGCCGTCGGTGCGCTCACTCAGCTACGCGGATCGCGTCCGCGGGAACTCGACGCCGTTGCGGTCGGCTGAGCCGCCCCGCCCTTACTTCTTCAGGAGCGCAGGCGCAAGCCCCGCGGGGTGACATGGAATCCGGCAGCGGCCAGCGCCTGGCCCAGCGCCGTCGCGGTCACCGTCTCGCCGTCCGCCCGCTCGACCCGCAGGGCACCTAGCGCCCCGTCGCGAACGGCCAACGCCAACGCGTCGGCGGCAGCGCGGAGGTGATCGGCATCGTCGGACCAGGACAGCAATGTGCGTCCGCCACGTTCGACGTACAGCACGAGCTCACCGTCGACGAGCACCACCAGGGCACCGGCCTTGCGGCCGGGTCGATGACCACCCGGCTGCTCGCGGTCTGGCCAGGGCAGCGCTGCGCCGTACGGATTCGCGGGATCCGTGGCAGCGAGGACCAAGGCTGGAACCGGCTCACGGCGAGCGGCCGTATCGGCGTATGCGCGGAGCCGGTCGACCGCCCCGACCGGTGCGAACTGTGCCGCTCCCAGGCCGGCCACGAAGTAGCCGCGCCGGGCCCGCCCGCTGTCTTCGAAAGCCGACAGCACCCGGTAGGCGGCTGCGAAGCCGCCAGGCAACCGTTCCGCGACCACCGCCCCGCGGGTGACGACGCCATGCCGGTCGAGGAGACCTTCCGCGGCTGCGTGCGCCCGCCGCGTCGGGTCGGGGTCGCGGACCGGTAGCAGGGACCAGCGGCCGGCCGCGACTGGGCGGCCCGCCGCGAACCGGCAGCGCGGGTCGTCCCCGGGCATAACGCGAGCGCGGCGGCCGGGTCGGCCGGGATCGGTGGGTCGGCCGGCCGCCGCCGACGAGAGAGCGCAACGGCGCCAGTGTGTCGTTTGTGACGTAGCCCGCCCAGACCAAGTCCCACAATGCGGCGATGAGCGCCGCGTCATCGGTCGAGCGCACGGCATCGGACAGCTGCCGGAAGAAGAACGCACCGCCAGAGGACAGCACGTCGATCACCAAGTCGTGTCGTTCTGTCCGGGTGAAATCGGCACCCGGGTCGGGCAGCGTGAGCGGGGCACCGTCGGCCACGTGAAGGGACACCCACCCGTCCGTGCCGGGCAGCGAACCGTGGCCGGACCAGACCACCTCGCCCGCCGTCGTGAGCTCGTCCAGCCAGGCCGGCGTGTATCCGGCGATTCGGGCCGGCAGAACCAGTCGCTCCAGCGCGCTCGCCGGAACGGCGCACCCACCGAGCTGCTCGACCACCCGTAGCAGGCCGTCGACGCCCCGTAGCGTGCCGCCCACGTGCTGCCAGGCCGGCAGAAAGCGACCCAACGCGGCCGGGTCGACCGGCTCGGCCTCCTTGCGCAGTGCAGCCACCGAGCGCCGCCGCAACAGTCGCAGCACCTCGGCGTCGCACCACTCGGTTCCGGATGCCCCTGGCGTCAACTCGCCTTCGACGACTCGCCCGGCGGCGGCCAGCCGCCGCAACGTGTCGGCCACGACCGCGATCCCCAACCCCAGCCACGCGGCGGCGTCGGCGGTGTGGAACGGAGCATGGGTGCGAGCGAACCGGGCCACCAGGTCACCCAACGGATCAGGCACAGGCTCGGTGAAGGCCACCGGCACCCCGACCGGAAGCGGCACGCCGAGCGCATCGCGTAACCGCCCGGCGTCCTCGATGGCCGCCCAGCGCTCCTCGCCGGCAACCCGCACCCGGATCGCCCGGCGGGCGTCCTCCAGCGCGGCCAGGTACCGAAGCGTGTCGCCGGCGTTGACCGATCGCTGGGCGACAGCGGCGGTGGAGAGCGGCCCGAGCAGGCGGAGCAGGTCGGCCACGCCTTCCAGGTCGCGGGCCTGGCGGTCCGGTGCAAGCCGCTGCAGCTCTGCCTCGGTGCGCAGGATGACCGCCGCGTCGAGCAACTCACGCAGCTCTGTCCGGCCGAGCAGCTCGGCCAGCAGCGTCGGATCGAGCGAGAGTGCCTGAGCCCGCCGTTCGGCCAGCGGCGAGTCGCCCTCGTAGAGGAAGGCGGCGACATAGCCGAACAGCAGCGACCGCGCGAACGGCGAGGGTTGGGCAGTCTCGACCTCGACGACCCGCACCGACCGGTCCGCGATCGCCCGCATCAGCCGCTGCAGCCCCGGCAGGTCGTAGACGTCCTGCACGCATTCACGCAAGGCTTCGAGGACGATGGGGAACGAGCCGTATTTCGAGGCGATCTCCAGTAGTTGGGCCGACCGCTGCCGCTGCTGCCACAGTGGCGTCCGCCGGCGGGGGTCGCGGCGGGGGAGTAGCAGCGCGCGGGCTGCGCACTCGCGGAACCGGGCGGCGAACAAAGCTGAGCCGCCGACCTCGGCGGTCACCGCGTCGTCGACATCGTCGGGGTCGAGCACGACGAGTTCGGCACCGGGCAGGCCGGCGCCGCCGGGTTCGCCGAGGTCGTCGGCAGTATCGGGGATGCGCAGCACGATGCCGTCGTCGGCGTGCGCGGCTTGGACCTCGACGCCGTAGCGCTCGCGAAGCCGAGCCCCGATGGCAAGCGCCCACGGGGCGTGGACCTGGGCGCCATACGGGGAGTGCACGATCAGCCGCCAATCGCCCAGTTCGTCGCGGAATCGCTCGACCAGCAGGGTGCGATCGTCCGGAACGTGGCCGGTGGCTTCGCGCTGCTCGCGCAGGTAGCCGAGCAGGTTGTCGGTCGCCCACTCGTCGAGGCCGGCGGTTGTCGCGCGGTCGCGGGCGGCGTCGTCGGGCAGCGCGGTGATCTCGCGGACGAAGGCGCCGACGGCCGCGCCCAACTCGGCCGGCCGGCCGAGGATGTCGCCCTTCCAAAACGGCAGCCGGCCCGGCTGGCCCGGTGCGGGGGAGACGATCACCCGGTCGTGGGTGATGTCTTCGATCCGCCAGCTGGTGGCGCCGAGGGCGAACACGTCGCCGACCCGCGACTCGTACACCATCTCCTCGTCGAGTTCACCGACCCGCCCAGCACGCTCCGACCCGGCGAGGAAGACGCCGAACAGCCCGCGGTCGGGGATGGTGCCGCCACTGGTGACCGCGAGCCGCTGAGCGCCCGGTCGGCCGGTGAGCATGCCGGCGGTGCGGTCCCAGACGATCCGCGGCCGCAGCTCGGCGAACTCGTCGGATGGATAGCGACCGGAGAGCATGTCGAGGACGGCGTCGTAGGCGCTGCGGGGGAGTGTGGCGAACGGATGCGCCCGGCGGACCATCGTGAGCAGCTCGTCGACGTGCCAGCTGTCCATCGCAAGGGTGGACACGATCTGTTGGGCGAGCACGTCGAGCGGGTTACGCGGTGCATGCAACTCCTCGATCTGGCCCGATCGCATGCGCTCGACCACAACGGCGGTCTGGACCAGGTCGCCGCGGTACTTGGGGAACAGCACACCCCGCGATACGGCACCGACCTGATGGCCCGCTCGGCCGACCCGCTGCAGGCCACTGGCGACCGACGGCGGCGACTCGACCTGGACGACCAGATCGACCGCGCCCATGTCGATGCCGAGCTCGAGGCTGCTGGTGGCGACGACCGCCGGCAATCGGCCGGTCTTGAGGTCATCCTCGATGACAGCGCGCTGCTCCTTGCTCACGCTCCCGTGATGGGCGCGGGCGACGGTGGCTTCGATGCCCCTGGTCGCGCTGGCCTGAGCCATGATCTCCGACGGCCGCAGCTCGCCCGGAGCTGGCAGCGCCTCGCCGGTGGCGCGCTCGGCCGCGATCTCGTTGAGCCGGGCCGTGAGCCGCTCGGCCAGCCGGCGTGAGTTGGCGAACACGATCGTGGATCGGTGCTCCTCGACCAGATCGAGCACACGCTCCTCGACATGGGGCCAGATGGACGAGCGCCCTTCGGGGCTGACGTTGGGGCCGGTGTCGTGGCCACCGAGCTCGCCCAGATCCGCGACCGGGACGACGACCCGCAGGTCCCACTCTTTGCCAGCGCTCGGGGCGACAACCTGAACGGGCTGCGACCCGCCGAGGAAGCGGGCGACCTCGTCGACTGGACGGACGGTCGCCGAGAGACCGACCCGTTGGGCGGGCTTGGCGAGCAGGGCGTCGACTCGTTCGAGCGAGAGCGCGAGGTGGGCGCCACGCTTGGTGCCGGCGACGGCATGGACCTCGTCGACGATGACGGTTTCGACGCCGCGCAGCGAATCGCGGGCCTGCGAGGTGAGGATGAGGAACAGCGACTCCGGCGTGGTGATGAGCACGTCGGGAGGCGTCCGCTGGAACCGGCGCCGGTCGTCAGCCGGCGTGTCGCCGGAGCGGATGCCGACGGTGAGGTCGGGCTCGGGGAGACCCAGACGGCGGGCGGTTTGGCCGATCCCGGCGAGTGGAGCCCGGAGGTTGCGCTCGACGTCGACTGCCAATGCCTTGAGCGGCGAGATGTAGAGGACACGGCAACGCCGCTTGGGATCGTCCGGCTTCGGCTCGCCGGCGAGGCGGTCGAGGGCCCATAGGAACGCTGCGAGCGTCTTGCCTGACCCGGTGGGCGCGACGACCAGGGCGTTGCGGCCATCGGCGACGGCCCGCCAGGCGCCTTCCTGAGCTGCCGTGGGCACAGCGAACGCGCCCGCAAACCACTGTCTGGTCGCCGGGCCGAACAGCTCGAGGACGTCGGTCACGGGTCCATCCTCACCCGAGTGACTGACAACGTGGCGAGGCGCCGCCGTCCCAGCCTGTAAGCCGGCGCTCATGGCTGGTCGCAGGGCTTGACTATCTTACGATGTAAGGTAACCTTACGACGTAAGGCCAGCCCGCATCGGGTGGCTGACCGTACGGAGGCGAGGAGCGACCTATGAACGTAGCTGTGCTCGAAAGCCCTCGGGCACTCGCTCAGCCAGACATGGGGTCCCGACAGCGCCTCGCGCGAGTCACCGGACTTCTGTACGTGATCCTCGCCGTGTTCGGCGCGTTTGCGCCGATCGTGCTGGAAACCCTGGTTGTCCCAGGTAATGCGACAGCCACTGCGGGGAACGTCGCTGAGTCCCGGTGGTTGTTCGCCGGCAGTCTCGTCTCCTGGATCGTGATCGTCGTCATCGATGTTGCCCTCTCGGTCATGTTCTACGTCCTCCTGGCACCGGTCAGCCGCGTGGGCTCACTGGCCGCCGCAGCCTTCAGGCTCGTCTACTCCGCGATGCTGGGCGCGCTCCTGGTCTACCTGTTCGATGCATACCTGCTTCTCACCCGGTCCGAACCGACGCCTGGCAGCGACGCAAGGCAGCAGGAGGCCCTGGCATTAACGGCAATCGACACTTTTGGCACGGGCTTTCTTGTCGCCCTCGTGTTCTTTGGTGTCCATCTGGTCGTGCTCGGTCTCCTGCTCTACCGGTCGCGATACGTCCCGCGAGCATTCGGTGGCCTGCTGGTTGCTGCAGGCGTCGGCTATATCGCCGATAGCCTGGCCAGCCTCCTCGTAGAGGGCCACGGTGGCCTGGCCTCCGCTTTCCTGCTCGCGCCCGCGGTTGTGGGCGAGCTCGGACTCGCCGGGTGGCTGCTGGTCAAGGGAGTACCCGCCGCCGGCTCGTGACCGAGGCGCACCCGAATCCTCGCCGCCGGGTCCAGGCACTGGTCCGCGCAGCGGAGCGTGAGAATGCCGCTGAGTTCGGGAGTTCTTGGCACGAGGGGGTCTGTGGATGACCGCCGGGGTTGTCGTCGAACGTCTGTACGATTGGGAGCATGTTCGAGGATCTGTCCGGGGCGGGGTTGGCGGCGGCGTTGGCCGGTGTCAATGTCGGGTCGTTGGACGCCGATGCCGCGCTGGGCTACGCGCTGGCGGCGGCCCGGCTGGCCGGCTGGGTGGCCGCGGCGGAGGGTGCTGGGCTGGCCCAGCTCAAGCAGACGTACCCGGCGTTCGAATCGGCAGCGGACGAAGAGGTTCACCGCCTCGACACTGATCGGCTGGTGATCACCGAGGTGCGCGCAGCGTACGGTTGCTCCCAGGTCGCGGCCTCGATCAAGATCTCGTTTGCGCAGTTCCTGCGCGACATTCCGGCCGTCGCGGACGCTCTCGCCACGGGTCTAATCCGACTCGAACACGCGAGGCTGCTGGATCGGGAGACCGCGCCGCTGGCCGGCAACCTTTCGCTGCGAACTGCCGTGGTGGAGGAGCTGCTCGCCGGGCACTCGCAGTGCCGGCAGGCGTCCGGTTCGGGCTGGACGCTGCGGCAGTGGGCCTGGCGCACTACCCGGGCGGTGCTGGAGGCGGATCCGTCCCGGGCCGAGCAGGCCGCGGCCGACACGAGGGCCGAGCGGCGGGTGTGGCACAGCACCGATACCGTCCATGGCCACGGCGTGTTCGGTGTCGTCGGGCCGGTACAGGACACCGCCGCCTGCCACGCCGCCGTCGACGCCCTCGCCAGGCGGTGGCAGGCCGAGGGCCGGGCCGGCACCCTGGACCAACTCCGCTTCGACGCCGCCGTCGGCTTGCTCACCGGCGCCGAGCAGGGTTCATCCGGCGGGGGTCTGGTCGGGCAGGTCACCATCCCGCTCTCGGCCCTGGTCGGCGCGGATGACGCCCCCGGTGAGCTGTCCGGCGTCGGCCCGATCCCGGCCAGCGTGGCCCGCCAGCTGATGGCCGAAGCCAGCGTATGGCAGAGACTACTGACCGACCCGGTCGACGGGCACCTGGTCACCCAAGACATCAAGAGCTACCGGCCCACCACGGCGATGCGCCGATTCCTGCAGACCCGCACCGGCGGGGTGTGCGCCGCCCGCGGCTGCGGCCACCGGCAGCATTTGCAGGCCGACCACGTCACCCCGTTTCCGGCCGGGCCGACCAGCGTGACCAACCTGGCGACGCTGTGCCCGGGTGATCACAATGCGAAGACGCATGGCGGCTGGGCCCACGTCCTCGACCCAGACACGGGGGCGCTGACCCAGACCAGCCCGTTGGGCCGCACCTACACCACCATGCCCATGCAGCCGGTCGCGGCCACCGGGCGAAGTGGCGATCCGCCCAGACGCAGACCGGTCCCGATCGAGTTCGACGACTATTACTTCTTCCCCACGGGCGAACCACCACCGGAGCCCGCCGAGGACGAAACCGCGCCACCGGATCGGCTGCCGGACGTGGACCGCTGGGCCCAAGTCGCCGCGACCATCCGGGACCGGGCCCGCATCACTCGCCGAAACCGGCGCGCCGCCCAAGCCGCCGAACGGGCCCTCATCCAGCGAATGCATGCCGAACTCGTGGCGACCACCGACCACGACCTGATCGCGGCAATCAACGCCGAAAACCTCACCGAAGACCTCGCCGCCTGATCGAGCTCGCCTTGAACGAGGCGGCCCGGGCGGTGAGCTCCTCCGGTTCGGCACCGAACGCTGACGAGGCTCAGTTCGGACGGTTCTGCTTTCCGTCAAGCCAAAGCGTGTCGGACTCGTCGCGGTGAGTGCCGGTCGTTCCCACGTGCTTGGCGTCGATCTTCTCGCCGTTCTTGATGACATGCACTAGCGCCATCGCGTGCCCGCGCCCGAGGTCATAGTCGTCCTTGAGCCATTCCACGATGGGGCCGGCCTTCGTCGACTCGTCGAAGCCGCGCTTGTGCGCGAGCGCGATGAATTCCCGGGGCGTTAATCCGGTCTTGTCCTCGATGTTGTCCAGGTATGCCTGAAATGACATTGGGCTCCCGTCCTTTCTCGCTTAGCTGCGATCGACTGTACTGAAGCCGTGAGCATGAACGCTGGTCTCGTACCAGCGCGCGACTTCGCCGCATATGTCCGCGTTCTCCATCCGGTTGAGCTCGACGATGGCCAAAACCCGCTGACCTGGGCGCAGGTCTGCCAGCTCACCGGGCGCGTTCCGCACGCCCTCATGCAATGGGCTGCCATCGCCACGCCAACTGCAGAATCCAACGTCGAGACGTCCCTGTCCGGTCTCTGGGACGACGGCAGCGTGCGGGTGGGCAGTCTCGCCCCGTCCGCGCTCAGCGCGCTGATCGACGCCCCGCCCGGCCTGGACGCCTGGCCTGTGTATCCCGACGACGACCTCACCGCCTTCGCCGACTTACTGAACTCCTCGGCCTGAGCTGAGAATCTGTCGTTGGGTGTCAGGCAGTCGGGTCTGCCGGCGTATCCGCGCGCCAGGGAGCGCGCCACTCGGGGGCCTCCCAGCCCTCCATCACGTAGATCCGCTCGCGCGCCACTCTGTCGCCTCGGAACTCGAGTAATTGGACCCCGTACTGCCAAGGACCACCGTTGTAGCTGACCAAGCACTCGACGATGACCAGGTCCGCACGTGCTGTGAGCCGTCGAACCCGGTAGCTGACGTCGGCCGGGTATCGACGGCGCCATTCAGTGAAGGTGGCAACGCCTTCGAACCGCTCTCCTGACTGTGGAAACTCCAGTACCGCGTCGTCGTGGTAGATCTCGTGAGCACGATCCACGTCTGCGCCCGGGTACTCCCAATACAGCTGTACCTTGTCGAGCAGAACCGACTCTTCGGCCATTGGCACCCCCTAACTTCAGGTCGTATCGGGTCGTCGGCGAAGCACACCGGCGATGAAGGCGGCCTGCCCAGCATGCTGGAGGTCGTCGCTGATCACACTGACCAGGCGCACGGCCAGCGTCACCGGCGGGTCCCACGAAGTGTCGACGATGCGGGCGAAGTCGGCATCAGTAAGGCGCTCGAGGTATCTGATCGTCGCCTCGTGGACCGCGTCGTAATAGCCCGTCAACAACTCTCCTGAACGGACCTGGACTGCCGCTACGTCGGCACCACTGTGCCCATAGCCGGTCGCGGACAGTGGAAAAGGCAACCCAAACTGTTGGTACCAGCCGGCGGCCTTCCACACCTGCTCGGTCTGCGCCACATCGGCCACGTGATCGTCTTGGATCCGGGTCAAGTGCCAGACCAGCCACCCGATCGAATTCGCTTCACTCTCGACGCGGAATGCCAGCTCTTCCAGCGTCCGACCATCGACGACCTGGTGGACGATCTGACGAATCCGGCCAAAGGCGTCGACCAAGATGTCTACGGCTGCCATGTCAACCGTCCTCGGTCGATGCCGACTCGAGCCAGGGACCGCTGCCGGCAATACGGCTGATTGCTATATGAGTAACGAAGCCTGGCGGAGGATGAGGAAACGGCGGAAACACGGTGCTGGGGCCGATGTAGGTCTGAGCGAGGCGGTGCAACAACTCGGGAGCGCCGCCCTCCGTCACTGTGGCCTTGCCGTGTATCACCAGGTAGTCCCGCATGCCGATCTGGTTCGCGCCCGATCCTTCAAAGGACACGGCGACACGCGGGTCGCGACGAATGTTGTGCAGCTTGCGTTGGCGACTGTCCAGGTGACCGGCGACCAACTCGTCACCGTCGAACTCGACCCAGACCACGCTGACCTGCGGAGAACCATCGTCGTTGATCGTGACCAGATGCGCCAGTGCGCCGGACTCGATCACCCGCCGTGCTGCTGCACTCAATACCGCCATAGCGACACTCTGCCCTAAGCTCCTGCCCGGCGAACCCACTCGACCCAGCGACCAATATCACCAGGACGGAGAGTCGAACGACACTTGAAGCGCAGGTTGACTCGGATTGGGAACCGAATCGGTGTGTGGATGTACCGAGTTCTCGACGGCCGACTCTCCGGTGGCGGTAAGGACGTCCACGTCCTCATCATTACGACACCGGGCCGACGGACGGGAATCCCGCGTTCGACGCCCGTGCGGTTCCTGGAGACCGCCGCGGGGCTGGTCGTGTGGGGTACGGCGTCTGGCTCGGCCCACGACCCGGACTGGTTCCGAAACCTGCGCGCGGCGGACGTGGCCGAGGTGCAAGTGAGGGACAAGAAGCTTCTCGTACGGCCTCGTGAGCTGGTTGATGGAGAGCGCGACGCGATGTGGAACGACGTCGTGCTCGGGCAAGTACCCGGTGTCGCGAAGTACGCACGGCGAGCGGGCCGGACAATCCCGGTGGCCTTTCTCGAGCCAATCGACGGTGGGCTCCACTGACGGGGGTCGGGAGCGTTCACCGTCGCGCCCTACGATCTCAGTGTGATCACTGCAATTCACGCCCTGGTCTATGCAGATGATGAAGACGCGGCTCGGGCATTTTTCCGTGACGTCCTGGGATTCCAAGCCACTGACACCGGCGATGGCTGGCTGATCTTCAAGAGCGGCCCTAGCGAACTAGCAGTACATCCCAGCTCCTGGGAGTACCAGGGTCAGGCCGGATCCACCGCCCAGCAGTTCGACGTGTCGCTGATGTGCGACGACCTCGGCAAGACGATGGCGGAGCTCACCGCCAAGGGCGCAGAATTCACCGGCGAGATCCGGGACGAAGGCTGGGGGATCACGGCTCGGCTGAAGGTTCCAGGAGCAGGCGAGTTGACGCTCTACCAGCCGGCGTACGACCCACCCGCGACCTCGTCGTAGGGTTCATGCGGCCGTGCGGTTGACGGAATTCTGGCGGCGGATGGAACGCCACCTCGGTGCGGCATATGCCGACTCGTGGGCTCGCGACCAGGTTCTGGCGGGTCTGTCCGACCGGACCGTTCACCAGGCGCTTGACGCCGGCGAGGATCCCAAGCTGGTCTGGCGCGCTGTCTGCGACGCGCTGCGGCTTCCGCCGAGCGAGCGCTAGCTGTCCGTCGCTCGAAAGTGCCATGCATCCGGTCGGACTAGGCAGGTACCGTCGATCGACGTGGCTGCCGCATCCGATCAACGCCCGTCCGAGACGTTGATCAGTGCGCGCGGTCTGACCAAACGGTTCGGTGCGCTCACCGCAGTCGACGGCATCGACTTTGCGGTCAGCCGGGGCGAGGCCTTCGGCTTCCTCGGCCCGAACGGTGCCGGCAAGACCTCCGCCATGCGAATGATCGGTTGCGTATCTCCACTCAGTGCCGGCGAACTACGGGTCCTTGGTATGGATCCCGAAGCCAACGGGCCGGCTATCCGCGCCCGGCTAGGCGTTGTACCCCAACGCGACACTCTCGATGAAGAGTTGACGGTCCGCGAAAACCTGCTGGTCTACGGGCGGTACTTCGGGCTGCCCCGGACGACGGTTCACGAGCGGGCGACCGAACTGGTGGAGTTCGCTCAGCTCACCGACCGTGCGGACAGCAAGGTCGAACCGTTGTCGGGTGGCATGAAACGACGGCTGACGATTGCCCGAGCGCTGATCAACGAACCCGAGATCCTGCTACTGGACGAGCCCACCACTGGTCTGGACCCGCAAGCCCGGCATTTGCTGTGGGATCGGCTGTTCAGACTCAAGCGGACCGGCGTCACCCTGGTGCTGACCACGCACTACATGGACGAGGCGGAGCAGTTGTGCGACCGACTCGTCGTCATGGACAACGGCCGGATCGTCGCGCATGGCTCGCCGCGGCAACTCATCGAGCAGCACTCGACCCGCGAGGTGCTCGAGCTACGGTTTGCGGCCGACGACCACGCGCGCTACGCCGAGAAGGTCAGTGATCTCGCCGCCCGAATCGAGGTGCTGCCCGACCGTCTGCTCCTCTACACCGACGACGGCGACGACGGCGCCGCGATCGTGCACGCCCGGGGGCTTTCGCCGCTGTCGGTGCTTGTGCGCCGGTCGACGCTGGAGGACGTCTTCCTCCACCTGACCGGCCGGACGCTGATCGACTGATGACTGCGACGGCGATCACTACGGCCGGCCCGACGCCGGAGCGCTCCGGGCGTCGGTGGAATCGGGCGTTCGCCTTCTGGCTCATGTCCTACCGGCGAGTCTGGCGCGCCTCGGTGTTCGAGGGATTCGTCTCGCCACTGTTCTTCCTGGTCGCGATGGGCTTCGGCCTCGGGGTGCTCGTCGACGCCGGCCCGGACGGTGGCATCGGCGGCCTGAGTTACGTCCAGTTCATCGCGCCGGGCCTGCTGGCCGCTCAGGCCATGAACACGGCGGTTGGAGAGTCGACCTACCCGGTGCTCGGCGGGATCAAGTGGTTTCGGATGTACCACGCCATGCTGGCATCGCCGTTGCGAATTCCAGATGTGGTGCTCGGACACCTGGCATTCGTGCTGATGCGGGTGGCGATGACGAGCACGGCGTTCATCCTTGTCGCTTGGCTACTCGGGGCGATCGATTTCGGGTGGTCAGCGTTGGCGCTTCCGGTGGCCGTGCTGTGCGGTATGGCGTACGCGGCACCGGTGTTCGCCTTCTCGGCGCGCCAGGACGGCGACAGCGGCTTTGCGCTGCTGTTCCGGTTCGGCGTCATGCCTATGTTTCTGTTCTCCGGCACCTTCTTCCCGGTCGACCAGCTTCCGCCGATCATGCAGCCCATTGCCTGGGCGACTCCGCTGTGGCACGCAGTGGAGCTCTGCCGTGCGCTCGCTTTCGGCACCGCGACCGTCGCCGGCGCCGCCGTGAATGTCGGATACCTCATGCTGTGGGTCGCCGGCGGCTATGTCCTGGCCTTGCAGTCATTCCGCCGGCGGCTGGTCGTATGAGCGCGACAGTTCACGCGGTGGCCCGGGCGCTTCCGTTACCGGCCGGCGCGGGCTTGGCCCGAACGCTGGTCGAACGCAATATGCGGGCGTTCCGGCACGGCTGGCTCGTCCTGGTCAGCGGATTCTTCGAACCAGTCTTCTACCTGTTCTCTCTCGGGGTGGGTCTAGGCGCCCTGATCGGGGACATCGAGACGAGCAGCGGACAGCTGGTCGAGTACGCCGTGTTCGTCGCACCGGCGCTGATGGCGTCAGCTGCGATGAACGGCGCCGTCTATGACGCCACGTTCAATATCTTCTTCAAGCTCAAGTACGCCAAGCTCTACGACTCGGTGCTGGCCACCCCGCTCGGTCCGCGGGACGTGGCAATTGGCGAGATCTCCTGGGCGCTGCTACGCGGCCTGTTCTACTCGGTGGCGTTTCTTCTGGTGGCCGCGGTCGCCGGGGTCGTCACGTCGTGGTGGGCCATCCTTGCCATCCCCGCCGCGAGCCTGATCGGCTTCGCCTTCGCGGCTGTCGGCATGGCCGCGACGACGTTTATGCGTAGTTGGCAGGACTTCGACTATGTGCAGATGGCGATTCTGCCGATGTTCTTGTTCTCGGCTACCTTCTACCCGCTAGCCACCTACGCTGAGGGGTGGCAGTGGGTAGTGCAGGTGACGCCGCTCTACCACGGCGTCGAGCTGGTCCGCGGGCTGATGCTGGGTGAGATCGGAACCGAGCTCTTGGTGCACGTCGCGTACCTTGCGGTGATGGGTCTAGTCGGCACGGTATACGCGGCCGTCCGGCTCGAACGGCTCCTCCTCACCTGATGGCGACTCCTCATCCCCCGGCGGAGCAGAGCCGACTGGCAGCGGCCGAGGTCGAAGTCGTCCAGCAGCGAACTGTGGTGACGCTGTTCACGAGCCAAATCGTCGGCGGACTCGGAGTCTCGGGCGGAGTCGCGGTTGGCGCACTGCTGGCGACCGAGGTTCTCGGCAGCGAGGATCTCGCCGGGTTCGCCCAAAGTGCCCAGGTACTCGGCGCGGCACTGCTAGCGCTTCCTGCGGCGCGGCTCACGGTGGCATTCGGCCGGCGGGTCGGGCTGGTATTCGCCTACGGCCTGGGAGCGATCGGTGGAGTAATTGCACTGGTCGCGGGGCAGGTCGACTCGTTCCCGCTGCTCCTCATCGGCACGGCCCTCTTCGGCGGCGGGACGACGGCTGGCCTGCAGGCACGCTTCGCAGCCACCGACCTCGCCCCGGCGAACCGCCGGGCGCGGACATTGTCGGTCGTCGTGTGGGCGACCACCGTCGGTGCCGTCGTCGGTCCCAACCTGGTCGGACCGGCCGGAGCACTGGCGCGCGGGCTTGGGCTCGAACCTCTGGCCGGACCGTTTCTGCTGGGAGCTGGCTTTCTGGCGTTGAGCGGCCTGGTGGTCGCTGTCGGCCTGCGCCCCGATCCGCTTCTTTTCGCACGGTCGCTGCGGCCGGTGTCAGAGCCCGTGCGCCGGCACGGCGTGATCCGGCACGGGCTGGTTGCCGTCTCACGATCACCACGGGCCATGCTCGGGCTCGGTGCGATCGTCATCGCACACACGGTGATGGTCTCGGTCATGGTCATGACTCCGATCCACATGCAGCACGGCCACGCGAGTCTCGAGTTGATCGGCCTGGTCATCAGCGTCCACGTGGCCGGCATGTTCGCATTCTCGCCGGTGATGGGATGGCTCGCCGACCGGGTCGGACGTGTCCCGGTGATAGCCGGCGGCGGAGTGACGTTGCTCGTGGCGGTGGCATTGGCCGGCACTGCGCAGGAAGGTCATTCAGCTGCGCTGACGGCGGGCCTCTTCCTGCTCGGGCTGGGCTGGTCGGCGTGTCTGGTCGCCGGCTCGACCCTGGTCACCGACGGCGTTCCCGCGGCCGACCGCCCAGCGGCCCAGGGAGCCTCGGATCTGCTGATGGGCCTGTCAGCGGCCTGTGGCGGCGCAGTGGCCGGACTGGTCGTGGGCACGCTTGGTTATGGAGTTCTCAACGCGATGGCGTCGTTGCTCGCGGTCGCACTGCTGGCCGCCACAGCCTTCCCGTCGGTCCGCTCAAACGGTGGCACCGCCGTGACGAGAGCAGACTGACGGCAGAAAGCCGAGGTCTTTCGGCAGCTCCGAGCTCGCCCGGCGCAGGCGGACGAGATCTATCGGCGCGCAGAGCGCATCCTGTTCGACGAGGCGCACAGCGCGCTCGAGGAGTCGGCTCTGCCTAACTGAGGTCGGGCCCGGCGGCGTGTCGGGTTCTCTCGAACACCAGTTCGGCATAGTGTCCCCAGGTGACGTCGGAACGTGAGCGTCGTCCACAGCCTGCGGAGCGTCGTCGCGGGACTGTCGGAACCGGCGCGTAGCGTCCGAAACGACGATCGAACAGTCCCGGGTCGCAAGGAGCGGCCCGCCGACCCTCAGGTGGCACCCATGGCAGTTCCCGCGGACCGCGACAAGGCCCTCGAGACCGCAATCACCCAGATCAAGCGGGCCCACGGCGAGGGGTCGGTGATGCGCCTGGGCGACGAGGCGCGTGCACCGGTGGACGTGATCCCCAGCGGCTCGATCTCCCTCGACGTCGCCCTCGGCATCGGCGGGTTACCCCGCGGCCGCGTGGTGGAGATATACGGACCCGAGGCCTCGGGAAAGACCTCGCTTGCATTACATGCAGTGGCAAATGCCCAAAGAGCAGGCGGAATCGCGGCGTTCATCGACGCCGAGCACGCCCTCGACCCTGAGTACGCCAAAGCCCTCGGGGTCGACACCGACGAACTGCTGGTATCGCAGCCCGACACCGGCGAGCAGGCGCTGGAGATCGCCGACACGCTGATCCGCTCCGGCGCGATCGACGTCATCGTGATCGACTCGGTGGCGGCCCTAGTACCAAGAGCGGAGATCGAAGGCGAGATGGGCGATAGCCATGTCGGCTTGCAAGCCCGGCTGATGAGCCAGGCGCTCCGCAAGATTGTCGGGGCCCTAAACCACTCTAGGACGACCGCAATCTTCATCAATCAGTTGCGCGAAAAAATCGGTGTCATGTTCGGGTGCGGATCCTGGTACACGCAAGTGACGCTAGCGGACGGCACCAAGGAGCATCTCGGGAAGATAGTCAACCAGAGGATGCCCGTCGAGGTGCTGTCATACGATCCCGAGGTCGGCCAGCTCGTTCCTCGTAAGGTTGTCGGTTGGTTCAATAATGGGCGCGCTACCGACTTTCTGCACTTCAAGGTAGAGCGTGCGGGCGGAGGGACCGGCCGAGGACTGGCTGCCATGGACCTGACACCCAATCACCTCGTCCGGACTCCGGGTGGGTGGCGGGAAGCAGGCGATATCTGCGTCGGTGACCGAGTCATGTTGGCACAACCTCGTATGCTCAGTTCAACCCAGTGGCAGATTGTTCTTGGCGCGCTCATGGGCGACGGCAACTTGTCACCCGCTGTCCGCCTTGACTCAGAGTGTGCTCGGTTCCGCATGGGACATGGATCCAAGCAAGCGAGCTACCTCGATTGGAAGGTCTCCCTACTCGCGAACATTCCGCACAGCCGTACGAGTAACGCCAAGGGCGCAGTCTTCGCCGACTTCACACCTCTGGCGGAGCTGGCCGAACTACGAGAGGTCGTTTATTTCGGTGGTCGGTACAAGCACATCACCGAGGACTATCTCAAGGCACTCTCTCCGCTCGCTCTGGCGATCTGGTACCAGGACGACGGCAGTTTCACAGTCCGTTCCAAGGGACTTCAGAAGCGCACTGAAGGTGGCAGTGGTCGGATCGAGATCTGTGTTGAAGCGATGTCGGAAGGCTCGCGTGAGCGTCTTGTCCGCTACCTGCGCGACACACATGGCCTAGATGTCAAATTGCGACAGGCGGGGAAACGCCGGGTCAATGTGATCCAGTTCTCGACCATCGCTTCTGCCAAGTTTCAGGAAATCGTGGCGCCTTACGTGCACCCGTCGATGGATTACAAGCTCCTCCCGCGGTTCAGAAACAAGTTTACCGTGCAACCCGAGTTCGTCGCCCCTATTATGCATCCGACGCCGGCACGCGTCATGAAGATTATACCGAAGACGAATCTGCAGAACATGAACAGGTTCGACATCGAGGTGGAGGGCTCTCATAACTACCTCGCTGACGACATCGTGGTGCATAACAGCCCCGAGACCACGACGGGTGGCAAGGCGTTAAAATTCTACTCGTCAATCCGGCTGGATGTACGGCGGATCGAGACGCTCAAAGATGGTACCGAATCGGTGGGTAACCGGACTCGAGTAAAGGTGGTCAAGAACAAGCATTCTCCCCCATTCCGCCAGGCTGAGTTCGACATCCTCTATGGTCACGGCATCAGCCGGGAGGGCGGGCTGATCGACGTGGGAGTCGAGCACGGCTTCGTCCGCAAGTCCGGTGCTTGGTACACCTACGAGGGCGACCAACTCGGGCAGGGTAAGGAGAACGCCCGCAAGTTCCTGCTGGACAACCCCGACCTCGCCGACGAGATCGAGAAGAAGATCAAGGAGAAGCTCGGCATCGGGCCGCGGGCCGATGCTCCGGCGGAGCCCCCGGTCGACTTCTGAGCACGGGTGATGACCAGGACGACGGCAGACCAACGAGCACCGGACGACAAGCCCGACGACGTCGAGCCGGATCCGGAAAACGTCGCTCGGACCATCGCGCTTCGGCGGCTGGAGGCGGCGCCGCAGACCAGGGCTCAGCTCGACGAGGCAATGCGGCGGCGTGGCGTGCCCGACGAGATCCGCGAGCGGGTGCTGGACCGGTTTGGCGAGGTCGGGCTGATCGACGACGCCATGTTCGCGCAAGCGTGGGTGGACTCGCGGCACACCGGTCGTGGGCTCGCCAAGCGAGCGCTGGCGTTCGAACTGCGACGCCGGGGTGTCGAGCCCGCGGTCGTGGACGACGCGCTGGCCGGGCTGCCGGCGGAGCAGGAGGAGAGAACGGCCCGATCCCTCGTGGCGGCAAGACTGCCGTCGACGCGGGCTCTCGATCCGGCGGTACGAACTCGTCGGCTGGCCGGAATGCTCGCGCGGAAGGGTTATCCGCCCGGCCTGGCATTCCGGGTGGTCCGCGAGGCACTGGCCGGAGAAGGCCTGGCGGGCGGTCTCCTGCCGGAGGAGCCGACGACCGGCTGAGTTCCAGAGAGCGAGACACAGTGGCCACCTGCCGCCGATCGCCTTGACCGTTTCGTTACCTAGCTCGTAGCCTCCTAAGAGAAGGGACCTCCGCAACCACGGATTCCGCACACAACACGACACGCTTGTCAGACACCGCAGTAACGACTCCGGTCACCGACCGGTCGGTATGTCACACATGAAGTCCCTGTCCGCAGGGACCGGAGCCGACGCTTTGCGTCGGTGACGACGGCACCCGCACCGCGGGTCGCCGGTACGTTGCGCTACCCGGTGTCGCCGCGGCCCGCGGTACGGACCCCATGTGGTGACCGTCCGCGTGCGGACGGCGACATAGAGGGAGCCGGCGATGAACATCGGGACAGCAGCACTGATTATCGGAGTCCTGATCGCCGGCCTACTCGGGGTCGTTGCCTTCGCCTTGCTTCGCCGCCCCGGCCAGGTCCGTTCCACACCATCGGCAGAGACGGGCGCAGCCCTACTCGACGCGCGGCACGAGGCCGACGACGTTCGGGAGCAGGCCCGCACTGTTGCCGACGAACTCATCGCCCAAGCCACGGCCGAAGCCGAGCGAATCCGGCAGCGCGCGGGTGAGTCGACCGAGTATGCCCAGCAGCTGCGTGCCGGCGCCGACGCAGAGGCCAGAGCTACCCGAGCCGATCTGACGGCACAGCGGCAGGATCTCGAACGGCGCGAGCTACGCGCGACCGAACGGGAGCAACGCCTGGACGCGGAGGCCCGGGGATTGGAGCAGAGGCTCGCTGAGCTTGGTGAGCTCAAGGCTGAACTCGACCGCAAGACCATGGAATTGCGCGACGTCGAGCAGGAGCGCCGCGGAATCTTGGAGCGCACGGCTGGACTCAGCGCTGACCAGGCCAAGGCGGAGTTGGTGGCCGCAGTCGAAAAGCAGGCGAAGCGGGAGGCAGCGCTGCTCGTCCGGGAGCTCGAGCGGGAGGCCAACGAGCATGGCGAGAGCCGAGCTCGGGAGATCATCACCTTGGCGATCCAACGGTTGGCTTCAGAGCAGACCGCCGAGTCGGTCGTCGCTGTTCTGCACCTGCCCGCCGATGAGATGAAGGGGCGGATCATCGGCCGCGAAGGCCGCAACATCCGGGCTTTCGAACAGGTGACCGGCGTCAACTTGATCATCGACGACACGCCTGAGGCAGTTCTGTTGTCCTGTTTCGACCCAGTCCGCCGGGAGGTCGCCCGGCTGACCTTGGAGGAGCTCGTCCTCGACGGCAGGATCCATCCGCACCGGATCGAGGAACAGTACGAGAAGTGCAGAGCCGAGGTCGAGAAGCTGTGTGCCCGAGCCGGTGAGGATGCCTTGGTGGAGGTGGGCATCACCGACATGCACCCGGACCTGCTGGCACTACTCGGCAGGCTGCGCTATCGCACGTCGTATGGTCAGAACGTCCTGAAGCATTTGGTGGAATCCGCCCACCTGGCGGGCATGATGGCCGCAGAATTGGGCCTGAACGTGGCGTTGCTGAAGCGATGTGCGCTGTTGCACGACATCGGCAAAGCTCTCACGCACGAGGTCGAGGGCAGTCACGCGATCATCGGTGCGGAGATCGCCCGCCGGTACGGCGAGAACGAGGACGTCGTGCACGCGATCGAGGCACACCATAACGAGGTAGAAGTCCGAACCGTCGAAGCCGTGCTGACCCAGGCTGCGGACGCGATGTCCGGCGGCCGGCCCGGCGCCCGTCGCGAGTCGCTGGAGGCGTACGTCAAGCGGCTCGAGCGGCTCGAGGAGCTCGCCCGGGGGCACGAGGGGGTCGAGAAGGTTTTCGCCATGCAGGCTGGCCGGGAAGTCCGGGTCATGGTGCTACCGGACGTCGTCGACGATCTTGCCGCTGGGGTCCTCGCCCGCGACATCGCCAAGCAGGTCGAGGAGGAGCTGACCTACCCCGGCCAGATCCGGATCACCGTGGTGCGCGAGTCGAGGGCCACCGAGTTCGCCAAGTGAGGGACTCTCAGGGCCCGGCCGCGCTCTCGGTGGGAGCAGCGGCCTGGACCTCGACGTCCTCGGGCTTGGGAATACCCCCGGCGGCCTTCGCGCTGCCGCGGCGCTCGAGCCAGACAGCGAGCCGGGAGAGCGTGAAGTTGACCGCTATGTAGACGGCCGAGCCGACGACAAAGAACTGGAACCAATAGCGCTGACCGAAGAACTGCGTGTTCAACTGAAGCCGCCGCAGCAACTCGGCGTATCCGATGATGAAACCGAGCGACGTGTCCTTGTTGAGCACGACGAGCTGACTTACCAAAGAGGGCAGCATCCGGCGCACGGCTTGCGGCAGCAGGATCGTGAATAACGTCTGCGTCCTGCTGAGCCCAATGGCGTAGGCCGCCTCGGTCTGGCCCTTCGGTAGGGACACGATCCCGGCGCGGAGGATCTCGGCAATGATCGCTCCGTTGTAGAGGACCAGGCCGAACACCACACCCCAGAACAGCGGCAGGCCCAGCGCGATGACACCGAAGAACATCAGCAGGATTACCGGCAGCCCGCGGAAGAACTCGATGACAGCTATCACCGGTACCCGGATCCAGCCCGGCCGGGCCATCCGACCGAACGCGAGGATCACGCCCAGGACGGTGGCAATCACGGCGGCGACGGCGGCCGCCTGCAATGTCGCCAGAAGACCGGTGACGAGCAGGGAACGCCAGACGTCCGCCGCGGTCTGACCGAGAGGTGGTTCGGTGAACACCTGCCAACGCTCGGCGGCCCATTGCTCCCGGCTGTCGAGCTGGCGGTACATGACGAACAGGACAACAAGCAGGATGACGCCGGCAACGGCCGAAAACAGCAGCTCCCTCCTGCGGGCCCGAGGGCCCGGAGCGTCGTAGAGGACCGAGCTCATCGGGCGAACGCCACCCTCCGCTCGACCCGACCCGCCAGAAGCCCGGCAGGAATGGTGATGGCGAGATAGAAGGCGGCAACCCCGACCAGGACCGCGACCACGTCGGACGGGTTGGCCGGCGCTAGCTGCTTACCCACCCCGAAGAGCTCGGCGACGAAGAAGCCCCCCGCCACCGAGCTGTTCTTGGTGAGCGCGATGAAAATGTTGATCAACGGCGGGATCACCGTGCGCAAGGCTTGCGGCAACACGATCGTCTGCAGGGTTTGGTTGAACGTCAGGCCAACGGCACGTGCCGCCTCAGCTTGGCCGAGGCCGACGCTGTTGACCCCGGAACGCACCGCCTCACAGACGAACGCCGCGGTGTACACCGACAGCGCACAGACTGCGGAGACGAAGAAATCCACAGTGATACCGAGCTGTGGCGCGACGAACACGAAGAAGATGAACACGAGTGTGAGTGGGGTGTTGCGGACCAACTCGACGTAGGCGGTCCCGAACCAGCGCAGCGGCGCAACTGGCGAGACCCGGAACGCCCCGAGGACCGTTCCCCAGACGAGGGCGATGGCCGCTGAGATGAGGGTCAGCTCCAGCGTGGTGCGAAAGCCCTGCAAGTACAGCGGCAGGTTCTCGATCACCGCGTCCACGCGCCGACCTCCCGATACATCGGTATCCAGGGACGCGGGTGGGCGTGTCCTCGGCGGGCCGCCCACCCCGCGTCTCGGGAATCAGCAACCGGTTGCTGCGTACCGGTCGACTGCTGGTGGCTCAGGAGTCTCGAGCACCGCACCGGCGGTCGCTTCCCAGGCGTCCGCCCAGCGGCCGTCCTCGAAGGACTCTTCCAGCACGTCATTGATGAACGTGCGGAAGTCGTCGTCGCATCTCTCCAGGCCGATGCCGTACGGCTCCTCGCTGAACGGTTCGCTCTCGACGAGCTTGAACTCGCCCGGGTTCTGGTCGACGAAGCCGGACAGGATGACGTTATCGGTCGTCACGGCGTCGACCTGCCCGTTGCGCAGCGGCTCGAGGCATTCCGAGTACGCGCCGGCGGGCACCAGTTCGGCCTCGGGGTACTCGGTCCGGATCCGCTCGGCCGGAGTCGACCCCTCGGCGGAGCAGACCTTCTTGCCGGCCAGGTCATCCGGCCCGTTGATGTCGGTGTTGCCCTCCAGCACCATGATCGTCTGGCCGGCCACGTAGTACGGGCCGGCGAAGTCGACGACCATCTTGCGCTCGTCGTTGATCGTGTAGGTCGCGACGACGATGTCGACCTGACCCTCCTCGATGAACGGTTCACGGTTGGCGGAAATGGTTTCAGTCCAGGTGATCCCGTCCTCAGGGATGCCGAGCTCGGTAGCGATGATCTTGGCGATCTCGACGTCGAAGCCCACCGGCACACCATCCGGCCCGACCAAGCCGAACAACGGCTGGTCGAACTTCGTGCCGATGGTGATCGCGCCGGCCTCGTTGAGCTCGGCCATCGTCGTGCCGGCCTCGAACTCGGGCGCCTCCTCGGTGGGGGCGGCAGTGGTGTCGCCTCCTGCCTCGTCACCGCCGTCCTCGTCTCCGCCGCACGCGGCGAGGACGAGTGCGGTAGCCGCGGCCACCGCTGCGAAGGCGAATCGTGGTGTTCGCATGGTGCGGATCCTCTCTTCTTACTCGGGGTTGTCAGTGGGTCAGGATCTTGCTCAGAAAGTCCTGCGCCCGGGCGCTTTCAGCGTGGGTGAAGAACCGATCCGGAGGTGCCTCTTCGACGATCTCGCCTTCGTCCATGAAGACGACCCGGTTCGCGGCCCGGCGGGCGAACCCCATTTCGTGGGTGATGACGATCATCGTCATGCCCTCATGGGCCAGCGACGTCATCACGTCGAGCACCTCATTGATCATCTCCGGGTCGAGGGCAGAAGTCGGTTCGTCGAAGAGCATGACCTTTGGCTTCATCGCGAGCGCCCGGGCGATCGCGACTCGTTGCTGTTGGCCACCGGAGAGCTGGGCGGGCAGCTTCGGTGCCTGGTTGGCGACACCGACGCGATCGAGCAGGGCCATCGCCTCCTTGTCGGCCGCCGCCCGAGAAACACCCTTGACCTTGGTGGGGCCCAGCGTGACGTTCTCGAGCACGGTCTTGTGCGCGAACAGATTGAACGACTGGAAAACCATGCCGACCTCGGCCCGTAGGCGGGCCAGCGCCTTGCCTTCCGCGGGCAGGGGCTCACCGTCGAGCCAGATCGTCCCGGAGTCGATCGGCTCGAGCCGGTTGATCGTCCGGCACAGCGTCGACTTGCCCGAGCCGGATGGACCGATGACGACGACGACTTCGCCGCGGTCGACTGTCAGGTCGATGTCTCGCAGCACGTGCAGGTCGCCGAAGTGCTTGTTGACCTTGTCGAGGACGACCAGGGCCGGGCCGTCGGCGTCGGTCATATCGACCTTGCTCTCGGTCATGCCAGGCAACCTATCGACGGTAACGACGGTTGGGCACTGTCATCGGGTCACGGTCCGGACACGACTGCGTACCCTTGAGCCCGAGATGAGCACGCGTACCTATGACGTCCGCACCTACGGGTGCCAGATGAACGTCCACGACTCCGAGCGTCTCGCCGGGCTGCTCGAGCAGGCAGGCTACGTCCGCGCCGCGAAGGACGGGGCCGTCGACGTCGTCGTCTTCAACACCTGTGCAGTTCGCGAGAACGCCGACAACAAGCTTTACGGCAACCTCGGTCACCTGGCTCCGGTCAAGGCACGCACCCCGGGCATGCAGATCGCCGTGGGCGGGTGCCTGGCACAGAAGGACCGCGCCGAGATCGTCCGGCGGGCTCCCTGGGTGGACGTGGTGTTCGGCACTCACAACGTCGCCTCCCTGCCCGTGCTGCTGGAACGCGCCCGGGTCGAACACGAGGCCCAGGTCGAGATCGCGGAGGCGCTGGAGGTCTTTCCGTCGACATTGCCGGCGCGGCGGGAGAGCGCGTACTCGGCCTGGGTCGCGATCAGCGTCGGGTGCAACAACACCTGCACGTTTTGCATCGTCCCCGCGCTTCGTGGCCGCGAGCGGGACCGGCGTCCGGGCGACATCCTGGCCGAGGTCCAGGCGCTGGTCGCCGACGGCGTTGTGGAGGTGACGCTGCTCGGGCAGAACGTCAACGCCTACGGCGTCGAGTTCGGGGACCGCTATGCGTTCAGCAAGCTGCTGCGCGCCGTCGGCGCAGTAGACGGGCTCGAGCGGGTGCGGTTCACCAGTCCGCATCCACGAGACTTCACTGACGACGTCATCGCGGCCATGGCAGAAACACCGGTGGTCATGCCCTCGTTGCACATGCCGCTGCAGTCCGGCTCCGACGACGTGCTCCGGGCGATGCGCCGTTCCTACCGGCGCGACCGGTACCTGCGGATCGTGTCGAACGTCCGAGCCGCCATGCCTGACGCCGCTATCACGACTGACATCATCGTCGGGTTCCCCGGCGAGACCGAGGCCGATTTCCAGCAAACCGCCCAGATGGTGCGGGAGGCACGATTTGCATCGGCTTTTACCTTCCAGTACTCCAAGCGACCGGGGACGCCCGCGGCCGAGATGGCCGAACAGGTACCGAAGGATGTCGTCCAAGATCGATACGAACGCCTCGTCGACGTCGTCGAGGAGGTTGCCTCGGCCGAAAACCAATCGTTCGTCGGCCGCGAGGTGGAGATCCTGGTGGCGGAGGGAGAGGGCCGCAAGGACGAGCAGACACATCGGTTGTCCGGGCGCGCCAGGGACAACCGGTTGGTTCACTTCTCGGTACCGACGGACGGCCCGGTGCCGCGACCCGGAGATCTGGTGACGGCCGGGGTGACCTATGCCGCACCCCACCACCTGGTCGCCGACTCCGCGTTGACTGGCGGTATCTATCGCGTCAGCCGCACCCGCGCGGGGGATGCCCAGGACCGCACCCAGCCGGCTTCCGGTCGCGACGGGCTGGTGTTGCTCGGGATGCCCGCGGTCAGATGTTGAGGCGCTCGCGGAGGGCCTCCCGCATCCGCACCCGGGACCGGTCCGCCACCGCGATCGTCGCCAGCCCGCCGAGTGCGCCGGCGACAAGCGCTGAGACCACCCGGGCCTGAGCCGGCACCAGGCCGAGAACGGACCAGCCCCGCAAGGCCGCGAAGATCGCGAATCCGGTCAGCGCCGAGGCAATCACGATGCCCTTACGCCGTGGGCGCGGCACCTCCGGTTCGGGCTGGCTCTGCCACATCGCGGCGAGGCCCATCGCCGCAAGAGCGGGTCCGAGCACACCACCGAGGCCGCCGAAATCCAGAATTGCGGCGATCAGCCCCACCGTCGTGAGCAGGCGCGCTGTCAGGCAGACCAGACCCTCCCGACGAAGAGCGGGCAGCCAGGCCAGACACAGACCGACACCGGTCAGCGCGACGGCTGCCGCCGCCGACACGCGCACCGCGTCAGCGGTTTCGATCACGCTTGCCATTCGATCACGCCGTGGGCGGATTCGGGCGATAACCTCCGAACGTGCTCGTCTCGGCCGCGGTCTGCCCGCATCCGCCGCTCCTGGTCCCCGAGCTGGCCGGCAGCGCTGTGGGGGACCTCGACGACCTCCGGTCGGCCTGCGACGCGGCAATCGAGGCGATCCGCGCGACCGAGCCCGAACTGCTGGTCGCGGTCGGTGCGGGGGAGGCCACCCGCCGATACGCGCCCGGTAGCGCTGGGTCGTTCGCGCCATACGGCGCCGACCTGGCGGCATCCCTGCCAGGCCCGGCGGCGGAGAACGACGATCGCTTGCCCCTGTCTCTCGCCGTCGCCGCCTGGCTGTTGGGGCGGGCCGGCTGGACCGGTGACGTTCCTGGACTGGCAGTCGGCGAATCCAGCCTGGCTGAGGAGTGTCGCCGGCTCGGCATTCAGCTCGCGCAAGAAACAGACCGGCTCGCCCTGCTCGTGATGGGGGATGGTGCTGTCGGCAGGCCGTCCGCCGCTCCGGCATTCGTCGACCCCCGAGCCGACGGCTTCGACGCCGCGGTCGCAAACGCATTGCGAAGCGCGGACCCAGCCGGGCTGATGGCACTCGACCCGACGCTCGGGACGGAGCTTCGCGCCGCCGGCCGGGCGCCGTGGCAAGTGCTCGCCGGCGCCGCAGGGGATGCCGTGTTCGATGCCGAGTTGCTCCACGACGACGCCCCGTACGGCGTCGGCTACCTGGTCGCGGTCTGGGAGCGGCACGGCTGAGACACTGAGGGTATGTCGTTGCCCGTCGTGGCCCTGGTCGGTCCGACGGCGGCCGGCAAGAGCGACATGGCCGTCGAACTCGCCCTCCGCCTGGGTGCTGAGGTCATCAACGGCGATTCGATGCAGGTATACCGCGGCATGGATATCGGCACGGCCAAGCCGACGCCGGCGGAGCGCAGGGGAGTCCCGCACCACGTTCTCGACGTCCTCGAGGTCACTCAGCCGGCCACCGTGGCCGAATTCCAGGGTCTGGCGCGCGCTGCCATCGACGACTGCCTTGGGCGAGGCGTCATGCCAGTACTCGTCGGCGGGAGTGCGCTGTACGTGCGCGCGGTGCTGGACCAGTTCGAGTTCCCGAGGACCGATCCGGTGCTGCGGGCGCGGCTCGAGCGCGAGCTAGCGGAGGTAGGCGCAAGCGGGATGCACGAGCGACTCACCGACCTCGACCCTGGCGCCGCGGCGGCGATCCTGCCGAGCAACGGTCGGCGTATCGTCCGGGCAATCGAGGTGGTGCGGCTGACCGGACGCCCATTCGCTGCGTCGTTGCCCACCCCGGTGTATGCGTATGCGCAGGTCGTTCAACTAGGCATTGACGTGCCACGAGACGTCCTCGACCGGCGAATCGCCGATCGCGTCGACCGGATGTGGCAGGCGGGACTGGTCGAGGAGGTCCGCCAACTCGAGAAGGTCGGCCTACGGGCGGGCCGCACGGCGAGCCGAGCTTTGGGGTACCGGCAGGTGCTGGCGTTCCTCGCCGGTGAATTCGACGAAGCCGAGGCTCGGGCGCGTACCATCCGGGCCACCCGTCGGTTCGCCCGGCGGCAGCACGCCTGGTTCGGCAAGGATCCGCGGATTGAGTGGTTTCCCTACGATGCCGACGACCTTGCCGGGCAAGCGTTGAGTCGCTGCGCATAGCCTCCGCCTACGATCGTTGTCTGTGCAGCGGCGGTTTCCGTTTGTCAAGGGACATGGCACGGAGAACGACTTCGTGCTCCTGCCAGATCCCGACGGTGTTCTCCACCCTGATCTGGATGCGGAGACGGTCCGTCGGCTGACCGACCGGCACTCGGGCCTGGGCGCGGACGGTGTGATCCGGGTGGTTCGCAGCGTCAACCTCGATGCAGGGCTCGATCTGGCGGCCGAGGCAGAGTGGTTCATGGACTACCGCAACGCCGATGGCTCGGTCGCCGAAATGTGTGGCAACGGGGTGCGGGTCATGGCCCGGTATCTGTGGTCTGCGCGGCTTGCCGAAGGCCCGGAGTTGCCTATCGGAACCCGCGGCCGGCTCGATACCGAAGACCCCCGATCCGGTGTGCGCGCTGTCCACGCCGGCGCGGACGGCTTGATCACGACCGAGATGGGCTGGCCCAATCAGGCCTGGATCGAGCAGCCGATGAACGTGACGGTTGGTGACCGGAGCTGGCCGATCGACGCCGTCTTCCTTCCCAACCCCCATGCCGTGGCCTTCGTCGACGACCTGGACAACCTCGGACCGTTGTCAGAGCAGCCAGCAGTCGAGGCGGGGAGCTTGTTCCCCGATGGCGTGAACGTCGAGTTCGTCGTCACTCGTGGCCCGCGTCACCTAGCCCTGCGGGTCTGGGAGCGGGGCGTCGGCGAAACCCGGTCTTGCGGTACCGGAGTTTGTGCCGCAGCCTTCGCAGCCATGGAACGAGATGGCGCCATGAAAGCGGGCTTCTCGTATGTCGTCGACGTCCCCGGCGGTCGCCTCCACGTGGGCATGCGTGCGGACGGGATGATGCTGCTGACTGGCCCAGCGGTTCTCGGCATGTCCGGCGAGGTCGACCTCGACCTGTTGTGATGTCGGTCCATCATTTGCGATCTGTCGGTGATCCCAGGGAAAGACAGATGCCGCCGAGGGCGGCACGTGGGACCCTGGGCTGCGGAATGCGCCTCGACAACTCTTCGTTGAAAGCAGCAACATGACGATCTCTTCCCACCGTGCCGACGATCAGTCCTTTGAGCCTGAAAACCGAGCAGCCCCCGACGGCACCGCCGGCGATCTCGATCTCGAGGACCGCATCTCACTGCGCCGCGTCGCCGGTCTGTCGACCGAGCTTTCCGACGTCAGCGAGGTCGAGTACCGGCAGCTTCGCCTTGAACGGGTCGTCCTTGTCGGGGTCTGGACCGAGGGCACCGCCGAGGATGCCGAGAACTCCCTGGCCGAGCTTGCGGCGTTGGCCGAAACGGCAGGTTCCCGGGTGCTCGAGGGGTTGGTGCAACGCCGGTCGCGACCGGACGCATCCACGTTCGTCGGTTCCGGCAAGGTCACTGAGCTTCGAGACGTGGTGCTGGAAACCGGTGCCGACACTGTCATCTGCGACGGCGAGCTCTCCGCCGCACAGCTGCGCAATCTCGAGGACAAGGTCAAGGTCAAGGTCGTCGACCGCACCGCCCTGATCCTGGACATTTTCGCGCAGCACGCGAAGAGCCGGGAAGGCAAGACTCAAGTCGAGCTGGCGCAGCTGAACTACCTCGTGCAGCGCTTGCGCGGCTGGGGCGAGAACCTTTCCCGGCAGGCCGGAGGTCGGGCCGGTGGCGCGACCGGTGGGGTCGGGACTCGCGGCCCAGGAGAGACAAAGCTCGAGACCGATCGGCGGCGCATCCGCACCCGGATGGCCAAGCTGCGCCGTGAACTGGCTGACATGGAGGTCGCGCGCGACACCAAACGGTCGCAGCGACGGCGCCGCGCAGTTCCCGCCGTCGCGATCGCCGGCTATACCAATGCCGGCAAGTCGTCGCTGCTCAATCGGCTGACCGGGGCCGGCGTGCTGGTCGAGGACTCGCTGTTCGCCACGCTCGATCCCACGGTCCGGCGCACCGAGGCCGCCGACGGTCGGGTTTACACCCTTGCCGACACGGTCGGCTTCGTGCGGCACCTGCCGCACCAGCTGGTCGAGGCGTTCCGTTCGACGCTGGAGGAGGTGGTCGATGCCGACCTGATCCTGCATGTCGTCGACGGGTCGGATCCCGACCCAGAGGGCCAGCTGCGAGCCGTCCGCGATGTCCTGACCGAGATCGGCGCCGATGACGTGCCCGAGCTGGTGGTGGTCAACAAGACCGATGTTGCCGACCCGTTGGTCGTCGCGCGGTTGCTGCGCCTCGAGCGCGGTTCGGTCGCGGTGTCGGCGCGTACCGGCACGGGCATCGCCCAGCTTCGTGCGGCGGTCGAGCCGCTGCTACCGCGCCCGCCGGTTGAGCTGGAAGCGCTGGTGCCCTACGACCGAGGCGAGCTGGTCTCTCGCATGCACCGGACCGGCGAGGTCATCTCGGTCGAGCACGAGCCTGGCGGCACCCGGGTCAGGGCCCGGGTGTCCGAAGGGCTTGCCGCCGCCCTGGAGCCGTTCGCGACGTCCTGATTCCACGGCTGCCAGACTCGGCCGCGTGCTGCATCTGCGCCTGATCTCTCCGACTGACCGCACTGATGCAGTCTGCTCGCTGCTCGCCGATACGGTCGGCGTCACCAACCTGATCGTCCTGCCCGGCGCAGCGCGCGAGCCGGCCGGCGACGTCATCCTGTGCGACGTCGCACGAGAGGCCACGGACCATCTGGTCGACGAGCTCGCCGCCCTCGGAATCGAGCGGGACGGATCGATCGCGATCGAGGAGATCGACGCCGCGCTGTCCCGTGCCGCTCAGCAGGCTCGAGTCGACGCACCCGGAGAGGGCGCTGACGCCGTCGTCTGGCAGCAGGTGGAGGAGCGGACGAGTGAGGAGTCGGCGCTCTCGGTCACCTTCCTGGTATTCCTGTCCATCGCCACCCTCATCGCCGGGGTCGGCGTGTTGCTCGACCAGCCGATACTCATCGTGGGTGCGATGGTGGTTGGTCCTGAGTTCGGGCCGATCGCCGGGCTGTGCGTCGCTCTGGCGCTGCGTGAGCGAGCGCTCGCGATGCGCTCGCTCCGCGCCCTGGTCATCGGTTTTCCGGCGGCGATCGCCATCACGGTGGTCGCGACGCTGCTGGCTCGAGCGGCCGGGTTGGTGGAGCCAGCCATGCTGGACAGCGAACATCCGCTGACCAGCTTCATCTCCCGGCCCGACGCGTTCTCCTTTGTGGTGTCGTTTCTCGCCGGGATCGCCGGCATCCTGTCGCTCACGGCTGCCAAGTCAGGCGCGCTCATCGGCGTGTTGATCTCCGTGACCACGGTGCCTGCCGCCGGCAGTACCGCGGTGGCCCTTGCCCTCGGTGAGCCGCGGATGGCGCTGGGCTCGGCGCTCCAGCTTGCGATCAACCTGTGTGGGATGGTCATTGCCGGGACGTCCACGCTGGTCGTGCAGCGCCGGCTGCGGCGGCGCACTGTTCCGGCGGTGATCGGGTTGAGAGTGTTGCTCGGGGCTGCCGGGCTTCCCTGCGGCTGGTGACTGCAGCCCTGCCGTCAGTCCTGCTGGCGGCCGCCGAGGTGCTGGGCGAGGAATCGCTCGACGGCGGCGTAGAAGCGCTCGCGGTTCTCTGGCCTGGCCAGGCCATGGCCCTCGTCCTCGAACAGCAGGTACTTGTGGTCGATGCCCTTCTCGGTCAGCGCCGCGACGATCTGCTCGGCCTCCACCACTGTGACCCGTGGGTCGTTCTTGCCTTGGGCGATGAGCAGCGGGATCGTGATGTTGTCGACCCGGGAAAGTGGCGAGCGTTCCCAGAGAAAGTCTCGCTCGGTCTCGGGATTGCCGACCTTGGTGTGGAACAACGCGATCATCGGCTTCCAGTACTCCGGCACCGACTCGATCAGCGTGATGAGGCTCGACGGCCCCACCATGTCCACGGCACAGCGAAACACCTCGGGAGTGAATGCGGCTCCGACCAGCGCGGCGTATCCGCCGTACGACCCGCCGTAGATGCCGACTCGGTCCGCGTCGATGCGGCCCTCGGCGACGAGGTGCGCGACGGCGTCGAGCAGGTCGGTGTGCATCGCGCGGCCCCACTCCCGGTCGCCGGCGTTGCCGAAAGCCTTGCCGTACCCGGTCGACCCGCGGTAGTTGACCTGGATGCAGGCGTAGCCGCGGTTGGCCAGCCATTGCGCGTCGGGGTCGTAGCCCCACACGTCGCGATACCACGGCCCTCCGTGCACGTTCACGACGGCGGGCAATGCGGCCGGTTCGACAGCGGGCGGATAGGTCACGTAGCCGTGGATGGTGAGGCCGTCGCGGGCCTGGAACGAGAACGGCTGCATCGTCGCGAGGTCGTAGTCGTCCAGCGCGGGCTTGTGTGAGAACAAGAAGGTCAGCGATGTGTCATCCCGGTTGTACAGGTAGTAACGCACCGGACCGTCCGATGGCGTGTCGGACACCAGCCAGCGTCGGTCGGTTCGCTCGGATCGGGAGATGCCGATCTCTCCCGGCAACCGCGTGCGCAGTGCATCGATCTCGGCGCCGAGCGTCAGATCGAGGTGATCCCACTGCTCTCGCTCGGCAGAAATACCACCGACTGCGGCTCCAGCGTGTCCGGGTCCGACAGCACATAGGCCACGTCGTGCTCGGACTCCTCCGCAAGGACGGTCTCGGCGCCAGTTGCCAGGTCCACGCCCAACAGCCGCGAAGCATTGACGCCCACGCTGGAGAGCAGGTAGGCCGTCGATCCGTCCCGGCTGAAGCCGTGCACGCCCGTCGTCACGAGATCTTCGGCGGAATGTCGAGCCAGGGTTCGTCGAGGCCGGTTGACGGATCGCGGAGATGGACGACCGCGCCACCGTCGGGCCTGATGGCGACGCCGCCGCGGACGGCGAGGTCGGAATCGATCAGCCACGCGGCGTATCCGGGATTGGTCTCGATCTTGTCGAATGCTCCGGTCTCGAGGTCGAGGCGATAGACGTCGTGCAGCATCGGATTTTCGGCGTTGAGCCCGATCAACATGATGGTCGGATGCCACCGATTGTGCGCGAGCACCATCGCCTGAGCTTTGTCGCCGGGGGTGACCAGACGCGATTCACCGGTACCCAGGTCGAGCCGGTACAACCGCCAGTCCTCGTCCCCGTCGGTGTCCTGCAGGTATACCAGCGTCCGGTCGTCGTGGCAGAACGCGAATGTTCGGACTCCGCGGCCGCGGTCGTGGGTCACCGGTTTGGCCGCGGACGGGTCATCGGCAGGGCCCACCCAGACATTGAGAACGCCGTCCTCTGGGGCGATGAACCCCAGGCGCGTACCGTCAGGGGACAGCACGGGAGAGACCCGCTCGGGATTGCCGAACAGGACGTCTCGAGGGATCAGCGGCACGGCGTCATAGGCAGTTCTCACGACGTCGATCCCATCACGAGCCGTGCACTTCGGTGCACGGGACCGCCGCGACAAGCCCGATAGCGTGACCGGGTGGACGCCGAGTCCGATGCCCTGGACCCAGACCGGGTTCGCAAGCTGCTCAGCGCCGCGGTCGACGCACTGGGTGGCAGCGAGCGTCCCGGCCAGGTCGAGATGGCCGAGGCCGTAGCGACGGCCTGGACGAGGGCTGAGCATCTGCTGGTGCAGGCAGGAACCGGAACGGGCAAGTCACTCGCCTACCTCGTGCCGGCGCTGCTCTACGCCGACGCTTCCGAGAAACCGGCTGTCGTCGCCACCGCGACGCTGGCCTTGCAGGCGCAGCTCGTCGATCGTGACCTGCCATTGCTAGCCGCTGCCGTGGAGCCAGAACTGGGGCGCCCGTTCGCGTGGGCAACGCTGAAAGGCCGGTCGAACTACGCCTGCCTGCATCGGGTCCGAGAGGGTGTGCCGGACGACCAGGGAGAGCTGGTACCGATCGCCGAGGTGTCATCCACCGCGATGGGCGCCGAGGTGGTCCGCGCCCGTGACTGGGCCGAGGAACAGGCATCGGCGGTGGGACGGGCGATCGGGATCGGCTTGACCCAGGCATCAGCGACCGCGCCTGGGCACAGGTCTCGGTGAGTGCGCAGGAGTGCCTTGGCGCTCGGAAGTGTCCATATGGCGCGGAATGCTTCGCCGAACGGGCCAGAGAGCGCGCCGAGCGACGTCGACATCATCGTCACCAACCACGCGCTCCTCGCGATCGACGCGTTGGAAGGCGTTCCGGTCCTTCCTGATCACGACGTTGTCGTGGTCGACGAAGGCCACGAACTCGCGGCCCGGGTCACGAGCATCGCCACGGCGGACCTGTCTCCCGGCTTGGTCGAACGGGCGGCCAACCGGTCCCGCGCTTTCGTCGAATCCGTCGTGTTCGACGAGCTCGTGGAGGGTGGGGAGATCCTGCGCCGGGTGCTCGTCGAGGTGGAGCCAGGACGACTCGATGTGCTGCCTGATGGCTTGTCGGCAGCCGTCAGGGCCGTCCGTGACGCTGCGCGGACGGTTCAGTCGGGATTCGCGACGGGAGCCGGCGCCGATCGGGAACCTGACGTCGAAGCCGGCCGACGGGCAGCGAAGGCGATGGTCGACGAGATCTTCGGGACCGCCGAACGGATGACGGTTCACGCCGAGAGCGACGTCGTCTGGGTCGAGGACCAGGACCGCGGCCCGCGCCGACTGCGGATCGCCCCGCTTTCGGTCGCGGCATTGCTGCGCGACCGACTGTTCGGGCCGTCGACGGTCGTGGCGACCTCTGCGACGATGCAACTCGGTGGCTCGTTCGACGCGATCGCGAAATCCCTCGGGCTGGCCGGTGAGGAAGCGCCGGCGTATCGCGGGCTCGACGTGGGTTCGCCGTTCGATTACGGCAAGCAGGCGATTCTGTACGTCGCCCGAGACCTCCCGCCCCCAGGTCGCGACGGTCTGCGGCCAGCGGCCCTGGACGCGCTGGCTGAGCTCATGACCGCCGCCGGGGGACGCACTCTTGGCCTGTTCTCTTCGCGACGAGCGGCGGAGGAGGCGGCTGCGGACGTGCGTGCGCGTGCTCCCGATCTCCCGGTGCTATGCCAGGGCGAAGACGTGGTCGCCACGCTGGTGCGACGGTTCGCCGAGGAAGAGCAGACGTCGTTGTTCGGCACGTTGTCGCTGTGGCAAGGCGTCGACGTGCCCGGCGGCGCCTGCCAACTGGTCGTGATCGACCGGGTCCCGTTCCCCCGGCCGGACGACCCACTTCACTCGGCGCGGCAGCTGGCGGTAGAGCGCATGGGCGGTAACGGCTTCATGTCCGTGGCGGCGACTCACGCCGCGTTGTTGCTCGCCCAGGGCGCGGGCCGGTTGATCCGCCGGGCCAGCGATCGGGGAGTAGTCGCGGTTCTCGACCCGAGGTTGGTCAGGGCACGTTACGGGGCCTTCCTGCGGGCATCGCTGCCACCGATGTGGTTCACCACCGATCGGCAGGTGGTCCTGGCAGCCCTGCAGCGACTCGCCGAGCTACCCGCGCTCAGTGTTCCGCAGGCCTTGACCAGCTCGCTCTTGTTCATCGACGACCGGCCCTTGATCCCGACGCTACTTGCGGGCGGCCTGTACTCAAACCCTTCTCATCACTGCGACGACGCGGCCGAGAATCGTCGCCTCGGCGCCGTCGATCGGATCGTAGGCGGGGTTGTGGGGCATCAACCACACCTGGTCGTCGCGCCTTCGATAGGTCTTGACCGTCGCCTCGCCCTCGATCATCGCGGCGACGATCTCGCCATTCTCGGCAACCGGTTGCTGCCTCACGACAACCCAGTCACCGTCGCAGATGGCGACGTCGATCATCGAATCGCCGGTGACGCGCAACATGAACAGCGTGCCTTCGCCGACGAGTTGGCGGGGGAGCGGGAAGACATCCTCGACGGCCTGTTCGGCGAGCACCGGCCCACCAGCCGCGATGCGGCCCACAACGGGCACGTACGACGGCGTCGGACGCTGATCGCGATCGGTCTCGTCGATCTCCGATACGGACCGAAGCTCACCCGGGTCGAGCACTTCGAGCGCTCGCGGCAGGTTGGCGTCACGGCGGATGTAGCCCTTCGCCTCGAGCGCATGAAGCTGATGGGAGACGCTCGACGGGCTGGCCAGCCCGGCCGCCTTGCCGATCTCGCGCATCGACGGCGGATACCCACGACGCTCGAGCGCGTCGCGAATGACCTCGAGCACGCGGCGCTGGCGAGGGGTGAGTCCTTCGGGATCCTGCGACGTGTCGGGGAAGGGGTGGACCGTGCCGCCCGCCTCCGGGTCCTCTCCGCGCTGCCTGCCCACACCGGCCTCCTCTGGCCCTGTCGAGTCGTGATCGCCGGGTTCGGCGAGTTCTGTCGTCTCCGACGGTAGTCGTGTCGGCCGACACGATCAAACACCTGTTCGAACGTGTCTCGACTTTGTCAGACCCACGTTGTACAACTCGTACGTGCGTTCGATCGAACGATTGTACGAGTACGGCTACCGGAGGCCGCGATGACAACTGTGACGATCCTGCCGACGACTCAGCCGATGACACGAGCCGGTGCCACCGTGCGGGTGATCCGTGGTCTCGACGGATCGCGTCGCCGGCCCGGTGCCGCGCCCGAGAGCCGCGAGGTGCGATCACTCGTCCGCACCGGACCTGCGCGGGTCTCGACTCACGGCACGCGGTAGGGCGGTGGTGGCACTGACCTGGCTGGTGTTGGCCGTCGCCGCCGCGGTGCCGATCATGCAATCGAGCAGCACGTCCCCGGACCGGCCGATGGCGACCACGACGGTGGTCGTCGAGCCGGGGAGCACCCTCTGGGAGTTGGCTCGGTCCATCGACGCCAGTGCCGACCCTCGGGTGCTCGTCGATGCCATCGTGGATCTGAACGGGTTGGGATCGGGGGCAGACATCCATCCTGGCGACGTCTTGGTGGTGCCGCGTCGGTAGGCGAAGCCGGCGCGACACGCCGAGCCGAAGGGCATCGTGAGGGCATGACCTGCGGCGATGGATCCCGTCCGAAGACGAGCTCGATATCGGTTGCGCAGATGGACACAGGCGACATACGGTTACCCCTAGATGTAGTAGTTACAACCGTGTAAGTCCTCCACAACTTGTGGTCAACGGCACACAGGTTCTCCCCAGGAGATCCACAGGTTCTCCACCGGGGAGGGCCGCAAAGAGTGGATGACGATCACGCCGAGTTGGCCCTCGGAAGAAGGGGTAGTCGTGCACTGTCCGTTCTGCCGCAACCCCGACAGCCGGGTGGTCGACAGCCGCACGGCCGACGACGGAACCGCGATCCGCCGCCGTCGGCAATGCCCGGAGTGCGACCGCCGGTTCACGACCGTCGAGCAGGTGACTCTCGCCGTGGTCAAGCGGTCCGGAGTCGACCGAGCCGTTCAGCCGGGACAAGGTGATCGCCGGTGTACGCAAGGCCTGTCAGGGCCGCCGGCGTCGGCGAGGATGCACTGGCCCGGCTGGCCCAGCAGGTGGAAGACCGCATCCGGGCCGCGGGCGCGGCCGAGGTGCCGAGCAACGAGGTCGGCCTGGCGATTCTCGGGCCGTTGCGGGAGCTGGACGAGGTCGCATATCTGCGGTTCGCCAGCGTGTACCGCAGCTTCGACTCGCTGGCCGATTTCGAAGCGGAGATCTCGATGTTGAGGGTGGAGCGGGGGGAGACCGTCCCGGAGCCGCAGCCGCGAATCCGCGGGTGACGGATCCGGCCCGTACGAACGACGCAACGAACCACGACGACCGACTCGGGACAGGGCCCGGGCGGGGACACCGACAAGGAGCGGGGAATGACCGAAACGGTGAGCGGCCAGAGCCAGAGCGCCGGCGAGAACCGTCGGGGTGGGCCGAAGGCTGCCGGTGGTTTGACGATCGAGCGGATCTTCACCACCCCGGGTGTGCACCCCTACGACGAACTGACCTGGGAGCGACGCGACGTCGTCCAGCAGAACTGGAAGACCGGCGAGACGGTCTTCGAGCAGCGCGGGGTCGAGTTCCCCGACTTCTGGTCGGTCAACGCCGCCACGATCGTCACGACCAAGTACTTCCGCGGCGCGGTCGGCACCGACGCGCGGGAGTGGAGCCTTCGCCAGCTCGTCGACCGGGTCGTCAAGACCTACCGCAGCGCCGGCGAGGAATACGGCTACTTCGCAACCGCCGAGGACGCCGAGGTGTTCGAGCACGAGCTCGCCTGGATGCTCGTGCACCAGGTCTTCTCGTTCAACTCCCCGGTCTGGTTCAACGTCGGTACGCCGTCGCCGCAGCAGGTGAGCGCGTGCCAGCCGTACGACTCACTGGTCAGCACGCCCGCGGGCTTGATCCCGATCGGCAAGCTTGTCGAAGACAACGCGATCGGCACCAAGGTGTACGACGCCCATGGGGTCACCCGGATCGTCGCCACCAAGGCCAATGGTGTGAAGGACGTGCTGCGTCTGCACACCAAGGCCGGCTACCAGCTCGACGTCACGGCCGACCACCTGGTGTGGAGGAGCTCTGGCGATGGCACCGGCCGGTTCGTCGAGGCCGGCACGCTTCGCCCGGGCGATCAGCTGGAGTGGTATCGGTGCGCCGCTGAAGGCGAGTCCGAGATCAGGTCTCAGCGACATTGCTCCAGGCAGCGCTGGCGGGCTGGCTTCAGTCGGATGGGTTTGTCGGCCAGTACAAGGGAACGAACCGCTCACTCACCATCGAGGCAATGACGGTCACCGATGCCGAACTCGCCTGGGTGACCAACGCGCACTCGACGTCGATGTTCCCAGGTGTACAGCGCCACGAACGTCGGATCGAGACGCTGGACAAGACGCTGGATTGCCGCCGGACACGGCTGTACGGACATGTGCTTGGATGACTTCGTTGATTCGTGGGATCTTCGGCGTCGCGGAACCGAGATGGAGGTGCCCACGCACGCTCTTCACGGCACCGCTGCCAATCGTGGCGGCTTATCTTGCGGAGCATCTTCCAGGCCGAGGGCTATGTCTCGCCCGCGGGAACGCTCGACGCTTCTTGCTGTCGACATGATTTCTGAGAAGTCTGATTCGCGGGATTCAGCAGTCTGCTGCTTCGGTTCGGCATCTTCTCCGCGCGTCGGCATTCAAGGCCAGATGCCCGAGCGAACACGACACGGTTGCTGGACCGTGCGGATCCAGAACGCTGGTGATCGGCGGGTGTTTGCCGACGAGATCGGCTTCATCGACCCGAGGAAGTCGAGAAGAGCTCTTGAAGCCAGCTTTGACATCCCTGGCCGGGGAGCGACGGAGATCAAGCGGCTGGAGATCGCCCGGATCGAAAACCTCGGCCCAATGGAGGTCTACGACATCCAGACCGAGAGCGGTGAGTACCTCTCTGGCGGCCTGCGCGTGCACAACTGTTTCATCCTCGCCGTGGACGACTCGATGGACTCGATCCTGAACTGGTACCGAGAAGAGGGGTTGATCTTCAAGGGCGGGTCCGGCTCGGGCATCAACCTGTCCCGAATCCGGTCCAGCAAAGAGCTGCTCTCCTCCGGCGGTACCGCGTCGGGCCCGGTGAGCTTCATGCGCGGCGCCGACGCGAGCGCGGGGACGATCAAGTCCGGTGGAGCGACTCGCCGTGCCGCCAAGATGGTCGTGCTCGACGTCGACCATCCCGACGTCGAGGAGTTCATCGAGACCAAGGCGCGCGAGGAGGACAAGATCCGCGCGCTGCGTGACGCCGGGTTCGACATGGACCTCGGCGGCAAGGACATCGTGTCCGTGCAGTACCAGAACGCCAACAACTCGATCCGGGTCTCCGACGAGTTCATGCAGGCGGTCGAGAACGGCGACCCTTTCGGTCTGCGAGCCCGGCTCACCGGCGAGGTGGTCGAGACCGTCGACGCGAAGAAGCTGTTCCGGTCGATGGCGCAGGCCGCGTGGGAGTGCGCCGACCCGGGATTCAGTACGACAGCACGATCAACGACTGGCACACCAACCCCGAAACCGGACGTATCACCGCAAGTAATCCTTGCTCCGAATACATGTCACTCGACAATTCGTCGTGCAATTTGTCCACGTCTTAACCTGATGAAGTTTCTGCGCGACGACGACACGTTCGACGCGGACCTGTTCCGTCGCTGCGTCGAGCTGATCATCACCGCAATGGACATCTCGATCTGCTTCGCCGACTTCCCGACCGAAGCCATCACCGAGACAACCCGCGCCTACCGCCAGCTGGGTATCGGCTACGCGAACCTCGGCGCGCTGTTGATGGCCACCGGACACGGCTACGACTCCGAGGGCGGGCGGTCGCTGGCCGCGGCGATCACATCGCTGATGACTGGTGCTGCGTACAAGCGATCGGCCGAGCTGGCCGGTGTCGTCGGCGCGTACGACGGCTACGCCCGTAACGCCGACGCCCACAAGCGGGTCATGCGCAAGCACGCGGCGGCCAACGATGCGCTCGAGACCTACCACGACCTGGACCGACCCGTTCACTCCCTGGCAACCGCGGCATGGCAGGAGTGTCTGGCAATCGGTGAAGCCCATGGGTGGCGAAACGGACAAGCATCACTACTGGCCCCTACCGGAACAATTGGGTTGATGATGGACTGCGACACGACCGGCATCGAGCCGGACCTGGCGCTGGTCAAGTTCAAGAAGCTCGTCGGCGGCGGTTCGATGCAGATCGTCAACCAGACCGTGCCCCGTGCCCTGCGCCAGCTGGGATACCAGGAGGAGCAGATCGAGGCGATCGTCGAGTACATCGCCGAACATGGAAACGTCGTCGACGCGCCCAGTCTGCGGCAAGAGCATTACGAGGTCTTCGACTGCGCGATGGGTGCCCGATCCATCAGCCCTATGGGCCACGTCAACATGATGGCGGCAGTTCAGCCGTACCTTTCCGGCGCAATTAGCAAAACGGTCAATATGCCTGAATCGGCCACCGTCGAGGAGATCGAGCACATCTACTTCGAGGGCTGGAAGCTCGGGCTCAAGGCGCTGGCGATCTACCGGGACAACTGCAAGGTCGGTCAGCCGCTGTCGGTGTCGAAACGCGCGAAGGCGACGGCGGAGGCGGAGCCGGAGCGCGAGGTGCTTGTCGAGTACCGGCCGACCCGGCGGCGGCTGCCGAAGTCTCGCCCGAGCCGCACCACGTCGTTCACCGTGGGCGGGGCCGAGGGCTACATGACGGCCGGTTCCTATCCCGACGACGGGCTGGGCGAGGTGTTCCTCAAGCTGGGCAAGCAGGGTTCCACTCTTGCCGGTGTGATGGACGCTTTCTCGATCGCGATCTCCATCGCGCTGCAGTACGGGGTGCCGCTGGAGACCTACGTGCAGAAGTTCACCAACATGCGGTTCGAGCCGTCAGGCATGACCGACGACCCGGACGTGCGGATGGCCGCAGAGCGTCGTCGACTACATCTTCCGTCGGCTGGCGCTGGATTATCTCTCGTTCGACTCCCGATCGGCGCTCGGCGTCTACACCGCTGCCGAGCGGGCTCGGCAGCTCGACACCGGTGAGTACGCGCCGATCGAGGAGGACATGGACGTCGAGGCGTTGCAGCAGTCGGCGCCGGTGGAGACCCCGCAGACGGAAGTTCCAGCCGCGGAAGCAGAAGACGATGACGTGATCGAGGCGACCGCCAAGCCGGTGCCCGCACAAGCGCACACGTCGACCGAGTTGCTCGAGCTGTTGCAGGGCACGACGACCGACGCGCCGCTGTGCGTCACCTGTGGGACCAAGATGCGCCCGGCCGGCAGCTGCTACGTCTGCGAGGGCTGCGGCTCCACCAGCGGCTGCAGCTAGCCGTCGGATTCATGATCCACGGAGCGTTTTGGGTGCCAGGAGCCCCAGAACTCTCCGTGGATCATGTCGGGAGCCGTTATCCCGACGGCGAGCTCGGCTCGAGGAAGACCACCGGGATGACACGCTCAGTGCGCGCCTGATACGCCCGGTACCCCGGGTAAGCCGCCACGATTCGAGGCCACCACAGAGCACGCTCGCCGACGCTGGCGGAGCGCGCGCGCACGGCCCGGCGTTTCGACCTGACCTGGACGGTGGCTCGCGGATCGCTGGACAGGTTGCGGTACCAGTCCGGGTGGTCGGGTCGGCCTCCCCACGAGGCGATGACCACCAACGTGTCCCCGTCGCGAAGGTAGAGCAGCGGAACGGTGTGCGGCTTGCCGGTTCTCGATCCACGTGTCGTGAGCAGCAGCATGTCGTTGCGCACGAGTCTGCGGCCCACAACCCCACCGGTGAGCCGGTAGAGCCGGCCGTGCAAGCGGGAGAGCCGCCGAGCCGTCGAGTCGCGCACCGCGCGGAATTCTAGAGGTCTCCGCAGTCTCGGTGAGATCGGCCGGGTGCACGTCGGCCGATGGGGTGACGGCAGCGCGCACTTCCATGTCTGGTTCTTCGCCCGGCCGGCCCGGCTCCCGCAGACCGTCGGCAGCTTCGCCGCGATCTGGGACGACATCCTGCCGCCGATTCCTGAGCCGATCTGGCGGGAGACCTTGACCGAGCTCGGTCGGCGACTTGCCGCCGACGACGAGAGCAACCACGGCTAACGGAGCGGGCAACGAAGATTCGGCGGCGTACGCTAAGCCACGCCGAGCCGCCCACGACGAGGAGTGACGTGCCCGACGGCCCCCAACCGGCTGCGCGAGTGGCCGCCATCCGGCAGGCCCTGGCGCCGCTGCGGAGCTACCTAGAGGTCCGGGAGGCGTTGCGCCGACAGCCGGGCGTGTGCGACTTCGTGCTCGGCAACCCGCAGGAAATGCCGCTGCCGGGATTCGTCGACGCCATCCGGCGGCACGCCGAGCCGCAGGACAAGGACTGGTTCGCCTATAAGTGGTCTGAGCCGGCCGCCCGCGAGGTGGTCGCCAAGGCGCTTCGTGAGTGGCGCGGGCTGCCCTTCGAACCGGAGGACATCGCGCTGACTCCCGGTGCGTTCGGAGCGCTCGAGACGGCATTCCGGGCGTTCCTCGACCCTGGCGACGAGGTGGTGTTCTCGCTGCCGCCGTGGTTCCTCTACGAAGCCATGCTGCTCTCTGCCGACGCTGTGCCGGTCAAGGTGCGAGTCCGGCCCGACGACAACGATCTCGACCTCGACGCGATCCAGGCGGCCATCGGGCCCAGGACCAGGGCCGTCATCGTCAACACCCCGCACAACCCCACCGGGCGCGTCTATCCACCCGAAACCTTGGCGGCTCTGTCAGAGCTGCTCACCGAGGCGTCCGACCGGTGGGGGAGACCAGTCTGGCTGATCTCCGACGAGCCGTACGCCCGGCTGGTGTTCAGCGACGCGGAGTTCCACAGCCCGAGTGAGTTCTATCCCTACACCGTCATCGCCTACAGCTACGGCAAGGTGCTGCTGACGCCCGGCGAGCGGATCGGCTGGCTGGCGATGTCGCCCTCCATCCCGAATCGTCACCCCCTGCGGGAGGCGATCGAGGTGTCCCAGATCGGGGCGGGTTGGCTGTTTCCGAACGCCGTGTTGCAGTACGCGATCGAGGACCTGGAGGGCCTGTCGATCGACTTGGCTGACCTCGAAGCGAAGAGGGATCGGCTGGCCGGCGAGCTCCAGGCCGCCGGTTACGACCTGCGCCTACCAGAGGGCACGTTCTATCTCTGGGTGCGTTCGCCTGATCCCGACGACGTCGCCTTCTGCCGCCGCCTAGCAGACAGCAAGGTCTTGGTGTTGCCGGGCAGCGTCTGCGAGGTTCCGGGCCAGTTCCGCATCTCGCTGACGGCGAGTAACGACATGATCGACCGGGCGCTGCCCGCGCTGCGAGCGGCGGGAAAGAGCACGGATGGCTGAGCGGCTTCGGCTGGAGATCCGGACCGCGGTGGCCTGGGATGCACTGGCGGCCGCGCTGAGCCGGCACCAGAAGGATACCGGCCGGGACCGCCTCGACGTCGTCGACGCCGGCGGGGGGACCGGCGGCTTCGCGGTCCCGCTGGCGAGTCAGGGTCACCACGTCATCGTTGTCGATCCCAGTCCCGACGCCTTGGCTGCCCTCGAACGACGAGCCGCCGAGGCCGCGCTCAGCGACCGGGTCAGCGCCGTGCAAGGCGACGCCGCCGACCTGGCTGAGCTGCTCGGGGTCGGCAGCGCCGATGTGGTGCTCTGCCACGGTGTCCTCGAGATCGTGGACGATCCCGTCGACGCGGTCCGAGGCATTGCCGGGGTGCTCCGGCCAGCGGGACTCGCCAGCGTGCTGGTGGCGCAAAGATTCGCGACGGTGTTGGCCCGGGCTGTGGCGGGACATCTGAGCGACGCGCGGCACGCCCTGCGAGACCCGAACGGCCGATGGGGGACCGGTGACCCGCTGCCGCGGCGATTCGACGAGCCGGGAGTCCGGGACTTGTTCGCAGCGGCAGACATGCGGGTACTTCAGGTGCATGGGGTGCGGGTCTTCGCCGATCTGGTGCCCGGTGCGCTGTCCGACGATCCGACGAGTTTGCGCGACCTGCTCGAGCTCGAGGCGATGGTCGCGGGACATCCAGCATTCCGGGCAGTGGCCGGGCAGCTGCACGTGCTCGCCACGCCGGTCCGGCGGCGACCGCTCTCGGACTGATTCACCCCGCTCGAGTGAACCGGGTGGAACCGACTGGTTGGACACTGCGTTGGATGGACAGGGCTGGCTTTCGTCGGTCAACCCACCCGCCTATGCTGAGGGCAGTTCCGCGACGGCATTCACAGGAGGGACCGGTGCCTCTCTCCGACCATGAGCAGCGCCTGCTCGAGCAGATGGAACGCGCGCTGTACGCCGAAGACCCGAAGTTCGCCACGACCATGCGCGGCGCCGACCTGCGACGTCGTTACCGCAGGCGCGCCGTCGCCGCCGCGTTCGTGTTCGTCATCGGGATCGTGCTGCTCATGACCGGTGCCGTCAGCAAGGCGACCCCGCTCGGCGTCGCGGGTTTCGTCGTCATGCTCGGGTCCGCCTGGTACGCCGTCACCTCGTGGCGGCGGGTTCCGGCCGACGGCGAGATCGGGACGTTCGACGCCGGCACGGGGGAAAAGCCGCAGGCCAGCCGCAGCAAACCGAGCCGGACGGCAGCGGCCCGCCGGCGCGGATTCATGGAGCGCATGGAAGAACGGTGGCGCCGCCGCCGCGAACGCGGCCCCGGCCGCTGAGCCAGGTCAGCCTCGGCGTCCCACCAGCCGCCCGGCTCGTTCCCGCATCCGATCGCCGGCAGCGTCGGTCCAATCCAAACCGTCCGCGACCCGGTTGGCTGTCGTGATCATCACATCTCGAGTGGCCGCGGGCCAGATCGCAGCGCCGAAGCGCTGGAGCACTGGGCGGGAGCGCAGAACGGTCCGCCGGAGCATGGCGGAATCCGCCCGCAGGCCTTCGGTGTCGTTCGGCGTGGTCGAGTAACGGGCCCGCTCAGTGGTGGTGACCAGGTGAGTGAGCAGGTCGCCCGAGTCCGGGTCGAGTTTGGTGCGTGCCGCCAGGTCCTGACCGGTCTGTCGGGGTGTTGACGCAGGGTCCCATTCGAACCCGGCGTCGCGTGAGGTATCGCGGAGGTCGGACCAGGCGGCCTCGGCCTCACCGACCCGGTCGCCACGAGCCTCCCGCCAGCGCCAGGCTCGTCGGATCCGGGCGATGATCGTCGGCACAGCGAGTACCAGGGCGCCACCAGCCACGGCAAGCCCGACGGCAATCCAGGTCGACGCAGCTGTGCCGGCGGCGTCGCCGGCACCGACGGGCAGATCTTCCTGGCCGGGAATGGGACCCTCGGCCTGGTTGCCCTGCCCTCCGGCAGCGTCAGGGACGTTGGGGGAGCCGTCCTCGCCGACGGCCGGACGCACCGTCCAGGACGGCACGCTGCCGGTGCGAGTTGCGGGCGTCGGCTCGAAGCGCACCCAGCCGGTGCCCTGGAAATACAGTTCGGGCCAGGCGTGTGCGTCGTGCGTGCCGACCACCCAGCTGCCGTCGTCCTGCGGCGCGCCGGGTGTGAACCCGACGGCGACCCGGGCCGGGATGCCGACGGCCCTGGCCATCACCGCCATGCTGGCGGCGAACTGCTCACAGAACCCGCGGCGGTTCTGCAGAAAGTTCACCAAGGCCGAGGAGGAGTTGCCCGGCTCGGTCTGCAGGTCGTAGACGAAGCCGCCCTCGGTGCGGAAGAAGGACTGCAGTATCGCGGCGCGCTCGAATGCGCTGGTCGCATTGGCCGTCAGTTCCCTGGCCAGAGTGGCCACTTCGGGCGGCAGGTCGTCCGGAAGCGAACGCAACTCAGCGAAGTCTTCCGACGCCGGTGCAGCGGCGATGAGCTCGGCCGCCTGGTAATCGATCTCCAGACTCTGCACGACGTAGTCGACGTCCTGGGCATTGCGTTCCGGGGACACGACGTCGAGGCTGGCGAAGTCGTAGCGCCAGTCCCCGTCGATGTCGATCTCTTGCGCCGGGTAAGGCAACGGCAGCCAGGAGGACTGGTAGTTCTCGCCCACGTCGAAGCGATACTCCTGGACGGTCCCGTCGTCGGGCGGATCCAAGCCGGGCGGTAGCAGGCATGCCCTCGCTCACCCGTTGGGAATCGGGGACCGACCGATCGGAGGTCTGCCACTCCTCGCCGTCGAAGACATCCAAGGTCACTCGTCGGATGTATTCGGGAACCTGGGCAGTGGTCTCGTAGCGCAGTACGGGAACGTTCTCTGGCTGGCTGAGGTCGCCCTGTAGGTCGACGATCGGGTTGTCGGTGTGGATCGTGCGCCCACCGCCCTCGCCGGAGCCGTCACCGCGGCCGAACACGCCCTCGGTCAGCCCCGGCAACAACGCCGGAACGGCCACGGCCGCGGCGACAGCGACCGCTCCGACCCGCCGGCCGTTGCGCGCGAGCGAGTCAGTCTCCGGTATGCCGGTGTGAGTGGCAGAAGGCCCGGCCGAGCGGCCCCATCGCACCACCCGGGTCCGCCCTTCAGCCACGAGCACTGCCAGAAAGCCGGCGGCCGGGAACACAAACCAGTACCAGGCCAACCCACCCGGAGCGACCGACGCCGAGACGGCGTAGACAGCGCCCAGCGGAATGCCGGCCAGTGGTGCGCGCCGCAAGCCAACGGCGAACAGATCGACGAGCAAGGCCACCAGGCCGGCGCCACCGACCAGAAACAACAGGATTCCGCGGGTGACCACGACTGGTGCGGCGTACTGCAGAACCGCGTCGACCCCGTCGGTGAAGACGATGGCCATCCGCCGGGCCCACGCAATGGTGGGGACCACGCCGAACCAGGCGACATCGGCAGCCACCAGTACGCCAAGCCACAGGACGAGGCCGACCAGCTGGGCCAAGATCACCAGGGGCAGAGGAACACCGAGCCGGCGCAGGCCGAGCCCGATTCCGGCGACGATGGCGATCGCGATGGCCGCCGGCACGACCCAGTCGTGCTCCTCGGTCACCGGTGCGAGCGAGAGCACCGCCAGGGCCGACGCGAGCGCCCCGACCACAGCCAACCGGGTCCGGCCGGTCACGCCACACCGCCAAGCTGACCTGGACCGCTGACCCCGCGGACGGGATGACGGTAAGCCGACCGAGAGATGCCGAGCCGTTCCCAGACGGCGGGCAGCCGGTCGTTTCTCGTCGCGGTGACGACACTCCAACCGGCTCGCCGCAGGACCTGCGCGGTCTCGGCCAGGCGTTGCTCCTCGGCCGCCTGGATGTGGGGCGCAACCGAGGTCCACGATGCCGAGTCGAGCAGGATCGCCATCGCCCCTGTCGCACCGTGTCGTAGCTTGCCCACCAGCGACGCCTCTTGCGGGTGCAGGCGCCCCAAGACGGCTACCAGCAGGCCGCTCGCCGCTCCGGCACCCTTGAGCAGGTCTGACCAGCGGCCTACCGACGCGTCGCGTGAGGACCGCACGACGGCCAACGCGTCCAACAGCGGTACCTCGGCGCCGGCAGGGCCCCCACCGGAGTCGTGCCACGACCCACTGACAGCGCCACCTTCATCGGTGACCAGCCGCACGGCGTAGCCGCGGTCGGCAAGATGCACGCCGATCGATGCGGCGGCCGATACCGCGTACTCGAGGGACGAGTCGGGATCCTGCCCGCCGTGGGCTCGGATCCGGGTGTCGAGCAGCAAACTCGCCCGGCTTTGCCAGGGCTGCTCCTCGCGACGGACCATCAGCTCGCCGTGATGCGCTGTCGCCCGCCAATGAACGCGCCGCATGTCGTCGCCATCGCGGTAGGCCCGAACGGTGGCGTCCTCCTCGCCGGCGCTGGCGACCGATCGGGGCCTGCTCTCACCGCTTCCGCTCCATTCGCCCAGCAATCGGACCGTGGGCAGCGGGTGCACCTTTGGGGTGATGATGACGGTGGCTGTCTCGCTGAATGCGCGGCGTAGCTCGACCAGCCCGAACGGATCGGTCAGACGAACCGTCAGCGGACCGATGGGATAGCGCCCTCGCAAGTCGGCGCGGATGTCATAGCTGACCTCGCGACGGAACCTCGACCACACGTGGTCGAGGACGAACCGCGGCCGGGTGCCCAGCGCAAATGGCAGCGTGTCTTCCACGAGCAGCACACCGGTCGGAATGCGGGCAAGGTTCTGCAGTATCAGATGGACGCGGGCGGGAGTCCCTACCGGAGTGCGCGGGGGGCTCACCACCCTGGCGGCGGCGAGCCGGACCCGACTGCGCAGGGCGACGAGCAGGCTCACCACCGGCAGGGCGAGCAGCAGGATTCCGACCCGCATCAGGTCACGCTGTCCCACGCCCACCGCGACGACGGCGGCGGCCAGGCCGGCGGCCAGGAAGAGCCGGCCACGTCGGGTCAGTCCGGACAGGGCCCTGCGCACCGGCTACCGCGCCCCCCTGCCGTCGGCGTCGGGCTGCGGAACTCGGGTGACGATATCGGCGACGATCTCCGTCGCATCGCGCCGACCGATCTGAGCCTCTGCCGTCGGCAGCAGCCGGTGGGAGAACACCGTCACGACGAGCTGCTTGACGTCGTCAGGGAGCACGTATTCACGGTCCTGCAGGGCCGCCCACGCCTTGGCGGCTCGGACCAGATGCAGGGTGGCCCGTGGCGAGGCGCCGAGGCGGAGCTCGGGAGATCGTCGGGTCGCATTGGCCAGGCTCACGCAATACTTCTTCACTGCGGGCGACACGTAGATGCCACGGACGATGTCGACGAGTTTGGCGACATGGGCCGCGTCGGTGACAGCGTCGAGCTGGTCGATTGCCGCGGCGGCACCGCTGTGCGTGTCGATCATGTCGATCTCGTCGGCCTCACCGGGGTAGCCCATTGCCAGCCGGGCCATGAACCGGTCGCGCTGTGCTTCGGGGAGCGGATAGGTGCCCTCCATCTCGACCGGGTTCTGGGTGGCGATGACCATGAACGGCGGATCGAGCTCATAAGTCGTTCCGTCGACGGTGACCTGGCGCTCCTCCATGCACTCGAGCATGGCCGACTGGGTCTTGGGCGAGGCACGGTTGATCTCGTCCCCGACCACGATGTTGGCGAATACGCCACCGGGCTTGAACTCGAAGTCGCGAGTCTCCTGGTTGAACACCGACACGCCGATGACATCACTCGGCATCAGGTCGGGCGTGAACTGGATCCGCTGTACCGAGCAGTTGATCGACCGAGCGAGGGATTTGGCGAGCATCGTCTTGCCAACGCCGGGGACGTCCTCGATGAGCAAATGACCCTCGGCCAGCAAAACGGTGATGGCGAGCCGGATGACATCCGGCTTTCCCTCGATGACGGTCTCTATCGCCGCCTGGATGCGATTCGCCGTATCCGTCAGCTCCGCGAGCCCAGGCGCGGCGTACCGCGGATCCTCGTCCCGCATCATCGGACTCTGGGTCACTCGCTCCTCCTGCGCTCAGCGGCCCGCACCGGCCAAGCCCGACACCAGGGCGTCGCACCCGCACCGGGCGGATGGTCGGGCCCCCCGACGCGTCAACCGTACGTCCAGACGTATCGCGATGCGCAGGCGGTTCCGTGATCGGCCGTCCACCGCAGGAGTCGGTGAGTTCTCGGCGCGGTTGAGGTCCTGGTGAGCTACGCGGCGCCGGTCCACGCAACGAGGTGGTTTTCGGCTTGTCTGTGGAGCATTGTGGAGTACAGTGGCGCGTGGTGGAGGGGATAGCCGGTCCTGGGGTGGGAGGTGGGTGGCGGTGTTCTTGGGCACCCACACGCCTCGCCTCGACGAGAAAGGCCGGCTGTTCCTGCCGGCCAAGTTCCGCGACGAGCTCGCTGAAGGTGTGGTCATGACGAGAGGTCAGGAGCGCTGCCTGTACGTCTGGCCCCGCGAGGAGTTCCTCCACTTCACCGAACAGCTCCGGGCCGCGCCGATCACCCACCGTGGGGTTCGCGACTTCGCCCGCATGCTCGCGGCGGGTGCCAGCGACGAGAAGCCCGACCGGCAGGGCAGGGTCACCATCCCGAGCGGCCTGCGGACCTACGCCGGGCTCGATCGGGACTGCACCGTCGTCGGCGCCATGACCCGGGTGGAGATCTGGGATGCCGCCGCGTGGGAGACCTACCAGTCGGAGAAGGAGCCGCTGTTCGCCGATGTCTCCGAGGAGGTGCTTCCCGGCATCTTCTAAGACCCGCCCCGGACGTCGAGGCCTCCGGCCCGCCCTCCGATCTGCGTGGTGTTCCTGACGTCCCTTCCCCGGCGCCAGGGACGACGCACCATCGGTGAGCGGGCGGGGACCTGGCCGTTCGAGACGGCCAGGACAGCACAGCAGCACCGGACATCGGGGGTCGAGACAGTGCAGGGCCCGGTAGGCGCGACTGCGCGGCGCCCGCGACGGCGGGCCGAGCCGTGAGTGGTCCTTCGCACGTGCCCGTCCTGCTCGACCGCGTCGTCGAGTTGCTCGCTCCGGCGCTGCAACGTCCGGGTTCGGTCGTCGTCGATGCGACCGTCGGTCTGGGCGGCCACGCCGAAGCCCTGTTACGACGATGCCCGCATGCCCGGTTGATCGGTCTCGATCGAGACCCCGAGGCGCTGGAGCGTGCTCGCGAGCGGTTGGCGCCGTTCGGCGATCGCGGCGACATCGTCCATGCCGTCTACCACGAATTGCCCGTGGTCCTCGCCGAACTCGCATTGGGACAGGTCCACGGTGTGCTCTTCGACCTCGGCGTGTCCTCCCTGCAGCTCGACCAGGCCGGTCGCGGATTCGCCTATGCCCAGGACGCGCCGCTGGACATGCGAATGGACCCGACCGCTGGACCGACGGCCGCGGATGTCCTCAACACCTATGCGGCAGCGGACCTGGCGCGGTTGCTCCGCGAGTACGGAGAAGAGCGGTTTGCCCGCCGCGTCGCGGCCGCGGTGGTGAGGGAGCGGCAACGCATTCCCTTTACGACGAGCGCACGCCTGGTCGAGTTGCTTCGCCGGACCATTCCGGCGCCGTCGCAGCGGACGGGCGGGCATCCGGCCAAACGCACGTTTCAGGCACTGCGGATCGAGGTCAACGGCGAGCTGACAGCTCTGCAGCGGGCGCTACCCGCGGCGCTGGACGCACTCGGCATCGGCGGGAGAATCGTCGTCTTGTCCTACCAGTCCCTCGAGGACCGGATCGTGAAAAGGACCCTGAGAGCGCTGGCCACCAGCGCCTCGCCACCGGGCCTTCCCGTCGAGCTGCCCGAGCACCGGCCGCAGTTGCGGTTGTTGACCCGGGGAGCCGAAGTACCCTCGCCGGCGGAGATCGAGGCCAACCCCCGCGCGGCCTCCGCGCGGTTGCGTGCGGCCGAGCGCATTCGGAGCGCGGCATGAGCCCGGCAGCGGCCCTTGGTTCCGCCGCGCGGCTGATCCTGCCGGGCCGACAGCCCCCGGCGCGGCCGGCCCTCCGGGTAGTCGGGGGCCGGCCCGCGCGCCATCGTCGCGCTCCGTTCGTCCTTCTCGTACTCCTGCTGCTCGGCGTCGGGTTGGTCGGCTTGCTGGTGCTCAACACGGCTCTGCAGCAAGGATCCTTCGACCTCGCCGACCTCGAACAGCGGACCGAACTGCTCCGCGACCGCCGAGCCGAGCTGGTCGGACAGGTCGCAGACCGGTCGGCACCGGGAACGCTGGCCCGGCAAGCGCGGGAACTGGACATGATCCCGGCCGAGAACGTGGTGTTCCTCCCTATCGACGGCGTCGGTGCCAGGTGACCACCGATCAACGGCGCGTCCGGGACAGTCCAGGGCGACCTGCGGGCGCCGCCAACCGCAGCGGTACGACCCGGGAGTCGGCGAGCGGTCAGCGCACTGATACCCGGGTTCGTCTACGGTCCGATGCGCCTCGGCGACGTCACCGTATGCCCGCCGCAGCAACGACAACGAGCTCGCGGACCACATCGCGGGTCCGTGCTCCACAGCCAGTCCGGCGTCCGGTACCCCGGCGTACAGCGCCACCACCGCGGCCCAAACGGCCGCCGCGATTGGTCCGGCTGGCCAGCCCGCGCCGTCGGCTGGATGTCTGCCTGGTGCTGATCTGCGTCCTGCTTTCCCTGTTCGTCGGACGGCTGGTGCAACTGCAGGGCCTGGACGCATCCACCTATGTCGCGGTCGCTGGTCATGATCGGCTGCGGCCGACCACGCTGCCTGCGCAGCGGGGGGTGATCCTCGACCGCGACGGGGAATCTCTGGCGCGCTCATCGGATGCGTATCACCTGACGACGGATCAGAAACTCGTCACGAACCCGGCGGCATATGCGCTTCAGCTCGACGGACTGCTGGCAGCCGATGCCCGCTCCATCCAGCGGACCCTGACCGGGTCGAAGCGGTTTCAATACGTTGCCAAGGAGCTGACGCCGCAGACCTGGCGCGCGATCGACGAATTGGACCTGCAGGGGATCTATGCCGAGCCTGCCTCGCACCGGGAGTATCCCGCCGGTGCCGTGGCGGGCAACGTCATCGGATTCGTCGGGGCTGACGGTCAGGGGTTGGCCGGTGTGGAGCTGTCCATGGACTCGCTGTTGTCCGGCACGGACGGAGAAATGGCCTGCCAGTTCAGTGCGGGCGGGCATTGCATACCGCTGGGCAAAGGCACCAGGCGTGCCGCCGTCGCAGGCGACGGTGTCCGGCTCACCCTCGACCGCGACGTCCAGTGGTACGCCGAACAGGCGCTCGCCGAGCAGGTCGCCGCGGCGGGAGCGACCGCCGGCAATGTCGTGGTCATGGATACCCGGACCTTCGAGATCGTCGCTATGGCGACGGCGCCGACGGTCGACCCGAACGAGCCGGGAGACGCTGAGGACGACGACCGAGGAAATCGGGTGGTGGAAGAGGCCTACGAACCGGGGTCGGTCTTCAAGCCACTCACCATGGCCGCGATCATCGAAGACGGTGAGGCCGATCCCGGCACTGTGCTGTCGGTCCCCGATCACGTCGAGCGCAGCGGCGAAGTGATCAACGACTACTACGAGCACGGCGAGGAGCAGATGACACTCGCCGGCATCCTGGCGAAGTCCAGCAACGTCGGGACGCTGCTCGCTGCCGAACGGATCGACAAGTTGGTCTTCCGGGACCGTCTGGTCGCGTTCGGGATCGGCACCCGGCCCGGCCTCGGCCTGCCGGGTGAGAGTGCCGGACGGCTCCCTGCCGACTGGGCGGATCTGACCCGCGACACCATCGCCTTCGGTCAGGGCGTGTCGGTCAGCACGGTCCAGATGGCCTCGGCGTACGCCACCATCGCCAACGGTGGAGTCCGGCTGCCGGCCCGGCTGGTGGATGCAACCATCGACGCGGACGGCGGGGAGACAGTCGCTGGCCGGGGCTCGCCGGTACGGGTCGTCAGCGAGCAGACCGCAGGGGCAGTGACGCTGATGATGGAAGCCGTCATGGGGGAGGACGGCACCGGGGGCCGAGCCGCCGTGGACGGATATCGCGTAGCCGGCAAGACCGGCACAGCGCAACGGGTCGACGCGTCGTGCGGCTGCTACCAGGGATACAACTCCTCGTTCATGGGTTTCGCTCCCGCCGACGATCCCCGCTACGTCGTGGCGGTGTCGGTGTTGAACCCGCGCAACGGCAACTCCGGCGGCGCGCTTGCCGGGCCGGTCTTCGCCGACGTGATGCGCTTCACCCTCGCCCACATGGGCGTCGCCCCCACCGGTACCGACGGACCGGAGCTCCCGCTGTTCGCCGAGTGACCAAGCAGGATCACGACCTCGCTACCGAAATGACCGTCAACCGTCCCGATCGATGCCGTAGACGAACATCTCGGCCGCGAGGTCGGCGAAGAGCTCCGCTCATTCGTGGCCGCACTGCCGGGATGTACCCTCTGCGACCGATGCCCGTCCGTTCCTCGCTGCGTCCGCGGCACGTGATACCGCGACCTCTGCACGCCGTCACGGAGCTGCTGGGGCTGCCGATGCCTGACACCGCGGACGTCGAGATCACCGGCGTGATCCACGACTCGCGGCAGGTTCGCCCCGGCGATCTGTATGCGGCCTTGCCAGGGGCGAATACGCACGGCGCTGCGTTCGTTGCCGATGCGGCCTCAGCTGGTGCGGTGGCCGTGGTCACGGACCCGGCCGGTGCCGACGCGACCGGAAGTCTGCCGACAGTCGTCGTCGACAACCCACGGGCTCAGCTCGGCCGGATCGCGGCCTGCGTCTACGGCGAACCGGCCCGCGACCTGCTCATGCTCGGGATCACGGGCACCAACGGCAAGACGACGACGGCGTATCTCATCGAGTCCGGGTTGCGTGCCGGCGGGCACGTCACCGGACTGGTCGGGACTGTGGAGACCCGGGTCGGCGACGAACGCTTCCCGAGTGTGCGGACCACGCCGGAGGCGACGGAGCTACACGCGCTGCTCGCGGTCATGCGAGAGCGCGGAGCGACTGCCTGTGTGATGGAGGTTTCCAGTCACGCGTTGGTCCTGGGGCGCGTGGACGGAATCGTGTTCGACGTCGCCGGTTTCACCAACCTGTCCGAGGACCACCTGGACTTCCACGACGATCTCGACGACTACTTCGCGGCCAAGGCCGCGTTGTTCACCGTGCAGCGGTCCCGTCGTGGCGTCGTCATGGTCGACGACGAGTACGGGCAGCGGTTGGCGACCCAGGCCGAGATACCGATCGTGACCGTCTCCACCCGCCGACGCGCGGACTGGAGCGTCGTCGCACTGGAATCAGGGGAGTCCCGGTCGGCGACGGCGTACCTCGAGCATCGATCCGGCGATCGGTTGCGGGTCCGATCGCCCATACCAGGCGACTTCAACGTGGCCAACGCGGTGCTCGCAGCCGTCATGCTCGACGAGGCGGGAGTCGACCGATCCGCTGCGGTTGTCGGTGTCGAAGCATGTCCCGGCGTTCCCGGCCGGATGGAGCGGATCGTGAGTCCGCACGACGCCCCTCTCGCGGTGGTCGACTACGCGCACACCCCAGATGCGATCGAGAACGTGCTGCGGGCGCTGCGCCGGTCGACCCCCGGCCGGCTGGTCGTCGTCGTCGGGGCGGGCGGGGACCGGGACAGGCACAAGAGACCGAAGATGGGCGCCGTGGCCGGCCGGAACGCCGATCTGGTCATCGTCACCGACGACAACCCACGGTCAGAGGATCCGGCGGCAATCCGGGCCGCCGTGGTCTCCGGTGCCCGCACAGCCAGATCAGACAGCCGGGTCGAAGTGAGAGAGGTCGCCGATCGGCGCGCGGCCATTCGCCTGGCAGTCGAGGTGGCCCGCGAGCCGGCCGACACCGTGGTCGTCGTGGGAAAGGGTCACGAGAAGGGGCAGGAGGCCGCCGGGGTCGTGCACCCGTTCGATGACCGACTCGTGCTGCGGGACGCGCTGGAGCGCCGGCATGGCCGGCGGACCAAGGCTTCCCCGTGATCCCGTTGAGCCTCGAGCAGGTTGCCGCCACGACGTCCGGGCGCCTCGACGGCGTTCCCGATCCGGGTGCGGTGGTCTCCGGGGTCGTCGTCGCGGATTCTCGACGGGTCGGACCGGGCGGCTTGTTCGTCGCCGTCAAGGGGGAACGGGTCGACGGGCATGACTTCTCGGCGGGGGCCATCGAGGCCGGAGCCGTCGCCGTTCTGGCCGAACGCCCGGTCGGTGTCCCGGCCGTCGTCGTAGACGACTCCGTCGCGGCACTGGGCTCGCTGGCCCGATCGGTGGTCGACCAGCTTCACGAGGCCACCGTGGTCGCGGTGACCGGCTCGTCGGGCAAGACCGGCACCAAGGACCTGCTGAGCCAAGTCCTCTCGGCCGAGGGCCCGCTGGTCGCGGCACCGGGGTCTTACAACACCGACATCGGCTTGCCACTGACCGTCCTCGCTGCGGATTTCAGCACCCGCACCCTCGTCCTCGAGATGGGTGCCCGCGGCGCGGGGCACATCGCCCGATTGTGTCGCGTCGCACCACCGACAATCGGCGTCGTCCTCAACGTCGGATCCGCCCACCTCGGCGAGTTCGGAGACCGGGAGGCGATCGCCCGCGCCAAGGCCGAGCTGGTCCAGGCGCTGCCAGGGCACGGTACTGCGGTGCTCAACGGCGACGACCCGTTGGTCCGCCGGATGGCGGAGCTGACCGAGGCGCGCGTGCTGATGGTCGGTGCGTCGGTACACGCGGACCTGCGGGCGCAGGACGTGTGGCTCGACTCCCGCGGCCTGCCTCGCTTCACGTTGGTCGCGCCTGACGGTTCCGCCCCGGTCACCTTGGACCTGGTGGGTGAGCACCACGTCGCCAACGCGTTGGCGGTCGCCGGTGTGGCACACGCCGTGGGCATGGGCGTGGATGTGGTGGCCGCCGAGTTGAGCAAGGCTCGAGCGCTCTCCCGCTGGCGGATGGAGGTCCACGAGCGGCCGGACGGCGTCACTGTTGTCAACGATGCCTACAACGCCAACCCGGAGTCGATGCGCGCGGCGCTCAAGGCACTGGTCGCGATGGCCGGGGGCCGGCGAACCTGGGCTGTGCTCGGTGAGATGCGCGAGCTGGGCGAGGCGTCGGCTGCCGAACACGACGCGCTGGGCCGGCTCGCTGTCCGCTTGGACGTCAACCGGCTCATCGCGGTCGGATCGGCGGCCCGGACGGTCCATCTCGGCGCGGCGCACGAGGGTTCCTGGGCGGACGAGGCAGCCTGGGTTCCTGACATCGAGGCGGCGCTCGACCTGCTGAACGCCCAGCTTCGCCCTGGCGACATCGTGCTGGTCAAAGCGTCACGGGCCGCCGGCCTGGAACGGCTCGTCGATGCGCTGCTTGCGGAGGTGACCCCGTGATCGCGGTCCTGACCGCTGCGGTGGTTTCGCTCGTGGTCTCGATCCTTGCGACGCCGGCAGCGATCCGGCTCTTGATCCGGCAGAACTATGGGCAGCTCATCCGAGATGACGGCCCGACCAGCCATCACGTCAAGCGCGGAACTCCGACGATGGGTGGCGCCGTCATCATCATCGCCGTCCTCGCCGGATATACGATGGCCCACCTCGTTCGGGTGTCGTCGCCGTCAGTGTCCGGGCTGTTGGTCCTGTTCCTCGTCGTCGGACTGGGTGCGGTTGGTTTCGTCGACGACTTCATCAAGATCAACAAACAGCGCAGCCTCGGCCTGCGTACGGGCGCGAAGATGGGCGCACAGGCTGCCGTCGCCGTGTTGTTCGCCGTGGTGGCGCTGCGTTTTCCCGACGAACAGGGGTACACGCCGGCCTCAGACGCGCTGTCGGTCCTGCGCGACACCCCCCTGGTCCTGGGCCCGGTGTTATTCGTGGCCTGGGCGTTGATCATGGTCACCGGCGCGTCCAATGGGGTGAACCTGACCGACGGGCTCGACGGACTGGCCACCGGCGCCTGTGTGATGGTCTTCGGCGCGTACACCCTCATCGGGGTGTGGCAGTACAACCAGAGCTGTCAGATCGCACCGGGCCCGAGCTGCTACGAGATCCGCGATCCTCTCGATCTGGCGGTCGTGGCAGCCGCGCTGGTCGGGGCCTGTTTCGGGTTCCTGTGGTGGAACGCGTCACCGGCCAAGATCTTCATGGGCGACACCGGCTCGTTGGCGCTCGGCGGCGCCCTCGCCGGGCTGGCGATCGTCAGCCGCACGGAGCTGCTGCTGCTGGTGCTGGGCGGGCTCTTCGCGCTGATCACGGTCTCGGTGGCGCTGCAAGTCGGCTGGTTCAAGGCCACCGGGGGAAAGCGACTGTTCCGGATGGCGCCGCTTCAGCACCATTTCGAGCTCAAGGGCTGGGCCGAGGTGACGATCGTCATCCGGTTCTGGATCATCGCCGGCATGTTCGTCGCGTTCGGCCTCGGTGTGTTCTACGCCGAGTGGGTGGTCGGCGCGTGACGGCGCCGGACTGGCTTCCAGAGGCGGACCGGACCAGCGAGTGGTCCTCACTATCGGTCGTGGTAGCCGGTATCGGCGTGTCCGGATTCGCGGCCGCCGACGCCCTGCTCGGGCTGGGCGCGACGGTGACGATCGTCGACGAACGTGACAGCGCGGCGGAGAACGACCGCGCCCGCGTGCTGGAAGTCCTTGGCGGGAAGGTCCAGCTCGGACCCGGGGCCGCGGACCGGTTGCCGACCGACGCGCGGCTGGTTGTCACCTCGCCGGGATGGCGACCGACGGCTCCGCTGCTGCTGGCAGCCGGGCGGGCCGGCATCCCGATCTGGGGGGAGGTCGAGTTGGCCTGGCGCCTGCGCGACGTAGACCGCCCAGCTCCTTGGCTTGCGGTCACCGGCACCAATGGCAAGACCACGACCGTGCGGATGCTCGCCGAGATGCTTCGGGCCTCGGGACTGCGAACGACCGCGGCTGGCAATGTCGGCCATCCGGTCGTCGAAGCGGTGCTGCACCCGCAGCCTTACGACGTGATCGCGCTGGAGCTGTCGAGCTACCAGTTGCACTGGGTCACCTCGGTGACGGCGCGCTCAGCCGCCGTGCTCAACGTTGCTCCCGACCATCTGGACTGGCACGGGTCGCTCGCGGCCTATTCAGCCGACAAAGGCCGCATCTATCACGGTGTCCAAACCGCCTGCGTGTACAACGTCGAGGACCCGGAGACCGAGCGGCTGGTCCGGGCGGCCGCGGTGACCGAAGGCGCTCGCGCCATCGGGGTGACCTCGGGGATTCCCGAGGTCGGCATGCTGGGCGTCGTCGACGGGGTGTTGGCCGACCGGGCATTCGTCGCCGAGCGGCAGACGGCTGCCGCTGAGCTCGGCACCGTGGCCGACCTCGTGGCCGCGGCGCCGCACAACGTCACGAACGCGCTGGTCGCCGCCGCATTGGCCCGGTCGATCGGAGTTCCGCCCGTGGCCGTTCGCGACGGAATTCGTGCCTTCCGGCCGGACCCGCACCGGATTGCCGCCGTCGACACGGTGGACGGGATCTCCTACGTCGACGACTCGAAGGCGACGAACCCGCACGCGGCGCAGGCGTCTCTGAGAGCCTTCGACGACGTGGTCTGGATTGCCGGGGGGCTGGCCAAGGGAGCGCAGTTCGACTCACTGGTCTCGGCAGTACGCGACCGGCTCCGGGGGGTGGTGCTGATCGGGGCCGACCGGAACCTGCTTGCCCAGGCACTGGCGCGACACGCCCCCGACGTCCCGGTCATCGAGGTGCCCGAAACCGACAATGACGTCATGGACCGTGTGGTCGCCGAGGCTGCGGCGCTCGCCCGCCCGGGCAGTACCGTGCTGCTGGCGCCGGCGTGCGCGTCGATGGACATGTTCGGTAACTACGCGGCCCGTGGGGAAGCCTTCGCCGCCGCAGTGCGGCGTCATGGCGACCGACGTTGACGGCGCTCCGCGGTCGGTGTTGTCGGCCGGCGTAGCAGGGGCATCGCAGCTACTGCGCCGCCCACTGGCCTCTTATTACCTGGTCCTCGGCTCGGCCGGGCTGCTGCTGACGCTGGGGCTGGTCATGGTGTTCTCGGCGTCGAGTGTGGCCTCGCTGCGCTTCCACGGATCCTCGTATTTCATCGTGGCCCGGCAGCTCGCATGGGTCCTCGCCGCCCTGCCCCTCGCGTTCGTGGCGTCGCGGCTTGCGCCATTGATGATCCGCCGATTGGGGCTGCTCCTGCTGATCGTCTCGGTCGCCCTGCTCTCGCTGACGTACGTGCCCGGTATCGGCGTCGAGGTCAGTGGGAACCAGAACTGGATCGACTTCGGCGGTCCGTTCAACATCCAGCCGTCTGAATTCGCCAAGCTCGGTCTCGTCGTGTGGGGAGCAGCGGTGCTGGCTGGCAACGGCCGTCTCGTCCGGCCGTGGAAGCAGCTGGTTGTCCCCTTCGTCCCGGTCGCAGCGTTCGTCGTGGCGCTCACCGTCGGGCAGGGCGATCTGGGTACCGCCATCGTGCTGATGGCCGTGGTGTTGACGCTGCTGTGGGTGGTCGGCGTTCCCAGCTGGTTGTTCGGCCTCGCGGTCGGCACGGCCGCTGTCGTCGGCGTGTACTTCGTGCTGGCCGCCGAATACCGCCTTGATCGGGTCCGGTTGTTCCTCGACCCGTTCGCCGACGTCGACGACCGCACTTTCCAGGCGGCGCACTCGATCTACGCGTTCTCCAACGGCGGCTGGTGGGGCCGTGGGCTCGGTGCCAGCGTGGAGAAGTGGGGTGGGCTGCCGGGTGCACACACTGACTTCATCTTTGCCATCATCGGTGAGGAGCTAGGCCTGCCGGGAACGCTGATGGTGATTGCGCTGTTCCTGGTCTTCGGCTATGCGGGCATCCGAATAGCGTGGAACGCCCAGGACCCATTCGTCCGCCTCGCCGCCGCCGGGATCACCGGCTGGTTGCTGATTCAGGCTTTGGTCAACATGGGTAGCGTGCTGGCAGTACTGCCGATCGTCGGCGTTCCTCTGCCGTTGGTCTCCTACGGCGGTTCGGCGTTGGTGCCCATGCTGGTCGCGGTGGGTGTGCTGGTGTCGTTCGCCCGGCGGGAACCTGGGGCCCGGGCGGCGCTGGCGGCGCGGCGACACCGCCGGGGCGACCAAGGCGCCGGCCGGCGCGAGCGAGGAGGCGTGAACGTCTAGTGCGGGTCGTGCTCGCCGGTGGCGGCACGGCGGGCCACGTCGAGCCCGCTCTCGCGACCGCCGATGCTCTGCGCCGGTACGACCCGGCGGTCGAGGTGACCGCGCTCGGGACCGAGCGCGGGCTCGAGCGGCGGCTCGTTCCGGAGCGGGGCTACGAGCTGGCGCTCATTCCGGCGGTTCCGCTGCCCCGGCGGCCGAGCATCGAACTGCTCCGGCTCCCCGGTCGGCTCCGGGGGGCGGTCGAGGCAACGACGACAGTTCTGCGGCAGCGCGGAGCAGACGTCGTTGTCGGCTTCGGTGGCTATGTGGCGCTGCCGGCGTACCTGGCCGCCCGCCGGCTGCGGATCCCGATCGTCGTGCACGAGGCCAATGCCCGCCCAGGGCTGGCGAACCGGATCGGTGCCAGGCTGACCCGCTATGTCGCCGTTGCGTCGGCGCACGTACCACTACCGCACGCCGAACACGTGGGGATTCCGTTGCGGCGTGCTGTCGCGACTCTCGACCGGGCGGCGCAGCGGCCCGGGGCACGCTCGACGTTCGGGCTGCGTCCCGACTTGCCGACCCTGCTCGCTTTCGGCGGCAGCCAGGGCGCTCGCCGGATCAACCAGGCGATGGCCGAGGCTGCCAACGCCCTGACCGGCGCGCATGTGCAAGTACTGCATGCGGTGGGTCACGACAACGACCCTGTCCCGTTGACAGATGACACAGTTCCGTACGTCGCGGTGCCGTACCTCGACCGGATGGATCTTGCCTACGCTGCGGCGGACCTGACGCTGTGCCGGGCCGGCGCGATCACCTGCGCCGAGCTGGCCGCGGTCGGTCTTCCAGCAGTATTCGTCCCGCTGCCCCACGGCAACGGCGAGCAGCGGCTGAATGCGCAGTCGTTGGTCGAAGCCGGGGCGGCGCTGCTCGTCGACGATGCGAACCTGACCGGAACCTGGATCAGCCGACGTGTGCCCCGGCTGCTGGCCGACGGCGGACGCCTTGCGGCCATGAGCGCAGCAGCCGCTACGCTCGGCCGGCGCGACGCGGACGAGCGGCTCGCGCAAATGATTCGGCGCGCCGTTGCCGGGGCGCGGGTCAGTGGAGGTTCGTGGTGATCGTCGCACCCCCGGATCGGGTGCTCCCCGCCGAAGCGCTCGGCAGAGTGCACTTCGTCGGGATCGGCGGCGCGGGAATGAGTGGCATCGCCCGAATCATGCTCGCCCGCGGCATCGCGGTGTCGGGCAGCGATGCCAAGGATTCAAGCGTCCTGACCAGCCTCAGGGCGCTGGGTGCCACGGTGTACGTCGGTCATGCAGCGGCTCAACTCGGCATGGCCGACACCGTGGTGGTCTCGACGGCCATCCGGGAGGACAACCCGGAGGTCGTCGAGGCACGTCGCGGCCGGGTTCGGGTGCTTCCGCGCGCCGCCGCGCTGGCGTCGGTCATGGCCGATCGGCGGGCGGTCGCCGTCGCGGGTACGCACGGAAAGACGACGACGACCTCGATGCTCACGGTCGCCCTGCAGCACTGCGGCGCTGACCCTTCCTTCGCCATCGGCGGCAATCTCAACGAGTCGGGTGCGAATGCGCACAACGGCTCGGGCGACATCTTCGTCGCCGAGGCAGACGAAAGCGACGGATCCTTCATCGCCTACGACCCAGAGGTGGCGATCGTCACCAATGTGGAGGCAGACCACCTGGACAACTTCCGCACGTCGGAGGCCTACGTGCGGGCCTTCGACGCGTTCGCCGCTCAGGTGACGGGGTTGTTGGTCGCCTGTGCCGACGACCACGGGGCGCTGGCGCTCGCCGACCGGTCCCGGGCGCACGGCATCGCGGTGCGCACCTACGGCGAGTCCGCCAGCGCCGATGTCCGGGTGGCCGAGATCGCCCTCGCCGGCACGCGGGTCTCGTTCGAGCTGATCAGTCCGGGCCGGGAATTGGGCCGGGTCGCCCTGCGGCAGCCGGGGCGGCACAACGCGCTCAACGCCGCTGCCGCCCTGACCGCGGGCCTCGGCCTGGGCTTCGGCGCCCGGGAGCTGTGCGAAGGGCTCGCCGGCTTCACCGGTACCCGACGGCGCTTCGAGCTCAAGGGGTACGCCGGCGGCGTGTGGGTGTACGACGACTACGCACACCACCCGACGGAGGTGGCGGCGGTCCTGGCCGCGGCCCGCCCACTGGCCGGCGACGGCCGCGTCGTCGCCGTCTTCCAGCCGCACCTGTTCAGCCGCACCAGGATCTTCGCGACCGAGTTCGGCAAGGCGCTGGGCGCGGCCGACGAGGTGATCGTGATGGACGTGTATGCCGCGCGCGAAGACCCGGAGCCCGGCGTGACGGGGGCGCTTGTCGCAGAGGCAGTCCCGTTGCCGGCCGAGGTCGTGACGTTCGAGCCGTCGTGGTCCGCGGTCCCCTCGGTGGTGGCCAAGCGGCTCCAGCGAGGAGACGTCGTGTTCACCTTCGGCGCTGGCGACGTCACGCTCGTCGGACCGGAGATCTTGGAGCTACTGGAGCAAGAACCAGCCGGTCAGCTCGGATGACCGGCTCGCGGACCTCTGTGGGTCGTCCAGCACCGGCGGCTGTGCGGTTCGCCGAACGGCGGACGCGTCGGCGCCGCCTGCGGAGCATCCTCTACGGCCTTGCGGCGGTGCTTGCCGTCGCGGCTGTCGGCGGTGCGGTGTGGCTCGTCGGCTGGTCAGATACCACCAAGCTGCAGACGGTCCGCGTCGAGGGCGCCGACGGCCCGCTCGCCGACCAGGTGCTGGCCGCGGCGGCCGCACCGCTCGGCTCCCAGCTGATCCGGATCGATACGACCGCACTCGCCGAGCGGGTCGCAGAGTTGCCGGAGATCTCCGCTGTGTCCGTCGAGCGCTCGTGGCCACAAACGATCGTCGTAGTAGCCACTCCCCGGGTCGCCACGGCAGCGATCGGCGAAGGCGATACCTGGTGGCTTGTCGACGAGACGGGGATTCTGTTCGGGCGGACGGATGCCCAGCCCAGCAACCTGCCGGTGCTCGACTCTCCCGTGACTGACGCGGCTGAGGCCACCAGGGCCGTCGGAGTGGCCGTGCTGACGGGTCTGCCGGTGGACCTCCGCCAGCTCGTCGCGACGGTGTCCGCCCGCAGCGAAGCAGACGTGCAACTCGGTCTCGTCAGCGGTGCCACGGTCCTCTGGGGCGACTCGACCGAGGGCGACCGCAAGGCCGAGGTACTGCTGGCCCTGCTGGCTGAGGAGGCGACCACGTACGACGTTTCCGCGCCCGAGCGCCCGGCGCTCACGCCGTGACGTGTCTTTGGAGATCAGCCAATCACGACGATCTTCACGACCCTCCAGCACGTTGTGAAGATCGTCGTGATGGCCACCGCTTCACGGACAGGCGTGCGAGTCTTCACGACGATCTTCACGACTGCTTTGACGGGCACGCCACCGGCCTGCCCCGGCCGGGTCTATGCGGCGGTGATCCTTGCCGATTCCAGTACGGCACGAATATGCCCGACCATGACGGCCGGCGTCCGGCGGACGTCTTCGGTGGTGAAACGCTCGATCTGCCAGCCTCGCCGACGCAAGGCGCGGTCGCGCAACCGGTCGTAGCGGCGCGCTTCTGGTGTTGCGTGGAAAGTCGCGCCATCGATCTCGACACCGAGTTTGATCTTCTCGATTGCCAAGTCGAGTCGGGCAATCAACACTGGACCGTCCCATACCTCCACCTGTGGCTCCAGGTTGATGCCGGCCTGCCGGAACGCAGCAGCCGCCTCTTCCTCGAGGCCGGACTCGAACTCGGGATCGAAGTCGTCGGCGACCTGGCGGAGCATGGCTATTCCGGCCCGGCCGCCGAAGTCCTCGGCGGCGGCGAGTATCGCGTCCACCGTCACGATCTCTCGGCTCACCACGTCGTAGAGAATTCGCCGCATCGCCGCCTCGTCGACTACGCGAGCAAGATCGACAATTGTGCGTGCGTCGTTGAGCGTACGAAACCCATGGGCTACTGAGGTAAATCCTGCGATTCGCCGCGATCTGGTGATCTTGATCCCTGGCCGTTGGGCCCTCATCACCTCGAACGGAACGGTTATCCAGGTCCGAACATCGGTGGTGCGCGGCTCGATGCCTCGCAGCCGCGCAGCGGTCGTGTGACTGAACCAGGCGCGATCGCCTGCATAGAGCAGGCCAGCAACCGCTCGAGCTCCGGCTGTTCGGGGAGTCGTTGCCGCGATGAGGACACCCGGATATATGGGAGTCCACAGGCCAGAACCGAGGTGCGCGGTGATCTGCCGCCGGCTCAGGCCAGCGGCCTGCGCCTGTGCGCGGGTGAACGCACCAAGCTGACCGGCTGCGATCACGGCCAAGGCAGCGTTGGGCGCCGCCTCCCGTTCGTCCTCGGTGGGAATGCTCGTCCTCATGCTGGCAAGACTCTGCTGAGCTGGCGCGTTTGACAGCCACTCCGCAGCCGGCTGTGGACAGAATCGTGCCGCACTGCATGGTGTGAATAGCGACAGCGCCGGGGATCGTGAAGATCGTCGTGGAGTCCACAAGCGGGTTGCCGAGCCGGGGCCGAACTCACGGCGATCTTCACGACTGGCAGTGGACGGTCGCTATCAACGGATGTCGATCACCGCTGCTTCGGCGTGTCTGCGGCGTGGCGTTCGGACCCGCGCCTACCGTCGTGACAAGCGCTCAGGTTGACATAACTATCAAGCTCAACTTGAGGGTGAGGGTTCTGGACTGGCCCGACCACGGACGGACGAGCGAGAGGCGACGCGACGTGACTGCTCCGCAGAACTACCTCGCGGTGATCAAGGTCGTCGGTATCGGCGGCGGCGGCGTCAACGCCGTCAACCGAATGATCGAGGTGGGCCTCAAGGGCGTCGAGTTCATCGCGATCAACACCGACGCGCAGGCCCTGCTCATGAGCGATGCCGATGTCAAGCTCGACGTCGGCCGCGACCTGACCCGCGGCCTGGGTGCCGGCGCCAACCCCGACGTCGGACGCAAGGCTGCCGAGGATCACGCCGAGGAGATCGAGGAGGTCCTCAAAGGGGCCGACATGGTCTTCGTCACGGCAGGTGAGGGCGGCGGCACCGGCACCGGCGGCGCGCCGGTCGTCGCGCGGATAGCTCGTTCACTCGGCGCGCTGACCATCGGCGTGGTCACCCGGCCGTTCATGTTCGAAGGCAAGCGGCGGGCGGCCCAGGCCGATGCGGGCATCGAGGGGCTGCGCGAAGAGGTCGACACGCTGATCGTGATTCCCAACGACCGGCTGCTGTCGATCAGCGATCGTCAGGTCAGTGTGCTCGACGCGTTCAAGAGTGCCGACCAGGTTCTGCTCTCCGGTGTGCAGGGCATCACTGACCTCATCACCACGCCCGGCCTGATCAACCTCGACTTCGCCGATGTGAAGTCCGTCATGAGCAACGCCGGCTCCGCGTTGATGGGCATCGGCTCGGCCAGGGGCGAGGACCGCGCCGTTGCAGCCGCCGAAATGGCCATCTCCAGTCCGCTGCTCGAGGCCAGCATCGACGGAGCCCACGGGGTGCTGCTGTCCATCGCCGGCGGGTCCGACCTCGGCCTGTTCGAGATCAACGAGGCAGCCAACCTGGTGGCCACCGCGGCGCACGAGGACGCCAACATCATTTTCGGTGCGGTCATCGACGACGCCCTCGGCGACGAGGTTCGCGTGACGGTCATCGCGGCCGGCTTCGACGGCGGAACTCCGAAGCGCCGCGACCTTGGGTCGCTTCGGCGCTCGATCGCTCTTGGCTCCTACGAGGCCACCGCCTCAGCCGACGGAGACAACGCCGGCCAGCCATCGCCGGACAGCCCGGAGGACGACCGCGGTGACGGCGGTGAGGAGCCCGTTTACGCCACGGCCGCCGTTCGCGAGCCGCGCCGGATCGTTCCTGCCTCCGACGACGACCTGGACGTCCCCGACTTTCTGAAGTAGGGCTGCGGCATCCTCGACCTGTGCTGCGGTACGAGGAGGATCTCGCCGGTGTCCGGTTCGCGTTGACCGATCGGCTCGGCGGAGTGAGCGCCGAACCGTATGCGCAGTTCAATCTGGCCCGCCACGTCGGCGACGACACCGAAGCCGTCGAGGCAAACCGCAGACACCTTGCCCGACGGATCCGGCTGCCGGCCGATCGGGTCGTCTTCATGAACCAGGTGCACGGCAGCGAGGTGGCCGTGATCGAACACCCGGATCCGGCGCGGCCGCCCGAGGCCGACGGACTGCTGACCCGTGCGGCCGATGTCGCGCTCGCCGTGCTGGTCGCGGATTGCGTGCCGGTATTGCTCGCCGACCCGCATGCCGGTGTAGTGGGCGTCGCGCATGCGGGACGCCGCGGCCTGCATGGCGGTATCGCACCGGTCGTGGTCGACGCCATGCGCGAGCTCGGGGCGCGGACGATTCTCGCTCGAGTTGGTCCGTCGGTGTGCGGACGCTGCTATGAGGTCCCTGAGCAGATGCGGGCCATGGTCTCGTCAGCCGAACCCGCGGCGTGGTCGACATCGGCGACCGGGTCGCCCGCGCTTGACATCGCGGCCGGCGTCACCGAACAACTGCGTCGACTCGGGGTGGAAGTGGGCCGACTCGGTGGATGCACGGTCGAGGACAGGTCGCTGTACTCCTATCGGCGTGACCACACCACTGGGCGTTTCGCGGGTCTGGTGTGGCTACCCGCGGCTGGGCCGGGGCGGTGAACCGTCGAGCTGAGATCGCCGCCGGTCTGGCGGCCGTTGACGAGCGGGTCGAGCGTGCCTGTGCGGCGGCCGGACGTAGCCGCAGCGGTGTCACCGTGGTCGTGGTCACCAAGACCTTTCCGGTTGGGGACATTCGCCTACTGGCCGACCTGGGCGTGCGGGACATCGGGGAAAACCGGGATCAGGAAGCCGCACCGAAGGCCGCCGAGTGCGCCGACCTGGGCCTGACCTGGCATTTCGTGGGCCAATTGCAAACGAACAAGGCCCGCTCGGTGGCGCGATACGCCTCGGTCGTCCACTCCGTCGACCGGCCCCGATTGGTCGACGCCTTGTCGACGGCCGCAACGACGGGTGGTCGAGAGGTGGGCTGCCTCGTCCAGGTCTCGCTCGATGACGAGCGGCCAGCCCGACCCGGTCGAGGCGGTGCGGCTGTCGACGAGGTCACCGACCTCGCGAATCAGATCGCTGGCAGGCCCGGTCTGCGGTTGCTGGGTGTCATGGCCATAGCACCCGTCGGTGCGGCACCTGCCCATGGTTTCGACCATCTGGCCCGGGTCGCCTCCGCCGTCCGGGCGCGCCATCCGCGCGCGGACTGGATCTCGGCCGGTATGAGCGAGGACCTGGAGGCCGCGATCGCCGCAGGTGCGACACACCTGCGTGTCGGGAGCGCAATCCTCGGCCGGCGGGCAACCGCGGGCTAGGGTCGATGCTCGAGGAGATCGACAACCGTCGGCTCCGACCGAATCGTTCCACCACCAGTGCGGAGGACGGAGCATGGCCGGCGCGATGCGCAAGATGGCGGTCTACCTCGGCCTCGTGGAGGACCAGGATCGCTACGACGACGAGTACGTGGACGATCAATACGACGATCTTGGCGAGGACCATGTGGACCATGCGGCCGAGGCGGTTCGCCGAGCCGACCCAGATCTCGATGGTCGAGGCCGCGAGCACTCGGCGACCGTTGCGACCCTTGCGGACAGGCGGCCGGTGACGGTGGCCGCATCCGCGCGGATGGACTCGGCTCGCATCGTCACCCTGCATCCGCGCACCTACAACGAAGCCCGCACCTTGGGCGAGCATTTCCGCGACGGCACCCCGGTGATCATGAATCTGTCGGACATGGACGACGTCGACGCCAAGCGGTTGGTCGACTTTTCCGCGGGCCTGATCTTCGGTCTACGCGGGGACATCGAGCGGGTCACCGCAAAGGTGTTCCTACTCTCGCCGCCGGATGTGACCGTCACCGCCGAGGACAAGGCGCGGATCGCCAGCGGCGGCTTCTTCAACCAGAGCTAGCCGGCGGCGCAGCGCGGACACAGCCCGAACAGCTCCACCGTGTGGGTCACGTCGGTGTAGCCGTGCGCCCGAGCCACCTCCTCAGCCCAGGCCTCGACGGCCGGCCGGGAAATCTCTACCGCGGCTCCGCAGGAGCGGCACACCAGATGGTGATGGTGGTCGGGTTCGGCGCACCGGCGATAGACGGCTTCGCCCGCGTCCGAGCGCAGCACGTCGACCCGGCCCTCGTCGGCCAGCGCCTGCAGGGTGCGGTAGACGGTCGCGAGACCGACCTGCGATCCGCGGTCGCGAAGCACCTGGAAGAGTTCTTGGGCGCTGATGAAGTCCTCGACCTCGTCCAGCACCTGATCGACGGCCGCACGCTGGCGCGTCTTGCGTTGCTCCCTGACCGGCTGCTGAACCATCGACCCCTCGCTGAATCGACCTGCGGGCAGGTCGATGTCAGTCTAGGGTGGCGGATCGGGTGCCCACTGGGACAGTGGGTGCGGTCGGGTAGGTTCGATTCCCGTGGTTTCGGTCGTCGCCCAGGTGCTCTACGTGGCGTTGTGGCTGTTCTTCATCGCCATGCTCGCGCGTCTGGTCGCCGACTGGATCCAGGTGTTCGCCCGGGACTGGCAGCCGAAAGGTGTTCTTCTGGTCGTCCTGGAGGCCGTCTATACGGTGACTGATCCGCCGCTGAATACGATCCGGCGGTTCGTTCCACCACTCCGGCTGGGGTCGATCGCCCTCGACCTCGCCTTCATCATCCTCATCATCCTTGTCCAGATTGCGCTCTCGGTTGTGGGGTCGTTCCGGTGACGGGGTACGGTGACCACTTGTCCGCGCTCAACCCTGAGGTGAAGCTATGCCGCTGAGTCCCGAGGACGTCCAGAACAAGGAGTTCACGACCGTCCGCCTGCGTGAGGGTTACGACATGCAGGAGGTCGACGAGTTCCTGGACGAGGTCGAGGCCGAACTGACCAGGATGCACCGCGAGAACGACGAGCTTCGCCAGAAGCTGGCCGCGGTGACCCGTGGTGGAGGCTTGGTCTCCGCCGCGGTGACACCGGCGCCGCCGCAGCGTCCGGCGCAGCCGCCCGCACCCCCGCCACCTGCCCCGACGGCTGCACCCGCACCGGTGGCTGCGCCCGCACCGGTGGCTGCGCCGGCACCGGCCGCCGCGCCGTCAAGTCCGCCACCAATCGAGGCGGCGGCGAAGGTCCTTGCCCTGGCTCAGAAGACCGCCGACGAGTTGGTCGCCGATGCCAAGGTCGAGGCGGACAAGCTCCTGGCAGAGGCTCGCCAGCGCGCCGCGGAAGTCGATTCCGAGAGCTCGGAGAAGGTCACCAAGATCGAGCAGGATGCGCGCTCCCGGGCCGAGATGTTGGACCGCGAAGCTCAGCAGCGCCACGAACAGGTCGTGGGCCGTCTCGAGGCCGAGCGGGAGCACCTCGAAGGCCAGGTCGAGAATCTCAAGGCCTTCGAGCGGGAGTACCGCAGCCGGCTAAAGGCGTATCTGGAAAGCGAGCTGCGCAAGCTCGAGACCTCCTCGGGCATGCCGGATGGAGCGGCGGCGGCGCCGCAGGCGGCAGCGATCATCGACGAGCAACCGCCGACCGAGGCGATGGCCACGACCGCTGCTGCCGCGTCAACGGGTGGGTCCCTGCGGTCAGTGGCGAGCCTGCTCGACGACGAGCAGCGCTGATCACCTCACCTGCGGTCAGCACGACGCAGGCGGAAGGTCAGGCCGAGCTGTTGGTCGGTGTGTTCGGGTTCGCCGGCGAGAGCCGCGAGGCCGTCGTGAACCGTCGTCGCCAACACCTCGGCGGCCACGGCGTCGGCGTGCTCGGCTAATGCCGCGGCCAGCTCGCCGTCTGCCTGCCAGGCAATCTCCACTCGGTCGGTGACGTCGTAGCCGCGGGTCTTCCGGGCATCTTGGACCAGCCGGACGACCTCCCGGGCCAACCCGGCTCGGCGCAGGGCATCGGTCAACGTGAGATCCAGCGCCACCGTCTCGCCTTCACGAGCGACCGCCCAGCCTTCGCGCGGCGTTTCAGTGAGCACGACGTCGTCGGCGCCGACCTCGACGTCACCGAGATCGGCCACGGGCAGTGTGGCCCGGCCGCCGCCCCGAATCGCCGCGGCAAGCTCACTGGCAGCTGTGGCAGCGATCGCTGCGGCCACTCGGGGGGTGTCCTTGCCGAAACGCCGGCCGAGAGAGCGGAAGTTCGCTTTGGCACTCAGGTCGACGAGCTCACCTTCGGACTCACCCAGCGAAGCCACCTCGGCTACGTTGAGCTCGTCGGCGATTTCGGCCCGAAGGTCCGCGGGCAGTGATCCCCAGCCGCGGGCGGCGACGAGGGCGCGGGCCAGTGGCTGTCGGGTGCGCACGCCGGACTCCGCGCGGGCGGCCCGGCCGAGTTCGACCAGCCTGCGGACGAGCGCGACATCGGCGCTCAGGGTCTCGTCGATGGCGGCCTCGTCGGGTTCGGGCCAGGCCGCCATGTGCACCGACTCGGCGGCATCGGGCATTACTTGCCGGACGACGTCCTGCCAGACCCGCTCCGTAACGAACGGCACCATCGGGGCGAGTAGGCGGGTGAGCACCTCGACACACTCGTGCAACGTGGCAAGGGCCGCGGGGTCGCCGTCCCAGAACCGCCGCCGCGACCGCCGCACGTACCAGTTGGACAAGTCCTCGACGAATGCCGTCAGTCTGGCACCCGCTCGCTGCGTGTCGAACTCGTCCAACGCCACGTCGACATCTCTGACCAGCCGGTGGAGCTCGGAAAGGATCCACCGGTCGAGCGCCGAGCGGCCAGCGGGTGCCGGTGTCCCGTCCGCTGGCGACCAGCTGTTGGCCCTGCCGTAGAGGGACAGGAACGCCACCGTGTTCCAGTAGGTCAGCAGGACCTTGCGCACACCCTCCTGGATCGACGCATGGCCGACCCGCCGCGGCAGCCATGGCGATCCGCTCGCCAGCATGAACCACCGGACGCCGTCGGCGCCGTGCTCTTCCATCAGCGGCAGCGGCTCGAGGATGTTGCCCAGGTGCTTGCTCATCCGCCGGCCGTCGTCGGCGAGGATCAGCCCGAGGCAGAGCACGTTTTCATACGACGAACGGTCGAACACCAGCGTGCCGACCGCCATCAGGGTGTAGAACCAGCCCCGTGTCTGGTCGAGTCCCTCGCAGATGTATTGCGCCGGGTAGGACGCGCTGAAGGTCTCGGCACGGTCTGCCGCATGCGGGTATCCCCATTGCGCGAACGGCATCGACCCGGAGTCATACCACGCATCGATGACATAGGGTTCCCGGCGCATCGTCCCGTCGCCATGCGGGCACGGGAAAGCCACTTCGTCGACGTACGGCCGGTGCGGTTCCAGCGCGGACAGGTCTCGACCGGCGATTTCGGACAGCTCGGCCAGCGAGCCGACGCAGACCAGATGGCCGGGTTCGGTTTCGCATCGCCACACCGGCAGCGGCGTTCCCCAGTACCGGGTGCGGGAGAGCGCCCAGTCGACGTTGTTCCGCAGCCACTCTCCATAGCGGCCCCACTTGATCGTCTCGGGGTACCACGAGGTGCGCTCGTTCTCGCGCAGCAGCGCGTCCTTGATCGCGGTCGTCTTGATGTACCACGACGGCTGGGCGTAGTAGAGCAGCGGCGTGTGGCAGCGCCAGCAGTGCGGATAGGCGTGTTCGTGGCCGGTATGGCGAAACAGGAGTCCCCGCGCCTCGAGGTCCTTGACCAGCACCGCGTCCGCATGCTTGAAGAACTGCCCGCCGACCAGAGGGACGTCCGGGGCGAATTCTCCGTCGGGGCGGATCGGGTTGACGACCGGCAGGCCGTAGCGGCGACCCACCCGCAGATCGTCGGCTCCGAACGCCGGCGCCTGATGGACCAGCCCGGTGCCGTCCTCGGTGGTCACATATTCGTCGACGACGACGTAATGAGCGTGGGGAATGTCCACCAAATCGAACGGTGCCGCGTAGTGCCAGCCTTCCATCTCGGCGCCGGTGAAGCGGTTCGTCACAGTCCAGTCCGCATCCAGGGCCGATGCCAGTAGCGGCTCGGCGACCACAAGCGTCTCGATTCCGTCAGTGGCTGCCACGTACGTAACTGCAGGATGAACCGCAGCCGCGGTGTTCGAGACCAGAGTCCACGGCGTCGTCGTCCACACCAGCAGCGCGGCCGCGCCGGCCAACGGCCCCGACGTCAGCGGGAGCCGGACGTAGACCGATGGATCGACCACGGTTTCATACCCAAGTGCGAGTTCGTGATCGGACAATCCGGTGCCGCATCGGGGGCAGTACGGCGCGACCCGATGGTCCTGCACCAGCAGACCACGGTCGAATACCTGCTTGAGCGACCACCAGACGCTCTGGACGTAGGACGGGTCCATCGTCCGATAGGCCTGGCGGGTGTCGACCCAGTAGCCCATCCGCTCGGTCATCTCTTCAAACGCGTCGACGTGGCGTTCGACGGATTCCCGACACTTGGCGTTGAACTCCGCCACGCCGAATGCCTCGATGTCTGGTTTGCCGGAGAAACCGAGTTCCTTCTCCACAGCAATCTCCACCGGGAGTCCATGGCAGTCCCAGCCGGCCTTTCGTGGGACGTGCCAACCCTTCATCGTCCGGTAGCGGGGGAAAACGTCCTTGAAGACGCGCGCCTCTAGGTGGTGAGCGCCCGGAAGGCCGTTAGCCGTCGGGGGACCTTCGTAGAAGATCCACCGGGGCCGGCCTTCGCTGAGCTTGAGTGTCCGGGCGAAGGTTTCGCGCTCGCGCCAGAACGCGAGGATCTCGCGCTCCATGGCAGGCAGGTCGACCTGACTGGGCACTGGTCGGTACATCGGCGTGTCCATCGCCTCGAGGCCCCTCCGTCGATTCCGTTCCGACGGAGGGACGAGGCCGGGCCGGTCGAATGACCGGGCGCCCCGCGGTACCACCCTCCTTGGCCGCCGTCACCTGCACGACGACCCACTCAGTTGATGCGGCCGGTTCTACTAGGGCGCGCGACCCTTTCCTCCGGCAGCTCCGGGGTGATGTTCGTCACAGCTCGTGCCCCTGGGCTCACACCGTCCCCAGGTCGCTGGTGGCCGTCTGCCGGACTACTCGTCCCCATCGACGCCTGTTCGCGGGGCCAGTCTACGGGGACCACGCCGACGAGGTCGTGCGGATATCGGCGGCGGTCGGCGCGGACAATTGCCGCCCAGGCCCCGGGGACCTATCCTCACGGGACCTTGGGCGATAACTGATCAACGAGGCAGGGGGCCGCGTCATGGCTGACAGCGGCAAGGGCAGCACTGGACGAGGGCGCCGGGTCGCGTCCGGCGCTCCGGCGAAGAAGGCTCCGGCGAAGAAGGTCCCGGCGAAGAAGGCCCCGGCGAAGAAGGCCCCGGCGAAGAAGGCCCCGGCGAAGAAGGCCCCGGCGAAGAAGGCCCCGGCGAAGAAGGCCCCGGCGAAGAAGGCCCCGGCGAAGAAGGCCCCGGCGAAGAAGGCCCCGGCGAAGAAGGCCCCGGCGAAGAAGGCCCCGGCGAAGAAGGCCCCGGCCAAGAAGGCCCCGGCCAAGAAGATCCCGGCCAAGAAGGCCCCGGCCAAGAAGGCCCCGGCCAAGAAGGCCCCGGCCAAGAAGGCCCCGGCCAAGAAGGTCCCGGCCAAGAAGGCGTCCGCCCGGAAAGCCGCTCCGGAGGCGCTGGTCGTCCGGGCGGACGAGCGCCCCTGGACCGCCGCCGAACTGGCTGAGGTGCGGGCCCTACTGGAGGCGGAAGCGGACCGGCTCCGGAGCGAGATCTCCGAGGCCGAGTCCGACATCGCCGACCTGCTGCGGGACAGCAGTGACAGCGGCGGCGAGGACCAGGCTGATACCGGGTCGAAGACGTTTGAGCGCGAGCACGAGATGTCTCTGGCGGCCAGCCATCGCGAGATCCTCGGCCAGACCGAGCGCGCGCTCTCGCGGATCGACGACGGCTCCTACGGCGTTTGCGAGAGCTGCGGCAACCCCATCGGCAAGGCCCGCCTGCAGGCCTTCCCGCGTGCCACACTGTGTATGACATGCAAGCAGCGGGAGGAGCGTCGCTGACCGGCGACGTACGCACACAGCCAACGGAAGGACGCCGGGTTGGCGTCCTTTTCGCCGTGGCCGCCACAGTCATCCTGCTCGACCAGTTGAGCAAGATCATCGCTGTTGCCTCGCTGCAGGACGGCACGGTTGTCGAGGTCATCGACGGTGTGCTCCAACTCCGCCTCGTCCGCAATCCGGGTGCCGCCTTCAGCTTCGCCACCGGCATGACCTTCGTGTTCACCGCGATCGCCGCCGTCGTCATCGTGGTGATTCTGCGGTTGAGCCGAAAGGTCACCAGTCTGCCGTGGGCGGTCGCCTTGGGCGGGCTGCTGGGCGGAGCGATCGGCAATCTGATCGATCGGGTGGTTCGCTCGCCAGCCCCGCTGCAGGGCCACGTGGTCGACTTCCTGGAGTTGCCACATTGGCCGGTGTTCAATCTCGCCGATTCCGTGATCGTCGGATCGGCCGTCCTGATGGCGTGGTTGAGCCTGCGCGGAGTGACCTACGACGGCTCAGGGCCCGATCGGACGGCTGAATGAACGACCGGCGCACAGTGCCGATTCCGGAGGGTTTGGTCGGCGAGCGGCTGGATTCTGCACTTGCCCGGCTCCTCGGGTTCTCCCGCAGCCGCGCCGCCGACCTGGTCGAGCATGGGCACGTGCTCGTCGACGGAGCAGCGGCGGTCAAGTCCGACCGGGTTCGGCCGGGATCCTGGCTCGAGGTCGACCTTCCGCCTCCGCCCGGTCCGCTCGTAGCGACTCCGGAGATGGTCGAGGGCATGACGATCGTTCACGACGACCCCGACGTCGTCGTCGTCGACAAACCAGTCGGGGTGGCGGCACACCCGAGCCCGGGTTGGTCCGGCCCGACCGTCGTCGGCGGTCTGGCAGCCGCTGGATTCAGGGTCTCGACGAGTGGCGCGGCCGAACGACAGGGCGTGGTACACCGGCTGGACGTCGGCACCAGCGGCCTGATCGTGGTCGCGAAGTCCGAGCGGGCGTACACCGCGCTCAAACGGCAGTTCCGCGACCGAACCGTCGACAAGATCTACCACGCCGTGGTCCAGGGCCACCCCGACCCGAGCCGGGGCACGATCGATGCGCCGATCGACCGGCATCCGACCCGGGACCACCGCTGGGCGGTCGTAGCTGGTGGGCGGCCGAGCGTCACGCACTACGACACGCTGGAGGCGTTCCCAGCGGCAAGCCTGCTCGAGATTCGGCTCGAAACCGGGCGGACACACCAGATCCGTGTCCACATGAGCGCACTGCGGCACCCCTGCGTCGGGGACCTGACCTACGGCGCCGATCCCGTTCTCGCCGAAGCGCTGGGGCTCGAGCGTCAGTGGTTACACGCCGCTCGACTCGGCTTCGAGCACCCCGCAACCGGCGAGCGGGTGTCCTTCAGTTCGCCATACCCGGCGGACTTGCAGCGCGCGTTGGACAGCTTGGGTGCCGCGTCGTGAAGGAGTCTCGGTATGCGGGATCGACGTCCCACATTGCTGGACGAGGTACGACCGCATCCGTAACCTCTGCTCCGTGCGACAGGCGTATTTCGCGTTTACGATGCCGGCCCGGGTGGCCGGCAGCGTCGACGTGACCTGACGCAGCAGCCACCCGAGTCGGCTCGAAGGCAGAGGCATCGCCTCTGCCTTTCGTCATGAAAGCGCCGGCTCGGGCGACACCGGGTGCGGCCCGAACCGAGGAGCACCCGTGCCCCCACTGACCGACCAGTCGGCGGCTGTCCGCCACCACCGCTGTGCCGTTCGGCACCGAGGTCATCGGCGGCACCCGCCTGCCGGTGCTCGCCGGGCCGCGCATGGGAGCCGACATGGCCCATGTCAGCTTGCGCCGCCATCACGGCGCGCCCGGCGTCGCAGCCGAACTGGCCCGAATGCGCGATCTGAGCGCTGGTCCGCTGCTCGTCGAACCGTTCTCCGCCGACGATCTGCCGGCTGTGATCCGCTACGCCGACGGGGTCGTGGTCGGTGGCGAGTGGATGCAGGACTTCCGCCTGCTCGCCGCGGTCGGGCGCACGGGACTGCCCGTCGTCCTGCACCGAGGTGCGCATTGCAGCATCGAGGAGTGGTTGTCTTCGCTCGAATACCTGCGCGCGGAGGGCAACGATGCCGTCGTGCTCTGCGAGGGTGGCAGCCGAACCTACCGGGGTCGCCGGACCACGCTCGACCTGGCCATCGTCAGCGAGGTTCGAGATCGCTCCGCGCGGCCGGTCCTGGTCGACGTCGGCGACACTCCCTGGCTCGCCGGCGGCGCCGTCGCTGCCGGGGCCGACGGTATCTGGCTGCGCGAGGAGGCCGAGCCGGCTGATGTCGAGGCCGCCATGGGTACCGTTGCCACTTTGACGCCGGTCGTGCGGCAGGTGAAACCGCAATCGCTTCCAGGCTGTCGCGACGCGATCGACCGCGTCGATGCCGCGCTCGCCGCGCTGCTCGAGTACCGGGTCGCGCTTGTCGGCGAGGTCCAGCAGCACAAACCGGTCAGCGGGCACGCCGGTCGGGACCGTGCCCGGGAAGCCGAGATCGTTCGGGCGATGGCTCACCGGGCGCCGTCACTCGGCCGAGCCGGGCTGGCCCGGATCATGGATGCCGTGATCACAGCCGGTTTGGACGCGGCCGAGCCCGCAAACGCACCAGCGATCTGGCGTCTATAGTCCCGGATGAACGTGATCACGTGACCTTGGTGGCGCTCCCCAACGACACCGATTTCACGTTGATCAATCAACAAGAAACCCGCGGCGGGACCGGTGAGCGCATTCGGCGAGCCGTGGCCGGACACTGTCGGCGAGGGCACTTAGACTCGGGCCGAATCCGTCCGCCGAGGAGGCGCCTGCGCCGTGCCCGACCCGTCCACCGTGAAAAGCAGGGCCGACTTCGCGCACCTGCACGTGCACACCGAGTACTCGATGCTCGACGGTGCGGCACGGCTGGACGACCTGTTCGCCGAGGCCGCGAACCAGGGGATGCCGGCGCTGGCGATGACCGACCACGGCAACGTCTTCGGCGCCTACGACTTCTACCAGAAGGCCGGCCGGCACGGCATCAAACCGATCATCGGCGTCGAGGCATACCTCACCCCGGGGACCAGCAGATTCGACAAGACGCGGGTGCGGTGGGGCGCTGGCGGTGAGGACGATGTCTCCGGTGGAGGTGCGTATACGCACCTCACCCTGCTGGCCGAGAACACCGGCGGGATGCACAACCTGTTCCGGCTTTCCTCGCTGTCGTCATTGGAGGGCTTCTACTTCAAGCCGCGGATGGACCGCGAGCTGCTGCAGACCTACTCCGGTGGCCTCATCGCCACCACCGGTTGCCCAGGGGGCGAGGTGCAGACCATGTTGCGCCTCGGCCGCTATACCGACGCGATCACGGCCGCGGCGGAGTTCCGAGACATCTTCGGGGCGGAGAACTACTTCGTCGAGCTGATGGACCACGGGCTCGGTATCGAGCGACGGGTGCGCGAGGATCTGCTGCGTCTCGCGCGTGACCTCCGTCTGCCGCTCGTCGCGACCAATGATCTGCACTACACCTACCCCGGTGACAACGAGGCGCACGCAGTGCTGCTGTGTGTGCAGTCCGGGTCGACGCTGGCCGACCCGAACCGGCTCAAGTTCGAGGCCGACGACTTCTACCTCAAGTCCGCTGCGCAGATGCGCGAGATCTGGGCCGAGCTGCCCGAGGCGTGCGACAACACCCTACGCATTGCCGAACGATGCGAGGTCAGGTTCAGCGAGGGTGCCAACTTCATGCCCCGTTTCCCGGTTCCGACCGGAGAGGACGAGACGTCGTGGTTCGTCCGGGAGGTCGAACGTGGCCTGCACCGCCGCTATCCGCATGGGGTGCCCGACCAGGTTCGTCGGCAGGCCGAATACGAGACCGGGGTCATCTGCGACAAGGGGTACCCGGCGTACTTCCTGGTCGTGGCCGACTTCATCACCTGGGCCAAGGACCGGGGGATTCGGGTTGGCCCGGGCCGGGGTTCGGCAGCGGGCGCCATCGTGGCGTACGCGCTCGGAATCACCGATCTCGACCCGCTTCAGCACGGCCTCGTGTTCGAGCGGTTCCTCAACCCCGAGCGGGCCTCGATGCCCGACATCGACATCGACTTCGACGAGCGTCGGCGCGGCGATGTCATCCGATACGTCACCGACAAGTACGGGGCCGACCGGGTCGCGCAGATCGTCACCTACGGGACGATCAAGGCCAAGCAAGCGATCAAGGACGCGGGCCGGGTACTGGGCTTCCCCTTCGCGATGGGGGAGCGGATCACCAAGGCGATGCCACCGGCGGTGATGGGCAAGGACATTGCCCTGGCCGGCATCTTCGACCCACAAGACAGGCGGTACGCCGAGGCGAACGAGTTCCGTGAGCTCTATGCCGCCGACCCCGACGTGCAGAAGATCGTCGACACCGCGAAAGGATTGGAGAACCTCAAGCGCCAGTGGGGTGTCCATGCCGCGGGCGTGATCATGTCGTCCGAGCCGCTGATGGATCACATCCCGATCATGAAGCGGGAGCAGGACGGCGCCATCATCACCCAGTTCGACTATCCCACCTGCGAGGCGCTCGGCCTGGTGAAGATGGACTTCCTGGGGCTGCGAAACCTCACGGTCCTCGACGACGCGTGCCGCAACATCGTGCGAAACGGCAAGGAACAGGTCGACCTCGATGGGTTGGCGCTCGACGACCGGCCCACTTACGAACTGCTCTCCCGAGGGGACACTCTTGGCGTGTTCCAGCTCGACGGTGGGCCGATGCGCTCGCTGTTGCGGCTGATGAAACCCGACAGCTTCACAGACATCTCTGCCGTCGGCGCTCTGTACCGGCCGGGTCCGATGGGCGCGCAGTCGCACACCAACTACGCCCTGCGCAAGCACGGCAAGCAGCCCATCACGCCGATCCATCCCGAGCTCGCCGAGCCGCTGGCGGAGATCCTGGACGAGACCTACGGCCTGATCGTCTATCAGGAACAGGTTCTCTCGATCGCCCAGAAAGTCGCCGGCTATTCCCTCGGCAAGGCCGACCTGCTGCGCAAGGCGATGGGCAAGAAGAAGCGCGAGGTGCTCGACGCGGAGTTCGTCGCGTTTTCGGACAGCATGCGAGCCGGCGGGTTCTCAGCTGCCGCGGTAAAAGCCCTCTGGGACACCCTGGTCCCGTTCTCTGACTACGCGTTCAACAAGGCGCACAGCGCTGCCTACGGCCTGATCTCGTACTGGACCGCCTACCTCAAGGCCAATTACCCCGCCGAGTACATGGCGGCGCTGCTCACCAGTATGCGAGACGACAAGGACCGCACCGCGATTTATCTCGGCGAATGCCGGCGGATGGGGATCAAGGTGCTGCCGCCGGACGTCAACGAGTCCGAAGGAGACTTCACCCCTGTCGGTACCGATGTCCGGTTCGGCCTGGCGGCGATTCGCAACGTCGGGGGCAACGTCGTCGAGGGAATCGTCGCCGCTCGCGCCGCCGAAGGCCGGTTCGAGTCCTTCCCGGACTTCATGGACAAGGTTCCGGTTGTGGTGTGTAACAAGCGGGTGGTCGAGTCGTTGGTCAAGGCAGGGGCTTTCGACTCGCTGGGCTATTCGCGGCGTTCCCTCGCTGCGGTCTTCGACGTCGCTGTCGACGCTGTACTCGATCTCAAGCGCAACGAGGCGATCGGCCAGTTCGACCTGTTCGGCGGGGCGGTCGGGAACCGGCAAGGACTCGAGGTCACCGTGCCGGACCTGTCGGAGTGGGACAAGCAGGTCAAGCTCGGCTATGAGCGGGAGATGCTCGGTCTCTACGTTTCCGACCATCCGCTGCTCGGTGTCGACCACGTGTTGTCGCGGATGACCGACCGCAGCATCTCATCGCTGGCGGACGAAGAAGAGTGCCCACCCGGCACGGTCGTCACGGTCGGGGGGCTGGTCACGGGGTTGCAACGCAAGGTCACCCGCCGTGGCGACACGTGGGCGATCGCCACGGTCGAGGATCTCGAAGGTTCGGTCGAGGTGATGCTGTTCCCCGCCATCTACCAGCAGCACGCCCTACAGCTCGCCGAGGACACGATCGTCGTCGTCAAGGGCCGAGTAGATCGCCGCGACGACTCTGCACAGGTCATCGCGAGCGATTTCAGTGTGCCCGACCTGTCCGAGGCACCGAGTGGACCGGTGGTCGTCAGCATGCCCGTGGCCCGGTGCACAGCCCCGGTGGTCGAGCGCCTCAAAGACGTTCTGGCCAGTCATCCCGGCAGTACCGAGGTCCACCTCCGCCTACACGGCGGCGGTCGCACTACGCTCATGCGGCTGGACGACGCGCTGCGCGTGTCCCCGTCCAGCGCATTGATGGGCGACTTGAAGGCTTTGCTCGGCCCGGCTTGTCTCGGGTGAGCGAGGCGACCAACGCCGTACCCGTCGGCCGGCGAGTTCGCCGCCGGGCCCCGTCGACACTTCGGGTTTTCGCCGAGACGGTACTGATCTCGCTGGCAGCGGGAATCCTCGTCGGGCTGCTCTGGCTGCTGCTCGCCCCGAGGTTCGCCGTCGAGGTGATTGCCGGTGAGCTGCAGCCAGTCGGACCAGTCGGCGAGAGCCGGTTCGAGGCAGACGCCTGGTTCACGGTCATCTCCGGCACGGTGGGCGTCTTGATCGCTGTCGTGATGTTCACCCGGCACCGGCATCGTCCGGTTGTGACGGTGTGTGCTCTCGCAGCGGCTGGGCTTGTGGGCGGCATCGTCGGCTGGCGGCTGGGCATGCTGCTCGGCCCAGATCCGATCGCCGGCACGTTCGACGATCTTGCCGATGGCACCCGGCTCGACTTCCCGCTCGATCTCGGAGCCACCGGCCTGCTCTTCGGGTGGCCCATTGCGGGGGTCACCACGGTTGTTGTGATGTGCCTGCTCGATCATGACCGGAGCCGGTGGCGGTCGTCGGCTGATGAGCCAGAGCTCAGCCGTGCCGACCGATCCGCGCCGTGGTCGCTCCCGTGAGACGGATCAGATCCGCAGGCGCCAACTCGAGGTCGAGTCCGCGCCGGCCGGCCGACACGTAGACGGTGTCGAAACCAGTCGCGCTCTGGTCGACCACCGTCGGCAGCCTGCGGCGCTGGCCGAGGGGACTGATTCCACCGATGACGTAACCGGTGGCCCGTTCCGCGGCCGCTGACGCCGCCATGCCCGCTCGCTTGCCACCGCGGGCGCTGGCCAGTGCTTTCAGGTCGAGCGAGCCGACGACTGGAACGACAGCGACGACGAGATGACCGTCCACGTCGGCCAGCAGGGTCTTGAATACGCGCTCGGCCGGCACACCCAAAGCATGCGCGGCCTCCAGGCCGTACGACATCGCGCCGGGGTCGTGCTGGTACCGGTGCACGATGAACGCGACCCCGGCACGGTTCAACGCCGTCGTAGCCGGAGTTGCGGCATTCGTCTCTAGCCCCCTCGACGTGCCCATCCACTCCATCCTGCCGCACGGATGCGTCCGACCGGTCACAGTGAGACCACAATCGGGCGGCGGTGCGATGTGTGCGTATCACTGCGTGGACCCGATGTCTTGCCATCCGGGCGGCGAGTCCGGTGTGCGGGTGGCCGACCTAGACTCGGCGCGTGATTCGCCGCATCGACCTGCGCGGACGCAGTACTGACGCGCGCGGTTACCGACGCCTGGTACCGCGAGCGCCGCTCGATGTCGAGTCCGTTCTGGTCCCAGTTGGGCAGATCTGCCGCGACGTGCGCGACCGCGGCCTCGCCTCGCTGCGTGAACTCACCGCGCGTTTCGATGGGGTGGACATCTCGGATCCCCGGGTGCCGGGCGCGGTGCTGGACGCCGCATTGGCCGGCCTCGATCCCGCGGTGCGTACGGCGCTGGCGGAGTCCGTCGCGCGGGCCCGGCTGGTACACGCCGACCAACGGCGCGCAGATGTCACGACCAACGTGGTCCACGGCGGCACCGTCACCGAACGCTGGGTTCCGATACATCGGGTGGGCATCTACGCTCCCGGCGGCCTGGCCGTGTACCCCAGCAGCGTCGTCATGAACGTCGTGCCCGCGCAGCTGGCCGGTGTCGAGAGCGTGGCAGTGGCCAGCCCGCCTCAGCGTGACCATGGCGGCCGCCCGCATCCGACGATACTCGCGGCGTGTGCCCTGCTGGGCGTCGACGAGGTCTACGCAGTTGGCGGTGCCCAGGCAATCGCCATGTTCGCCTATGGGGTGAGCGACGACGCCGGCGCGGTGGTGTGTCCGTCAGCCGACATGGTGACCGGACCCGGCAACGTGTATGTGGCTGCGGCCAAGCGGTACCTGCGCGGCACCGTCGGCATCGACACCGAAGCGGGTCCGACCGAAATCGTGGTCCTCGCCGACGACAGCGCCGATCCGGTGCATGTGGCAGCCGACCTGCTCAGCCAGGCCGAGCACGACCCGCTCGCCGCGAGCGTCCTGGTGACAGACAGTGAAGCGTTCGCCGATGCGGTCGATCACGAGCTGGACAACCTGGTCGCCGCCACCAAACACGTCGAGCGGGTACGCGCCGCGCTGACCGGCCAGCAGTCCGGCGTCGTGTTGGTCGCCGATCTGGAACAGGGCTTGCGCGTCGTCGACGCTTATGCCGCTGAACACCTGGAGATTCAGACCCGGGATGCGGCTGGTGTCGCAGCCCTTGTTCGGAATGCCGGAGCGGTCTTCGTCGGGCCATGGTCCCCGGTGAGCCTTGGCGACTACTGCGCCGGCTCGAATCATGTCCTGCCGACCGGCGGGTGCGCCCGGCACTCAAGCGGCTTGTCTGTGCAGTCGTTCCTGCGCGGCATCCATGTCGTCGAGTACGACCGGCCAGCCCTGCAGGACGCGGCGGCTCATGTCGAAGCACTGGCAGCGGCCGAAGATCTCCCCGCTCACGCCGCAGCGGTGCGCGCCAGGTTTCGGTGATGGGAAGCACGCTTCCGCTGCGTGCGGAGTTGCGCGGCCTGAGACCGTACGGCGCACCAATGCTCGACGTGGCGGTCCGGCTCAACGTCAACGAGAACCCGTATCCGCCGTCGGAGGCACTGGTCGCCTCCGCGGCGGAAGCCGTTGCCGACGCCGTACGCGGCCTGAACCGGTATCCAGACAGGGACGCCGTCGCGCTACGCCGCGACCTTGCTACTTACCTGGGCCATGGGCTGGACCAGTCGCGAGTGTGGGCCGCCAACGGATCCAACGAGGTCATGTTGCAATTGCTGCAGGCCTTCGGCGGACCCGGCCGGACGGCACTGTCCTTTGCGCCGACCTACTCGATGTATCCGCAGTACGCCCGCGACACGGCGACGAGCTGGGTGACGGGGCGGCGCGATGAGGACTTCGGCATCGACCTGACCCATGCTCTCGAGCAGGTGGACAGGCATCAGCCGAGCGTCGTGCTGCTCGCCTCGCCGAACAACCCGACCGGCACCGCGCTGCCGCTGTCACTCGTGACGGCACTGCATGAAGCGGTCGACGGGGTCGTCGTCGTGGACGAGGCGTACGCCGAGTTCCGGCGGAGGGGCACCCCGAGTGCCCTGAGCCTACTGACACGTCACCCGCGGCTGGTTGTCGTGCGCACGATGAGCAAGGCCTTTGCATTCGCCGGTGCGCGCCTGGGCTACCTGGCCGCCGCGCCCGACATCGTCTCGGCGATCCAGGTGGTTCGGCTTCCGTACCACCTGTCGGCGCTCACCCAGGCAGTCGCCAGGGTCGCGCTCGCGCACACGCACGAGCTGCTCGCGAAGGTCGAGGCGATTCGCACCGATCGCGACGAGCTCACCCGGTGGCTACGCGACCAGGGGCTGACCGTTCCTGATTCCGATGCCAACTTCGTTCTCGTCGGGAGGTTCTCTGACCGGCACGGCGTCTGGCAGAGCCTGCTCGACCGCGGAATCCTCGTCCGGGAGACCGGACCGGAGGGCTTCCTGCGCGTGACAGTCGGCACGCCGACGGAAATGGCCGCATTCCGCGCTGCTGTGGTGGAGGTGATGCGGTGACCAGGCGGACGGCACACGTCGAGCGCGCTACCACGGAGAGCCGGGTCGTCGTCGAGCTCGACCTCGACGGCTCCGGGCACAACGACATCGAGACCGGCGTTCCGTTCTATGACCACATGCTTGCGGCCTTCTCCCGGCATTCGCTGATCGACGTCGCGGTGACCGCGAAGGGCGACGTAGCAGTGGACGTGCACCACACCGTCGAGGACGTTGCGATCGTGCTCGGCCAGGCCATGCACGATGCGCTCGGCGACAAGGTCGGTATCCGGCGCTTCGGCGACGCGCTCGTCCCACTCGACGAAGCGCTGGTCCAAGTGGCCATCGACGTTGCCGGCCGGCCGTACTGTGTGCACACCGGTGAGCCGCCCGGCCAGGATTATGCACTGATCGGCGGCCACTTTCCTGGGTCACTCACCCGGCACGTTTTGGAGACGGTGGCATTTCACGGGCAGCTGGCGCTGCATGTGCGAGTCATCGCTGGCCGAGACCCGCATCACATTGCCGAGGCGCAGTTCAAGGCGGTTGCTCGGGCGCTTCGCGACGCTGTCGCGTTGGACCCGCGGGAGGGCGGCGTGCCCTCGACAAAGGGCAGGCTGTGAGCCGGATCGTCAAACCGACATGAGCGGTCCCAGTGTGGTGGTGCTCGACTACGGCTCGGGCAACGTTCGGTCCGCCGTGCGAGCGTTGGAGCGGGTAGGAGCCGAGGTGACGCTGACGGCGGACCGTGCCACCGCCGCCGATGCGGATGGCCTGGTGGTCCCGGGTGTCGGGGCATTTGCCGCGTGTGCCGCTGGACTGCGATCGGTGCATGGTGACCAGGTCGTCGACCGCCGGCTGGCCGGTGGGCGCCCAGTGCTCGGCATCTGTGTCGGGATGCAGGTGTTCTTCGACCGCGGCATCGAACACGGGGTGCAGACCGATGGCTTGGGGGAGTGGCCCGGCGTGGTCGAGCGGCTCGATGCCTGTCCTTTGCCGCACATGGGCTGGAACACCGTCGACGTCGCATCCGGGTCGGTGTTGTTCGCCGGCGTCGAGGATGCGCGGTTCTACTTCGTCCACTCCTATGGCGTCCGGCACTGGGTGATGCCGCCACCGCAGCGGCTGCACCCGCCACTGGTCAGCTGGACCGAGCACGACAGCGACCGTTTCATCGCCGCGGTGGAGAACGGCGTGTTGTCAGCGACCCAGTTCCACCCCGAGAAGTCCGGTGACGCCGGCGCCGCGCTGCTCGAGACCTGGGTGAGAGGGTTGAAGACGTGACCGAGGGCTGGGACACCCGGGCCTACGACCGGGACTTCGCTTTTGTCTCCGCCTACGGAGCCGAGCTGCTGGACTGGCTGGACGCACAGGCTGGCGAAACCATCCTCGATCTTGGCTGCGGCACCGGCGAGCTGGCGGCGAAGATAGCCGGCACCGGTGCGACCGTCATCGGCATCGATTCCGACCCGACCATGATCGAGGCAGCCAGGCACCGGCTTCCCGACGCCGATCTGCGAGTAGCCGACGCGCACGACTTCACCGTCGAGCGGCCGGTCGACGCCGTGTTCTCCAATGCGGCCCTGCACTGGATGCCCTCGTCGGTCGAGGTCCTCGGCTGCGTGTCCGACGCGCTTCGCGGTGGCGGCCGGTTCGTCGCCGAGATGGGCGCCACAGGCAACGTCGCTTCCGTCACGGGGGCCGTCGACCAGGCCTGCCGCGAGGCTGGTCTGCCCGAACGACAATGGCCGTGGGTCTTTCCATCGCCAGCGCAGTACGCGGCCATGCTCGAAGACGCTGGCTTCGAGATTCGCGAACTCGACTTCCGCGACCGACCCACCCGGCTGGCTGGCGCCGACGGGCTCGCCGGGTGGTTGCAGATGTTCGCCGGCGGTGTTCTTGCCGACGTGCCGTCCGACGTACTCGCCCGGGCCGCCGATATCGCCCGGCCTCAGCTCTGGCGCGACGACGCGTGGTGGGCGGACTACCGGCGGCTCCGCTTCCGCGCCGTGAAGGTCGCGTAGTGGTTCCGCGGGAAGGGCGGCGCAGGGTGGTTCTGTCCGGGAGGCCACGTGTGCTCTCGATGCTGGTCTCGCCCTTCGATTTGTACCCGAGGTTCGGGATTAGCCTCCCGGACAAAACCACCCAGCCCCTCCCTGCCGTGCTCCCTCAGTGCGTTCTTCCCACCGCCGCGGCAGCTGCCCGCCGGATCGATGATCGAAGGATGATTGGTGGGGCTGCAACGCCAGTAATCCGACTTCGATCACGACTTCATGAACCCAGCACTCGGCGAGCTCATGATCCACGGAGCTATTTTGGGGTGATAGGCCCTAGAACCATCCATGGATCAAGGTGCTGCCCATGACCAGGCTGGTGTTGCTGCCCGCTGTGGATGTGGCGAACGGGCAGGCGGTGCGGTTGGTTCGGGGGGAAGCCGGCACGGAGACGGTCTACGGAGCTCCGCTGGATGCTGCACTGGCCTGGCAGGCGGCCGGGGCTGAGTGGATCCACCTGGTGGACCTGGACGCCGCTTTCGGGCGGGGGTCGAACCGAGAGTTGGTTGCCGAGGTCGTCGGCCGGCTAGATGTCGCCGTGGAGGTGTCAGGCGGCATTCGCGACGACACATCCCTGCAGGACGCCCTGGCAACGGGGTGCGCACGCGTCAACGTGGGCACCGCAGCTCTCGAGGATCCCGACTGGACGGCCAGCGCGATTGTCCGGTACGGAGACAAGATCGCGGTCGGACTGGACGTTCGAGGGACGACATTGGCCGCGCGTGGGTGGACCCGCGAGGGCGGAGATTTGTGGGAGGTCCTCGATCGGCTCGACCGCGACGGCTGCGCTCGATATGTCGTCACCGACGTCAGCAGGGACGGCACGCTGACCGGGCCCAACCTGACCCTGCTGCGCTCGGTGTGTGAAAAGACCGACCGCCCGGTGATCGCGAGCGGCGGGGTGGCGGGCCTGCGTGACATCGCGGCGCTGAGGTCGCTCGTCCCACTGGGGGTCGAGGGCGCCATCGTGGGCAAGGCGCTGTACGCCGGGGCTTTCACGCTCCCGCAGGCGCTGGCGTCGGCCAGATGATCCGCCGGGTCTCATCGGCGGCACCGTGGGAGCAAGTCGTCGGGTACAGCAGGGCAGTCGCCGCCGGCGACCACGTGTGGGTGACCGGATGCACGTCGATCATCGACGGTGAGGTGGTCCACGAGGGCGACGCATACGCACAGACGACTCAGGCGATCCGCAACATCGGCTGGGCATTGGAGAAGGTGGGCGCGTCGCTAGCCGACGTCGTCCGCACCCGGATCTTCGTCACCGACATCTCCCGGTGGGAGGAGTACGGGCGCGCTCACGGCGAGATTTTCGGCGAGACGATGCCTGCGACGTCGATGGTCGAGGTGTCCGCACTCATCGACCCACGGATGCTGGTGGAGATCGAGGCCGTCGCCTACCAGCCGGGAGTGGGTGGATGAGCGTCGCGGTCCGCGTCATTCCCTGCTTGGACGTCGATGCCGGCCGGGTCGTGAAGGGTATCCGGTTCACCGACCTCGTCGACGCCGGCGACCCGGTCGAGATGGCTCGGGCGTATGACGCCGAAGGAGCCGACGAGCTGCTGTTCCTCGACATCACCGCGTCAAGTGACAACCGAACCACGACATACGACGTCGTCTCCAGAACTGCCGAGCAGGTGTTCATCCCGCTCACCGTCGGGGGTGGGGTGCGAAACGTCGACGACGTCGACCGGCTGCTGCGCGCTGGCGCAGACAAGGTCGGCGTGAACACGGCGGCGGTCGGACGTGCCGAGTTGATCGGTGAGATTGCCGACCGGTTCGGCGCCCAGGTGCTCGTCTTGTCCGTGGACGCACGGCGTGGCGCAGATACGCCGTCGGGCTTCGAGGTGACCACCCACGGCGGCCGGCGTGGAGCCGGTATCGACGCGGTCGAATGGGCTGCCCGGGCGGTGTCACTCGGCGCCGGGGAGATCCTGCTCAACTCTGTCGACGCTGACGGCACCCGCACGGGCTTCGACCTGCCGATGATCGCTGCAGTGGCCGAAGAGGTGACGGTCCCGGTGATCGCCAGCGGTGGCGCCGGCGCCCTCGAACACTTCGCGCCTGCAATCGAGGCCGGTGCCGACGCGGTGCTCGCCGCGAGCGTCTTCCACTTCGGCACCCTGCGCATCGGTGCCGTCAAACAGGTGCTCGACGAGGCGGGCCATTCAGTCCGGTGACAGCAGGTGTTACCGGTAGACCCGTTTGAACGCGGCAACGTCCGCTTCGGCTCCGAGCACCTCGAGGCGTGCGTCTTGTCGGCGGCCGAAGGCGTACATCAACAGCTCACCGGGTCGCCCGGCCAAGACGACTCCGCTGCCGCCGTCACTGGTTTGACGTGCCGCGAACGTCGTCCCGTCAGGTCGTCGGAACGTGACCGCGACCGGTGCGTGCCGGAAGAAGAACCGGTTTCGAGCCACCAGCGAATTCCACAACGACTCCTCGTAGTCGGGGTCCAGTGACCGTGGCTCGGCCCAGTCCGGTTGGGCGCGCAGCACGTCTTCGTGATGGACGAAGTTCTCGGTGAGATTGACGGCTTCCTCGATGGGCGACCAGGAGAACGGCGTCCAGAACGGCGGCCTCTGGACGCGACGGACCAGCTCCGGCCAGGGCCGATCGGCCAGCGAGCGCCGGACCCGGTCGGTCCATGCCGCGATCGGTGGCAGCACGATTCCGGCCGCTGCGACCGGGCGAGTCTCGCGCAGCACGAGGTGCGCGGCCAGGTCGCGAGCCTGCCAGCCTTCGCACAGGGTCGGGGCATCCGGCCCGACGCGGCGCAAGGTCTCGCACAAGGCGCGGCGTTCGCGGCGGGCGAAAGCGGTCATGACCGGGAGGCTATGCCGGGAGCGCACAGGTGAGAATGACAACAGTGACCGACCAATCAGATCAGGTGACCCTGCGCGAGGGATTTCGCGTGCTCGGGCGTGGCATCCGGGACGAGCCAGCGATCTTCGGCGTGGCGGTCGCGGGTAGCGCCCTGTACGGCGTGATGACGGGGCTGGCGGCCGCGGTGATCGGCCTGATCACCGACGACGTCATCGTGCCGGCGTTTCAGCAGGGTCAGACGACGACGACCGCACTCGGGCTGGCGGCACTGGCCATCATCGGGGTATCGACGCTCAAGGCCACCGGGATCGTCGTCCGTCGCTACTACGCCGGTGTGATGCAGTACCGCCTGCAGGCCTCATATCGACGCCAAGTCACGCGCCGGTATCTCGGATTGCCGCTGTCCTGGCACCACCAGCACCCGACTGGCGTGCTGCTGTCGAACGCCAACGCCGACGTCGAGGCGAGCTGGTACCCGATCGCGCCGTTCCCGATGGCGATCGGGGTGTTCTTCATGCTGGCATTCGCGGTCGTATCGATGGTGCTCACCGACCCGGTCCTGGCCGCCATCGGGCTGCTCGTCTTCCCGGCGATCCTGCTGATCAACCTGCTGTACCAGCGGCGGCTGTCCCCGCTCGCGACCCGGGCGCAGGCGCTGAAAGGAGAGTTGTCCGGCATCGCACACGAGTCCTTCGACGGCGCGCTGGTGGTCAAGGCGCTGGGCCGCGAAGCCGACGAGACCGCCCGGTTCGCCGCCGTGGCCCAGGAACTACGAGACGCGAACGTCGCCGTGGGTCGAGTCAGGGGCGCCTTCGATCCGGTGCTCGAGGCGCTGCCCAGTTTCGGGGTCCTCGCCGTGCTGGTGATGGGGTCTGTTCGGATCGCCGCCGGGACCCTCGACCCGGGGGCCGTCGTCTCCGTCGCGTATCTGCTGATGGTGGTGGCCTTTCCGGTCCGGGCGATCGGCTGGGTTCTGGGCGAGTTGCCTCGCGCAGTCGTCGGATGGCGACGGGTCGAGCAGGTCCTGCGGGTCAGCGGTGCTCTGCCATACGGCGACGCCGTGCTCCCGGACACGACGGATCCGGCCGTTCTCGGGGTCCGCGACGTGTCCTTCGCCTACGTCGGCACCCGCGACGTATTGCACGGGCTCACCCTGGACGTGGCGCCGGGCCGCACCGTGGCAGTAGTGGGACCGACCGGCTCGGGCAAGTCGAGCCTCGCCGGCCTGCTTGTCCGGCTGGTGGATCCGCATACCGGCGCGGTTCTCCTCGACCAGGTCGATGTCCGACGGCTGGCTCGCGGCGAGGTCGCCGGCTCCGCAGCGCTGGTGTTCCAGCAGGCGTTCGTGTTCGAGGACAGCGTGCGGGAGAACGTGACCTTGGGTCTACCGTCAACTGATGACGAGGTCTGGGCCGCCCTGCACGTGGCACAGGCAAGCCGGTTCGTCGCGGCGTTGCCCGACGGGTTGGACTCGATAGTCGGCGAGCGCGGCGCAACCCTCTCCGGCGGCCAACGACAACGTCTCGTCCTCGCGCGTGCGGTCGTGCGCCGACCCCGGCTGTTGGTCCTCGACGACGCGACGAGCGCGGTCGACCCAGAGGTCGAGCGACGCATCCTGGCCGGACTACGGTCAACGGAGCTGCCGGCCACAGTGGTCGTGGTGGCGTATCGGCGGGCCACCATTGCCCTGGCCGACGAGGTCGTCTACGTCGAACACGGCCGCATCACGGCGCGCGGGACACACGAGGAACTCATGGTGTCGTCGGCGGGTTATCGCAATCTGCTCACCGCCTATGAACGCGACGCCGCCGAGCGAGCCGCTTTGCGGGCCGACGAGGACGACGACCTGCTCGCTGGCGAGGAGATGGCCAGGTGAGCGCGCTGTCGACGTCGAGCGTTGGTGACAGCTCCGATCACAGCGCTGTACAAACCATCCGTCGGGGATTGTCGTACTCGCCGGAGATCCGAGCCGGCCTCGGCCTTACCCTTGTCTTGGCCCTCGTGGCTACCGCTGGCCGAGTGGTCGTACCGATCGCCGTGCAGCAAACTGTCGACAACGGCTTGCTGAATCCAGCCGGGCCAGATCTCGGGTTCGTCCGATGGATGTGCCTCGCGGCGGGGATCGCCGTCCTCCTCACGGCCGGCTGCGCGTATCTGATGAACGTCCGTTTGTTCCGGGCGAGCGAAGCCGGTCTCGCCACCCTGCGGACCATCGCGTTCCGGCATGTACACGACCTTTCGGTGCTCACGCAGAACACGGAACGACGCGGCTCGCTCGTATCACGGGTCACCAGCGATGTCGATGCGCTGTCGCAGTTCGTCCAATGGGCCGGCCTGCTCTTCGTGGTCAGTCTCGGGCAGTTGGTCGTGGCCACGGTCATCATGGCGATCTACTCGTGGCAACTCACTGTCCTGGTCTGGGTCTGCTTCCTACCGCTGTTCCTGCTTCTTCGGTTCTTCCAGCGCAACGTGTCGGCGGCGTACAGCGTGGTCCGCGAGCGGGTCGGGTCGATGCTCGGCGCGATTTCGGAGTCGGTGGTCGGTGCCGAAGTGGTCCGTGCGTACTCGATCGAAGACCGAACTCAGGACCGCATCGACACCGCAGTGGATCGGCATCGGATGGCCGCGACCCGAGCGCAAAAACTCGTCGCGATGTCGTTTTCCACCGGCGAGGTCGTCGCCGGGATCGCCAACGCCACGGTGGTGGTCGTGGGGGTGCTGCTCGGGCTGGCGGGGGAAATCACCCTCGGTGCGCTGCTGGCGTTCCTGTTCTTGGTGACGCTGTTCGTCGGGCCGGTGCAAGTAGGGACGGAGGTTCTCAACGAGGCGCAGAACGCCGTCGCCGGCTGGCGGCGCGTCCTCGGGGTACTCGACACGCCCGCGGATGTCGCCGATCCGGGGCCGGCCGGCGTCGCATTGCCGCGAGGTCCGATCGAGGTGCGCTTCGACCAGGTTTCATACGCGTATCCGGATGGGCCGACCGTGCTGCATCGGGTGGACGTGCAGATCCCGCCGCGCTCGCGGATCGCCGTCGTGGGAGAGACCGGCTCGGGGAAAACGACGTTCGCGAAGCTGTTGACCCGGCTGATGGATCCGGTCGAAGGCACGGTGCTCATCGACGGAGTCGGCCTGCGTCACATTCGCTTCGACTCACTTCGGGACCGGGTCGTCATGGTGCCGCAGGAAGGCTTCCTGTTCGACGACACCCTGGCCGCAAACATCCGCTACGGGCGGCCGGCAGCTTCTGACGATGGTGTGCGGCTGGCCTTGACCGAGCTCGGCCTCGTCGACTGGCTCGACGGTCTGCCGCTGGGGCTGGACACTCCGGTCGGGCAGCGGGGCGAGTCGCTGTCGGCAGGCGAGCGCCAGCTCGTCGCGTTGGCTCGCGCCTACCTGGCCGACCCTGACCTGCTGGTCCTGGACGAGGCGACGAGCGCCGTCGACCCCGCGACGGAGGTGCGGCTCGCGCGGGCATTGGAGGGCATCACTCGCGGCCGAACCGCCGTGACGATCGCACACCGGCTCTCGACCGCCGAAGCGTCGGACGAAATATTCGTTTTCGACGACGGCTGGCTCGTCGAGCGCGGGCGGCACGTGGACCTGGTCGACGCCGGCGGCGCCTACTCCCGGCTGCATGCGGCCTGGGCCAACCAGGCCCACACGCTGACCTGATCGCGCCGCGCCGAGGCTGGTCAGACGGCCAGCGAACACGCCGCGACCGGTTTGCGTACTGGATCTCGCTCAAACTGCATCCGGAAACGAACTGCCACCGGTGCAAGGGCACTGGCAGGCACTGGGGAACGATCTTCACCTATGCGCGCCGGCAGTGCACTTATTGCGGCGGCATCGGTCGAAAGCCGCGCCTTGGTACCCGGATCCTGAGGCCCACTGCGGTCCGGCCGTTCGAACGGCATTAGCCCTCAGCGCTTGGCGCCGCGCAGGCTGCCGGAGATCTCCTCCGCCGGGTCGTAGATGGTGCAGAGCACGGCGCGGTCTCCGTCGTTCCAGCTCTCTTCAGTCGGGGTCAGATACCCCACATCCAACACCGAGGCCTCGTACGGAGTCCCGACGAAGTCGTCGAACTTCGCGATGCACAGATCCTGCGCCGTCGCCTCGACGACGTCCATCCCGGGAAAGTCGCCGTCGGGGATCGAGCCGGAGGCGAAGATCTCGTCGCTGTGCGGTTCGGAGCACGACGAAGCCTCGATGGTCTCCAGCTCGGTTGAATCCTGAAAGTCGGCGAGGCAAACTCCGACCTCCAGATCGAACACGTCGACGTCACCAGACGGGCCCGATTCGCCGACCTCCTCGTCGCGGTCGGTTGCGCAACCGGCTATTGCCATGCCGATGACGACGAGCGCCGAACCACAAAGTCGACGGACGGCGCGGTGACGTCGAAGCGACATACAGGTGGGTCCTCGATCCCAGAAATGGCCGGTGTGCGAAGCGCATTCGACCACGATGGTCAACTGCCTGCAACAACGAGCCGGACCCGCATGACCCAGTTGACTCGGGAACAATGGCCGGATGCCCGATCTGGACCCCGATTTGTCCGCACGCCTCAAGCGCGACGCAGACGGCCTCGTCGCCGCCGTCGTCCAGCACCATGACACCGGCGAGGTCCTCATGCTGGCCTGGATGGACGACGAGGCCCTGCATCGCACACTGACCACCGGGCGGGCGACGTATTGGAGCCGGAGCCGGAAGGAGATCTGGGTCAAAGGCGAAACCTCGGGGCACCGGCAATGGGTGCGCGAGGTGCGTCTTGATTGCGATGGCGATGCGGTCCTGGTCAAGGTCGCCCAAGAGGGTTCTGCCTGCCACACGGGAGCGCGGACCTGCTTCGACGAGGGCCGGCTGCCAGCTGTTATCAGGACGGCGTCGTGACCGAGCTCCAGGCGACGCCGACCCTCGACGCGTTCCGGGTGCTGGCGAAGGACCGGCGGGTGATCCCCGTGACTCGCCGCCTCCTCGCGGACGGAGAGACGCCAGTGGGGGTCTACCAGAAGCTGGCCGGCAGCCGGCCGGGAACATTCCTCTTGGAGTCCGCAGAGCACGGCGGGGTGTGGTCCCGGTACTCGTTCGTCGGCGCTCGTTCGTCGGCCGTCCTATCCGAGAGAGACGGGCAGGCGGTCTGGCATGGAACCCCACCGATCGGCATGCCGTACGGCGGAGACCCATGGCAGGCGATCCGGGGCGCGCTCGCCGCGCTGCACACGCCGCGGCTCCCCGACCTGCCACCACTGACCGGGGGGCTGGTGGGGTACGTGTCGTACGACGCGGTTCGCCGTCTCGAGCGCCTGCCCGAACTGGCCGAGGACGACCTCGGGCTGCCAGAGATCGCGTTCCTGCTCGCCACCGACCTGGCCGTTCTCGACCACGAGGACGGCACGGTGCTGCTCGTCGCCAACGCGGTCAACTGGGACGACACCGACGAACGCGTCGATGATGCCTGGGAGAACGCGGTCGGCCGGCTGGACCGGATGACCGAGGAGATCGCTGCCGCCACGGCCTCGTCAGTGGCCTCGTACGTTCCCTCGGCCGAGTCGCGCCACGTCAGCCGCACGGCGCAGCCGGACTACCTGGCGGCCATCGCTCGGGCGAAGGAGGAGATCCGGGCCGGCGAGGCGTTCCAGGTCGTGGTGTCCCAGCGGTTCGAAGCGATGACTTCGGCCGACGCTCTCGACATCTACCGGGTGTTGCGGCAGAGCAACCCGAGCCCGTACATGTATTTGCTCCGGTTGCCCGGGCGGGACGGCGGGCCGAACGGGGGCTTCGACGTGGTCGGCTCGAGCCCGGAAGCGTTGGTGAAGGTCCACGGCGATCGGGCGATGACTCACCCGATCGCCGGCACCCGGTGGCGGGGGGAGACGCCTGAAGCCGATGCTGCCCTTGCAGCTGAACTGCTCGCCGACCCGAAGGAGCGTGCCGAGCACTTGATGCTGGTCGATCTGGCTCGTAACGACCTCGGTCGGGTCTGCCTGCCGGGCACGGTGGAGGTCGTCGACTTCATGACCGTTCGCCGGTACAGCCACGTGATGCACATCGAGTCGACGGTGGTCGGAGAGGTCGCCGCCGAGCGCAGCGCGATCGATGTGCTGGCCGCGTGCTTCCCGGCGGGAACGCTGTCTGGGGCGCCGAAGCCGCGCGCCATGGAGCTCATCGAGGAGCTCGAGCCCACCCGCCGCGGCGTGTACGGCGGAGTCGTCGGCTACCTCGACTTCGCCGGCGACCTCGACGTCGCGATCGCAATCCGTACTGCTGTCGTCCGCGACGGCGTCGCGTATGTCCAGGCAGGTGGAGGCGTCGTGGCCGACTCCGATCCGCGAGCAGAGGACACCGAGAGTCGCAACAAGGCCGCCGCTGTACTCCGCGCAGTCGCGGTCGCCGAGTCCATTCGGCCGGTCATTGCGCCGGACCCGAGATCGTGAGCGGGCGGGGGAGCCGCCGGGAGATGGTGGTGGTCCTGATCGTGCTGATCGCTGGTGCGCTCCTGGCTCTGGTTGCGACAGCCCTGCCGTGGGGCCGGGCGTTGCTCGACGGCGGCGGCAGGCTGCCCGTCTCGGGCCGCGCGGTGGCACCGAACTACCAGGTGCTCCCGCTTCTCGCGCTGGCATCGGTGGTAGGCGTCGTGGCGACCCGACGGGTCGGCCGGGTGTTCATCGGGCTGATACTCGCCGTCGCGGCCGTCTACGCGGGTCTGTCGTCGATGTTGCTCGGCATCTCACTCACCGACGATGTCCGCGACTGGGCGGTCGAGGCAGGGCACGACATCCTCGGGGCGACGGGAGGCTCGGCGGAGATGAACTGGTACGTGGTCGCGTGTGTGCTGATCCTCGTAGCCGGGGGATGGATCGCAGTTCGCGGCCCAAGGTGGCCGAGCATGGGCGGGACGTACGAGCGCACGCCATCGCCGCCCTCCGCGAAGCGTCTCACGGCCCGTGAGACCTGGGACGCCTTGGACCGCGGAGACGACCCGACGACCTGAGCGAGAGCGATCAGGAGTCCCCGAAAGCGTTCCGAGCGGGCACAATGGGGGCAGGATCCCGGCAGAGGAGCGCGGATGGGCCAGAACAGCTACGGCGACGACCATGGCAACACCCCGGCCGCCTGGACCGCCGTGACCATCATGCTCATCGGGTTCGTCATCGGCGCCATCGCAATCATCTTGCTCAACTGGCCGCTGTTCTGGATCGGCGGCGTCGGGGTGGTGGTCCTCGGTGCGATCGTCGGCAAGGTCATGCAGATGATGGGCATGGGACAGCCGCTGCCGACCGAGCAAGAGACCTCCGACGTTCCGACCACGGTGGGCGACGTCGCCTAGGCCATGGACGCCGGGCGGTCCGGTCGTGACCTCCCGCCGGTCACCGTCGGTGGGGTGACGCTGGACGTCGCCGGCCGGCGGGCGGTCGCCGCGGGCCGCGAAGTCCGGCTCACCGCAACCCAGTCCGCGTTGCTTGCACACCTGATGGGTCGCCCCGGGCATGTGTGCAGCCGGGCTGAACTGATGAGTGAGGTGTGGGGATACCCGGTCATGACTCGGACCCGCACCGTCGACGTCCACGTGGCCGAATTGCGGGCGAAGCTCGGTGAGGCGTTGCGGATTCGGACGGTTCGGGGTGTCGGATACGGCGTCGAGCTGCCCAGCCCCTCTGCCTGACCGCGGCCGGACCCGCCCAGGGGGGTGGAGAACCTGGGCCAGCAGCCGTCGCTACTGTGGGCGACGGCACGGCCCGGACACGCCCCCGACCGATGGCGAGCAGTGTGAGCGTTCTCGACGAGATCCTCGACGGCGTACGGGCAGACCTTGCCGAACGCCAGCAGCAGGTCTCACTCGACGAGCTCAAGGCGAAGGCCGAGCGCCAGCCACCGGCTCGTGACCCGATGCCGACCTTGCGGGCTCCGGGTGTTTCGGTGATCGCCGAGGTCAAGCGCTCGAGCCCGTCGAAGGGCGAGTTGGCCGAGATCAGCGACCCCGCGTCACTTGCCCGTGACTTCGAGGCAGGCGGTGCCACGGCCATCAGCGTCTTGACCGAACGGCGCCGCTTCGGAGGGACTCTTGACGACCTGCGAGCCGTGCGCGCGGCAGTCGATACCCCGGTGCTGCGCAAGGACTTCATTCTGACCAGTTACCAGCTGTGGGAAGCACGTGCATGCGGGGCGGATCTCGCCCTCCTTCTCGTGGTGGCACTGGAGCAGAATGCCCTGGTCGGCCTGGTCGAACGGGCCGAGTCGATCGGGCTCACTCCGCTCGTCGAGTGCCATACCGCGGACGAGGTCGAGCGCGCGGTCGACGCCGGGGCCCGGCTGATCGGTGTCAACGCGCGGGACCTCACGACCCTTCGGGTCGACATGAACACATTCGAGCGGCTGGCGCCCCTTATTCCGGACGGGATCGTCACGGTGGCGGAATCCGGCGTGCGTGGACCGCGCGACGTCATCGAGCTGGCCCGCGCTGGTGCCCATGCGGTACTGGTCGGCGAAAGTCTGGTCAGCGGCAAGGAGCCGCGAACGGCGGTCGCAGATCTCGTGGCCGCAGGCGCCCACCCGGCGTTGCGCCAGGGGCGGTCGTGACGACGGAGACCGTCCCTGATGCTCGCGGCCGGTTCGGCCCGTACGGTGGGCGGTTCGTCCCGGAAGCACTCGTGGCAGCGCTGGACGAACTCGACGGCGAATACCGCGCAGCCCTTGCCGACTCGTCTTTCCTGGCCGAGCTGGATGGCCTGTTGCGCACGTACAGCGGCCGCCCGACGCCGCTCACCCAGGCCCGCCGGTTCGGCGCAGAAGGGGCTAGCGGGCTTCGGGTGTTGCTCAAACGCGAGGACCTCAACCACACCGGCTCGCACAAGATCAACAACGTTCTTGGCCAAGCGCTGCTCACCCGCCGAATGGGCAAGACCCGGGTCATCGCCGAGACCGGCGCCGGCCAGCACGGGGTGGCCACAGCCACGGCCGCCGCGCTGCTGGGCCTGGAGTGCGTCGTCTACATGGGGGAGGAAGACACCCGCCGGCAGGCGCTGAATGTCGCTCGGATGCGGTTGCTCGGCGCCGAGGTGGTACCGGTTGGCACCGGCTCCCGGACCCTGAAGGACGCGATCAACGAGGCGATGCGCGACTGGGTAACCAACGTCGAGCACACCCACTACCTGCTCGGCACGGTCGCGGGACCCCACCCGTTTCCGGTGCTGGTCCGTGACTTCCAGCGCGTGATCGGTATCGAGGCTCGCGACCAGGTCCACGAGCTGACCGGTGGCCTGCCCGACGCCGTTGCTGCCTGCGTGGGGGGTGGCTCGAATGCCATCGGCATATTCCATGCTTTCCTCGACGACGCCGACGTCGGCCTATACGGGTTCGAGGCGGGGGGAGAAGGTCTGGACTCTGGTCGGCACGCCGCGACCATCACCGGCGGCTCGCCCGGTGTGCTACACGGCGCGCGTTCGTACCTGCTGCAGGACGACATGGGCCAGACCGTGGAGTCGCACTCGATCTCGGCCGGGCTGGACTACCCCGGTGTCGGACCGGAGCACGCCTGGCTGCACGACATCGGCCGGGCGAACTACGAGGCTGTGCCCGACGCCGAGGCGATGGAGGCCTTCGCACTGCTGTGCCGGAGCGAGGGGATCATCCCTGCCATCGAGAGCGCGCACGCGCTCGCCGGCACCCGGCGACTGGGCCGGCGCCTACCGGCTGGCGCCGTCGTCCTGGTCAACCTGTCCGGGCGCGGCGACAAGGACGTCGATACTGCGGCCCGCTGGTTCGGGCTGGTGACAGGGGAATGACCGTGCGAACGGCCTCGGCGCTGACGGCACCGTTCAGCCGAGCGAAGGCAGCCGGCCGCGCCGCTCTGGTGGGTTACCTGCCTGCTGGCTATCCGAGTGTGGAAGGGGCGGCCAGCACGCTACGGGCGATGGTGGCGGCCGGTGTCGATGTCGTCGAGGTGGGCCTGCCGTACAGCGATCCGCTGATGGACGGCCCGACCATTCAGCGCGCCGTCGACACTGCTCTGCGCGCGGGCACGACCACCACCGACGTATTACGGACTGTGGAATCGGTGGCCGCAACCGGCGCTGCAACGGTCGTCATGTCCTACTGGAACCCGGTCGACCGCTACGGCGTGGACCGGTTCGCGCGCGATCTGGCATCGGCTGGCGGGGCCGGTGTCATCACTGCAGATCTCATTCCGGACGAGGCGGACGAGTGGATTTCTGCCGCCAGGACACATGAGATCGACACCGTGTTCCTGGTCGCGCCGTCGTCGAGCGACGAACGGATCGCGCTGACGGTGCAGGCGTGCCGGGGTTTCGTGTACGCGGCCTCGACGATGGGAGTCACCGGCGCGCGCGCCAGCGTCAGCACGGCAGCGGCGGCGCTGGTTCAGCGCACCCGGACCGCCACCGACCTGCCGGTTGCTGTCGGACTGGGCGTCTCGACGGCCGGGCAGGCCGCTGAGGTCGCAGGCTTCGCGGACGGCGTGATCGTCGGCTCCGCCTTCGTCCGGTGCCTGCTCGACGCTGTGGACGGACAGTCCGGGGTCCGAGCCGCCGTCGCACTGGCCGCAGAGCTGGCCGCCGGGGTTCGACGTCGACAACACGGTCAGCCGGTGCCGTGAGCCGCAACCGGTCCGAGGCACAGGCCAAGGCTCGCGAGCTGCGTGCGGCCGAGGCGCGCCGCCAACGCCGGCGCGAGCAGCTGGTCCGTTTCGGCGTGCTGGCCGGGGTCGCGGTGGTGGTGCTCGTCGTCGGCATCGTGGTCTTGGCCAACCGGCCCGTAGCGGACAGCAGTGCACCGCTTCCGGCTGGCGTCACCGAGCCAGCGGGCGGCATCGTGATCGGCGAGGCGTCTGCCCCGGTGACCATCGACTTGTGGATCGACTTCCAATGCCCATTCTGCCGAGAATTCGAGCAGGACTCCGGCCCGACGCTGCAGCAGCTTGCGGCCGGCGGCGACGCGGTACTCGTGTACCACCCGCTGTCGTTCCTCGGCGAAGAGTCCGAGCGCGCTGCGAACGCCTTCGGCTGCGCAGCGGACCAGAGCCGGGCCGAAGAGTTTCTGACGGTGCTGTTCGAGAACCAGCCACAGGAGGGAACGGGCGGATTCACCGCCGACGATCTGGTGGCCCTCGGTGCCGAGGCGGACGTCACTGGGTCGGAGTTCGAGAGTTGTGTCGAGGACGGCAATTATTCCGCCTGGGTGGCCAATGTCGCGGCCAGCCAGGGCGAGGCCGAGATCGCCGCGACACCGACGGTCTTGGTGGACGGTGAGGTGCTGGCAGCGGACCAACTGACCCCGGCCGGTCTGCAGAGCGCCGTGGCGGCCGCCGCCGGGAGCTGACGGCGACCCGGGTAGCGTCTGGGCCGTGCTCACCGCCGGTCACACGCATGTCCTGTCGGCCATGCCGGCGTCCATCCCGAGCCCGTCGAATGCCGTCTGGAACCTGGGTCCGTTCCCGATTCGGGCATATGCGCTGTGCATTCTCGCCGGCATCTTGGTGGCGATCTGGATTGGCAACCGGCGCTGGATCGCGCGCGGCGGTGCACCCGGAGTGGTCGGCGACATCGCGGTGTGGGCCGTTCCCTTCGGCATCGTTGGCGCGCGGCTCTACCACGTCGCCACCGATTGGGAGTCGTACTTCGGGGCCGGCGCCAACCCGGTCGACGCACTGAAGATCTGGGAAGGCGGCCTCGGCGTCTGGGGTGCCATCGCGATGGGCGTCCTCGGTGGGTGGATCGGGGCCAGGCGACGTGGCGTCCCGCTGCCGCCGCTCGCCGACGCGCTGGCACCGGGCATTGTGCTGGCCCAGGCGATCGGCCGGTTCGGCAACTGGTTCAACCAGGAGCTGTTCGGCCGGCCCACCGACCTGCCGTGGGGTTTGCAGATCGACCCCCAATTCCGGCCCGACCGCTTTGCCGACGTGGACACTTTTCACCCCACCTTCCTCTACGAGGCGCTGTGGTGCGTCGCCGTCGCCCTGATCCTGGTGTGGGCGGACCGCCGGTTCAGGATGGGACACGGCCGGGTGTTCGCCCTGTACGTCGCGCTGTACACCCTCGGCCGCTCGTACATCGAGACCCTGCGGGTCGACCCAGCCCGCGAGGTTCTCGGCCTGCGGCTCAACGTCTGGACCTCGGTGGTTCTTTTCACCGGCGCGGTGATCTACATCGCGGTGTCCGCGCGCCTGCGGCCCGGCCGCGAGGAGCTGGGCGGCGAACCCGACGCCGTACCGGAGCTTGCACCCGCCGACGACGTCGAGCACCCAGAGCCGCGTTGATCGGTTTAGGAGCCGCGACAGTACGAGGATGTTCAAGCGGCGTGCTGGTAATCCTCCCTCGGATCAGCTGCGATTCCGCGAGCTACGACGTCACGAACGATCTGAAGCACCCAGTGGGGGTCACCGACGATGTGCTCCCAAGTGAATCGCAATACGAAATACCCTGCTGCGACGAGTTCGTTGTAGCGGCGGGCATCGCGCTCGAGGGCAGCACGCTGCCCATGCCAAAGAAAGCTGTCGGCCTCGAGCAAGACCCGAACTCTCGGATCGCCAAGATCGACGGTCGCAATCCACCGCCCGTCGCGGCGGGCCTTGAGTTGAGGCACAAAGCCGGTGATCCCGCCGTCGATGAGAATGGCGCGCAGCGCCGACTCGGCCGGTGACATCGAGCGTGGGTCAGCGTGTTTCGCGACTCGGCGGACCTGTACGGCGCCACCTCCGCGTGCTGCGGCCGCAGCGCGCGCCAACTCGCCGCGGGTGATATGACCGACCCGAATCGCGGTGTCGGCGATCGCCAACGCCTGCGCGAAGGAGCACGTTCGGCTGCAGTCGATCACGGTGCGCAGCACGGATGTCACATTTCCCTGGGCCTCATCTGGTCGGAGACTCGCGTAATGCACTTCGACGTTCTGTGGCTTGTCCACACCATGCCGATTGCGTCGAACAGTCAGGTGTAACGAAGGCGCCGGCTCGAGCACCCCGAGTTCCCATACCTCGGCCGCGCTGAGGTGGGAGATCACGCCGCCGACCGCGCGGGCCGTGCCCTGGCTCAAGCGTTCTGGCAGGCAATACCAGCCTCGCCGTGCGGTCCGGACTATAGAGCCAGTCTGCACCGCGCGCCGCAGCGCGTGCTGGCTGATCTGGCGACGCAGGTCACAACGGCGTGCCACGCCGCCCAGCGACCAGAGAACCTCGACGACAGTCATGCGCCAAGATCTTGGTGTTGTGAGTCCATGCCCGAGAAGAACGAGTCGACGATCTGTGGAGAACTCTCAGAACGACAGAACGGGAGGAACGATGCCGCCGCGTCCTGGGGGGTCCTGCGGAAACACTCGCCGATTCCTCGATCGATCCTCCCTGACTGACGATGATCCAGGCCCCAAAACCATGGTCAGGTAAGGCTCAGCATCGTTGTTCGGGAGAAGCCCGCCACCTAGCCTCGACTCCATGACCGGCGAAGTGGTCAAGATCAGTCACGAGCATGCCGACGTGACCGGCGGCTGGTTGCGACCAGCGGTGTTCGGCGCTATGGATGGCTTGGTCTCGAACTTCGCCTTGATCGCCGGCGTCGCGGCTGGGAGCGGGGAACCTTCGGTTGTGATCCTCGCGGGCCTGGCCGGGCTCGCGGCCGGCGCTTTCAGCATGGCTGCCGGCGAGTACACGTCGGTTGCCGCTCAGGCCGAGCATGCCGAAGCCGAAATCGCAGTCGAGCGGGAGGAACTGATCCGTAACCCGCGCGGCGAGCAGGCCGAACTGGCCGCGATGTACGTAGAGAAGGGTCTGGACCGGGAACTCGCCGAAGAAGTGGCTCGCCAACTGCACCGGGATCCTGAGACGGCGCTCGACGTGCACGCGCGTGAGGAGCTCGGGGTGACACTTGACGACTTGCCTTCCCCGAGACTGGCTGCGTTGTCGTCGTTCCTGTCCTTTGCGGCGGGTGCGTTCGTCCCGGTGCTGCCCTATCTGTTCGGGGCTACCGTCCTCTGGCCTGCTGCGGTCCTCTCTCTGCTGGGCCTGTTCGTCTGCGGCGCGGTCGTGACCCGCGTGACGTCACGGCCGTGGTGGTACGGGGGGTTGCGCCAGCTTGTTCTCGGCGCTGCAGCCGCCACGCTGACGTATGCTTTCGGCAACGCAGTGGGGGCCGGGCTCGGCTGACGGGCCTGGTCCTCAACGCGAAATCGCGCAGGGCCAGTGCAGTCCCTCGCACCCGCCGCCAACCGCGACGACGGGAGCGCCGATGCACCACCAGCCGCACCCACAGGGCCTCTACGACCCCCGAAACGAGCACGACGCGTGCGGCGTGGCCTTCGTCGCCACGCTAACGGGGATCGCGAGCCATCGCATCGTCGATCTCGGTCTCGCCGCGCTGGGCAACCTCGCACACCGCGGGGCATCGGGAGCCGAACCGGAGTCCGGCGACGGTGCCGGTCTACTGGTTCAGGTGCCAGACGAGTTCCTGCGTGCGGTCGTGGACTTCGATCTGCCACCAGCCGGGGCATACGCGGTCGGGCTGGCCTTTCTCCCCGACGACGACGTCGCCGAGATTGCCGCCGTTCAACGTATCGCCGAGCTTGCTGCCGAGGAGGACCTGCGGGTCCTGGGCTGGCGAGAGGTGCCGACGACCCCGGCCCTGCTCGGGGCGACCGCGCAAAGGGTCATGCCCAGGTTTCGTCAGCTGTTTCTCGCCGGTGGCGTGGACCTGGAGGACCTCACCGACCTCGCCCTCGATCGACGCGCCTACTGCCTGCGCAAGCGGGTCGAGCAGGAAACGCCCGCCTATTTCCCCAGCCTGTCCGCCCGGACGCTGGTCTACAAGGGCATGCTCACGACTGAACAGCTGGAGCCGTTCTTCCCGGACATCTCGGATCGTCGCTTGACAACGGCGCTGGCCGTCGTGCATTCCCGGTTCTCCACCAACACCTTCCCGAGCTGGCCGCTGGCGCACCCGTATCGATATATCGCTCACAACGGCGAGATCAACACCGTCATGGGCAACCGGAACTGGATGCGTGCGCGTGAATCACAGCTGCGCAGTGACCTGATCCCGGGTGACTTGACCCGGCTGTTCCCTGTCTGCACGCCAGGTGCGAGCGACTCGGCGAGCTTCGACGAGGTTCTGGAGCTCTTGCATCTCGGTGGACGCAGCCTTGCGCATGCCATGCTCATGATGATCCCCGAGGCGTGGGAGAACCACGCCGAGATGAGCCCGCAGCGGCGGGCGTTCTACGGGTTCCACAGCACGATCATGGAGCCGTGGGACGGCCCGGCGGCCGTGGTGTTCACCGATGGCACCCGGGTAGGCGCCATGCTCGACCGCAACGGATTGCGCCCGGGCCGGTTCTGGGTCACCGAGGACGGGCTGGTCGTGCTGGCGTCCGAAACCGGCGTCCTCGACGTCGACCCCGCCACGGTCGTCCGCAAGGGGCGGCTTCAGCCGGGGCGGATGTTCCTCGTGGATCTGGACGAGCACCGCGTCATCGAAGACGACGAGATCAAGGCCGACCTGGCTGCCGGAGCGCCCTACGACGAGTGGCTGCATGCCGGCCTGATCCATCTGGAGGACCTGCCCGACCGCGAGCACGTCGTCCATACCCATGCCAGTGTGACCCGCCGCCAGCAGACCTTCGGTTACACCGAGGAGGAGCTGCGGGTGCTGCTCGCCCCGATGGCCCGAGCCGGTGTCGAGCCGATCGGCTCGATGGGCACCGACACACCCATCGCGACGCTGTCTGACCGGCCGCGCTTGCTGTTCGACTACTTCACTCAACTCTTCGCCCAAGTGACCAACCCACCGCTGGACGCGATCCGCGAGGAGCTGGTGACGTCCCTGCGCGGCACCATTGGGCCCGAGAACAACCTGCTGGACGCGACGGCGAGCTCGTGCCGGCAGGTCGCCCTGCCCTTCCCGGTCATCGACAACGACGGCCTGGCGAAGATCATCCACATCAACCGAGACGGCGACCTGCCCGGGTACGGAACCCACGTCGTTCGGGGGCTCTTCCAGGTCGCCGGTGGCGGTGCAGAACTGGCGAGGCGGCTGGACGACATCTGTTTCGAGGTCTCGGCCGCCATCGCCGACGGAGCCCGCATCGTCGTGCTCTCCGACCGCAACTCCGATGCGACCTGGGCGCCGATTCCCTCGCTGCTGCTGACCGCCGCTGTCCACCACCATTTGATCCGGGAAAAGACTCGGACTCAGGTCGGACTCGTGGTCGAGGCCGGGGATGTCCGTGAGACCCACCATGTGGCGCTGCTGCTGGGCTACGGCGCTGCTGCCGTCAACCCGTACCTGGCCATGGAGAGTGTGGAGGATCTGGCCCGGCAAGGCGTCATGCTCGTCGATGTGCCGCCGGACGCGGCGGTCAAGGCCCTGATCAAGGCGCTCGGCAAAGGCGTCCTGAAGGTCATGAGCAAGATGGGCGTCTCAACGGTCGCCTCGTACACCGGCGCACAGATCTTCGAGGCCATCGGCTTGTCCAACGAGGTCGTCAACCGCTACTTCACCGGTACGACCTCGCGGCTCAGTGGTGTCGGTCTCGACGTGTTGGCCGAAGAGGTGCGGCTGCGTCACGTCAAGGCATACCCGCCCGGTGGCGTAGCACCCGCACACCGGCAGCTCGAGATCGGCGGCGAATATCAATGGCGGCGCGAAGGCGAGCCGCACCTGTTCGACCCCGAGACGGTCTTCCGCCTCCAGCACTCCACCCGCGCGGGCAGGTACGACATCTTCAAGAAGTACACGCAGCGGGTCGACGAGCAAGCTGAACGGCTGATGACACTGCGCGGAATGTTTCGGTTCACCGGGACGCGCGCCCCGATTCCGATCGAGGAGGTCGAGCCGGTGTCGGCGATCGTGCGCCGATTTTCGACCGGCGCGATGTCGTACGGATCCATCAGCCGAGAGGCTCACGAGACGCTCGCCATCGCGATGAACAGAATCGGCGGGCGCTCCAACACCGGGGAGGGCGGCGAAGATCCGGATCGGCTGCACGACCCCGAACGGCGCAGCGCCGTCAAGCAGGTGGCCAGCGGCCGGTTCGGCGTGACATCGGAGTACCTCACCTACGCCAGCGACCTGCAGATCAAGATGGCGCAGGGCGCGAAGCCCGGCGAAGGCGGCCAGTTGCCCGGCGCGAAGGTGTACCCCTGGATCGCGCAAACGCGGTACTCGACGCCGGGTGTCGGGCTGATCTCACCACCGCCGCATCACGACATCTACTCGATCGAGGACCTCAAGCAGCTCATCCACGACCTCAAGAACGCGAACCCGTCAGCTCGCGTGCACGTCAAACTGGTCGCGGAGGTCGGCGTCGGGACTGTCGCCGCCGGGGTATCGAAGGCGCACGCGGACGTGGTCCTGATTTCGGGGCACGACGGCGGAACCGGTGCGGCACCGCTGACCAGCCTGAAGCACGCCGGGGCGCCCTGGGAGCTCGGGTTGGCGGAGACCCAGCAGACGTTGCTGCTCAACCGCCTGCGAGACCGAATCGTCGTGCAGGTGGACGGGCAGCTCAAGACCGGCCGGGACGTCGTGATCGCGGCCCTGCTGGGCGCCGAGGAGTTCGGCTTCGCGACCGCGCCACTGGTCGTGGCTGGATGCATCATGATGCGGGTCTGCCACCTGGACACCTGCCCGGTCGGCGTAGCGACGCAGAACCCGGTGTTACGGCAGCGCTTCAGCGGCAAGCCGGAGTTCGTCGTCACGTTCTTCGAGTATTTGGCCGAGGAGGTTCGGGAGCATCTGGCGGCGCTCGGCTTCCGCAGCCTGGACGAAGCGATCGGGCACGCCGAGTTGCTGGACACCTCGGCGGCGATCGAGCACTGGAAGGCGGCCGGGCTTGACCTCTCCCCGCTCCTGCACGTGCCAGACCTGGCCGACGACGCTGCTCGGCATCAGATCGTGGGCCAGGATCACGGGCTGGAGAAGGCTCTTGACAACCTGTTGCTCACGATGGCCGACGACGCCATCACCGCCGGTGTGCCACTGCGCGCTCAACTCGACGTGCGCAACGTCAACCGGACCGTCGGGACCATGCTGGGTCACGAGGTCACCAAGCGCACGAACGGCGTCGGGCTGCCCGACGCGACGATCGACCTCACCCTGATCGGCTCCGCCGGCCAGTCGTTCGGAGCCTTTCTTCCGGCTGGTATCACGTTGCGGCTGGAGGGCGACGCCAACGACTACCTGGCCAAGGGGCTGTCTGGCGGCAGGATAGTGGTGCGCCCGGACCGAGCAGCATCCTTCGCCGCCGAAGAGAACGTGATCGCTGGCAACGTGGCCGCGTACGGCGCCACCAGGGGCGAGTTGTTCGTGCGCGGCATCGTGGGGGAGCGGTTCTGCGTGCGGAACTCCGGAGTCACTGCCGTGGTCGAGGGAGTTGGTGACCATGGCTGTGAGTACATGACCGGCGGCACTGTGGTCATCATCGGCCGGACCGGCAGGAATGTCGCCGCGGGAATGTCCGGGGGGATCGCCTACGTGCTCGATCTCGATCCCGACCGGGTGAACACGGGAATGGTCGACGTCGAGGAGCCCACGGTCGCCGACCTGGGCGTGATCCGCGACCTGGTGCGTCGGCACGAAGAGGAAACCGGCTCGATGGTCGCTGCCGAGCTGCTCGCCGACTGGACCGCGTCGGCCACCCGGTTCGCCAAGATCATGCCACGCGACTACCGGCGAGTCCTCGAGGCCCGCGCGGCGGCCGAACGCGACGGCCGAGACGTCCTCGACGCAATCATGGAGGCGGCGCATGGCTGACCCGCGCGGTTTCCTCACGACGCCACGCCAGGGCGCCCCGACCCGACCGGTCGAGGAGCGGCTGCAGGACTGGCAGGAGGTCTACGCCGGCGGTGGCATCGGTCGGGCCCTGCTGCCCGTCATCGGCCAGCAAGCCGGCCGCTGCATGGACTGTGGCATCCCGTTCTGCCATGAAGGCTGCCCGCTGGGCAACCTGATCCCGGAATGGAACGACCTGGTCTGGCGCGACGATTGGTATGCCGCCATCGAACGGCTGCACGCCACCAACAACTTCCCGGAGTTCACCGGCCGGCTCTGCCCGGCGCCGTGCGAGGCCGCCTGCGTCCTGGGCATCAATTCCGACCCGGTCACGATCAAGAACGTCGAGGTGGCCATCATCGACCGGGCCGTCGACGAGGGTTGGGTGACGCCACAGCCCCCGGACCGGCTCTCCGACCGCACGGTCGCGGTGGTGGGTTCAGGGCCCGCGGGCCTCGCGGCCGCACAGCAACTCACCCGCGCCGGCCACACGGTCGCCGTGCTCGAACGCGCCGATCGGGTCGGCGGCCTGCTGCGGTACGGCATTCCCGAGTTCAAGATGGAGAAGCGCCACCTCGACCGCCGTCTCGACCAGATGCGGGCGGAGGGCACCATTTTCCGCACTGGTGTCGACGTGGGCGTCGCCGTCACCGGCGAGCAGCTCCAGCAGCGCTACGACGCCGTCGTGCTGGCGGTCGGTGCCACGGCCTGGCGGGACCTGCCGATCCCGGGGCGGGAGCTCGACGGCATCCACCAGGCGATGGAGTTCCTGCCGCAGGCGAACCGGGTGGCGTCGGGCGAATCGGTGCCCGGACAGATCACGGCAACCGGCAAGGACGTCGTGATCATCGGTGGCGGCGACACCGGCGCCGACTGCCTCGGCACCGTGCATCGGCAGGGCGCGGCCTCGGTGACGCAGCTGGAGATCATGCCGCAGCCCCCGGACGTCCGGGACGTCTCGACGCCATGGCCGACCTGGCCGCTGATGCTGCGGTCGTCGGCTGCGCACGACGAGGGCGGTGAGCGGGTCTACTCGGTGTCGACCCAGCGCTTCCTGGGGGACGAGGACGGTCGCCTGCGTGCGTTGCAATTGGTGGAGGTGCGCCTCGGATCCGCCGGATTCGAGCCGGTGGAGGGAACCGAGCGGGAGCTGCCGGTCCAACTGGTCCTGCTCGCCATGGGGTTCGTCGGGCCGGAGCGCTCGGCGCTGATCGAGCAGCTCGATGTCGAGCTCGATACCCGCGGCAACATCGCCCGCAACGCGGTCCTACGCGACCTCCGTGCCCGGTGTCTTCGCTGCCGGCGATGCCGGGCGGGGTCAGTCCCTGATCGTGTGGGCGATCGCGGAGGGACGGGCGTGCGCCGCCGCCGTCGACACCTGGTTGACGGGAACCCAGCGGTTGCCCTCGCCGATTCCCGCGACAGCACGCCCGCTCGCAGTCTGATCCGGGCAGCCAATTCTCCATCCTGGCTGAACAAATCCGCGTTTCGGGGCCTCATTGGTCCTCTAGGTGCGGATTTGCTCAGCGAGGACGAAGAGAGTGAGGTAGTGCGTTATACTCGTGAGATGAGTAAGCGACTGCAGGTCGTGCTCGACGACACGGAGTTCGCCGCGCTTCGGGGAGCCGCCTCCCGGGAGGGCAAGACCGTCTCGGAGTGGGTGCGCGGCGTCCTGCGCGAGGCCCGCCGCGACCAACCCACCGGTGACCGCGCACGCAAGCTGGCGGCGGTGCGGGCCGCGGCACGGCACGATTTCCCGACGGCGGACATCGACCGGATGCTTGCGGAAGTCGAGCAGGGCTACCTGCGGTGACCGTACTGGTCGACTCAAACGTGCCGATGTATCTGGTGGGCGCCGATCATCCGAACAAAGACCGAGCGTTACGTCGCCTCGATGAGTTCATCACCCAGGAGGAGCGATTGGTGACCGATGTCGAGGTGCTGCAGGAGATCCTGCATCGGTACACTGCGATCGAGCGCTTGGACGCCATCCAGCCGGCGTTCGACGCCGTTCTGGGCGTCGTCGACGAAGTGCTACCGGTCTCATTGCCGGAGGCCGAGGAGGCCAAGCGGATCGTCCTCGGCCGGTATGGGTTGTCTGCTCGGGACGCGCTGCATGTCGCCGTGATGCAGGCTCACCGAGTCGACCGGGTTCTCAGCTTCGACGCAGGCTTCGACCGCTATCCCGGCCTGGTGCGCGTCTCATAGGGCGAGTGGTTCGCCCCGCGAACCCTGGCGCGTGACTAGCCTGGCTCCGTGCGCAGAGCCAAGGTTGTTTGCACGCTGGGGCCGGCTGCGTCGACCCCCGAGCGGCTCGAGAAGCTGGTCGAGGCCGGCATGGACATCGCCCGGCTGAACATGAGCCACGGCAGTCATGCCGAACACGAGCAGCGGTATCACGACGTCCGCCAAGCCGCGAAGGTCTTCGGCCGCAGCCTGGGCGTGTTGGCCGATCTGCAGGGCCCGAAGATCCGCCTGGGCAAGTTCGCCGATGGACCGGTTGAACTCGAACGAGGAGCACAGTTCACGATCACGACCGACGCCGTGGCTGGCAGCGTAACGCGTTGCTCGACGACCTACTCCGGGCTGCCCGGCGATGTGCACAAGGGCGACCGGGTGCTGATCGACGACGGCCGTCTCGCGTTGGAGGTCGAAGACGTCCGCGGCACGGATGTCGTCACTCGTGTCGTCCAGGGTGGGCAGGTCTCGGACAACAAAGGCATCAACCTGCCCGGAACGGTGGTGAGCGTTCCGGCGCTGTCGGACAAGGACACCGAAGACCTCCGTTGGGCGCTGCGCAGCGGCGTGGACATCATCGCCTTGTCGTTCGTCCGTTCTCCCGACGACATCCGCGGTGTTCACGCGATCATGGACGAGGTCGGTGTCCGGCTGCCGGTCATCGCCAAGCTGGAGAAGCCTCAAGCCGTCGACAACCTCGAGGCCGTTCTCGACGCCTTCGACGGCGTGATGGTGGCCCGCGGCGACCTTGGGGTCGAGCTGCCGCTATGGGACGTGCCACTCGTGCAGAAGCGGGCGATCGAACTCGCTCGGCGACGAGCCAAGCCGGTCATCGTGGCCACCCAGATGCTGGAAAGCATGATCGAGAGCCCACGGCCGACGAGAGCCGAAGCGTCCGACGTCGCCAACGCCATTCTCGACGGCGCGGACGCCGTGATGCTTTCAGGGGAGACGAGCGTCGGCGCTTTTCCCGTCGAAGCCGTCGCGACGATGGCGCGCATCGTCGAGACCGTCGAGCTGAATGGATTAGACCGGATTCCGCCGCTCGGCGTCCGGCCCCGCAGCCAAGGCGGCGCGACCACCTGGGCGGCCGCCGAGGTCGCCGACATGCTCGGCGCACAGTTCCTGGTCGCCTTCACTCAGAGCGGTGACTCGGCTCGACGCATGTCGCGGCTCCGGTCGTCGATCCCGTTGTTGGGTTTCACCCCGCTGGAGTCCACTCGCAACCAGCTCGCCCTGTCGTGGGGCGTGGAGCCGTTCCTCGTTCCGCACGTCAGCCACACCGACGAGATGGTGCTGCAGGTCGACCGGATGCTGTTGGAAATGAGCCGCTGCCATCCCGGGGACCTGGTAGTGGTAGTCGCCGGCTCGCCGCCTGGAACGCCGGGCTCGACGAACACCGTGCGGATTCATCGCATCGGCGAGGCGGTCGGCAACCTTCCTGCGTTCAGCTGAGTTCGTCTGTGCCCTGGGTGGGAGTCGAACCCACAGACACCGCATTTTGAGTGCGGCGGCTTTGCCAGTTTGCCTACCAGGGCGGGTCCCACATCGAGGCGGAACCAGCTTACCGGCCGGGGTGGATACTGCCGGGGACCACGGGTCCCGCGTGGCACCTCAAGGTCGGCCTAACGTGCTCAGTACGCTGCTGCTGTGCCGGCCGCCCCTGCAGTTCGCCGCGTTCTCGTCGCCGAGGACGAAGCACTGATTCGGCTCGACTTGGCCGAGATGCTGGCCGAGGAGGGCTACGAGGTCGTCGGCGAGGCAGCCGACGGCGCGACGGCGGTTCGGCTGGCCGAGGAGTTGCGACCGGACTTGGTCGTGATGGACGTCAAAATGCCGATTCTGGACGGGATCTCGGCCGCGGAGCAGATCGTTGCGCAGCGCATCGCACCGGTGCTCATCATTACGGCCTTCTCCCAGCGGGAGCTTGTCGAGCGGGCTCGGGTAGCCGGCGCGATGGCCTACCTGGTCAAGCCGTTCGTCAAGGCCGACCTGATGCCGGCGATCGAGATGGCGCTGTCCCGGCACGAGGAGATCACCCAGCTCGAGCTAGAGGTCGCCGATCTCACCGATCGGCTGGAGACCCGCAAGCTGGTCGATCGGGCGAAGGGCCTGCTGCAGACTCGATTCGGCTTGACCGAGCCTGATGCTTTCCGGTGGATCCAGAAGGCCGCCATGGACAAGCGGACATCGATGCGAGACGTAGCGCAGGTCGTCATCGCCGAGACGTCGGCGGCTCCCCAGGAGTCGAAGCAGGAACCGCCGCATCGGGAGCAGTGATCATGCATACCGCGGTCGCTGTGCGGTTCACGGTGATCACGGCGGCCGGATGTGTGCTCGCCGGCTGTACTCCGATCGGCGATGCACTCGCCCGTGACGAGGAACCCGGCCCGCGGATCGCGAAGATCGTTGTGATGGCTCCGCCGGCGGGCGCCTCGGCCACGGGGGTGCTGGCGGCTGTGCAGCTCGCCATACAGGACCAGGAGCTCGCCATCCCAGGCTGGACGGTAGACGTGGCGGCGGTCGATGACACCGACGACACCGCTGCCGCGGCGCTGACTGAGGATCCGGAGGTCATTGCCGTCGTCGGCGGACTCTCGGGCCCGGCCGTCCGGGCCAGCCAACCGCTACTGGCCGACGCGTCGATCCTGTTCGTCTCGCCGGCCGACGTCGCGCCGGTGCACACCCGCGGGGCAGATCCAGCCGCGCCGCTGCGTCCGTACGCGTCCTATTTCCGAACCGCGGCGGTCGGTGTGGACGCCGTCGCCACGGCAGCCAACTACGTGGTGTCGGGCCTCGACGCCCAGCAGGTGGCCATCATCGACGGTGCCGGGAGCGATGAAGCCGTTCGGTTTGCCGCCGAAATTCGGCGGCGGGGATCCGAGGTCGTGGCCACGACACCCCCAGGCGCCGATCGGGAGCAGATAGCCCAAGCGGTCGAAACCGCCATTGCGGCAAAGGCCCAGGTCATCTACACCGCGGGTGACGCAGCGCTCGCGGGGCAGGTGGCGAAGACCCTTGCCGGGACCGGCGTCGAAGCGACCCTTGTCGGCGGGGCTGTACTGCGCTCGGAGGACTTCATCACCGCAGCCGGAACCGCCGCCGACGGCGCGGTCGCGGTGGTCGATCCACTTCGCGACAGTGGTCCGGCAGCAGCCGCGGGAGAGCTCGTGGCTCGCCTGGCCGAGCGGGGCGTCGATGACCCCGGCTCCTACACTGCGGCGGCGTATGACGCTGGGACGGCGATCGCCGAAACGCTTCGCCGGTGCCTGTCGGACGAGGACAGCGCTGCCGCCGCTCGCGCGGGATGTGTGGCAGAGATGACGCACGTGTCGTTCGCCGGTGTCACCGGTGAGGTCGCCTTCGATGCCTTCGGCGACCGGGCGGGGAATCGCCCGCAGGTCTTCCAGATCCGCGACGGCGCATGGATCGAGTTGGGCTCGGCCTGATCACGGTTGCGACACGGCGGCACCGAGGAGGTCACAGTGTCGTCACAACCTGCCCTGACCGGGACCCCGGTGGTGCGCTGCCCGCGTTGCCGGATTAGGTTTCCTGTTCGACCAGGGGTAGGTTCGCCCCGCTCCGGGGTGTCCCGGCTCACAAGAAGGAGAACACATGATCCGCACCACCCCGCTCTGGCGCTCGGTCGCCGTAATCGGCGTGGCCACCCTTGCGCTCGCCGCATGCGGCGGCGACGACGAGGGAGGCGAAGGAACCGGCGCTACCGAGGCGCCGACCGAAGAATCTGCCGCGACCGGCGACGGCACGCTGAAGCTCGGAACCCTGCTACCGCAGACCGGCAGCCTCGCTTCGCTCGGACCGCCCGAGTTCGCCGGCGTCGACCTCGCGGTCGAGGAAATCAACGCAGCCGGTGGCGTGCTCGGAGAGCAGATCACCGTCAGTCATACCGATTCCGGCGACACGTCGACTGACATCGCATCGCAGTCGGTTGATCGACTGCTCTCCGAAGAAGTCGACACGATTATCGGTGCGGCCTCGTCTGGTGTGACGAAAACTGTCATCGACGCGGTCGTGCAGAGCGACACGGTGATGTTCTCGCCAGCGAACACCTCGCCGGACTTCACCACGTACGACGACGGCGGCTACTACTTCCGCACCGCGCCGTCCGACGTTCTCCAGGGCCGCGTCATGGGTGACCTGGTGATCTCCGACGGGTGCGCCAACGTCGGCCTCCTGGCCCTACAGGACCCGTACGGCGAAGGCCTCGCGGTGAATGTCACGGAATCTGTCGAAGCGGGTGGTGGTGTTATCGCGGGCGGCGAGCCGATCATCTACGACCCGAATGCGGCGAGCTTCACGACCGAGGTCACCCAGATGGCGTCGCTGCAGCCGGATTGCATCGTGCTGATCGGGTTCGAAGAGACGTGGACGGTCGTCCCGGAGATGGTCAACCAGGGCATCGGACCGCAGGACGTCCCGGTCTACTTCGTCGACGGCAACCTTTCGAATGACACCGGCATGCCTGCGGGTCTGCTCGAGGGGAACAAGGGCACGCTGCCTGGCTCGGAGGCCCCTGGTGACTTCCAGGAGCGCTTGCTCGTGGTCAACCCTGATCTCGTGGACTTCTCCTATGCCGGTGAGTCGTACGACGCCACGGTCCTGACTGCGCTGGCAGCCATCGCAGCGGGTGACGACTCCGGAGCGTCGATCTCGCAGAATCTGGTCGCGGTCTCCAAGGAGGGCACGAAGTGCACCACCTTTGAGGAGTGCGCTGGCCTGCTGGAGGACGGCGAGGACATCGACTACGACGGCATTTCCGGCCCGATCGAGTTCAGCGATGTCGGCGACCCGACCCAGGCCACCATCGGCATCTACCAGTACGGCCCCGACAACACCTATGCGAACGTGGACTACTTCGAGGGTCAACTCGAGGAGTAAGTCCTGCTCCGCGCTGAAGCCCGGGTCTCCGCAGGAGGCCCGGGCTTCAGTCGTGTTCGAGTGTCAGCGCTGGCGCTGTGTTCGAGTGTCAGCGCTACGCGCGAGCGAGGGTGCCGAGGTAGAGCTCGATCACCTTCGGGTCGTGGATGAGGTCGCGCCCGGTGCCGGTGTAGGCGTTGCGGCCCTGGTCCAAGACGTATCCGCGGTCGCAGATCTGCAGGCACCGGCGGGCGTTCTGCTCCACCATGACGACCGAGACACCGGCCTTGTTGATCTCCCGGGTTCGGACGAAGACCTCGTCCTGCAGCACCGGGGACAGCCCGGCGGACGGCTCGTCAAGCAGCACCACCGACGGATCGGCCATCAAGGCACGGCCCATCGCGACCATCTGCCGCTCGCCACCGGATAGCGACCCGGTGCGCTGTTTGCGGCGGTCGCCGAGGGCGGGGAACAGAGTGGTGACAAAGTCGAACCGCTCGGCAAACCGGGAAGGGGCCTGGTACAGGCCCATCTCCAGGTTCTCCTCGATCGTCAGGCTCGGGAAGACGTTATTGGTTTGCGGGACGAACCCGACGCCCTTGGTGACCAGCTCGTTCGCCTTGCGGTTGGTGATGTCTTCGCCTTTGAGCGTGACGGTCCCGGTGCTGACCCGGACCAGCCCGAACAGCGCCTTGAGCAGTGTCGACTTGCCCGCGCCGTTAGGCCCGATGATCCCGACGATCTCGCCCTCGGTGCAGTACAGGTCGCAGCTGTTGAGGATGTTGACCTCAGGGATGTACCCAGCGACGATTTCGTCGGCGCGCAGGATCGCGCCCTCTGCCCCCGCCACGTGCGCGCTGCGGTCGTGGACGTCCTGGTCGCTGGCGGTCACCGGTCCTCCTCCTGCGCCGGGACGGTTTCACCGTGCTCGGCCGCGAGCTCGGCAGCGACTTCCTGCTGGATCTGCGCTTCCACGTCTCCTTCGAGCAAGGTCTGGTCGTGGTGTGCGCCGAGGTAGGCGTCGATCACCCGAACATCGGCCATCACCGAGTCTGGCGGACCCTCGGCGATCAGCTTGCCCTGGGCCATGACAAGCACCCAGTCGGAGATGTCGCGCACCATGTCCATGTCGTGCTCGACGAACAGCACGGTCATGCCCTGCTCGCGCAGGTCCTTGACGTGCCCGAGCAGCGACTGGGTCAGCGCCGGGTTGACGCCGGCCATCGGCTCGTCGAGCATCACCATCTCCGGCTCGACCATGAGCGCCCGGGCCATCTCGAGCAGCTTGCGCTGCCCGCCGGACAGCGAGCCAGCGAAGTCGTCACGTTTGGTGTCGAGCTTGAAGCGGCCGAGCAACTCCTCGGCGCGGCCAGTGATGTCGTTCTCTTGGCTGCGCCAGAAACCGGGAAACATCGCCCGCCACACGCTTTCGCCACGCTGGCCGACCGCACCGAGCCGCATGTTCTCGATCACAGTCAACTTGGCGAGTGCTTTGGTGAGCTGGAAGGTGCGCACCATGCCACCGCGGGCCACCTTGTAGGCCGCCATGCCGGCGAGGGCTCGTCCGTTGAATGTCCAGCTCCCGTTGTCCGGCCGGTCGAAGCCGGTGAGCAGGTTGAAGAACGTCGTCTTGCCGGCGCCGTTGGGGCCGATGAGAGCAGTGATCGAACCGCGTTGGATCTCGACGTGGTCGACATCGACGGCAGTCAGGCCACCGAACCGGCGGATCACGTCGTCGGCCACCAAGATGGTCTCGGGTTTGGCGGACCCCGGTTCGTGCGGGACGCCGGCGAAAGCCTTGAGTGCCGCCTCCTTGAGTGGCGTCGTCGTCTCCAGCTCGGAAAGGATCCCTACCTCGCCGACCTCCTGCCGAGTCAGCGGAGCGTCGACGGGAAGCTCATCGGGCATCGAGGGCGATCTCCTTCCGGTCACCGAAGATTCCCTGCGGCCTGAATACCAGCAGCAGGAGCAATGCGAGTCCGACCAGCATGAACCGGACCGCTCCGACCTGGTTGGTGTCCATCAGCCAGGTGGGAATGACGCCCGTGCGTACGGCACCCTCGAGAGCGCCCGCCGTGAGCTGGAGCAGGCACCAGAAGATCATGGCGCCTACCACCGGTCCCAGCACTCGTGCCGCCCCTCCGAGGATCAGGATGGTGTAGGCAAAGAACGTGAGGTTTGGCGAGTACAGGTCTGGCTGAACCGCAGCCTGGGCCAGCGCAAACATGAACCCGCCGAGGGCGCCGAGCAGGCCGCCGATGATGAGCGACTGCATCTTGTAGGAGTACACGTTCTTGCCGAGGCTGCGCACTGCGTCCTCGTCCTCACGGATAGCCTTGATCACCCGGCCCCACGGGCTGCGCATCAGTGCCCAGACGATCAGGCACGCGATGATCACCAGGATCCAGCCGACCGTGAGGACCCACGCATCCCGAGGGCCGAAGACGAACGGGCCGAACCCGATCTCGCCGTCGTAGGGGTTCAAGGCAAAAAAGTCGGTGCTGAACCCGCTGAGGCCGCTGGAACCGCCGAACGTGTCCCGCAACGAGACCGACCGTAAGGTTATCCGGATGATCTCCGACGCCGCGATCGTGACGATGGCCAAGTAGTCGGCGCGCAATCGCAGCGTCGGGACGCCGAGCAGCAGTGCGAGGACGACTACGGCAGCGAAGCCGACCAGAATCCCCAGCCAGAACGGCAGACCGAACGTGGTCACGGTGGTGGCTAGACCATACGCGGCGACCGCGAGGAACGCAGCCTGACCGAAGTTCAGCAGTCCGGTGTAGCCGAAGTGCACGTTCAGGCCGATCGCGGCCAGGGCAAACACGATGGCCTCGGACCCGATCAGGGCTCGGAGAGCGTTTTCGGTGATCCCTCCCCAGTCCATGTGAGCTCCCTCCCCTCAGCCGATCCGCTCGCGACGGCCGAGGATGCCCTGCGGCCGGACCATCAGGATGATGATGAGTACTGCCAGCACGCCGGCGTACTTGAGCTCCGACGGGATGATCAGGGTCGAGACTTCGACGAACACTCCCACGATGAGCGCTCCGACCATGGCGCCCCAGGCCGTGCCGAGGCCGCCCAGGACCACCGCCGCGAAGACCAGCAGCAGCACCCGGAAGCCGAGCAAGTAGTCGACCTGTTGGACCAAACCGAACATCACGCCGGATAGGGCGGCGAGCGCGGTGCCGACGATCCAGACCGTCGTGACCACCCGGTCGACGTCGATGCCGGACGCCGACGCGAGCGCCGGATTGTCGGAGACGGCTCGGGTCGCCTTACCGACGCGAGTGCGGACCAGGGCCACAGCGACAAGCGCGAGCGTCACAATCGCGATCCCCATGATCCACAGGTCGCGAGGGGCGTATCCGAACGGCCCGAAGTCGATGGCGCTCTGGATCACGTATTGGTCATAGGACCGCCGTTGGCCAGAGAAGAAGTACAGGTAGACATACCGCAGGAGCAGGCTCACGCCGATTGAGATGATCATCAGGGCGACGAGGCCGGAGCCTCTCTTGCGTAACGGCCGCCAGAACCCGACGTCCTGCGCCCAGCCGAAGACGCCGCCCAGCACGACCGCGAGCACTGCAGCGGCCAGGACGGGCAGCCCTGCGTTGTTGAGCCACCAGGCCACGATCGCCCCGAAGGTCACGAGCTCGCCGTGCGCGAAGTTGGTCAAGCCCGTGGTGCCGAAGACCAGCGAGAGACCGAGAGCTGCGAGCCCGAGGATCAGCCCGAACCGTATGCCGCTGGCGACGAGTTGCCAGATCTGGCTGGGCTGCGCGGTGTCAGTGCCCCCTTCGGCCGGTGTGCCGGGTGCTGTGCCGCCCTCTTCGCCGCCTTCCCCACCCGGCTCGCCGACGCGGAACAGCACGGCCTTGTCCTGCAGGGGGTTCACCGTCGTGGCGATGGTGTCGGCGACCACGCCCGGTACGTCGTCGGGAAGTGTCTCGGTGTCCAGGACGACCTCGTAGTCGCCCGGGCCGGGCACCGGGATGGTCCAGGCGCCCTCGGCGTCGGTCTCAGCCGTCCCGACCTCCGCATCGTCCGCGTCGTTGACGGTGATGGTCACGCCGGGAACCGGCTCCCCCTCGTCTCTGAGGAATCCACGGATCGACTCGGCGCTTTCGGCCGGCTGTCCCCATGCGGTGCCTGCGCCGACGAGGAGGACGCCGAGCCCGGCGACCAGCCCGCACACAGCCGCTATTCGCCTGCGCACCTGCGGTGCACCTCCGGTGATGCTCAGGGGCGCGACCCGTGAAACGCGAGTCGTGCCCGACCGATCGTGCGGGAGCATAACCCCCGGACACGCTGCCGCCCCGTTGCCACGGCAACTCGTGTCCGTACCGATACCTCACCAGCGCACTGAGGACACTACCGCCACCAGGGCAGGTGCGACTGCAAGCGCAGGCAACAAATCGCCAACCGGTAGGGGCTTGATGCGGAGCAGTCGTAGCGCCACACCGACCAGGAGCAGCCCGCCCACTGCCGTGATGGCGGCGACATAGCCGGTGCCCAGGACGTCCCCGACGAGCAGGCCGACCAGCGTCAGCGCGCCCTGGACCACGAAGACGACGAGCGCGCTGGCCATGACCCCCCAGCCGAATGACGCGGCGAACGCGATGGCGGCGATCCCGTCGAGCGCGGCCTTGAGCGCGAGCTGCTGGTAGCCCAGCCCGAGCCCGTCGGACAACGAGCCCAGAATCGTCAGCGGCCCAACACAGAACACCAGCGAGGCGGTGAGGAAGCCCTCGACGAAACGTCGCCGCGAGGCGCTGTCGTCGCTGCCCGACAACCTGTCTTGCAGGGCACCGCCCAGTGCCTCCAGCCGCGCCTCGATCCGCAGCAACGACCCGGCGATTCCGCCCAGGACCAGGGCACCGAGAACCACCAGCACCGTGCTCGACCCGCCGACCTGGCGGGCGAAGGTCGGGTCGAGCACGGCGCCGGCCGACACCGCGGCGATCAGCAGAGTGGTGAGCCCGAGACCGTCGGTGACGACGTCGCGAGTCCGCTGGGGGAGACGTTGGCCGAGCAGGAGACCCAGACCTGACCCGATGACGACCGTGGCGACGTTGAGAACCGTGCCGAACCCGCGGAACATCGGCCTCCTCGTCAGCTTTGTGCGGAGCCTAGCGAGGCCGCATCCGCCCAACGGTGATGTCGGCAGCGGTGACTAGTGTGGCGGACGTGGCGGAGACCAACGCGCCCTCGCGGCTGCTACTGCTTGACGGGCACTCTCTGGCATACCGGGCGTTCTATGCCCTGCCCGTCGAGAACTTCTCCACGACCACGGGCCAGCCGACGAATGCCGTCTACGGCTTCACCTCCATGCTGATCAACGTCATGCGCGACGAGAAGCCCACCCACGTCGCGGTGGCGTTCGACGTGTCCCGGCACACGTTCCGCAACGAAGCGTTCGCCGAGTACAAGGCCAACCGGACCAGCTCGCCCAGTGAGTTCAGCGGCCAGGTCAGCCTGGTCAAGGAGGTGCTCGAGGCGCTGGGAATCGTCAGTGTCGAGAGGGACGGGTTCGAGGCCGACGACCTCATCGCCACACTTGCGACCCTGGCCGAAGCCGAAGGGTTCGACGTGCTCATCTGCACCGGCGACCGCGACGCCTACCAGCTCATCGACGACCACGTCACCGTGCTCTATCCGCGCAAGGGGGTATCCGATCTCGTCCGGACGACGCCTGAGGTGGTGCGCGACAAGTACGGCCTGGAACCGGCGCAATACCCCGACTACGCCGCCATCAGGGGAGACCCGTCGGACAACCTGCCCAACATTCCCGGAGTGGGGGAGAAGACAGCGGCCAGGTGGATTGCCGAGTTCGGCTCGCTCGACGAGCTGGTCGAGCACGTCGACGAGGTCAAGGGGAAAGCGGGCGACTTGTTACGCGCCCGGCTGGCCCAAGTCATGACCAACCGTAGGCTCACCGAGCTCGTCCGCGACGTCCCGCTCGACCTGCGCACCGACGATCTGATGCTGCGGCCATGGGACCGCGAACGCGTGCACCAGGTCTTCGACACCCTCCAATTCCGGGTGCTCCGCGACCGGCTCTACCAGACTCTCGAGGCGCCGACCCCGGAAGCCGACGAGGGCTTCGAGGTCGATGCTGCACAGCTGAGTCCGGGCGAGCTCGCGAAGTGGCTGGCCGAGCATGCCGCCGCCGGCCGGATCGGGGTGTCGGTGCGCGGGTACTGGGCGCATGGCACCGGCGAGGCAACCGAGATCGCGCTGGCGGCGGCCGACGGAGCCGGCGCCTGGTTCGACCCGGCGGCGCTGGACCCGGCCGACGATGCCGCGCTGGCCGGCTGGCTGGCCGACCCCGAACGTCCAAAGGTCATGCACGACGCCAAGGGCCCGATGCACGCGCTCAAAGCCCGCGGCTGGCCGGTGGCGGGTCTGGCGAGTGACACCGAGCTGTCAGCCTTCCTCGCCCTACCCGGGCAGCGATCCTACGACTTGGCCGATCTCGTGCTGCGCTTCCTCAACCGCGAGCTGCGGGCCGAGGGGGCCGAAAACGGCGAACAACTCTCACTCGACGGCGGCGACGAACTGCGCCGGGGCGAGAGCGAGGCGGTCCGGGCCCGAGCAGTCCTCGACCTGGCCGAAGCTCTCGACGGCGACCTCGAGCGCAAGGGCGGGCGGCGCCTGCTCGACGAGGTCGAGCTGCCACTGGTCGACGTGCTCGCCTCGATGGAGCGGACCGGGATCGCCGTCGACGTCGACCGACTCTCGGCGTTGGAGTCCTCCTTCGGTGACGCGGTGAAACAGGCGGCCGACGACGCCTATGCGGCGATCGGCCACGAGGTCAATCTCGGCTCGCCCAAGCAGCTGCAGGTCGTGCTGTTCGAAGACCTGGGCATGCCGAAGACCAAGCGCACCAAGACCGGCTACACCACCGACGCGGACGCGCTGGCCGAGCTCTACGGGAAGACCGAGCATCCGTTCCTGGAGGCGCTGCTCCGTCACCGCGACGCGTCCCGGCTTCGGGTCACCGTCGAGGGGCTGCTCAAGACCGTCGACGACGACGGGCGCATCCGGACGACGTTCAACCAGACGATTGCGTCGACCGGAAGGCTGTCGTCCACCGACCCCAACCTGCAGAACATCCCCATCCGCACCGAGGAAGGCCGGCAGATCCGCGAAGCCTTCGTCGTGGGCGATGGCTGCGAGTGTCTGCTCACCGCCGACTACAGCCAGATCGAGATGCGGATCATGGCCCACCTCTCCGAGGACGAGGGGCTGATCGATGCATTCACCTCGGGCATGGACTTCCACTCGGTCACCGCGGCGCGCGTGTTCGGCGTACCAGCGCCTGAGGTGACCGGTGGCATGCGAGCGAAGATCAAGGCCATGAACTACGGCCTGGCGTACGGTCTGTCCGCGTTCGGGCTGTCCCGCCAGCTCGCGGTCGACGTCTCTGAAGCCCAGACGCTGATGAACGAGTACTTCGAGCGTTTCGGTGGTGTCCGGGACTACCTCGCGGAGGTGGTCGACCGGGCCCGCTACGAGGGATACACCGAGACGATCCTCGGGCGCCGCCGTTATCTGCCCGACCTCACCAGCGACAACCGGCAGCGCCGGGAGATGGCCGAACGGATGGCGCTCAACGCGCCGATGCAGGGCTCGGCCGCCGACATCATCAAGGTCGCCATGCTCGGCGTCGACCGGGCGTTACGGGCTGAGGGGCTCGCGTCCCGAATGCTGTTGCAGGTGCACGACGAGCTGGTCATCGACGTCGCGTCCGGTGAGCGCGACGTCGTCGAAAAGCTGGTCCGGCACGAGATGGGCGCTGCGTATCCGCTGCGAGTGCCGTTGGACGTGTCCGTCGGCATTGGCCGAAACTGGCACGAGGCCGGCCACTGATCGAGGACACCGGCCAAACCTCGGCGGTCTGACACAGGGGTGGCGCTTTCGGCTCGGGCATGGCACCGTCGTGATTCGGGGAACGACCGGACGACACCAGGGTGGCGGGTCGTGAGAGCAGGGCTGCGCTATGCGACGGGGGCAGTAGCGGGCGTCGGCCTGTTGAGCCTCGTCTCGGCGACCTTGCTTCCGGGTACCGGGGGCGAAAGTGACACGTGGGTCGTCTCCACCGAGCCCACGGATGCCGTCGCGCAGAGCTTTGAGGCGGGCCAGGACTGGGCGCAGGCCGAGCCGTTGATGGGTATGCCACAGATGGTCAGCCCGCCGCTGGCCATTCCCGGCCAAGCGGAGGACAGAACCAGCCTTCCGGTCGTGAATCGGGTCCCGCTGGGCGGCCAGTCCATCCCAGCGACCGTTCTTGCGGCCTACCGCAAGGCGGCGGATCGAATCGCGGTGGACGACCCCTCGTGCGGCCTGCGCTGGCAGGTGCTGGCGGGCATCGGCAAGGTCGAGTCCAGCCACGCGCGAGGAGGTCGCCTCAACGCCGCGGGCGATGCGGTGCCGCGGATTCTCGGCCCAGCCCTCAACGGGGTCGGGTCAGTTGCGGCTATCTCCGACCACGACGACGGACGGTGGGACCTGGACACCGTTTGGGACCGCGCCGTCGGTCCCATGCAGTTCATTCCGGGAACATGGGCCGCGTTCGGCGTCGACGGCTCTGGCGACGGCATTGCCGACCCCAACAACGTGTTCGACGCCACCCTCTCCGCCGGGCGTTACCTCTGCGCCGGCCTGTCCGAGGTGCGTACCTCCGCGGGCTTGTCCACAGCGCTTCGTCGGTACAACAACTCCGCGGCCTACGTCGCCACGGTGATGAGCTGGATCCAGGCTTACGACAGCGGAGCCGCCGTGCCGGCCGATGACGCTGGTCCGGGCACCAGCCCGGGAGGCAACACAACAGCGGCGCCGCCGCCGACTGTGACGGGTACGCCGATCGGCGCACCGAGCGGCTCGCCCACCACCACGGCGGCCGGTACCGCTACGCCGACCCCGTCGCCCACCACCACCGGCCCGACCCCCACACCCGTCCCGACGTCGACCACTACACCCGCACCGACCCAATCGCCGTGCCCGACTCCGACTCCGACTCCGACGCCGACGCCGACGCCGACTCCGACGCCGACGCCGACTCCGACCCCGACGCCGACCCCCACCCCGACACCGACTCCGACCCCCACCCCACCGCCCACCGGATGCGTCCCCGCTCCCTGATCGATCAGCTCCCGGTGCGTCGGGTCGAGCGTTCGCGGAGCAGACCCCACAGCACGACGAGTGCGGCGGCGCACATCGTCGGAATCAGCACACCGGGCAGCGTGTCGGCGCTGAGTTCGACCACCGCGACATAGGCAACGAGGATCCCCCAGATCACGGCAGTGGTGAAGCGGTCTCCGCTGGCCAGATGTGCATAGACCAGCAATTGGGCGACCGCCAACAGCGCGCCGAGCGCGGTGAACCAAGCAGCCCATGGAGTCAGCGCGACGTATTGGTCGCCGGCGACGATCTGCACGGCCACGGCGGGTAACAAGGCGACGCCAGCGACGAGTGCAGCACCGCAGCCGATCACGGCTGACAGGCCGAGCCGGACCGCACCGCGCCGACGCCGTGGGTCGGTCAGCGCCGGAAACGCCACCAATGGCACGAACTGTGGAAGCCAGAACGCGATCTTGGTGAAAACAGCACCGGCGGCGTACAGGCCGCTCTGCTGCGCCGGCAGCACATGCCGGGCGAGAAAGACATCCGCGTTGGTCAGCAGCACGAAACCGAGCAGCATCCCACCGGAGGCGAGAGTCGAGCGGATACTCATGCCCAGCATCCGCAGCTCAGCCGGTCGCAGCGGTGGTCGTGCCACCAGCCAGCAACCCGCCCCCGCCACGACCAGACCGGCCGCGATGCCGACCAGCGCTCCGGCAGCCGTCGGCTCGATTGCCATGCCGATCAGCCCACCGGCAACCCGCAGCAGCGCCTGCCCGGCGACCAGGATCGCGAGCACCTGAAAGCGCTCGGCGCCCTGCACGATCCCGAGGGCCGGAGCGGTGGCCGTCAGCGCTGCGATCCCCACCGCCACTGCGAGGGCCGGAACGACGGACGAGAGCTGGAGGAACTCGCGCAGGAGCGGAGACAGCAACGCCAACGCCACTCCGACCGCCACCGCGATGGCGAGCCCGGCTCGAATCACCGGGACAACGGCCTGCCCTTTCGCCGTCGAGCGGGCCGTCGTGGCCTGCACCGCCAGCGCTGCCACGGAATCGGCGATCACCAGCGCCAGCAGCGCACCGAATGCGCCGAACTCAGCCGGCCCCAGCACCCGCGCACCGACGACCGTCAGCACGTACCCGAGCGCATTGGCCACGCTCGTCCCGACGGCGACGGCGCCTGTCTCGCGAATGGCCGTGCCGACCCGAGACATGCGACGACGGTAGACGCCCGCGCCGGACGATACGGGGCGGGGCTGCTACCGTGCCGGCACCGGTGACCATGTCGTGACACCGGTAGTCAGCACGCCGATTGACCGTGATCGCCTGCGACGGGTAGCCTCTGCGGTGCGCTGTGGGCTTGCGCGACCTCGGACCGAGCAGGCTCGCGCTCGTTCATGTCGGTTCACTGGTTCTAGATGCCCCCACGGTGTCCGGGTCCCACGGCACGGCGATCACAGGGCCCTCCGCGCACCGCCTGAATCGCATCTGTCCGACCGGAGCCCCCTACCACATGACGAGCAGCATCGAGGCGCCTACGACTCCCGAGCCCCCCCAGGTCGCCGTCAACGACATCGGGTCCGAAGAGGCATTCCTCGCGGCGATCGACGAAACGATCAAGTACTTCAACGACGGTGACATCGTCTCCGGTGTCATCGTCAAGGTCGACCGGGACGAGGTCCTGCTCGACATCGGTTACAAGACCGAAGGCGTCATTCCCTCGCGTGAGTTGTCCATCAAGCACGACGTCGACCCGGCCGAGGTCGTGTCGGTCGGCGATCAGGTCGAAGCCCTGGTTCTCCAGAAGGAGGACAAGGAGGGCCGGCTCATCCTGTCCAAGAAGCGCGCTCAGTACGAGCGCGCGTGGGGCAAGATCGAGGAGATCAAAGAGGCCGACGGCGTCGTCAGCGGCACCGTGATCGAGGTGGTCAAGGGCGGGCTGATCCTCGACATCGGGCTGCGCGGGTTCCTGCCGGCGTCGCTGGTCGAGATGCGCCGGGTCCGCGACCTGCAGCCCTACGTGGGCAAGGAGATCGAAGCCAAGATCATCGAGTTGGACAAGAACCGTAACAACGTGGTGCTGTCCCGCCGGGCCTGGCTCGAGCAGACCCAGTCCGAGGTCCGTTCCACCTTCCTGCAGACGCTGCAGAAGGGCCAGATCCGAGGCGGAGTCGTCTCATCGATCGTCAACTTCGGCGCGTTCGTCGACCTCGGCGGCGTCGACGGGCTCGTCCACGTCTCCGAGCTGTCGTGGAAGCACATCGACCACCCCTCGGAGGTAGTCGAGGTCGGTCAAGAGGTCACCGTCGAGGTGCTCGACGTCGACATGGACCGGGAGCGGGTCTCGCTCTCGCTCAAGGCGACCCAGGAAGACCCCTGGCAGCAGTTCGCGCGGACACATCAGATCGGCCAGATCGTGCCCGGTAAGGTCACCAAGCTGGTGCCCTTCGGCGCGTTCGTGCGGGTCGATGACGGCATCGAGGGGCTCGTGCACATCTCCGAGCTCGCCGAGCGGCACGTCGAGATCCCCGAGCAGGTCGTACAGGTCGGCAAGGACGTCATGGTCAAGGTCATCGACATCGACCTCGACCGGCGGCGCATCTCGCTGTCGCTCAAGCAGGCCAACGAGGGAGACGTTGCGGCCACGGTGTCCGAGCACTTCGACCCGACCCTCTACGGCATGGCGGCAGACTACGACGACGCCGGCAACTACAAGTACCCGGACGGCTTCGACCCCGACACCCAGGAGTGGCTGCCGGGTTACGAGTCCCAGCGCGAGGAATGGGAGCAGCAGTACGCCGAGGCCCATGCACGCTGGGAGGCGCACAAGAGTCAGATCGAGACCGCTCAGGTCGAGGAGGCTCAGGCGAGCGCCGACACGCCGACGTCCTATGCCTCGACTGAGCGAGCCGAGGACGACAGCGGCACGCTGGCTTCGGACGAGGCCCTACAGGCGCTGCGCGAGAAGCTCACCGGCAACTGACCCGCCGTACGGTAGGGCAGTGTCTCGTCGTGCGCTGATTGCCGCCGTCGTGGTGGTGCTGATGGCGTCAGGGTGTTCCCCGGAGGCGGACGAACCGGAACTGCCGGTACTTTCTACCAACCCAACGGCTGGATCGACCGGGCCCACGACCGGCCCCACTGCTACGCCCGCGAGCGGACCGATTCCCGAGTTCTGCGACGAGGTCGTTCCCTTTACCGAGGTCGTGCGGATCATGGCCGTGCCGATCGCGGGCGGAACCAGCCGCACATATGCGACCGACTTCTCGGCGGAGTCTGGCCGCACTGCGCGGCTGACCTGCCTGTACGGCGTCCAGCCGGCGCCTGCCGGCGGGCAGGCCCCGCCACCTCAGCTGGAGATCAGCCTGAGCAGTTACGCCGACTCGGACGCTGCGAATGCTCGGCTGGAGGACACGGTCGGGTCTGCTCGGTCTTCTGGTCAGCAGGTCGAAGCCCAGGCCGCGACGAACCACCAGGCATTCCTCCTCTCCGACTCGGCGGCCGTTACCTACGTCGCCGCCACGGGCGACCGGACATTGGTCGTCACACTCGCTCGTGGGGTGGTTCCCGCGCCGGCCGAACGAGTCGTCCTGCTGGGATTGGCCGAGGCAGTCTTGGGTGTCCCGGTCGCGACTGCGTCGCCGGCTGCATCGCCGACGGCGACTTGACGGGTCGGCTCGATCGTGTGTTCGTTCGCCGAGGACGAACGGGAAATCGGAATTGAGTCGGGTCGACTCAAGTTGAATCGGGTAGCAGCCGGCTGATGGCTGCACCGACCAACGGAGGTTTCTTCCATGAACACACTGGTGTTGCGCAGGCGGCGGGACCCCTTCGCCGACTTCGACGCGCTGTTCCGAACCGCATTCGCGCCTGTCACTCGGTCCATGGGCTTCAGCCCGGCGGCCGAGGTGGGCCGCGACGGCGAGGACGCCGTCGTCCGCGTCGAGCTCCCCGGGCTGGACGCCGAACGGGACATCACCGTAGAAGTCGACCGGAATCGCCTGGTTGTCAGTGGTGAGCGTCGCGACGAGCGGTCCGAGGACAGCGATGGCCGGTTGCTTCGCGAAGTGCGCTACGGCAGCTTCCACCGGTCCTTCTCGCTGCCCGCACACGTGACGGACGACGACGTGACCGCCAGCTACGACGCGGGCGTGCTGTCCGTTCGGGTTGCCGGTGCCTATGCGGGGTCAACGCCTCGACGGATTGCCGTTACCGGAGCGGGTGCCGCCGAGACCGGCCGCACCGAAACAGCCGACGGCACCGAGGCGCAGGGCGCCGCACCGGTCGAGGACGATCAGGCTGCCTGACCGCTCGACTATTGCTGCTGGCCAACCGGCACGTCGTCACGTCCCTGCGGCCATTGGCACGATCAGTTGTCGCGGTTGGCACGTTGGGCTGTTGCTGCAAGCGGGCATTTGCCCGGTTTGTGGAGCCGCGCAGCGTGCCAATCGCGTGTCGCAGCCCGCGAGGCCGACACCGTGGCTGAGGCAGCAGCGTCTTAGGCTGCGGCCGTGCTGCGTGTCGGCCTGACCGGAGGCATCGGATCGGGCAAGTCGACGATTGCCCGCCGGCTGGTCGAGAACGGTGCGGTGCTGATCGATGCCGATGTGATCGCCCGCGAGGTGGTCGGGCCGGGTACGACGGGCTTGCAGGCGGTGCTGACCGAGTTCGGCGCGCACTTGCAGGCGTCCGACGGCTCCCTCGACCGCGCAGCGCTGGCGCAAGTCGTCTTCGCTGACGACCTGCGCCGGCAGACGCTGAACGCGATAGTGCACCCCCTCGTAGCTGCCCGCCGGGATGAATTGGTCAAGGCGGTGCCGTCCGACGCGGTCGTCGTCGAGGACATCCCGTTGCTCGTCGAGAACGATCTCGGAGCGGGGTTTCACCTGGTTGTCGTCGTGCACGCGACGGCCGAGGAGCGCGTGCGTCGCCTCGTCGCCGAGCGTGGCATGACCGACCAGGACGCGTGGGCCCGAGCCCGTTCGCAGGCGGGCGACGCCGCCCGCCGCGCGGCGGCGGACGTATGGCTGGACAACTCCCGCTCCACGAGGGAGCTGCTCACCGCGGTCGACGCGCTCTGGCATGACCGCCTGGTGCCCTACGAGCGCAATGTTCGAAACCGAACCATCGTCTGGCATTCGGGCACACCGGCCATCGTGCCGTATGACGAAATGTGGCCGGCGCAGGGTCGGCGATTGGGTGCCCGCGCCGCGCTCGCCGCAGGACCGCGTGGGCTGGCAGTCGAACACATCGGTTCAACCGCCGTCCCCGGCATGCGAGCGAAAGACGTCATCGACCTGCAACTCGCCGTTCGCTCATTGCGCGACGGCGACGCGATCCAGCCTGCCCTGGAGGACGCTGGCTTCCCGCGTGCTTCCGGCGATTGGAGCGACCGCCCCAAGGCGACCGACCCCGATCCCGCTCACTGGCAGAAGCGGTTCCACGGTTCCGCCGACCCCGGCCGCGTAGTCCACCTGCACATTCGTGAGAAGGGGTCGCCTGGCTGGCGATACGCGCTGCTGTTCCGCGACTGGCTGCGCGCGAACCCCGACGAAGCTGCTGCTTACGAAGCGGAGAAGCTGCGGCTCGCCGCCCGCCATGCCACAGTGGACGACTACGCCTGGGCCAAAGAGCCCTGGTTCGACACTGCGTTCGACCGCGCGGAAGGCTGGGCGGCGCGCGTGGGCTGGCAGCCGGACTCCGGAACCTGACGTGGCGTCGTCCCGCGAGGCTGTCGGCAGGCCGACGTACGGTTGACCCGTGCGACCTCTGGCCGAGATCCGGCGCAGCATGACGCCATTCCGCGTGGTCAGCGAGTGGCAACCCTCGGGCGACCAGCCACAAGCGATCGACGAGCTCGAGCGTCGGGTCACGGGCGGAGAGCCGGACATCGTCCTGTTGGGTGCGACCGGCACCGGCAAGAGCGCGACGACGGCATGGCTGGTCGAGCGAGTCCAGCGGCCGACTCTGGTGATGGCTCCGAACAAGACCCTCGCTGCGCAGCTCGCCACCGAGTTCCGTGAGCTGCTGCCGAACAACGCGGTGGAGTACTTCGTCTCCTACTACGACTACTACCAGCCCGAGGCGTACATCCCGCAGACCGACACCTACATCGAGAAGGACTCCTCGATCAACGAGGAGGTCGAGCGGCTTCGGCACGCGGCCACGGCCAGCCTGCTGACCAGGCGTGACGTGGTGGTGGTCGCGACCGTGTCCTGCATCTACGGCCTGGGCTCGGCGCAGGAGTATCTCGACCGGATGGTCTGGTTGCGGGTGGGAGAGGAGCGCGACCGGGAGGGCCTGCTGCGCCGGTTGGTCGGCATGCAGTACGCGCGCAACGATCAGAACTTCACCCGCGGCACGTTCCGGGTCCGCGGTGACACGCTGGAGATCATCCCGATGTACGAGGAGCTGGCCCTTCGGGTGGAGTTCTTCGGTGACGAGATCGAGCGGATCACCACCCTGCACCCGTTGACCGGCGAGGTGATCCGCGAGGAGAACGTCGTGCACGTCTTCCCGGCCTCGCACTACGTCGCCGGCCCGCAGCGGATGGAGCGGGCGATCCAGGGCATCGAGGAGGAACTGGTCGAGCGTCTGCAGACCCTGGAACGCCAGAACAAGTTGCTCGAGGCTCAGCGGTTGCGCATGCGCACGACGTACGACGTGGAGATGATGCGGCAGGTCGGCTTCTGCTCGGGTATCGAGAACTACTCCCGGCACATCGACGGCCGGCCGGCCGGCAGCGCACCCAACTGCCTGCTCGACTACTTCCCCGAGGACTTCCTGCTCGTCATCGACGAGTCGCACGTCACCGTCCCGCAGATCGGCGGGATGTACGAAGGCGACATGAGCCGCAAGCGCACGCTGGTCGAGCACGGTTTCCGGCTGCCCAGCGCGATCGACAACCGCCCGCTGCGCTGGGAAGAGTTCCTGCAGCGGATCAACCAGACCGTCTACCTGTCCGCGACACCGGGGCCTTACGAACTCGGCAAGGCAAAGGGCGTCGTCGAGCAGATCATCCGGCCGACCGGCCTGGTCGATCCCGAGGTCGTCGTCAAGCCCACTCGCGGCCAGATCGACGACCTGATGGACGAGATCAAGTTCCGCACCAACCGGAACGAACGCATCCTGGTGACGACCCTGACCAAGAAGATGGCCGAGGACCTCACCGACTACCTGCTCGAACACGGGATCCGGGTGCGCTATCTGCACAGCGAGGTCGACACCCTGCGCCGGGTCGAGCTGTTGCGCGAGCTACGAACTGGCGAGTTCGACGTCCTGGTCGGCATCAACCTGCTGCGCGAGGGTTTGGACCTGCCCGAGGTGTCCCTGGTCAGCATTCTCGACGCGGACAAGGAAGGGTTCCTCCGCTCTGGCACCTCGCTCATCCAGACCATTGGCCGGGCGGCCCGCAACGTCTCCGGTCAGGTGCACATGTATGCCGACGTCGTCACTGCGTCGATGCGCAACGCGATCGACGAGACCAACCGACGCCGGCAGAAGCAGGTCGCCTACAACACCGACCACGGCATCGACCCGACTCCGCTGCGCAAACGGATCAGCGACATCACCGAGCTGTTGGCCCGGGAGGATGCGGACACCGATGCACTCATCGGCGGTTCCGGCCGGGCGCAGAGCCGGGGCAAGGCGCCGGTGCCCGGCATGCGCAGCACGTCTGAGGTCGGCAAACACGCCGCCGAGCTGGCCGGGATGCCGGCGGCAGATCTCGCCGATCTGATCCAGCAGCTCACCGACCAGATGCACAGCGCCGCCGGTGAGTTGCAGTTCGAGCTGGCGGCCCGGCTTCGGGATGAGGTCGCGGAGCTGAAAAAGGAACTGCGCGGCATGCATGAAGCAGGAGTCGCCCGGTGACCGGCGAGGACGTGCTCGCTTACTGCTTGGCCAAGCCGGGCGCGTGGCAAGACGAGCCATGGGAGGGCGACGTCGTCGCCAAGGTGGGCGACAAGATCTTCGCGTTCCTCGGTGCCGACGGCGCCGCCGGCGTCGGCGTCAAGTGCGGCCGCAACCGCGACGAGGCGAACGAATGGCTGGCGCGCTTTCCCGACGACGCGTCCGTCATGGCCTACATCGGCCGGTCCGGGTGGAACACGCTGCACATGGGCGGCGCCATTCCCGACGACGAGATCTACCAGGCGGTCGACGACTCCTACGACCTGGTGGTCTCGAAGCTGCCGAAGCGCCTACGGCCCGACCCACGGTGATGGCCCTGACACGTCGCTGTATCACGGGATCGTGAGAGGATCGGCGGGAGCGTGGAGGGGAGTATTCCTTCGCGGCGGCATCGTCACCACGGCAATCTGCCTGCGGCTTGATCGCGAGCACTGCCCGGTGCCGCCGGTCCTGGTGACGGGGCGGGAGAGACCTCCGGGTCACCGGCTTGTCCTGACCGCGGAGGCTAAGTGGACATCAGCAGAACAACCTGGCTCGTCACCATGGCTGTGCTGCTCGCCGTCATCGCCGCCGACCTGTTCGTGGTGGGTCGGAATCCCCGCGAGCCGTCGATGCGTGAGGCGACCGCCTGGGTGCTGCTCTATGTGAGCCTGGCGATCGTGTTCGGGATCGGCGTCGGGCTGGTCGCCGGCGCTCAATACGCCGGCGAGTTCTTCGCCGGCTGGCTGACCGAGTACAGCCTGTCGATCGACAACCTATTTGTCTTCGTGATCATCATGAGCCGGTTCGCAGTGCCACGGCGGTATCAGCAGACCGTCCTGCTCGTCGGGATCGTGTTAGCCCTCATCTTCCGGGGGTTGTTCATCGCGGCCGGTGCCGCGGCGATCCAGTCGTTCAGCTGGATCTTCTATCTCTTCGGCGCATTCCTGGTCTGGACCGCTATCGGGCTGGCCCGGCATGGCGAAGACGACGAAGGTGACTATCAGGAGAACTTCCTCATTCGAGCCGCCCGGCGAGTGCTGCCCACGACGCGTGAATACCACGGCGTGAAGTTGGTCGTCCGGGTCGATGGCAAGCGCCTGGTCACGCCGATGCTCATCGTCATGATCGCGATCGGGACGACCGACGTGCTGTTCGCCCTCGACTCGATCCCCGCGATCTACGGCCTCACCGAGGAGCCGTACCTGGTCTTCACCGCGAACGCGTTCGCCCTGATGGGACTGCGGCAGCTCTACTTCCTGATCGGCGGGCTGTTGAAGCGGCTGGTCTACTTGTCCTACGGCTTGGCCATCGTCCTCGGGTTCATCGGAGTAAAGCTGATCCTGGAGGCGCTGCATACCAACGAGGTGCCGTTCATCAACGATGGTGAGCCCGTTTCGTGGGCGCCTGAAATCCCCATCTGGCTTTCCCTGACGGTCATCTTCGGCACCATTGCCATCACCGCCATAGCCAGCTTGGTGAAGACCGGCCGTGACAACTCCGCTCTGCGCAAGGATCAGCCCAAGACCTGATGCTGCGTTCGGCGAGCACCTACCAGCCCCGAGCGCGCCACTCTTGGAGATGAGGCCGTTCGGCGCCGAGGGTCGTGTCGTTGCCGTGGCCCGGGTACACCCAGGTTTCGTCGGGTAGCCGGTCGAACAGCTTGCTGTTCACGTCGGCGAACAGCTGCTCGAAGTCGGCCCGGTTGCCGTGGGTGTTCCCGACGCCGCCGGGGAAGAGGCTGTCGCCGGTCCACAAGTGCGGCGAGCCGGTCGGGTCGTCGTAGAGCAGCGCGATGCTGCCCGGTGTGTGCCCGACCAGGTGGATCACCTCGAGCACACAGCTTCCCACCTGCAGGTGATCACCATCGGCGACGAGTACGTCGGTCGGCGCCGGGATCGCCGGTGCATCGGCACTGTGTGCAACGGTCGCAGCCCCGGTTGCTGCCACTACCTCGGCCAGCGCCTGCCAATGATCGGGATGGCGGTGAGTGGTCACGACATGGGTGAGCGGCCCCTCCCCGCATAACGCGAGAATGCGGCCGGCGTCCGCAGCGGCGTCGATCACCAGCTCCTCGCCGGTGGTGCGACACCGCAGAACGAATACGTTGTTGTCCATCGGCCCGACCGACGCCTTGGTGACGATCAGATGGGTGAGCTCACGGACCGCGGGCGGCCCACCAGGAACGACCTTGCCGCTGTAGGTGCTCATCATGCCCAGGGCGGCAGCGCCGGAAGCGGGCCGGCTGGCTCGACCAGCAAACCCTGGCCGGCGGACCGGCCGGTCAGCCAGCCCAACATCGGTGTCGCCGCGCCGGCGACGGTGGTCCCCCCGCCGGAACCGAACCGCTCGGTTGCGCCGTCGACGACCAGCGTCAACTCCGGCACGTCGTCACGTCGACCGAACCTGCGCAGGGTCTCGGCCAGCGCCCGGCTGACGAACCAGGCAGCCCAGTCGTCGGGGGTGTAGCCGGCTTCGAGGTCGACGTGGTGCAGCTCCAGTTCCTTCAGCCGCTCCCAGAGCACTCGGCGCGCTGGAATCGTCCGCCCGGTCGCCGCCGCGCCCATCCGGACCCGCCGCTCCCATGCTTCGTCCGGCACCGCCGTGACTGCGGCGGAGAACCGGTCAGCGGCGGAGCGGAGGTCCTCCACGATCTCTTCCGGACCTCGTTTGGCGCCCGAGTCGATATCGGCAGCGCGGGCCTCGACACTGGGATACATCGGCGTCTCGACGTCGGTGGTCGCCCACCGGAGCAAGTTCCCCAACGCGTCGGCGTTCCGGGCGACATGGCTCAGCACATGGCCTCTGCTCCAGCCGGTGCAGAGGCTTGGCAGGAGCACCGCATCAGCGTCGAACGCGTCAGCGGTGCGGATCAACCGGTCAGTGGCGGCCGACACCGGTCCGGCGCTCGACGTCTCGGTCGCGTCGGCGTTGTCGTCGGTCGCCGGTTCGTCGGTCGCCGGTTCGTCGGTCGCCGGGGTCGGCTGGTCATCGGGCACGTCTTGACGGTAGAACCGTCGTCAAGGCCGACGATCAGCCGTCCTCCTCGATCTCGGCGACGGGGCGCCCATCCGCGCATCTGATCTTGACCCTGACCTCGGTGTCCTCGCCCTCGAAACGAACCTCGACGTCGCGACGTGCTTCCAGATCCACGTCGTCGACGCGATAACCCTGTGCCGGCGTCCAGGAAACGACGACCACGTCGCGGCCCGTGCACTGGGCCAGCACGTTTCCGCCGGCGGACGTGATCAGGCGACGGACCGGAGGTATCGCTGTCGACACGGAGGTTTCGGGCGCCACAGGTGAAGCCGACGGGTCGGTCGTGCTCGGCGGACTCGTCGGCGGAGCGGAGCTTTCCGCTGAATTCGCCGCGTCGGCCGCCGAGGGAGTGGTGGTCGTGAGCGAGGCAAGGGCCTGCGCTACCTCGGCCTGGCTGCGGGCGCGAGTGGAGTCGCCGAAGATTCCCGAGCCGACCAGCGTCACCGCCGCGAGCGTGACACCCGTTGCCAGCAGCGCGACAGCAACCCAGCCCGCGACTGCGACGACACCGCCGGGGAAGCGAGGCAGACTCTTGCTCACCCGCCGAGTTTGACCGACTGGACCATAACGGCAGGCTAAGACAGCCGTAAGGCCGGCCGTGGCGGGCGTTGCGACCGGTGGTCTCGGCTAGCGTTCCAGCGTGGCACACGTGCTGCTGGTCGAGGACGATCCGCACATCCGGGCCGGCTTGATCCGGGCACTGAGCGAGCGCGGGCATGCCGTGTCCTCTGCGCCAACGGGGGCGCAGGCGCTGCAGTTGGTCATGTCCGAGCAGCCAGACCTGGTGGTCCTCGACTTGGGACTGCCCGATCTCGACGGCCGCGAGGTGCTGGCGATGCTGCGGGCAGTCGACGACGTCCCCGTCATCGTGGCCACTGCCCGCGACGCCGATCCGGAGATCGTCACCGTCCTCGAGGCCGGAGCTGACGATTACCTGGTCAAGCCGTTCAGTGGCGCGCAGCTGCATGCTCGGATCGGAGCCGTCCTGCGCCGAGCCGGTGTGGGCAACGACGAGGACCAGACGGTGATCGTCGGTGGCTTGCGGATCGACCCGCGGTCGAGGGAAGCGGTGCTCGACGGGACGCAGCTCGAGCTGACCCCGCGCGAGTTCGACCTGCTGTATTACCTCGCGGCCCGCCCGGGCCAGGTAGTCAGCAAGCGCGAACTGTCCACTCAGGTGTGGCAGGCGCCCTACGGTGGCGCCGACAAAACCGTCGATGTGCACCTGTCCTGGCTGCGGCGAAAGCTGGGCGAGACGGCGCAGGCGCCGCGTTTCCTGCACACCGTCCGAGGAGTCGGCGTCAAGCTCAGTCCGCCACGGCGATGAGGCGATCGCTCGCGCTGCTCGTCGCGGCGACCACATCGCTGGTGCTGGTCGCGTTCCTGGTCCCTCTGGCAGTGCTGATCCGCTCGGCCACGGCTGAGCAAGCGGTGTCCGAGGCCAGCGGCCAAGCCAGCGCGCTGGCCTTGCTGGTGGCGACAGCGGACCGGGATGCGGTCGAGCTGGCCCTCGACACCGTCGAGGCCGGCACCGGCAATCCGTTCACCGTGTTCTATCCCGACGGGAACGTTCTGGGCACTCCGGCAGAGCGCACCACCGCAGTGGAACTCGCCGCAGCCGGGGCGGAGAGTCTGACGGTGCGAACAGCCGACGGCAGAGATGTCCTCGTTGCCGTCGGTCTGCCTGACGAGGGCGGAACCGGGGTCGTTGCCACCTCGGTCCCCGCCGAGGAGCTGACCGAGGGTGTGCTCCGCACCTGGTTGGCGCTCGCCGGCCTCGGCGTCGGGTTGGTTGCCCTTGGTGTGGTCGTCGCCGACCGGCTGGCCCGTAGCCTGGTCCGCCCGGTCGTCGACGCGTCCGAGGTCTCTCACCGATTGGCCCGGGGCGAGCTCGACGCCCGAGCCGACCCTGCCGGACCTGCTGAGATCCAGGCCGTCGCCACCGGGTTGAACCACCTCGCTGCCCGGATCAGCGGCATGCTTAGCGACGAGCGCGAGGCGGCGGCCGACGTGTCCCACCGCTTGCGCACACCGCTGACCGCACTGCGGTTAGACGCCGAGGCATTGCCCGACGACCCGCGGTCGGCCCGGGTCGTCGACGGGATCGACGCTCTCGAACGTGCCGTGACGCAGGTCATCGCCGATGCCCGCAGCCGGGGTGCGGATCACGCTGCTCACTGCGACGCTGCCCGGGTTGTGACCGATCGGGTTGCGTTCTGGTCCGTGCTGGCCGACGACACAGACCGCCGGCTCAGCGCCGACATCGCCGACGGGCCTGTTTCCGTGCGGGTGTCCGCGCCGGATCTCGCCGCAGGTGTCGACGCCTTGCTCGGCAACGTGTTCGCCCACACACCGGACGGAACGCCGTTCGCCGTTGTGCTCGAGCACGATTCGGAGCACGCCCGACTCGTGGTCGCGGACGGCGGAGGCGGCTTCACAGTGTCCGATCCGGTCGACCGCGGCACCAGCCAGGCTGCTTCGACCGGACTTGGCCTGGACATCGCCCGCCGAGTAGCCGAGTCGTCGGGCGGGCAACTGAGGACAGGTCTCTCGCCCTTCGGCGGCGCCGAAGTCATCCTCGAACTGGGTCGCTGGCAGTCCATCGATCCTTAGGACAGCGTTAGGGCGCCCGTAGCGCGCCGCTAGTGCGCCGGCCTGCAGCCTTCGAACCGTGGTACCCGACCTGGGTGCCCCCGAAGCCAATTCGGACCGAAGGAGAAGACAATGCCAGCATCTACCTGGCGGACTGCGGCAGGCGTCGTCGGCGCCGTTGTGATCGGGGGAGCCGCTCTGGTCGCGGCTGCGACGACGGACTCGTCGACCGATCCGACGGCAAGCGCCGCGTCCTCGCCGACCGCTTCCGCGTCTCCCACCGCGACTACCGCGACCCAGCCCGCCCTGCCCACCGCGACCGCCTCGCCGGATGCGACGCCCGAAAACGGCAGCATTTCCGCCGAGCGGGCCGCGCAGATTGCGATGAGTCACTTGGCCACCGTCGGTGACCTCGTGGTCGAGGAGATCCAGCTCAAGCCCGAGGACGGGCGGATGATCTGGGACGTCGAGTTCGTGGGCGACCACGAGGTCGAGCTCGATGCCGTGACGGGAGCCATGCTCAAGCTCGAGATCGGTAACGGTGGGCGCACGGAGGACGTCGGCGGTGACGACCACGGCGACGATCACGGCGGCGACGACAGTGGGCACCACGCAAGCAATCGGGGCAGCAGCTGACCGGGTGACCCTCCGGCGGGAGATTGTCGCCGGGGCCACATAGCCTGGGCGTCGTGGTCGACGAAACCCCCAACACGTTGGTCATCCGCGGCGCCCGGGAGCACAACCTCAAGGACGTCTCGCTCGACCTTCCCCGCGACTCGCTGATCGTCTTCACGGGGCTGTCGGGGTCGGGCAAGTCCAGTCTGGCCTTCGACACGATCTTCGCCGAAGGCCAGCGCCGCTACGTCGAGTCGCTATCGGCGTACGCCCGGCAGTTCCTCGGCCAGATGGACAAGCCCGACGTCGACTTCATCGAGGGGTTGTCGCCGGCGGTGTCGATCGACCAGAAGTCGACCTCGCGGAACCCGCGTTCCACCGTGGGCACGATCACCGAGGTCTACGACTACCTGCGCCTGCTCTATGCCCGCGCCGGCCGGCCGCATTGCCCGGTCTGCGGCCGGCCGATCGGCCGGCAGACTCCGCAGTCGATCGTCGACCGGGTGCTCGAACTCGAGGAGGGTTCCCGGTTCCAGGTACTCGCCCCAGTCGTCCGGGGGCGAAAAGGAGAATACGGCGACCTGTTCCGGACCCTGCAGACGCAGGGGTATTCCCGGGCCCGGGTCGACGGTGTCGTCTACCAGCTCACCGAAGCGCCCACCTTGAACAAGCAGCAGAAGCACACCATCGAGGTGGTGGTCGACCGTCTCACCGTCAAGGGGTCGGCCAAACGCCGGCTGACCGATTCCATCGAGACCGCGCTGCGCCTGTCCGGCGGCCTGGTCACGCTGGAGTTCGTCGATCTTTCCGACGATGATCCGCATCGGGAGCGGGCGTTCTCCGAGCACCTGTATTGCCCTGACGACGATTTATCCTTCGAGGAGCTCGAACCCAGGTCGTTCTCCTTCAACTCCCCGTTCGGGGCATGCCCGGTATGCACCGGGATCGGGACCACCATGGAAGTGGATCCCGAACTGGTGGTCCCGGACCCCGGCGAGACCCTCGCCGGCGGCGCGCTCGCCCCCTGGTCCGGCGGGCAGACCTCGGAGTATTTCGCGCGGATCGTGCAGGCTCTCGCCGATACGGTCGGGTTCGGCACCGACGTCCCGTTCGAGCGGCTGCCGGCCAAGGCGCGAACCGCTCTGCTGCAGGGCTACGACGGGCAGGTGCACGTCCGGTATCAGAACCGGTACGGGCGGAACCGGTCGTACTACACCACCTACGAGGGCGTCATCCCGTGGGTGCAGCGCCGCCATGCCGAGGCCGAATCCGACATCAGCCGAGAGCGGTTCGAGGGGTTCATGCGAGAGGTGCCGTGCGCGGCCTGCGGCGGTGCGCGGCTCAAGCCGGTGAGCCTGGCGGTGACCTTCGGCGGTAAGAGCATCGCCGAGATCGCCGCTCTGCCGATCGGCGAGTGTGCGACATTCCTGCGCGAGTTGTCCCTGACCGATCGCGAGCGCCAGATCGCGGAACGGGTGTTGAAGGAGATCAACGAGCGGCTGAGGTTCCTCGTCGACGTTGGCCTGCATTACCTGTCGTTGGACCGCCCGTCGGGGACGCTCGCCGGTGGCGAGGCGCAGCGCATCCGGCTCGCTACCCAGATCGGCTCGGGGCTGGTCGGCGTCCTCTACGTCCTCGACGAGCCCTCGATCGGGCTGCACCAGCGCGACAACCGGCGGCTGATCGAGACCTTGATCCGGCTGCGCGACCTCGGCAACACGCTGATCGTCGTCGAGCACGACGAGGAGACGATCCGGGTCGCCGACTGGGTCGTCGACATCGGCCCGGGTGCCGGTGAGCACGGCGGGCAGATCGTGGTCTCCGGCAGCGTGGGCGACCTGTTGCACCACGAGAGCTCGATCACCGGTGCCTATCTGGCCGGTCGCCGGAGCATCCCGGTGCCCGCCATCCGCAGACCGACGGCCCGAGCGCGGCGGCTGACCATCGTCGGTGCTCGCGAGCACAACCTGCAAGACGTCACCGTCAGCTTCCCGCTCGGTTGCTTCGTCGGGGTCACCGGGGTCAGCGGTTCGGGCAAGTCCACGCTGGTCAACGACATCTTGTACAACGCGCTGGCCAGGCACCTGTACTCCGCCCGGACGGTGCCGGGCCGGCACCGGCGGGTCGAAGGTGTCGACCGGGTCGACAAGGTCGTCCATGTCGACCAGTCACCGATCGGCCGGACCCCGCGCAGCAACCCGGCCACCTACACCGGCGTCTTCGACAGCATCCGCAAGCTGTTCGCGGAAACCCAGGAGGCGAAGATCCGCGGCTACCAGCCGGGAAGGTTCTCGTTCAACGTCAAGGGCGGGCGCTGCGAGAACTGCACCGGCGACGGCACGATCAAGATCGAGATGAACTTCCTCCCTGACGTCTACGTTCCCTGCGAGGTCTGCCACGGCGCGCGCTACAACCGGGAGACGCTGGAGGTTCATTACAAGGGCCGGACGATCTCCGAGGTACTGGAGATGCCGATCGAGGAGGCGTTGGATTTCTTCGCCCCGGTCGAGCGCATCGCGCGCCATCTACGGACCCTGGTGGACGTCGGGCTGGGTTACGTCCGGCTCGGCCAGCCGGCGCCGACCTTGTCCGGTGGGGAGGCGCAGCGGGTCAAGCTCGCCTCGGAGCTGCAGCGCCGCTCGACCGGACGCACGGTGTACGTTCTCGACGAACCCACGACCGGCCTGCACTTCGAGGACATCCGCAAGCTGATCGGAGTGCTGCAGGACCTGGTCGACAAGGGCAACACAGTGATCGTCATCGAGCACAACCTCGACGTGATCAAGACCGCCGATTGGATCGTCGACATGGGTCCCGAGGGGGGCAGCGAGGGTGGCCGCGTGGTGGCCACCGGGACGCCGGAGCAGGTCGCCCTCGATCCGGACAGCCACACCGGAGCCTTCTTGCAACGCACGTTGGGAATCTCGGCAGCCGAGCGTGAGCCAGCACCGGTGTGAACAGACGTTGAACCGATCGGCCTGCCGTTTCGTTGCCACTAGGGTGACGACGTCGACCCGAAACGGGGAGCTGCAATGACCGACCCGACCATGACCGACCCCGCGCCGGCAGAAATGGGCCGCCGGGTCGTGCTCCTCGCAGCGGGGGCAGTGGGTGTGGCCGGCGTGCTGGCTGCCTGCGGCGGAGGTGACGACACGACCTCCGGCAGCGGCGACGAGCCTGCGACGGGCGGCGCTGCGGAGACTCCCGCCGAGTCCCCGGCACAGACCCCGGCAGAGACCGCTGAGGCGCCGGCCGAGGGCGGTGCCACGGGTGTGATCGCCGTTGCCGACGTGCCGGTCGGCGGTGGCGTCGTGATCGCGGCGGAGAAGATCGTCGTCACGCAGCCAGCTGCAGGCGATGTCAAGGCGTTCGCCAGCACCTGTACCCACCAGGGCTGCCAGGTGGCCGAGGTCGCCGACGGAGAGATCAAATGCCCGTGTCACGGCAGCCGGTATTCCATCGAGGATGGTTCGGTCGTCGGTGGCCCGGCGCCGGAGCCGCTGCCGGCGGTGGGCGTAGCCGTCGAGGGCGACCAGGTCGTACTGACCTGACTCGAGGCCCGTCGCACGAACTCAGGAGCTGGAAGGGTCCGGCATAGGGTTGGGGGTTGTGCCGGACCCTTCCACATACCGACCGGCGCCCGGCTCCGTTCCCGACGAGCCGGGCGTGTACCGGTTCAGCGACCCGACCGGACGGGTCCTGTATGTCGGCAAGGCAAAGAGCCTGCGATCTCGGCTGAACTCCTACTTCCAGGATCTCTATGCGCTCCATCCGCGCACCCTGGCGATGGTCACAAGCGCCGGCAAACTCGAGTGGACCGTGGTGCGCAACGAGGTCGAGGCACTCCAGCTCGAGTACTCCTGGATCAAGGAGTTCGACCCCCGTTTCAACGTTCGCTACCGCGACGACAAGAGCTACCCGTATCTGGCCGTGACGCTCGACGAGGAGTTTCCTCGGGCCATGGTCATGCGTGGCGCCAAGAAGCGAGGCGTTCGATACTTCGGCCCGTACGCGCATGCCTGGGCGATCCGCGAGACCCTCGACCAGCTGCTGCGGGTCTTTCCGGTGCGGAGCTGTTCCGCCGGAGTCTTTCGGCGCGCGGCACAGGTCGGGCGGCCATGTCTGCTCGGCTACATCGGTAAATGCTCCGCGCCGTGCGTCGGCCGGGTGAGCGCCGAGGAGCACCGGGAGATCGTCGACGACCTGGTGGCGTTTCTGGAGGGCCAGACGGCGAAGTACATCCGCCGTCTGGAACGAGAGATGCGGGCCGCGGCGGGCGCCACCGACTACGAGCGTGCTGCCCGGTTGCGTGACGACATTGCGGCACTGCAGCGGGCGATGGAGCAGAACGCGGTCGTCTTGGGCGACGCGACTGACGCGGATGTCGTGGCGCTTGCCGAAGATCCACTCGAGGTCGCAGTACAGATCTTCTATGTACGCGGCGGGCGGGTCCGCGGGCAGCGCGGCTGGGTCGCCGACAAGGCCGACGACGCTCCGACCGGCCAGCTGGTCGAACGATTCTTGCTTCAGCTCTATGGAGAGAACGGGGAGCAGACGATACCGCGCGAGATCCTCGTCCCGGTGCTGCCCGACGACCCGGATGAGGCTGGTGCCCTCGGCGAGCTTCTCGCGGACCTGCGTGGCCGTCGGGTCGACATCCGGATTCCCCGCCGTGGCGACAAGCGGGCGCTGCTGGAGACTGTCGCCCGCAACGCTGCACAGGCGCTGGCCCTGCACAAGACGAAACGGGCGAGCGACCTGACGACGCGGAGCCGGGCGATCGAGGAGATCCAGCATGCGCTCGGGCTGGCCGAGGCACCGCTGCGCATCGAGGCCTACGACGTGTCCAATCTGCAAGGCACCGACGTCGTCGCATCGCTGGTCGTCTTCGAGGACGGGCTGCCGCGCAAATCCGAATACCGCCGGTTCTCGGTCCGGGGGCACGACGGCTTCGACGACGTCGCGGCGATCAAGGAGGTGCTCGGCCGACGGTTCCGGCGGCTGCGTGATGACCATCGTGGCGATGTGGTCACCCAACCCCTTGACCCGGATACCGGCCGGCCGCGGAAATTCGCCTACGCGCCGGGCCTGGTGGTCGTCGACGGCGGGCTGCCACAGGTCAACGCCGCCCGGCTGGCGATGGACGAGGCGGGCGTCGCGGACATCCCGGTCATCGGCTTGGCGAAGCGGCTCGAAGAGGTCGTCGTCGACAGCTCTGACGACCCGGTGATCTTGCCGCGCGCCAGCGAAGGCCTCTACCTCCTGCAGCGCATCCGCGACGAGGCGCACAGGTTCGCCATCGCCTACCACCGGCAGCGCCGCTCGCGGTCGATGGTCGACAGCCTGCTGGACGGTGTAGCTGGCTTGGGGCCGTCGCGCCGGAAGGCGCTGCTGGCCCGGTTCGGATCGCTCAAGCAGCTGCGGACCGCCACCGCCGAGGAGATCACGCAGGTGCCGGGGATCGGGCGCAGAACCGCCGAAGCCGTCGTCGAGGCCGTCGCCGCGCGTCGGCCTGCCGCCGCGGTGAACATGACGACCGGTGAGATCCTCGAGCCGGACCACGCGGCGTCGACATGACGGGAGGGCGGCGGTGAGCCCGGACGCTCCCGAACTGCTGGTGGTCACCGGCATGTCCGGCGCCGGCAAGACCGCGGTCACCGCATCGCTGGACGACCTGGGGTGGTTCGTCGTCGACAACCTGCCGCCGTCGCTTCTGATGGAGTTGGTCGACACCGTGACCGAGCGCACCGATCACCGGCGGATCGCGGTGGTCGCCGACGTTCGTGGCGGCGTGTTCTTCGGGGAACTTCGCGGCGCTCTCGACGAGCTCGCGGCCCGAGGTGTCCGTCCACACGTGCTCTTCCTCGAGGCTGGCGACGAGGCGCTGGTGCGGCGGTTCGAGTCGGCCCGGCGACCGCATCCGTTGCAGGGCGAGGGGCGCGTGCTCGAGGCCATCAGCCGGGAGCGCGAACTGCTGGCGGAGCTGCGCACGACCGCCGACCTCGTGGTAGACACGTCGGTCCTCAACGTGCACGAGCTCGCCGGCCGAATCCGAACGGCCTTCGCCGGCCCTGACGTCGGACTGCAGGTCATCGTGGTGTCCTTCGGCTACAAGTACGGGATACCGGTCGACGCTGACGTCGTTGCGGACATGCGGTTCCTACCCAATCCGCACTGGGTCGCGCATCTGCGGCCGCAAACCGGGCGCGATGTCGAGGTGAGCGACTACGTCCTCGGCCAGGCAGGCGCTGTGGAGTTTCTGGACCGCTATGCCGAATTGCTGGGTTCGATGGCCGACGGCTACCTGCGGGAGGGCAAACGGTTCGTCACCGTCGGCGTGGGTTGCACGGGCGGAAAGCACCGCAGCGTGGCGATGAGTGAGGCTCTCGCGGCTCGGCTGCGCAAGCAGGGCGTCGACACCATCGTGGTCCACCGCGACCTCGGCCGAGAATGACCGGCCCTGACGAGGCCCGTCGGTTGGCGGGTCCCAAAGTCGTGGCCCTCGGCGGGGGACACGGGCTGGCAGCGTCGCTGTCCGCATTGCGCCGAGTCAGCGGGCGGCTCACAGCCGTCGTCACCGTCGCCGACGACGGCGGGTCGAGCGGTCGGCTGCGCAGAGAGCTTGGTGTGCTGCCACCAGGCGACCTGCGGATGGCATTGGCCGCGCTCTGTGGTGACGACGAGTGGGGGAGGACCTGGGCCCGAGTCCTGCAGCATCGTTTCGCCAGCCAGGGTGAGCTGCACAACCACGCTGCTGGCAACCTGCTCATCGTGGCGTTGTGGGAGCTGCTGGGCGGCCACGTCGAGGGCCTTGACTGGGTGGCGCGCTTGCTGGGTGCGCAGGGCCGCGTGCTGCCGATGTCGTCGACGGCGCTGAACATCCATGCCCTGGTCGGTCGGATCGATGGCGACGGCCGGGTGACGCGCGAAATCGACACGGTCATCGGCCAGCATGCCGTGGCGACCGCGCCCGGTCCGGTTGTGGCGGTCGAGCTCGTTCCGGCCGACCCGCCGGCTTGTCCGGAAGCGCTCGCGGCAATCGCCGAGGCCGACTGGGTGGTTTTCGGTCCCGGCTCGTGGTTCAGCAGTGTGATTCCGCATCTGCTCGTTCCCGAACTGCGTCAAGCCCTGCTGGAGACCCCGGCCCGCAGGCTGGTGACGCTGAACCTTTCCGCCGAAGGTGGTGAGACCGAAGGCTTCACCCCGGAGATGCATCTCGAGGTGCTCGGCGCCTATGCCCCTGACCTGCACCTGGATGCCGTCGTGGCCGACCCCAGCTCGATTCCGGACGAGGCGATGCTGCGCCGCGTGGCCGCGGAGTTCGGAGCGGAGCTCACGGTGGCCGAAATCGCGAGAGCCGACGGAACCCCCCGGCACGACCCGGAGCGGCTCGCAGATGCCTACGCCGACACCTTTGCTCGTGGCAGGATCGGCCCATGGCGATGACGGCTTCGGTGAAGGACGAGCTGGCCCGCCTGGATGTCACCAGGTCGTGCTGCCGAAAAGCTGAAGTGTCTGCTCTACTGCGCTTCGGTGGTGGCCTGCACATCGTGAACGGGCGCATCGTCGTCGAGGCCGAGCTGGATACCGGAGTTGCGGCACGCCGCCTCCGTCGGAACATCGCCGAGGTCTTCGGGCACGAGAGCGACATCGCCGTGGTGTCACCTAGCGGTCTGCGCAAGGGCAGCCGTTACGTGGTCCGCGTCGTGGCCGCAGGTGAGGCACTGGCCCGTCAAACCGGGCTGATCGACGCCAGCGGCCGCCCAGTTCGCGGGTTGCCGCCTCAGGTGGTCTCGGGTTCCATGTGTGACGCCGAAGCAGCGTGGCGAGGTGCCTTTCTCGCGCATGGCTCTCTGACCGAGCCGGGCCGGTCGTCGGCGATCGAGGTCACGTGTCCCGGTCCGGAGGCGGCCCTCGCGCTTGTGGGCGCAGCTCGACGCGTGGGCATCCAGGCAAAGGCGCGCGACGTCCGGGGAGTCGACCGGGTCGTCGTTCGCGACGGTGACGCCATCGGGGCCTTGCTGACCCGGCTAGGCGCCCACGACAGCGTGCTCGCCTGGGAAGAGCGACGGATGCGCCGCGAGGTGCGCGCCACGGCCAATCGACTGGCGAACTTCGACGACGCCAACCTGCGGCGGTCGGCGCGCGCCGCAGTTGCGGCCGGCGCACGGGTGGAGCGGGCGTTGGAGATTCTCGGCCCCGAGGTGCCCGACCACCTGCGGGTCGCCGGTGAGCTGCGCCTCGAACACAAGCAGGCGAGTCTGGAAGAGCTGGGCCAGCTCTCCTCGCCCCCGATGACGAAGGACGCCGTGGCCGGCCGGATCCGCCGGTTGCTGGCGATGGCCGACCGGCGTGCGGCCGAGCTCGGTATTCCCGGAACCGACGCCAACCTGACCCCGGAGATGCTCGAGGCGTAACTGCAGACCTCGCATCTCGGCAGTCGGCCCGGCGGCGCCGGCTCGGCGTCGCGGCGCCGTCAGCGATGCCATAGGGTCAGATGTCGGGTCTCCACGACGACGTGGGCGACCGCGCCTGCCCCCATCGACTCCCGGCGCGAGACGCCGGTTTGAAGGAGTCTCGAATCTCATGACCATTCGTGTTGGCATCAACGGCTTCGGCCGTATCGGCCGCAACTTCTATCGGGCCGTCCTGGCCCAGGGCGCCGACGACATCGAGCTGGTCGGCGTCAACGACATCACCGACAACAAAAGCCTCGCCCATCTGCTGAAGTACGACTCCATCCTGGGCAAGCTTGCTGCCGACGTCAGCTACGGGGGCGACGAGATCACCGTCGCGGGCCACTCGTTCAAGTCACTCGAGGAGCGAGATCCCGCCAACCTGCCGTGGAAGGACCTCGGCGCCGACGTCGTCATCGAGTCGACGGGTCTGTTCACCGACGCCACCAAGGCGAGGGCGCACATCGACGCCGGAGCCAAGAAGGTCATCATCTCGGCGCCGGCCAAGAACGAGGACGTCACGATCGTCATGGGGGTCAACCACGATCTTTACGATCCGGACGCGCACTCGATCATCTCCATGGCGTCCTGCACAACCAACTGCCTGGCGCCGATGGCGAAGGTCGTCAACGACGCGTTCGGCATCGAGCGCGGCCTGATGACGACGATTCACGCCTACACCCAGGACCAGAACCTGCAGGACGGCCCGCACAAGGACCTGCGCCGGGCCCGCGCCGCTGCGCTGAACATCGTTCCCACGAGCACTGGTGCGGCGAAGGCCATCGGTCTGGTGCTGCCGGAGCTCAAGGGCAAGCTCGACGGCTTCGCCCTGCGGGTCCCGACGCCGACCGGCTCGGTCACCGACCTGACGGCGACGGTCAGCCGCGAGGTCACGGTCGAGGAGGTCAACGCGGCCGTGAAAGCGGCAGCCGACGGCGAACTCAAGGGCTACCTGTCCTACACCGAGGACCCGATCGTCTCGACCGACATCGTCACCGACCCGTCGTCGTGCATCTTCGACTCCGGCCTGACCCGCACGATCGGCAACCAGGTCAAGGTGGTCGGCTGGTACGACAACGAGTGGGGATTCTCCAACCGGCTGATCGACCTGATCCGGCTCGTCGGCCCCGGCATCTGACGCCGCGTGCGCACCATCGACGACCTCGGTGACCTGCGCGGCAAGCGGGTGTTGCTGAGGTCGGATCTCAACGTCCCGCTAGCGGACGGCACAGTCACCGACGACGGCCGGATCCGCGCCAGTGTTCCCACGATCGAACGGCTGGCCAGCACCGGAGCCAAGGTGCTCGTGACGGCCCATCTCGGCCGGCCCGATGGCAAACCCGACCCTCGGTACTCGCTGCGTCCCGTCTACCAGCGACTAGCCGAGTTGCTGTCGAACCACGACGTCCGATTCGCCACGGACACCGTCGGACCCGTGGCCAAGGCCACTGTCGAGGCGCTGCCCGAAGGCGGCGTCGCAGTGCTGGAAAACTTGCGCTTCGATCCCCGCGAGGCCTCGAAGGACGACGCGGAGCGCGGCGCGTTTGCCGACGAACTGGCGGCGCTTGCCGATGTGTTCGTCTCCGACGGGTTTGGCGTCATCCACCGCAAGCAGGCGAGCGTGTACGACATCGCGCAGCGGCTGCCGCACGCGGCCGGCCTGCTCGTACTCGCCGAGGTGGAGGCGTTCGGGAAGGTCCTGCACAACCCGGACCGGCCGTACGTCGTCGTGCTCGGTGGATCGAAGGTCTCGGACAAGCTCGGTGTGATCGACAACCTGCTGGGCAAGGTGGACCGGCTGCTGATCGGCGGCGGCATGTGCTTTACGTTCCTCAGAGCCCAGGGATACGAGGTTGGCGGCTCGCTGCTCGAGGACGACCAGCTCGACACGGTGCGCGGTTTCCTCGACCAGCCGGCCGAAAGCAGCGTCGAGATCGTGCTGCCGGTGGACGTCGTCGTGGCGTCCGACGTCGACGAGAACGCAGAGACCGCGGTCGTGGCTGCCTCGGTAATCCCGGCCGACCAGAAGGGACTCGACATCGGGCCGGCCACCGTGGAGCTCTTCCGAGCCAAGCTGGCCGATGCCCGAACAGTGGTCTGGAACGGGCCGATGGGGGTCTTCGAGCTCGCACCCTTCGCGGAGGGCACCCGGCGGGTTGCGCAGGCAATCGCCGACGTCGACGGAACGACAGTGGTGGGTGGCGGAGACTCGGCGGCGGCCATCCGGCAACTCAGCCTGGACGAGTCAGCATTCACCCACATCTCCACCGGCGGAGGTGCCAGCCTGGAGCTGCTCGAGGGCAAGGTCTTGCCGGGACTGACAGTGCTGGAGGACTGAGCACGTGCCGAACGAATCGCGCCGGCCGCTGATGGCCGGCAACTGGAAGATGAACCTCAACCACCTCGAGGCCATCGCGCTGGTGCAGAAGCTGGCCTTCTCCTTTACCGACGAGGACCTCGACCGAGTGGAGGTGGCCGTGCTGCCGCCGTTCACCCACATCCGGTCCGTACAGACCCTGGTCGACGGCGACAAGCTGCGGATCGGATACGGCGCGCAGGACCTGTCCGAACATGATGCGGGCCCGTACACCGGTGATGTCTCTGGCGCAATGCTGGCCAAGCTCGGCTGCACCTACGTCGTCGTCGGCCACTCGGAGCGGCGCCAGTCCCACGCCGAGGACGACGCGCTGGTCAACCGGAAGGTCAAAGCGGCGTTCCGGCATGACCTGGTCCCCATCCTGTGCATCGGGGAGGGTCTCGACGTCCGGCAGCAGGGCCGGCATGTCGAGCACACGCTGTCCCAGCTGGACGGCGCCCTGGCTGCCGTGACGCCGGACCAGGCAGCGCTGCTCGTCGTCGCGTACGAGCCGGTGTGGGCGATCGGCACCGGCGAGGTCGCGACGCCCGAGGACGCCCAGGAGGTGTGCGCAGCGATCCGGCGCCGGCTCGGGGAGTTGTACTCAGCGGGGCTGTCCGGTTCGGTTCGGGTTCTCTACGGCGGCTCGGTCAACGCCGGCAACGTCGGGCCGATCATGGCCCAATCCGACGTCGACGGCGCCTTGGTCGGCGGCGCCAGCCTGAACGCTGAGGGCTTTACGGCAATTTGCCGTTTCGATCGAGTTGGTGCCGCAGGCTCAGGCTGACCGCGCGACCATTTCATGCCTCCGATACTTCGTGTAGTCCGTAGGCAGGACGACCTACGCCGCGTGCGGGATCGACGACGTCACAGCACTTTGCTGCCGTACATCTCCCCAAGCGGGTCCGCGATGAGCTCCACCCGGGTGCCGTCGGGATCGCGAAAGTAGACCGAGGTCCCGCTCTCCATCTGGTACGGCACGCCAGCCTGGTCGAGCTTGCCCTTCAGGTGCTCCCATTTCGCTGGCTCGACGGAGATGGCGATGTGGTGCAGTCCTCCGAGAACCTCGGCGTAGGGGCGGAGGTCCAGGCCTGGGAAGTCAAAAAAGGCAAGCAGGTTGCCGTTGCCGATGTCGAAGAAGAAGTGGTTGGAACCCTGGTAGTCACGGTTCTCGAAGATATCGGTCAGCGGGAACTCGAGCACATCTTGGTAGAAGCGAATCGTCTGTTCGACATCGGAGCAGAGCACCGCGGCGTGGTGTAGACCCCTGGCCGAAGAGGTTGGCCGATCGGGAACGGGACGCAGATGTACTTCGCGAACCCGGGCTCGTCGCTCCTCGATTGCCGCCAAGTCGATGTCGGTCATGGCGCTCCCTGGCAGTGCTCAGATTCGGAAGAACAGGCTGAGGAAACGGTCGGCGAGGTGGGTGTCGCCACGGACTGTTCCCCCATTGAATCGCCCGAATGCAGTGAGCACGAAGCTACCAGGATCGAACTCGATCACCGTCGCGAGATTGCTTGCGTCCCCCTGCTCGACCGCCATTCCGTCAGGGCCTACGGAAATGCGTGAGTCTCCGGCGTTGGGCCCGCTGAGGACACGAACACCGACGTCCATGGATTCCGTGTCCGGGCCCACGCGGGCGGTTCCCTGCCAGATCCCGAACATGAACGGCACCAGCAGGTCAGCGACATCGCTGGAGAGCCCGTGCTCGCGTCCCGTGCCCTCGCGGATGTCCCACGAGTGCACCCCGTAGTCCATCAGCTGGAAGGCCGGGTAAAAGAAGGCCGGAACCGGGCCCATGTAGAAGTGTGGGACCAGCAACCCGGTCCAGTCCTCGGGTGTCAGGGCCTCGAGAATGCCCATCATCTTGTCGAAGTCAGTCCGCAGCCGCTCGACCATCTCCGCCTGGGGCAGGTCACGGAACGACTTGCCCTGCTCCTCGGCACGCTTCGCCATGCCGACCAGCCCGTAGGCCGGCTCGACCTCGCTGTGACTGCGAGCGGCGTCGAAGCCCTCGAAGTACGTCTCGGTCGTATCGACGATGTGCCCGACGATGTCGCGCACCTCCCACTCCGGGCATGCCGTCTTGGCCGCCCAGGTCTCCGGCACCTCTGCCAGCGCAAAGAATCCCTCCGCCTGCTGCCGGACAACACGCAGGACCGTGTCCTTGCCGTCGTAGGTCATGGCGTTCCAACTCATGGCTGACTTCCTCCTTGGGTCACGTTGGCCGTGTTCCGTCGTGGGCAGCGAGCAGCATCCGATGGACCTTATTCTTGGTGACCTGTCGTGGGTTGGCAGGCCCGGCTTCGACCACCATCTCGGCCGCCGCGGCGGCGTCATTCCGGTGGAAGCCCAGTTCTGCCAGCGCTGTGGGGGCTCCGATGTTGTTCGCGAGATCCCACAACGCCCTGGCAGGCTCGGCGCTGGACAAACATCGGCCCAGCGTCGCGATTGGATCAGCCGCCGCGGGCGTGTTGAATGCGACAACGTGCGGTAGCACCGCCGAATGTGTCCCGGCATGAGGCAGGCCGAAAGTGCCGCCGAGCACGTGACAGATCGTGTGGTGGACTCCCATGCGGACAGATCCCAGCGTCCAACCAGCAAGCCACGCTCCGTAGAGAGCGGCTGAGCGCGCGGGCAGGTCGTCACGGCGCTCGATCACCAAAGGCAGCGACCTTGCCAGCGTCCGGATTCCCTCGGCGGCGAGCAGGTTGACGATTGGTGATCCGTCCGGGGCGTACAGCGCCCTCCACGCAGTGCGCCAGCGCGTTCATCCCGCTGGCCGCGCTCAACTGGGACGGGAGGCTCACCGTGAGCTCCGGGTCGTACACGACGACGCGTGGACGCACCCGGGGGTCGCGACCAGTCGTCTTCCGGCCACCGTCGGTGACACCCCAGATGGGCGTCATCTCGCTGCCCGCATACGTCGTGGGAACGGCCAGGATGGGTCGACCGGTGTCTTTGGCGACGGCCTTGGCCAGCCCGATGGCCGAACCGCCCCCCAGGCAAACAACCAGGTCGACGTCGGCCGCTCGAGCCGTGGCAACGGCGTCCTTCGCGATCTGAGCCGGCACGTGTTGAGTCACGCCGTCGATTCGAGCTCTTACGGTCAAGCCCAACCGTTCGACGAGGGCGTCCGCTTGCGGCTTCATCACTCGGGTGGCGATCACGAGTACCCGTTCGGCTGATAGCCGGCTGACTTCCTCAGGGATGCGATTTCGCGATCGTGGCGCGAAGATCACCCTGCCGCCGGGCGGCTCGTAGACGAAGTCTTTGATGATCAGCGCCCCCAGCGCTTGTTGTCGGCCCCCTTGCACCATGATCCCCGATGTTCGTATCGTGAACAATTGGGCGAATTCAACCCGAGCGTCCCGCGGTGCCAAGACCCTGTCAATACCGCTCCTAGAGCGGAGTGCGACGGTCGCCAATACGTCCTCACGTCCCGGCGTCGGAGGAATTATCGGTTGACAGGCGGCGTGCCACGTCGCGACTGTCGGATGGTGCACCTCGACCTGCTGACGCTGGAAGCCGGTATCGGCGAGATTCGCCGTTCACCTGCTGATGTCGGAACCGTCGAGCTCATTGTCCGCCGCCCGGCGGAGAACGAACGCGAGACGCTTGGCGAGGCACGGCTGGACACCACGCAGGGCGTGGTCGGCGACGGCTGGCTGGTTGGTGACGGTGATGTGCGGCGACAAGTCACCGCGATGAATGCTCGAGTCGTGGCGCTGCTGGCGGGATCGCGTGACCGGTGGCCACTCGCCGGCGACCAGCTCTACCTCGAGTTCGATCTGAGCGCCGAGAACATGCCGCCCGGGACGCGGGTCGAAGTCGGAGCGGCAATCCTCGAGGTCAGCAGCGTGCCGCACCGCGGATGCAAGAAGTTCGCAGCGCGATACGGACTCGATGCGCTGCGGTTCGTGAACTCCAGGACGGGTCGTGCCCTTAACCTGCGCGGTATCAACACCCGGGTCGTGCGGGGAGGCGTCGTCCGGGCTGGTGACACTGTCCGCAAGC
>CAWFXV010000029.1:0-57446 GCA_963819885.1 uncultured Actinomycetota bacterium | reverse complement strand
ACGTCCAGTGCATCGACGGGGAGTCGTGCCCGACCAGCCCGGCCTGTACTTCGTCGGCCTGCAATTCCAGTACGCGGCGACATCCGACGTCTTACCCGGGGTCGGACGGGACGCCGAATACGTCGCCGACCAGATCGCCGCCCGCGCGCCGTTGCTCGAGGCGAGCGCGGCACCTGCGCTGGATGCCGCATAGCTGGTCGGACAGCTTCCCAGTGGTTCACGAGGCTGGTGCGCCTGGTGACCCCTAAGCCAGGGTGGTGAACTGATCGACAAGAGACCATTAGCCAGTCTGGGGATCTCGGGAGGATGTCATGTGTCGATGGCTCGCCTACTTCGGACAGCCGGTTCTGCTCGACGAGCTGCTCTACAAGCCCGCCCATTCGCTCATCGACCAGAGCCTGCACTCACGGATGGGTGCGGAGACAACCAACGGGGACGGCTTCGGCATTGGGTGGTATGGCATTGGCGGCACGCCGGCCGTGTTCCACAGTGTCGAGCCGGCGTGGAACGAGCGCAACCTGCGTGAGCTCGCGGGGCACGTGACGGCACCGCTGCTGTTCGCACACATCCGCGCCTCGACCGGCAGCGCCGTCCAGCAGACCAACTGCCACCCGTTCCGCCACGGTCGCTGGCTCTGGATGCACAACGGTTTCCTCGGCGACTTCGCCCGGGTCAAGCGCGACCTAGTGCTCGAGGTGGACCCGACGCTCTACCCAGAGATCGAGGGCTCAACGGATACCGAGGTCTTCTTCCACCTGGCACTCACCTACGGACTTGAAGACGACCCACCAGCTGCCGTGGAGCGGGCCGTGGGGTTGATCGAGGACGTCGGACGGAACCGCGGTGTCGAGCACCCCGTGCAGATGACCGTGGCGACCACAGACGGTGAGCGGATCTGGGCGTTCCGCTACTCCAGCGAGGGCCGGTCGCGGTCGCTGTTCTTCAGCACCGACACTCGCCAGTTGCAGGCACTGCATCCGGAGAATTCTGCCCTTGCCGGACTCAGCGAGGAGACTCGGCTCGTCGTTTCAGAGCCGTTGGGCGACCTGGCAGGGGCATGGAACGAGGTACCCGAGTCGACCTGGGGGGTCATCCAGCCAGGGCCCGACGAGCTGCACCCATTCCGACCGAGAACCAGGCGCGCATAATGGCCGCTGCGTCGTGGTCGACCTGTGGATTGTGCACGCCTTGATCGTGCACCGATGGCCGGGACTGCCGCGATTCACCCGGTGCGGGTGATGGCATGGTCCGCTTCCCGCGGCACAGTGACGGCACGGCGCAACGCGGGTAGGGGCCGCGAGCGCACCGAGTAGAAAGGGGCAGACGTGGCCATCGGACCTGTGCAGCTCATCGTGCTGGGCTTCAGCCATCCCAACTTCCACGGCGAGATCATCGAGGAGCTGGAGAAGCTCCGCGAGAGCGACACCGTGCGCGTCATCGACTCGCTGGTCGTGTACAAGGACGCCGAGGGAGAGATCGAGATCGAGCATCTGAGCAACCTGACAACCGATGAGGCGATCGAGCTGGGCAGCAAGGTCGGCGCCCTCATCGGTCTCGGCATCGAGGGCGAGGAAGGGATGGAGGCCGGCGCCGTGTTGGGGGCGGAAGCGGGCGCCGAGGGCCTCCAGGTATTCGATGACGCCGAGGCCTGGGACGTCCTCGAGGAAATCCCGAACGACTCCGCGGCGGCACTCCTTGCTGCTCGAGCATCACTGGGCGGTTCCTCTTCGCGACGCCATCGCGCGGGCCGGGGGTTTCCGGATCAGCGATGGCTTCATCAGCCCGCTCGACCTGGTTGAGATCGGACTAGTGTCGGCTGAAGAGGCCGCGCAGCTGCACGCGCTGGAAACCGCCGGCGCACCCACGTCTTAGCGGCCACGAACAGCCAGGAGGTTGACATGATGGGAAGCCGCAGAGTGGCCCGGCGCACGGGACGGCGCACAGCGCGCCGAGTAAGCCGTCGCTGACCCACATCCCGTTCGGTGCCCGACCAACCCGAAGGCGCCGGTATCCGCGACGGGCCCGGTGCTTTCGGCGAGCACCCGCACAGCGCTCACCGCACCGCGATCGGCGGCGGTGGCGGGCATCATCTTCGCCCTGCTGCTGGGCACGAGCCTTGTGCTGCTCAGATTGTCGGTTCCGAGCGACCTTGCCGATCTGGACGTTGCGCAGCTCGACACAACTCACCGACGACGGATCCTGGTTGCGCTCACGCTCATCCCCTACGCCGGCATTGCATTCCTCTGGTTCGTCGGAGTCGTTCGTGACCGGATCGGTGAGGCCGAGGACAGGTTCATCGCCACGGTGTTCCTCGGCAGCGGTCTGCTGTTTCTTGCGATGCTGTTCGTCTCGACTGCGGTGGCCGGCGCGCTCGTCATCAGCACCGGAACGCCGCAGGCGGCGCCGAACGCGCAGGTGTGGGCACTTGGTGCGCATGTCAGTTCCACCATCCTGAACGTCTACGCCATGCGGATGGCCGGCGTGTTCATGATCTCGACCGCGACCATCTCGCTACGGACCGCGGTGATGCCTCGGTGGCTGGCCTACCTGGGGTACGTGCTCGCGGTGAGCCTGCTGGCCGGCGTCGGTTTCCTGAAATGGGCGGAGCTGCTGTTCCCGGGCTGGGTCCTCCTGGTCAGTGCCTACCTGTTGGTCGCGGCCAACCGCGCCGACCGGTCAACCGCCCTGAGGTAACGCCTCGGTCGCGTCAGTCGACGCGACGGCCGGCTCCGCCGCCTGCCGTGCAGCTGCCAGCCGCGCGGCGGACCGGCTGATGATCGCGGTCAGCGGTGCCGCCAGGACGATCAGCGCGACGCCGCCGATCAGGCCGGCACCGGTCGTGACGAGAAGCACCACCAGTGGATCCAGCTGGAGTGACGATCCGTAGGCGAATGGGGCGAAGAAGTTCTGCAGCACGTTGTTCACCAGCAGCAGGACGGCCAGCATGATCAGGGCAGTGGTAAGGCCCTGGCTGCCGAGGGCGATCAGGCACGCGAACAGGCCGGCGATGATCGCGCCGTAGAACGGCACGTAAGCGGTGATGAACGTCACCAGCGCGATGGCTCCGACCAGCGGAACACCGAGCAGCCAGGCCGTGATCCCGACCGGTACCGCGTTCGTGACCGCGAGGATCGTCGTGCCTTTGAAGTAGCCCCTGATCGCCGACGCAGAGTCGTGGACCACCGGCTCGATGGTGCCGAGCGACAGGCCGCTGTGCCGGACGACCCAGGCCTGGTATCGCGCGCCGTTGAGCAGCATGAACAAGAAGATGACCGAACCGATGAACAGCATGAACAGGATCGAGGACAGGGCTCCCAGGCCGGAGAGAAGTCCGCTGACCAAGGTCCGGGTCGCGGACTGCCCCGCGTTCACGGCCGACGAGGTGGCGTCGGCCGCCGTCGACGAGCTGATTCCGGCGCTGGTCAGCCATGCCGAGACCTCGTCCTCCGCCTCGGAGATCACGCTGCCGATCTCCGGCGCCTCCTGAGCGATTCCCTGCACGATGGCGACGGTGGAGATCACAGCCATCACCACCAGACCGAGGAGGACCAGAACAGCGGCAAGAACGCGGGGAATGCGGTGCCGGGTCATCCACTCGACGACCGGCGTGAAAAGGATGGCCAGCACAGCAGCGAACAGGAACGGTACGACCAGCTCGTGGGTATACGCCACCGCCCAGACGCCAACCGCAGCCGCTCCCGCCACGCCAAGCACCAGCCAGCCGGTGCTACCGGCGACGCGGAGCCAGCTGGGGGCACCGGCGAAGATGGAGGTCGCTGGCCCGACCTGCGTCGGAGGGTTCGACGAGTCGGCGACCTGAGGCGGATCGGTCGTCGTCACCGCAAGTCGCTCCCGCATCGAGCGCTCCGGTTCTGCCTGCCCACGTTCGACCTCCTCCGGGCCCTACCTGCTGAGCTGAACACTAGGTCCATCGCCACATCCCAAGGCTCTCGACACCCGCCCCCGCACCTCCCTACGGTCAAACCCCTGGTTCCCGGCCTCCCCCACCGTGGGTGATGCGGCCGAGCCACCATGCGACGGCGACGCCCAGGCCGTTGAGCGCCCAATGCAGACCGATCGGCGGCAGAACGCTGTCCGTCCAGACCCGGAGAAGGGCGAAGCCGACCCCCCCGACAGCGGTGGCCACGACCGTCGCGACCACCGCGATCCAGCGCCCGCGCGCACCCGTCCCGATGGCACCGTGGACAGCATCGTGCGATTGGTGCATCGGTATCGCCGGCAGAACGTGCCAGAGACCGAACAGCACCGAGGTGACGGCCACGGCCCACCAGGTCCCGTGCCGGATGGTCACCATGGCGAACAGCACGCTGCGAAACGCGATCTCCTCGAGCAGCACCGTGCCGAACGGGATGCGCACGGAAAGGTAATACGCGACCTGCTGGCCCCCGGTCCCCATGAATCGGCGATCGGCGAACAGGTTTCGGGTCCTGGGCAGCGTTGCCCCGCCGAGATAGAGAAGAGCAACGGCCAACACGAGGCACCACTGCCCAGATCAGTCCAGGAAGCACGGTTCCCCGGCCGAAGCCGAGATCAGCGGCGTCGAGGCCGTCGAGCCGAGCCAGCACCAGCAGACAGCCGGTCGCGACCACGCAGGTCGGGACGTACCACCGCGTCGGCAGGCGGTTCGTGGCGATGCTCGCCGCGACCAGCACGATCAGGACGGCGACGAGCATTGGTTCCGAGTACACGCGAACTGCCTGTCGTGCGAATCACCCAGGTTGGGTGGTCCCAATGGCTTCGCCGAGGCCGTTGAATGTTGTGAGTCGCGGAGACCGGAGGTGTCGGGCATGGTCGTGGGCATCGGTGACGTCGTCGGTGGCCGAAGTGAGCACACAGCGTTGCTGGGCGCTGCGGCAGTCGTGCCGGGGACGTTCGCCCCGTCGCTCAACCCGCGCTCCTGGATCGACCAAGGGGTGATCACCGGCCTCGCGTCGGGTGTCACGTACCTGCTGACGGTCATCACGCACGACGGCATCGAAATCCTCGCCTCCCGGTTGCCGGTGCAAGGCGTGGATCCGGCGGAGCGGCAGCGGAATGCGGTGCTGATGACCAATCTCGCCGTCATTCCGGTGGGACTCGCCGTGCAGCGCGCCCTGAGCCGCCGGCCTGCCGAGCCGACCCTACGGGGGTTGACCCGGCAGGCTCGGCTGGCGCACCGCGGTCACCGGCGTCGCGGGCGCTGCCCTGGCGGGCGCCCGGGGCATGATGTCGATCCTGGACCGCCGAGTGGGCGCCGGCGGACGGCTGGAGCGCTTTCCGATCGCCGTCCCGACCGGCCTCGCGCTCGCACTCGCCGTCGAATGGCAACGGAACCGGGGTGCCGACGAGCCACTGGCTCGAGCCCGACGACGAGGCAACGGCCACGCGGCTGCGTTCGCTCGGCGCTGCCGGCGGCATGGTCGCGCTTGGCACGGTGCTCGCCTCCGGTGAGCGGCTGGCCGCCGGTGCCGCGGGATCGGCGCTCGCTGCCCGGCTGCCCGGCTCGGCAGCGGGTGTGGCGACTCACCGCCCATGGCGCCACCCTGGGTGCTGTCGTCGCCGGTGGAGCGACCATGTACCACCGGATCATCGGCAAGCTCGAGGCGGGCACCACCGTCGACGACCCGATGCTCGACCAGATCCTCGACACCTACGGACTGGCACCGACGGTCAGCGGATCGGGCCAGAGTCTCGTGCCGTGGGAGACGCTGGGTCGGGAAGGCCGCCGGCACGCGGTCGCCGGCGTCCGGCCAGAATCCGTGCCCAACCGTCCGGCCGGCATGCCGGACCTGTCGATACCGGCAGTCATGAGCGAGCCGGCCCGCGCCACTCCAGTGCAGGTGTACGTCGGGCTGGACAGCGCGCCAACAGCCGCCGAACGAGTGGACCTCGCTCTGGCGGAGATGGACCGGGCCGGCGCCTGGGATCGCTCGCTCATCATGCTGGTCTCACCCACTGGCACCGGCTACGTGAACTACTGCGCAACCGCGTCGGTCCAGTATCTGACCCGCGGAGACTGCGCCATCGTCACGCTGCAGTACTCCAAGCGGCCGTCGCCGCTTTCCTTGGGCAGGATCAAGGTTGCCCGGGAGCAGAACCGGCTGCTGTGGCTGCGCATCGTGGAGAGGCTGCGTGACCTTCCGTCCGACCGCCGACCCCGGGTCGTCCTCTTCGGCGAGAGTCTCGGCGCGCACACCAGCCAGGACGTCTTCCTCCATTGGGGCACGCTCGGCCCGGAGGCGCTGGGCATCGACCGGGCGCTGTGGATCGGCACGCCATACGCCAGCCGCTGGGGCCAGGAGGTCACGGGTCCGGCCCGCTCGGACGTGGACGCTGGGCTGGTCGCGGTTGTCAACGACTTCCGCCAGATCGAGGCGATGCCCGCGCATCGCCGGGGCGGGCTGCGGTATGTGTTGCTCAGTCACGACAACGACGGCGTCACCAAGTTCGGGACCGATCTGATCGCTTCCCGGCCGAGCTGGCTCGATGGCGATCGGCCCGTCGTCGAAGACATCCCCGCCGTCAGCCCGCGAGGGATCCGGGCGTCGATGCGGTGGCGTCCCGTGGTCACCTTCCTCCAGCTGCTGGTGGACATGAAGAACGCCCAGATCCCCGGCGTGTACCGCCCGTGGGCGCACGACTACCGTCCGGATCTGCCGCGATTCGTTCGGGAGGTCTACGACCTGCCGTGCAGCGAGGAACAGCTCGCCAGTATCGAGGCCGCCGTGGCGCAGCGTGAAACCATGCGCGAGGAGATCTTCGCGGGCCAGACTATCGAGGCGTCACCGGCAGCACAGCCGGCGTGAATCGAACTCAGTCCGCGCCGTCGCCGTTCGCGAGGAACAACAGGGCCCGCCCGTAGGCCTCGTCGGGCTGGGCCGCCCGGATCGTCGTTCGGGAGCCGGCCACGTCGACAACGACCTCGTAGCTGTCCGCGGGTCGAGACATGCTGACGAAGGCACCGCCGAGCAGCTCTCGTAGCTGGGTCTCGCTGGGCAGCCACAACGCCGCATCCTGCTCGACGCTGTCAAGCGCCCACTCCACCGTTCCGTTGAATCCCAGCACCCGGCCGGTTTCGAAGTCGTGCACGTCGACGGTCATGTCCGCCAGGACGAAAACCTGATCGTCCATGTCACGGTCGGCGATGACGAACCGATCGCCGGGCGCCGGGCTCCAGCGCACGCCTGCCGCGCGCAGCCGCTTGGCCAGCTCGACCGAGATCACCACTGCATTATCCCCGTGACCCATGCCGTGACAGATACCAAAGATTTCCGGTGAAGAGATCTTCGATTTGCGGCCTACGTGGCCTAGGGTCCGATGTTGCCGCAGGCGGGGGGATCCCTCCGGTGCGCCGAATTCCGCTGGCCGATGAGGAGGCAGTGTGAGGAAGAGCATCGCGGGGCTGTTGAGCCTGGCTGTTGCATCGACTGTCGGGGTGAGCCTGACGGCACCGGCCGCGGGCGCTCCCTGCCACGGGCAACGGGCCCGACGGGGCGTCCGGCGCCGACACCGCCCCAGCCGTCGACGACTTGCCCAGCCCGCTGGAGGACAAGCGGCGGGAGCTGCGTGAAGAGGCGTTGACTCAGGTCATCAACGGCGAGGCGAGCCCACAGGACCGCGGCGTCAGCACCGTCCTGAAGGTCGGCGAGACCGCCGAGTCGGCCCCAGCGACTGGCCGGCAGGGCAAGAACAAAGATCAATACGTCGAGCTCGCCCGAGAGACAACCGACCGGATCTTCGTGATCCTGGCCGAGTTCGGCGACGAGCGGCACGCGAACTACCCGGACAAGAACATCAACCCAGCGATTCCAGGGCCCGCTACGTTCGAGGGCCCCTTGCACAACCAGATCCCGGAACCGGACCGCAGCGTCGACAACTCGACCGTCTGGCAGCCGGACTACGACCAGGAGCACTATCAGCAGCTCTACTTCGGCACTGCCCGCGGGGACGAGTCCCTGAAGAAGTATTACGAAAAGCAGTCGTCCGGGCGCTACAGCGTCGACGGCATCGTCACCGACTGGGTCAAGGTTCAGTACAACGAGGCCCGCTATGGGCGCTCGAACGACCCGATCCCGGCCGGCAGGCCCGGGGACGACCCCGCAGTGTGCTCGGCCAACGTTTGCTCGAACACCTGGAACTTGATCCAGGATGCGGCCAACCAGTGGGTGGAGGATCAGCGCGCGGCTGGAAGTACAGACGAGCAGATCGCGGCCGAACTGGCGACCTTCGACGTGTGGGACCGCTACGACCACGATGGCGACGGAAACTTCAACGAGCCGGACGGCTACATCGATCACTTCCAGATCGTGCACGCCGGCGGCGATCAGGCCGATGGCGACCCGCACCAAGGTGAAGACGCGATCTGGAGCCACCGCTGGTACGCATTCTTCGACCTGATGGGCGAGGCTGGGCCGACGAACAACCTGCTTGGCGGCACTCAGTTCGACGACCTCGGCCTGTGGGTCGGCGACTACACCATCCAGCCGGAGAACGGCGGCCGGTCGGTCTTCTACCACGAGTACGGCCACGACCTCGGCCTGCCGGACCTCTACGACACCGCCTCTGGTGCGGACCAGATCGGCTGGTGGTCGATCATGGCGCAGAGCCGGCTGTCCGCGGCGGAGGACGTCGGCATCGGCACCCGCGGCGCCGACCTCGGCCCGTGGGAGAAGCTGCAGCTGGGCTGGCTCGACTACGAGATCACCCTCGCCGGCCAGGAGCGGACCATGTGGCTGGGGCCGCACGAGTACAACAGCCCCAGGCCACAGGCGCTGGTCACGGTGCTGCCGCAGAAGGAGGTCGTCACCGACCTGGTGGAGCCCTACGAGGGCGAGCACTCGTGGTACAGCGGTCACGACAACGACTACAACGCCACGATGAGCCGGCAGCTGACGTTGCCGGCGGGGTCTGCGACCCTCACCTTCCAGGCCGCTTACGACATCGAGGACTGCGGTACCGACCCCTGCGACTACGCCTATGTGGAGGTCGACAACGGTTCCGGCTGGAAGTCGATTCCGGGCTCGATCACCAAAGCCGCTGAAGACAACGGCATCGACGGAACGAGTGACGAGCTGGGTACCGGCCACGTTCGACTTGTCGGCCTACGCCGGGCAGACGATCGGGCTGCGGTTCCGGTACACCACCGACGGCGCCGCCGGCGGGAACAACGCGAATGTTCCCAACGGCCTGTTCGTCGACGCCATCCAGGTCGTCGCGAACGGAACCGTGGTGTTCGCCGACGGTGCCGAGGCCGGCGCCAACGGCTGGACGCTCGTCGGCTTCTCCCCCGTAGGCGCCACGGTCACGAGTCTGTACGACAACTACTACATCTCCTCGCACCGCAACTACGTCTCCTACGACCAGTACCTGGAAACCGGCCCGTACAACTTCGGCTTCCTCGACACCCGGCCGGACTGGGTCGAGCACTTCAGCTACATGGAGGGGTTGTTGATCTGGTACTGGGACACCTCGCAGTCGGACAACAACACCAGCGTGCACGCCGGTGAAGGGTTGATCATCCCGGTCGACTCGCATCCGCGGGCGATCTACCGGCTGGACGGGCTGCCGTGGCGCTGCCGCATCCAGATGTACGACGCGCCGTTCTCGCTCACCCGGGCGGAGTCGTTCACGCTGCATGTGAACAGCGAGCCGAGCTACATCCGGGGTCAGGACGCGGTGCCGGTGTTCGACGACCGGCGGTCGTACTGGGACTCGGCGACCCCGACCTGCAGCGTGCAGGTACCGAACGCAGGGGTTCGCATCCGCGTGCTGGACGTGGACGGCACAGCGATCAGAATCCGCCAGACCGCTACCGGGTGAGACCTCGGTAGGGTTTGCCGCTGCGGACCGGGAGGAATATCCTCCCGGTCCGCAGTGCGTACTCGGACGCACTGACCGAAACACGGGGGAACGATGAGTGAATCGACCGACGAGTCGCCGGGCATGTCGCAGACACCTCCGCCCCGACGACCGCGCCCGGATCGGCCGCCGGCCTCACCGTCCGACCAGCTCAAACCCATCACTCGGCGCGGCCGGCTGGTAGCCGCGGCGCAACCCGGCGGCCTGGACCTGGTGACCGAAAACGGCCGGTTCGAGCTGCTCGGATCGTTCGACTTCGAGGCCAGCGCCGGCGACGACGTCGAGATCCTCGGCGTACCGGCACCCCAGTCACGCGGCAGTTCGGCACCAGCCCTGCTGGTCCGGGAGCTGCGCCGGCTGGACTGATCACAACAAGAGCGCGATCTTGAGGCAGGTATGACGGTCGGACCGTCGTAGGTGTCTCAAGATCGCTCAGGAGCCTCGGGGCAGGCGACGCTGCTCGGTGTTCCCCGGCTCGGATTCCGCGCCGCTGTCGGCCGGCCGGCTCGACCGGCCATTCGCCGGGCGGGGGCGCCGCCGGCGGTCCAGGTCGACGGCTGATACGGCCTCTGTCAGGTCACGGGAGACCGGCGGGTAGGCCGCCACCGGATCGGCACCGGACCAGACCACCCAGTGTTTGGCGCCGTCGACGTACACGTCGAGGTAGCTTCCGAGACGCACCCGGTCGGCATGGGCCCGGGCAGTGCGCCAGGCGGCCGCGTTCTGCCGGCCACGCTCCACGGCCGGCTTGACCACCGGCCACAGCTGGCGGCCGATTTCGACCAGGGCGGCCGCGCCGCCGATCTTGGCCAGGCCACTCTTGGCCCGGTCGACGGTTCCCATGTCAGGCGCTCACGAACACGTGCGATGCGGTCTCCGGTGTGAGCTCCACCGTCTCGCCCGCCGACCCGGCCACCAGTCGTGCGTCATCATGGCGCACCTGGACCGTTCGGCCGGGAACCACTCCGGCCCGGCGCAGCTCGGCCAAGAGCTTCTCGTCAGTCTGCAGTGGCTCGCCGATCCGTCGGACTGTCACCTCGACGTCGGCACCAGCACCGACCACGCTGTGCAAGGGACGCACTCCGGCCTGGAAATCCTCGACCGTGATCGGGCGGCCGAGCTCGGCCAGCCCGGGGATGGGGTTGCCGTAGGGCGACTCCGTCGGATCGTGCAACAAGTCAACCAGCCGCCGTTCGACCGCCTCCGAGACGACGTGCTCCCACCGACAGGCCTCGACGTGGACCAGCTCCCAATCCAGGCCGATCACGTCGACCAGAAGACGCTCGACGAGGCGGTGCTTGCGCATGACTCGCATCGCCAGCAACCGGCCCTGCTCGGTGAACTCGAGGTGACGATCGGTGTCGAGGTGCAGCAGGCCGTCGCGCTCCATCCGGGCGGCGGTCTGGCTCACCGTGGGGCCGGACTGGTGCAGCCGCTCGCCGATGCGGGCTCGGAGGGGGACGATCCCCTCCTCCTCCAGCTCGTAGATCGTCTTCAGATACATCTCGGTCGTGTCGATGAGCTCGCTCATCGGACCACATCCCGTCGTGTCGTCATCCGCTCAAAGCCTATCCCGGCCATACCTGATCGCTGGGCGACAAACCACCCGACCGACCGAGCCCGTGGCAGACTCTGCCGGTGTGCTGACCGTCAGTGTCCTGAGCCTCAAGGGTGGGGTCGGCAAGACCTCGGTGGTGCTCGGCCTGACCGGAGCGGCCCGCGCTCGTGGGCTGTCCACGCTGGTCGTCGACCTCGACCCGCAGGCCAACGCGACGACAGTCCTCGATCCGGCCGAGGTGCGCTTCACCGCCAGCGACGTTCTCGCCGACGCTCGGGCCGGGATCATGGCCGAGGCGATCACTGCGACCGGATGGGGATCCGGGGTCTCCGTCGTGGCGAGCGAGCCGTCGCTCGAACACCGCAACCACCCTGCTGACGGCAGCGCACGGGAGCACCGCTTACGGGCCGCCATGAAGGGCATCCGCGGCGTCGAGCTGGTGCTGGTCGACTGTCCGCCGAGCCTGGGCGAGCTGTCCAAGAACGCCCTCGCGGCAAGTGACCTCGCGCTCGTCGTCACCGAGCCGTCGATGTTCGCGTTGACCGGCTCCCAGCAGGCTCTGGCAGCAGTCGACGTGGTCCGCCGCGGCTTCAACCTGCGACTGCGACCTGCGGGGATCGTGGTGAACCGCTATCGGCCACGGTCGGGCGAGCATCGGTTCCGCCTTGACGAACTGCTCGCGGCGTACCGCGACTTGGTTCTGGACCCGGTCCTGCCGGAACGATCGGCCATCGGCGCTGCCGAAGGCAGCTGCGTGCCCATCCAGGCATGGCCCTCGCCAGGAGCCCGCGAGATTGCCCGGATCTTCTCGACCTATCTCGATCATCTGCTGACTGCGGCCGGCTCCGACGGGCCGCTGACCAAGGGGGCCAGCCGACGATGACCGCCACTCCGCGTCCCCGCCCAGCTCTACAGCGTGCGGAGGACGGCACCGTCCACCCAGCCGCCGCGAACCTGTCCTCATTGGCCGTCGACCTCTCGGCGGACGCCAAGGATCGTCGACGGGGCAAGAAGAAGGACAAGGTCAAAGACAAGGGCAAGACCGAGGAGACCGTTGTGTTGACAGTCACCCTGCCGAAGCGGACCCGCCGGCAGCTGCGGCGCAAGGCTGAGACCTACGGCTGGACCGCGGAAGAGGCGGCTGCTCACGTGTTGAGGGTCTGGGCTGACGGCTGATCCGCGTCGTGGCAGGCTTGGTCTCCATCGCCGATGACCTTGGTCAAGGAACTGTGATGCGCTGGTCCCGATCTCGCGCCGCTGCCGCGATCGTGCTGACCTTGCTGCTCACCGGGTGCGGCGGCGAAGCGCCGGAGGCGCTGCAGGAGGTCGAAGGGGCGGCAACGGACCTGCGCGAGCAGCTGGAGTCGGAAGTCGGATCGGCGCAGGAGCAGCTCGAGCAGCTACAGGACGTGGGCGCCGAGACCCGCACCCAGGTCGAGGACGCCCTGTCGTCGGCGAAGTCGGCGGCGGAGGAAGCCGGCGCGGCGCTTGAACAGGCCGGAGGCGAGGCTGAGGCTGCGGCCCAGGAGCGGCTCGAGGCTGCGCGCCAGCGGCTCGAGGAGGCAGAAGCGGAACTCGAGGCGGCAAAGGAAGCTGTGCCCGAGCAACTCAGCGGAGCCCTGGACGAAGTCCAGCAGCAATTGGTCGATCTCCGGGAACGCATCGACGCCGAACTCTGATCTGCGCCGCGGCGATCCGGCGAACCCGGCAGATGCGATCGCGGCGACCTCGAAGGCCCCAATCACAGCAGACCCGACCCGAGAGAAGAAGTGTGAGCAGACTTCCGGTCTATTGGCTGACGGACATGGATGGCGTGCTGGTGCACGAAGGCCAGATGGTTCCCGGTGCGGACGGTTTCCTCGATGCGCTCAGGGCGACGAATCGCCGCTACCTCGTTCTCACGAACAACCCGATCTTTACTCAGCGCGACCTGTCTGCTCGCCTGGCCCGCACTGGTCTGGACGTTCCCGAGGACTGCATCTGGACATCCGCGACGGCTACTGCGCAGTTCCTGCAGTCGCAACGGCCCAACGGCTCGGCGTTTGTCATCGGCGAGGCCGGTCTGACAACCGCGCTGCACGAGGTGGGCTATGTGCTGGTCGAACGTGACCCCGACTACGTGGTCCTGGGCGAGACTCGACGCTACTCGTTCGAGCAGATCACAACGGCGGTACGGCTCATCGAGGCGGGGGCTCGTTTCATCTGCACCAACCCGGATGCCACAGGTCCTTCGCCAGACGGAACCCTGCCGGCTGTCGGTGCCGTCGCGGCGATGATCAGTGCGGCGACCGGCGTCACCGCATACTTCGTCGGCAAACCCAACCCCTTGATGATGCGATCCGCGCTCACCCGCTTGCATGCACACTCCGAGTCCTCGGTCATGATCGGTGACCGCCTCGACACCGATGTACGCAGCGGGCTCGAGGCCGGACTCGCAACCATCTTGGTGCTGTCCGGTATGACGCGTCTCGACGAGGTCGACGCGTCACCCTTCACGCCAACCCGAATCATCGAATCCGTCGCGAACCTGATCGACGAGATCCTCGCTGACGGCCCCGTTTCCGTCGATGAGCAAGAGGTAGCGGAGCGGGACGAGGCCCGGAGCGTAGACCCGACCTGACTGGTTCTCATGGCGGGCAGCCTTCGATCCACGACCCCTTCGCCATGACGGCCGCCACACGCAGAGCCTGGTCGAGCACGACCAGGTCCGCCTGACGGCCCACCGTGATCGACCCGATCTCGTCGATCAGGCCAAGCGCTCGAGCCGGTGTGGTCGACGCCATCACCGCGGCCTCCTCGACACTCGCGCCCGCGTCGACCACGCATCGGAACGCGCGATCCATGGTCAGCGTGCTCCCCGCGATCGACCCATTCGGCTGGCGAGCGACACCGTCTCGCACTCGAACAGTCAGCCGGCCGAGTAGATAGTCACCGTCACCTGCCCCGGCCGCGGCCATCGCGTCGGTAACGAGCGCGATCCTGCTCGCGCCGGCAGTCCGCACCGCCCACCGGATCACGGCGGGGTGCAGATGCACGCCGTCGCAGATGAGCTCGACCGACACCCGGTCGTCTTCGAGCAATGCGGGCACCGGGCCCGGCTCACGATGGTGCAGGGGGCCCATGGCGTTGAACAGGTGGGTGGCGACCGTCGCGCCTGCGTCGATCGCCGCCCGGGTCTGTTCGTAGGTCGCATCGGTGTGGCCGATGGCGACGACCACGCCGGCCTCGGCGAGTCGGTGAACGGCGTCGATGGCGGCCGGCTGCTCGGGGGCCAGCGTCACCATCCGAATCTGGGTCTGACCGCCCGAGATCAAGCGGTCAACGAGGTCCGGCTCCGGTGCCCTGAGGAGGCCGGGGTCGTGTGCCCCGCAGCGTGCCGGTGCCAGGAACGGGCCTTCCAGGTGGATGCCTACGACCTCGCCTGCGTCGACCAGATCGGCTAGCGCGGCGGCGGAAGCGACCATCGTGTCCAGGTCCGCCGTGACCAAGCTGGCGAGCATCGTCGTCGTCCCATGCCGGCGGTGCAGTCCCACGACTCTCCGGGCCTGCCCAGGGCGACCGGCGCTGAAGTCCGCGCCTGCGCCGCCGTGGACATGGATGTCCACGAACCCCGGTACGACCCACTGCCCTGCCAAGTCGCTGTCTGCGCGCCGTGGCGGCTTGCCGGCGCCGATGGCCGTGATGGTCTGGCCGGCAATCTCCAGCCAGCCGTCGACGATGCCCTCCGGCGTGACCAGCCGCCCGTTCGCCAGCACCGACACCCCTGCGACCGTACCCGGCTAGCGTCAGGGTCGTGTTACTGCGCGTAGATCGTCGGTTTCGCGGCCCTGCCGATTCGGGCAACGGCGGATACGTCTGCGGGTTGGTGGCGAGCCAAACCGGTGCATCGGTCGGTGGGTCCGCCGCCACGGTGACCCTGCGCACGCCGCCGCCGCTCGACACCGCGATGTCCGTCTTCGCCGATGACGACGGCGTCGTGCGGGTGTCGAATGGCGACGTGACGGTCGCCGAGGGAGCGCAATCGTCGCTGAGCGCCGACGCGGTGCCGTCGGTCGATCGATTCGCGGCGGAGAAAGCGTCGGCGTCCTACCCAGGTCTGACCCGGCACCCGTTTCCCGAGTGCTTCGTGTGCGGTCCAGACCGGGCGTCTGGTGACGGCCTGCGGCTGTTTCCCGGCCGCCTCGGTGGCGGCCGGACTGCGTGCACCTGGACGGTGCCGGCGGAATTCGCCGGCCAGCCCGAATTCGTCTGGGCCGTGCTGGACTGTCCCGGTGGCTGGGCGGCCGAGCTCGAGGGCCGACCGATGGTCCTCGGCCGGATGACGGCTCGCCTGGGCGCGCTCCCGAGTGCTGGCGAGGAGTGCGTCGTGATGGGGCTCCTGCTGGGGTCCGAAGGCCGCAAGACCTGGACTGCCACGACCGCGTATGGCGTGGACGGCCGCGAACTCGGCCGCGCACAGGCCACCTGGCTCACGATCTCACCATGATCACGGGCCCGACTCAGCCCACTCGGTCGAGGAACGCTCGTGAGCGCTGCACGACCAGTTCGGCGGCAACTGCGTCGTAGGACGGCAGCGAACTGTCGGTGAACAGGTGCCCATCGCCCGAGTAGACAAACAGCTCGGCCAGCTCGGATCCGACCGTCTCGACCAGCTCGCGGGCGGCGTCGAGGTCGCCCCCCAGCGCGAAGAACGGGTCCTTGTCCATGCCGTGGATCTGCACCGGGACACCGTCGGGCCACGGCCCGAAAGCCCACTCGCCGGTGATCGGTATGCAGGACTCGTAGAGCAGCGCGCCGCGCGCACCGGGCCGGGTCTGGGCGAGCCGCTGCGCCGTGCCGGCGCCGGAGGAGAAGCCGGCGTACACCAGGCCGTCGGGCAGGTCGGCCACCGCCCGGTCTGCGCGCTCGCGCAGCGCCTCATCCCCGATGCTGCGTTCATGCGCAATGCCCTCGTCGATTGTCGCCGGTCGGATGCCCTCGAACAGGTCCGGCGTGTGCACGGTGTGCCCGCCGGCGCGTAGCTCCTCGGCGAATGCCCGCACCCCGTCGGTGAGTCCCTGCACGTGGTGGAACACCACGACGTCGGTCATCTCTACACTCCTGTCATCGGACGACGGTGATCGAATGATCCATGACTTTAGAATGGTCCAGATATGCCGGTCAATAACCAGATCCCGGATTACGACCTCGACGAGATGGTCGTGGTCACCGCACCCGAGCAGCTGCGCGCGTTGGCCGACCCGCTGCGCACGACCCTGCTGGAGCTGCTCCTCGAACGGGCCGCCACGGTCACCGAGATGGCGCAGGCGGTCGACCGCCCCAAAAGCACCGTCGCGTACCACGTGAACCTCCTCGTCGGCGCCGGTCTCCTGCGCGTGGTGCGCACCCGGCGGGTCCGGGCGATCGAGGAGCGGTACTACGGCCGGGTCGCCCGTACGCTCTACATCGGCGTGCTCAGCCGGCCCGAAGACAAGCAGGTCGTAGCCGCAATCAACGGGCTGGCGGAGGCGGCTGCCGAGTCCACTGCGGCCCACGCGGCCGACGAGCTGCGCTGCCTGCTGGTGCACGCCCGGATCCCGATCGAGGAAGCGCGGAACTTCTGGGCACAGGTCCAGGAGGTCGCCCGCCGGTTCGCCCAGATCCCCCGGGCGGGCGACCAGGTCTACGGGTTCGCCGCCGGCCTCTACCCCACCGACGTCCCTACCCTCCCCGACGCCGTCTCACGCCGGTGAGCGGGCGTCGTAACGGGCGAAACCTGGGAATCTCATTGCCAACGCGGCCGTTGCCGCCATGCAGGCGCACCCGCCGGCCACGACGGCCAGGGTCGGGCCCAACAACGAACCCAGCGTTCCGGCGGCCAGGTCGCCGAGTCGAGGCCCGCCGGCGACGACGACGATGAACACGCCCTGCAACCGCCCCCTCATCTCGTCTGGCGCGGCGACCTGCAGGATCGTCGATCGGAACGCCGCGCTGACCATGTCGAACGCACCGGACAACGCGAGAAAGAACACTCCGACCCACAACGAGCCGACCAGCCCGAATGCGGCCACACTGGCGCCGTAGCCGATGACGCAGACCAAGATCGCGAGTCCCTGCCGACGAACCCGGCCGAGCCACCCACTGGAGATCCCGGCCGCGATGGCCCCGATCGCCGGGGCTGCCTGAAGCAGGCCAAGAGTCCGCGCCCCACCGCCGTAGACCGTGTCGGCGAGTTCGGGAAACAGCGCTCTCGGCTGCGCGAGGACCATGGCGCACAGGTCGACGAGAAACGTCATCAGGACGTTCGTCCGCGCCCGCAGGAACCGAAATCCCTCGGCCATCGATCGGAGGCCTGATTGCCGGACCAGCCGCTCCGGCGGCATCGGAGGAAGCCGCCACAGCGAATAGAGGGCCGCCAGGAAGGTCACGGCGTCGACCGCATACGGGAGCGTGAACCCGTTGCCCACGGCGATCAAGGCGCCTCCCACTAGAGGGCCGACCGTGAACCCGAGGTTGAAGCTCAGCGTGGTCAAGGCATTGGCTGCAGGGAGAAGGCGTGGCGGCAGCAGCCGCGGCACGATTGTCTGCCGGGCTGGGTTGTTGACGGCGAAGCATCCGGATTGGCCCGCGACGACGATGTAGAGCAGCCATACCTGGTTCAGGCCGAGGACTGCTTGGAACACCAGGATCAAGGAGAAGAGCCAGAGCCCGGTGGATGCAGCGATCGCAACCAGCCTGCGGTCGAACCGGTCCACGAGCGTGCCGCCGTAGAGCCCGAAGGCAATCAGTGGCACGACCGAGAACGCACCGACGAGTCCCACCGCGAACGACGACTGGGTGAGGCTCCACACCTGGTAGGCGATGGCGACCGCGGTCATCTGCTGGCCGAGCTGAGCCACCGTCATGCCGACCCACAGCCGGCGGTAGTGCGCCGAGACACGCAGCGGCTGGAGGTCGGCGACGATGGTGCTCAGCAGCCGCCAACCTCGCCTCACGACGATCGAGATTACGGTCGGCCATGTCGTTTGCCAGGGGGCCGCCTTCGCCCTACGGTCGGAGTACACGGGAAGGGAGGTGGTCCGCAGAATGCATAGCTCTGGGACTCGTGAGGTGGCTGCCCGCTAAGGGCAATCCCAACCCAGCCACCCGACCCGTGGGCTCCCGGGAGTCGTCCCCCCCGGGCCGCGTCATTGCTGGTTATCGGGGCAACAGACGCGCGAGCGGCCTGCGGGTCGCTCGCGCGTCGACGTGTCTTGCCGGTCAGGGAGCCAGCCGGTCTAGCCGCCATCCGCGGTCTGTCCGGGTGTATCGAAGCCGGTCGTGCAGGCGCGCCCGCCCGCCCTGCCAGAACTCCACCGTGTCCGGTGTAACCCGGAAACCGCCCCAGTACGGCGGCACCGGCACTGTCTTGGGAAATCTCGTAGCGGCTTCTGCGGCAGCCGTTTCGAGCTCCGCTCGCGAGCCGATCACCGCTGACTGGTCACTGGCCCATGCACCGAGTTGGGACTCTCGCGGGCGGGTTGCCCAGTACTTTTCCGTCTCGGCTCGAGTGACCTGGGCCGCCCTGCCGGACGCGACGACCTGCCGGGCCATCGCGAACCACGGGAAGCACAGCGAAACGGCGGGATTCGCAGCGATCTCGACGGCTTTGCGGGACCCGAGATTGGTGAAGAAGATGAAGCCGGACTCGTCGAGTTCCTTGAGCAGAACGTGCCGTACGCTGGGCCTTCCGTCAGAGGTTGCTGTCGCCAACGCCATCGCGTTCGGCTCGGGCAAACCCACCGCGACGGCGGCACGAAGCCAGTTGCGGAACTGCGCAAAGGGCTCAGCTGCGATGGCAGACTCGACAAGCCGTTCAGTCGGGTAATTTCTCCGCATTCGGGCGAGCGTCTCCTGTCCAAAATCCCATGTCGGCGACGACTCCACTTGTCCGAAACCTCCATCCGCACGGCACAATGGCCTTTCCGGCTCGCGACCATCCTTGCGACGGACGGATCAGGCCACGAGCCCGACCGGCAGGAGTGTGCATGACTGAAGTGCAGCACGGCCTCGAAGGTGTCATCGCATTCGAAACCGAGATCGCCGAACCTGACCGAGCCGGTGGAGCACTGAGGTATCGCGGGGTCGACATCGAAGACCTGGTCGGGCGGGCTCCGTTCGAGAACGTCTGGGGGCTGCTGGTCGACGCAGCGTTCGAGCCCGGACTGCCGCCGGCCGAGCCGTTCCCGATCCCGGTTCACTCCGGTGACGTCCGGGTCGACGTGCAGAGCGCGCTGGCCATGCTGGCGCCGGCCTGGGGTTTCCGGCCGTTGCTGGACGTCTCCGACGAGCAGTGCCGCGAGGATCTTGCCCGGGCAGCCGTCATGGCGCTGTCCTTCGTCGCCCAGTCTGCGCGCGGTATCGGCCTGCCGATGATCCCGCAGCGCGAGATCGACAAGGCGCGCACCATCGTCGAACGGTTCATGATCCGCTGGCGGGGTGACCCTGATCCTCAGCACGTCCGGGCCGTCGATGCCTACTTCACCTCGGCGGCCGAGCACGGCATGAATGCCTCGACGTTCACGGCACGGGTCGTGGCCTCGACTGGCGCGGACGTCGCCGCGGCACTTTCGGCCGCTGTCGGCGCCATGAGTGGCCCGCTGCACGGCGGCGCGCCATCGCGGGTCCTGGCGATGATCGAGGAGATCGAGCGCACCGGAGATGCTGAGGGCTACGTGCGCGGAGTGCTGGACCGCCATGAGCGGCTGATGGGCTTCGGACACCGGGTGTATCGCGCGGAGGACCCTCGGGCCCGGACGCTGCGCCGGATCGCTCGTGAGCTTGACGCCCCGCGTTACGAGGTCGCCGAGGCCTTCGAGAAGGCGGCGTTGGCTCAGCTGGCCGAGCGCCGCCCCGACCGGGTACTTGCGACCAATGTCGAGTTCTGGGCGGCGATTGTGCTCGACTTCGCCGAGGTGCCGGCGCACATGTTCACGTCGATGTTCACCTGTGCCCGCACGGCCGGGTGGAGCGCGCACATCCTCGAGCAGAAGAAATATGGCCGGCTGGTTCGTCCGTCCGCGAACTACACCGGACCCCCTGCTCGCCGACCAGACGAGATACCCGGGTGGAACCCCGCCTGGACGGCGGTCCCGTGACCGGTCCCCGCACAATTGCGGCGCGGCCTGGCACATCATGACGAACATCCCGCACATCGCCGTTCCTACTGACCTACTTCCCCGTGACGGACGGTTCGGCTCTGGACCCAGCAAGATCCGCGCCAATGCTGTTGCAGCGTTGGCCGCCTCTGGCCCGACCTACCTCGGCACGTCGCACCGCCAGGCGCCGATCCGGGGTCTCGTGCGAAGGGTCCGCGACGGGGTGGCCTCGCTGTTCGGCATGCCCGATGGCTATGAGGTCGTGCTGGGAAACGGTGGTTCCACGGCATTCTGGGACGCTGCCGCGTTTGGGCTGGTACGCCATCGCGCCCAGCATCTGGTGTTCGGCGAGTTCTCGGCGAAGTTTGCTGCCGCCGTTCGGTTGGCGCCGTGGCTCTCCGAGCCGACGGTAGTGAGTGCCCCTCCCGGGACCCTGGCGGCTCCGCATGGCGAACCCGGCGTCGACGTTTACGCCTGGCCGCACAACGAGACCTCGACCGGAGTGATGGCGCCGGTGCGCCGGGTGGATGGAGCAGACCCAGAGGCATTGGTGGTCGTCGATGCGACCAGTGGAGCCGGTGGGCTGCCGTTGGAACCGACTGAGGTCGATGCTTACTACTTCGCCCCGCAGAAGTGCTTCGCCTCGGACGGCGGACTGTGGATCGCGTTGTTGTCACCGAACGCGCTCGCCCGTATCGACGCAATTGCGGCCAGCGGCCGGTACGTACCCGCGTTCCTGGACCTGTCGATTGCGGTGGCTAACTCCCGGCAGGACCAGACGTACAACACCCCGGCAGTAGCAACACTCTTCCTGATGGCCGAGCAGCTCGACTGGCTGCTCGGCAACGGCGGGCTTACCTTCGCCGTCGACCGGACCGCCGACTCGTCGAGCCGCCTGTACCGCTGGGCAGAAAAGTCCACCTACGCCACGCCGTTCGTCGCCGACCCGGCCGCCCGGTCGTTCGTCGTCGGCACCATCGACTTCGACGACACAGTCGACGCCGCGATCGTCGCTGCTGTCCTGCGCCGGAACGGCATCGTCGACATCGAGCCGTACCGCAAGCTGGGCCGCAACCAGGTGCGCATCGGGATGTTTCCGTCGGTGGAGCCCGACGATGTCGAGGCTCTCACCGCCTGCGTCGATTACATCGTCGACCGGCTGGTCTCCGGATGAGACGGGTGCCATTCACCGGTGGCGAGAAGGAGAGCCTCCGGGCCAGTCTCGATCGGCATCGCGACGTGGTGCTATGGAAGCTCGAAGGGCTCGACGACGAACACCTGCGGAAAGCAATGGTGCCGTCCGGAACCAGCCTGCTGGGCCTGGTGAAACACCTGGCCAGCGTTGAATACGGATGGTTCTGTCAGACCTTCGGCCGCGAGACCGAACCGCTTCCGTTCGACAAGGACGACGAGAACGCCGATCTCCGCGTCATGCCGAATGAGACCACCGCCGACATCCTGGAGTTCTACGCGCGCGCCCGTTCCGCCGCGGACCAGGTCATCGACGAACTCGCGGTCGACGACGTCGGCACGGCCTGGTTCGGGGATACCGTGTCGATGCGCTGGGTGCTCATTCACATGATCGAAGAGACGGCCCGCCACGCCGGGCACATGGACATCCTCCGCGAGCTCATCGACGGGGGCACCGGTGACCACCGGCCGGACGAACAGTCCGGGTGAGCAGCCTCCACCAGCGGGCCGTTCACGTCGTCGGGCGCACGGCGAGATGGCGGATTCGCTAGAACGGTGGTGGGTCGTCGAGGACCGGCTGTATCGGTACCTGATACTCGTGGCGTGTCGGGGCCGTCCAGACGACAGTCCCCTCAGGGTCACGTCGCCATCGCCAACCGCCGATGGTCTTGGCCCGATGATGATGGCGGCAGAGCGGGATCAGGTTCGCATCGCAGGTCGGTCCATGCGGGTACGGCACGCCATGATCCAGATCGCAACGCTCGGCCGGCTGCCGGCACCCGGGAAAGCAGCACACTTGGTCGCGGGCCATCACATGCCGGGCGAGTGAGTCCGGCGGCCGGTACACCTTCGTGCCGTAGTCCAGCAAGGTCCCGGACACCGGATCGGTCAGTAACCGCCGCCAGGTCGCGTCCGGATCGGCCGCGATTCGCCGGGCGGTCTCGGCGTCGATCGGGCCATAGCCGGCCAACTCTCCCGGCTGATCGTCCAGGCCGAGCAGCATGCTCAACGGGACGACCACCCGGACATCTGGCCCGCCACGGTCACGACGGCCGACGCGTCGGCTTGCTCGATTGCCGCCAGCCGCAGGCGATGGGTCGCCGACCCCCGGGGCCGAGGCACCGCCGGCGCCTGCCGACGATGCGGACGAGCCCGGCGACGATGCGCGGCGCGAGCCTCCGGCCGAGGCGGCCGAGGCGCCCGCTTCTTGCGGATATTCGCCGGATCCCGTGCCAAGCCCGTCACCACTGAATGGAGTCGGCAGGTTCGCGCTCAACCGCGTCGGCCGACACAGGTCGACCAATGCGTCGATCCGGCGGGCGTCGATGGATCGCGGGTCGTCGGGGTCGGCATTGCGGGCCAGCGAGTCGACCGCACCGAACACGATCATGGCGTCCTCGGCGGACAACCACCCGGTCAGCTCGGCCATCCCGTCACAGCATGGCCGCACGCGCAGGAACCGGTCCGCCTTGGCTTGCTGATGCCGCTTCGCGTTGGCCGTCGGGTCAACGCGAGCCACCGCGCGCAGAAGGCTGCGCCGAAGCTCCGGTCCGGTCTGCTCTGCAGCCCGGCGGAGCACCTTCTCCTCCACCGCTGCCCGCGCCTCGGCGGTGGCCACGTTCGCGGTCAGTTCGGCGATTGCCTTGGCTTTCCCGACGTCGATATGGCCCTTTCGCAGCGCGTCGGCGGTCGCAGGCAACCTCTCGGCAAGTGCCAAAGCGAGCGAAAGCTTGATGTCCGCCGAACGCCGGGTCACCCGCAACCGGGCGGCGATCTCGTCCGCGGCGAACTCGCTCACGCGCCGGCCAGGCTCCGGCTCATCCGGCTCGTACGGCCCTGGCCGACGTCGGGCGAACTCGGCCACCAGCTCGCACTGCCGTGCCTGCGCCCAACTGATCAGCTGCTCCCACCCCGCAACCCCGTCCAACAGATCGTGGCTCGATAGCGCGACCGGATCCATCCGGTTCAATACCGCTGCCGTCGCCGGTCCTGGCTCCCGCACAGGGTGATCGGAGCGTCCGTCCTTGGCAATTGGATCCGCGATCGAGCGCAGAGGCGGCAGCTCGGCAGGCCGGTAGCCCCCAGAGCGGAGTCGCCGCGCCCGCCGCAGCCCTTCTTCCTGACGGCGCGCGGGGAAATCCCGCATGATCGAAGCAAGCCGATCCGCCGCCGTGGCCCGGACATCCCCCGGCGGGACGGTTGGTTCATCGGCTCGTTCGAACATGTGTTTGACTCTAGGGCAGGGGTCTGACACTGATACTGGCGCGACCAGTTGCTATTCCACAGGCGGTTGGAACTCAGCTCGATTCCGGACAGGTCGATACCCATTTCGACGTTGAACCAGGCACGTGGGGCCTCGCCGGCCGTCACCTGACGAGGAGACTCGTCAGGTCGCCGTCGACAACGCGGCGTCGACCTCACTCCGCAACCGAACCTGCAGCGCGGGCTGCAAGCGCCACTGCGAGATCAGCTCGACGTATTCGGCCGCCCGCGCGGAATCCGTCGGCGCGCCGGTCCGGACAGCCCGCAACAGAGTGTTACGGGGCGTGTGCTTGGACTCGACGAACTCGACGACCTCGACCCGGTATCCCAGCAGCCGAAGCAACTCGGCCCGCACCGCATCGGTGAGGACGTCGGCGAACCGCTCGCGCAAGATGCCGTGTCGGCTCACCGGCCGGTAAGGAGGCGGGGGCGCGACATCGGACAGTTGGCGCTGCACGTCGTGGTGACAACACGGCGCCGCCAGCACGATAGGAGCGTCCCATCGCACCGCACGAGCGAGAGCGTCGTCGGTGGCTGTGTCACAGGCGTGGAGCGCGAACACCACATGAGGTGTGAAACCGACCTCCGCATCCGCGATCGTTCCTTCGACGAACCGGACCGCGTCGGCCCACCCGAGTTCCGCAGCGAGGTCGTTATTGCGACGACGGGCCTGCGACTTGACGTCCACACCGACGAGCCGGACCTCGAGCCCATGCTGGTCGGTGAGCCACCGATAGGCAGCAAAGGTCAGGTACGCGTTGCCGCAGCCGAGGTCCACGATGCGCAGCGGTCCGTCCGACGCCGCGGCGCGAGCCCGGCCCAGTACCGGTTCGATCGCGCGCAGGAACTCCTCCACTTGGCGGTACTTGTTCATGCGGCTCGGCTTGATCCGCCCCCGGTCGTCGCTGATGCCCACGGCTCGAAGGAACGGATCAGTCGGATCGAGTAGGCGTGCTCTCGCCCGGTCGTGGGAACGGACCGGCTCGGCCGCCACCTGGCGCGCAGACCAGTGGACCTGGGCCTCGCCGTTCTTGGTGACTCTCAACTGCGTTGTCCCGGCCGTTGTCTCCACGTGCCAGTTCCCGTAGGGCTCTGCCAGCAGGTCCTGCACGGCCGCGGCCGCATTCTCGGGTTCGACGTTGCTCGTGAACGCCTGCCGGTCGTCGTATGTCACAACCTGCAGTCGCCGTCCATCACGCAGATCGACCCACCGCAATTCCGCTCGCCGATGGGCAGGACGCTCGCCGCGGCGACGACCGGCGGCGACGGCACGAATCAGCTTGTCGTCGTCGAGCAACTCAGCTCGCACCCGATCCAATGCTGATTCCAGCGCCTCGGCCACGCGACCATTCTGACGGTCGCACTCGGACCCTCGCTCGGCCCTCGCTCAGGCTCCTCGCCGCTCCAGCCTGACGGTCGCACTCGGACCCTCGCTCGGCCCTCGCTCAGGCTCCTCGTCGCTCCATTGCCTCCACCAGCGATCACGGTGTTGGCTGGCCGGTCATGGAGTACACGCATCTCGGCCGATCCGGCCTACAGGTGAGCCGGTTGGTGCTCGGCACGATGAACTTCGGTCCGGTGACGCCGGAGGACGAGTCCGTGACGATCGCCGACCTCGCCCTCGAACTCGGCATCAACGTCTTCGACACGGCGAACGTGTACGGCTGGGGAGCAAACAAAGGGCGTACCGAGGAAATCCTCGGCCGGTGGTTCGCGCTCGGTGGCGGCCGACGCGACAAGGTGGTGCTGGCGACCAAGGTGTACGGATCCATGTCTGAGTGGCCCAACGACCGCTTGCTGTCCGCGCGCAACATCCGCCACGCGTGCGACGCATCACTGCGACGACTCCAGACGGACCACATCGACCTCTACCAGATGCATCACGTCGACCGAGCGACGCCGTGGGACGAGATCTGGCAGGCGATGGAGACCCTCGTCGCCCAAGGCAAGGTGATCTACGTCGGGTCCAGCAACTTCGCCGGCTGGCACATCGCACACGCGCAGGAGATCGCTCGTGCCCGTCATTTCCAAGGGCTGGTCTCGGAGCAGTCGCTGTACAACCTGGCCGAGCGGACGGTCGAGCTCGAGGTGCTGCCGGCGGCCCGCGAGTACGGGCTCGGCGTGATCCCGTGGAGTCCGCTGCACGGCGGAGCACTCGGCGGCGTCATCGCCAAGGAGCACCGGGGCCGCTCGGCCGAAGGTCGGGCCGCGGAGTATCTCGCCAACCATCGGTACAACCTGGAGGGATACGAAGCACTGTGCCGAGACCTCGGCGCGGAGCCGGCATCGGTGGCCCTTGCCTGGCTCCTACATCAAGACGGCGTCACTGCGCCGATCATCGGGCCACGTACGGCCGACCAGCTCCGCTCGGCACTGCCGGCGCTGTCCACGACCCTCGACGAAGCCACCCTGACCAGGCTGGACGAGCTCTTTCCCGGGCCCGGACCCGCGCCGGAGGCATATGCCTGGTGACGTCATGGCGCGGCAGCCACCCCTCCGATGAGGTCGTTCGGAATGGGTCAGCGTATCCAGGCCACCACCAGGACGAGGATCAGCAAGGCGAAGACTGCGGAAACGATCATTCGTCGGCTCCGTGGGTCCACCGGATACTCCTACGCGCCGCAAGGGCGTGACACAAGACCTACGCACCGGACAGCGGATGGCTCGACAACGTCTCATACCGGGCTCGCCGGTTCTCGGCCGCGCCGAGGTGAGATCGGACGAGCGCCACGGCATCGGCAGTCCACCGTGAACCTCGATAACTGCCCAGCCTGGAGACGTAGGGCCGCAGGTCAGTCGGCTTGGCGGCTCGGGCGACGGTGACGTGGGCCTTGAACCTGGGGCTCTCCTCAGCGGCCGCACCCACCCGACGACCAGCAGCGGCGACTGACCGGGCGAGCGCACGCATCGTCGGGCCCTCGCACTCGCAGCCGATCCAGAGCGCTCGCTGGCCGAACCGCCCCGCGCCGCTGAGCGCCAGCGACAACGTGGGGTACCTCCTCGCGCCTCGGGTCAGCCGCGCCTTCAGATCCGGTACTCGACGGTCCTCGACCTCGCCATAGAACGCCAGCGTGAGGTGCCACGAGTCCACGGCGGTCCACCGCAATACATCGTCGCGGTTAGGCGCGACGGCGGCTTCGAGATGAGTCACCACGTCCGGCGGGAGCAGAACCGCGGCGAACAACCTCACTGAGTGGCCACGACCATTCGGTCCCGGAGTCGATCCGCCGCCGCAGCATCGCCGTCGATCGTCAATGGGTCGCGTGGACCCCGTCCCCACAGCCACAGGTACATCGCCAGCGGATCGCCGCTGATCGTGGCGTCCACGGCTAGTTCCGGCCACCGATCCAAATACACGTTCGCGACGACAGCCTTGGGCTCCATCACGACCCGCCAGGCCATCGTGTCCGATCGGAGCTGGATCACGGTCGCCGTGGAATCTCTCACCTCCTCATCACTCCAGTCGCCGGCCAAGAACCGACGAAGTACTTCGTCGACGCCGTCGAGAGCCAGGTCCCCGATCGACCGGTGTCACGTCGTCATGCGCAAGCTCCACGTCGACTCGGTGGATCGCTGCCTCGTGCGCCATCCGCCGGCCCCAGAAGCCAACCGTTCGCTCGTCCCACCACCAGGTCTCCGCGAACTCGTACTCATCGCGGTTGGTCAGCTCACCGATCAGGGCATCGAGCGCATGTCGCAGGTACGGGATCGTCGGCTCGTCGCCACGCTCGGGTGGCCATGGATCCGGGAATGCCTTCTCCCGCATGCAGGCGATCTTGTGCAGGAACACCTCGGCGGTGTGCTCCACCGCGTCACGGACCGTCCACCCTGGGCACGACGGCACTGGAACGTCCAGACCGTGTTCGGCCACGGCGGCCATTCGCTCGCCGTCGGCCCGGACATGGTCGACGTACCTTTTGTGACTGAGTCTCATGGCAAGCAGCCTGGCAGGTGACGCCGACAACGGGCCAGCCGGTTGATTCGGTCAGGAAGTCGACACGACGGTGAATCCTGGGCGTGGTCGTAGCCGGGGCCGCACGATGATGCCGGCGCGACGGGCGAAAACGGCGGCAATCAGCAGCGTGCCCGCAGCGGTCAACAGACCGCCGCCCAGCAACGACCATCGCGGGCCGAACACCTCCGCGAGCCAGCCGATCACCGGCGCACCGGCTGGGGTACCGCCGAGGAAGACCATCAAGTACAGAGCCGTCACCCGACCGCGCATCTGCGCGTCGACGGAGGTCTGGACGTAGGCATTCGCGGTGGTGATGACCGTCAACGCCGTGATTCCCAGCGGGAGCAGGCTCACGGCGAACACCCAGTACGTCGGAGACATCGCGGCCAGCATCTCCAACAGACCGAAGACGACGGCCGCGCCCACGATCAGCTGGCGCTGGGGCGTCCGGCGCCGCGCCGCGAGCAGAGCACCGGCCAACGATCCGACCGCGAGGATCGAGCCGAGGATGCCGAACTCCCGCGGACCCTGACCGAACGCACCGGTCGCCATCAGAGCCATGGTCATCTGGAAGTTCATGCCGAATGTGCCGACGAAGAACATGATCGCGAGCACCATGACGAGATCCGGGCGCTCGAACACGTACCGGACGCCGGCCCGAAGTCGCCGGTCGGTTCGGGCCGGTCCGGAGGTTTCGGCTACGTTCCGCCCGATGACCAGCAGCAGAGCTATCGGCACCACGAACGTCAATGCGTTGAGCACGATGACGGGGCCTGGCCCGAGAGCAGCAATGAGCAGGCCGGCGACTGCTGGCCCCACCAGCCGCGCGGAATGGAACGACGCCCCGTTCAGGCCGACCGCATTCGGCACATCGTCTGGCTCGACCAGCTCTGCGACGAAGGTGTTCCGAGCCGGGTTGTCGAGTGCTCCGCCAGCACCCAACAAGAACGCCAGCACATAGACGTGCCACACCTGTGCCGTGTCGGTAACAACCAGGATGCCGAGAATCAAGGCCACCAGGCCCATGAACCCGTTGGTGAATATCAGCAGATGTCGTTTCGGAAGGCGGTCGGCAAGCGCACCACCGAACGGCGCGACAACGAGGAACGGCAAGAACTGCAGGCCGGTCGTGATGCCAAGTGCCGCAGGCCCGCCGTCTAGTGTGACCAGCACGAGCCAGTCTTGAGCCACCCGCTGCATCCAGGTGCCGACGTTCGAGACCAGCATCCCAATCCAGAACATCCGGTAGGCCCGGTAGTGCCGAAGCGCATGGAAGGTCGGGCTCACAGACCGGCCAGCTTCTCCAGGACAGGGACGGCGCGGCGCAGCGCCTCGTGTTCGTCCGGGGTGAGTTCGCGCAGGCGTCGGGCCAGCCAGGCGTCCCGACGGCGTCGGTCGGCGGCGATCAGGCGCATTGCCTCGTCGGTCAGGTGCACGATGACCAGCCTGCGGTCGGTCGCGTGGGGCTCTCGGACCACCAGGCCGCGCTCCTCGAGACCGGCGATGATTCGGGTCATCGACGGGGGCTGAACGCGCTCGTGCGCCGCGAGCTCGCCGAGGGTCATCGCGCCGTGCCGGCCCAGCGTTCCCAGGGCGGCCAGCTGACTCAGCGTCAGCGTTTCCTCCGCACGCTCCGCACGTAGCCGGCGCGCGAGCCGCATCACCGAGATTCGCAATGCGCTGGCGAGCCCAGCGTGAGTACGACTGACGGACATGGTCTCTGCCATGACCGTTAGCCTACCTTATTAGCGTTGCTAACGACCTTGGGTGTTCTTATGGCCGACGGGCGCGACGGCCGCGGTAGCCGGCGTCCCCTTCATCCATCTCGTCTTCGTCCGTCGCGTCGTCTCGGACCTCGCGGCTCTGGGTCGGCCCGGCGTCGGGCCGGCGCCAGTCATCCCGGATAGGCAACAGCGGTTCGTCCGGGTCGTCGAACGGCTCTTCGGGCCTCGTCCCATGGCGCGCGCGACGGCTCGGCGACACCGGCCCAGGCACGGGCGGTTTGACGTCGAGCAGGCCGGCTTGCATCCAGTCCGACGTCGTGACCTCCAGCGGCTCGCCGTCAGGATCGGCTCGCGGACCGATCCCGGCAGCCGAGGGGCGTAGCGGCTTCGTAGCCACGGACTCGGACTCCACACGCACGGGCTCGGGCTCACTACGCACCGGTTCCGGCTCCGCACGGATGGGCTCCCTGCGCACCGGTTCCGGCTCCGGCGCCATGCGCTCCGGCTCCTCCACGCGCGCAGGCTCCGGCTCACCAGGTACGGGTTTCGGCTCCGCACGCACCGGCACCGGCTGTGCGCGGCCGGGCTCTGACTCAACGGGCGCGGCCACCGGCTCGGCCAGTACGGGCTCGTCCTCGCGGTCGGCCTCCTCGCGGAGGCGTGCTCGGGCGATGGCATCGCGGCGCTTGCGGGTGTACTCGAGACCGAGCAAGCCGAGTCCGACGCCGGCAAGACAGGTCCACATCCACCAGCCCACGCCCTCAGCGTCGAGATCATCACGGAACAGCGCGAGCACGACGAACGTGATGGCCCACAGGACCGTGCCGACGGCGACGGTGCGGACGCCGTCGACGTCGACCGGACGCACGGCCGGTGTCCCCAGACCGTGTCTCCGACGCCGTGGCATGGTCATGAGGCTAGCCGTCGCACGGCATCCCCGCGGAGGGTGACCAAGTTCGGCCGGAGCCCGCCATATCGACAGGTGTGTTGACCCCGGTCGACAAGTCATTGACAAATCAAGATGTCACCGGCCCTTCCAAAGCTGACCAGCCGGCCCTATGGTCAGCGGTAACTCAATTCATCAGGCGGATAAGGCCAATGGCCTCAAGGGGGTCGCAATGAAGCGCCGTTCCGTTGCCATTGTCGCCGCGGCGACATTCCCGCTGCTCCTGGTCGGTACCGGTTTGCCCGCCGCTGGAGCGGGGCTGACCAGCGCCGAGCCACCCCGGCAGCCACAACCCGCTGCGGTACGGACAGTCAAGGGCGAGCCGCGGCCCACCGTCGCGCACGCCGGCAAGAAATACGCCGCGCCCAATCCGTATCTCGCCCTGGTGCCCGACCCTGAACAGATCGACTGGTCCTATTGGCGTTCGTACGCCAAAGCACAATCTGCCGCGAAGGCAGCAGCACGGTCGGCGGGCGCTGCAGTCCCGGTGCCGGTGCATTACGACGAGCAGGAGCCGGTGGGAACCTTGGGGCAGAACGACACCCAAGCTGACGCCGAGCCGCTGAACGGCTTCGGAACCGGTCGCTCCCGCAACCCTGCCATCCAGGTCAACGGCGACCTTGCGCCGGTGCCTTTCACCACCGCGCCGATCACCACGGCCGAGGAGAACGGGGCGATCCCGTTCGCCACAGACAGATCGACGACACCAACGAGGCCGTGACGGGCTCGAGTGTCACGCTGAACAACGGCACCGCCTGGGGTTCTCCCGAAGCCGGCGCTGAGACCCGCTCCCGCCACTTCGATGATCAAACTCGCGCGAAGGGCGGCGTTACGGTCGGTTGGCGCGGATTTGATCATCGAAGTGCGCGGAAGGGCCTGAGTACATACGTTTGGCGCGTGGCGAAGGAACGGCGTCGCTACCAGACGTCGCTGGAAGACAGCGCCCGCTGGGATGAGCTGGAGCTGCGTGACGACGACATCGTGATCAGTGCGCCGTCGAAGTCGGGCACGACCTGGACTCAGATGATCTGTGCATTGCTGATCTTCCAGACTGCTGACCTACCAGCCCCGCTGACGACGCTCTCGCCATGGCTGGACATGCGGATCAGGCCGATCGAGGAGGTACTGGCGCGGCTGGCCGCGCAGCAACACCGGCGATTCATCAAGACCCATACTCCGCTCGACGGGGTGCCATTCCACCGCAGTGTGACGTATCTGGCGGTTGGCCGAGATCCGCGCGACGTCGCGGTGTCGCTGTATCACCAGAGCGGGAACCTCGATCGCATCACCCTTGCCCGGCTGCTGGGTGAACCCGCACCCGAGCCGGAGCCGGCCGCGCGACCAGATGAGCGGGAAGCCTTTCTGTCGTGGCTCGCCAACGAGGATTCGCCATTCGAGAACCTGGACTCGCTGCGTGGCCTTGCCTGGCAGCAATCGGTTGCGTGGTCGCGACGGCGCCAGCCCAGCGTCGTGCTGCTGCACTACGGCGACCTCTCGCGTGACCTGGACGGGCAGATGCGCCGACTGGCCGACCGCCTCGGCCTCACTGTTCCGGAGCGAGCCTGGCCGGCGTTGGTGAAGGCGGCGACCTTCCACCGGATGCGACAGCGAGCCGACGAACTCGTTCCCGACGAGCGGCAGTCAATCTTCACAGCGAATGCCCGGTTCTTCCGCAGCGGCAGATCAGGACAGTGGCGGGCGTCGCTTGGCGCCGACGACAGTGCGGCGTACTTCGAGCGGATCGGTGCCCTGACGACTCCGGACCTGGCTTACTGGCTGCATCACGGCTTCCTCGGCCAACCCGTTCAGCCCACCCCGCTGGCTTAGTCGAAGGTCTGCTCGGCAAGTAGCTGGGCAACAACCGACGGGTCGCGGAGCGCCTCGGCGACGACGAAGCGCCGATCCCATCGGCCCGCGGCCCAGGCCAGCCCGCGGGCCAGACCGTCGGCCGTCGCAGCGTGCACGAGGCCATCGGCGTCTACCCACCAGTCCACCGGCTGGCCGGCCACCACGAGATCGTCGTGCTCGAGGTATCTCTGCGGCGCCGCGGGAAGCACGAGCCGCACGACATCGGGGACCGGCGTCTCCACCCCGCCATCGGGTGTGACGTCGTAGACGTCCGCGGCCGACTCCACCCCGAGCACGTCGGCGAGGGCGGCTGAGCCTGGCACGACCGCCGGCAACCCCAGTTGGAGCCATTGCGGCCCGGCGGCCACGATCACATCGTCCGGGTCGACGAGGCGGCTCTGGGTGCCATCCGGGACCCGGATGTGGGACGGCGGTTCCACCCTCTGCGGATCCACTGCGGCCAAGGCGGCGTACACCGCCGCCAGCGGTTGCGCGCCGAGTTGCAGCGACGGGTCGGCCAGCCGATCGAGCAGCAGGCTGGGATCGGCGTCGGTGAGCGACGACGGCAGTCCGAGCACGCGGATCACGGCCGGATCCAGCTCGACGTCCAACGGCGCCAGCAACTCTCGCAGCGCCGAATCCGCGTGTGGCGCGCAAAACTCACCCAGCGGCCGCCCGTCGACGAATGCGTGCTCGCGAAGCCACCACACCGTGTACGCGGGCACGGTGCGGCGCGAACCGTCGGCCAGCTGGACGTACGCGGGCTCGACCAGCGCGGGCCGGGTCGTCGGATCGATGGCGAGCGTCGCCAAGGCCGCTGGCCAGGCGTCGTCGCGCACCAGGTCGAGGTCCCGCACCGCGGTCAACTCGAGCAGGATCGGCGGCAGCGCCTGATCGGGAAGCGTCGCCACCACGGCGGTCACCCACGTGCGCTCGTCATCGAGGTCGTGCTGGCAGTGCTCGTCGAGCGGCACGTCGGCGTCGCGTACGACGGGGAAACCTTCCCGCACCCCGACCGCGAGCAGCAGGGCCACTCCCCAACGCCGCACCACGTCCTCGGCAACCGTGTGCTCCGCAGGCTCGATATTGAGCAGGTCCAGCACGGGCGAGTCGGGAAGCAGCAGCTCGTCGGCGGCCACTCGCTCGCCCGTGCCGTCGGGCAGTGGCAGGCGAGTCAGCCACGGTTCGACCTCGGACTCCATGCCCGCCGTCGCGACGAGGTTCAGCACCACGTCGACCCGCTCCGCGGCACCCGCATCCTCCTCGTCGTCCATGAGTGCTTCCACGGCAGCGCGCAATGCCGGACTGCGCAGCACGGAAGCCGGAATCGCGTCGACCGCACCGAGCCGGCGCAGCAGCGGATGGACCGCCTCCGGGTGCGCCACCCGCATCCCCAGCTGCAGCAACTGCGCCGGCCCGACCTGGTCGGTTGGGAGGAACACGTCGCGCGGTCCTCGGACAATCCGACCATCGGCGAGCGGCACGGGAAGCGCGCCGAGTGCGCTCGGATCGGCTCCGTCGAGGGCCGCATACAGATCTCGCCATCCGTCGGCGGGCAGCGTCAGCCCACCCAGTTCGTCGATGACCTCTGCGAGGGGCAGCTCACGAACACCCAGCCGGCGCAAAGGTTCTGCTCGCCACCAGGACGGCGCCGGAATCCCGGCGACAACCCGAGCAAGGGCCGACGGATCCGTCGCCGATCTCAGGCCCGTGACGAGAACGACCTCGGCGGGCGGAAGCAGGCGGGCTCCGTCCGCCGTGGGCACGAGCGGCGCCGCCGCGAGCCGAGCGACGATTGCCGCGGTCAGAGCGGCGTCCAGCTCGCTCGCGCCGAGCGGGCCGGGAACCAGGTCCAGAGCGCCCGGCCCGGCCAGGGACGCTGCGAGGGATCCGTAGGTCGACGCGACCTCGGCCACCAGTTCGTCGGTCAAGGCTCCCGGGACTACGCGCCGGCGCGCGGAGTCGAGCGGGAACGTGGCGATCACCAGGGCCGGCAAGTCGGTGCGCTCATCGGTTGGTGTGGGTGCGTGCACGACGGCCGGGATCGAATCGGGCATCGCCGCCGGCGCCCCGTGCTTGTCAACTGGAATGGCGACCGTGACCGACCAGTGCGGTCGCATCCGCTCTTCCATCGGCCGCTCAGCGAGGAGTGCGGCGTGGGCTCGGCCGGTGCTGTTGGCGAGCCGCCAGCGAGTGCTACGGTCCCCGTCCACCACGACGGTGTCGGCGCCGGCCCGGTGCGCGGTGAGCAGCCGCTGGACTGCGTCGACTTCGACGACCACCTCCGATAGGCCGGGCAGCGCGAGCAGAAGCGCATCGTCGACGGCCCCGAGAAGTTCCGCGACGAGCGCGCGAGCCTGGCCGTCGCGCAACGGCAGGAAGACAGCTGTGTCATAGGACCCAGGGACGACGTCCCCCTCGGCAGGGAAGGGCAGGCGCAGCACGGGAACGGCGCCCTGTCGGCGCGCGAGCTCGTCCGCCAGCTCTGGCACAGTGGCGATCGCCTCGACAGTGTGATCACGCGACCATCGCACGCCGCCAGATCGGGAGATCATCGACGGAGCGTCGGTCACGGCGAGCACGGCGGCGAACCCGACCCCGAACCGGCCCACGGTCTCCGCCGGATCGTCGTCGCGCTTGGCCGACGCGCGCAGCGTTGACAGTGCTTCGACCCCAGCCGGGTCCAACGCGGCACCGACGTTGGCGGCGACCAGTGACCCCCGATCGCACCGGAGCAGCAGTCTGCCAGGCACACCTGCGCGCACCGCGGCGTCGGCGGCATTCTGGGCCAGCTCGACGACCAGCCGATCACGGTAAGCGCCGCGAACGAGCTCTTCCTCGGCATTGGCGTCTTCGCGGAAACGGGCCGGTGATGCAGCCCAGGCCGCTAGCACACGCGACCGCAGAGCCGCCGTATCGAACACGTCCACGCGACCGCGGCTCCTCAGGAGTGGCCGAGCTCCTCGTCGACGACGTCGGCCGTCGCGTGCGGTACCACTTCGTGGATGAAGGTATCGAGGACGGGCCCGACGACAACCGGCGCGACGGCACCGAGCCGGACCTCCGAGTGTGCACCACAGCCGTGGTCGAACGACACGACCTGCCCATCGAAGGGCGAGCGTTCGTTGGCGCAGGCCCCGAAAACCCGGCCCAGCGCCCCGGCCAGCGGAACCAGGAACCCACAGGTCGCGCACGGAAACGGAGCCGCTCGGGCGATCTCGGTATCCGGGCCGCCAGCGCCGGAAAGCCAGCGGTCCGCTGCATCGTCTCGCCCGTCGGGCGAGAGCACCCTGATGCGGCCGAGCCCGAGCTCGTCGGTGACCCGGCGGGCGTCGCCGGCATCGACCTCCTCGTCGGCACCGGTGTAGCCGGGAACCAGGCGTGGGTCGTCCGCAGCGGTCGGCAAGAGGTCCCCGGGGCCGAGGTCGGCCGGCTCGACGCGCTCGTCCCACGGCACCCACGCCGGCGCGAGAACGGCGTCCGGACCCGGCAACAGCACGCACTCGTCGACGGTGACGATCTTGGACCGCGACGCCCTGGTCACCGTCACCGACCACCGCCAGCCCCGGTAGCCATGGGAGGAGCAGCCGAAGTAGTGCGTAACCAACCGGTCCTCTTCGGCGTCGTATCCCAGGTGATTCCCCACCTGGCCGCTGCCGGCCACGTCGACCGCCGCTGCACGAGCGAGGTCGACGGCGTCAGCACACGCCTCGTCGGCCTTCCTACTGCGCGGGCGGGAGGTGTCAGTCGTCACTGGGAAGGCGCTTTCAGACGTCCAGGTCGTCGGCGACGGCTCGCAGGACCGCGGCCACCTTGTGGGCCGATCGGCCATCGGGGTGGCGGCCGCGCCGGTAGGTGTTCGAGACGCCGTCGAGAAGCTTGATGAGGTCCTCGATGATCGTCACCATGTCATCCGGCTTCTTGCGGGAAGCAGCGACAACTGACGGAATCGGATCGAGCACGTGGATCGACAGGGCTTGCTCGCCCCGCTTTCCCTCGGCCACGCCGAACTCGACCCGCTGTCCCGGCTTGAGCCCGGCCAGGCCGGTCGGCAGGGCAGAGGAATGGACGAAGACGTCGCCGCCTTCATCCTTGGAGACGAAGCCGAAGCCCTTTTCGGCGTCGTACCACTTGACCTTGCCGGTGGGCACGGCAACCTCGATCGCATAGTCAGGTGTCAGGGACCTGCACAGCGTAATGCCGTACGGTCCGGTTCATGGTCGAGGTGGCCGTCGAGGTTCTGCGACGGGTCCGGGCGACGCGCTACGTCGAGCCGTTGCGGGAGGGCGGATCGTTGCCCGGCCTGGTCGAGGCAGACGATCTCGGCACCTACGTGGTCAAGTTCACTGGCGCCGGTCAGGGGCACAAGGCGCTGGTGTCCGAGATCGTCGTCGGCGAGCTGGGTCGGCGCCTGGGAATCCGCGTCCCGGAGCTGGTACTGATCGAGATCGATCCGGCCATCGGACGCCGGGAGGCCGACCCGGAGGTGCAGCAGCTCCTGCTCGCGAGCCCCGGCACAAACCTCGGGATCGACTTCCTCCCCGGATCGATCGGCTATGACGGAATCAGCTGGCGGCCAACGCCGGCCGCCGCGGCGAAGGTGATCTGGCTCGACGCGCTCACCGTCAACGTCGACCGGAGCTGGCGAAACCCGAACCTGCTGGTCTGGCACCGGGAGATGTGGGCGGTCGATCACGGCGCCGCGCTGTTGTTCCAGCACACCTGGCCCGGCGTCGAGGCGTTCTCGTCGCGCCCCTACCCGCTCGGCGAGCACGCGCTCGCGCCGTTCGCCCCTTCGGTCCCGGCGGCCGCGAAGGAGCTTGCGCCGCTGGTGAGCGAGAGGCTGCTGAGCGAAGTCCTCGCGTTGGTGCCAACCGAATGGCTACCCGCTGCAGACCATCCGGCCTACGTCGAGTATCTCGCCGCCCGGGCGGATGTTTTGACCACCTGGCCACCGGGAGCCGGACAGTGAACGCCTTCGAGTACGCGGTGCTGCACGCGGTTCCGCGCGTCGACCGGGGCGAGCGGATCAACGTCGGTGTGATCGTTTACTGCCAGGCGCTTGACTACCTCGGCGCCGGCACCCACGTCGACGCCGCCCGCTTACGGGCACTGGACTCCAGCGTCGACGTCGACGCCGTGTGCGCCGCTGTCGACGCCGTTCGCGCCGTGTGCGCCGGTGAGGGGCCCAGTGCTGCCAGTCCGAAGGGCGATCGGTTTCGATGGCTCACCTCACCCCGCAGCACCGTTGTCCAGCCCGGTCCGGTTCATGCGGGCATGACCGATTCTCCGGAAGCCGAGCAGGCGCGGCTGTTGGACCGCATGGTCCGCTGAGGCGTGGCCTATCGAAACCGGGCCGGCTCCGGCAGCAGTTCGTTCATCGAACCCGATCGGAAGCCGGCCGGATCGACCTCGACGGTGGAGAATCCGACGTCCCGAACAGCGGTGAGCACGGCGGGCAGTGCGTCGACCGGGTCGACCAGGTCACGGTCGACCTCGATCCGAGCGACGTCGCCGAGGTCGCGCACTCGCAGGTCGCGCACATCGAAACCCGCGGCCGTCAGCACCGTCCGCACTGCGGCCTCGGCCCGATCGATCCGGGCCAGCCGAGCCGGTGTGATCTCCACCCCGTATGCGACCCGACTGGACAGGCAGGCAGCCGCGGGCTTGTCCCACGTCGGCAGCCCCCACCGTCGGGATGCCTCGCGGACCTGTGCCTTGGTCAAGCCAACGTCGAGCAATGGCGTCATGGCACCTCGCTCGGCGGCTGCCCGGATGCCAGGGCGAAAGCCGGTGGCCGCGTCGTCGGCATTGGTCCCCGTCGCGACCGTGGCAAATCCCTCGTGTGCCGCCAGCGGGGCGATGACGTCGAGCAGTTCGGCCTTGCAGAAGTAGCATCTGTCGCCGTCGTTGGCGCGGTACCCGGGCCGCGACATCTCCTCCGTCCGAGGCGTGAGATGACGCACGCCGAGTTCCTCGGCGAAACGGCGTGCAGCCAGTAATTCTCGTCGCGGCAGCGACGGAGACACGGCGGTCGCCGCCAACACTCGGGCTGGCCCCAGCGCGCGTGTTGACGCCGCCAGCAGGAACGCGGAGTCTGCCCCGCCGGAGAAGGCGACGACGACCGAGCCGGCACGGTGAAGCCGTCCTTCAAGGGCGGCCAACCTCTCGCCGAGCACGTGGTCGCCGAGCCAGTGCGGGAAGTCAGCCAATCCGGTGAGCACGACGTCGGCTCCCGCGGCCCACAGCGCGGCGGCGTCGTGGAAGCCGGTCGTCACACCAACAGCGATGGCATTCGCCGCATGCGCACCGACGACGTCGGCTGGATGGTCGCCCACGTGCGCCGTCGCACCGTGGGCGCGCAGCGCCTCGCCCTTAGCGGCGGCGTAGAGCCCGCCGATCGCTTCGTCGACATCCAGGCCGACGTGTTCGAGCACTGCGTCCACGGCCGGCTGGATCTTCGCGCTGACGACGACGGCGCGGCCCCCGTGCGCCCGGACGGCTGCTACCGCCTGCGCGGCGCCTGGCAGCAACGTCGTTCTCGGCACCCCGAGCGTCGAGTACAGCTCTCGGTATCGACAGACGACCGGCGCGACCAAGTGGGGAGGCAGCAGCGCCTCGCACGCGGTCTCCAACGGCACGCCGATCAGCGGCCGCATCGCCTCCGGATCGATCGAGACGCCGACCCGCCGGGCTGATTCGGCGAAGGTAACGACGATCCCGTCAGCAGAGTCGACCAGGGTCAGATCGAGATCGAACCCGACGACCGGTCGCATCCGGCCAGCGTACGTGGCGCCGCTGTCAGGCGGCGCCAAGTGCGAGGAAGGACCACGCCGTGGCTCTGGCTACCGGCCCGTCGGCTTGCTGACGCGCGGTCAGCAACGCTGAGGCCAAGGTGTCGCCGGCACGCAAGCGCTCGTGCACGGCAATGCTGAACGGCACCGTCGCGTCGTCATTGACGGGGACGATGCTGGCAAGCAAGCCGGCCTGCCCAATGCGGTGAGCGAACTGGCCAGCCCGAGCAGCTCATCGGCGCCCGTGGGCGAGCCAACACCGGACTCGCAGGCGGTGAGCAGGAGGCGATACGGCGGGCGGCGCAGCAGTTCGAGGTCATACACCGTCAGCGGACCGTCGGCCATCTCCAACGCAGAGAACATCGGATTGTCTCCGCGGAACCGGCCATGCGCTGCGACGTGGGCGAGCCAGGCTCCGTCAAGTGCGCGAAGTGCCGACGCACAGGTAGCCTCCGTATCGGCCAGGACGGTCGGGTCTCGGTACCTCGACACCAGCGCGGCAACCTCGCCGCCCGAGCTGTTCAGGCCTGGGCCGACAATCAGAGCTACCCGCTTCCTTCGCGGTGGCGGCGTCGCCCGGGCCCGTAGCCACGCTGTGGCGGAAGGTGTCACCATCACCGAGCGGTCACGGAGAGAAGGCAAGCCGCCCACGGCGCCGACTGCAGCGTGGCTGGCGGCATCAACACCAGGGGACCGTCCCCGATCGCTCGAAGTGCTTGTGGCCCGAGGACCGTCTGTTCAAGGCGGGCTAGTGCTGGTTCGAGCGCCGCAAGCATTGCGTCCGCTTCGGGAGGCGACCTGACGGCCGCTCCACGCAAAGCGAAACGCGCGAACTCCACGTCGGATCGGGCATCGGCAATGGCTCCCCCGGCAAACCGCCGGACCCGGCCTCGTTGAGCAACTACCACGTACAACTTGCTGCGAACAACCACAACACAGGCCAGCGTCATGTCCTCGCCAAGCGCAGCGAGCAATTCCCTGATGTCGAACGTCTGCCTATGGCCGCCGTCGTCGTGCGTGCTCTCGTGGGTGAGCCGGCGGATGCGCTCCTCGACCCGACGGCGTGTCGCTTCCCTGCTGGCATCGACCGGTGCGGCGATGTCGCCTGCGGACTCGCGCAATTTGGCCAGTTCGGCGGTCAGTGTGCGATCCCGCCGCGCCTGCCGAGTCGGCGCCGCGTGCAAGATGCTGCGTCCGCGCTCGGCCCAACGCAGCAGATCGCGGGCAGATCCATCATCGAGCACCCGACCGATTGCCGTACGAAATAGCTCGATCCCGTGCATGGTCGCTCGCGCGCGCAATTCGGTCGCACCAAGTGACAGTGCATGGGTGTCGAGCACGGCCAGTCCCCGTTCACACGCGCGTAGCATCGCCGCACGATCACCGTGAATATCAGCTAACTGGGCGGCGGCAAGCCATGCGCCAGCCCGGCGCAATGCGGAACCCCGATGCCGCTGGGACGCGGCGGCCGCAAACTCCTCTTCCGCGAGGTCGATCAAACCCGTGCGCCGAGCGAGGTGACCTGCTAGCAGCCGCGCTTCGAGCTGCTCGGCCGCGTACCGCTCCTGAATCTCGACCGCAAGATGTGCTGCGAGATGGGCATGGTGCTTGGTGATCCGGCCCGTGCTTGCCTGCGCCCGGAGCAAGACCAGCCGAGCATGCCATTCGCCTTGGACGTTGCCCTGCCGGTGACTGGCACGGACCGACCGGCGAGCAAGCTCGATGGCCCGGCTGGGATTTCCGTGGTCGAGGTGAGCGGTCGCCGCAGCCGCAAGCCCTTCGGCTCGTCGCCCAGCCGACATAGGGTCGCTTTCGAGAACATCGACAAGTTCGTCAGCCGCAGCCACAGCTTCGTCCGTAAGACCAGCCGCAAGCGAGACGACGGCTAGATCACGGACGATCTCCGGTGGTACGACACCTAGCTCGCGGTACCGTTCCTTGGCCTGGTGGAGCATCCGCAGCGCTTTGGGCAGGTCACCCTGGCGATGTGCGCAGTCGCCACGGCTGTGCAGGATCGTCGTCGCGTCGTAGTGCTGGCCCTCGTCGCGGACAAGCGCCTCTGCCAATAGGTATTGATGATCAGCCTCGGTAAAACGCCCGAGCTGCAGCAGTGCGTGAGCTGCATTATTCCTCGCCCGTGCCTCCCACAGTCGGTCTCCTGCCTTATGCAAGATCAATGCGGCTCGGCGGGCATCGAGATACGCCTCGTCAAGGTCACCGAACAAGATCCGCGCGGCGGCGCGCCGCACCAGCGCACGAGCTTTGCCAACACGTTCGCGCACCAACAACGCCCGGCGGAACGCCTCGAGCGAATCATGCTTTCGTCCGGCCATCGCCAGCGCGGTCCCTAGACTCGCCGCCAAGTCGGCCGAGCGTTCGGCGAGTTCCGCTTCATCGCTGAGAACGACGCCCCGGCGGAAATAGGCGATCGCGTGTCGTGTATCACCTTCTTCTCTCGCCACAATGCCGAGTGCCTGCAAGGCATAGGAGTGGTCGAGCGCCGAGACATCCTGGGTCAACAATGTTTCGGCCTCTGCGCGTGCAGTAGACGGCCGAGACATGGCAAGGGCCGGGAGATCCTGGGACACCGGATGGGCATCGGCAACGCCAGCGATCATCTGATGATGCTAGAACGATCGTTGGCGCAGCTGTAGGCTGCGGCGACGATCGTCGGCGGCGAGCTTATACGGCGAAGATAAAAAAAGCTGCGGTATGGACCGAGATACTGGCATACTTTCCTTGTTCACGAGAACCCTTGGTTATTGCCGTGGCGCGGAGCCACAGAGGGGAAGACGAGATGGCGCCCACGACATCGCGTGACCCGCGGCGACTGGCCGCCGAGGTGAAGCGGTTGCAGCAGAACCTTGCCCGGCGAACGCACGGCCGCGGCTTCTCTGTCAAGGCCCGATGGAACGTGGATAATACGCAGGTCAACTACTTGTATCGTGATCGCCAGCTCATCTGCCATGAAGCCGATCTTCCTGCAGTGCTGCGAGAATTCCCCGGAACTCCTGATTCGGTCGACGACGGCCCGCTTGGACTAAAAGTGCTCGATGTCGGGGCAGATCTCGACGCTGCCACCGTGGCTGAGAACTTGGCCAAAGCCCTAGGAAGTGGCGTGGTGACCCCCAACCATGTCCTGGACACTCAGGCACACAGCAGTATGTGCCCGGCCACCGAGCCCGTTCCATCGGTAGGCCCGGTCTCGGATATGCCCGAGCCGACCGCGAGCGGGCAATGCAGGGCGTCGGTCATCGACACTGGCTACTTCGAGCCGGTGGAGCAGGCTTCTGGTTATGCGCGGTACGCCGCTGTCGACCAGCGTTCGCAACGCGATGACGACGTCTTCTTACATCAGGTCATCCAGCCCTACGGTGGTCACGGCACTGCGGCGACCGCTGTCCTGCTCTCGGTTTCAGGTGCGGACTCGCTCGGTGTTCACGTGCGGGACGCACTCGTGGGGGGCGGCGTGGACGAACTCACGATCGTGGCAGACCTGGAAAAGGTCATCAAACTGGGCGTCGACGTCATCAGCATTCAGGCCGGCACATACGCCATTGACGACCGCATGCCAAAGGCTTTTGACACCTTTTACCAGGATGTATTGCGCCACCACCCGAAGATAGTCATCGTCGCTGCTGCCGGCAATGACGGAACGGATTCTCGGTTCTGGCCTGCCGCCGCGCCATGGACCGTTGCGGTCGGGGCGCTCACCAAGGATGGTCAAGCGAGAACCGACTGGACCAACTATGGCAATTGGGTCGACGTCTACGCGCCGGGCGAGGATATTGTCGTGCCATTCCCGAACGGAATGTATGAATACCTGGACGGATCGAGTGCCAGCTTCACCAATGGTCACGCGCTCTGGTCCGGCACGTCGTTCGCCACACCGGTGGTCGCTGGCATGATTGCTCGCCGGAAGGTGGAACGAAACGTCGATGCACCGGCCGCTCGTAACATCGTGCTCGCCGACGCTGTGAACGCGGCGGTGCCTGCGACTGGTCCGCGCGTCTTGGTCTGACAAGACCCCCGCCGCCTCGAACCCGCGACGTCGGGTTCGGCAATGGATGGGAACGGCGACAGCCGCGTAACGTAGTGCGGATGGGCGGGAACGGAACGGCAACGCCGCGGAGCCTGGCTGACGACCTGCGAGAGCGGTCCGACACCGAGCTCACCGTGCTGTTGCGGGCCCGCCCCGATCTGGTCAATCCCGTCCCGGTGGACATCGCGCAACTCGCTGCACGGGCGACCACGCGTGCGTCGATGCTGCGTGCGATCGACCGCTTGGACCGGTTTTTGCTGCACGTGGTCGACGCGATCGCGGTCCTACCGGAGCCGGTGACCCCAGTGGCGATCGGGAACCTGCTGGGCGCTCCCCCATCGGCGGTCGACCACGCCGTCGATGCGCTGCGGACTGCCGCGATCGTGTGGGGAAGCGATGACGACCTGCGGATGGTCCGGGCTGTCCATGAGATCGTCGGCCCCTACCCGGCCGGTCTCGGCCCGCCGCTCCGGCAGGCGCTCACCGTAGTGCGGATGGGCGGGAACGGAACGGCAACGCCGCGGAGCCTGGCTGACGACCTGCGAGAGCGGTCCGACACCGAGCTCACCGTGCTGTTGCGGGCCCGCCCCGATCTGGTCAATCCCGTCCCGGTGGACATCGCGCAACTCGCTGCACGGGCGACCACGCGTGCGTCGATGCTGCGTGCGATCGACCGATTGGACCGGTTTTCGCTGCACGTGGTCGACGCGATCGCGGTCCTACCGGAGCCGGTGACCCCAGTGGCGATCGGGAACCTGCTGGGCGCTCCCCCATCGGCGGTCGACCACGCCGTCGATGCGCTGCGGACTGCCGCGATCGTGTGGGGAAGCGATGACGACCTGCGGATGGTCCGGGCTGTCCATGAGATCGTCGGCCCCTACCCGGCCGGTCTCGGCCCGCCGCTCCGGCAGGCGCTCACCACACTGTCACCCGGCCGGCTCGCGCAGCTAGCGGCCGACCTCGGTCTCGACTCCGCAGGCGACCCGTCGGTGGATGCCCATGCCCTCGCCGATGTCGTCGTCGATGGCCTCGACCACACACTCGCCGACCTGAGCGCCGAGGCGACCGAGGTCCTGCGGATGCTCGCGGAGGGACCGCCAACCGGTCGAGTCGACGATGCTCAGCGTGAGGTGGGCATCGCCACTGCCCGGACGCCGATCGACTCGCTGCTGGCCCGTGGGCTGCTGGTCCCGGTCGACGCCGCGACCGTCGTCCTACCGCGGGAAATCGGGCTTCGTCTCCGCGGCGGCTTGCTCCGGCCCGGCGTCGAATCCGAGTCTCCGGAACCTGCAGGCGTGACCAGAGACACCTCGGTGGTCGACCGCACCGCCGCCGCGGGAGCGCTCGAGGCCATCCGGCGCATCGAAGCGGTGCTGGATGCGTGGTCCGCCGAACCGCCGACCGTCCTGCGCGCGGGCGGCTTGGGCGTGCGAGACCTGCGGAGAACAGCCCAGGGCCTTGACGCTGACGAGGCCGATGCCGGATTGCTTGCGGACCTCGCCTACGCCGCCGGATTGGTCGCACCGAGCACCGACTTCGACCAGGCCTGGCTGGCGACTCCGATGTCGGACGCCTGGCGCCGGCTCGAACCCGCCGATCGCTGGGTCACGGTCGCCAAGACTTGGCTGACGACGAGCCGGGCGGCCGGGCTGATCGGAAGCAGGGACGAACGGGATCGGCCGGTCTCGGCCTTGAGCCGCGACCTCAGCCGTCCGCTCGCTGCTGAGGTCAGGAGGCTGGTGCTCGACATTCTCGCCAAGTTGCCATCCGGTACAGCACCGGAGGCGGACGGCGTCGCTGCGGCGGTCCGATGGGCCCGCCCGCGCCGCGGCGGTCGTCTTCGTGACGATCTGGTCGGCTGGACGCTTCGAGAGGCGGAGGTGCTCGGACTCACCGGGCACGGTGCACTCGCCGGCTACGTTCGGCCGCTCCTCGACGGGCGAACCGACGCCGCCGCTGCCCTGCTCACCGCGGTGCTACCGGAGCCGCTCGATCACATCATGATCCAGGCTGACTTGACCGCCGTGGCGCCCGGACCTCTCCGCCCCGACATCGCCCGCGAGCTGGCACAGCTCGCCGACCTGGAGAGTCGAGGCGGGGCGACGGTTCATCGCTTCGCGGCGTCGTCTGTCCGGCGGGCTCTCGACGCCGGTCAGACGGCCGCCGACGTGCATGCCTTCCTGGCTCGAGTCTCCCGCACACCGGTTCCCCAACCGCTCACCTACCTCGTCGACGACGTGGCCCGCCAGCACGGCCGGTTGCGGGTCGGCGGCGCGTCGTCGTTCGTCCGCTGCGACGACGAAGCGACACTCGCCCAGATCATGGCCGACCCGCTAGCTGCGGCGCTCGGCTTGCGCCGGCTCGCACCAACGGTCCTTGCCTCGGACCTGGAGCCGAGCATCGTGCTGGAGAGGCTGAGGGGAATGGGTGTGCACCCCACCGCCGAAGCGGCGGATGGATCCATCGCGATCGCTCGCGCCGTCACCCGTCGAGCACCGGACCGCCTACCGGCCGAGGCCCGGTTCCACCGACCTCCCCCAGCGGACGCACTTCTCACTGCCGCCGTTCGGGCGATCCGGGCAGGAGACCGGACGGCAGTGAGTCGGCCCGCGGATGCCTCGCCGGCCCGGCTCGGCCGTAGCGCCTCCGCCCAGACCCTCGCCGATCTTCGTCATGCCTTGGACGAGGGCTCGACCGTGTGGATCGGCTACGTCGACCACGACGGCGTGACGACCGAACGCGTGGTCGACCCGGTGGAACTGGACGGTGGCTGGCTGGCCGCCTTCGACCACCGAGCCGGTGCGGTCAGATCGTTCGCTGTGCATCGGATCAGCGGGGTCGCCCCGGTCGACGCGGCCTGAGGGACCGGCCTGAGGAACAATGACAGAGCGACCATCCGAAGGGACGACGTGACTGACGGACCCCTGATCGTCCAGAGCGACAAGACCCTGCTGCTCGAGGTCGATCATGACCAGGCCGAGGCGTGCCGCCGCGAGATCGCGCCGTTCGCGGAGCTCGAGCGCTCGCCCGAGCATGTGCACACCTACCGGCTCACGCCGCTGGGCCTGTGGAACGCCCGAGCTGCGGGCCACGACGCCGAGCAGGTCGTCGACACGCTGTTGACCTACTCGCGGTACCCGGTCCCGCACGCACTGCTGGTCGACGTCGCGGAGACCATGGCCCGATACGGCCGGCTGCGGCTGGAAAGCGATCCACTCCATGGCCTGGTTCTGCACACCACCGACCGGGCCGTGCTCGAAGAGGTGCTTCGGTCCAAGCGGGTCCGACCGCTGGTCGGTATCCGGCTGGACGACGACTCGGTCGCTGTCCATCCCAGCCAGCGCGGCACCCTCAAGCAAGCGCTGGTCAAGCTCGGTTGGCCGGCGGAGGATCTCGCGGGCTACGTCGACGGCGAGGCCCACCCGATCGAGCTCGTCCAGAATGGCTGGTCGCTGCGGCAATATCAGCGGGAAGCCGCCGAGGGTTTCTGGCACGGCGGCTCCGGCGTCGTCGTGCTTCCGTGCGGCGCGGGCAAGACCCTGGTCGGCACCGCGGCGATGGCACAAGCCAAGGCCACCACGCTCATCCTGGTGACCAACACCGTCGCCGCCCGGCAGTGGCGGGACGAGCTGCTGAAGCGGACCAGCCTCACCGACGAGGAGATCGGCGAGTACTCCGGCGCCAAGAAGGAGATCCGGCCGGTCACCGTGGCGACCTACCAGGTCATGACGACCCGCCGCAAGGGCGTCTACACCCACCTCGAGCTGCTCGACGCCCGCGACTGGGGCCTGATCATCTACGACGAGGTCCACCTGCTGCCGGCGCCGATCTTCCGGATGACCGCCGACCTGCAGGCGCGCCGCCGGCTCGGCCTGACCGCCACCTTGATCCGCGAGGACGGCCGCGAGGACGACGTGTTCACCCTGATCGGGCCCAAGCGCTATGACGCGCCATGGAAGGAGATCGAGAACCAGGGCTGGATCGCGCCGGCTGACTGCGTGGAAGTCAGGGTCACGTTGGCGGAAGCCGAGCGGCTCGTGTACGCCGTCGCCGAACCCGACGAGCGCTACCGGCTGTGCTCGACGAGCGATACCAAGACCCGCGTTGTCGAGCGGCTCGTCGCGCAGCACGCCGGCGAGCCGACGCTGGTGATCGGTCAGTACCTCGACCAGCTCGACGACCTCGGCGAACGCCTCGACGCGCCCGTCGTCAAAGGGCAGACGACGGTGCGCGAGCGGCAGCGGCTGTACGAGGCGTTCCGGACCGGTGAGCTGCCGGTCTTGGTGGTCAGCAAGGTCGCGAACTTCTCCATCGACCTGCCCGAGGCAAGCGTGGCCATCCAGGTGTCCGGCACGTTCGGCTCCCGGCAGGAGGAGGCGCAGCGCCTCGGCCGAATCCTGCGGCCGAAGGCGGACGGCCGCACCGCCCGGTTCTACACGATCGTCGCGCGAGACACTGTCGACCAGGAGTTCGCCCAACACCGCCAGCGCTTCCTCGCCGAGCAGGGATACGCCTACCGGATCATCGACGCCGAGGACGTGCTGGCCGACACCGACACCCCGTAGTCCGCTCGGTTGTGCCGGTCGCAGCGTGCGTCAGATCGCCTCGACCGATACATCGATCGCGTGTGCCGCGAGCGAGCCAAGGTCACCTTCATCGCCAGTCAGGACGGTGCCTCCCGGCTCCGCGAGAGCCACGACGACCGCGTCAACCGCCGATCCCCTGCGCGCCCACGTCCGCAGCTGAGCTGCCCGACGCGCAGTCGGCATGGGGAGCTGCTCATGAATGTCACAGATCTTCAGAAACTGGTTGGTCACGGCATCCGGTCCAGCCGAGCCGTGCAGCGACTCAACCAGCACCACACTGGGCACCAGCGCAGGCCACAGACCCGCGGCCCGGAAGGCCTGTATCAACGCCACTGATGCAGGTGAGCGCTCTGCTAGCCGGCTCACCCCACCAGAGTCCAGAACCAGCACGGCGGGTCAGCCTGCGGCACGGGTTGCTCGGTCGGCAATGCGTCGGGCGATGGCGTCGGCGCGTGCAAGCTCTCGTTCGTCTATCTCACCGACCTCGTCGACGAGATCGGCAAGGTAGTCATCGGCTGCCTCGAGCAATGCCACCCGACGCAGCTCGGCGCGGACCGCCGTCTGGAGGAGTTGCGACGCCGGCAGCCCCCGTTCCTTGACCGCCCGGTAAAGGTCGTCCGGCAAGTAGAGCTGCATGCGTGGCATACGCCTAACTATACGCATGCGCGCCATTGGTGGTGTCAAACGTCTACGCTCGGTTACGGGTTCGGGCCGAGTTGTCGGGCCCGATAGGACCAGGGGAGGAAGCGGTCGTGCCCGCCGTCGACCCTGTCCTCGCGGCGGAGCGCGCGTACCTCGCCCAGGCCCGGGAAGACCTGCGGCGGATGCGTGAGCACACCCTCTCGCTCAAGGCGCTGGGCGGCGATCGGGTCTCTGAGGCGTACCTCGCCGCGGCGTTGTACCGGCGGGCGAAGTCACTCGCCGACGACCCCTCGGTGCCGCTGTTCTTCGGTCGCATCGATGTCGCGACCGACGAGTCGTTCCACATCGGCCGCCGACACGTCATGGACGCGGCCGGAGATCCGGTCGTGGTCGACTGGCGCGCGGACATCTCCGGCGCGTTCTACCGGGCAACACCTAGCGATCCGCATGGCCTGACCCGACGGCGCAGGTTCGGCTTCGCCGGCGGCGAGATCACCTCATACGAGGACGAACACCTCTCCGACGCAGCCGAGCCCGTCGCAATCAGCCGGATCCTCACCGAGGAGATCGAACGACCGCGCGTCGGGCCGATGCGCGACATCGTCGCAACGATCCAGCCGGAGCAGTACGACGTGGTCAGCGCGGACTTGGACCGGACGATCTGCGTGCAGGGCGCGCCCGGGACTGGCAAGACCGCAGTTGGCCTGCATCGGGCCGCCTACCTGTTGCACACCCACCGGGCGAGGCTCGCCCGCAGCGGCGTGCTGGTCGTCGGACCCAACCGGGCTTTCATGCACTACATCGGCCAGGTGCTGCCGGCACTGGGCGAGGTCGAGGTTCGTCAGGTCACCGTCGCGGAGTTGGTCGAAGGGGTGCCGGTGCGCTCAGTCGACCCGTCGTCCGCAGCCGCACTCAAGGGCGACCCGCGCATGGCCGAGGTGATCCGCCGCGCCGTCTGGCAGCACCTGCGCGAACCGGACGACGCACTCGTCGTCCCGCGCGGTACGCGACGCTGGCGGGTGCCGGCGCACGAGGTCGCCGACGCGATCGAAGCGCTGCGTAGACGCGGAGACCCGTACTCCGTCGGTCGCGCGCTGTTGTCACAACGGTTGGCCCACCTGATCCTGCTGCGCATGGAGGCAAATGCCGAGGTCACCGACGACCGGGTGCAGGACGCAGTGGCGCGTACCCGGCCGATCCGTGAGCTCGTCGACGCTGTCTGGCCGGCGCTCGATCCGATGCGGCTGGTGATGCGACTGCTCGGCGACCCTGGCTTTCTGGCAGACGTCTCCGGCGACCTGCTGTCTGCTGACGAGCGCCGGCTGGTCGGCTGGGCTCGACCGGCTCGCGGCCCGCGAAGCGCGCCATGGTCACACGCGGACGCCGTGCTGGTCGACGAGGCGCGAGGGGCCATCGAGCGAGTCCCCACCGTCGGACACGTCGTGCTCGACGAGGCGCAAGACCTGTCCCCGATGGAGCTACGTGCCGTCGGCCGGCGGGCGAGCACGGCCTCGGCTACCGTTCTCGGCGACATCGCGCAGGGAACCACGCCCTGGGCGACGGAGTCGTGGAACGCCGCGCTCGATCACCTCGGCGCGCGTGACGCCCACATCGAGGTGCTGCGCCAGGGTTTTCGGGTGCCGGCCGCCGTGGTCACGCTGTCTGCCCGGCTGCTGCCGACGATCGCCCCAGCCGTCGATCCACCCGAGCCGGTGCGGGCCAACCCGGGCCGGCTCGACATCATCGCAGTCGACGAGGCGATTGCCGGTACCGCGACTGTGCTGTTGGACGTGGCGTCCCGGGAGGGCTCGATCGGGGTCATCACCGCCGACGCCGACGCCGACCAGCTCGGGGCCGCGCTCGACGCGGCCGGCTGGCAGATCGGCAGCGTCGACGACCAGGACGACCCGCGGCTGATCCTGGTGCCCGCGTCGCTCGCCAAAGGGCTCGAGTTCGACCATGTGATCGTGGTGGAGCCGGCTGCGATCGCGGCAGCCGAGCCGCGTGGTCTGCGCCGACTGTATGTGGTACTGACCCGGTCGGTGTCCTCGCTGACCATCGTGCATGCCGAGCCGTTACCGGCCGCTCTGCGCTGAGCGCCGCGCCGTCTAGCCGTCGAGTCTCGGCGCATTCCGAGATGCGCGAAACCGCCTGACGCCGTGCAAGATTGCCTGGTGAACACCAACACCGAGCCCGGTGTTGAGAAACGCCAGCAGGGTGGCAACGGCGATCACGTCGAGCTCAGGCTGGATGAGATCACCCATCAGCAGGAGAACGACCCACGAGACGGTGCCCACGAGAAGGGCCGTCTTCCACCAGCGTCCGAAGATGAGACCGAACACGATCAGGGTCACGATCATGTTGTGTCAACTCCGCGGGCGGTCGGCAGGGAGCACACCTCATGATGCCGCGTTCGCCGACCGAACAGTCAGTGATCATGCGGCTGGTGCGGCGGTCCGACCGGTCTGGATGTCTCATGATCGCCCAGGCAGACTCGGCGTATGCCACTGAGCCCGATGGAACGCCGCGTCGTAGACGCGGTCGATCCGGATGCGATCGTTGCTGACCTGAAAGCGCTCGTCGGCATACCCAGCGTCGGCGGATCGATCGCGGAAGTCGCGATCCAGCGGTGGTGCGCCAAACGGCTGGCAGCGCTCGGCGGCGCGGTCGACTTGTGGGACCTCGATCTGACCGATCTGCGCTCCGCTGACGGTTATCCCGGTGAAGAGGTCGTTCGCAAGACCGCGCTGGGATGCGTAGCGAACTTCGGTGCAGGGTCCGTTCGGCTGATCCTGGCTGGGCACACCGACGTGGTGCCGGCCGGTGACAGGCGGACCTGGTCGGCTGACCCGTGGCGGTTGCGGCGGGCGGGTGACCGGTTCTTCGGGCGCGGCGCTTGTGACATGAAGGGTGGACTTGCAGCCATCTTCGGCGCGCTGGCGGCCCTTAGGACAGGTGCGGGCGCGATGCCGTCGGTCGCCGTCCATTGCGTCGTCGGGGAGGAGGACGGCGGGCTGGGCACCTTCGGCACGCTCGAGCGGGGGCACGGAGGCGACGCGTGTGTGTTGGCAGAGCCCACCGAGCGGCGCGCGGTGACGGCCAACGCCGGCTCGCTCACGTTTCACCTCGAGGTGCCTGGACAGGCGGCGCACGGGTCGGTCCGCACCCAGGGCGTGTCCGCACTCGAGGCGGCGACACCGGTCCTGGCGGCGCTGCGAGACCTGGAGCTTAGGCGCAACCAGGACGTCGACCCGGTCGTCAGCCACCTGGATGTGGCATACCCGTTGTCCATCGGTGTGGTCCGCGCCGGCGACTGGGCGAGCACCGTTCCGGATCTGCTCATCGCCGAGGGCCGGTACGGGGTGCGTATCGGCGAGTCGGTCGAAACCGCCCGGGCAGACCTCGAGGCAGCGGTCGCCCAAGCATGCGCCGGTGACGAGTGGTTGTCGGCTCATCCGGCTCGGGTGACCTGGCCAGGTGGGGTCTTCGCTCCGGGCCGGCTGGCCGCGAATGATCCGCTGCTGCTTGCCGTCCAGTCGGCCTGCGCCGACGCCGCCGAATGGACGCCGGCACCGACGGGGGCACCATACGGCTCGGACCTGCGGCTCTATGCCAACGCCGGCATACCGACCCTGCAGCTCGGCCCGGGCGAGGTCGCCTCGGCGCACGGCGCGGACGAGTACGTGCCACTCGCCGACGTGGTCGACTGTGCTCGGGCCTATGCGGTGCTGGCCTTGCGACTGGGCGGCTGAGACGTGGACGACCTGCTCACCCGGTGGCGTGGCCTGGTCGGCGACGAGGCGGCCGGGCGCGAACTGTTGGCCCGCTGGTCCGAGCCGCATCGGCGCTATCACGACGTCGACCATCTACGGGCCGTCCTGCGCGCCGTCGACGAGCTTGCGGGCGGCGCGTCCGACGCCGACACCGTCCGGCTGGCCGCATGGTTCCACGACGCAGTCCATAGCGGCCGGCCGGGCGGCCGTGACGAGCGCGACAGCGCGGAGCTCGCGGCGGCCATGCTGCCCCCGCTCGGCGTCGAAGCTCAGCAGGTCGCCGAGGTCGTCCGCCTCGTCGAGCTGACGGCGACCCACGAGCCGGCGCCGGCCGACGCGAACGGTGCTGTGCTGTGCGACGCCGACCTCGCCGTCCTCGGCGGAGATCCGGACTCGTACGCGGCGTATGCCGCCGCCATCCGAAAGGAGTACGAGCACGTCCCGGATGAGGAGTTCCGGTCCGGCCGGATCGCCGTCCTGGAGCGTCTCGTTTCCCGCGATCCGCTGTTCCACTCCACGACAGCGCAGAACCGATGGGAGCAGACCGCTCGGCGCAACATCGACATCGAGCTCAGCCTGCTCAAAGGCGGCGCTTCCGCCTCCTGAGGCCCGCCGCTTCCAGCCGGCGGACGATCTCGCGCGGGCTCACCGACACCGCGCCGGCAGCGAGGACCTGTTCGTACATCTCAGCCGGCACGTCGTAGTGATCGCGTTCGAATCCGCGCGCCGGGATGCCCACCGAACGCGCGAATTCATGCAGCTCCTCGTAGGACGAGTCCGAGATCAGGTGCGACCACAGCCTCCCGTGCCCCGGCCATGTCGGCGGGTCGACGAGGATCACAGCGCCGCAGCCACCGCATCGTCGACAAGAGTCCGCCACGACCGGACCATCGACGCGTCGACATAGGCCTTCCATGACCCACCGGGACGTACCTGTGGGCCGACGTGGAACTTGCGCACGCCTGCCCGGGCCAGCCACGGCACGTGGTCGGGCTGCAGCCCGCCGCCGGCCATCATCAACTCAGCGATGTAGGAGTCGTCCGCCGCGCGCCGGCAGAGTTCGTCGAGCCCGGCCGCGACGCCGCGCGCCGAGCCGGCCGTCAGGACGCTGTCGAGCCGGGGCATCATGCGCAGTCGCTGCCACGCCTTGTCGTAGTCGAGTGCATGATCGACGGCGCGATGGAACGTCCAGGGCATCGAGCCGAACTCGTCGGCCAGCGCGAGGGTGGCGTCGACGTCGATCTGGACCGTCGGACCCAGAAAGCCGAGGACGAAGCCTTCGACCCTGGCCTCGGCGAACTGGCGCGCGGCCCCTTGCAGCCGGGTGAGCTCCGAGCCGCTGGTCGAGTAACCGTCATTGCCGCGCAGCATGATGCGCAACGGCAGATCGGACGTGGTCCTGATCTCGAGCACCGTGCTCACAGCAGGCGTCAGACCGTCGGACTCGACATCCGCAATCACCGCGAGCCGGTCGGCACCGCCGTCGCGTGCACCCGCGACGTCGCCGGCGCTCAGCACGATGACCTCGAGCAGGGGTCGCACCGGCTCAGTGTGCCAGTGGTATGCGTGCGGCTGGCACCATCAGAGCATGAGCGCGGATCCGCTGCTCAACGCTCGCGCCCGCGTGCTGCACGACCTCGCCGCGCGCGGGTTGGATTCGGCCGACGTGGTCGACCTACTTGAAGACGTGGTGACGGAGCGGCGCTGGTGGATCGGTGAATGGCCCGACGGAGGTTCCTACGTCGCGGGACAGGTCGCTCAAGACGTCCAGGACCGGTTGCTGGACGCGCGCATCGGTCGTTGGCCGCGCTGCGTCGCATGCGACGAGACAGAGGCCCACGAATTGCACATCGACCCGGAGCTCGGGCCCGAGCCACGCTGGCGATGCGACAAGAGCGGGATCGTAGTCGCAGCTCTCGGCGAGCTGTGAGTCGACCTCGAGATGTGCATGGCTATCGCCGCTCTCGCGACGCGTCGGAAACTCTGATAGGCACGCTGACTGGCTCCACAAACCATGCGAAGTCGGGCACGAACGCAACAGCTCGACAAGCCAATTGCGACCGCAGAGCGTGCCAATCACAGAATTCCTGTCGGCCAACGTTGGCAGGCTGTACGACTTTCAACGCGGCTGAAAATGACCCCCTGCACGGTGAAAATGACCCCCTGTCTGTCATTTCTGTGTTCAGTCCTCGGTGTGGTGGCTGTTGGGACGCGGCCGAGGTCGCGGTCTTTGAGCCGGTAGCTGTCGCCTTTGAGGGCGATGACTCGGCGTGGTGGACGAGTCGGTCGATCATGGCTGCGGCGACGACGTCGTCGCCGAACACCTCGCCCCAGCGCCCGAATTGCTTGTTCGAGTGACGATCAGCGAGGCGCGCTCGTAGCGGGAGGACACCAGCTGGAAGAACAGGTTGGCCGCCTCTGGTTCGAAGGGATGTAGCCGACTTCGTCGACGACGAGCAGCGGGTAGCGGCCGAGGCGGACGAGCTCGGCCTGCAGCGTCCGCGTGGTGGCGTGGCGAGCCGGTCCACCCATTCCGAGGCGGTGGCGAACAGCACCCGGTGCCCGGCTTGGCAGGCGCGGATCGCCAGCCCGATCGCGAGGTGGGTCTTGCCGGTGCCGGGCGGGCCGAGGAAGACCACGTTCTCTTTCGCGGTGATGAAGTCCAGGTGCCGAGGTGGGCGATGGTGTCGCGTTTGAGGCCGCGGGCGTGGTCGAAGTCGAACTCCTCCAAGCTCTTGCGGGCCGGGAACCGGGCGCGCGGATGCGGCCCTCGCCGCCGTGGGACTCGCGGGCGGCGACCTCGCGTTGCAGGCAGGCGAGCAGGAACTCCTCGTGGGTCCAGGACTCCGCGCGGCCCGCTCGGCCAGCCGGGCACCGACTCGCGCAGCGTCGGCGCCTTCAAAGCCCGGGTCAGGAACGCCACCTCGGCGGTCAGGTCCCGCGCGGTCGTCTTCGTCGCGGCTCGGGTTGCGGCCATCACGCCACCCCGCCATCAGCCTCGAGGCCCAGTGCGATGTCGTAGTCGGCCAGGCAGCGGATCTCGACCTCGGGTTCGGTGCCGGTCGCAGCAGCCCGATGCGGTCCCGGCGCAGTCGCTTGCCGCCGCCGACGTGCTCGGGCTCGGACACGCTCTGGTGTTTGGCCCAGAGCCGTTCGTGGTCGGCGACCATCTTCCCGTCGCAGAAGACCCGCACCCGGTCCAGGTCGGCGACCACCTCGATCCGCCGCCCGATCACCGACGGGTGCACCGAGTAGTCGTTGCCATCCAGCCGCACGTAGTAATCGCGCGGCAGCCGCAGCCAGGCCCGCCACCCGGTCGCCGGCGCCACCGGCGGCAGGGCCAGCATCGCCTGCCGTGTCCGCGGTGATCCGATCGCTCGGGGCGCAGCCCAACGCGCGGCGCGGTCGCCTGTTCACCCTATCCAGCCAGCCGTCCAGCTGGGCGTTGAAGTCCGCCGGCCCGGTGAAGCTGCGCCCGGGCAGGAACGAGGTCTCCAGGTAGTCGTGGGCCCGCTCGATGATCCCTTTCGCTTCCGGTCCCGCGGCCGCAGAATCAGCACCTTCGCCCCCAGCGTGCCGCGGAACGCCTGGCATTCGGCGGTGAGCTTGTTCCGGCCGCCGCCGTACTCACCGACCGCGCCCTCACCATCCCAGACCAGCACCCGCGGCACCGCACCCAGCCGCAGCAGGTGCGCCCACCAGCCGCAGTACAGGTCCTCGGCGGTGCGGGTCGGGATCAGCCGCGCGAACAGCATCCGGGAGTAACCGGTCACCATCGTCAGCACCGGCAGCTGCTTGGCGGTGCGGGTCTGCCCGAACCCGACCGGCAACTCGATGTCCGGGAACCAGAAGTCGTGCTGCGCGATCTCCCCAGCCACATACGCCGTGCGCGAGGACGGGTCCGGCGGCAGATACACCGGCCGCAACTCCCGCACCCGCTCCGTCAGCACCGTCATCCCATACGCCAACCGATCCGCTCCGCGATCACCGTCGCCGGCATCGTCGGATACGTCTGCAGCAACGCCCGGATCCGCGGCTCCACCTCATCCACGACCGACCCGATCGGCGCCCGCCCATACCTCGGCGGCCCATCACTGCGCAACGCCGCCTTCACCGTGTTCTTCGAGATCCCCAACGTCCGCGCGATCACCTTGATCGGCACCCGCTCGCTGCGGTGCAACCGGCGGATCTCAGCCCAGTCCTCCACGTCCAACATCCCCTTCGGTCCTCCCGGCTCGGTTGGAGCCAGGCTCAAGCGGAAGGGGTCAGATTTCCGGCGAAGACACGGGGTCAGTTTTCAGGCGGCGCCGACACGATCGGCACAGTCCGCGCCTTGGCCGTCAGCGAAGCCGGCCGCTCTTGCCGATTAGGCCCGCAGGCGCCGAGAAGGACACCAGCTGCGATTCCGATCTGAGTGCACAGTCGAGCATGCCTCGGGCGTCACGGGGCTGCGATCCTGGCGGCATGGGCGCACCGATGCTGGTCTGGGACCAGCACACCTGTCTGCCGCTTCGTCCGGACGCCGACGTCAGCACGGACTTCCCGTTCGATCACGCAGATTTCCAGGCCGAACTTTCGCGAACCCGGAACTGTTCGACGACCACTACACCAGGTGGGGGTCGATCGAGTTCATGCCACCCGAGGTTTTCCTCCGTCTCCACCACGCTCTGACCAGCCGCGGGTGGCTCGACGACGAGATCAATGCCGTCATCAGCGGTAATTTCATGCGCGTTGCCGAACAGGTGTGGCCGAGAGCCGCATAGCGCGCTCGCGCTTCTCTTTTCGATCAGGACAACGCCTCGATCGGTGCGATTGCCACCAGATCCTGCACAGAACCGGCGAGTTGCTCGTCGAGTGTGACGAACGCGTCGGCCTGGAGCCGGGTCAAAGCAACGTACTCTGCGGCATAGGGTGTCGGACCATCCGAGCTGGTCGGCGACTCTCCACGCGACTTGCTGAAGAACGCGGTCGCCGAGCAGTCGAATTCGCAGCCCGCGCACGTAGTCGAGCCGTTGCTCGGCATCCTTCTTGGTCATTTCACCGCGGCTGACTGCCTGGTATAGGAGCGACAGCAACTGCGAGCGAAAGAGCGTGGGAGCCAGGAGTTTGGTGGTCGTCGCCAAGCTGGATTAGGCGAAAGGGCGGCGCCCA
>CAWFXV010000028.1:0-49958 GCA_963819885.1 uncultured Actinomycetota bacterium | reverse complement strand
CGGGCTTCGATCAGGTGGTGGCCTCGGCAGCAGCGACGATGAGCTGTGCCACGGCGTTGGGCTTGGAGATCAGTGAGACGTGCGAGGCTTTGACCTCGACGATCTCTGCCCCGGCTCGCTCGGCCATGAACCGCTGCTGCGCTTCCGGAATGATCAGGTCCTCGGTGCCGATGAGATACCAGGATGGGATCGTCTTCCAGGCTGGGACGCCGGAGGGTTCCAGGCCGGCGCTAAATACGAGGGGGTGTTGGGTCGCCGCTATCGCCAGTGCGTCCCGCTTCGGCAGATCGGGGGCGAAGGAGTTCACCACGACTTCCGGCTTCAGGTAGACGTCGAAGTCGCCGGCCGGGGCGCCGGGGTACGGCCGGAGATCGAAGACCGTGGTGGGGTCCGCTACGGCCAGAGCAGAGTCGGGTCCGAGCAGTGCCAGCACCGGCTCACCCTCGTCGGGTGCGAAGGCGTCCACGTAGACCAGCGCCTTCACGTTCGGGTTGCCGGTGGCCGCGTTGGTGATCACGGCGCCGCCATAGGAGTGCCCGACCAGAACGATTGGACCGGGCACGGTGGACAGGAACGTCCTGATGTATTCGGCGTCACCAGAGAGGCTGCGCAGCGGATTGGGCGGTGCGAGCACCTGATAGCCCTCTTGCTGCAACCGTTTCACCACCTCGGTCCAGCTCGACGCATCCGCCCAGGAACCGTGCACCAGCACAATCGTCGGCTTGGCCTCGTCATGCGACCCTGCGGTGGTGGCACCAGGGGCACTCTGTGCCGCCGGGGTAAGGCCGAGCAGTCCGACCACGACGATGATGATCCCGAGCAGCGCAGTCAGCAGCGTCTGGCGGCGGGGAAGCGTACGAGCCATGTCTACCTCCCTGAGAGGGTGTCGAGTCATGCTCTCGTGAGCGACGTTTAGCTGTCCATCACTCGTTGGAAGACCACCCCAGCCCGCCGTTGCCCTGCGCCTCAAGGCCAGCGCCGGCCAGGACGTAGTAGGCGCCGCCTCCGGTGGCCCGCTCTGGGATCGCCCTGAGCTTCGCACGCTGCCTCTCCCCGTCAATGGCTGCGCCGAGAACTTGTTGCGCCTCCGGCCGGTCGCTCACGCTCCCTCGCAACAAGTTCTCGCCGGTCCCTTGACGGCGAGCCTCCGGCAGCGCGCCGCGGCGCTCATTGCGGTGGCGGGGGAGCCCCGCCAGAGCAGTTCGGTCTCGATGAGCTGATCCGCAAAGGTCTGGGCTTCCGAGGAGACCTGCGAGAGGTCGTTGCGGACCCCGAGGCTCGCTACTTTGGTGTCCTCCTTGAGGAGCGCTCGCTCCCACCCAGCGCGGATGCCCTCGGGACTGCCCTGACTTCAGTTGACTCGCGGAGTGTGAACTTCAGGCCGCGAGTGCGACCGGTTGGTGGAGCATCTCAAAGTCGATCGGGGTGAGCCTGCCGAGGCGTCGTTGCCGGCGTCGGCGGTGGTAGGTGCGTTCGATCCAGGTGATGGTCGCCAGCCGCAGTTCTTCTCTGGTCGTCCAGCGTTGGCGGTCCAGGACGTTCTTTTGCAGCAGCGAGAAGAACGACTCCATCGCGGCGTTGTCCCCGCATGCACCGACTCTGCCCATCGAGCCGAGCAGGCCGTTGTGTTTGAGTGTGCGGACGTAGGCGTTGGACCGGAACTGGCTGCCCCGATCTGAATGCACGATCGTGCCGGCCGGATTGCGCAGGCCGATCGCGTTGCGCAGCGCGGCCACCGCCAGCGAGGCCTTCATCCGCGAGTCGATGGAGTAGCCCACGATCCGGTTGGAGTGGACGTCCTTGATCGCGCAGAGGTAGAGCTTGCCTTCATAGGTGGGGTGTTCGGTGATGTCGGTCAGCCAGAGCAGATTCGGCGCGGCAGCGTTGAACGGCGGTCGATGAGGTCGTCGTGCACCGGGGGGCCGGCCTTGCGCGAGGGTCCGCGTCGCTTGGCGAACACCGACCAGATCCGCTGCTGGGAGCAAAGCCGCGCGACCCTGTTCTGTCCGGCCGCGATGCCGCGGGCGGACAGCTCGTCGACGATGAAGCGGTAGCCGAAGGCTGGGAGCGCGTCTCGGGCGAAGAACGCCGCCGCCCGGACGCGCGCAGGATCTCGTTCTCCTGTTCCAGCACCCGGTTGCGCTTCTTCAGCTCCCGCAACTCCGCCGACTCCGCCGCCGTGACACCGGGACGGACTCCGTGCTCGATGTCGGCCAGATTCAACCAGCGGTGCAGACACGACTCCGAAATCCCGAAGTCCTTCGCGATCTGAGACAACGGCGCCTCGCCCTTGCGGGCCACCGCGACCACATCACGACGGAACTCGATAGGAAACGCCTAGGGCATGACGAACATCCTTCCAGCGAGGACGAATCCTCACAGGCAAGGAGTCAACCGAACCGGGGGCGGTCCCCAACGTCTGGTTTCGCTGGTTGTTCATCCGTCGTGGGCAGCAGTACGCCGCCCACTTCTCGGTGAACCTTGTCTTGACCGGACTCACATTTGGTTGGCCGAGTAGTTGCCTGATGACACGACATATCGGTGCACATGATGGTCAGTCGACGCGCGGGAGCGCCGAATCGATATCTGCCGGTCGCAGCCGGAACACCTGAAGCCGCAGGTCGTAGTACTTCCCCGTCTCGCCGACCCAGTCCATGCCGATCCGCCGTACGGTCGCCTCGGCCCGCTTGTTTGCCGGGCGCACCACCGCGAAGACCTCGTCGGCCCCTTTGCCGAACGCCCACCGTGCCAGCGCCCGTCCGGCTTCGGTCGCGTATCCCCGGCCCCATGCTGCCGGATGCAACTGCCAACCCATCTCCAGGTCCTCATCACCGGGCGGCAGCGGCAGGAGTATCGCGCCGCCGACCAAGCGGCCGTCCTCCTGCAACTCGATGGCCCAGCGGCCTGCGGGAGGAATCATTCTGGAGTCCTCAGCCGTCCACTGCTGCAGGACCAGGCGCATGGCCGATTCATCCGACACCCGATCCATCGCCGGGCTCAGCCACCGCGCGACTTCGCCATCGCCGAATATGCCCAGCGCCGCATCCGCATCGGCTACTCGCCACGGACGCAATAGCAGGCGTTCAGTGACCAGTTGCTCGGCCATTGGTTCACCGCCTTCCCGGCCGCGATCAACGGTCGGGGGAGATCGATCGGAGGCGATCATCGTAGTCATCGAGCCCGCGTCTTGCTCCGCGCCACCGGTGCCGAAGCGGCACTTGCGCTAGACAACGAACGCCTCCGGCCCGACGGGCTGGGCCGCGACTAGATCCCTGCGGGGTGTTGCGACGGCTGCCCGGGAGTCAGACTATGGCTGCAACCCCTATCAGAAGGAGCTCCATGAGCGAGCAGACGACCAATGCCCCGCCGATCGTGCTGATCCACGGGCTTTGGATGACCGCCCGAAGTTGGGATCGCTGGGTGGAGTACTACCGGGCGAAGGGACATGAAGTCATCGCGCCGACGTACCCGGGATTCGAGATCGAGGTAGAGGCGCTGCGTGAAAGGCCCGAGATCATCGCCGAGGCGTCCGTCCCCGAAACGCTCGATCACCTCAGCGAGGTGGTCGAGGGCCTGGAACGTCCGCCGATCATCATGGGCCACTCCTTCGGCGGGACCTTCACCCAACTCCTGGTCAACCGCGGCTTGGGGGCCGCCGCCGTGGTGATCGACTCCGCGCCACCGGAGGGCGTGCGGGTAAACCCGCCGGCCCAAATCAAGTCCCTGTTCCCGATCCTGAAGAATCCGGCCAACCGGCACCGCGCGGTGGGCTTCACCAAGGAGCAGTTCCACTACGCCTTCACCAACACGGTCAGCCGGGAGGAGTCCGACGCAGCCTACGACCTCCTCCACATCCCGGCGCCCGGCAACTGGGTGTGGGCCTACGGCCTGATCGCCAACTGGAAGCCGGGCCACCAGGAGACCTGGGTCGACTACGACCTGGACGACCGTGCTCCGCTGCTATTCATCATCGGCGGCAAAGACCACCTGATGCCGCCCTCGGTGATCCGCTCGAACGCGAAGAAGTACCGCAACTCCGAGGCCACGACTGAGACCTACGAGTTTCCGGACCGCTCACACTTCACCGGTGTCGAGCCTGGCTGGGAGCAGGTGGCCGACTACGCGCTCGAGTGGGCGACCAGCCACGCCCGAGCGCCGCAGGGCTGACCAAGCGCAAGCAGCAGCAGGGTGGCCCGGCCGGCAAGCCGAGCCCGCGAAATCGGCTAAGGGCCACTTACGTCGTGCCGTGCCTCACCGGCGCCAGGTGTCGCGCGGGCCCTCCCAGGCGTCGGCATGGGCGGCATCGGTGCCCCTCAAGTGGTGCAGGGTCTTGTCGCGGGGTTCGTCCATTGCTGTGGTCGAGGGCTGGCCGTAGGTTGTGGCGTGTCGTTCTGCGAGAGGATCCGCGCGTGCGGGTCGCGATCGACGAGCTGAATGCGGTCCTCGGCAGGGGTGGCGACGTCATCCGCCAGGACACGTCCCCTAGCGGACAAGGGATGCGCCCGGTGGTCGCTTCGGTGCCATCGTTGATCTCGCGTGGAACCCCGCCCGGCCCTCGCGGTGCGAGTGCGGGCGCCCCGGTCCAGCACCAGCGCATCTGACCCTGCGATCGTTGCTGGTTTGCCGCCCATGCCGTCGCTGGAGTGGAGCGATATCGACTGGGGTAGCGCCCCGACGTGGGTTGCTGGCGTACTCGGCGGTCTGTCGCTGGTCCTGGCGCTGAGCATCTTCTTGCGGGATCGCACTAATGCCGAGCGCGCGCACGTAGACCGGGTCGGGCCATCGGTCAAGGTGAGCTATCCGTGGCCTGACCTCCTCGTCGACACATCCGAGCCTGCGGCGACGGCTACGGCCGAATTGACCGTTCGGAACGCCAGTGACCTACCGGTTCACGTCGCGAAGCTCGCCTACGTGCTGCGGACGAAGTGGGCGATGCCCGACACTGACGTAAAGTCCGGTGCCCTCAAGGCATGGACACCTACGCCAGGTACCGATGTCGCCTGGGCCATCTTCGATCCGATCGACGTTGCAAAGCGCGTTCGAGCCGTTACGGTGCTTGGCGTGTCACGAGGCCGCGTGTCACAACTGGTGTCCTGACTGCTGGCGGGAGCGCAATGGGTGATTACCCGACATGTTGGTGGTCGCCGAACAACTCAACGCGGCGAAGGGGCCATCCCCGGTCGTCGTTGGCTAGGTTCCGGTCGGCCGCCGCTGACGTCCCGGCTAGTGCCCAGAACGGTCGGAGCGGCTCGCCGGGTGGGTTTCGAACGACGTAGACGTGCGTGCGGGTCCACTGCGAAGTCCAGCCGTCGAGTACACCCTCGCCGCCGTCGACCCACTCGACATGCACCGTGACCGGGATTGGCGGCTTGCCATGGGCGATGTGGTGGCCGTTGAACTCGCCGCGCCACTGGTCGGGCGCGTGCTCGACGGGCTGACGGTCCATCTCCAGTGTCGAACACATGTTCGAGTGATGGAAGACCCTTCGGGGAGTATCGTGCCGGCCGCGTGGCAGGTCACCTGCTGCGGGGTTAGCGATGGTGCCGCTTGCCGCCCCCCTGCTGGCGGCGCCATCGCGCCAACACCCCCAGGGCGGGGCACCCTGGGGGGCGTGGCGTGCAGCGTCTGTTGCCCACACAACCCACCGTCGCCGCTTGCGGCAGTATCGGGCGCCGGCGTCCATGCCGAAGAGCGCGCATCTGCTGGGAGAAGCTGGCGGCGTGGGGGCAGCGCCGTGGCTAGGTCGCGGAGGTAGCCGGCGCGCGCAGCGCAAACCCGATCAGGGCCAGGACGATTCCTACGACAAACGCCATGGCGGCGACACCGAATGCGACGACCGAGGTGAACAGCGAGGCCTGCAGGAACGCAGAGTCCATCGCGGTTGCCCGGTTCGGGTCCTCCCGGTCGAGCTCGGCATAGGTTAGTCCGCCGGTGATGTCCAAGGTGTGCTGGTCGATTATGTCCGCCTGGCAGTACGCCGAGATCGGGCCGTTCACGTCGTCGCCGGCCGCACAGTTGGCGTCGTCGGCGACCGTGATTTTCTGGTCCGACAGCGTCGTGGAGACAACCACCCAGGTGACGACCCCGGCGATCGCCATGATGATGCCAACGACGACGGCCGTGATGGACGCTAACTTGCGCATGTCCCATGCTCCCTACTGCCAACCACGGTTCGGCCGGCGTGACGCGCACCATGCTGATGCGACCAAGGGCATGGATTCTCCGGGCGCACGGAGGGACCTGCTTCCCCCGTAACGGGTGAATGCCCGGCCACCCGCGACGCCGCGTCGCCGTGCAGTGCCTGGGTCGAGCACGGCGGTGCGCCGTCCGCGAGCTGTCTTCGATGAGCCGAACTGCACTTCGCGGTCGACCGCGATCACGGTCTGCACGATCGAATGCCTGGGGCTGCGTTGGTCTGACAGGGCGTTCACCACGGCGCATTCCGAATTGCGTCAACGTCACCGGGCGATCACCCTCGTCCCCGCCCGGTGGCCCCCTTCGGGCGGGGCGACCATCAAAGCGGCATGCCGATGGCCTCCACGGCCATTGCCGCAAGGCGAATGCATGCTGCTGTCAACGGACAGCGGGACACATCAGCGTTATGAGGCAGCCGAGGGCGATGACCAGCCCGAGGGTTGATACGTGAAGTGTGCACTGCGGGAAGATCAATGAGGGCGCAGGACTCCCGGTGGCCCATGGCCGGCGGATTTTGATGCGGCGTCGCCACGGATTCCGCTTGCCAGCCGAATTTTGTGTTAATTACCGGGCCTGTCAGCCGGGCGTCACGCTGACAAAGACCGGCTCACGTCCGACCGATCCTTCAACCGCTACCGACGTCGTCGACGAGTAGATCTCTTCGTCAGCTTCGATGCGAACCCATCCGCCTGGGCCATAGACGATGTGCCGGTCTCCGTCCTCGACGACGAGCACGCCTCCGTCTCTGCTGCACTGTGCGTCGGAGAAAATGTCGTCGCTGCCGTCGCTCCTCGTGATCGTGAAATTCATGACCGGAGGCTAGTGGCGTGAGGGCCGGGCCGAAGGCACAAGTGACCGCCCCGCGGCGCGGGCCGCGTCCAGGGTGGAGTGGGGGGCCGGAACTGTTCGTGTTCGACCCTTGACGTTGGCATCAACCCCGGTCGCCAACTGTGCTGCCGGGGAACGGACCACGAGGAGAATGGGGTCCATGGCCCGGAATGGCCGGCGCGGCAGCTATAGCGACTGAGACCGGGCTGCAGTTGTTCGTCTTTGACGAGCCAGCCGCCTAGGCGTCACGCCGCCTGACGTCTGAGGCTCGCACCCAGAACGGGTGATACGGCGCCGCCGACTCGCGGGAGACGGACACGTGGGTGCGGGTCCACTGCGACGTCCACCCGTTGACCTCACCCTGGGTGCCGTCATCCCAAGTGACCTTCACCGTGACCGGAATGGGGTCGCCGTCGTAGCGGATGTAGTGGCCCTCGTACTCGCCGCGCCACTTGTCGGGTGCGTCCTCGACGGGCTGCCGGACCATGTCTCAGTATCGAACAAGTGTTCGGATTGGTCCAGATGGTGTGCGTCAGACTTTCTGGCCGGGTTTCGGGGCTGATCCGTGACAGCGGAGTTCGATCTCGAGCAGGAGCAACGACCCGGTGCCGGTCGAGACGCGGCTGCAGCTGGTGCTCGCGGTGCTAGCCCATGAGATGACCGTTGCGGAGGCGGCTCGTCGACACGGAGTCTCGGCAGAGTCCGCATCCGGCCACACCAAGCTCTCGACGATCGACCACCGCGCCAGGCCTACCTCGACACGTGACGCAGCGTCCCACTGAAGGCCCGGTCACCGCGGACGCGGCACCGGGCGGGTCTTACGAGACATCCCGTCATGGAGCTGGCCGGCGACGGCTCTCAGCGCCGCTGCTGTGCCGGTGGAGGTTCACGTGTGAGACAGCTCGGGCGGCGTCCGTTGGCGCCCTTGGACATGGTCGATTGTCTGGCGGCTACGTGGAGTTGGTAGCAGCGAGGTACGCCGCATTCAGGCGCTCGCGAACGCTCGGTGATCGCGGTGAGATATCGGAGCCGAGGTGCGAGTGGCGCAGCTCGTGCATGAACTCTTGCCAGAGCGCGGGGCCGCCTTGTTCGAGCAGCTCGGCGCGAACGCGCAGCGCGGAGCTCGTGGGCCGGTGGCGAAGTCCCCAGCTGCCGAGCTGCGCGAACACGGGTACGAGTTGGATCGCGGGTTCGGTCAGGCTGTAGCGTGCCCGCTGGCCGGGTCGCGTGTCCTCACGGGTGAGCAGTCCCGACGCGACGAGTCGCTTGAGTCGGTCGGCGAGAATATTCGAGGCGATCCCCTCGATTGAGTTGGCCTGCAGCTCTCGGAAATAGCGGCGGTCTCCGAAGACGATGTCGCGGAGGACGAGCAGGCTCCAGCGATCGCCGAACACCTCGATGGCGGCGTTGATCGGGCACTCCGACCGCGGCTCATTCGCTTCGCCCATAGTGCTTGCAATCTACTACCGCCAGGTACTACGGTCTCGACAAGCGGTTGCAAACCACAAGCGGAAGGAGCCCCCGTGCTGAGGCAGGTCGCGGAGGGTGTGCTGATCCACCAGAGCGAGTTACTCCAGAACAACGCCGTTGTCGTGCAAGGCCGCGCCGGCGTGTTGCTCATTGATCCCGGGATACAAGGCTCCGAAATGGCCTGCCTCGCGAACGACCTGTCCGATTTGGGCCAGACCGTTGTGGCAGGCTTCTCGACGCATCCTGATTGGGATCACGTGCTCTGGCACGCCAAGCTCGGCGAAGCGCCCCGTTACGGTACAGCCCGCTGCGCGGCTTATATGCGAGATCTGCTGTCGAACGCGGACTGGAAGGCCCGCGTCGCCGAGGGGTTACCGCCGGAAATCGCCGAGGAGATACCGCTGGACCTGTTCGGCCTCATTACCGGTCTGCCTGCCGAAACTGCGCAGATTCCATGGGATGGCCCTCAGGTCCGGATCATCGAGCATCAAGCGCATGCACCGGGCCATGCGGCGCTGTTCATCGAAGAACGCGGGGTTCTCGTCGCCGGCGACATGCTTTCTGATGTCTTGATTCCGATGCTCGACCTAAACGGCACCGCTGACCCGATCGAGGACTACCTCGCAGCGCTGCGGCTGCTGGAGGGCGTGGCGGGCGACGTCGATGTCCTCGTCCCTGGCCACGGGTCAGTCGGCGGAGCTGATCAGGTACGCGCACGGATCGAACTGGATCGCGCGTACGTGCAGGCCTTGCGTGACGGCGATGCTCCCGATGACCCGCGCATCGGCCCATCGGCTAAGCCCGGCTGGGAGTGGGTAAGCGATGTGCACAACGGGCAAGCCCAGCAGCTCGCCCGAAGAAGCGAGCGCGACGGAACGCCCGGATAGAGACCCGCTTGCGACACAAGACGACCCTGCCATCAAGACACAGAGCTGGAGATGGCCCCGTCTGACTGCCAGGCCGATGTATCAGTAGCAGGTGGTTGCGGCTCCGACGAGGTAGAGCAGAGCCTCGTCGAGGATCGGCTCTGCGGGCTGCTCGAGAACGCGGCGGCGTGGAACGCCCGCTCTGCCGAGGACGCTGAACCAGAGCAACTCGCGGCGTTCGTATTGGGTGTCTGCAATGAATACGGCTGAGTTCGTCACCCCGTGTTCGACGGGCGGCCACTCACAGCGATCGACGGTCGCTGGAGACCCGGTCCGGCGCGATTGACGCGGTGCTGACATGCGCGTCATGCTGCTGGTTTGCGACCCCACGGGGCTGCGGGGATTGGGGTTCGGTATGAAACGTTCGCTGCCGATCGGAGTCGCGCTGGCGTCGTGCGCTGCTCTAGTGATGGGGTCGGTGCCTGCTACGTCGGCACCCCCCAACAACAACAATTCTGAAAAGCTCCGCAAGGCAGTCACCGTTGCGGGGATCTTGGAGCACGAGCGCGCGCTCGAGGAGATTTCCGATCCTGGGGGCGGCGCCAACCGGCTGGCGGGCGCACCGGGATACGGCGAGTCTGCGGACTACGTCGCCGACCGAGCGGAGACCGCTGGCTTCGACGTGAGCACGCAGGAGTTCGAGTACCTCTTAGACTTCCTCGCCGACTTCGAGGCACCCGCGCTGAGCGTCGTCGGTGGACCGGAGTTCGTTGCCGGAATCGCCGGGGCGAGCCTCGGCGGAGACTTCGGATCGATGTTCAAGTCCACGGCCTACGGCACCGACATCACGGCGCCCGTCTGGGCGATCGATCTGGTGCTGCCGCCCGGCGAGTTCCCGAACACGAGCACGAGCGGCTGCGAGGCGGCTGACTACGCCGGTGTGCCGGCTGGCGCGATCATCCTCGTCCAACGGGGAACGTGCACGTTTGCCCAGAAGTTCACCCTTGCTGACGCCTCCCCGGCTGGAGCCATGGTGTTCATCAACGAGGGTCAGCCCGGCCGGACCGTGCCGTTGTGGTTCAACTTCGACGGGCTGGATATTCCGACCTTCGCCGCCACGGTCGACACTGTGACGACGTTGTCGAACGGCGTGTTGAGCGGCGACACCGGGCTGACAGCCCGGTTCAAGATCGACTGGCGCCCCGGCACGTACACCACGCACAACGTGATCGCCGAGACGACGACGGGCGATCCCAACAACGTGATCGTGGTCGGGGCGCACCTCGACTCGGTCGGCGTGGGACCAGGTATCAACGACAACGGCTCCGGTTCGTCGACGATCCTCGAGATCGCCGAGCAGATGACGAAGGTGAACCCGCGGAACAAGGTGCGATTCATCTGGTTCAGCGCTGAGGAGTCCGGGTTGTTCGGCTCGGCGGCATACGTGGCAAGCCTGACAGAAGATGAGCGGTCCCAGATCGCGGCGATGTTGAACTTCGACATGGTTGGCTCGCCGAACTTCGTTCGTTTCGTCTACGACGGAGACCTCTCCGACTCACCACCGCCACCGAGTGGCGCGCCCGAGGGTTCAGCGCAGATCGAGGAGCTGTTCCTCGACTACTTCGCCGGTCAGGGCCTGGCGACGTTGCCGACTGCGTTCGACGGCCGTTCCGACTACGGACCTTTCATCGAGGTGGGCATCCCGGCGGGCGGCTTGTTCACGGGCGCCGAAGGGATCAAGACCAACGAACAGGCGGCGATCTTCGGGGGCACAGCCGACGAACAGTACGACCCGTGTTACCACCTCTCCTGCGATACAACGGACAATCTCAGCTTGACTGCGCTCGACCAGATGAGCGACGCCGCAGCACACGCGACGATCTCGCTCGCCCAGAGCACTCAGGCAATCAACGGCCAACGCGGAAAGGGAAACTTCAACGTCAAGAAGACAGGCCCTCCGGCACCGATGGAGATCAGCATCGGCAGCTGACATGACGCACGCGCAGTACTCGCTCGGAGCGGCTCGTTACTCCTATACAACGATGATCATGAGCAAAGCGAGCAAGAGGGCGAGCCCGAGTGCCGTCCATGTCACTCCACCACGATGACGACCGCATGTCTTCGCATGACAACGACACGCCGACTCGTCACGGCCTTTTACATCTCTGGGGGAAATAGGTCGTCGGTGTTCGTGATCGGCGGCTGCCGATCAAACCGCCGGCTGGGCAGCGGCCAGCTTGCGACACATGCGGTACTGGAGCACGAGAAACGGAATCCCGAAGACCGAGAAGGCATGCTCGGCGCGTAGCTCGTCGTCCTGCACGTAGACGTCGAGCTGCTCGCCGAAGCCGTGGACTGCCAGCGCGGTGAGTTCTCTGGTCGCTGGGTCGATGTAGGTCAGGTAGTGGCCGGGATGATCGAGCTCGCTGTGGCTGGTCAACACCAATCCACCTCCCGTGCGCGCTCGTGGCAGGAGCGTGGCCGTGAAGCTCGCCTGGGGGAGTGGGAACCCGACACTGACATAGCCGCGGCCGCCGTGCCGGTAGGTGGTGTAGATGCCGACGTATATGGGCTCGTCGTTGTCAGCGAAGGACCTGATCCATCCCCGCACAGCCACGACGTCGGTTCGGGTCGGGGTGATCGTGTCGATGCGGCCACGAACTCCGCGCTGCGCCTCACGCTGATTCATGGGCACGCTGGCTTGGCCGAGAGGACGGGCGACGGCCGTGCGGTAGAGCAGGTAACCCGGCCGCACCCACAGCCGCCAGTGCGGGACGATGTCCAGGGTGAACCGAGTCGTGTGTTCGTAGAACTCCCGAACCAGCGGATGCACTCGGCCGGGATCAAAGTCCGGTCCGGCGAGCTCGTCGAGCGACCCGACGATGCCAAAGTCTGGTGCATCTGCGATGTAGGTGCCACCGAGCACGTCGGCAAGCTCTTTGACGTAGTCCGTTCCGACGTACCTGGTTCGGGACTCCCGCGGCACGACGAACGGGAGCTGCTCGGCCGGGACCTGCTCGGCGAGCAGGCTCACCTGCGGGTTGCGAAAGACCACGGCCGACAGCACCCGGTAGGTCAGCAGGGTGGTGCTGGCCACGACCGCCGCTGGAGCTGGTTGCTCTCGTGCCGCGAAGGCCCAGCCTGTCGCGGCTCCGACCAGTGGCCCCATGACGACCTTCTGCGGACGGATCCCGAGGGCACCGGCCACGGCACCGGTTGCTGTCCCCACCGCCATGGATCCCGCGCCGAAGCGTCCGGCCGCCCAGCCAAGCGGTGCGGCCAGCGCAGCGCTCGTTGCGATGCGTTGCCACAGCGCCGGAATCTCACCTGGGCGCTGGCGTGCTCTAGCCACTGCCTCCGAAATTCCCAGGCCTACGGCGCCGGCGACAGCGCCGAGACTGGCCGCTTTGCGGCCACGGTGGGCGGTAAGAGCCATACCGGCCAAGCCACCGACTGCCGCCGCGAAGCCGACCGATCCTCGTCGGTCGGGCCCGCCGTCAACGTTCCCTATGCCGACCGTGACCAGCTCAGCCGGCAGCACGGAGACCCTCGCGAAGCACCGCGCCGAGCGCATATGCGCGCTCGGACTGCACGACGTCCTCGAGCTGCATCGGCTCGCCGTCGGGCCCGGTCAGCGGCACCCGCCAATTGGGGTACTCGTCGATCGTTCCTGGCTGGTTCTGGGTCCGTCTGTCGCCCACGGCGTCACTGAGCGATGCGCAGAGCAGCCGTGATGGTGTCCACGTCAGGAACCGATGCAGAGCATGGATGGTCTCCTTGACGTCAGCGTCAGGCTGCAGTGCGCCGCGCCTGCCCAACTCGTTCAGCCATGCACCCCGTTCCGACTGGTCCGCAGAGAGTTCCTCCGCTAACGGACGGGTGAGCAGGCCCAGTGAGTCGCGCAGCCGGACGTGGTCGCCGGCGAGGTACCCGGCCGTGGGCGGAAGATCGTGTGTCGTCACCGACGCCAGACAATATTCCCGCCACCACTCGGGCCGTAGCGGAGCGCCGGTGCCGTCGAACTCGAATTCGAACCAGAGGATCGACGTGCCCAAGATGCCTCGCTCGCGCAAGTACCGGCGTACCCAGGGTTCGACAGTGCCGAGATCCTCGCCGACCACGAGAGCTCCAGCCCGGTGCGCTTCGAGCGCGAGGATGCCGATGAGCGCCTCGTGGTCGTATCGGACGTAGGTGCCGGCCGTCGGCGGCTGACCTTCGGGGATCCACCACAGGCGGAACAGGCCCATCACGTGGTCCACTCGCAGGCCCCCGGCGTGCCGCAGAATCGTTGCCACGACCTCACGGAACGGCGCGTAGGCGAGTTCCGCGAGCCGGTCCGGCCGCCAGGGCGGCTGCTGCCAATCTTGGCCGAGCTGGTTGAACGGATCCGGCGGGGCGCCGACCCTGATGCCCTGAGCCAAGACGTCCTGCATGATCCACGAGTCTGCACCCGCAGAGTGCACGCCGACAGCGAGGTCGTGGACGATCCCGAGGACCATGCCGGCCCGCCGAGCCGCCGCCTGCACGGAATCGAGCTGTTCGTCGAGCACCCACTGCAGCCAGCGGTGAAAGTCCACGGCATCGGCGTTGGTGGCCCGAAATTCCCTGACGTCGGCCGAGCGGGGATGCCGCAGGGCGTCGGGCCAGGTGTGCCAGTCCGGGCCATGCACCTCGAGCAGAGCGCACCAGGTCGCGAAGTCTTCGAGTCCGGCGCGCTCCCGCTGCACATACCCGCGGTAGGACGCTTCTCGGCCTGGACCGCGCGGCGCTTTGTGAACAAGCTCCAGCGCCTCCCGCTTGGCGGTCCACGCGGTGTCGCGGTCAACGGTGTCGACTCCGTCAAGTTGCCGCGTCACGGCGTCTCGCAGCTCATCGATCTTGGACCGAACTGGCTGGTCGAGGTAGGCATACTCGGGAATCTGTTCGATCCGCAGGTACAGCGGGTTGGCGAAACGGCGTGTCGTCGGCAGATAGGGCGACGGCTCCATCGGCGCCACTGGTTCGGCCGCGTGCAGCGGGTTCACCAGGATGAACCCCGCTCCGAGATCGGCGCCTGACCACACCGCCAGGTCGGTCAGGTCGGTCAGGTCGCCGACTCCCCACGAACGCCGCGATCGGACGCTGTAAAGCTGCGTGGACAGGCCCCATGTCCGGCCGGAGCCCATCCGCTCCGGGCAGCCGAGCCAAGCCGGCGCCACAATCACCGCCGCCGCCGCGAGCTGGTCATCGGATCGGGCGCGGAGGGTGTGGTACCCGAGTGGCAGATCGTCCGGGAGGACGAAAGTCGCCTCACCGACGAGCCGTCCGTCCACCTCCTGCGGCGGCTCCCAGCTCTCGGTCTGGGTGAGGTCGCGCCGTGTCTCTCCGGCCTCGAGTTCGATCCATACCTCGACAGGGCGGCCGTGAATGACGTGCACCCAGAACGGCAGTTGCCATCCTGGTCTGGTCACGATGCATGGCGGCAGCATCCTGGTCCACCGGTATCGACCAGCGGCAGACAGCGCAGCGGCGACCGACTCCGGCGTCGTGGCATCGATGCCGAGAGCCCCGAGGACGGCGAGGATGGTTTCCGCTCGCACCACGATGTGGTTCCCGCGCCAGTCCCAGTAGTCGGTGGCGACACCACATTCTTCGGCCAAGTGCTGGAGATCGGGGCTCGGTTCGGTCATCTGACATCCCGGAGGCCGGCTGAGAGACCTTCAGTATCTCGTGACCCAGACGTCTGTGTGGGCGACTCGGTGAGCCGAGGTCGATCACGGGCCCTGTTCGTCGACGAGGTAACCGGTCAGCGCCCAGTTGAAGAAGCCGGCACCGGTGGCGTTGTTGCGCACGACGTTGACGAGCACAGGACCGGCACTCTCGGCGTACATGGTGATCGGGCCGCCGAAGAACCAGATGACGCCGAACGGCGCCACGACAAGACGCTGGAAGGGCAGGACATGGGCCTGCCGCTCGGAGCCGACCGTGGCGAATATGGCGACCAGCCGAGGCGACTGGCCCTGCGGCAAGGTGATGCGTCCGGATACATGCTGGACGACGAGCCGCTTCGCCGCCGGAACCGTGAACGAGTCAGAGACCGACTCGCGCCCATCCGGTAGCTCGACTCCTGATCCGATGGATTGACCGGTCTGGAACGGCTCGCTGACCACATCGGGCATGATCCACAACGTACTCCTCGTTCACGGTGATCCGCCGCCTCGCGCGTCGTCCGCGACCGGGAAGCGAAGCCGCACCCGGGCGCCACCGGTCGGGCTGTCATCGATGGTGATGTCGCCACCGTGAGCAGTGACGAGTTCCGCGGCGATCGCGAGCCCGAGCCCGGCACCACCGGCGTCCCTGGTCCGGGCGTCGTCAAGACGCACGAACCGGTCCAAGACCCGAGCACGATCATCGGTCGCGATGCCCGGCCCGTCATCGTCGACATCCAGGACGACCTGCCCGTTGTCCTGAGCCAGGTGCAGGGCCACTGTTTCGCGAGCATGGCGCGCCGCGTTGTCGGTGAGATTTCGCAGCACCCGACGAATCGCAGCGGGATCGGCGTCGATGCGGCCCCCAGAGACGTCGGCTGTGTCGACGTGCAAGTCAGTCATCGATCGAAGTCGCTTCGCCTCGTCGAACACGACGTCATCCAGATCCATCGGACGAGGTTGCAGAGCCAGGGTTCCTTCGTCGGCCCGGGCCAGGAGCAAGAGGTCATCCACGAGCAGCTGAAGGCGCATGCTTTCCGCCCGGACAGTGGTGGCGAGGTCCCTCGGCGGAATCCGGTCGGGATGCGCGAGCGCCACCTCGGCGTGCTGACGAATCACCGTGATCGGTGATCGCAACTCGTGCGACGCGTCGGACACGAACCGGCGCTGCTGAGCCTGCGCGCGCTCGAGACGGTCGAGCATGCGGTTCATCGTCGCGGCCAACCGAGCGATTTCATCGGCTTGCTCGGGTTCGGGCACACGGCGGTGGAGTTCCGAGGCTGAAATCTCGTCCACTTCGCGGCGGACCGCCTCGACCGGTGCGAGTGCGCGTCCCACGATCCGCCAGGTCACGACGCCCAGCACGAGCAGGACGAGCGGCAACCCCACCGCCAGCAAGCCGGTGAGAGCACCGGTCGATTCCCCGATGCGATCGAGGCTGCGAGCCGCCAGCACGATGACCTCACCGTCAGCCGTGTGCGCGTCGGCGGCCGCCACCAGGAAGTCGTCGTCGTCGAAAGCAACCGACGCCCGCCTCGTCTCGCCCGGCTCGTGGACCGCAACAGGCGCCTCGCCGACCACGATGTCGTCGGCGGCCAAGACCCGGCCATCCCGGTCGAGAAGCTGGTTGAACGCCTCCTCGCTGCCGCCCGCCACGACCTCTGCTGGAGCGGCACCCGACTCGAGCTGCCTGACCACGTCCGCGGCCTGCTGTTCGGCGGCTGTTTGCACCTCCCGGATCAGGACCCCGCGCAAGGACAGCACCAGCGCAACAGCGCCGAGAACCAGGACAACCGCGACGACCAGGACGGCAGCGGCGGTCGTCCGCGCCCTGACGGTGGCGCTCCAGGAGCGTGCCTGGTGGAGGAGTCCACCCCCTCCGTCAACCGCCATCCGCGGCCAGCCGATATCCCGCTCCTCGAAGCGTTTCGATCGCATGCCGGCCGAACGGCCGGTCCAGCTTGCGCCGGAGATGTGCGATGTAGACCTCGACGATGTTGGGGTCGCCGTCGAAATCGAAATCCCACACGTGTGCCAGGATCTCGCGCTTGGAGACCACCTCCCCGCGCCGACGCAGCAGGAACTCCAACAGCGACATTTCCCGGGCCGTGAGTACCACCTCCGTCTCGCCTCGCCACGCTTGGCGGGCGGCCGGGTCGAGCCGCAGGTCACCCGCGGTGAGGATCGTCGGCCGCTCACGCGCTCCACGCCTTACCAAGGCCCGAAGGCGCGCCACCAGCACTGCATTCGAGAACGGCTTGGTCAGATAGTCGTCTGCACCGGTATCCAGCGCCTCGACCTGGTCCCAGTCGCCGTCCTTCGCGGTCAGCATGAGGATTGGCGTCCAGATGCCGTCCTGGCGTAACTGCCGGCAGACCCGATAACCGTTGAGTCCGGGCAGCATGATGTCCAGGACGATCGCGTCGTGCGGCTGCTCGCGGGCCAGCCACAATCCGTCGACGCCGTCGAGGGCGACGTCGACCGCGAAACCCTCGGCCTCGAGGCCCGTCCGTAGGCCGGCGACGAGCCGCTCCTCGTCGTCGATCACCAGGATCCGCATCCGGCACCCACCGTCCTCGGGCCCATCCTTGCCTGCCGAGCTGAAGCCGTGCTGAACGGGTTCAGGATGCCTTCCGGAGGGAGTGCGAAAGCACAAAAATTCGGCCGCACGGCGAGCCCCCCTGTCGCCGTGCGGCCGACCCGTTCGCGGGCGTTGCCGGGGGTTGTAACAGTGGTTCGATCCGGTTCCGCTCGCCGCGGGGATGAGCTAGCCTTGCGCAGCTAGTGGCCGTGGGTCGATTACACCGCTACCTGAAAACCGCACGGAAAATTCGGCAGATTTGGGCGGTACCCTTTCGGCTGCCCTGGACGATTACTCTTCGCGTCGAAGGAGGCCCCGAACTGCCGATCGGCGACGGCTTCCCGAGCGTTCTGCACGCGGCGCGCGTCGGCGCGCCGTGGGCGTTCGAACGCCTCTACGGCGATCTCGCACCGGTCGTCGCCGGCTACCTGCGGGTGCAGGGCGCGGCCGAACCGGAGGATCTCACCAGCGAGGTGTTTCTTGGCGTCTTCACCGGAATCGACTCGTTCGAAGGTTCGGAGACTCAGTTCCGCTCGTGGGTCTTCACGATCGCTCATCGCCGACTGGTCGACGAACGGCGACGACTTGCTCGCCGTCGGTGGTCACCGGCAGGAGACCTCGCCGATTTCGAGCTGACCGGTGGTGATGTCGAGTCCGACGCCTTCGACGTGCTGGGGAGCCAGCGAGTCGTCGAGTGGTGCGCCGGGCTGTCCGCGGACCAGCGAGATGTGCTCGTTCTCCGGGTCGTCGGTGATCTGACGGTCGAACAGGTGTCGGCGATCGTCGACAAGTCGTCGGGTGCCGTCAAGGCCCTCCAGCGCAGAGCCTTGAGCTCGCTTCGTCAGCAATTGGAGAAGGAAGGCGTAACCCTGTGAGGCACTGGGGCGATGACAAAGGTGAGATGCCTACTCAACGCCTGCTCGACGACGCCGCCGCCGAAGCCATCCTGGACCGACGGCAGGTCCCGCCTGAGCTGGAGCGCTTGGCCGGCGCCATCGGCGTGCTCCGGGAGACGGCACGGCAGCCGGTTCGACCCAGCGCCGAGCTCAGTGCGTTCATGGCCGCTGGAGGTCTCGACCCCCGTCGAGAACAACACTCGACCGGCTGGCAGGCAGCGTCGGCGAGACTGGCCGGCACGAGTCTGCGGCTCAAGCTCGCTGCCGGGTTCGCCGTTGGCCTGACCGGCCTCACCGGCGTGGCCGCGGCGGCCCTCGAGTATCCCGAGACGGTGCTGGCCAGTGTCCAGACCGCAGTGGCGTTCGTCCCGCCGGTGGACCTGATCGCCGAGCCGGAACAGGCTGACGCGAGTGGCGGGCAGACGCAGCAGATCGACGGTCCCAAGTTCAGCGGGAGGGCAGGCGAACCCGGCGACCCAGCGAAGGGTGCGCTGGTGTCAGGCACCCTCGCCACACCGACACCGACGGAATCCCCGGGCCCCGAGGCCGTCATCGGGCCCCAACCGGAGGGCTCGCCCGGCGCGACGCCGACGCCGACTCCGACGCTCACACCGACCCCGACACCGACCGAAACGACGCCGTCTCCCACGCCTGAGCCGACGTCCCCGTCGCCGACGCCCGATCCGATTCCGGGCGGCGGTGTGCAGCCGGCGCCGGCCGGCGGCTGAACGGGAGCGTTGACGGGAGGCACGGCCGTCGAGTCAGCGCCACCGGTTTAAATGGTTATGGCAAGACCTTGACCCATTAACGAGTGAGGTCTAGCTTCCGGATCAGCTTCGGAGCGTCGCCGATCGAGACCGGGAGACTCGCATGGCCGACAGGGGCACACAGCGCAGAATCACCTATCGCGAGGTCGACGAGGGGTACTTCGACAAGCGGGGCCTGCAGCGCCACGCCGGGGTCTGGTCGCTGTGGGCGCTCGGCGTCGCGGCGGTCATCTCCGGCGACTTCTTCGGCTGGAACTTCGGGCTGGACTTCGGCTTCGGTGGTCTGCTGGTCGCCACGATCGTCATCACGGTCATGTACCTCGGCCTGTGCTACTCGATCGCGGAAATGTCACCCGCGATGCCGCACACCGGTGGCGCGTACTCGTTCGGCCGCACCGCGATGGGCCCGTGGGGCGGGTTCATCACCGGTGTCGCCGAGAGCATCGAGTACATCGTCACGCCCGCCGTCATCGTCGTCGGCATCGGCGGCTACATGGGGAGCATCATCAACGACCTGTCCGGCTGGGACATCGCCCAGCCGATCTGGTGGCTGATCTTCTACGCGATCTTCGTCGGCCTGAACATCTTCGGGGTGGCAGCGACGTTCCGGTTCTCGGTCTTCATCTGCATCGCCGCGCTTGCTGTCCTGGCCGTCTTCTGGATCGGTGCGTTGACCAAGCTGGACTTCCAGACCTACGCCATCGACGCCGGCGGCGGCTGGTTCCCCGACGGCATTCCAGGGATCTTCTACGCGATTCCGTTCGCCATCTGGTTCTACCTCGCCATCGAGGAGCTGCCGCTCGCGGCGGAGGAGTCACACGACCCCAAGCGCGACATCCCGCGCGGCACGATCTACGGCCTGTTCACGCTGATCGTCGCCGGGTTCCTGACGCTTTTCCTCAGCGCTGGGATCGCGCCCGGCGCCGCCGAGGTCGCCGTCTCCGCCGAGCCGCTGTTCCTGGGCTTTCAGACCATCTTCGGGTCGGGTACGGCAGCGTCGCTGCTGGCGCTGGTCGCCGTTACCGGCCTGGTCGCAAGCTTCCACACGATCATCTACGCCTACGGCCGGAACATCTACTCGTTGTCCCGCGCCGGCTACTTCCCGCACTGGATGTCGGTCACCCTCGGCACCCGGAAGACCCCATATGTCGCGCTGCTTTTCGGCGCCGTGATCGGGTACGTCCTGGCGTGGATTCTGTACCAGTACGGCGGCGGCAGTGTCGGCGCGGCCCTGCTGACCATGGCGGTCTTCGGCGCTGTTATCTCGTACTTCATGCAGATGGTGTCGTTCGTGCTGCTCCGGCGGAACCGGCCCAACATCCAGCGGCCGTACCGCAGCCCGCTCGGGACGGCTGGGGCGATCGTCGCGGCGGTGATCGCCGCAGTCTCGCTGATATCGCTGTTCTTCAATGACGACTACCGGCCCGGCGTCGTCGGCGTCGCCATCTGGTTCCTGGCCGCCATCGCGTACTTTGCCATTGTCGGCAGGCACCGGCTGGTGCTCTCCCCGGAGGAGGAGTTTGCGATGACCCGAGGTGAGCACGGCGACCCCGAGACCGAGGGATACGGGACCACCCGCGTCGCCGACGTTGTCGACCAACGAGTGGACTCGGAGTCGGCCGGCTCGTGATGGCGGAGCGGACGCCCACCTCGTCGGCCGGTCAGACCCTGCAGGGAATGCTGGACGGCGAGGGGATCCGAGTAGGCGTCGCTTCCGGTGACATTGACACTGTGCTGACCTGCTTCACCGACATGCAGGGTCGGTTGATGGGCAAGCGGGTGGACGGGGAGTTCTTCTGCGACGAGGTTCTCGGACACGGCATCGAGGCTTGCGACTACCTGCTCGCCTTGGACATGGAGATGGATCCGGTCGCCGGGTACGAGATGGCGAATTGGGAAGAGGGATACGGCGACGTGCATCTGCTTCCCGACCTGCAGACGCTGCGCCGTATCCCGTGGCTCGACCGGACTGCTCTCGTGCTGTGCGACGTGGCGTTCGAGGACGGGTCGCCGGTTCCCGCGTCGCCGCGCCAGGTCCTTCAGCGGCAGGTCGACCGTGCCCGCGATCTCGGCTTTGAGCCGATGATCGGGTCCGAGCTCGAGTTCTACCTGTTCCAGGACTCCTACGACGGGGCACGGGCCAAGCACTACCGCGAGCTGACACCGTCGATCCCGTACATCCTCGACTACCACGTACTTGCCACGACGATGGATGAGTCATATGTGGGCGCTCTCCGGCGTGGGATGAAGGGCGCCGGGCTGCCGGTGGAGTTCTCCAAGGGCGAGGCGTGGCACGGCCAGCACGAACTCAACTTCCGGTTCGCCGACGCGGTGACGATGGCCGACCGGCACGTCATCTACAAGAACGGCGCCAAGGAGATCGCGCACCAGCAGGGCAAGGCCGTGACCTTCATGGCCAAGCCGGCGCACGACTGGATCGGCAGCTCATGCCACATCCACTCCAGCCTGTGGTCTCTGGACGGCAGCCACAGCCTCTTCCCGGCGGGGGACGGCGGTGAGCCCAGCGAGGTGTTCGGCCGCTACCTCGGTGGGCTCACCGCTGCGCTTCGGGACCTCACCGTCTTCATCGCCCCTAATGTCAACTCCTACAAGAGGTTCGCCAGCGAGAGCTGGGCGCCCACGACGATGGCGGTCGGTCGTGACAACCGGACCTGTGGCTTCCGATTGGTCGGGCATGACGACGGCCTGCGGGTGGAATGCCGGATCCCGGGGGCGGACGCCAATCCCTACCTCGCATTCGCGGCGATCATTGCCGCGGGGCTGTATGGAATCGAGGACGAGCTCGCGCCACCGTCGGTATTCGAAGGCAACGCTTACGCAGACAGGTCGCTGCCCAGAGTTCCGGCGACGCTGCGCGAAGCGGTCGATGCACTGGAGAAGTCGGCACTGGCCCGGGCTGCCTTCGGTGACGAGGTGGTCGACCACTACCTCAACTACGCCCGAACGGAACAGCGGCTGTTCGACGAGGTCGTCACCTGCTACGAGCGCGAGCGGTTGTTCGAGCAGACATGAGTCCATCGCTCCCAACCAGTCGTCTTGGACCCGATCCCGGGGACACGCCTGTCATCGGCATCAGCTGTGATGTCGAGCTGGCTCGGTGGGGTGCGTGGGAACGGCGGGCGGCTCTCCTGCCGGCAGCGTACGTCGAAGTCGTCGCCAGGGCAGGAGGGCGCCCGGTCCTGCTGCCGCCAGTGGCCCACGGTGCGAAGGAGACGATGGCGGCGCTCGACGGGCTGATCCTCGCTGGCGGCGCTGACATCGCGGCGGAAAGATACGGCCGGCGACGGCATCCGGAGACACGGGTCACCCGGCCAGACCGCGATGCGACCGAATTGGCGCTGCTGGCCGAAGCCGAGCGGCAGACACTGCCGGTGCTGGGCATCTGCCGGGGTGTCGAAGTGATCTCTGTCTCTCGGGGGGCGCCGCTGCACCAGCACCTGCCCGATCGGACGGTTGACGTCACCGGCGATACGTCCACCGCGGCCGATGCGCAGACGGTCCACCAGGGTGCGCTTGGCCAGTACATTCAGCACGACGTCATCGTCGTCAAGGGAAGCCTGCTGGCGTCGATCATCGGCGACGCTCGGGCGGTCTCGTCCTACCACCACCAGGCACCGGTCCGAGCCGGCCGGGGCCTGGTGGCGGCTGCCCACGCACCGGACGGCACGCTCGAGGCGGTGGAGGATCCGGACCGAGACTTCTACGTCGGCGTCTTGTGGCATCCGGAGTTCGACGGCCAGATCGAGCTCTTCGACTCTCTGGTTGCTGCGGCTCGGCGCTATCGGAAGGCGCGGGCGTGACGACGATCCTGAACCCCGCAACCGAGGCTCCGATCGGCGACGTACACGACGGCACCACCGCCGACGTCGATGCCGCGGTCGAACGGGCCCGCGCCGCCGGGCCGGAATGGCGATCCATCGCTCCGGTCGATCGCATGCGCACCTTGCGGCGGCTGGGTGGGTTGGTCGAAGAGCGTGCCGAGGAGTTGGCCCTGCTCGAGACGCGGAACGTCGGCAAGCCGCTTGCCGACTCGCGCGCCGAGGTGGCCATGGTCGCCGACGTGTTCCACTACTACGCCGGGGCGATCGACAAACACCATGGCCAGACGATCCCGGTCGCCGGCGGTGTCGACCTGACCTTCCACGAACCATTGGGCGTGGTCGGCGTGATCACGCCGTGGAACTTCCCGCTCGACATCGCCAGCTGGAAGATCGGTCCCGCCCTTGCGTGCGGAAACACGGTGGTGGTCAAGCCGGCGGAACTCACCCCACTGACCACGATGCGGTTGGCCTCACTCGCTGTCGAAGCCGGCGTTCCCGAAGGGGTGCTCAGCGTCGTCACCGGCAAGGGAAGTGTGGTCGGCAGGCGCCTGGTCGAGCACCCCGAGGTGGCAAAGATCGCGTTCACCGGATCCACGGAGGTCGGGCGGGAGGTCATGGCGGCCGCGGCGGCCAACATCACCCGGGTCACTCTCGAGCTGGGAGGCAAGTCGGCCAACGTGATCTTTGCCGACGCGAACCTGGAGCAGGCCGCGGCCGCGGCGCCCGACGCCGTATTCGGCAACGCGGGTCAGGACTGCTGTGCGCGGTCCCGCATCCTCGTTCAGCGCAGCGCCTACGACCGGTTCCTCGACCTGCTGCTCGAGGCGGTTCATGGCGTCCAGGTAGGCGATCCGGAGGATCCCGCTACCCGGATGGGACCGTTGATATCCGCTGACCATCGGCGGCGCGTCGCCGCCTATTTGAATGGTGACGGCGGATTCATTCAGGTTCTGGCGCAGGGAGAAATACCGCACGGACCGGGTTACTGGTTCCCTTGCACCGTTGTGACGGCGCAGCCGGAAGCTCAGATCGTGCGGGAAGAGGTCTTCGGACCGGTGGTGACAATGCTTCCCTTCGAGGACGAAGCCGACGCGATACGGCTGGCCAACGACACCCCGTACGGCCTGTCGGGCTCGGTCTGGACGCGCGATGTCGGTCGTGCGATGCGGGTCGTACGGGCGATCGACAGCGGTGTCCTCTCGGTCAACAGCAACACCTCGGTACGGGTCGGAACCCCCTTCGGGGGCGTGAAGCATTCCGGGTTCGGCCGCGAGCTGGGCATGGAGGCCATGGACGCCTACTCCGAGGTCAAGAACGTGTTCGTCGCCACGGGGGCTGACGGATGAACGGACGCCGCCTGGAGGGCAAGGTGGTGGTGATCACCGGCGCCGGCAGTGGCATCGGACGCGAAGCCGCGCAGCTGTTCTCCGAGCACGGTGCCCTGGTGTGCATTGCCGACCTGGACGAGGCTGCCGGCACCGCGGCCGCCGCGGCCTGCCGGGGCGCGTTCTTCCAGCACGTCGACGTCGGCACCGAGCCGAGCGTGGCCGAGCTGTACGAAGCGGTCGCGCAGCGGTGTGGCGGGATCGACGTGCTCTACAACAACGCCGGCGTCATGCCGGCCGACGACGGGTCGGTGTTGGACACCAGCGTCGAGGCCTGGGACCGCGTGCAGTCGGTCAACACCCGGGGCGTGTACCTGTGCTGTAAACACGGCATTCCGCATCTGCTGGCTCGCGGTGGCGGATCGGTCATCAACGTCGCGTCTTTCGTCGCGGTCATGGGCGCGGCGACGTCGCAGATCTCCTACACGGCATCAAAGGGCGCCGTGCTGTCGATGTCGCGTGAGCTGGCAGTCGAGTTCGCCCGACAGGGGGTGCGGGTCAATGCGCTGTGTCCGGGCCCGGTCGAGACGCCGCTGCTGATGCGTCTGTTCGAGGACGACAACGCGGCGTACGAAAAGCGACGGGTGCATCTCCCGATGGGCCGGCTGGCCACTGCGGGGGAGATCGCCAATGCAGCCCTGTTCCTCGCCAGCGACGAGTCGTCCTACGTCACCGGGACGACGTTCTTGGTCGACGGCGGCATCACGGCCGCCTACGTGACTGCCGATTAGTGGCAACGACGATGAACGTGCTGGCCGTTCCGCATCCGGTGTTTCGTCGGATCCGCGGCGGGAACGCGTTCGAAGAAACCGTCGAGCGGCTACTGCAGGCAATCAAGCTCGGCCAGGTGCGGCCGGGTGACCGGCTGCCCAGTGAGCGAGAGCTGGCGTTGCGTCTGGGAATCAGCCGGGTGACCTTGCGCGAGGCGATCCGGGTTCTCGCACAAGAGGGCTACCTAGAATCCCGTCGCGGGCGGTCAGGCGGGACGTTCGTCCAACCGACGAGCGATTGGCGTCAGTCCACGCGTGACATTCGCGCCGCCGTCGGTGAGCTGGGCGACGAGCTCACCGACGCGCTGTTGCTGCGGCAGGTGCTGGAGCCCGGTGCCGTCGAACTGGCCGCCCGACGCCCGCATGCTGCGGAGAAGGTAGCCGCTCTGCGCGAAATGCTCGCCGAGGAGCAGACGGTCGCCGTCACGGACTACCGGCCCGTCGACTCCCGTCTGCATGTGGCCCTGGCGGACCTGGCCGGCTCGCCGTCCCTCACGGCTGCAGTGGCGGACGTTCGCATGCGGCTCAACGACCTGCTCGAGCTGATCCCGCTGCTACCGCCCAACATCGAGCACTCGACCGAGCAGCATCGGCGAGTCGTCGAAGCGATCGCGTCCGGCAATCCAAAGGCAGCTCGCCAGGCGATGGAGAAGCACCTGGAGGGAACCGCGTCGCTGTTGCGCGGGTTCCTCGGCTGACCGGCCGGCGGCGGCCAGGCAGGATGGATCCATGAGTGAGCCCCTGCCGACTCCCCGCGCCGAGGATGAGGTCGTCGAGCTGTGTCGCGACCTGATTCGCATCGACTCCGTCAACTATGGCGACGGATCTGGCGCGGGTGAGCGCAAGGCGGCCGAGTACGTCGCCGAGAAACTGGCCGAGGCGGGTCTCGAGGCGACCATGCTGGAGTCCGCGCCTGGCCGCACGAGTGTCGTCGCGCGCATCGAGGGTGCGGATCCGAGTCGCAACGACGCGCTGTTGGTGCACGGCCACCTCGACGTCGTCCCGGCCGATGCCGAGGACTGGACCCATGATCCGTTTGCCGCCGAGATTGCCGATGACTGTATCTGGGGCCGTGGCGCGATCGACATGAAGGACATGGACGCGATGATCTTGGCCGTGGTCCGGGATCGGCTCCGGACCGGACGGCGCCCTCGGCGGCCGGTCGTGCTGTGCTTCTTGGCTGACGAGGAGGCAGGCGGCGTCCTGGGTAGCCACTGGGTCGCCGACCATCATCGCGAACTGCTCGAAGGGTGCACCGAGGGGATCAGCGAAATCGGCGGGTTCAGCGTCACCGTCCGGGACGATCTGCGGCTGTACCTGATCGAGACCGCCCAGAAGGGCATCGAGTGGATGCGGCTGACCGTCGAGGGTACGGCTGGGCACGGTTCGATGATCAACGATCACAACGCCGTGACCGAGCTTGCCGAGGCCGTCACGCGACTGGGCACCTACGAGTGGCCGGTGCGGCTCACGCCCACGGTCCGGGCCTTCTTGGACGCCGCGGCCGAGGCATTCGGCGTGACATTCGATCCGGCGGACTCGGCGCAGTTCGTCGAGCTCCTCGGCTCCATTTCGAAGATCATCGTGGCGACCCTGCGTAACACCGCCAACCCGACGATGTTGCGGGCCGGATACAAGCACAACGTGGTCCCAGGACGGGCGGAGGCGTACATCGACGGCCGGTTTCTGCCGGGCCATCGAGACGAGTTCCTGAGGACCATCGAGGAGGTCATCGGCCCACGGGTGCGGCGTGAAACCGTTGTCTCCGACATTGCTCTCGAGACCGAGTTCTCCGGAGATCTCGTCGATGCCATGAGCACCGCCCTGCGTGCCGAGGACCCGAATGCTCGGCCGATTCCCTACTGCCTGTCCGCGGGTACGGACGCCAAGGCGTTCAGCGGGCTGGGCATCCGCGGATTCGGGTTCGCCCCGTTGCGCCTGCCGCCGGACCTCGATTTCGCCGGAATGTTCCATGGCGTCGACGAACGGGTTCCCGTCGACGGCCTGCGGTTCGGCGCCCGGGTCCTGGATCGGTTTCTCGACCTGGCCTGAGCCCGGCCCGCAGTTACCAACTGACCACGTTCACCATGCCTGCCGGTACATCACCATGCCGGCAAGCCTGGTGGTCGCGACGGGCACCGGTCGGACTCAGCTCGTGCGGACCATCCGCAGGATGCGCCGACGGAGGGTGACCTTGCGCGTTCCGTCCGGAAACATGCGCAGCGTCGCGAGCTCCCAGTGGCCGTACTCGGCTTGATCGCTGATCATCCGCCGGGCAGCGCCGCGGGAAGTTCCGCGCGGCAGCAGGAGGTCGTGGAACTCGTACTCCGAGGTTCGCCGCACCGTGGGCGTGGAAACCGCCATCGGCACATGGTGCCACGGCCATCTGAACAGCGGCACCACTCCCACCCTCCCGTTGGTCAGTCGGTGCGTTCCGGGTACGCGACTGGAGGTGCCGACACCTCGTCCAGCGCAATGCGGATCTCCTCGGGCAGGCCGAGGTCTTCGCCGGCGAGAATGCCGCGCAACTGCGCCGCGGTCCGCGCCCCCACCACCGCGGCAGTGACTCCCGGTGCGTCGCGGACCCAGGCGAGAGCGACCTCGAGGGGTTGAACCCCCAAACCCTCCGCCGCGGTGGAGACTGCCTCGACCACTCGCGCCGAACGCTGGTCGAGGTAGGCCTCGACGAACGGGGCGAAGTGTGGGGAGGCGGCGCGCGAGTCCGCCGGTGTCCCGCTGCGGTACTTGCCGGTGAGGACACCACGTCCCAGCGGGGACCAGGCGAGCACGCCGAGGCCGAGCGCTTCTGCTGCCGGCAGCACCTCGCGTTCGACGCCGCGCTGCAACAACGAGTACTCCACCTGCGTGGAGACCACCGGCGTCCGACCGCCGGCAGTGCGCTGGTACGCCACGGCATATCCGGTCTGCCAGCCGCCATAGTTGGAGACACCTGCGTATCGCGTCCGGCCGGTCGACACGGCGTAGTCCAGCGCCCCGAGCGTCTCCTCCAATGGCACGTCGTCACTCCAGGTGTGAATCTGCCAGAGATCGACATAGTCGGTGTCGAGCCGGTCCAGCGAGGCGTCGAGCTGGTCGAGGAGGGCCTTGCGCGAGACGTCCACGACGCGGCGACCCGTCGCCCGGGATACGCCGGCCTTGGTAGCGACCACCAGGTCGGCTCGTGGCATGACCTTCTCCAGCAGATCACCGAGGACACGCTCGGCCTGCCCATCCCCATACGCCGCGGCCGTGTCCACCAGGGTGCCGCCCGCTTCGGCGAACGCCTCCAGTTGGTCGCGGGCCTCGTGCTGGTCGGTGTCCCGACCCCAGGTCATCGTGCCCAAGCCGAGCCGGGATATCCGCAGCCCGCTCCGGCCAAGCCGTCGCTGCTCCACGGCGGGAGAGTAGCGACCCTGCGGCGGAACCGCGGCGACGGCCGGCCGGCAGTGTCGGCAGCAGCCGCGGGTAGGCTCGCCCGCCGGAGCACATGGGAGGGCACGATGCGGCTCGGGCTCAACCTGGGCTACTGGGGGGCGGGCACCGACCGCGACAACGTTGTGTTGGCCCGTGCGGCCGACCGACTGGGCTTCTCCGTCGTGTGGGCCGCCGAAGCTTATGGATCCGACGCGCCCACCGTGCTGGCTTGGGTAGCTGCCCAGACAGAGCACATCGACGTGGGCAGCGCCGTCATGCAGATTCCCGCTCGGACCCCGGCATGCACCGCGATGACGGCAGCGACGCTCGACGGCCTCTCGGGTGGGCGGTTCCGGCTGGGTTTGGGTGTGTCGGGGCCGCAGGTGTCAGAGGGCTGGCACGGCGTGCGGTTCGAACGGCCACTGGGACGGACCCGAGAGTACGTCGACATCGTGCGCCAGGCACTCGACCGAAAAAAGTTGATCTACCAAGGCGAGCATTGGACGTTGCCGCTTCCCGCCGGGCCGGGGAAGGCGTTGCGGCTCACCGTTCGACCGGTTCGTGAGCGCATCCCGGTTTACCTGGCCGCCGTCGGGCCGAACAACCTCGAGCTCACCGGCGAGATCGCCGACGGGTGGCTGGCGATCTTTTATGCACCCGAGCACGCGGCGGAGTCACTGGATCACGTGCGCCGAGGACGTGCTGCCGCCGGGCTGTCGATGGACGGCTTCGACGTGGTTCCCACCGTGCCGCTGGTCATCGGCGACGATCTCGAAGTCTGCGCCGATCCGGTGCGCGCGTATTCGGCGCTGTATCTCGGCGGGATGGGCAGTCGCGCCCAGAACTTCTACAACCAGCTCGCCGTCCGGATGGGCTTTGCCGACGCGGCCGCGCGGGTGCAAGACTTGTTCCTGGACCACAAGCCCCGCGAGGCGGCGGCCGCCGTGCCGTTCGAGTTCGTCGACACCACCTCCCTGATCGGTCCGGTGGATCGGATCCGGGACCGACTGCAGGCCTATGCCGACGCCGGGACGACGACCCTGTCGGTCATCGCGCTGCCAACTGCTCCCGAGCAGCAGCTTGTGAGCCTGCGGTTGCTTGTCCACGCTTTGGACGCAGCGGGCGTTGCGGACGGCACGCCGTGAGCGACTGGGGGGAGGCCGCGGTCCTCGGCCTCCTGCAAGGTCTCACCGAGTTCCTGCCGATCTCGTCCAGCGCTCATCTTCGGATAGTCCCCGAGCTCCTCGGCTGGGACGATCCCGGCGCTGCCTTCACCGCGGTCATCCAGATCGGGACCGAGACTGCGGTGATCATCTACTTCGCGGCAGACATCTGGCGGATCCTCCGGGCTTGGACCTTGTCACTGTTTCGACGGCGGGACTGGGATCCGCAGGACGCCCGGATGGGGTGGTATGTCATTGTCGGCTCACTGCCCATCGTGGCCGCAGGAATCGCCTTGAAGGACGTCATCGAGGGTGGTTTCCGGTCCTTGTGGGTCGTCGGCACGACCTTGGTCCTCCTGGGCGTCGTTCTCGGTGTGGCCGACCGGATCGGCGCCAAGAACCGACCGATCGAGACACTGACCCTGCCGCATGCGGTCGCCTTCGGCATGGCCCAGGCACTGGCGCTGGTGCCCGGCGTCTCCCGCTCGGGCGCGACGATCAGCATGGGGTTGTTCCTCGGCTACGAGCGTGCAGCCTGCGCACGCTTTGCGTTCTTGCTGGCGATTCCAGCGGTGCTGGGTGCGGGGCTGTTCGAATGGCCCGCTGCCCTCGCCGAGGGAAGCGAGTACGCCCTGGGCCCGCTGCTGCTTGCGACGGGCATCGCCTTCCTAGTCGGCTACGCGGTGATCGCATGGCTGATGCGCTGGCTCGAGCGAGGGTCGTACCTACCGTTCGTGATCTACCGGGTCGCGCTGGGTCTGCTGGTGCTCGGCCTGCTGGCCGCCGGAGCAATCGACGGTTAGAGCCAGTTAGCCGGCAAGGCTCGGCCGCGGCGCCTTGACGATCAGCGGCCAGGGGTCGATCGGCTCGCCGTCCTGGCGAATCTCGAAATGCAGATGCGGCCCGGTCGAATACCCGGTCGACCCGACGACGCCGATCCGAGCACCCTTGACGACCCGGTCTCCGACCTTCGCGAACATGTTCGCCTGATGGGCGTAGAGCGTGGTGACGCCATTGCCGTGGTCGATCACCGTCATGTTCCCGTAGGCCCTGTTCCATTCGGCCTTGATCACCGTTCCAGCATCCGCGGCGTACACGAAGCCGTCGCCAGGCGCGATGTCCACGCCGGTGTGCAGCTTGACGACACCGGTAATGGGATGCCGGCGAATGCCGAACTCGGAGGTGAGCGTGCCAGTGCCGGGTCGGACGAAGCTTCCCGTGCCGTAGAGCGTGGTCTGGGACGTGGCGAGGAGACCGGACATCTCGACGAGCCACGGTCGAAGCGCTTGAGCCTCGGCGAGGAACTCACGGTAGAGCTGGTAGTCCAGTTCCCGTGCCTTGAGCGCCGCCGCAAGTGCCGTTGCGCGGTTCTGGGCGGCCGCCGCCAGCTCGCGCTGTGCCGTAGCTGCGGCCTGGACGGCGGCCTCGGTTGCCTGCAATGCCTGGGCTGCCTTCGCGGCCAGATCTTCCTTCTCCTTGCGGAGTGCAGTGAGCTGCTCTCGGGCGTTCACCAGGTCGGCCCGCTGCACCGCCAGTTCTCCGAGCGCAGCATCGCCGGCGCGAAGCACCGTGCGCACGCCGATGTAGTTGTCGGCGTACTCGTCGGGCGTGTTGGCGTCGAGAGCTACCGACAAAGTCGCGAAGTTGCTGCCCCGGTACGCGTCGCGGGCTACGGCACCGAGGTCATCACGGATGTCGGCGATCTTGGCCAGGATGTCAGCCAGCTGCTGCCGAACCCGGGTCTCCTCCGCCTTGGCAACGGCCAGTGCCGTTTGAGCCGCCTCGAGCGCGGTGCGCGCTGCTTGTTCCTCCGCTTGAGCCTTCGCCAGGGCTGCCTCGGCCGCGGCGAGGTCGGCCAAGGCATCCTGCAATGCCGTCTCGGCGTCGGCGACGACCATGGAGTGCGCGGACATGACGTCGTGGGCCTGCGCGTTGAGCGCGTCGTCACCGGGCGCCGGCGCAGGCTCGGCTGGGGCGGGCACATCGGCCGGCGCCGGAGCGCTCGGCGGCGCAGCTGGACTGGTGGGAGCAGCGGGCTGGGCCGCCGTCGATGCCGCCGGAGGAGTGGACGCGGGCGGAGAGGGCGCGGGAGCGGGTGGCGGCGAAGGCGACGGTGTCGGTGATGGCTCAGGGGTTGGCGTAGGGGCTGGCGCGGTGGGCGTCTGGGTAGCCGCGGTGGCGGGCGCGACCAAGACCAGCACGCACAGCGCACCCGCGACCACGGCCGCAGCCACTCGTCTACCGACACGCCACATCAACGAACGTTCCCCCTGTTCCATGACAGGTATTCGTTACATGCCTAGCTCATGATTGCCCCCCAAGCCAGGTTGCGTGGAGAAATAGTAGAGAAACCGCGACGAATGTCACACAATCCGACCGGGCGCCATCGGGTCGGGTCCGTAGGCTCCAGGCGTGCCGACCGTGCTGCTCATCCGCCATGGGCGAACGACGGCGAACACCGACGGGATCCTGGCCGGACGGGCGCCAAAGGTCGGATTGGACGACGTGGGCCGGACACAGGCCCGAGCACTGGCCGCGCGGCTGACCGGAATCCAGCTGTCGGCCGTCGTCTGCGGGCCGCTGCAGCGGTGCCGTGAAACCGCAGACCAGCTCGTGCGCGACCGACTGGCGCCGCAGGTCACGGTCGACCACGGGCTGACTGAGTGCGACTACGGCGACTGGACGGGTCGAACACTGCGAGAGTTGTCTCGGCACCGGTTGTGGCGGGTCATGCAGTCGCATCCGTCCGGGGTCACGTTCCCGGGCGGAGAGTCGATGCGGGCCGTTCAGGTGCGCGCGGTGAACGCGATCCGGGAGCACGATGTCCAGGTGGCCGAAGCGGCCGGCCCGCAGGCGGTATGGGCTGCCGTTTCCCATGGCGACGTGATCAAGGCTGTGGTCGCCGATGCGCTCGGACTGCATCTCGACCTGTTCCAACGGCTCGTCATCGACCCGGGCTCGACCACCGTGCTGACGTACACCGAACTCAGCCCGCTGGTCGTGAGGCTGAACGACACCGGTGGCGACCTGTCCGGTCTGCACGGTAAGTCGCAGGAAAGCGGAACGGCCGGAAGCCACGCGATGATCGGGGGCGGGGCGGGTTGGTCATAAGGTCGGAGCGTGCCGCGTCACGTCTTCTCTTTTGATCCGCCGGAGCGGTTCATTGCCGGAACAGTGGGGGAGCCGGGTCAGCGGACGTTCTTCCTGCAGGCTCGCGACGCCTCGCAGCTGGCGAGTGTCGTCCTGGAGAAAGAACAGGTGGCCTTACTGGCCGAGCGGCTGGACGCGTTGCTGGACGAGGTCGTCCTGCGCACGACGGGAGCCGTCGACTCCGGCGCAGACAACGCCGCGTCCGGGTCCGATGACCTCGATCCTCTGGAGCAGCCGATCGTCGAAGAGTTCCGGGTCGGAACGCTCACCTTGGCATGGGATGGCGCCGACGATCGGATCGTCATCGAGGCTTTCGCCCGCGCCGATGCGGACGACGAGGAAGGTGACGGGGAGAACCACGACGACCCGACCGACGGTGTCGAACTGCCCGATGATCGCGATCTGTTCGTGGTCCGGCTGACGACAGCATCGGCACGGGCATTTGCCCGGCGGGCCCGCACGCTGGTCGCCGCCGGGCGTCCCCTGTGTCCGCTGTGCGGGCTTCCGCTGGACCCGGAAGGACATGTCTGCCCGCGCCAGAACGGCCATCGCCGTCAGGGCTGATTGGTGAGCAACCCGGTGCCGGCTCTGCTCCGGGACGGTCACCTGGCCGTGGAAGGTCAACTGGTCGCCGCGACGAATGCGACCCTGCTCTGCAGACTGGTCGAGCCCGGCGCCGACAGCGCCGACGAGACCCAACCGCGATGCGTCTACAAGCCGATCATGGGGGAGCGTCCGCTGTGGGACTTTCCCGTCGGCACCCTGGGTCAGCGCGAGGTGGCCGCTTTTCTGGTGTCGGAGGCGGCTGGCTGGCGGGTGGTTCCGCCGACGATTCTTCGGGATGGCCCTTACGGACCGGGAATGTGCCAGCAGTGGGTGGAACAGGACGGGATCAAGCTGGTGGACGTGCTGAGCCCCGAGCTGGTGCCGGTCGGCTGGATGCCGGTGTTGGATGCGGTTGACGACGAGGGCAACCTCGTCGTCGTCGCGCACGCCGACGATCCTCGGCTGCGTCGGATGGCATTGTTCGACGTCGTCGTCAACAACGCCGACCGCAAGGGCGGACACGTTCTGGTCGACCGCGCCGGCGGTGTCCTTGGGGTCGACCATGGGGTGTGCTTCCATCCCGAGCCCAAGCTGCGGACCGTTCTGTGGGGCTGGGCCGACAGTCCCCTCACGGTGGCGGAACAAGAGACGTTGCACGTGCTGCGGGACGGACTCGACGCCGAACTCGGCTCATCGCTGGGAGCGCTGCTGACCCCGGAGGAGATCGAGGCGACCACAGTGCGGTTGACCGGGCTGCTCCGCACCGGGCGGTTCCCGCTCCCGGACCCCGGTCGAATCGCGATCCCGTGGCCACCGTTCTGACCTGGGCCGAAAGATAGGCTCCCCGTCATGCGCTCGTGGTCGGCTCCGGGTCTTCCGCAGCTGCCGGGGCGGGCTCCGTCAGTCGAGCTGTACGACACAGCCGCGGGCGAACGTCGCCGAATGCCCGCGTCGAGCGCAGCGGGCATGTACATCTGCGGAATCACGCCGTACGACGCAACGCATCTCGGTCACGCAGCAACCTACGTTGCGTTCGACGTCCTGAACCGCGTCTGGCGCGATTCCGGGTGCGACGTTCGCTATGTCCAGAACGTCACCGACATCGACGACCCGCTGCTCGAGCGAGCCGTCGACCTGAACCGAGACTGGGCCGAGCTTGCCGCCGAACAGACACAGTTGTTTCGCGACGACATGGCATGGTTGCGGGTGCTGCCACCGCAGCGATACCTGGGCGCCGTCGAGTCCATCCCGCTGGTGGTGAACCTGATCGAAGGGCTCCGGTCCGCCGGGGCGGCGTATGAGATCGACGGCGACGTCTACTTTCCGGTCACCGCCGACGCACAGTTCGGCCAGGTGTCGGGCCTGGCGCGATCGGAGATGTTGGAGTTGTTCGCCGAACGCGGCGGAGACCCGGGCCGGCCGGGTAAGAAGGACCCGCTGGATTCGCTGTTGTGGTCTCGTTCGCGTGCCGGTGAGCCCGCCTGGGACAGCCCATTCGGACCGGGCCGGCCGGGTTGGCACGTCGAGTGTGCGGCGATTGCCCTGACCGAGCTCGGTGCTGGGTTCGACGTCCAAGGAGGTGGGCGCGACCTGGTCTTTCCGCACCACGAAATGTCGGCGTCCCAGGCCCAGGTCGCCACCGGCCAGTGGCCATTTGCCATGGCGTACGTCCATGCCGGGATGGTCGGTCTTCACGGGGAGAAGATGTCCAAGTCGCAAGGCAACCTGGTCTTCGTTTCGGCTCTGCGCACCGCCGGGACCGAGCCCGCCGCGGTCCGATTGGCCTTGCTGGCCGAGCACTACCGCAGCGACCGAGATTGGACGCCCGCCCTGCTATCTCGGGGTGAGGACCGCTTGGCTCGTTGGCGGCATGCCGTCGGACTCGATTCCGGCCCCGAGGCCGGAAAGTTGCTGACCGACGTTCGCCGCCGGCTGGCCGACGACCTCGACACCCCGGCCGCGCTCGACGCTGTGGACGAGTGGGCCGAGCAGGCATCCGCCCGCGTTGGCTCCGATTCCGCTGCGCCCAGCAGGGTTCGCGACCTCGTCGACGCCCTCTTCGGTGTCACTGTTGAAGGCGATCGACGGAAAACCTGAAGGGTGGGCCCCTACTCGTCGCGACGGCGCAGGTAGCGCTCGAACTCACGGGCGATGTGCTCGCCGGAGGCCTCGGGCAGGTCGGTCGTGTCTCGAGCCTGCTCGAGACGACGCACGTAATCAGCTATCTCGGGATCCTCGGTGGCGAGTTCCTCGACGCCGTGCTGCCACGCGCGCGCTTCGTCCGGCAAGTCGCCGAGTGGGACCGGCAGATTGAGCAAGTCCTCGATTCGGCGTAGCAGCACCAGGGTCGCCTTGGGACAGGGGGACTGCGCCACGTAGTGCGGGACCGCCGCCCAGAGGGTTGTTGCGACCAGCCCGCCTCGCCGAGCCGCGTCCTGCAACACCCCGACGATGCCGGTAGGCCCCTGATACCGCGACGGCTCCAGGCCCAGGGACTTGGCCAGCGTCTCGTCGCTGGTCGACACGGTCACTGGCACGGGACGTGTGTGCGGTACGTCGGCCAGTAGTGCACCGAGTGTCACGATCCGGTCGACTCCGAGTTCGCGAACCGCAGTGAGCAACTCGTCGCAGAACGCTCGCCAGCGCATGTTGGGCTCGATGCCTCGGACCAGGACGACGTCCCGGCCGATGCCAGTTGGTCGCGCGAGGGACAAGCGCGTGGTCGGCCAGTCCAGACTTCGGACTCCGGTCTCGTCGACGGACACGTGTGGCCGGTTGACCTGGAAGTCGTAGTACTCCTCGGGGTCGAGCTTGCCGAGGGGGACTGCCTGCCAGCTCTCCTCCAGGTGCTCGACAACGCCCGTCGCGGCTTCGCCTGCGTCGTTCCACCCCTCGAAGGCAGCGACGAGTACGGGCTCGTCCAGGTCTGGCACCCCGTCCAGCTCCACCGCGCCTCCTCGAATCCGGTCTCCCGGCCAGCGTACGACCGTCGCGCCGTCGAGACGGAGTGTCCCGAGTGGCGGACACGCGGCCGCCGTCCAGGCTGCGAAGCTAGCCTTGGCGGCGTGTCTGCATCGGCTGACCTACGCCGTGCGCTGGCTGAACGCGTCGTCGTGGCCGACGGGGCGATGGGCACGATGCTGCAGGCCGCGAACCTGACCCTCGACGACTTCGAGGGTCACGAGGGTTGCAACGAGATCCTCAACGTGACGCGGCCCGATGTCGTCCGCTCGGTGCATGACGCCTATTTCGCCGTCGGAGTGGACTGCGTCGAGACGAACACGTTCGGTGCCAACTGGGCCAACCTCGGCGAGTACGGCATCGCTGACCGGATCGGCGAGCTGTCTGCCGCCGGCGCTCGTCTGGCCAGGGAGGTCGCCGACGGTTGGTCGACGCCGGACCGGCCGCGATGGGTTCTCGGGTCGGTAGGTCCCGGCACGAAGCTGCCTTCCCTGGGACACGTGCGGTTCGACGTGCTGCGCGACGCGTACCGCACCCAGGTCGAGGGCATGGTCGGTGGCGGTGTCGACGCTGTCCTGGTGGAAACGGCACAGGATCTCCTGCAGGCGAAGGCCGCGGTCATCGGCGCCCGCCGGGCAATGAAGGCGGCCGGCATCGGCCTGCCATTGCTGGTGAATGTCACCGTCGAGACGACGGGGACGATGCTGCTGGGCACGGAGATCGGCGCGGCGCTGACTGCACTCGAGCCGCTGGGTGTCGACTACGTCGGCCTCAACTGCGCTACCGGCCCGGCCGAGATGAGCGAGCATCTGCGTCACCTAGCCCGGCACGCCCGAGCCGGCCTGTCCTGCATGCCCAACGCCGGCCTGCCGCAACTCACGGCCGACGGGGCGCACTATCCACTCACCCCCCGTCAGCTGGCAGATGCGCACGACCGGTTCACCGCCGAGTACGGACTCGCGCTGGTAGGCGGATGCTGTGGTACCACCCCTGAGCATCTTCGGCAGGTCGTCGAGCGGGTGCACGGGAGAGAGGTCACCGCACGCAAGCTCCGGGCCGAGCCGGGGGTCAGCAGCCTCTACCAGCACGTCCCGTTCCGACAGGACACCTCCTATCTCGCCATCGGCGAGCGGACGAACGCGAACGGGTCGAGGGCGTTCCGCGACGCCATGCTCGAGCAGCGCTTCGACGACTGCGTCGAGATCGCACGGTCGCAGACCCGGGATGGCTCACACCTGCTCGACCTGTGCGTCGATTACGTCGGGCGCGACGGCGTGGAGGACATGCGGGCAGTCGCAAGCCGGTTCGCGACGGCCAGCACGCTACCGACCGTGCTCGACTCGACCGAGCCGGCAGTCGTCGAGGCCGGGCTGGAGTGCCTGGGTGGCCGAAGCGTCGTCAACTCCGTCAACTACGAAGACGGCGACGGGCCGCAGTCGCGATTCGCGAAGACAACCGGGATCGCTGTCGAGCATGGGGCGGCCCTGATCGCGCTGACGATCGACGAGCAGGGTCAGGCCCGAACGCCGGAGCACAAGGTCGCCGTCGCCGAACGTCTCATCGCCGATCTGACCGGCAACTGGGGTGTTCGCGAGTCCGACATCATCATCGACTGCTTGACCTTTACCATCGCAACCGGCCAGGAGGAGTCCCGCGGCGACGGCGTCGCGACGATCGAGGCGATCCGCGAGCTCAAACGGCGCCATCCTGACGTGCAGACCACGCTCGGGCTCTCCAACATTTCCTTTGGGCTCAACCCGGCGGCCCGCGCAGTCCTCAATTCGGCCTTCTTGCACGAATGCGTCAAGGCGGGGCTGGACTCGGCGATCGTGCACGCGGCCCGGATCCTGCCGATCGCTCGGATCCCGGAGGAGCAGTATCAAGTCGCGCTGGACCTGATCTACGACCGGCGACGTCCTGCAGACGGCGACCGCCCGGCGTACGACCCGCTGGCTCGGTTCCTCGAGCTGTTCGAGGGCGTCGACGCTTCTTCCGCAGCACAGAGCCGGGCAGCAGAACTCGCCGGGTTGCCGTTGTTCGAACGGCTGGAGCGGCGGATCGTCGACGGTGAGCGCAACGGGCTGACCGACGACCTCGACGAAGCGCTGACCCGACGGCCCGCGCTGGACATCGTCAACGACACCCTGCTGCCTGGAATGCGAACCGTCGGAGAGCTGTTCGGGTCCGGCCAGATGCAGTTGCCGTTCGTGCTGCAGAGCGCCGAGGTGATGAAGGCTGCCGTCGCGCACCTGGAACCGCACATGGAGCGGGTCGAGGGCGACGACAGCGGAAAAGGCACGATCGTGCTGGCCACGGTCAAGGGCGACGTGCACGACATCGGCAAGAACCTGGTCGACATCATCCTGTCGAACAACGGCTACACCGTCGTCAACCTCGGCATCAAGCAGCCGATCAGCACGATCATCGATGCGGCCGAAGAGTCCGCCGCCGACGCCATCGGCATGTCCGGGCTGCTGGTGAAGAGCACGGTCGTGATGAAGGAGAACCTGCAGGAGATGAACCAGCGCGGCCTGGCCGCCCGCTGGCCGGTGCTGCTCGGCGGTGCTGCCCTGACCCGGGCCTATGTCGAGGACGATCTTGCCTCGCTCTACGAGGGCGAGGTCCGCTACGCACGCGACGCATTCGAAGGCCTGCGTCTCATGGACGCTGTGGTATCGGCGAAGCATGACCCACAGGACGTCCCTGGCCGACGCGCTGCCGGCACTGCGCAAACGCCGCGTGTCGCGCGCATCGAAGGTGGCCGAACCGGCCGCGGCGGGCGACCAGCGCTCCGACGTGGCCACGAACAATCCGGTGCCGACACCACCGTTCTGGGGCAGTCGGGTGGTTCGCGGGCTGCACCTGGCCGACTATGCGGCGTACCTCGACGAGCGGGCGACATTCCTGGGCCAATGGGGGCTGCGCGGGACGCGGGGTGGCCCGTCCTACGAGGAGCTGGTCGAGACCGAGGGCCGGCCGCGGTTACGGCTGTGGCTGGATCGCTTGCACACCGACGGCATCCTGGAAGCTGCCGTCGTCTACGGCTACTGGCCCGCGGTTTCCGAGGGCAACGACCTCGTGGTCTTCGCCGCTGACGATCACGAGAAGGAGACCGCGCGGTTCACCTTCCCGCGGCAGCGTCGCGATCGGCGGCTGTGCCTGGCCGACTTCTTCCGCCCCCGCGAGTCCGGCGAGCTGGACGTCGTGGCGTTCCACCTGGTGACGGTCGGCTCGAGGGTGGCAGAGGCGACCGCGAAGCTGTTCGCAGAGAACGCCTACCGCGACTACCTCGAGCTGCACGGGTTGTCCGTCCAACTCACCGAGGCGCTGGCCGAGTACTGGCACGCCCGGGTACGCACTGAACTGGGTTTCGCGGTCCGAGGACTCCGACGACCTGGCAGGGGATCCTCGGGCAGGCTTACCGCGGGTCGCGGTACTCCTTCGGCTATCCGGCGTGCCCGGACCTCGCCGACCGGGCGACCATTGTGCGGCTGCTCGAACCCGAGCGGATCGGGGTCACCCTCTCCGAGGAGCTTCAGCTGCACCCCGAACAGTCCACCGACGCACTGGTCGTCCACCACCCCGAGGCCAAGTACTTCAACGCCACCTAGAGACGCTGACGAGTAGCACCGAGGCGGCGGTCCCCGGCCCAATTGGCACGCTGCCGTGCTCCATCAATCGCCCGAAATCGGTCACCGCAATGACGGTCTGGCGAGCCAATCGCGACACGTGAGCGTGCCAATGGCGCTGCCGAAACCTCCTGGAATGGACCCGAGCCACAGCCCGGTCCTGCCTGGCAGCACGCCATGGCGAGCCTGGGACCTGCGGACAGCGGGCCCAGACCGTTGCCAAATCGCGACATGGCCATGACGTAGGGGTGACCATTACGCCTCAGCGGCGCATTACTGTCACAGCAACCGGCCGGGGTGCGCCCGCCCGGGACTCGACTGTGAGGTGGGAGATGCGAACCAGGAGCCAGTCGCGCAGGTTCGCCGTGATCTCGTCGCTGACTGCTGTGGGCTTGCTGCTCGCCGCATGTGGTGGCGACGAGGGCGACGGCGGCGACGGAGGCGACGAGGGTGACGCCGGTGCGGCGACGGGGGGCACGATGGTCTTCGGCGCCTCCGCGGATCCGGTCATCCTCGACGGCTCCCTCGTCAGCGACGGCGAGTCGACCCGGCCGATCAACCAGATTTTCGAAGGCCTGGTGACGACCGAGCCGGGCGGCACCGAGACGACCCCGGCGTTGGCCGAATCGTGGGAGGCCAGCGAGGACGGCCTGGAGTGGACATTCACCCTCCGCGAAGGCGTGACGTTCCATGACGGTGAGCCTTTCAACGCGGAGGCGGTCTGCTTCAACTTCGACCGCTGGCACAACTTCGCCGGCGTACTGCAGAGCCCGGCCGCGTCGTACTACTGGGGAACCGTGATGGCCGGCTTCGCCGCCAACGAGGACCCGACGCTCGGCGAGAGCCTTTACGTCAGCTGCGAGGCATCCGACGAGCAGACCGCCGTCATCACCCTCAGTCGGCCGTCTTCGGCGTTCCTGTCCGCGCTGGCCATGCCTGCGTTCACGATGGCCAGCCCCAAGGCATTGCAAGAGGGCGACGCCGACGCGGTCAGCGGGACCGGCGAGGCACCCGTCTACGAAGGCACTTTCGGCTACGAGAACCCAGTTGGCACCGGCCCGTTCCAGTTCGAGAGCTGGGAGCGAGGAACCCAGCTGACGCTGACCAAGTACGACGACTACTGGGGTGAGCCGGCCCAGCTCGACCAGCTGATCTTCACCGTGATCCCGGACGGCCCGGCGCGCCGCCAGGCCCTCGAGGCCGGTGACATCGACGGCTACGACCTGGTCGACCCGGCCGACGTCGGCGCCCTGGAGGAAGCCGGCTTCACGATTCTGCGCCGGCCTGCGTTCAACGTTGGTTACATCGGCTTCCAGCAAAACGTAGCGCCGTTCGACAATCCGCAGATCCGCCAGGCAATCGCCCACGCGATCGACAAGGAGAAGCTGCTGCAGACGAACTACCCTGAGGGTTCGGAGGTCGCGACCCAGTTCATGCCGCCGGAGCTGTTCGGGTGGGCCGAGGACGTCACAACGTACGACTACGACCCGGAGCGGGCGAAGGAGCTCATCGCCGAGTCCGGCGTGACGGACCTGACACTCCCGTTCTGGTACCCGACCGACGTCTCGCGGCCGTACATGCCGAACCCCCAGGCCAACTTCGAGCTGATCAAGGCTGACCTGGAGGCCGTCGGTTTCACCGTCGAGCCGAATACGGCGCCGTGGAATCCGCAGTACCTCGACGCCACGCAGACCGGTGGCACACCGATGTTCCTGCTCGGGTGGACCGGCGACTTCGGTGACCCGGACAACTTCATCGGGACGTTCTTCCAGACCGTCAACCCGCAGTTCGGCAGCTTCGAGAACGAGGAAATCTTCGCCAAACTGGACGAGGCCGAGGCGGAGACCGATCTGGAGCGGCGCACGGAGCTCTACCAGGAGGCCAACCGGCTGATCATGGACTACCTGCCGGGCATCCCGTACGTCCACAACGAGCCGGCCGTCGCCTTCGCCGCGGGGATCGAAGGGTTCGAGCCGGGCCCACTCGCGAACGAGAGCTTTGCCCCGGTGACGGTGCCGAGTTCGTAGTCTGACGACGTGCTTCGGTTCGTCATCAGGCGCGTACTGCAACTCGTACCCGTCCTGTTCGGCCTGTCGTTGCTCCTGTTCGGCTGGCTGCGAGCGCTCCCAGGAGGGCCTGCCCAAGCCCTCCTGGGGGAGCGCGCGACGGCCGATCAAGTGGCTAGCATCGAGCGGCTGTACGGGCTGGACCAACCCTTGTACATCCAGTACGGCAAATTCCTCGGCCGGGCGGTGACGTTCAACTTCGGTAACAGTGCCCGCACCCATCGGCCAGTCGTCGAGGAGATGTTCCGGACGTTCCCGGCCACCATCGAACTCGCCATCGCGGCGATGATCTTTGCCGTCGGGGTCGGTGTCCCGCTCGGGTACTATGCCGCCCGCCGCTACGGCACCTGGCTGGACAACATCTCGGTGGTCGGGTCACTGCTCGGGGTCGCGATCCCCGTGTTCTTCCTCGCCTACATCCTCAAGTATCTACTCGCTGTGCAAGTCGGCTGGTTTCCGACCAGCGGACGGCAAGACCCCCGCAGCGGCGCCGAGCATCCGACCGGCTTCTACGTCCTCGATGGTCTCATCACCGGCAATCCAGGGGCATCCTGGGATGCGATCATGCACCTCATCCTGCCCGCCATCGCGCTCGGGGCCATTCCGTTGGCGATCATCGTCCGCATCACCCGGGCCAGCGTGCTCGACGTCGTCCACGAGGACTACGTGCGCACGGCAGAGGCCAAGGGCCTCTTGGAGCGGACGATCACCCGCCGCCACGTCCTTCGGAACGCCCTCCTTCCGGTGGTGACCGTCATCGGCCTATCAGCCGGTCTGCTCTTCGCTGGCGCGATCTTGACCGAGAGGGTGTTCGCATTCGACGGCGTCGGCCGGTTCGTCGGCGATGCGATCACCTACCGGGACTACGCGGTCCTACAGGGATTCATCTTGATCATCGCGACGATGTACGTGTTCGTGAACCTCATCGTCGACGTGTCGTACGGCCTGATCGACCCCAGGATTCGGGTCCAGTGACCGGCGGAGGAGGTGCCAGCGCGCGATGAGCCTTGCCGAAGTCGAAGCTGCGACCGAGACCGCCCAGGTCGGCTACGAGGGCGGCAGTCTCCGTCGAGACGCCTGGCGCCGGCTGCGCCGCGACCCGGTCGCCCTGGTCGGGTTCGGGCTGATCGCGTTCTTCATCCTGGTCGCGATCTTCGCGCCGCTGATCGCCCCCTTCGGCCCGAGCGAAAACCCGGGTGCCGGCGTGGTCACGCCCACCACCATTCCGGGTCCGTCGGCCGCGCACTGGTTCGGGCTCGACGAGCTGGGCCGCGACGAGTACAGCCGGGTTATCTATGGCGCTCGGCAGTCACTGCTGGTCGGTGTGGTGGCGACGGCGCTTGGCATGATCGGTGGGCTGACTCTCGGTGTGATCGCGGGAGCCTTTCCCGGCAAGGTCGACACGATCATCATGCGGATCGTCGACATCATGCTCTCGATACCGGGCTTGCTGATGGCAATCGCCATCGCAGCGATGCTCGGCCCGAGCCTGCTCTCGGTGATGATCGCGATCGCGATCATCAACATCCCGATCTTCGCCAGACTGCTGCGCGGGCAAATGCTTTCTCAACGTGGCAGTGACTACGTGTTGGCCTCGACGGCGTTGGGGGTGCGCCGGCGGGCGATCGTGCTCGGACACGTGCTTCCGAACTCGATGTCGCCAGTCATCGTGCAGGCGACGCTGACGTTGGCCACGGCGATCGTCGAAGCTGCCGCACTGTCCTTCCTCGGTCTGGGCAGCGCCGACCCCGGAGTTCCCGAATGGGGCCGGATGCTTGCCCAAACCCAGCGTTACCTCGCCGGCGCCCCGCACCTGGCATTCTTCCCTGGCGTCGCCATCGTGCTCGCCGCTCTGGGCTTCACCTTGGTGGGTGAACGCCTGCGTGAGGCACTCGACCCGAAGTACCGGCGATGAACGTCGAGGAACCGCAGACCGGCGCGCTGCTGGACGTGCGCGAGTTGGAGGTGGCATTCACCCGCAAAGACCGGCGTGACGTGCGCGCCGTCGACGGCGTCTCGTTCACGGTCGACCGTGGAGAGACCGTGGGCTTGGTGGGCGAGTCAGGTAGCGGCAAGAGCGTGACGTCGCTCGCGATCATGGGCTTGCTCCCGGATCGAGGGGTTCGCATCGGCGGCCAGGTCTGGTTCGACGGCGACGACCTGCTGACCCTCCCCAAGGACCGGATGCGCGACATCCGCGGCCAGGACATCGCCATGGTCTTCCAGGACCCGATGTCCTCCCTCAATCCGGTTGTGCCGATCGGCATCCAGGTCACCGAGGTCCTGACCCGTCATCAGGGCCTCAAGGGCGAGGTGGCGTCGGCGGCGGCGGTCGACCTGCTGAACCGGGTCGGCATTCCGGATCCGAATCGCCGACTCAAGGAGTACCCGCATCAGCTCTCCGGCGGCATGCGCCAGCGATCGCTGATTGCCATGGCGCTCGCCTGTCGCCCGCGCGTGTTGATCGCCGATGAGCCGACGACAGCGCTCGACGTGACCATCCAGGCTCAGATCCTGGAGCTGCTCAAGGAGCTGGTGCGTGACTCGGATGCCGCTCTTGTCATGATCACCCACGATCTCGGGGTGATCGCCGGCCTGTGCGACGCCGTGCACGTCATGTACGGAGGCAGAGTGGTGGAGTCGGCCGGACGGCGCGAGCTGTTCGCTGACCCTCGTCATCCCTACACCGGCGGGCTGCTCGCATCCGTGCCACGACTGGATTCGCCCCGCGGTGCGCCGCTGCATCCGATCCCGGGGTCGCCGACGGACGTGCTGCCTTGGGCGCAGGGCTGCGCGTTCTCACCCCGGTGTGGCAATCGGATCGACGCGTGCACGGAGTCTCCGCCGGCGCTCGAGCAGGCCATGGGCCGGTCGCTGCGCTGCTACAACCCGCTGACGGTCGACGAGGAGGTGCCCGCGTGAGTCCGGCGGCACCCATGGAGGTAGAGGACCGGTCGCCGGGCGAGCCCGACGAGATCCTCCTCTCGGTGCGCGGGCTCGAGGTTCATTTCCCGATCCGGTCCGGAATCGTCTTCGAGCGTCAAATCGGCGCGGTCAAGGCCGTTGACGGCGTCGACCTTGACGTGACGCGCGGCTCGACAATCGGTCTGGTCGGCGAATCGGGATGCGGCAAGACAACCTTGGGCAGGGCGATACTGCGGTTGGTCGAGCCGACCGGCGGCAGCGTCAGCTTCGACGGCATCGACGTGCACACGCTGGAAGGCGAGGATCTGCGCCGAATGCGCCGTCGAATGCAGATGATCTTCCAGGATCCGATGGCGAGCCTCGACCCCCGGCAGAGCATCGAGTCAGTGCTCACCGAGCCGCGGCGTGCGCACGGCATCGACGAAGGGGGGACCCGCTCGGTTAACGAGCTGCTCGACCTGGTCGGGTTGCCATCGTCGGCCGCGTGGCGATACCCGCACGAGTTCTCCGGCGGCCAGCGTCAACGCATTGGTATCGCGCGTGCGATTGCACTGGAACCGGATCTGATCATCGCTGACGAGCCGGTCTCCGCGCTGGACGTGTCTATCCAGGCACAGGTCGTCAACTTGCTAGAAGAGCTGCAGGACCGGCTGGGACTGACCTACGTGGTCATCGCGCACGACTTGGCCGTCGTTCGTCATATCGCCGATGTCGTCGCGGTGATGTATCTGGGCGGAATCGTGGAGCAGGCGCCGTCGGACACGCTGTACGCGCAGCCGTTCCACCCCTACACCAAGGCGTTGATGTCGGCAGTGCCGATCCCGGACCCGGTGATCGAGGACACTCGGGTGCGAATCCTGCTGCCCGGCGATCTTCCGTCGCCGGCGAACCCTCCGGCCGGTTGCCGGTTCCACACCCGCTGTCCATACCGGCAGCCAACCCGCTGTGCCGACGAGCGGCCGGCGTTGCGTGAGCTGGCGCCCGGCCACACCGTCGCCTGTCATTGGGCTGAGGACATCGCCGCAGGCTTGATCGCTCCGCGGGCCGAGGCCGTCGTCGAGGCCGCGGTTGACGAGGCGCCACCCGAATCCGTCCCGGTTCCAGGTGAACCCGAGACGAGCACCCTGGGCCCGCCGCCGGGGATCTGAGGAGTCTCCTACTCGGTGGTGATGGCACGCAGCACGTCGAGCCGGGCTGCACGATGTGCCGGCCACAGTGCCGCCAGCACCCCGACCACCCCGGCCAACAGGACGAAGATCGCGAGCTGAACCCAGGGCACCGCCAGCACTTCCAGGCCTTCGCCGGCCTGGGAGCGCTGAAGCGCGATTCCGAACACAACCCCCAGCCCCACGCCGAGCACGGCACCGAGAACGGCGATCGCAATCGACTCCAGCCGAACCATTCGGCGCAGCTGGGGCCGAGACAGGCCTACTGCCCGCAGAAGCCCGATCTCCCGGGTGCGCTCGAGGACTGACAAGGCGAGTGTGTTGACGATGCCGAGCACCGCGATGATGATGGCCAACCCGAGCAGGGCGTACACCAGGAACAACAGCTGGTTCACCTGAGCTCGCTGGTCCGCCTTGAAGCCCTCCTGGTCCTTGACCGCGATCAGTGGCACTTCCGCGGTGACCTCGTCGATGCCGTCGCGTACCGCGGCGAGATCAGTATCCGGCTCCACTACGACGTACACGAGTGAATCGGCCGGGCGGATGCCTGCGGCCTCCAGTGTGCCCAGCCCCACGGCCATGTCGTTGAACTGTTGGCCCTGTGGGTAGATGCCGGTCACCTGAAGCGACTGCTCTCCGGTGGGGAGGGCCATCGACAGTGAGTCGCCGACAGCCACTTGGTGTTCCTCGGCATAGGTCTCGGACACGAGCACGTCGCCGGACCCCAGGGTGAGATCTCCAGCGCTGACATCGAAGTTCACCGCTTGGGTGAACGCGGCAGGATCGAAGGCGGCGACGAACACGCTGGCTCCATCGACCTGTGCGCCGTTGTACCGGACCTGAGCGACCTCGTCGACGCCGTCGAGCTGGGCGATCTGTTCGGCGACGGCTGGCGAAAACGGCTGGCCAATCGGGTTGGACACGACGAAGTCGGCATTGAGCCCGTCGTCGAGCGCCTTGTCGATGCTCTTGTTTGCCGATTGGCCCAGCACTGCCATCGCAGCGACCAGGGCCAACCCGATCATCAGTGCGGATGCCGTTGCCGCAGTTCTGCGGGGGTTGCGCTGCGCGTTCTCGCGTGCAAGTCGGCCGACGGTGCCGAAGAACCGCGGGAAGCCGGCTGAAATCACCCGGACGATCGGCGGCCCGATCACCGGTGCCAGAAGGGCAACGCCGACGAATACGGCGACTATCCCGGCACCAACGAGCCAACCGGCCTGTGGAACGTCGAAGAACAACCCGATGCCCATGCCGATTGCACCGGCCGCCGTGAGCACGCTACCCAGCCCAGCGTGCCGTTTGCGGGACGACTGGGGGAGCGCGACGTCGTCACGCATGGCAGCGACCGGCGCCACCTTTGCCGCCCGCCGGGCGGGTACGTAGGCAGCGATCAGAGTGACGATCACTCCGACGGCATAGGCAATCAGCACGGTGCGGGGCCGGAGAACCAAGCCCGCCCCGCCCAGATCGAGCCCGAACAACCCGAAGGCGAATTTGAGCAACTGCGCGACGCCGAGACCGAGCAGGAGACCAAGTGTCGAGCCGACGACCGCGACCGCCAGAGCCTCGAGCAGTACCGACCGGGTGACCTGGCGCCGGCTCGCTCCCAATGCCCGGTACAGGGCCATTTCCTGGGTCCGCTGAGCGACCAGGATCGAGAATGTGTTCAAGATCAGGAAGATGCCGACGAGCAGCGCGACAGCGGCGAACACCAGCAGGAACGTGTTGAAGAAACCGAGGGCCTCCTCGAGGCTCTCCGCAGTCTCGGCGGTGACCTCGTCCCCGGTCTTCGCCTCGACGCCTTCGGGAAGGACCTGCTCGATCCGGTCGCGAAGCGCTGCGATGTCGGCGTCATCCCTCGCCGTGACCGCCACGCTGGTGTAGGCGTCTTCTCCGCCGAGAATGAGCTCCTGCGCCGTCTCGGTGTCGAATAGGGCCAGCGTCGCGCCGGCGAGGCTGGCACCTCCGCCGAACTCTGCCGTGCCGACCATGGTCGCCGTGACCTGAGGCGGGTCACCTGGGGTGATCAGGGCGACGCTGTCACCTACCTGGTAACGGGCCTGCTCGGCTGTCTTGACGTCAAGAACAACCTCACCGGCTTCAAGAGGCTCTCGGCCCTCGGCGAGTCGCAGCGGAACAGACCCGTCCTGCGCTGGGGCATCGGTCCAGTTGGTGCCGATTCCAGGCGGGCCATTGCCGCCGACCACTCCGCCGTCAGCGGCGACAACGAACATCGACTGGGTGTCCACGAACCCGTTGACCTGGTCGACGCCGTCGACCGCTGCGACGTCGTCGAGCAGCGCCGGCTCGATGGTGCGAGCATCGCCACCGGTGAATTCGAGGTCTCCGGCGCCGCTTTGTGCGGGGCGCACCACAATGTCGGAGGTCGTCTCGGCGAATATCTCCTCGAAGGTCTGGTCGAGGGTGTCGGTGAAGACGTATGACCCTGCGACGAATGCGACGCCGAGCACGATGGCGAACGCACTCATCGCAAGGCGAAGCTTGCGGGCGAGCAGGCTCTTGACGGTGGCGCGCAGCATGCTCAGGACACCCGGCCCACGGTGTCTAACCCCTTCATGCGTTCCAGCACTCGCTCTGCCGTTGGCCCGGTCATTTCGTCGACGATCCGGCCGTCGGCGAGGAACAGCACGTGATCCGCGTACGACGCCGCGTTCGGATCGTGGGTAACCATCAGGATCGTCTGGCCGAACTCGCTGACGGACCGACGGAGGAAGCCGAGGACCTCGGCGCCGGACCGGGAATCGAGGTTACCGGTGGGCTCGTCGGCGAAGACGATGTCCGGTCGACTGGCTAGCGCACGAGCACAGGCGACCCGTTGCTGTTGGCCACCGGACAGTTCGCTGGGCTTGTGGCCGAGCCGGTCGCCCAACCCGACTGTCGATACCACCATGTCGAACCACTCCTGGTCGACCTTCTTGCCCGCGATGTCGAGCGGCAGGGTGATGTTCTCCTGCGCAGTGAGTGTGGGCACCAGGTTGTAGGCCTGGAACACGAAGCCGATCTTGTCGCGCCGGAGGCGGGTGAGCTCGGCATCGTTGAGAGTGGTCAACTCGGTGTTGCCGACGAACACCTCGCCGGCTGTGGCCGAGTCGAGCGCCGCCATGCAGTGCATGAGGGTCGACTTGCCGGAGCCGGACGGGCCCATGATCGCCGTGTAGCGGCCACGCGCGAATGCGACGGACACGTCACTCAGTGCGACGACCTTGGTGTCGCCTTCGCCGTACACCTTCCAGAGTCCGACGGTGCGAGCCGCGGCATGGTCGGCGTTCGCCGGGAGAGGGGTTGGTGCGGTCACTGAGACTCCTCGCTATGTCGTCGTGTCAGTCCGACGCTACGGCGTCGCGAACCAGGCCGAGTCGATGACTCGGCCGTTCCCTGCGTTCGGTTCGGGGATGAGGTGGCCAACTCCGTCTTTCCCGCGAAAAGATAGTCCGCAGAGCCTGGCCCACGTGCTTGCCGGCCGAGCGCGCTCTGGCGCTTCGGCGGGTGGCTTGTCCACAGCCGGCCGTTTGTGTTTCTGGTTGTGCACAGATTGGTTGTCGATGCTGGTGGGCTGTCCCCGGCCGTCGCTAGGGTCGAACACATGTTCGAGGATGTGGTGGAGGTGCGGGATCGGTTGGCCGTGCTGGT
>CAWFXV010000027.1:0-131806 GCA_963819885.1 uncultured Actinomycetota bacterium | reverse complement strand
CGAAACTTCACCCAGTGTGAGTGAGGCACTGGCCTCACCAGGCAGCCAGTGTTATATCGCGACCCGAGGTGCGGGTCGACCAGATTGGGAGGGTGGATGAGTACGCCAGAAGAAACCAGGGTCACCGGATGGGTCGGCTGGATCTCGTTTGCCGGGCTCATGCTGGTCATGCTCGGCGCTTTCAACGCCATCCAGGGCTTCGCCGCGATCTTCACCGATGACGTGTTCCTGCCCACCGAGGCCTGGCGGTCGTCATCCTTGACGTCACTGGTTGGGGCTGGGTACACCTGATCGTCGGCCTGCTGGCGCTACTGGCCGGCTTCGGCCTGTTCTCCGGCGCCACCTGGGCCCGGGTCTTCGCGGTGATCGTGGTCATGATCAACGCGATCGCGCAGCTCGCGTCGCTGAACTTCCACCCGGTGTGGAGCGTCATCGTGATCACCCTGGACGTGCTGGTTATCTGGGCGCTGATCGTCCACGGCGGGGAGACTCGCGAGGCCCAGTACTGATTGAGTAGGAGGCCGTCCTGGTTGCCGTCGCGCCGATCGAGGCACCGGCACGCGTCGCTCGCGATCGAGTTCGGGGCGAGCTCGGGGTCGGGCGGTGGTGCGAAGCCGAGGAAGCAGTCTCTATGCCTGGAGCGTGACACCGCCTGTTGACGCGACGAGTCGCCTCCACCGTGGAAGGAGCAGTCATGGCCACCGCGAGAAGGCACCCATGCTGTCCGATAAGGAGCTGGCCGAGCTGATCGCGTTGACCAAAGGCGCGGACAGCGTCGAGCTGAAGTTGACCGTGCCGGTGTCCGACCGCAGCCGCGGGCGGCGGCGCTGGGGGTGGATCCCCTGGACGCCCAGATCCGGCAGGTCTACTTCTTCGACACCCCGGAGCTGACGCTGAACAAGGCCGGGGTCGTGGTCCGCGCTCGCCGGGTTCAGCACAAGGGCGACGACACCGTGGTCAAGCTGCGCCCGGTGGTCCCGGACCAGCTGCCCGAACAGTTGCGCCGCTCGCCCAACTTCGGCGTCGAGGTCGATGCGATGCCGGGCGGGTTCGTCTGCTCCGGATCGATGAAACGCGCACTGAAGACCCCCGACGTCCGGGATGCGGTGTTCGGGAAGCTACCGATCCGCAGGCTCTACTCCAAGGAGCAACGGGCGTTGTACACCGCGCACGCACCCGACGGGCTCGCACTGAACGGTCGATCCTGGGCCCAATCACCGTGAAGCTGAATTCGCCCCCGAGGGATACGCCCGCAGACTCGTCGCCGAGCTGTGGTTCTACCCGGACAACTCCATGATCCTCGAGCTGTCCACCAAATGCGCCCGTCGGAGGCGTTCCACGTCGCGGCCGAAACCAGGGCGTTCCTCACCCAGCGCGGTGCGACCTGACCGGCGAGCAGGAAACCAAAACCAAGAAGGCACTCCAATACTTCTCCAAACGGCTGAAGCAGACAGCTACTAAGCCCCCGGACCTCCGTCCGGCGCTGCTGTTCCCCTCCGCGATCGGGTGACGGCGCGTCGCCGCGCATACCGGTTCTGCAAGCGAATATTGTCATCGCCACCACGAACGGAAAGGAACCCAGAAATGAGCGACGAATCCGCTGAAACCCCGGTCCTGGATCTGATTGCGACCATGACCGCCGCCTCGATGGAAGCCTCGAAACTCGACCCACAGACCCTCATGCTGGTGCGCATCGCTGCGCTCGTCGCGGTGAATGCACCGCCGAGCTCGTACCTGTTGAATCTCGGTGCCGCAAGCGAAATTGGGGTCGACGGGGATCAGGTCCGAGACGTCCTCGCAGCCGTCGCCCCGATTGTCGGAACGGCCCGCGTCGCCTCCGCGGTGGGCAATGTCGTCCGTGCGCTCGGCTTCGCCGAACTCGTGGCCGAGCAGCAGCTCGCTGAAGGCGCGTAGATCCCCGCTTCCGCCCAGAGCAGCCACCAATTAATCGGCCGTGTCCGCGCAGATCGTCGGCGTGGCGGCCAAGATCGGAATGCTTGTGGGCGCCGCGCCAACGACACACGCACCGACGTGGGACTCGTTGCTGACCAAGGTCGCAACCGGGACGATCAACCTGGTGGTCGGTGTCGCTATCCCTCGGTGTTTGCTGGAGCGAGCCGCGATGGTCAGATCGAATCACTCAATGCGCGTGATGTGGTTTACCCGCGCCGCGGTGACGATCTCGTGAGGGCAACCGTGCCATAAGGAGAAAGATGACCGGCGAGCTGAGAGTCGATCCCAATGTCTACCCCGCGACTGGAGTACCGCTTCCCCAACGCCAGCGTCGGCGACCGCACGTTTTCGCGATCCTGATCGCACTGTGGGTCCTGGTGGGGTGCTCGTCCAGCCCGGACGACTCGTCCGCCACCACCCCGGATTCCACGACGCGCTCCCCCGGGCAGGCAAGCGCCGCCCTCGAAGAGGCGACCGCCACGCTCTGCGCCACGCTCGACGACCTCAAAGGCTCCCTGGAGACGGTCTCGGAGCAGGGGGTGGCTCAAGGCGACGAGATCGTTTCCGACCTCAACTCGTTTGCGATGGCTCTCGAGACGGCGGCTACCGGGCTCGAGGCCGTGAATGCGAACGATGCAGCCGCGAAGGCGAGTTCGCTGGCCTCGGATGTCGAGGCACTCACAGCCGGCGCGGGTGAGGATGCCCGGGCAGGCGCCGCCGACGCTGCCGTCAAGCTCGACGACCTTTCAACAGAGGTCGATTGCTCCGGATCTTGAAACCTGGGCTCACGCCGACCAAGTGGGCAGCCTTTAGACTCGCCCTGCTCGTTGTGGGGGCAACTGTTTCATCCCACCGGGGCAGTAGCTAAGCAGACGCGGGTGACGCTATGGCGCCCAACGAATGCGTCGGGACCGGGCGCGGTCCGCGAGCGATGCTGCGTCGAGCGAGTGCGTCTCCTTGAATGCCGAGCCCGTCGATGACGGTGAGCTCGACGCGGTCGACGGTTCACGTCATCTGCATGATGCGCGCAGCGTCCGCTCTATCGCTCAATTGGGTTTGAGCATGGTTCCCCGGGGCACAAGGCCGCCGGACGCTTCGCCTGCTGGTCAGCTTCCAGGTGAGGGTGTCGGGAACCAGTGATGGCGGAGGAAGAGGTCGGCTTTGGACTACACCGATCGGCTGCGCCGTCTTGCCATCAACGACGCACGCTTCGCGGAGGACTGTGTCGGCGGAGCCGGAGTCGCGCTCGAAGAGCTTGATCCGAAGACGCTGGCGCTCGTCCGGCTCGCCGCGTTGATCGCAGTCGGAGGGGCTGTTGCCTCCTACGGAGCCCAGGCCGATGCCGCCGTCGATGCGGGCGCCACCGCAGCCGAGATCGTCGACGTGTTGGTCGGCGTCATGCCAGTCGTCGGGCTCCCGCGCGGGGTCGCGGCCGCCCCGAAGCTGGCGATGGCGCTGGGGTATGACACCAACGACGCATTGGAGCCCCAGTCGGGTGGGTGATGCCACACCAACAAAGTGCAGCTCAGATGGCCTGATCCGAAATCTTCGGATCAGGCCTTCGACCTTTGTGTGGGCACAATGCGGCGGCAAGCGACACCGCACAGGAACCTACCTTAGCGATCACTCGATCGCCTCGGCGCCCACGAATCGGCAGCGGAATCATGCGATGTATGTGATGAGCCTGGACCCGCCCGGACGTACGTTCCTTAGGTCGTGGAGTCGCTCAGCTAGCGCTAGACACAACGGAGGAACGTCATGAGTCCTGACCGGCACGCGCGCACGATGTTGCCGATCCCTGACCGCCCGTTGCCGGGTCTGACGACATATGACGCTAAGGACCCAGACACCGGGTTCCCGCCGATCGAGCCGTTGTCTCCGCCGGAGAGCGCGCCGAACGTGCTGGTCGTGCTGATCGACGATGTCGGCTTCGGTGCGTCGTCCGCGTTCGGCGGTCCGTGCTTCACGCCGACCGCGGACGGCTGGCCGCGGGTGGGCTGCGGTACAACCGGTTCCACACGACGGCCCTGTGCGCCCCGACCCGGCAGGCCTTGCTCACCGGCCGCAACCACCACTCGGTCGGGATGGGCAGCATCACCGAGACCGCGACATCGGCTCCGGGTAACAACTCGCTGCGTCCGAACACCAAGGCGCCGCTGGCCATGACGCTGAAGTTGAACGGCTACTCGACCGCACAGTTCGGCAAGTGCCACGAGGTGCCGGTCTGGCAGTCCTCGCCGATGGGCCCGTTCGACGGGTGGCCGGCAGGAGGGGGCGGGTTCGAGCACTTCTACGGATTCATCGGCGGCGAGAACAATCAGTGGGACCCGGCGCTGTACGACGGCACGACGCCGGTAGAGCCGCCGGCCACCCCGGAGGAGGGCTACCACCTGACCGAGGACTTGGCCGATCACGCGATCAGCTGGATCCGTCAGCAGAAGGCGCTGATGCCGGACAAGCCGTTCTTCGTGTACTTCGCGCCCGGTGCGACGCATGCTCCGCACCATGTCCCAAAGGAGTGGGCGGACAAGTACAAGGGCAAGTTCGACGACGGCTGGGACGCGCAGCGCGCACGGACCTTCGCCAAGCAGAAGGAGCTGGGGGTCATCCCTGCCGACGCCGACATTCCCGCCCGGCACGACGTGATCCCGGCCTGGGATGACATGCCGGACGAGCTAAAGCCGGTACTCGCCCGCGAGATGGAGGTGTACGCCGGATTCCTCGAGCACACCGACCATCACGTCGGCCGTGTGATCGACGCGATCGACGATCTCGGGATCCACGACGACACGATCATCTTCTACATCATCGGCGACAACGGCGCCTCCGCCGAAGGCACCCTGAATGGCGCATTCAACGAGATGGCCAACTTCAACGGGATGGCCGAGCTCGAGACACCGGAGTTCCTGCGAAGCAAGATGGACGAGCTCGGCTCGCCCAGCTCGTACAACCACTACGCGGTCGGTTGGGCGTGGGCGATGAACACCCCGTTCCAGTGGACCAAACAGGTCGCCTCGCACTGGGGTGGCACCCGCAACGGCACGATCGTGCACTGGCCCAACGGGATCGAGGAGAAGGGCGGTATGCGCACGCAATTCTCCCATGTCATCGATGTTGCTCCGACGATCCTGGAGGCCGCAGGTCTGCCCGAGCCGGCGATGGTGAACGGGGTCATGCAGTCGCCGATGGAGGGCGCGAGCATGCTGTACTCGTTCAACGACGCCGACGCCTCGGAGCGCCACGAGCTGCAGTATTTCGAGATGTTCGCCAACCGCGGCATCTACCACAAGGGTTGGAGCGCGGTCACCAAGCACAAGACGCCGTGGGTCATGGTCGGCGGCGACCTCCCGGCGTTCGACGACGACGTCTGGGAGCTCTACGACGGCAACAGCGACTACAGCCAGGCCCACAACCTCGCCGCCGAACAGCCGGAGATGCTCGCCGCGCTGCAACGGCTGTGGCTCATCGAAGCGACGAAGTACAACGTGCTGCCGCTGGACGATCGCAGCGCGGAGCGCATCGAGCCGTCGATGGCCGGCCGGCCGACTCTCATCCGTGGCAACTCGCAGTTGTTCTTCGCGGGCATGGGACGCCTGTCGGAGAACAGCGTTGTGAGCATCAAGAACAAGTCGTTCTCGGTCACCGCCGAAGTCGCGGTCGCCGACGGCGCGGATGGCGTGATCATCGCCCAGGGCGGCCGCTTCGGCGGCTGGGCCCTCTACTTCAAGGACGGCAAAGCCAAGTTCGTCTACAACACGCTCGGTATCCACGAGTTCACCACCGCCGCCGACACCTCGATCCCCGCCGGCACCCATCAGGTGCGCATGGAGTTCGCCTACGACGGCGGCGGGCTGGCCAAGGGCGGCGACGTCACCCTCTACTATGACGGCAAGCCAGTCGGCACCGGCCGGGTCGAGAACACCCAGCCGATGATCTTCTCTGCCGACGAGACGACCGACATCGGTCAGGAAACCGGCACCACCGTCACCCCCGACTACACCGCCCAGGGCAGCCGGTTCAACGGCAAGATCAACTGGGTGCAGATCGACCTCGGCGCCGATGATCACGACCACTTCATCGACCCCGAGGAGCGCCTCCGCATCGCCATGGCCAGGCAGTAGACGAACGGACCGAGCCCGAACGCCACGTCTCGGCTCCGTCGTGGGCCACGAAAGTCGTGGAAGGGTCGCGGGTTCAATCTTGCCCGGCTACGCGCCGAGCAGACCGATCGCCGTCGCTTGTTGCACCGCGTCGTTGCGTGAGGAGACGCCCAGTTTTCTGTAGATGGAGCCGACCTCCGAGCTGACGGTATTGCGGGAGACGAACAGCCGCTCCCCGATCTCGCGAATCGTGAGGTGTGTCTGCAGGTACGGGAGCAGCCGAAGCTCCGCAGGGGTGAGCGGCGACCCGCCGATCGCTCCCAGCTGTGGGCTCGATGTGATCTTGCGAAGCTCCGAGACCTCGTCGACGAGGGCACCGAGGTCTGGCCGGTGGAGGAAGATGTCGTCGATCTCACGCTGTAGGTGACGAGCGGTTGTGTGGTCACCCATGCCCCAGTAAACCTTCGCGAGTTGCAGTCGTGCGCGTACAGCGAGCCATGGCAGCACGAATGTGCAGGTCGGACGGGCCCGCATCGCCTGCGTGAGCTGCCGGTCTGCCTCCTTCAGGTCGCCACGGTGCACGGCGAGCCGGGCAGCGACGGCGAAGGCCAGCACGCTGGTGACGTAGTCCTGCATCCGATACTCATCAATAGCGGCGAGCGCCCGTTCCACATGCCCGCCCGCCTCCGCCCATCGCCCGCGATCCATGGCCAGCACCGCGAGCTCAGCCTCGCTGTCGACGAGCGAATCGGTATTGCCAATTCGCAGCGGCCAGGGTGGACGACTCGGCGAACAGGGCACTCGCCTGGTCAACGTCTCCGGTGAGCAGATGCGCCTCGGCCAAAAAGCAGAGCGCCGTGTCGCGCCAGACGCTCCACGGCGGCTCTTGCGCGACGGCGAATCTTGCGTCGGTCATCATCTGCTCCGGGCCTGCGGCACAAATGACGGTTCGAAACATCGCCCGCGCCGAGTCGAACGATGCCGTGCCGTCGGCCGGAACCAGGTCAAACGAAGCCGCGTCCACGATCGCCGCCCAGCGTTGCGCTTCGGCGGTCTGCCCCGTGAACACAGCTATGTAGCCCGCCAGAACGGCCAGCGGGGGATATTCCTCGACTGCGGAATCGCCCAGCGCCGACAGCCAGCGTTGCACGGTCGATAACTGGCCGGCCTGGTAGGTCGGCAGGATCAACGCCGTCACCAACTGAACGCATCGGTCCTGCTCGGTCGTGTTCAACAGGTGCTCGACGGCCATCGCTGGAGATCCGTTGGCCTCGTACCAGTCGGCAGCCCGCAGATGCAGCTTCATGATGGCCTCGGGCTCGACCCGACGAAGCTCACCAAGCAAGAACTCACGGTACAAGGCGTGGTAGCGGTACCACTCTCGCCGACGATCGAGCGGGATCAGGAACACGTTCGAGGCCTCGAGGCTGCGCAGTCGGTCCTGCGCGCCTGATTCTCCGAGGAGGGCGTCGCACAGCGGAGCGCACAGTTGATCGAGCACCGCCGTGCGCCGCAGGAACCGCTGAATACTCTCGGGCAGTCGAGTCAACGACTCGCGGTACAGGTAGTCGGCCACGTACCGGTCGTTGCCGGAGACCGTCAACGCATCGCCGTTGCTGTCGTGCGCGATCACCGCAGCGAGGTAGAGCCCGACCGGCCAGCCTTCGGTCCGTTCGGTCACAGCGGCTGCCAGGTCGGGAGTGATGCTGACGCGTGCCTCGGCGAAGATTTGTTCGGCGCCGGCCGCGTCGAGGGCCAGGTCGCTCGCCAAGTACTCCAACACTTCACCGGAAGCTCGCAGCGGCGGCAGGTGAGGCTGCTCGGAACGACTCGCCGCGACCAGTTGAGAACCTCGCGGAATACCGGAGATCACCACGCTCAGCACATCGTGACAGGCCGGCGACTGCAGTTCGTGGAGGTCGTCGAGCATGAGCACGAACGGAACCGGGCTCGTCCTCAGGGCCGAGGCAAGACGCGGCGCAGCGCGTCCCAACACCGACACGCCGAGACCGCCCATATCCGCGATCAGGTCGGAGTTTCCCGGCGAGACCCGAGCGTAGGCGGATGCCAGCAAGGTCAGCAGGGCCGCAGGATCATCGTCCAGGCGGTCCAGAGACACCCATGCGACGCGGCGATCCTCGGCGAGGGCCCACTGAACCAGCAAGGTCGACTTGCCATAACCCGCAGGCGCGGTAACGCCGACCACGCGGCAATCGCTCGCGCGAGCCGTCTCGATGAGGGGTGCACGACTCACCGAACCTCGGCGAGGCTGCGGAATCGACAGCTTGGCGTCGAGCAGCGACGCATCCAGCTCGGCAGCCCTCGGCGCCTCCTCGCGTGAGTCCCCGGTCACGATCGGATCCTAGGCACAGCTGTCGGGTCACTCAACGGAAACTCGGATGTGGCGCCGGAGCCCCGGCGAGCCAGGAACGGTCCGGGCTGGCGCCAATTCACACAATCTGGGGGATGCGACGACATCGTGTACTGGATGAGATGACGACAGGCGGCGTCGTCGGCCTCCACTTGGCCGCCGCCACGCAGTCCTTCGAGAAAGGATTCGCCGGTGGTAGACCGTGTGAGGACCGACCCGGAGGTCGATGTCGCATCCCGCGGACCAGCGTCCGCGGCCGGCCAGTCCGACGGAAGTGCTGACAGCGATTCGGCAGCCGGGCGCGACACGAGCCCGAGTGATGCCCCGGCGTTCATGCGCTGGATTCCCAGACTGGGGGTCTGGGCGTGGAGCTTCGTGGGGTTCGTTGTGGCGGCGATCATCGTGGTCACCGCGCTTGGCGCGATCAGCGAGATCGTGCTCCCGCTGACGTTCGCGGCCGTGCTGGCCGTGGTCTTCAAGCCGATGGTTGGATCCCTTCGACGCCACGGGTTCAAGCCCACTCTCGCCGCCGGGCTGATCGTCCTGGGCCTGCTCGCCTTGATGACCGCCGTGGTGGTCGCAACCGTCCAGGGTGTGATCGATCAGGTGGACGAGATCAGCGCCTCGGTCGATGCGGCGAAGGACAACGCGGTCGAGTCGCTTGGTGTCGATCCGGCCGCGTTGGAGGAGGCCCAGGCGGCAACCCAGGAGGCGGCCCCAGCGATCGCCGAGGGCTTCCTCACCCATCTGGTCTCCGGCGTTCACTCACTGGTTGGCCTGGCCAGCGGCATCATCCTCGGCTCCCTGATCATGTTCTACCTGCTCAAGGACGGCACCCGTCTGCGCCGCTCGGTCGTCGCGCAAATCGACCCGACGATCCGAGACGGCGTCGACGCCTTCATCGGCGATGCCTGCCGCATCCTGCGCGACTACGGTCGAGGCCGCACCGTCATGTCCGCCGTCGTGTCGGTGGTCATCGGCCTGGCCAGCCTTCTGCTCGGCCTGCCGCTGGTGTTCACCATCATCGTGGTCAACTTCGTCGGCGGCTACATCCCCTATATCGGCGCCTTCCTGGGTGGGGGCCTGGCCGTGATCATCGCTCTCGGCGAGGGCGGAATCGGCACCGCTGCCGTCATGCTGGTGATAGTGCTCGCCGCTAACCTGGCGCTGGAGAACTTCGTCGAGCCCAGGGTGATGGGCCGCACCCTCGACATCCATCCGCTGGTCGTACTTGTCGTCACCGCGTTGGGTGGTCTCCTCGGCGGCATCGTCGGCCTGATCTTGGCCGTGCCCTTCTACGTGATCGCCACCAGCGGCATCGCCCGCCTACGATCGGCCGGCCTCGTCGACCAGGTCGCCGACCGCGCCCAACCGACCCTGCAGCGCATGCTCGACTGACATGCGCCACTCGATCATGGTTGAGGGCTGAACGGATGACGACATGACCACGGCACCAGTCCTGGCGCTATCCCGGGCGCAGCGTCGGCGGCGCCTAGTAGCTGGTCTGCTGCGGGCCTCAGCCGTCACGGTGATTCTCGTCGCTGTGTACTACGTCGCCCCGCTTGACAATCTGTCTGGGGTCCCGTTGGGCCTAACCTTGGCGGTTGGGCTGCTCGTGTTGGCCGCCGTTGCGTCATATCAGGTGAAAGCGGTCATTCGATCGCGGCATCCGGCCGTGAAAGCGGTCGAAGCGCTCGCTGGCATCGCACCGCTGTTCCTCCTGCTCTTCGCGGCCGTGTACTTCCTGATGGCTGAGGCCGATGCCAGCAACTTCAATGAAACGCTCAACAGGACCGATTCGCTGTATTTCACGGTCACCATCTTCGCCACGGTCGGCTTTGGGGATATCACGGCAACGAGCGAAACGGCCCGCGTGCTGGTCACGGTCCAGATGATCCTGGACCTGATCGTGCTGGGCCTCGGGGTTCGCGTTTTCGTCGGCGCAGTCGAGGCGGGCCAGAAGACCACCAACGGTCCGCAACCAGACGCCAACAACGGCCGCACTGCCACGGATTGAACAAGCCATGACGAGCTTTCGGGAATCCGACCGGCTGCATGAGCTTGCCCGCTCGATGAGGGAGCACTGGCCGGGTCGCATCGCGCTTGGGTCCCTGGCCGGGTTCGCGCGGCTCGACCTCTTCGACCGCGCAATGGCGCTCGCCGCTCAGCTGTTTTCGTCAGTGCTCCCGCTCCTGATCATGCTGTTCGTCTGGGTCGGTCAGTCGACGACCGAACGGTTCGCGGATGCCGTCTCGATGCCGCCGGTCGCCCAGGATGTCCTCGAGCAGGCCCTGGACGAGTCCGGCGGCAGCGCGTTCGGCATTGTGGGGGCGGTATTCGTGCTGCTGTCGGCGACCAGCCTGTCCCGCGCCCTCACCCGCGCGATGGCCAGCATCTGGCAGCTGTCGCGGCCGAAGACGCAACTCACCAATGCGTGGCGATGGCTGGCCGTGGTGATGGCGTTGGTGCTGGCGGCTGTGGTGGCCCGGTCCCTCGGTCGGTTCACCGACCCGATCCCCCCACGGAACGCGTGGACCTTCGTGCTCACATTCGGACTCGACATACTGGTCGCAGCCTTCGTGCCATGGCTGCTACTGGCCAACCGGGTGCCGGTGCGCCGACTCATTCCCGGCGGCGTCGTATTCGCGCTGGCCATGCTGGTGGTGCGACCGGCCAGCGAGGCGTATCTGCCGCGCGCATTGGAGGAGAGCGCCGACCAGTACGGGTCCATCGGGGTGGCATTCACCTACCTGGCCTCGTTGTACGTGCTCTCGTTCGTCTTCCTGGCCGCTGGGATCATCGGAAACGTCATCGCGGAGGACGAGGGCCGGTTGGGTCGGTTCATCCGTCATGGGCGGCCGACTCGGTCGGAAGACCCGACTGAGCCCGGAGAGCCGGCGGAGTCGGTGGCGGACATGTGAGCGTGGAAGGTTCGGTGGGGCGGGTGGGGCGGGTGGGACTCGAACCCACGACCTGACGGATTATGAGTCCGCTGCTCTGACCAGCTGAGCTACCGCCCCGAGCGTCGCGGCCTGCGACGAAGCCGAGCGTAGTGCCTTGTCGAAACGGCCAAGGTTCCAGTCCAGACACGAGCACTGTCCGCCCACCACCAGGCGAGTACGTACGTCACCACGCCTGCAGGCCTTCGTGATGCGTGGGCAGGGGTGGTGAACCGTGGTCATTTCGCCGATGGCGTAAAGCGGGAGCGGGAACACCCGAGACAGCTGGGCGGTTGGACGCGTGTAATCGAGTCATCAGAACGACCAGGGGTAGTCGATGAGCGACGAGGCAGCCCCCCTACCGGGGTTCGGCGAGACCGACGAGCCGCTGGACGCCTACTCGAGCGCCGTTACCCGGGTTGCGGAGGAACTGCTGCCGCACGTGGCAAGCGTCCGGACCCGCGGATCTCGCGGGGGATATGAGTACCAGGGTGCCGGCTCCGCAGTGGTCTTCACCGACGACGGATACCTGGTCACGAATGCGCACGTCGTCGGCCGGTCGCAACGCGGGACGGTTGGGTTCGCCGACGGAACCGAGGTCGACTTCGACGTTGCCGGGACGGACCCGCTTTCCGACCTCGCAGTCGTGCGCGCACGCGGCACGACACCGTCGGCAGCACAGTTCGGCGACGCTGAAACGCTTCGCGTCGGGCAGCTGGTCGTCGCCGTCGGCAGCCCGTTGGGCCTGGCCGGCTCCGTGACCGCCGGCGTGGTCAGCGGTCTCGGCAGGTCGTTGCCAACGCGCAGCGGCCAAGCCGCGCGGGTCGTCGAAGACGTCATCCAGACCGACGCCGCCCTCAACCCAGGCAACTCCGGCGGCGCGCTGGCAGATGTCCGCGCCCGCGTGGTCGGAATCAACACCGCAGTTGCCGGCGTAGGACTCGGTCTTGCCGTACCGATCAACTCGACCAGCCGCCGCATTCTCGCGACTCTGATGCGCGACGGCCGGGTGCGGCGGGCCTACCTCGGTCTGGTGAGCACTCCCGCTCCGCTGCCAGCCGCCCTGGCAGAGCGCATCGGGCAGCGGCAGAGCCTGCGCATCGTCGACGTGGTCAAGGGCGGTCCGGCTGACCGCGCGGGCCTGAAGGCCGGCGACCTCGTCCTGTCGGCCGGTCGAGCTCCGGTCGCCGCCGCCGAGAGTTTGCAGCGGCTGCTGTTCGCGGACGCGATCGGCACACCACTGCCACTGACCGTCCTGCGCAACGGCGCGATGGTCGACGTCATCGCTGTTCCGATCGAGCTCGAGCGGGTCTGACAACTCCTGAACCGGCCGTCACCCGGCCGGGGTGATGCCACCATCTGATCGTCCGGACACAGTTGGCCTGCTGTCCCGATCGGAGGGCACGATGGCCGAGGCGTTCTTCTGGGGCCTGCTCGGCTCGGCGTCTCTGGTACTCGGCGCTGTCGTCGTCGCCGTGAACATGCCATCGGCACGAACGCTCGGGCTGATCATGGGCTTCGGGTCCGGTGTGCTGATCAGCGCCGTCGCGTTCGAGCTGGTCGAGGAGGCCGCCGAGCGTCGCGAACGGGCTGGCGCGCCACGACGATCGGCTTCTTCATCGGGATGGCGGTGTTCCTGCTCGGGGACCAGGCGATCTCCACCATGGGCTACCGCGACCGGAAGAAGATGAACGCGGTCCACTCGGCCAGCGGCCTGGCCATCGTGCTCGGCATCGTGCTCGACGGCGTACCGGAGTCGGCGGTACTCGGGCTGACCCTGCTCGAGTCCGGATCGATCGGCGTGGCGGTGCTCGTGGCCGTGTTCCTGTCCAACCTGCCGGAGTCGATTGCCGCGACCAGCGGCCTGCGTTCGAGCGGCTGGAGTTGGGGCCGCGTTTACGGGCTGTGGACGGGCATCGCGCTCGTGTCTGGACTGGCCGCCGCCCTGGGCTACCAGCTCATGTCAGCCGCCACGCCGTCGGTCTTCGCGTTCGTGCTCGCCTTCGCTGGCGGCGCGATCCTGGCCATGCTCTCGACGACGATGATGCCCGAGGCATACGAGTACGGCGGCCGGCTCGTCGGCATCACGACAACGATCGGCTTCGCAACCGCGTTTGCGATCAGCTGGGCGTCCTGATGGCGGATACTCCAAGCCGGCAACCGAGCACGGGGCGCTTCACCGGCCTGCGATCCTGGGGCCGGTCGATCAAACCTGATCGGCAGCACTTCGGGAAGGACCTGGTCGCCGGCGTTCCACGCGCCATCGGCAGTGTTCCGGACGGCATGGCAATGGCCGTACTCGTCGGCGTCAACCCGGTGCACGGCCTGTACGCCAGCTTCGCCGGGCCGATAGCAGGTGGGCTGACTTCGAGCACTCAGCTCATGGTGATCACGCCGACGACCGCGGCGGCGTTGGCGGCTGGGTCGGCCGTGGTTGGGTTCGATACCGATCAGCGCCCGCAGGCGCTGTTCCTGCTCACGGTGCTGGCCGGCATCGTCATGATCGCCGCCGGTTTGCTGCGGTTGGGCCGCTACACCCGGTTCGTCTCCCACGCGGTGATGACCGGATTCCTCACCGGGATCGCGGTCAACATCATCTGCGGGCAGCTCGACGACCTGACCGGCATCGCCGCCGAGGGGCCGAACGCCATCGCGAAGGCCTTCGACGTGATCACCCATCCGGGCAGCATCAACCTGGCCTCCCTGCTGACCGGACTCGCGGCGCTGGCCATCCTGTTCGGGCTGGCCAAAACCCGCCTGAACATGGTGAGCGCGCTGGTGGCGCTGATCATCCCGACCCTCGCCGTGGTGATCGCCGGTGCCGACAGCGTCGCCCGGGTCGACGACCAGGGCGCGATCCCCAGGCAGATTCCGCTGCCCGCATTGCCCGATTTCAGCCTGATCTCGTTCGACCTGGTCGTCAACGCGCTGGCCATCGCGGTCATCGTGCTGGTGCAGGGCGCCGGGGTGAGCGAATCCGCACCGAACGCCGACGGGCGGCCGTCGAAGATGAACCGGGACTTCCTCGCCCAGGGGGTGGGCAACCTGGCCGCCGGCCTGTTCCGCGGCCAGCCGGTGGGTGGTTCGGTAGGCCAGACCGCCCTCAACGTCTCGGCCGGGGCGCGAACCCGGTGGGCGGCGATCTGGTCCGGCATCTGGATGCTGGTCATCCTCATCGCCTTCGCTGGGGTCGTCGGCGAGGTCGCCATGCCCACGCTGGGCGCGGTGCTGATCTTCGCCGCGATCGGCGCCATAAGGCCCCGCGAACTGGCCACCATCTGGCGCACCGGCTACAGGTCCCAGATCGCTTTGGCGGCCACTTTCGTCGCCACGTTGTTCCTGCCGGTCGCGGCTGCCGTCGGCGTGGGAGTCATGCTGTCGTTGCTGCTCCAGCTCAACCAGGAGGCTATGGACCTCACCGTCGTCGAACTGGTGCCGATCGACGACCAGCGATTCCGCGAACAGCCCGCACCGCGAACCCTCACCAGCCACCAGGTCACCGTGCTCGACGTGTACGGCAGCCTGTTCTACGCCGGCGCCCGCACCCTGCAAGCACGCCTACCGGAGGTGGCCGACGCCGAGGCACCAGCGGTGGTGCTACGGCTGCGTGGACGCACCTCACTCGGCGCCACCTTCTTCCGGATCCTCGCCGCCTACGCCGAGCAGTTGGCCGCCGCCGGTGGCCGCCTGTACCTGTCCGGCCTCGCCCCGGACATGGCCCAGCTTCTGTCCAAGACCGGCCGAGTGACCGTGACCTCACCCGTCCGGGTGTTCGGTGCGACGCCCGTGCTGGGCGAGTCGACGTGGGCCGCGCTGCATGACGCGCAGGCATGGGTGGTCGAACATCATCCCGACTGAAGCGCGGACCTCCGGCGACCTTCACCCTCGTCGGGTGATGAAACCAGGACCTCCGCTGACAATAGTTCGCACATGACCAATCATGATCGTGCGTATACGCAGCGACCGGTTGTCGACGCTGGCCGGCTTTGGGCCGGCGGAGTGGCCACCGCACTCGTGGCGGCGCTTGTCGCAGCCGCCGGCGTACTGATCGCAACGGGCATCTTTGACCTCGATGTCATCGCTCCGGGCAGTTTCACCGAGTCCGAGGCTGTGAACTACGCCATCACCGCCGCGATCGCAGCGCTGCTGGCGACCGCCCTGATCCACTTGCTCATCGTCGCGGTGCCCCGTCCATTCGCGTACTTCAACTGGATCATCGGCCTCGCGGTCGTCGTCGTGACCTTGCTGCCCTTCGCATCATCGGAAGAGCTCTCGACCAAGGTCGCCACAGCGCTGATCAACCTGGTTACCGGCGTCGCGATCGGATCCCTGACGTCGGGAACGGCGGCGCGTCTGGCCCGTCAAGCACGCCGATCCGGGTGACGGTCCACACCGACTACTCGGCACTCGTACGCACGATGAGCCGAAAGCCGAGGTGGCTCGTGCTCGTATCCACAGCCTGGGCCATCCGGGCGGCGGGGCGGTAGCGACGGCAGTAATTCGGTGCGCACAGGTGCGAGCCGCCCTTCATCACCCGGCGCGGCACCGCGGACGGGTCCGCCGGATCGGCACTGGCGTTTCGATCACCACCCCTGGGGTTGTCAGCCGTGCAACAGGCGTGGCTGGTCGCGCCGTGTGCCTCGTACCAGTCGGTCGTCCACTCCCAGACGTTGCCGATCATGTCGAGGAGTCCGTAGCCGTTGGGCGGGTACCGACCCACCGGCGCGGTGCCGTCGTAACCGTCGGCGCGGATGTTCTGGTTCGGAAAATCACCCTGCCACGTGTTGGCCATCCACTGGCCACCGGGAGTCATTTCGTCCCCCCAGGCGTACTCCGCACCGTCCAGGCCGCCGCGGGCGGCGAACTCCCATTCGGCCTCGGTCGGTAACTGCTTGCCGATCCACTGCGCGTATGCCTCGACGTCGTCCCAGGCGACGTGGACGACGGGGTGGTCGGGCTTGTTGCGGATCGAGCTGCCGGGACCCTGCGGGTGGCGCCAATCGGCTCCAGGAGTCCAGGACCACCAGTTGTACGCGTTCCGCAGGTCGACCGGCCGGCCCGGCGACACGAACACGCTCGACCCGGCCACCAGCATCGCCGGGTCTGCCCCTGGATAGTCCTCGGCGCGGGGCGGCCGCTCGGCCAGCGTGACGTGTCCCGTCTCGCGGACGAAGCGAGCGAACTCGCGGTTCGTCACGGCGTGGCGGTCGATCCAGAAGCCATCGACCGTCACCTGGTGCGCCGGCGCTTCTTCCGGATAGTGGTCATCAGACCCCATCGAAAACGTTCCGCCGCCGACCCAGACCATGCCCGGATCGGGAGCCGATCCGGGCAGGCCGGCTGAGGTCGTCGGTCGGGCCGTCAGCTCGAGGTCGTCCGCCACGCCCTCTACTCAATCAGAACTGGGTCTCGCGAAGTTCGCTGCCGTGGACGATCACCGCCCAGATGACCAGCACGTCCAGCGTGATCACGATGACGCTCCACACCGGGTGGAAGTTCAGCGACGCGAGCTGCGCAATCGCATTGATCATGACCACGATGACCGCGAAGATACGGGCCCACGTGGCACCGGAGAACAGGCCGTAGCCGGCGAGCAGCGCCAGCAGGCCGATGATGATGTGTGTCCAGCCCCACCCGGTGACGTCGAGGATGACACCGCCGCCTTCAGTCGCCACGAACACGTCATCGGTGAAGACTGCAGCGAAACCCTGGATGATGTTGAACGCGCCGAGCATGATCAGCAGGAGCCCGGCGAACCAGATCCAGCCGACCCACCCGGTAACCCTCGTCGATTCCGGCGTACTCATCGACCCTCCCGATTGTGTCGACCCGCATCTCGGGTCGCGACACGAGAATGCCGGGCTGACAGGCCGCCTACCTCACCCGTGCCGGGTGAGGTTGATCCCGTTAGAGCAGTCCGAGCTCACGGGCCCGATCGACTGCTTCCCGCCGGCTGCCGACGCCCAACTTTCGGTAGATCGCCTTGAGATGGGTCTTGACCGTGTTGGCACTGACGACGTGCGCTTCGGCCATCTGTTCCACCGACAGTAAGGACGGCAGGTCGCGTAAGACAGCTAGCTCGCGGCTCGTCAGCGCCTCGACGGGCGCCAAATGGGGTGCCGGCCCGGTTGCGGCGCCGGCCGACAGCACTTCGGCGACGAAACCTTCGTGGGCACCGAACCTGCCGGCGTTGCGTATCAACAGGCCACGAACCGGGATCGGAGCATGTACCAGGTTGCGCATCGCCCGCCGTGGCGCCGCGAGATCCAGCGCGGAGATCAACGCATCGTGGGCGCGACTCGCCTCCCCAGCTCGGTCGGCGTAGTGGGCTGCCATCAACCACGCGGCAATTTCCGACGTCACCACGAGGCAAGGCTTCTCCCCGGTCAAAACCGGGGCCAACGCCTTGCGCGCTGCGGCATTCCGGCCGTGGTGTGCCGCCATGATCGCCCGCAGGACCCTGCGTGTCGCCGACGTCGCCGAGATAACGCTCAGCTCGAGCCGCCACGTCGGCGGCCCAGCCGGTCTCCCCGATCGTCAGGGCCAGCTGCTGCTCGGTGCCACAGAGGAAACCGATCAGAGCGGGGGTCAGCCGCTTGCCATCCAGACGGAGCCAATCCCGGCGTAGCCGTTGTAGCGCTCCGCGGCGGTCGACTCCCCGCTCGAAGTCCACGAACGCACCGAGGCATCGCGCCGCCGTATCGACCTCCGGCTCCACATCGGTTTCGATGACGGCGGCCGCCAGCGTCGCGTAACGGGTGGCGGCACTCCCGTCGAGCATCTGCCACGCCGCCCAGGCGGCCACCAGGTAGGCACTGGCCATCCGGACCGACGAGGCCCAGCCGCGCTCCTTGGCGAACGCGATGGCTTCCCGGGCCCGGTCCGCCATGGCCACGAAGTCGTTCTGCGCCGCCGCCGTCGCGGACAGGTGGGACAGGCAGTCCAGGGCCAAGAAGTCTCGCGAGTCGCGGCGCGCGAGCCGCAAGGCCGCGCTCAGGTCGGCCTCGGCCTCGGAGTATTCACCAAGCCACAGCCGCGCGATACCCCTGTTGGCCAGGCTCAGCAACTCCAGATCCGGGTCCGGCACGGCATGGCTGCTGGCAGACTCGATCAACGTCGCGAGTGGGGCCTCGCGGTCTCCCCGTAGGCGAGTCTCATAGAGCAACGCCGTTGCATGGAGCACCTGCAGGCGAGGGTCGCGATGCCGAGGCGATTCCCGGCCGATCCGGTCGAGCTGACGGGTCGCGGTCGGCAGGTCCCCCGCCTCGAGTGCCGTGAGGGCAGCCGTCAGCGCGACGACGGGTCGAGCCGCGACATCGGCCGGCAACAACGTGAGTACTCGAGCGAGAGCTCCCGATTCCCCCGACAGCAGGAGTCGGAGTCCAAATCGGTCGACGATCTGCGCGACTCGGTCCCAGTCCGCCGCCGCGGCTGCATGGTCCAAGGCAGAGCGCGGCAAGTCGTGCTCGATGAACCAGTCAGCTGCCGTGAGATTCAGCCGGCGTTGCGCAACCACGTCCCTGCGGTCGAGCTCCGCGCGGAGATACGACCGAAGCAGAGCGTGATAGCGGTACCACGTCGAGCCCTCGCCGAGTCGCATGACCAACGCATTGGCGCGCTCGAGGCGGTCGAGCACGATGCCCGCGTCGTCCCGCCCGGACAACCGTCGGGCCAAGTCGACACTGAGCCGGTCCGGGCCCGCGGTGGCAAGCAGGAACTCCAGTACGCCGGTTGCCTGGTGCGACAGGATCTCCGAGACGAGATAGTCCGCGACCGGACGGCTGTCGCCTGCAAAACCTGCCACGAACTTGGCGGCATCGTCATGGCGGATCATCGACAATGTCGCGAGCCGAAGCCCGGCTGCCCAGCCCTCGGTCCGAGCAAGCAGGGTCTCGACGTCGTCATCATGCAGGTCGATGTCATGGCTGACCAGCAGCTGGTCGACTTCGGCCCGGTCAAAAGCGATCTCGGCGAAGCGAATGTCCCGGACCTGGCCGGCGACCGCCAGCCGGCCCAGCGGCAGCGAGAGGTCGTGCCGGCATCCCAGCATCAACCGCAATGCGGCCGGTAGGCCGCGCACGATCGTGCGCAGGCTGTCCAGGGCCTCCCGACCGACGAGCTCGTGCGCGTCGTCGAGAACCAGCCACACGGGAACCTGGCAGGTGTGCATGATCTCGAGGAATGCCGTCAGGAAGCCCGGCTCCATTCGCCGGACCGGCGGGCCGAGCGCACCAAGCGCGAGTCCGGTCGGTGGATCCGCCGCACCGACCGCACGCGTCAAGGCGGCCAGGATGCTCGACCACAGAACGAAAGGGTCGTTGTCCTCCTCCGCGAGAGACACCCAGGCAGTGGCTTGTCCAGCGGCGCGCAGCACGGCAGATCGCTCCGCGAGCAGGAGCGTCTTTCCCGACCCAGCAGGAGCCGAGGCGATAGTCACGCGGACACCATTCGCCTCGTCCACAGCCATCGTGGTGAGCAATCGGCTGCGCTGAACCGCACTTTCGGGCAAAAGCGGAACGCGCAGTTTTGGCGTCAGGACTGAGGCTCGTTCCCCCTCCGCCGAGGCGGTGACCATGAATTCACGCTATCTCCAACGATCATCGACCACCACCACCGCGATGCGACCGTGTACGAACTGCCGACCTCACCCCACTCGGGTGAGGTATCCACAAGCTGCCGACGGGATCGTCAAAGTATCGGCACAGTCCTGTCAGGAGGTGGCCCAGTGCGATACGAGTTCCTGATCGCGGGGCAGGTCTCCGACATCGTGAACGCGGCGTTCCCCGAGCTCGACGCCGTCGCCGCACCGGCGGGAGGAACCGCAATGTACGGGCCGGTCCGCGACGCGTCGCACCTACGCGGGTTGCTGGCGCGATTCGACGATCTCGGGGTCAGCGTCGTGGAGATGCGCCAGCTTCCCGACTGATCAACGGTGTGCTCCCGCGGTTGGACTCGAACCAACAACCTGCCGGTTAACAGCCGGACGCTCTGCCAATTGAGCTACGCGGGATCGTCGGCATGCGGGCCGACCGTCCAGGTGAGGATATCAGCGCCCCGATCGCAGGTTCGAAAACGCCGCTGAGCGCCGCTGAGCGACCGATTACTCCACCTCCGCCCGAACCCGGGCCACCACCGCCTCGATCTGAGCGCGCACGGAGGGAGCATCGATCGACAGCCCACGATCGACGGCGACCACCCACATCAGCTCGGCGCGTCCGGGCTGCCGCCGGCCGGTGATCCGCACCCCGTGGCTCCCTTCGATCGGGACGTATCTGCTGATCACCACGCTGGCAGTCACCTGCTCTCGGACCACGTCGAGCAGCTGACCTGCGTCCTCGACCCGCAGCCGGTGCTGCCGTGGATTGGACTCGAGCGGCGCTGACTGAGTGACCGTCAGCAGCTGGTCGTCGCCGTTCCAGGTCGCACGATCGACGGATTCCCAACCGATTCCGTGGTAGCCATCGGATCCGGGCACGAGCAGCCGCTTGTCCGTTGCCACCACGGTTCCGGCATCCCCGGACGCGGACGCCAGGATCCGCTCACCTGGCTCGAGCGCAACGCCTTCCAGCCGGGTCCGTCGCCGAGGAAACACCGCCACGCCGGAACGCTAGTCGAAGGTGAATCCGCATTCGTCCCTCATGTATTGATCAATATGCGTCGCGGCGCTCTCGAGTTCGGCCGACTGTTGCTCCATCTGGTCGGCCAGGTCCTCGAGCTGCTCGGCAAGCGCCTCCGGATCATTGAGGTCAAGGCCTCGCAGAGCGGTTACCACGCCTTCGAACCCCTCGGTCACAATGGCCCAGTCATCGGCAAGCTCGGCGGGCGGGTCAACGGACCGGAAGCCCTCCAGCGACTCCCCGATGGTGTCCGCTGCCGCCGCTGGATCGTCCACATCGGGCAGGCTTTCGAGACCGGCCATTTGATCCTTGATCGCTTCGGCCTCGGCGCAGAACTCGTCGGCGCCCGGTGTCTCAGTGGACGCGTCCTCCGACGGCACGGCCGTGGGTGCGCTGGTTTCGGCACCCGGCGCGGAGGCCGCGGCATCCGGATCGTCATCGCCATCACCGCAGCCGGCGAGCACGGCGACGATCAGCGCCACCCCTGCGCCGGTGCGCCGCAACCTCGGCATTCCATCCTCCAACGGCGGCTCCGGTAAGGCGTCGATTCCATCAGCCCACTATCGATCGGTCAACGAAGGTACTCGCGCAATGCGGCTGCGAAGCGACCTCGGCGGAGCTTGGACAGCGTCTTGGCCTCGATCTGACGCACCCGCTCGCGGGTGACGCCGAAGTGGCGCCCGACCTCCTCCAGCGTCCGCGCCTCACCGTCGTCGAGTCCGTACCGCAGCCGGACGACGGCCTGCTCCCGCTCACCAAGGGAGCCGAGCACGGTGTCGAGGTGGTCCTTGAGCATGAGCTGGGCAACGAAGTCCGCTGGGGTTTCCGTATCGGCGTCCTCGATCAGATCTCCGAGCTCGTTCTCGGTCGCCTCGCCGACCGGCGTGTGCAGGCTGACCGGTTCGTAGGCAAAGGACAACAGGTCGACGACGCGAGCGATCTCCAGGCCGGTCTCGACAGCGAGCTCACGCGGGGTCGGCTCGTGGCCGAGCTCCTGCAGAAGGCGACGCTGGACGCGTAGCACTTTGTTCATGCTCTCGACGACATGGACCGGCATCCGGATCGTTCTGCTCTGGTCGGCCAACGCCCGTGAGATCGCCTGCCTGATCCACCAGGTCGCGTAGGTGGAGAACTTGAAGCCCTTGACGTAGTCGAACTTCTCGACGGCCCGGATGAGCCCGACGTTGCCCTCCTGCACGAGGTCGAGCAGGGGCAGACCGCGCCCGAGATAGCGTTTGGCGACCGAGACCACCAGGCGCAGATTCGCCTCGATGAGCCGACGCTTGGCTTCGCGGCCTTGCCAGACCAGCTGCCGTAGCTCGGCACGAAGACTGGCGTCGACATCAACGTTGCGGTCGAGGCGGTCTTGCGAGAACAGACCCGCTTCGATGGCCCGGGCCAGCTCGACCTCCTCGGCGGCGGTGAGCAGCGGAACTCGGCCGATCTCGCGCAGATACTGACGGACCAGATCGGGCGCGCGTTCGGCGCCCGTCCAGGTGGCCCGGGCTACGATCGTCTCGATTTTGATCGACTCGTCGTCAGCCGCTTCGTCGACGGCGGTGTCAGCCACGCTCGTCAGCCGGAGAGAGTCGTCGACGGGCGCATCGTTCGGCCGACGCTGCGCCGGGATCACCGACGCCGTGGCCAGGTTCTGCAGCGGTCCGACCGACACGGCCACCACCTCGAGTGGACTACCGTCCAGTGTGCCGCGTCGGAGCGGATTTGTTACCGAGAATTCTTTGGCCTGCCACGAATCACGAGGTCCCCAGGCCCCGCTCCCGAAGGTTCCGGCGGTGCTTCTCCAAGGTCATCAGCTCGGCGAAGAGCCGGTTGTAAGCGGCGGTCTGTTCCGACGGATCGGTTCGCTGAAGCCGTGCTTTCACAGTCACGAGTCGGCGAGAGACCCACACCTCGTGCGTGCGCAGCACCAACGAGTCGACGTACCGGGGCAACGCGTCCTCGGTCCGTTCCGGGATTCGCTCGACCGCCAGTTCCACTACGAGCAGCCGGCTAGCTTCGTCCACTGCCGCGGTAGTCAGCGAGTCGACCCAGGTGGAACCGCCGCCTTGGGTCGCACAGCCACCAGCTTTGCGAATCGTCTCGCGCACTGCTCGGTAGGCCGGTGAGAGAAAGGCCTCGGGCTCTAGGTCGTCGAATACCGGACCCGCGAGCGCCGGCCGCTGGACCGCGACGCGCAGGACAGCCCGCTCAAGCTCAAGTGTCTCGGGATCGATATCGCCATGAACCGGAACGCCCAAGGCTTGTTGACCCGGCGCGACTGATTCGGCGGGTCTGCTCGGCCTCGATCTCCCACCCGCAGAACCTGCCGATGCGCGTACTCGGCGCACCACGGCCAGCTCGTCCGGTGCACCCACCCAACCCGCGAGTTTGCGCGCGTACTCGTCGCGCAGTGCGTGATCGCGGATCCGGGCCACAAGCGGGATGGCCCGATCCAACGCCCGGGTCCGGCCCTCCGCGGTATCCAAGTCGAACTCGGCGAGGGTGGTTCTGATCGCGAAGTGAAACAGCGGCTGACGCCGGGCCACGAGCTCGCGCACGGCCGCGTCGCCGGACTGTTGCCTCAGCTCACACGGGTCCAGGCCGCCGGGCTCGATGGCGACGAAGGTCTGGCCGACGAAGCGCTGGTCGCCGTCGAAGGCCCGCATCGCGGCGCGCTGTCCCGCCTCGTCGCCGTCGAAGGTGAACACGACCTCGCCACGGAACTCGTCCTGGTCTCGCAGCAGTCGCCGCAGTATCCGGGCGTGGTCCTCCCCGAAAGACGTCCCGCACGTTGCCACGGCCGTTTCCACCCCGGCCAGGTGGCATGCCATGACGTCGGTGTACCCCTCGACGACGACCGCCTGCGACCGTCGGGCGATCTCCTTCTTCGCCAGGTCGACCCCGTAGAGGACATGGCTCTTCTTGTAGACGGGTGTATCAGCCGTGTTGAGGTACTTCGCCTCGATCCGGTCGTCGTCGTACAGGCGCCGCGCGCCGAAGCCCACGACATCTCCGAGCAGGTCGCGGATCGGCCACACCAACCGGCCGCGAAACCGGTCATAGGGCGCTGACCGGCCCGATGCGACCAGTCCGGCGATCACGAGCTCGTCGTCGCTGAATCCTCGCTGGCGCAGATGCTTCCACAGCGCCTCGCCCGCGCGAGGCGCATAGCCGACACCGAAACGGACCGCGGCATCGCGGTCGAAATCTCGTTCATCCAGGAACCGGCGGCCGGGTACCGCCTCCGCCGATTCGGCCAGCTGCTGGGCGTAGAAGGCGGCGGCTTCGCGATGCGCCTCAACCAAACGGGTCCGCTGTTCCCGGTGTGGCTGTGGTCCAGTGCCGGCTCGGGTTTCCTCGTAGCGCAGTTGCATGCCGACCTTGACCGCAAGCCGCTCGAGCGCCTCGGTGAACGACAGCTGCTCGACCTTCTCGACGAACCGGATGACGTCGCCGCCCTGGTTACACCCGAAGCAGAAATACATCCCTCGCGCCGGAGTGACATGGAACGACGCTGTCTTCTCGTCGTGGAAGGGGCACAGTCCTTTCAACGAGCCGCCACCCGCATTGCGCAGGGCCACGTACTCGCCGACGATCTCCTCGATCCTCGCCTTCTCGCGGATCGTCGCGATGTCCTCGTCGCGGATCCGCCCAGCCACGCCGTGGAGTCTACGAGCCACGGCCGTGGACGGATCCGCGCCGGTGCTTTCATCCACACGCCATCACACGTGGCACGGTGAACCGTTCCACAAAAGCCGTGAAACGGGCGCCATAGCAACGGTTCACCGTGCCATGTGCGACGGTTCACCGTGCCGCGCGGTCACTGGCGCCATCGGTCGGCCGTCCCAGGCAGCAATGGCGGCACACCGTAGATCTCGCTCGCCACACGGGACTGACGCAGAATGCGGTCGATGACGCGGTCTGGATAATGCAGAATTTCCGATCCGGTCCATCGAACGACCAGGAAGCCAGCCTCCTCGATGCGCAGCTGTCGAACCTTTTCGTCTGCAAGCACCCGGTCGGGGTCGCCATACGGGTCGGTGTACTTGACCCGGCCATCTACCTCGCCGGCGAGGCGGTGGGCTTTCCAGCGGAAGTCGGATCGAACACCACCAGTCCCGTGACCAACGATCCACGGATTGCACTCCGGTAGAGGCAGCTGACGTTCGACGAAGAGCGCGAAAGAAAGTGACTCCGACGGCGACTCACGAAGTCGTGAGGCACTTTGCGCGACTTGGCGCACGGCCCTCGATCCACTCCATCCGGTCATCCAGGCGGCGATCCGTTGGAACTCTGCCTCGTGTGCGAGGCCGCGGGCCAGGGATGCATCCGCCAGCACAAGGCCCGCGGCGAAGCCGTCCAGCCGAGTGACATCCAAGGCGGTGCGGGCAGGCCGGAGAACCGGCATGCTGAATTCGGAACCGATGTCGCGTGGGTCAACCGATGCAGTGCGCAGCCTGACGCCAGGAAGGTAATGCCGACGCCCTTCAGGCCGAGTCGCCTGCGAGATGGTCACCTGGGCCGGCTGGCCGTTTGGCGCCGGCAAACCGCTGAGCAATGCGGCTGAATAATGGCTGGCCCAGCCTCGACGGCCGAGCGCGATCCAGGCGGCGCGCGCCTCCAAGACATGGCGGGTCAGGGCGGATTCCCCGCTGCGACGCCAGAGCTCGGCATCGCAAAAGAGGCCGCGCCGAATTCGGACCAATCGCTCTTGTTTTATCGCATGACGAATCCAAGCCTCGGTCTTGCCAGCCCGAATGGCTTGGCCAGCGGTGAACATCATGCCGAGCTGGACCATGATTCGATGAGCTTGACGGATTCCTTTGGGCGGCCGCCTGCGCCATCCACAGGTCGGCACACGGCCTACCCCCGCCTAAGCGTGGCACGTTCAGGCGTTCCACAAACCAGGTCAAAGCGGGCGCCGTGGCGACGGTTCAACGTGCCACGTCGGACGGCTGGCGTGCCACGCAGAGGAAGGAGAGCGCGAGGTTGAACAGGGGTCTGAACGCGAGGTCTGAACGCGGGTTCAGACCTCGCCGAGGGGGACGGTCGGGTCGGCCAGGCGGTCCGGGTCGAGGGACCGGCCGGAGGCGACGACGGCCTTGATCGGGTCGATGCCGTCGTCCCAGAGGTTGACGTGCATGCCCGCGAGCGCGCGGCCGTCGCTCATCCAGAAGGCCTGGAACTCGCGGCCGGTCAGGTCGCCGCGGACGACGACCCGGTCGTACGAGCCTGGTGGTGCGTGCCCGATGTACTCCATGCCCAAGTCGTACTGGTCGGTGAAGAAGTACGGCAGCTCGTCGTAGACGACGTCCTGGCCGAGCATCGATCGGGCCGCGACGGGGCCGCCGTTCAGCGCGTTGGCCCAGTGCTCCACGCGGATCCGGGTACCGAGGATCGGGTGCTCCGCGGCAGCCACGTCACCGGCGGCGAAGACATCCGGCGCCGACGTCCGCAGCGACGCGTCGACCGCCACACCGTCCTCGATCGCCAGCCCGGCGGCTTCGGCAAGCTCGATCGCCGGCCGGATCCCGACGCCGACGACGACCGAGTCGGCGTCGATCTCGTCGCCGGTCGAATCGACCACCGAGAGCCCGCCGCCGACAGCCCGGATCTGCTCGACACCAGTGCCCAGCCGTAGATCGACGTCGTGCTCGCGATGCAAATCAGCAAAGACTCGTGCGACGTCGTCGCCGAGCACCCGTTGAAGCGGCAGGTCCGCCACTTCGAGGACAGTCACGTCGGCTCCGTGGTGGCGGGCAGCCGCCGCAACCTCCAGCCCAATCCAGCCAGCACCAATGACGACGAGCCGTCCACCGGCAGTCAGCGCCGCGCGGATTCGATCCGCATCCGGTAGCTCGCGCAAGTACAGGACACGGTCGGATTCGGCGCCAGGAACGTCCAGCCGACGCGGGGTAGAGCCGGTCGTCAGCAGCAGCTTGTCGTATCGCAGCCGCTCGCCGTCGCCGAGTTCCAACTCGTGCGAGGAAGGGTCCAATGCCGTGGCCCGTGTGGATAGGCGCAGGTCCACGTCGTGTTCGCCGTACCACGCCTCGGGATGTACAAACGCCGAATCACGTTCGTCGGATCCCAGCAGATAGCCCTTGGAGAGCGGCGGGCGCTCGTATGGCCGCTCCGCCTCGGCCGAGACCAGCACGACTTCGCCGTCGTATCCCTCAGTCCGAAGAGTCTCCGCTGCTTTGGCACCGGCCAAGCCGCCGCCGACGATCACGAACGCCATACCGGGTCACCTCATCTGTTCGGTACATCAGTGTCAACGGCTGCAAACCGCGTCCGGCTCAGCCAGCAACCAGCCGACTGTGCCAGAGATGAGCAGAGGCGTCGGTCAGGGAGGCCACCTGGTCCACGACCACCCGCAGCCGTCCGCCATCGTCTCCGGCCGTCGACCAGTCGGCTCGGAAGGTTGCGTCGAGGCTGTTCGGAGCGCCAGCGGACAGTGCGCCGACCAGCTCGTGCAGCATGTTCCGCTGCCGGGCATAGAGCGGGGCCCGGTCTGACGCCGTCATCACATAGACAGCGGCCAGGCCCTTCAGCACGGCCACCTCGACCTGCGTCGCCCGCGGGACGACCAGGTCGGCGGCGTAGCGCGTCAACTGGCCACCGCCGTACGCCGCATGCGTCGCTGCTTGGGCGGCGGCGGCAAACCGGCCGATCAGCTGGCTGGTCATGTCCTTCAGTGCGGCGAGGGTACGCCGGCCACCGTCGAAGCCGCCGACCCAGAACGGCAGCGCTCGCAGCCGGTCGAGAGCGTCGAGCACTTCGTCCGACGACGTCTCGTCGTCGAGATACCAGTCACACGTCAGTTCCGCGACCCGCTCCCGCTCGGCAGTGTCGGTCACAACCGTGTCGGGGCCTAAGCGCTCGGCCACGATGGCGTCCTCGACGTCGTGCACGCTGTAGGCGACGTCGTCGGCGAAGTCCATCACCTGGGCCTCCAGGCACCGCCGCTCCCCTGGTGCTCCGCTGCGCATCCACCGAAATACTTCGGCGTCGTCGAGGTAAACCCCGAACTTGGCGACTCCCGCGGCCCGCAGCCACGGGTACTTGGTCGCCGCGTCCAGGCTGGCGCGGGTGAGGTTGAGGCCGGCGGGTCGACCGTCGGGGTGGGCCGCCTTCGCCTCGAGTCGAGTCAGCACCCGCAGCGTCTGGGCATTCCCCTCGAACCCGCCGATGCCTGCTGCGACCTCGTTCAGCGCTGTCTCGCCGTTGTGGCCGAACGGCGGATGTCCGAGGTCATGTGCGAGGCAGGCGGTGTCGACGACGTCGGGGTCACAGCCGAGAGCCTTGCCCAGCTCACGGCCGACCTGCGCTACCTCGAGGGAATGGGTCAGCCGGTTCCGTACGAAGTCGTCCGTGCCGGGCGCGACGACCTGCGTCTTGGCAGCGAGTCGACGTAGCGATGCGGAGTGGACGACCCGGGCGCGGTCACGTTCGAAGGCCGTCCGGTCCGATCGCTTGGGCGGCTCCGGGGCCCACCGGTCGCGGTCGCTGTCCTGGTAGCCGCTCAACACGCATCGTTTCCGTGATCTTGCGACAGCTACGGCGCTCAGACGGTCAGACAGGTCGCAAGATCAGCTGGCAGACCGTTCAGCGGCTGTCGCTCCGACCCGCCCGGCCGGCGTGGACAGCGGCACGCCCGGCCTCCAGGCGCGCGATCGGCACCCGGAACGGAGAGCACGACACGTAGTCCAGCCCGACCGACTCGAAGAAGTGGATCGAGTCGGGGTCGCCCCCGTGCTCGCCACAGATTCCCAGCTTGAGGTCTGGACGTACCTTCCGGCCCTGCTCAACCGCCATCGACACCAGCCCGCCGACGCCGTCGATGTCGAGGGACTCGAACGGGCTGACCCCGAAGATTCCGTGCTCCAGGTACTCGGTGAAGAATGACGCCTCCACGTCGTCTCGGGAGAAGCCCCAGGTCGTCTGAGTCAGGTCGTTGGTTCCGAAGGAGAAGAAGTCGGCTGCCTCCGCGATTTGGCCTGCGGTGATGCACGCCCGCGGCAGCTCGATCATGGTGCCAATCAGGAACGACAGATCGACCCCCTCGTCGGCCCCGACCTTCGCGACGGTCGCCGCGGCCATCTCGCGGATGGACTCCAACTCCTGGACGGCCGCGACCAGCGGCACCATGATCTCCGGCTGCGGATCCAGCCCGCGCTTCAACAGCGTCGCCGCCGCCTCAGCGATGGCCCTGACCTGCAGCGAAAACAAGCCGGGCACCACCAGTCCGAGCCGCACTCCTCGCATCCCGAGCATCGGGTTCTGCTCGTGCAGCCGCTGCACCTCAGCCAAAAGTGCGGCGGCCTCCTTGTCCGGCTCGCCCGCGGCCTCGGCCACCGCGACCTGTACCGAGAGTTCGGTGTAGTCCGGCAGGAATTCGTGTAACGGCGGGTCCAGCAGCCGAATGGTGACGGGGTAGCCGTCCATCGCCTCGAGAATCTCGGTGAAGTCCTGCCGTTGCGGAGGGAGCAGCTCGTCGAGGGCGGCGGATCGCTCGTCGTCGGTCTGCGCCAGGATGACTCGTTCGACGATCTTCCTGCGGTCCCCCAGGAACATGTGCTCGGTGCGGCACAGGCCAATTCCCGCCGCACCCAGGATGCGGGCTCGCCTGGCGTCCTCGGGAGTGTCCGCGTTGGCCCGGACGCCCAGCCGGCGTCGCTCGTCGGCGCGCGTCATCAGCCGTTGGACGGCACCGACGACCTCGCCTTCGACTGTGGAAAGGCCTTCTGGTTCGTCGCCCTGCAAAGCCCCGACGACTGCGCTTGGTACGACAGGCACCTCGCCGAGGAACACCTCGCCGGTCCCGCCGTCGATGGAGATGACGTCGCCCTCGCTGACCCGGACGCCGTCGTCGGTCGTGAACTCACCCGCGGCGTGGTCGACCCGCAGCGCCTCTGCGCCGACCACGCAGGTACGGCCCATGCCGCGGGCCACCACAGCCGCGTGACTGGTCTTACCACCGCGCGAGGTCAGGATGCCCTTGGCAGCAACCATTCCGCGCAGGTCATCGGGGTTGGTCTCCCGGCGTACCAGGATGACGGTCTCCCCCCGGTCGGCCCAATCGGCCGCCCGCTGCGATTCGAAGACGGCCTTGCCGACGGCGGCGCCGGGACTCGCGGCCATGCCCCTGCCGATCAGCTCTCGCGGAGCCTGCGGGTCGAACTGCGGGAACAGCAACATGGCGAGCTGGTCGCCCGTGACGCGCGACAGTGCCTCGTCTTCGTCGATGAGCCCCTCGTCGACGAGTTGGCCGGCAATGCGGAACGCCGCAGCCGCGGTGCGTTTTCCCACTCGGGTCTGCAGCATCCACAGCTTGCCGCGCTCGATCGTGAACTCGATGTCGCACAAGTCCTGGTAGTGCCGCTCCAGGGTCGACATGATCTCCAGGAGCTGGTCGTAGGTCGCCTTGTCCAGCTGCTCGAGCTCGCCAAGTGACAACGTGTTCCGGATTCCCGCGACGACGTCCTCGCCCTGGGCGTTCGGCAGGTAGTCGCCGTACACACCCTGCTGTCCGGTCGCCGGGTCCCGGGTGAAGGCGACGCCGGTGCCGGAGTCGGGCCCCAGGTTGCCGAACACCATGGCGACGATGTTGACCGCCGTGCCGAGGTCCTCAGGGATGCGTTCCTGCCGGCGGTAAAGCCTGGCCCGCTCCGTGTTCCACGAATCGAAAACTGCTCGGACTGCCAGGTCGAGCTGCTCTCGCGGGTTCTGCGGGAAGTCCTGGCCGGAGTCGTCCCGCACGACGTGCTTGAACTCGTCCACGAGTTTCCGCAGGTCGTCGACGTCGAGATCGACGTCGGATTCCACTCCCTTGGCCTGCTTCGCCTGGTCGAGTCGCTCCTCGAACCGGTCGCCGTCGATGCCTAGCACGGTTTTGCCGAACATCTGCAGAAGCCGTCGATAGGAGTCCCAGGCGAAGCGGTCATCGCCGGCATTGGCCGCGAGCCCGTCGACCGACTCGTCGGTGAGCCCGACATTGAGGACCGTGTCCATCATTCCCGGCATGGAGAACTTTGCACCGCTTCGAACCGAGACCAGCAACGGGTCCTGCGGATCTCCCAGTTGCTTTCCCATGCCTTCTTCCAGCGCCGTTAGATGACTTTCGACTTCGCCGGCGAGACTTGCGGGCTCGCTTCCCGTCGCCAGGTAGTGCCGGCACGCTTCGGTGGTGATCGTGAACCCGGGTGGGACCGGCAGCCCTAGGTTCGTCATCTCGGCAAGGTTTGCTCCCTTGCCACCGAGCAGGTCCTTCTGGTCTTTGCTGCCCTGCGAGAAGTTGAAGACGAACTGCGGCACCGGTCGGCCCTCCGAATTGTGATCTGGCCGGAGCCTAGCCTGCCGCTCGCCGGAGCCCGTTGTGGGCGGTGTTCTCCTCGGCTGGCAGCCGTGACTGTCAGCCGCCGGAGATGCCAAGCTCGGCGTCAGCCAGATCACTGGGGGCACCGATTGGGTCGTCGAGCCACCCCTGCGGAAGCGATACGGTTCGCGGGCTCCCTTGCCGTCCGCGCGGGACACCGATCTCCGTGACCGGAAACGGCTGTCCCGGGTCGAGACGCCCGAGCAGGGTGTCAAGCTCGGCCAAATTCGAGACCATGCCGAGCGGCGCCCGGACCTCCGATCCGACCGCGAAACCCTTGAGGTACCACGCCATGTGCTTACGCATGTCACGCAGTCCGCGGTCCTCGCCCAGCAATTCAGCGAGCAGTTCCGCATGCCGGCGGATCATGGCGGCGACCTCGCCCAGCGCAGGCAGCGGCGGCGCAGGGAGGCCCGCAAACGCAGCTGCAAGATCGCGGAACAGCCACGGTCGGCCCAGGCAGCCTCGGCCGACGACGACACCGTCCGCTCCGGTGCGCTCCATCAAGTGCAGGGCATCGGTGGCCTCCCAGATATCGCCATTGCCGAGGACCGGAATGTCGACGTGCTGCCGAAGCCGCGCGATCGATCCCCAGTCGGCGGCGCCTGAGTAGTGCTGCGCCGCAGTCCTTCCGTGCAGGGCGATCGCCGCGCAGCCGGCGTCCTGGGCGATCCGGCCGGCGTCGAGGTAAGTCAGGTTCTGCTCGTCGATTCCCTTGCGGGTCTTCATCGTGACTGGAATGCCGGATGGGGTGGCTGCGGCCACTGCTGCTCGCAGGATGCGGTCCAGCAGCCCGCGCTTGTACGGCAACGCCGCGCCGCCACCGCGACGGGTCACCTTCGGCACCGGGCAGCCGAAGTTCAGGTCGACATGCGCGACGCCGTGTTCGCCGACGAGAATCCGCACCGCCTCACCCACAAAGTGCGGATCGACGCCGTACAGCTGCACTGACCGAACTCGCTCGGTCGAGTCGAATACGAGCATGGACAAGGTCTTCTCGTCGCGTTCGACCACGCCTCGTGAAGTGATCATTTCGCTGACGTACAGCCCAGCACCCTGCTCAGCGCACAGCCGCCGGAATGCCGCATTGGTGATACCGGCCATTGGTGCCAGCACCACTGGCGGGGACACGGCGATGGGGCCGAGCCGTAGCGGCCGGGTCAACGTCGTCGGCACGGACATCTACTCATTGTCGCTTCCGCGACGGCCCGGGCCCGACGTGCCGGACCCTAGATCGCCTTCCCGTTGAGTCGACGCTAACTGCGTCGGCCTGAGTCGACTCGCGAAACGATCTCAGCGGGCGATGCGTGCGATCAGGCCTCCGATCGCGAGGTACACCAGGAGGCCGATCCCCCAATTGACCACGACCTCACGCTCAGCAGTGTCCTGCGGGAACATGCCCTGGAACGGTGTCGTGAAGAAGTCGCCGACCGTGACGATGGCTCCGACGATCATGTTGTCCTGGTTGGCTCCGGTCAACACGAGCACCATCGCCAGTGCGATGAAGGCGGCGATCACGCCGGTGATCACGAGCACGACCGTCGCGGCGGAATAGCGGGTCGCTGTGCGGACCATGGTCCGTTGTCCTCTCAGGGGAGGTCACGGCGCTCCAGCCGTGACTGTGACCACCTCTTGCCCATCGCAGCGCGTCGGCGAAACGCAGAACCCGTCAGCAGCCAGGCAGACGCTCGTTGAGATAAGTCACGACCCCGTCGAGACCGACCCGGTCCTGGCGCATCGAGTCGCGCTCGCGGATCGTCACGGCATCGTCGGTCAAGGTGTCGAAGTCGACGGTGATGCAGAACGGTGTCCCGACCTCGTCTTGGCGCCGATACCGACGGCCGATCGCGCCGGCGTCGTCGAACTCGACGTTCCACCGGGAGCGCAATGTCGCTGACAGGTCACGCGCCTTCGGCGAGAGGTCGGCGTGGCGTGAGAGCGGCAACACCGCGACCTTCACCGGCGCAAGCCGAGTGTCAAACCGAAGCACGGTCCGTTTGTCCACCCCGCCTTTGGTGTTCGGCGCCTCGTCCATGTCGTAGGCGTCGAGGAGGAACGCCAATACCGACCGGGTGAGGCCGGCCGCCGGCTCGATGACGTACGGCGTCCAGCGCTCGCCCTTGTCCTGGTCGAAGTACGAGAGGTCGACACCGGTGTGCTTACTGTGCGTAGTCAGGTCGAAATCGGTGCGGTTGGCGATGCCCTCGAGCTCGGCAAACTCGGTGCCGCCGAACCGGAATCGGTACTCGAGGTCGACCGTGCGCTTGGAGTAGTGCGAGAGCTTCTCTTTGGGGTGCTCGTACTGCCGCAAGTTCTCGGGCTTGATGCCCAAACCGACGTACCAGTTGAAGCGTTCGTTCAGCCAGTACTCGTGCCACTCCTCGTCGGTGCCGGGCTCGACGAAGTACTCCATTTCCATCATCTCGAACTCGCGAGTGCGGAAGATGAAGTTGCCGGGTGTGATCTCGTTGCGGAAACCCTTGCCCACCTGGGCAATGCCGAATGGCGGCTTGCGCCGGGAGGAGTTCATGACCGACAGGAAGTTCGTGAAGATGCCTTGGGCTGTCTCCGGTCGGAGGTAATGCAGCCCCTCGTCGGACTCGACCGGGCCGAGGTAGGTCTTGAGCAGGCCGTTGAACATCCTGGGTTCGGTGAACTTGCCCTTGACGCCGCAGTCCGGGCAGTTGATGTCGGCGAGGCCGTTCTTCGGCAGCTGCCCGTGCCTGGCCTCATACGCCTCCTCGAGCTGGTCGGCCCGAAACCGGTGATGGCAGTTGTGGCACTCGGTCAGCGGGTCGACGAACGCATCCACGTGCCCAGAGGCGACCCACACCTCCCGCGGCAGGATGACCGCTGAGTCGATGCCGACGACGTCCTCGCGTGTCTGCACCGTCGAGCGCCACCACTCGCGGCGGATGTTCTCCTTGAGCTCGACGCCCAGCGGCCCGTAGTCCCAGGCTGACCTGGTGCCGCCGTAGATCTCACCGGTCGGGTAGACGAAACCACGGCGCTTGGCGAGGGAGACGATGGAATCGATGCTGTGGTCGGCGGCCACGAGGTGGTCACTCCATCCGGCTGGCGGTCGGCGAGGGTCGGCAGACGAACAGGTTACCCGGTGAACAGCTCGTCGCTCGCCGTGAAGTGCAGGTCTGCAGGCACAAGCGAATCGATAGTGGCAAGCAAGTCGTCCCCATGTCGCAGGTCTCGAGCGAAGATCGGCACCTCTCGGCCGTCGGCCGTCATGATGACGCGATCGCGCGCACGCTTCGCCAAGCCGACGACATCATTCCAGTGGACCGTCGACACGGCGTCCGAGACTTGGAGGGTGAGCCCTTGGTCCCCCGCCGTCACCTGGAGTCGGAGCGGCGCAATCGAGGCCAAGCTGCGCTTGTACTGTCGCCCGGTCACGGGGTCGTCGCGATCGACGTCATCATCCCGCCGAGGTAGCCCGTCCAGCCCGACCTGGCACTCCTCCGGAATGAACGCAACTGTCGACGGCAGTGCGTCCGCTACCAGGGTGCCCAACGCTTCCGGCCGCAGCCCCGCAAGTTCCGCCCGGGTGTCCTCAACGGTGACCAACGGCAGCCCGGTCAGTAGGCGCCATGCGCTGTGCTGCAACCGATCGATGGTGTGGTGATTGTTTGCCACCGATTCCTCGAAGGTAGCTCGGACGTGATCCAACTCCTCCGAGGTGGGCGGTCGCTCACTGATTTCCCGTATCCGCGTCCAGAGGCCTTCGGCGACCTCTGCGACATTTTCCTCCCGTGCATCGGCCCAGATGGCGAGCAGGGATGTTGTCTCGTCCAGCCAGGCGCCTGTCCAGTCAATCTCGTACGCCAGACCTCGTCGGTGCCGGAGATCGTCGGTTGCCCGGTCGTGCAGGACTCGCATGACGGTGTTCTCGGGGAACAGGTTCGGAACGACCACCGAGAACGTCGAGAACGGTCCGTCCCAGCTGAGCAAGGCGGGAAGCGCGACGTGGCTTCGTCCGAGCGCGGCCGCGGGCGGCCGATCGCCAGGCGGGAGCGAAAGGCGAAGGGACGCTGGCGGCGGGGCCGTCGCGACAAGCACGGCATTTCCGCGAACGTAGTGCCGATCCACGAAGGTCTCGATGTGTTCGTGAGTTATGGAGTGCGGGCCGGGCCCCTCGGTGTCCAGCAAACCCGGTCCGGTGAAGCCGTAGCGGGCACCCAACGCCACGCACAGGCAAGGATGATCTGGGACGGCTTCTTCGGCAGTCAGTACGCCGGCCTCGGTCGACAACCGGTCCAGCGGCAAGCTCCGGAGCGCGTCGCACACCTGACTGAGAAACGCCACGACTGCATCCGGCTGACCGGTTGCCAGGAACCTGGTCGTATCGATGTCCACCACAGCGTTACTGTCCAGCGCGCTCTTTGGCAGCGTCGACATCACGAGATGCTCGACCAGATGCGCCACTCCGACTGTCCGAAAGCTCTCGTGCCGGGCGCCGACGCCGAAAACCAAGACCGCGCTGAACGGGCCCGGGCTTTCTTCCCATAGGACCGGGACGCCGTCGATATCGACCTGATGCATTTGCTTGCCTCTGAATCCCCGCGCGCCGCGACACGACAGCCGCAGACTCTACGCATCGCCCGTACCCTGAACCTCCCCAGCAGTCAGGTCGGAGACTGACCGCCGTCATCCAGGTATCGGGTGATCATGTCGAGTTTGCGTGCGTCGACGATGGCAAAGTCGACATGATCATGGGATGGGGACGCTGGCGGCGGCGTGAGCGTGCCGGACCCGCGCGACCCGCGGACGCTCGCGAACAACGAGCGCCGCTATCGACGTCGTTACCGGGACGGCCGCGACGATGCCCAGCCCACCGACCAGCGCGCGGACGACCTCCTGGGCCACCAGCTCCGTGGTCACCGTGTCCAGCGGGCCCTGTCCGGACCCGGCGAAGAGCAGCAAGAGCGTCAACGAGGCGCCGGCGTAGGCAAGCACCAGGGTGTTGACAGCCGCCGATACGTGCTCGCGGCCGATCCGCAGCCCGGCGCGGAACAGCGTCCGCCGCGAAGCCGCGGGGTCAGCGTCGGCAAGTTCCCAGACAGCCGCGGTCTGGGTCACCGTGACGTCGTCGAGCACACCTAAAGCGCCGATCACCAGACCGGCGAGCAGCACACCGCGCAGGTCGATCCTCTCCCCGAGCGCTGCCAGGTACGATGCCGAGTCGTCGGCCAGGCCGGTGAACCGCCCGGCAGTCGTGAACAGCAGGCCCAGCAGGCCGGTCAGACTCAGGCTGATCAGTGTCCCCAGCAGGGAGACAGACGTCCGCAGCGAAACTCCGTGCGACAGGTACAGAGTGCAGATCATGATCGCAGACGCACCGACTACGGCCACCGCCAACGGCGGCTGACCATCAAGCAGCGCCGGAAGGACGAACACGATCAGGATCACAACTGACAACGCGAGGCTGGCGAGCGCCGCGAGGCCTCGCCATCGCGACAGCGCGATGACGGCCACCGCGAACGTTACGGCCAGTGCGAACAGCGGCCAGGCCCGCTGCTGGTCGATCAGCTCGTAGCGGCTTTCGATCGGCTGGTCGTCCGCCGCCGCTATCACCACAGCGTCGCCCGGCTCGAACACCGGCGCTCCCTCGCCGAAGGGCACTGGTATCACGACGTCGATGCCCTGATCCGGGCCGGAGTCGATGCGCACCGTCGCGTCCAGGCACGCCTCACCAGGCTGGGCGTCGACCGGCTGCGCACATTCCTCGATGTCGAGGATGGTCGCGTCGGCCCGCTGGGCTCCTTCGAACTGCGGCTGTTCTCCGTCGGGCCACAGCAGCACCATCCCGACGATCGTGGCAAGGATCAACGGCAGCAGGATCACCACCACGGTGCGCCGCACCGTCGGGGCGGAGGGCAGGCCGGCCTCGCCCGCGTGCTGGCCGTGTGTCATCGCCGGTCGAAGTCCGTTGCGACGGCCGGAGCCGCGGCCTCGCCGACGCCCACCACGCTCGCGTCCGCCGCCAGTGCGGACCCGTCGCCGTCGGTCAGCAGTTCAAAGGCAGTCGGCTCGTCGAGCGCCGTAGCGAGCAACGGCCCCACAGCCATCTTGACCTCGGGCGCGGACAGGGCACGCCGGTAGGACCCGACGTCGTCCCACTCGCCGGTCAGGACCCACAGCGTCGAGTCGTCGACGGCTCGCCCCACCTGACCGGAGCGCCACCCGGTACATGTCGAGAAGACCGTCAACACCGACTGCGCCTGGGACAAGAACGACGTCGCCTCACTCGGAGCGACTCGGTGACGGGTGAGGACCAGCATTGCGCTCCTCGCGGTGCGGGACCATGGTGGCGTCTCACCGTACGACCTTCGATCGCGCGAGGAGCGCCGTGTCTACCAACCGTCCCCGTCGGCGTCGGACGGCAAACCGACGGCCCACCACGCCGACGGCCAGATCACGGACGCCCCGGCCGACGGCGGCTCGACGGCGGGAGCCCGCTCCTGCTCCGCACGACGGTGGAATCCGCGGCGCCATGGAGCGGACCAGCCAGCCCATCTTGGCCACATTGACCCGGATCCCCCGTTTGGTTCTCGGGTTGACAGCCGCGGCCGTTTTGCTCGGTGGCTTGTTGGCGCCGCTGCCGTGGGGACCCCTGCTGCTGGGCCTGGTTGCCCTTTTCCTGGTCTGGCTGCTGGTCCTGGCCTGGCCGGCGCTCGACGGCCGCGGCAGGGCCAGCCGGTTGGCAGCGGTTGCCCTGCTGGTCTCGGTCACGGTCGCCCGGGCCGCCGGTCTGGCGTAGCGGCGCACACCCTGCCCGATCGACCGCCAGACTCGGTTGACGTCGTCTCGGGCATTGTTGAGAATGGATCTCATGATAGTTAGGCCGCCGCCAGGCGCGTTGGCGGTCGCGGCTGTCGCTGGTGTGATGATCTCCGGCTGCGACTCCGGTGCGTCTTCCGCCGAAGATGTCCCCACGGTCGTGGCGTCGTTCTATCCGCTCGCCTTCGTCGCCGAGCGGGTCGGCGGCTCGGACGTTCAGGTGGTGGATCTGACGCCGGCTGACGTCGAGTCGCATGATCTCGAACTCACGCCGCGGCAGGTCGGCGAGATCGCCGCCGCGGATCTCGTCCTCTTCCAACAGGGGTTCCAGCCGGCGATCGACGAAGCGGTCGAGGACAACGCCTCGGGAACGACACTCGATATCACCGAGATCGTTCCGCTGGACGACGACCGCAGTGGCGATCCGCACATCTGGCTCGACCCGACCCGGTTTGCGGCGATCACTCGATCAGCCGCGGACGCACTCGGCGACGTCGTGCCGGCTCAAGCCGATGAAATACACCGTCGGGCCGACGAGCTGGTTGCCGAACTCACGGCTCTGGACGAGGAGTTCCACTCGGGCCTCGCGAATTGCGAGCGCACCGTCGTCGTGACCACACACCAGGCGTTCGGCTACCTGGGCGACCGCTATGGCCTGGACCTGGTCGGCATCTCCGGTGTCGAAGGCGAGGCCGAGGTCTCCCCAGCCAGACTCCGGGAAATCCAAGAGGTCATCCAGACCGCCGGCGTCACGACGGTGTTCTCCGAACCCCTCGGTAGCCCGGATGTCGCCGACATTCTGGCTGCGGACCTCGGGGTGTCCACCGCGATACTCGATCCAATCGAGGGGCTGACCGAGGACACTGAGGACGAGGACTACCTGACACTCATGCGAGCCAACCTCGAGGCGCTGAGAAAGGCGAACGGTTGCACGTGACCACTGCCGTCGTCGACGTGAACGACGTGACGGTCGCATTGGGCGAGCGACCCGTCCTGCACGGTGTCGACCTCGTCGTCCGGGCCGGCGAGGTGGTGACGCTGCTCGGGCCGAACGGTTCGGGCAAGTCCACCTTGGTGCGTGCGGCCATCGGCCTGGTGCCGTTCCAAACCGGCAGCGTCCGGCTCTTCGACATTCCGATCGCCAGTTTCCGCGACTGGCAGCGCGTGGGCTACGTCCCGCAGCGGACGACAGCGTCGAGCGGCGTGCCTGCGACCGTCCGGGAGGTGGTGGCGTCGGGACGACTGGCGCAGCGCCGGCCGTTCAGTCGACACACGGTGCGAGACGACGAGGCGGTCGAGCGTGCACTCAAACTGGTCGGCCTGTCCGACCGATCCGCCGACAGCGTGACCGAGTTGTCCGGCGGGCAGCAGCAGCGGGTCCTCATCGCCCGGGCCGCCGCCGCCGACCCCGACCTGCTCGTCCTCGACGAGCCCAACGCCGGGATCGACCAGCGCAGCCAGGAAGCATTCGCGCATGCCCTGCGGCTGTTCGTCGCGTCCGGGCGGTCCGTCCTGCTCGTCTTGCACGAGCTCGGCCCGCTGGCACCACTGGTCGACCGGGGCGTCGCGCTCGATGCCGGCCGGGTCGTCCACGACGGACCGCTGCCGGTGCCGTCGACCGTCGCGGGAATGCCGCACGAGCATGCACACAGCGACGAGCCACAAGTCCGGTGGTTCGGATGAGCATGCTCTCTCTCGACTTCATGCAGCGGGCCCTGCTCGCCGCGGTACTCACCGGCCTGGCAGCACCGGCAGTCGGCACTTATCTGGTGCAGCGGCGGCTCGCGCTGATGGGCGACGGCATCGGCCACGTCGCGCTCACCGGCGTTGCGCTGGGCCTGCTCACCGGCTGGGCTCCGGTGTGGACCGCAGTGATCGTTGCGACAGCCGGTGCGGTGGCGATCGAGTTGCTGCGCGAGCGTCGGCGGGCATCGGCCGACGTCGCGCTGGCCATGCTCTTCTACGGCGGCATCGCCGGCGGTGTCTTGCTGGTCGGCCTGGCGGGGAGTAGCGCCGCCACCTTGACCTCGTACTTGTTCGGCTCCGTTACGACAGTGTCGCCGGCCGACCTGTGGGTAATCGGCGTCCTCGCGGGCATCGTCCTCGTCCTCGCCATTGGGTTGCGCCCGCAGCTGTTCGCTGTCTGCCAGGACGAGGAGTTCGCCCGGGTGACCGGGCTGCCCGTACGGTTCTACAACCTGCTCATCGCGGTCATGGCCGCTGTCACCGTGACCATGGCGATGCGAACGGTCGGGCTCCTCCTGGTGAGTGCGCTCATGGTCGTCCCGGTCGCAACGGCTCAGCAACTGACCCGCGGCTTCCACGCCACTTTGCTGCTCGCTCTCGCACTGGGAGTGGCACCGTCTCTTGCCGGGATCGTGTTCTCGTACTACGTCGACGTCGCGCCAGGCGCCGCCATCGTCGTCATTGCTCTTATCGGCTTCCTCGTTGCTTGGCCGCTAGGCACGCTCGTGCGACGCAGACGGCAGGTCTCGGCCTCGGTGCAAGAGACCGACGAACGACTGGCCGGCGAGCACGTTACTGCGGAGCAGCATGTACATGAGCACGACGAGACCTGCGGGCACCCGGCCGTACCGCACGAGGACCACGTCGACTACCTGCACGAGGGCCATCTGCACGCCCGCCACGAACGGCACTACGACGAGCACTGAGGCGCCGGGCAGTCGTCACGTCGCGTCAAGGCCCCAACCGAGCGGATTCACACCTCGCGGCGGAAAAGACCCGGGTATGTGACAACCAAACCGTGTTCGTCGACCTCGATGTCCCGCACGAAGCCGCCGTCGAGAGACTCGAACCTGTACGTGCGCTCGGCCAGCCGGGTGTAGCGCTGCGGGTCGGCGCTCACCGCGAGGTCCGGGAAGGTGACGTAGACGACGATGATGTCCGCCGAAGCGCCGACCGCGAGCCCGAGCCGCCTGATCGGCAACGTGTTGGTGAACGGCGTCATGGCGAGGTCGACATCGATGGCGCCGGCGAACTCCGGCATCGGCATGCCGGCGTCGTTCCGCCAGGTGCCGGTGCCGTCGCCGACCAGCTCGAACCTGCGGGCATCACCCACTGGGGAGATCCCGAGCTCCCGGACTCGCCAGGCGGCATCGCAGCCGATCCGGTAGCGCACCGCGAACACAGTGCCGGACTCCGTGGTGCCGAGCAGCGCGGACTCGGCGACGATCCCGTCGTCGTCCTCGCTGAGGACGAGGTGTTCGATGCCGGCACCTGTCCAATCCCGCCACCGCACCACCCGGGTCGTTGTCACTGTGCGCCGCCATAGCGACGGTCCCGCCTCGCATACGCCTCGACGGCGCGCCAGAGATCACGCCGGTCGAAGTCGGGCCAGAGTGTGTCGAGAAAGACCAGCTCGGCATAGGCCGCCTGCCAGGGCAAGAAGTTCGAGGTCCGTTGCTCGCCAGAGGAGCGCACGAACAGGTCGACCTCGGGAAGGTCGGGGTTGTACAGGTAACGCGCGAGGGTGCGCTCGTTGACCTTCGTCGGACGCGCCCGTCCGGCAGCCACATCGGCCGCAAGCGCTGCCGCCGCGTCAGCGATCTCGGACCGCCCGCCGTAGTTGACGCAGAACTGCAGCGTCAGCACATCGTTGTGGCGCGTGCGATGCTCGGCGTCCTCGAGCTCGTCGATCACGCTCTTCCACAGCCGCTGCCGTCGACCGGCCCACCGCACCCGGACGCCGAGGGCGTCGAGCTCGTCCCGGCGGCGATGGATGACCGCCCGGTTGAAGCCCATCAGGAATCGCACCTCGTCCGGTGAGCGCTTCCAGTTCTCGGTGGAGAACGCATATGCGGACAGGCATCGGACTCCTATCTCCACGGCCCCGTGGATCACATCGAGCAGCGCTGCCTCGCCAGCCTCGTGACCTTTGGTTCGGGGCAGCCCGCGCTGCCGCGCCCACCGTCCGTTGCCGTCCATGACGACGGCCACGTGCCGCGGAACCAGGTCGGCAGGGAGATCGGGAGGTCGAACACCGGACGCGTGCGGCGTCGGCGGGACGAAGGTCCTGCTCACACCCGCTCCACCAGTGGCAGGGAACGCAACCCGCGCTCCAGATGCCACTGCAGGAAGGCCGCCACGATTCCGCTGGCCTCCCGGCGGGTCGGCAGACCGCTGCCGTCCGCGACCGTCCAATCCCCCGTGAGCAGCGCGGCGAGCAGGGCAACCGTCGCCGCCTTGGGTGCAACCGTGCCCGCCGGCCGGCACCCGTCACAGACCATGCCGCCGGCGGGAACCGAGAAGAAGCGATGCGGACCGGTGATGCCACACCGGGCGCAGTCAGCGAAGCTCGGCGCGAACCCGGCCACGGCCAGCCCGCGCAGTAGATACGCATCGAGAACCAGCCCCGGCTCGTGCGCCTGCTCCGCGATCGAGCGCAGCGCACCGACCAGCAGGAGATAGTGCTGCAGTGCCGGCTCCCGCTCCTCTGCCGCCAACCGCTCGGCCGTCTCGAGGATCACCGTCGCCACCGTGTAGCGGGCGTAGTTGCCGGCGATCATCAGCCCGAACGGCGCGATGGTCTCGGCCTGGGTGACGACGTCCAGCGAGCGGCCGGTCGCTAGTTGGAGGTCGGCCTGCATGAACGGCTCCAACCGGGCCCCGAACCGGCTGGTCGTGCGGCGTACGCCCTTCGCGACCGCGCGCACCCGGCCGTGCTCGCGGGTGAGCAATGTGACGATGCGGTCGGCCTCCCCCAGTTTCTGAGTGCGCAGCACCACGCCCTCGTCCCGGTAGAGACTCACCCGAGCATTGTCTCCCCGGCCGCCGATCGCCGGCGTACGCCACGGCCTCGATGTTCGCTCATTTGGTGCTGATCGGTGCCGCTCGGAGCTGGGCGTCGATCCAGTCCCAGCTGATGCACCCAAGGCTCATGCGACGAATTCTCGGCTGCCGGGGTGACAACGCCGGTCGTACGGTGGGGCAGGTGGACGAGGCTGGCTACCGGGAGTTACTGCGCCCGTTGTTCGAGGGACGGCGCGTGATCCTGGCCGGCGGCATCGTGGTCGGCTGGACGCCGACGGTGCCGCTGGTGCGCAGCCTCGGCGCGACCGACGTGCTGGTCGTCGGCACCCAAGGGCTGGGCGCCGGTCCGCTCCCCGACCCGGCCGAGGCCACGGTGGTGGCGTTGCCCGCTCCGGAGACCGACTCGACGATGGCCAGGATCCGCATCGGTCTGGCTCGACTTCACACTCCTCCTGCCGAAGTCGTCGACGCCGTTCGCCGCTTCGACCCGCGCCGGGAGGCGGTTGTCCTGGGTGATTTCCTCGGCACCGCGGCGGAGATCGACGACCGCCCCTTTCTCGCCTACCGGCGTCCGGAGTGGGTAGCGCTGGAGGACAAGACCGGAGTCGACGCGCTATGGGATCGGATCGGGGTAGAGCACGCCCCCTCGACCGTCGTGCCAGCCGAGCGTTCAGACCTGCTGGACGCTGCCGCTCGGCTCGGTGGAACCGACGGCTCGGTTTGGTCCGGCGACACCAAAGAGGGCTTCAACGGCGGCGCTGAATACGTTCGCTGGGTTCTCACGCCAGTGGACGCAGAGCAGGCAGCGCAATACTTCGTCGCGCACTGCGACCGAGTACGAGTCATGCCCTTCCTCGACGGTGTGCCGTGCAGCATCCACGGGATCGTCTTCCCTGACCACGTCGCAGCCTTGCGGCCCGTGGAGATGGTGACGTTGCGACGGGACCTCGACGCGGGCGAGGGCAGGTTCTTCTACGCCGGATGCGCGACGTTCTACGACCCGCCGGCAGCAGTACGCAGCCGGATGCGGGGGGTCGCTCGCGCTGTCGGGGCAGCGTTGCAGCAAGAGGTCGGATTTCGGGGAGCGTTCACTATCGACGGTGTGGTCGACGGGCAGCGTTTTCTCCCTACGGAACTCAACCCACGACTCGGCGCCGGGCTCAGCGTGGTGGCACGCGGGCTTCCCGACCTGCCCGTCCAATTGCTCCTGGACGCCCTCGTCGGCGGCGTCGAACTCGACTATGACCCACGCGAGTTCGAGGCCGATCTGTTGGCGTCCGCGGACGGCCACCGCTTCGGCGGCACCTGGCGAGTCGTCAACGAAGCGGCGACGGATTCCCAGATCGACGTGCCGCTCGGATTCACCGACGGGACTTGGCACCGGGCGGCAGAGGGCAAGCGCGTCGCCGGAAAGCTGACGACCGGCCCCGGCCCCGTCGGGGCGTTTCTGCAGTGCGGATTCGAGCCCGACGAAACCCCCGTTGGCCCGTCCGTTGGTCGGCGAGCGGTGGCGTTCTGGGAGTTCGCCGATCGCGAGCTCGGGACGAGGGTTGGCCCGCTGACCTCGGCAGTCAGCTGAGTTCAGGCAAGTCGTCGGCAGGGCCGGGTCCGCGAAGCAGAACGGCCATGGGGGTGGGCGTCCCCGCCCACTTGGCGCACGCTTCGTGGAACACCGACCGGAGCGAGTGCCAGCTCTGCGGTTCGGTCCAGGCGAGCATGCCCCAACCGTCGTAGACCACTAGGTAGCCGCGGTCGGCCGGTGCCCAGGACAGGTCGGCGAGGCAGTCGGAGAGGGCCCCCCAGTCATGACCGAACCAGGTCGGGAATGCGCACGCTGTCGCGACTGTGTCGAGAAACGCGCCCTTGGTCGCGGCACTTCGCCCGTCCACGACGAATGGAGTCCACCGCGCTTTCTGTGCCGCATGCGCGACGTCTGCACCCGCCGCGTTCGACTTCCACACGTAGACGCCGGGGGGTCGCCGACCGGCCAGTAGCGCGGCCAGCCCGCTCACGTCGGCCCCGGTTCATAGCCAGGTCTCCGCACAGGGCCATTGTTGCGCTCCGGGCGAACAACGACACGCTCAGACTTGACCCTCGGCGAACCCGAGCGTCCACTGGTCGCATGGCCAGGCGACGTCGTCGGGGGCATCGGATCCCCTGGGGTGCTCGCACGACCGCGCCCGACGATCTCACCGACCTCTCCGGCGAGAACCCGTTCGGCGACCAACCCGGCGGGCACTCCCCGGGTGCCGGCGGCGCCGGTGTGCGGGAACCACGTCGACCGAAGCCCGCCCCACCGGGCCTGTCGGCTCACGCAAAAGACCCCGAGCCGGACACCTTTCTCGACTTCACACCGGCCCAGTGAGCTGCCACAGCCTCAGCCGTCCCTACCCGAATGCGTTTGGCGCGCGGTTCCATAGCTCGATCACAGGGCTCTCATGCTCATGACCGAGGATCGGCGGGTGCGTCGGTTCTCTCGGTCGCCCGGCAGCCCGGTTGACCGCGCTCACGACCGCCCTGAGCGACGCAGTCAGGATGTTCGAGTCGATTCCGACGCCCCAGAACACCTGGCCGCCGACTGAGCACTCGACATAGGCGGCTGCGCTGGCGTCGGTTCCGGACGACATGGCGTGCTCGGCATAGTCCAGAACTCGCGCCTCGTAGCCGACCGTGCCCAGCGCGTTGACGAACGCGTCGATCGGGCCGTTGCCGGAGCCACGGAGGACACGATGCCCGCCGTCGACGTACACGCCGACCTCGAGCGCGTCCCTGGCGCCGGCCGCCGACGAGGTGTGTACCGAGTTCAACGCCAGCGGCGCCGTCCGATCGAGGTACTCGGCGCGGAACATCTCCCCCATCCGGGCCGGCTCGATCTCACCGCCCTCGCCGTCGGTGACCGACTGGATCACGCCGGAGAACTCGATCTGCAGCCGACGCGGCAGGTCCATGTGGTGTTCGGCCTTCATGATGTAGGCCACGCCGCCCTTGCCGGACTGCGAGTTCACCCGGATCACCGCCTCGTACGAGCGGCCGATGTCCATGGGGTCGATGGGCAGGTACGGGACCTCCCAGCCGGCGTCCTCGATGGCCATCCCGGCTTTCTTGGCGTCATTTTCCAGCGCCTCGAAGCCTTTCTTGATCGCATCCTGATGGCTGCCCGAGAACGCCGTGAAGACCAGGTCGCCTCCGTATGGGTGCCGCTCTCCGACCGGCAGTTGGTTGCAGTACTCGACGGTGCGGCGGATTTCGTCGATGCCGGAGAAGTCGATCTGCGGGTCGATGCCCTGGCTGAACAGGTTCAGGCCGAGGGTCACCAGGCAGACGTTGCCGGTGCGCTCGCCATTGCCGAACAGACAGCCCTCGACTCGGTCAGCGCCGGCCAGGACGCCCAACTCGGCTGCAGCCACCGCTGTCCCGCGGTCGTTGTGTGGATGCAGCGACAGCACCAAGGAGTCCCGCCGCGGGAGGTGGCGGTGCATCCACTCGATCGAGTCGGCATACACGTTGGGTGTCGCCATCTCTACAGTGGCCGGCAGGTTCACGATCATCTTGCGGTCCGGCGTCGGGTCCACGACGTCGATGACGCCGGCGCAGACGTCCAGCGCGAATTCCAGCTCCGTGCCGGTGTAGGACTCCGGCGAGTACTCCCAGTAGATCTCGGTGTCCGGGGTGATCTTCTCTGCGTACTTCTGAGCGACCCGTGCGGCGCTGGTGGCGATGTCGGCGATCCCGTCCCGGTCCAACCCGAACACGACCCGGCGCTGCAGTATGGACGTCGAGTTGTAGAAGTGCAGGACCGCTGCGCGAGCTCCGCGAATGGACTCGAAGGTCCGTTCGATCAGCGGCTCACGGCACTGGGTCAGCACCTGGATGACGACGTCGTCGGGGATCTGGTCGCCCTCGATGAGCTGGCGCACGAAGTCGAAATCAGTCCGGGACGCCGACGGGAAGCCGACCTCGATCTGCTTGTAGCCCATCGCTACCAGCAGGTCGAACATGCGCTTCTTGCGCTCCGGGCTCATCGGGTCGATCAGCGCCTGGTTGCCATCGCGGAGATCCACCGCGCACCATTGCGGGGCGACCTCAATGCGACGCGTCGGCCAGGTGCGATCTTGCAGGTCGACGACGATCTGCTCATGGAAGGGCCGGTACCGGTGCATCGACATGCCCGACGGCTGCTGGGCGGGCGGCCAACTGCGCACGGCTGACCGGGGTACTGCTGCCTCACTCATTGTGCTGGCTCTCCTCGCGGGACTCGCCTGGCGCGACCGGCAGCGCGCATCTCCGCGGCGAGGGAGCCGGCCTAGCTGGCCCCGCCGCGGCGGATAAGAAGGAGTCCGACCTGACGCACGAGTCGTGAGCGTAGTGGAACCTGGTCCGGGCCGCTCGCTGGCTGGATGATCGTTCTCATCATCCGAGATCAGCGGGGCAACGAAACTCGTAGTCGGGCGTCCTGTGGATCATGTTTGCCTCGTGCTCGGCGGGATCTAGTGTCCCGGGACGTTGAGTCCTGGAATCCCGGCAGTTGAAGGAGAATCTCTCCAGGGGAAGGAGTCGACAGTGGCTAGGGCAATTCCCGGGACGATGGATGCGGTTCGGCTGCATTCCGCCCGCGTCGACGGGTTGCGCTACGAGCAGGTCGAGACGCCGCGCGTGCACGGGGGCGAGGCGCTTATCGAGGTGCACGCAGCTGCGGTTACTCGCGACGAGCTCGAGTGGCCGGTTGACCGCCTTCCCGCCGTGCCCTCGTACGAGCTTTCCGGGATCGTGGCGGCCGTCGCTGGCGACGTCGCGACCGTCGCTGTCGGCGAGGCGGTCTATGCGCTGACCGGCTTCGATCGAGACAGCGCCGCGGCCTCGTACGCCGCCGTGCCGGCGAGCCTGCTCGCGCCCAAGCCGTCCACGCTCGACCACGTCGCAAGCGCAGCGATCCCCCTCGCCGCGCTCAGCGCCTGGCAGGGACTCTTCGATCACGGACGGCTCGAGGAGGGGGAGCGGGTGCTGATCCACGGCGCAGCGGGCGGTGTCGGGCATTTCGCGACGCAGCTTGCGCGCTGGCGCGGCGCCCGCGTGATCGGCACCGCGTCCCCCGAGAGCTTGGACGCCGCGCGCGCGTTCGGCGCGCACCAGGTGTTCGACGGAAGGGACGCTCGCCTCGAGGAGGCCATCGCCCCGGTCGATCTCGTCTTCGATACCGTCGGCGGCGAGCTGCTCTTGCGCTCCCAAGCGATGGTGCGGCCGGGCGGGCGGCTCGTCTCCGTGGCAGAAGAGGCTCCGCCCACCATGGCACCGATCCATGCCACCTACTTCGTCGTCGAGCCGGACCGGGAGCAGCTTGTCGAGATCGCACGCCTCGTCGATGAAGGGACTCTGCGTCCCGCGATCGACTCGGTGTTTCGACTCTCCGAGGCGCCTGCGGCGTTCGAGCGCGTCATGGCAGGGGGCAAGCGTGGCAAGGTCGTGTTCCGCGTTGTCGATGACTGAGCAGGAGCAGAAGGCAGTGGCCTTCCAGGCGCTCCATGGCGGCGAGCCGTTCGTGATCCCGAACCCGTGGGACGCAGGCTCCGCCCGCGTCCTCGCCGCATTGGGCTTCAAGGCGCTCGCGAGCACGAGTTCCGGCTTCGCATTCACGCTCGGGCGGCTGGACAGCAACGTGACCCTCGACGAGGTGGTCGCGCATGCGGCGATGCTCGACGGGGCGACCGACCTTCCCGTCTCGGTCGATCTCGAGAACGGCTACGGCGCCGAGCCCGCGAGCGCAGCGCTGGCCATCACCCGCGTCGCTGATGCTGGGGCGGTCGGCGCCTCGATCGAGGACTACGACCCCGGAGGATGGCTCTACGAGCGCAGCCACGCCGCCGAGCGCGTCGCTGCCGCCGCCGAAACAGCGCACCGACTGGCCTTCCCATTCATGCTGACCGCTCGCGCCGAGAACCACATCCGCGGCAACCCCGATCTCGACGACACGATCGTGCGCCTGCAGGCATTCGAAGCGGCCGGCGCCGACGTTCTATATGCGCCCGGCTTACGAAGCCCGATCGAGATCCGCGCAGTCTGCGAAGCCGTCTCGAGACCTGTGAACGTGCTCGCGCGACAGGAACTGTCCCTGGCGGAGATCGTCGAAGCGGGCGCACGGCGCGTCAGCGTCGGCGGCAGCCTGACGTGGGTCGCGGTCAACGCGCTGGCCGCCGCCGCTGGCGAGATTCGCGATCGCGGCGACTTTTCCTCGCTTGCTCCGAGCCCTCCTCTCCCCGACTGGTTCACGTGAAGGCACCCCTTTTGCTGATCACGATGGCGACGTGCGCCGGAGCGCGCCGGACGACCTGTCACGTGCTGCCGCCACACGTCGCGTCAAGTGGCCGTCCCCGCCGCGCAGGGTCAGGACGACGTCTGCGACGTCACGTACCGACTCCTCCACCCGATAGACGTCGCAGATCGAACGGGCCAGTTCGCCGGCGATGAACTGCTCCATCGACGCGGCGTGATCCCAGACGTAGATGCCGCCGTGCTCGCCGCTGCGGAACCGCAGGTAGTACTTCTGAAGCAGCCCGGGAACGGCGAGATACTCGGGTGCGCGGGCCTTGAAGAGCTCCGCGATGCGCGGGTCCGGGAGTGCCGACCGGAATCGGACGATGTGGATGACCATGAATCCTCCCTAGGAGCGTTTGCGCACTAGCCTGGCCGCCGATTCTGGAGCCGCCCTGGAGTCCCGCTGGAGCCGTGGCGTTCGTACCCTTCGGGAGTGGAGTACGAGCTACTCGGCCCCCTACGAGTGCTCGACGGCGACGGCGCCGAGGTCCCGTTGTCTGCACCCAAGGTGCGCAGTGTGTTAGCGGTGCTGTTGGTGAACCGTGGTCAACGCGTGAGCACGGACCGGATCGTGGACGCCCTGTGGGGCGATCAGCCGCCGCGGTCGGCTGCCAACTTGGTTCAGGGCTATGTGCGTGATCTGCGTCGGCGGCTTGGCGCCCGGGTTGTCGTGACGGTCACCGGGGGTTACCGGCTCGACGTCCCGAGGGGCTCGGTCGACGCGGACCGCTTCGAGGATCTGGCGCGGGCAGGGCGCTACCGCGAGGCCTTGGCAATGTGGCACGGACCGGCCCTGGCCGAGTGGGCCGAGCAGCCCTGGGCGCGGGCCATAGCAGTCCGGCTGGAGGAGGAACGGCTGGCGGCGTTGGAGTTCCGCTTGACCCAGGATCTCGACGCGGGCCTGGCGTCGGCGGTGATTGCTGAACTTAGTGCGCTGGTCGAGGAACACCCGCTGCGGGAGCGGCTGCGAGTGTTGCTGGTCAAGGCGCTGTACGCCAATGGTCGGCAGGTGGAAGCGCTCGAGGCGTACGCGCAGGCTCGCGGTTACCTCGTCGACGAGGTCGGGATTGAGCCCGGACCCGAGCTGCGTGCGGTGCTGGCAGCCGTGTTGGCGCAGGACCCCACGCTGGTACCGGCACCCCACCTTCCCGCAGCAACACCGCCGCTGCCAGTGAATCCGTTGATTGGTCGTGAGCAGGAACTTGCCACACTGCGGCACTCGCTGATGGCTGCCCGACTCGTGACGATCGCCGGACCCGGAGGAGTTGGCAAGACCAGGCTCGCCGTCGAGGTCGCCGCAGCGACCCGCTCCCCTGCCGGGACGGTGTGGTTCGTGGATCTCGCCCCGGTTTCGCACCATTCAGACGTCGCTACCGCTGTCGCTCGGGCCCTCCAGCTGGCCGATTCCGCCGGGCACGAGACCGACCACCTCTGCGACTACCTTTCCCGGAACCAAGGACTGCTTGTCCTCGACACCTGTGAGCGCGTCGTCGAGGGCGTGGCCGAACTCGCCGCCGCCCTGCTCGCGCAGTGTCCCGACCTGCGGATCCTGACGACCACCCGCGAGCCGTTGACAGTGCCTGGCGAGCACGTCATCCGTCTTGGCGGGCTCAATGAGGCTGCGGGCGCGGAGCTGTTCATGGCACGCGCCCGGGCGGTGGACCCGATAGCAGACGTCGACAACGACGAGATTCGGACCATTGTCCGCAAGCTGGATGGCCTTCCGCTTGCACTCGAGCTGGCAGCCGCGAGGACCGCCTCCCTGTCGCTGGCGCAGCTTGCCAAAGGCATGGACGATCCGCTCGAGCTGCTCGCGGGTGAGGTGCGAGCGGGTGAGCCCAGGCACCGCAGCCTGCGGGCTGTCATCGCGTGGAGCCATGAACTCCTCGATGGGAGCGACCGAGAGGCATTCGCGGCACTGTCCGTGTTCGTGGGGCCCTTCGACCGCGACGCGGCGCGCGCCGTGGTCGGGGTCGAAGCGCCGCGAGCAGTAGAACACCTGCTTGCGCGATCGCTGCTCGCCCGAGACCGTGACCTGGCCGGACAAGCCCAATACCGCCTCCTCGACCCGGTGCGGCAGTTCGCCCAGGAGCAGGCCACAACGACGATTCGCAAACGGGCACGCGACCGTCACCTCGAGCACCACGTGGAACTTGCGGCTCGGCTCGACGATCGGATCCGGACCGTCGAGGCGACAGCATCGGCGGCAGTTGCGAGGGCATGCGCGGACGACCTGCGCGCTGCCGCGGCCTATGCCGTTGCCGAACGCTCGGCATCGGCAGGTCGGCTCGTCGCCGATCTCTATTGGCCGTGGTTTCTTGATGGGCACCTCACCGAGCTCCGGTCCTGGACCACATCGGCGCTCAGCTTCGAGACCGACGCTCGCGTTCGCGCTCGCCTCCAGAGGGTGTTGGCATCCTCGGCGCTCGCCCAGGGAGACACTGCCGTCGCCGTCGACGCAGCGCGCCATCAACTCGACGCCGCCCAGGCCATTCATGACGAGGAACTGGTCGCCCTTGCACACAACCTGCTCGGCATGGCTGCCTGGGCACAGGGCGACTACACCGCCGCCGACGTACAGCACAGGGCCGCCCGAGAGCATGCAATCAGGTCGAACAAGCCATGGACCCTCGCCCTCATCACGGCACTGGCTGGACGGTCCGCCCACGCGGCCGGAGACCACGAAGCCGGCCAGGTCATGCTCAACGACGCCGAGATCCTGGCTGAAACGGTGGCCGAACCGATGGTTTTGGGGAGTGCCCTCGATTACCGTGCCCACGCCGAGCTCGCCGCGGGCCGCACCGAGGACGCGGCCGCATTGGTAACGCGAAGCCTCGCCGCATACCTCAGCATTGGCTATCAGGAAGGACTCGCCTCCGCCAGCGTTCTGGCGGCCAATCTGGCCGTGTTGGCCGGCGAGTATGAACGGGCAGAAGCACTGCTGCACCAGGCCATCGACGTGTGTCGACGCCTGCGCCACCTGGGTGGCACAGCAGCCGCGCTCGAGGCGATGGCCGTGCTCGACCACGATCGAGGCGACCGTCAGCGCGCTGCCGCGCACCTCGCCGAAGCTCGCGCCCTCAGGCACCGCACCGGCACAGAGCCCTCGCCCATTCTGAATGAACAACTGAGCCGCGTCGCTCGCTCACTGGCCGCTTCGCGTTGAAACTGCTCCAAGGACGCAGCAGAAGTCGGCTGTGGATCGCTCGTCAGAACCCCAGTCTGCGCAGTTGCTTGGGATCACGCTGCCAGTCCTTGGCGACCTTGACCTGGAGGTCCAAATGGACCGGCGTGCCGAGCAGTCGCTCGATCTGGCGCCGAGACCGAGTCCCGACATCGCGCAGTCGCGCTCCGCCACGGCCGATCACGATCGACTTCTGGCTCTCCCGCTCGACATAGAGGTTGACGTGAACGTCGAGGAGCGGGCGATCGGCCGGTCGGTCGGTCCGCGGGATCATCTCCTGGACCACGACGGCGATCGAGTGCGGCAACTCGTCCCGCACACCTTCCAGGGCTGCCTCCCGGACCAGTTCTGCGACCAGGGTCTCCTCGGGCTCGTCGGTCAACTCCCCTGCCGGGTAGAGCGGCGGGCCGCCCGGCATCTGGGCGATCAGCAGGTCGGTCAGCAGGTCGACGTTCTGCCGGGTCACCGCCGACACGGGCACGATCTCAGCCCAGTCGAGGCCGACCTCTTTTCCGAGTTCAGCGGCCTCGGTGAGCCGAACGGCGACCTGATCCGACGACGCCAAGTCGATCTTGGTCACTAGGGCGAGCTTTGGCGTGCCGGTGATCTGGCCAAGTTCGGCGGCGATGAACCGGTCCCCCGGCCCCGTCTGCTCGTCGACCGGGAGGCAGAGGCCGATCGCGTCCACCTCGCCCCACGTCGTCCGCACGATGTCGTTGAGCCGCTCGCCCAACAGGGTCTGGGGACGGTGCAGACCCGGCGTGTCGACCAGGACGAGCTGGCCGTCGACCCGATGCACGATGCCCCGGATCGCGTGCCGGGTCGTCTGTGGCTTGCTCGAGGTGATCGCGACCTTGTCCCCTACCAGGGTGTTGACCAGGGTGGACTTGCCGGCGTTGGGTCGCCCGACGAGACACGCGAACCCGGACCGGTGCGGCCGATCTGCAAGGGCGTCCACACCCACATCCTCCATGATCATTCCTCGCCGACTGGAGGCTTTCCCACGTCTTACGCGCCGGGAGACGTGGGAAACCCTCCACTCGCCGGAGTTGGGCGCAGGTCGAAGGTTCGGCGGACGAGGCCGTCGACGCCGGCGACGAGCACCTGCGTCGCCGGACCGCCGAGGTCGCGCACCGCGGCCAGCCCGGCAGGTTCGCCGTCCGGCGCGGCCGTCACGACGGCGACTGCCTCCAGCCCGAGCGCGCCGCTCGACACGGCCGCTGCCACGGCCGCTTCCAGCGCCGACAGCGACAGGGACGGCAGCGTCACGGCCGCGGCAGCGTAGGTTCGCCCGTCCGCGTCGCGGACCGCCGCGCCCTCGGCGGCTCTTACCCGAGCGCGAGCGGCCCGGGCGAGCGACACGAGCTTCGCGTCCTCCGAGTCCAGCTCGCTCACGCATGCTCCTGACGCTCGGTCAGGCTCGACTCCGGTACCGCCGCGGTCAGGTTCTCGCCGGGCTCGTCGGCCGTGCCGATCCTGGTGACGAGAATCGTCGCGACCTGGTTGCGCCGACCGGCGGGACCTTCGGCGACCAGCCGGAGCCCGCCCATCTCGACTTCGGCCCCGGGGATCGGAACACGGCCGAGGTGTTTCGCCATCAGCCCGCCGACGCTGTCGACGTCATCGTCGGAGAGCTCGATCCCGAACTGCTCGCCCAAGTCTTCGACGTTCAACCGCGAACTGACCCGGACAGCGCCGTCCTCGAGCCGCTGCACGGTCGCCTCACCGGTGTCGTACTCGTCGGAGATCTCACCGACGATCTCCTCGAGGACGTCTTCGATGGTCACTAGCCCAGCGGTGCCACCGTATTCGTCGACGACCACTGCGACGTGGGTGCGTTGCGCCTGCATCTCCCGCAATAGGTCGTCGACCGGCTTGGAGTCGGGCACGTAGAAGGCCGGACGCATGACCGACTCGATGCGCTCGACCGATTCGGCATTGCGGTTGTCGTAGAGCCGCCGAGCGACATCCTTGAGGTACCCGATACCGACGATGTCGTCTAGTCCGCCTTGGCCCACCACCGGGATCCGGCTGAACCCACTGCGGAGCGCCAATGTCTGGAAATGGCGCAGCGTCTTGTTCGCCTCGATGAACACCACGTCGGTGCGCGGCACCATCACCTCGCGGACGATGGTGTCGCCGAGCTCGAACACCGAGTGGATCATCTGCCGCTCGCCCGACTCGATGACCCGGCCGGCTTCGGCCAAGTCGACCAGCTCGCGGAGTTCGGCCTCCGTCGCGAACGGGCCCTCCCGGAAGCCCTTGCCCGGTGTCAGCGCGTTCCCGATCAAGATCAGCAGTCGAGGTAGGGGGCCGAGCACACGGGTGATCGTGAGTAGGGGCCCCGCAAGGGCAAGCGCCACGCCCTCGGCATGTTGTCGACCCACAGTCCTAGGTGCGACGCCGATCACGACGAACGACACGACCAGCATCGAGCCGGCCGCGATCAGCACGGCCTGCCAGTCCGTGGTGAACGTGTCGAGGCAGACCACCGCCACCAGGACCACGGCGCTGATCTCGGCGGCGAGCCGCAAGAGCAACGCGGTATTGAGAGCCGGCGCCGGGTCCTCCACCAGACGACGAAGCCGCCGAGCTCCACGCCGGCGAGCGGTCACGAGGCCGTCGGCGCGCGCCCTGGAAAACGCGGCCAGGGCGGCGTCGGCCATGGCCAGCACGCCGGCCAGGACGACCAGCACGCCCGCACCCACCAGCATCCAGGCGGCTGCGGACATTACCGGCCGCTCCTCCTGCCGACCGCCCAGTCGTCGAGCAGTTGCCCCTGCAGCCCGAACATCTCCTTCTCCTGAACCGGGTCGCCATGGTCGTAACCGAGCAGGTGCAGGATGCCGTGAGTAGTGAGCAGTCGCAGCTCGTCCTGGACTGAGTGACCAGCGTGGCGGGCTTGCTCCTGTGCGACGTCGGGGCACAGCACGACGTCGCCGAGCAGTCCAGGCGCCGGATCCTCGTCTGGAGGTGTCGGGCGCAGCTCGTCCATCGGGAACGCCAGGACATCGGTGGGCCCCGGCTCATCCATCCACTGCACGTGCAGTTGGGCCATGGTCTCGGGGTCGACGAGCAGCACGGCGAGCTCAGCCTGCGGGTGAATCCGCATCCGGTCGAGCACGAATCGGCACAGGTCGGAGAGGTCTTTCTCGTTGAGGTCGGTGGCAGTCTCGTTGTTGACCTCGATGGTCACGATCGTCCCCCGGAGCCACGGCGACCCCGTCCCGCCTCGCGCCCGCCACGCCCCGGGGGTCGGCCCGCGCTCTGCTCGGCATCGAAGCGGGAGTATGCGTCGACGATGTCCGACACCAGCCGGTGCCGGACGACGTCATGACTGGACAGCCGGCTGAAGTGGACGTCGTCGAGGCCGTCGAGAATGCCCTCGACGATCTTGAGACCGCTGTGGGTACCGGCCGGCAGGTCGATCTGGGTCACGTCGCCGGTGACCACCATCCTCGACCCGAAGCCGAGCCGGGTCAGGAACATCTTCATCTGCTCGGGCGAGGTGTTCTGGGCTTCGTCGAGTATCACGAACGCGTCATTGAGCGTACGGCCACGCATGTACCCCAGCGGTGCCACCTCGATGGTGCCTTCGGTTATCAGCCGGGGAATCGTCGCCGGATCCATCATGTCGTGCAGGGCGTCGTAAAGCGGCCGCAAATAAGGGTCGATCTTCTCCGACAGGGTGCCCGGCAGAAAGCCCAGCCGTTCCCCGGCCTCCACCGCCGGGCGGGTGAGCACGATCCGCGTGACCTGCTTGTCCTGCAGCGCCCGGACGGCCTTCGCGACGGCGAGGTAGGTCTTGCCGGTCCCGGCCGGTCCGATCGAGAACACGATCGTGTGCCGGTCGATCGCATCGACGTAGCGCTTCTGGTTCAGCGTCTTGGCCCGGATGGTGCGGCCACGGTTGGACAGGATGTTGGCCGTCAGCACATCGGCTGGTCGCTCGGCAGTTCGGGCCCGCAGCATCGCAACTGTGCGCTCGACGGCCTCCGGGGTGAGGCCTTGTCCGGTCCGGATGACCGCGATCAGCTCGTCCAGGGCGCGTTCTGCCTCGGCGATGTCGTCGGATTCCCCGGTCATGGTGATCTCGTTGCCACGGACCAGCATGTCAACGCTCGGGTAGGAGTCCTCGATGACCCGCAGTAACTCGTCGGTGGACCCGAGCAGGCTCACCATCGGCACGCTCGATGGGACGATGATCTTGTGCTGGGCCCGCTGGGAGGCCCCTTGTGTCTCGGCCATGGGCGGCCTGACGGCCTGCTCGCGCCTGCCCTTCGGTCTCGGCTGCGTTAAGTGGTCAATGCTACTGGTGATATCCGGCGAGTTAGCCTGGTGGCCACTTCAACGCGCGGCCGCCAAGCACGTGTCCGTGCACGTGAAAGACCGATTGACCAGCCCCGGAACCGGTGTTGAAGACCAGCCGAAAGGCATCGAGATCATCGTTCTCGGCGATGGCGCTGGCCTCGCGCACCAGTTCGGCCAGCGTCTCCGGGTCCGCCTCGGCCAGTGCGCCGACATCGGGATAATGCTCCCGAGGGATGACCAGAACGTGGGTCGGTGCCTGCGGCGAGACGTCGCGAAAGGCGATGACCCGGTCGGAGGCCTGCAGGATTGTGGCCGGCACCTCACCGGCGACGATTCGGCAGAACAGACAGTCCGGCGAGTCGTTCACGCCCCGCATCGTACGGGCGCATCGACGCCTCTAGGGTGCATCTACGGTGACGTTGTCAACCGATGCGGGGGGCAGAGCGTCCATGGGACATGGCCGTCGCCTGCCCTGTCACCGTCGGTGGACCCGCCTCGTGCGGGATTCCGCCGGCGAGCGGGTACGAGGAGTGGGCGGTGAGCATTGGGGCCGGGGCTGCCTCGTTCAGCAGCGAAGCCGACCGGATGGTCACCGAGCTCTTCACGGTCCACTACAGCGGTCTGGTCCGGCTGGCAACGCTGCTGCTCCGTGATCAGGCCGTCGCCGAGGAGGCAGTCCAGGATGCATTCGTCTCTCTACACCGCCGGTGGAGGAAGTTGAGGGATCCCGGAAGTGCGGCCGCTTATTTGCGTACGTCGGTCATCCACAACACGCGATCGATCCAGCGTCGACGGTCGGTCGCCGCGCGGCATCCCGACGACCGGCCGATCGACGTGCCCAGTGCGGAGTCCGGGGCGCTGCGAGGGGTCGCCGGTACTGCGGTCACGGAGGCACTACGCCAGCTGCCGACTCGCCAGCGTGAGGCGCTGGTATTGCGCTACTTCGCGGACCTCTCCGAAGCCGAGATCGCGGAGGCGATGAAGATCAGCCGGGGAGCCGTCAAGAGCCACGCGTCGCGGGGGATGGCCACGCTACGCGCGAGTTTGGAGCAATGGGCATGAGCATCGACGACGAGCGGTTCCGCCGCGACGAGGAGCTCCTGCGCCGGGCGCTGCACGAGCAGGCCGACGATGTCCTGCCCAGCCTCGACGCACTGTCCAACATCCGCCGGCGTACCTCCCGGCCACCGCTGTGGCGGCGACCGGTCGTGCTCGGCATGGCCGCCGCCTCGGTCACTGCACTCGCCGTCATCGTCGGTAGCTCATGGTGGCTCGGCGGGTCGTCCGACGACACGACGGCAACCGGTTCCGATTCGTCGCCGTCGCCAACAACGGTACAAAGCCCGACACCGTCGGTCACCGAATCGGCCAGCCCACCAACCTCGACCGAGACGATTCCTCCGCCGCCGCCGGAGACGGAGGATCCGCAGCCGGACAATGCGGCCGTGCCTGTCTACTACGTGACCGAGACGACCCAAGGATGGCGGCTTGCCCGCGAATTCCAGAACAGGCCGACCCCGGACGGGGTGATTTCCGCCGCGGTGAACACCATGCTCGCCGAACCGGCACAAGATCCGGAATACATGAGCTTTTGGCAGGCCGACACCCAACTGCTGGGTGTCGAGGTGAGAAACGATGTGATCGAGGTCAACCTGACCGGTCATACCGACTACACCGGCGTTCGGGACGACGTCGCCGAGATCTCGGTCCAGCAGCTCGTCTACACCGTGACAGCCGCGGCGAGTATGGCGGGCGAGAACGGCCGGCTTCCGGTGCAGATCCTGGTCGACGGCGAGCCGCCGAACCAGATGTGGGGTCGGCTCGACTTGTCCGATCCGATCGGACGGGCCCCGCTGGTGAACGTCTGGCAGCACGTGCAGATCGACAACCCACAGGACGGGGCCGTCGTGGGCGGGACAGTGACGATCAGTGGCGTGGCGTTGGCTGTTGAGGGCAATCTCAGCTGGCAGGTCTTCGACGACGAGGGCAACCTGGTCGAGGAGAGTTTCACGACCACCTCCGATGCCAGCACGTTCTCCGAGTTCGCGTTCGAGGTCGATCTCGAGCCGGGCGTCTACTCCGTCGTCGTCATGGAAACCGACCTGAGCGGTGGCGCGGAGGGTCCCGGGCCGATGAGCGACACCAAGAACTTCAGCGTGCGGTAGACCAGCGCGCCGGTCGGCCCGGACCACGCACCGACCCGTTCCGGTGGGCGAGGGCCTCACTTGAAGGCGTCGCGGAGGCGGGTGAACAGATTCTGGCCCTGGGAGGACACGGCCCCGTGCGGATGTTCCTCGTTGCGCAGCTGGGCCAGCTCGCGCAGCAGCTCCTCCTGGCGGGAGTCGAGCCGGGTCGGCGTACTGACCTCGAGGTGCACCAGCAGGTCTCCTCGGCCCGTGCCGCGCAGCTTGGGTACCCCGCGGGCCGGGATCTTCAGCGTCTGGCCGGGCTGGGCTCCAGCCTTGACCTCGATCGCCTCGGCGCCGTCGAGAGTTTCCAGCTCGATCGTGGTACCCAGCGCGGCCGCCGTCATCGGCAGCTCGACCGTGCAGTGCAGGTCGTCGCCATTACGGTCGAATACCGGATGCGGGCGCATGACCAGTTCGACGTAGAGGTCACCTGGCGGCCCACCCCCCGGGCCGATCTCACCCTCGCCGGCCAGCTGGATCCGGGTGCCGGAGTCGACCCCCGCTGGAATCTTGATGGTGAGGCTCCGGCGGGTGCGTACCCGCCCATCGCCGGCGCACTCGACGCACGGGCGCGGGTTGACGGTGCCGAAGCCGTGGCACTGCGGGCATGGTCGAGTCGTCATCACCTGGCCGAGGAACGATCGCTGTACCTGACTGATCTCGCCTCGGCCGGAGCAGGTGTGACACGTGACCATTTGGGTACCAGGAGACGTCCCCGCGCCGTGGCAGGTCCCGCACACGATCGCCGTGTCGACCTGAAGGTCCTTGGTCGCGCCGAACGCCGCCTCGGCCAGCTCGACCTCCAGGCGGACAAGAGCGTCCTGGCCGCGCCGGATCCGGCTGCGTGGCCCGCGAGTAGTCGCTGTGCCGCCGAAGAAGGCGTCCATGATGTCGGTGAAGGAGAAGCCGGCCCCGAATCCGCCGCCCGCTCCGTTGCCACTGGCCAGCGGATCGGCGCCGAGGTCGTACATCTCACGCTTGCGAGCGTCGGCTAGGACCTCGTAGGCGTTCGTGACCTCCTTGAACCGCTCTTGTGTGTGCGGGTCCGGATTGATGTCGGGGTGGAGCTGACGCGCGAGCCGGCGATACGCCCTCTTGATGTCGTCGGTAGACGCATCGCGCGAGACGCCAAGCACCTCGTAGTAGTCGGTTGTAGGCACCACGCTGTCCAAGTTCCCCTAGTTGTTCCGGGCCAGGATTTGACTGACGTATCGCGCAACGGCTCCCACCGCGGCGATTGTTCCCGGGTAATCCATCCGGGTGGGACCGACGACGCCCATGCTCGCCAGCGCCCGCTCTCCCGGGCCGTATCCGGTGGTGATGATCGACGTGGCCGACAAGCCCGATTGGGCGTTCTCGTGGCCGATCCGGACGGTGAGCGTCGACGGGCTGGTCGCCTCCCCCAGCAGCCGGAGCAGGACGACGTGCTCTTCCAGCGCCTCCAGCAGGGACTCCAGACCGGTCTCGAAGCCCTGCCCGAATCGCGCCAGGTTGGCAGTGCCGGCGACGGCGAGGCGCTCGTCGTGCTTGTCCACGAGCGCTTCGATCAAGGTGGCAGCCACTGCGGCGACAACGTGTCGGTCCTCCGGCGAGAACGACTCCGGAAGTGACTCGACCGTCGTGGCGACCGCGGACATGTCCAGACCGGCCACCGCGTGACCCAACCGCGCGCGGAGATCGCCGAAGAGCGCGTCGTCGGCCTCCCCCGGCAGCTCCACGATGCGTTGCTCGACCCGGCCCGCGTCGGTGATGAGCACCAGTAGTACCCGACTCGTGCTCAGCGGCACCAACTCGACGTGCCGGACTGTCGACCGGGTCAGCGACGGATACTGAACGACGGCGACCTGGCGAGTGAGTTGTGCGAGCAGGCGGACCGTTCGGGTGACGACGTCGTCGAGATCGACGGCGCCGTCGAGGAACGTCTGGATCGCACGCTTCTCGGCCGGTGACAGCGGCTTCACCGTCGACAGCCGGTCGACGAAGAGGCGATAACCCTTGTCGGTGGGGATTCGGCCGGCACTGGTGTGTGGCTGGGCGATGTACCCCTCTTCCTCGAGCACGGCCATGTCGTTGCGGATGGTGGCCGGCGAGACGTCCAGGTGATGGCGGTCGACCAGTGCCTTGGACCCGACCGGTTCCTGGGTCGCGACGTAGTCCTCGACGATGGCGCGCAGCACCTCGAGTTTGCGGTCGTCGAGCGACACCGGGCGCACCTCCCTCGGGCTATTGGCACTCGGTGAATCTGAGTGCCAAGTCTACGTGTGCCCTCTGGCTCGAGCCGAATGGCGAGCCGACCTCGGTCGAAGGCTAGCCTGTGAAACTCGACCTCTCGATCAGGAGTTCACAGTGACCGAGGACAGATCGGCATCGCTGCCCGCGGTCCCGTCAGAGGATCGCAACTGGGCCATGGGGGCGCATCTGTCGGCGTTCGTCGCCGCCTACATTGCGCTGGGGTTCCTCGGACCGTTGATCATCTTGCTCGTTCGCGGAGACCGCTCCCAGTTCGTCCGGCAACACGCGGTCGAGGCGCTCAACTTCAACCTGACCGTGCTCATCTACATCGCGATCAGTGTGATTCTGATCATCGTTGGAATAGGAATCCTGCTGCTCGTCGCGCTGGGCATCCTCTATGTGGTGACCGTGATCCTCGGAGCGGTCCGAGCGAGCTCAGGTGAGCAGTACCGCTACCCGTTGACGATCCGGTTCGTGAAGTAGCGGGCTCAGGCGACCAGATCGCGTACGACGGCATCGGCCAACAGGCGGCCTCGTCGGGTCAGCACGATTCGCCCGCGGCCGAGCCGGTCGTGCTCGAGGAGCCCGTCAGCCACCAGGTCGGCGGTCACTGCGCGGCCCGGTTCGGTCAGTGCGGTCACGTCGAGCCCATCCGCGAGCCGAGTCTCCAACAGGATGCGTTCGACCCGGCGGGCGCCGGAGTCGAGAACCTCCCTGGCCTGGGCCGGGCTCTGCCCTGCCGCGAGTCGACGGGCCCACGCCGCCGGATGCTTGACGTTCCACCACCGGACACCACCGATGTGGCTGTGCGCTCCCGGGCCGACGCCCCACCAATCCGCGCCGGTCCAATACAGCCCGTTGTGGCGACAACGGGCATTGTGCGAGGCTGCCCAGTTCGATATTTCGTACCATCCCAACCCGGCGGCGGTCAGCAGATCATCGGCCAGCAGATACTTCTCGGCCTGCTCGTCCTCGTCGGGCATCGCCAGCTCGCCGCCGCGAATGCGGGCTGCCAGCCTGGTGCCGGGCTCGACGATCAGCGAATATGCGCTGACGTGGTCCGGGCCGGCCGCGATCGCTGCCTCGACGCTGGCCTGCCAGTCGGAGAGGCTCTCCCCGGGGGTTCCGTAGATCAGGTCGAGGTTGACGTGCTCGAAGCCGGCGTCGTGGGCTTCTCCCACCGCGTCAACCGGGCGGCCCGGCGTGTGGGCGCGATCGAGGACCGCCAGGACGTGTGACAGGGCGCTTTGCATCCCCAGCGAGATCCGCGTGAAGCCCACCGTGCGCAGCTGTGCGAGCGAGCGGGCATCGACGGACTCCGGGTTGGCCTCGGTCGTGATCTCCGCACCCGGTTCCAGCCCGAATTCGGTGTCGACCGCGCGCAGGACGCGACCGAGATCTCGAGGTCGCAGCAGGGTGGGTGTTCCGCCGCCGAAGAACACCGTGGCCACGGGCAGCTCGGCGTCTCCGAGCACCCGACGGGCGAGGCGGAGCTCGGCGATCGCGGCATCCGCCCACGAGTCACGTGATGCTCCGGGGTCGGGGCCCAACTCAGTGGCCGTATAGGTGTTGAAATCGCAATAGCCGCAGCGCGTCGTGCAGAACGGCACATGCAGATAGACCCCGAACGGTCGGGTACCGAACTCGGTGAGTGCCGACTCTGGCAACGCCCCGTCGGGCGGCGCTGACTCGCCCTCCGGAAGTGTCGACGGCATCACCAGGGTCAGTTTGTGTACATGCGGTCGAGGGTGTCGGCGTACTTCTTCTCCACGGCCTTGCGCTTGACCTTCAGGCTGGGAGTCAAGTCGCCGTCCTCGACGGTCAGGTCCCGCGGCAAGATCTCGAACTTCTTGATCGTCTCCCAGCGCTCCAGCCGGGCATTGAGCTCGTCGACCTGCCCCTGAACCAGCTCGTGCACCTGCGGTGTGACGACCAGCTCCGCGTAGGGCTTACCCGCCAGGTCGTTGTGCTCGGCCCAGGTGGTAATCGCGTCGGCATCCAGCGTGATCAGTGCCGTGCAGTAGTTACGGCTGTCGCCGTGGACGACGATTTGGCTGGCATAGGGGCTCACGGCCTTGAAGATGACCTCGATCTTCTGCGGGGCGACGTATTTGCCGCCCGAGGTCTTGATGAGGTCCTTCTTGCGGTCGGTGATCCGGATGTAGCCACGGTCGAGCGCGGCGATGTCGCCGGTGCGGAACCAGCCGTCATCGGTGAACACTTCCGCCGTCTGGTCGGGGTTGTTGTGGTACCCGCGCATGACGCCGGGTCCCTTCAGCAACAGCTCGCCGTCGTCGCCGATCTTCACCTCGGTTCCCGGCGCCGGTGGGCCGACCGTTCCGAACCGCGTGTCGTCGGGCAGGTTCACCGCTGTCGCGGCGCTGGTCTCGGTGAGCCCGTAGCCCTCGAGGATCGTCATGCCGGCCGCGTGGAACCACTCGGCGACGTCGCGGGACAGTGCGGCCGAACCGCTGACGAAGAACCGCACCCGCCCGCCGAGCCGATCCCTGATCTTGTGGAAGACCAGCTTGTCGGCCAAGGCATGCTGGCGGGCGAGCAGGCCGCTGGGCTCCCGGCCCTGCTGGCGCAGCTGCGAGACCTTGTGCCCCACGCCGAACGCCCACCCGAAGATCTTCGCCTTCACTCCGCCCTCGGCCGCGACACCGGTGATGACCCGCGATCGGACCTTCTCGAAGATGCGGGGCGCGCCGGCCATGAACGTCGGCTTCACGACGCCGAGGTGCTCGACGATGTGGTCGAGGTTGCCATCGATCGCCGTGGCGAAGCCGATGCGCAACTGGAGCACCTCGAGCACCTTGCCGAACGAGTGCGACAGCGGCAGCCACAGGTACTGCAGGTCGTCAGGGGTGAGGATCCCCAACGCGTCGACGGCCGCAGCCTCATAGGTCCAGTTGTCGTGGACCAGGCGTACACCCTTGGGCCGCCCAGTCGTTCCGGAGGTGTAGATGAGTGTGGCAAGGTCCTCCGGACCGACGGCGGCCAGGGCGTCGTCGACTGCCGTGGGACGCTCGGCCAGCAGTTGCCGGCCGCGCTCTTCGAGCTCGCCCAGTGTCAGCACCAGGTCGCCGTCGCCGGAACCCTCGACGACGACGATGGCCATCAGCTCGGGCAGGTCGTCACGGTGTTCGAGCACCTTGTCGACCTGGGTCTGGTCCTCGGCGAACACCACCCGCGAACCCGAGTCGGACAGAATGTACGAGACGTCGTCCGGTGTGGTGGACGGATAGACGGTGGTCGTCGCCGCCCCTGCGGACATGATGGCGAGGTCGGCGAGCACCCACTCGATCCGGGTCGAGGACGCAATCGCCACGCGCTGTTCGGCCCGGACGCCGAGCGCGAGCAGACCGGCCGCGATGTCCCAGACCCGGTCGCGAGTCTGCTCCCAGGTCAACGAAGTCCAGCCACCCCCCTGCGGGTACCGGAACGCTTCCCGAGTCGGTGTGGCAACGACTCGGTCCAAGAACATCCGCCCCACGGACGCCGGCCGGTTCTTGACGACCTCGGCCGGATCGGTCACCACGTCGGTCATCGGTCTCCTCCAGATGCGGGACCGGCAACAATGAGGGTCCCGTTACTCGAACGGTATTGCGTCGACGGGCCGGATGGGAGTCCCGGTCCCACGGCAGTTAGCGCTTCGCCGACTGACCGGCCTCGGAGCCGGACGAGAGGGCGGCGATGAAGGCCTCCTGCGGCACTTCGACCCGGCCCACCATCTTCATCCGCTTCTTGCCTTCCTTCTGCCGCTCGAGCAACTTGCGCTTGCGGGTGATGTCACCGCCATAACACTTGGCGAGGACGTCCTTGCGCATCGCCCGGATGGTTTCCCGGGCGATGATCCGGGATCCGACGGCAGCCTGGATCGGCACTTCGAACTGCTGACGAGGGATCAGCTCGCGCAACCTCGCGACCATCGCAACGCCGTAACCATATGCCTTGTCCTTGTGCACGATGGCGCTGAACGCGTCGACGGTCTCGCCATGCAGCAGGATGTCCACCTTGACCAGCTCCGCCTCCTGCTCACCAGTGGGCTCGTAGTCGAGGCTGGCGTAGCCCCGCGTGCGCGACTTCAGCGCGTCGAAGAAGTCGAAGACGATCTCGGCCAACGGCAGCGTGTACCGCAGCTCCACCCGGTCCTCGGACAGATAGTCCAAACCGAGCAGCGCTCCCCGCCGCGCCTGGCACAGCTCCATGATCGTGCCGACGTATTCGCTCGGCGCGAGGATCGTGGCGCGAACCACCGGCTCGTACACGGACTCCACCTTGCCGGTGGGAAACTCGCTGGGGTTCGTGACGATCTGTTCATCGCCGCTTTCCATGAGCACCGTGTAGACGACGTTCGGCGCCGTCGATATCAGGTCGAGCCCGGACTCGCGTTCCAGCCGTTCTCGCACGATCTCCATGTGCAGCAGGCCAAGGAATCCACAGCGGAATCCGAACCCAAGTGCGCCGGATGTCTCTGGCTCGTAGACCATGGCTGCGTCGTTCAGCTTCAGCCTGTCCAACGCCTCGCGCAGGTCCGGGTAGTCCGAGCCGTCGAGCGGGTAGAGCCCGGAGAAGACCATCGGTTTCGGCTCGCGGTATCCGGGCAGGGCGTCCGTCGCCGATCTCGCCGTCGTCGTCACCGTGTCGCCCACCTTGGACTGCCGGACGTCCTTGACCCCGGTGATGAGGTACCCGACCTCACCGACACCCAGACCCGGGCTGGGCGTCATCTCCGGCGAGATGACCCCGATCTCGAGCAGCTCGTGAGTCGCCCTCGTCGAGAGCATGAGGATCCGGTCGCGTGGCGAAAGGTGCCCGTCGATCACCCGGATGTAGGTGATGACCCCGCGGTAGGTGTCGTAGACACTGTCGAAGATCATGGCCCGCGCTGGGGCGTCGGGATTGCCGACCGGCGCTGGCAGGTCGGCGACTATCTGGTCCATCAGGGCGGCCACGCCCTCCCCCGTCTTGCCGCTGACCTGCAGGACGTCGCCCGGCTCGCACCCGATCAAGTGGGCCAGTTCCGCGGCGTATTTATCCGGTTGGGCGGCCGGTAGGTCGATCTTGTTCAGGACCGGAATGACGTGCAGGTCGTTCTCGAGCGCCAGGTAGAGGTTGGCCAGGGTCTGCGCCTCGATTCCCTGGGCCGCGTCGACCAGCAGCACCGCTCCTTCACAGGCCGCCAGACTGCGACTGACCTCATAACTGAAGTCGACGTGCCCGGGGGTATCGATCAGGTTGAGCACATAGGTGCGGCCGTCAGGGGCCGAAAACGGCAGCCTGACCGCCTGGCTCTTGATCGTGATGCCCCGCTCACGTTCGATGTCCATCCGGTCCAGGTACTGGGCGCGCATCGTTCGCTCGTCGACGACGCCGGTGAGCTGCAGCATGCGGTCTGCCAACGTGGACTTGCCGTGGTCGATGTGCGCGATGATGCAGAAGTTGCGAATCAACTCGGGCGGGGTCGTCGCGGGTGCCGGGGGGTTCGGGGTCGCAGGCACGGCCTTCCTCGGCGGTGTGGACGGGGAACGCCGTCCATCCTTCCACGCGGCATCACGCGACGGCTTCGGCGACGGTGCCTGCCGCGACATAGCCCAGCACCGAGATCCATAGTGTGCCTTCGGCATCGGCTCGGCGCAGCGCCGCGAACCACCGGTCGCGAAGTTCCGCGGGGATGATCCCGGCTTGCGGCGGTATCTGCTCGTCGAACTGCGGGTAGATCTTCGCGGCGTCCGCGACCGAGGTGTAGGTGAACGGATGGAGCCTGACCTCGACGTCGATGAGGCCGGCTCGCACCAGCCGCCGCCGCAATGACCGACCCAGGTCGGGCTGTGGAGACAGTTGCTCCATCACGGCGAAGACGGTGGCGACCAGATCGCGGTCTTCGACGTCGACCGCGGCCGACTGCCAATCGGTGTCCAGGACGCACACGATGCCGTCTGTTGCCGTCACCCGCACCAGCTCACCGATCGCGACGTCAGGATCGGGCAGATGTTGGAGAACCCGCTCGCAGCGCGACCGGTCGAACGAGCCGGTGGCGAAGGGCAGGTTGGAGACGTCGGCGATCTCGTAGGTCACCGCCGACCCGTCGTGTCGGGCCCGAGCAGCGTCGATCATCTGCCGGCTCAGGTCGACGGCCGCGACCTCGCCGCCCGGTTGCACCATGGCCGCCATCTCGCGGGCGACCTCACCCAGCCCGCAGCCCGCGTCGAGAACCCGCATACCCGGGCTGGGGGCGAGTAGGTCGAGGGCAAGCGCCCGCCAGGAGCGGACCTCTGGCAGGCCGGCGACCGATTCGAGATAGCGCATCAACTGAAACGCGAGCTCGGACTGGTCGACCCGAGCGAAAACCCGTCCAGGGTGCTCCGGCGGGTCGGCCACGGGCGAATCATGGCACCGCACCGCTGACACCGGCCAGCGTTCAGCCCACGATGCGTTCTCGGGCTACCGTGCGTCGCGTGGGCCGACTCCGCGACGTCATCGGCACGCTGGTCCGCGCGGCCCGACCACAGCGACCCGGGCCGATGCTCGAGTTCGAGCCCGGCCGCAGCGGGCCGCACGCGACCACCGTGGCATATGAGATCGGCCGGGTCATCACGTCGTACAACCCCGAGACCGACGGAGATCCGGACCCTGGCGAGATCGTGTGGACCTGGGTGCCTTACGAAGAAGGAGACGGCCGGGGCAAAGACCGTCCGGTCTTGATAGTTGCCCGAGAGGACAGGGGCTCTCTGCTCGCTGTTCGGCTCTCCAGCCAGAACCACGACGACCAACCTGACTGGATCGCCATTGGAGCTGGCGGCTGGGACGGCGAAGGCCGGCCGTCGTGGGTCGACGTCGGGCGCGTACTCCGCGTGCACCCGCAGGGCATGCGCCGCGAGGCAGCCAGCCTCGACCGAAATCGCTTCGACCGGGTTGTCGGCCGGCTGCGGGAACGCCACGGCTGGGCGTGATGCGCGGTTTGGTTCGGTTCTCGAAGCGCTGATAACCTGAGCCACTCCGACGATTCAGACAAGGCTCATTTGTGGCGAACATCAAGTCCCAGAAAAAGCGCATCCTCACCAACGAGAAAGCCCGGCAGCGCAACAAGGCGGTCAAGTCCTCGCTGAAGACCTCTGTCCGCCGATTCAACGCCGCCGCCGAGGCCGGTGACGCCGAGCAGGCCACGACGCTGGCTCGCGAAGCCAGTCGCAAGCTCGACAAGGCGGCCGGCAAGGGCGTCATCCACAAGAACCAGGCCGCGAACCGGAAGTCTGCGATCGCCAAGCGCGCCGCCACGCTCTAGTCCGCCACGCCTTGCTGTCCGACAGCCGTGTCACGCGGCGCCTCGCGCGGCGCCGATCTCCAGCACGGCAGTGGTGAGCGCGAGGGTCGGGTCGTTGCCGCCTCCCTTGACCGCCAGATCGGCCGCCGCCACCGCGCGGATCGCGCGGACCAGTCCGGTCGGTGTCCATCCGCGCAGCTGGCCGCGCAGGATGCGCACCTTCCACGGCGGAACGCCGAGGTCACGGGCAATGTCGCCATCGCGAACCCCACGCGGGGCACCGGCCAGCCGGGCCAGCAGGCGAACCGCCGTGGCGAGAGCGGCCGTCACCAGCACGGGATCGGTACCCGTTTCCAGCGCCCAACGCAGCTGCTCGAGGGCGTCGGCGGTGCGGCCCTCGACCGCCCGGTCGGCGACCACCCAGCCCCTCACCTCGGCTCGCCCCTCGAAATAGGTGTTGACGACCTCGTCGTCCACCGTGCCGCTCTCGGCATCGGCCACCAGCTGCGCTGCGGCGGATGCGAGGCCACGCAGGTCGCCACCAACGGCCTCGACCAGCCGTCGCGCGGCAGCCTCGGTCATCCGCCCGCCCGCTTGGGCGGCCTCGGAGCGCGCGAACGCGACCTGGTCGTCGGGCCGGGTGATGCGCGGGCAGGCCACCTCCTGGGCACCGACGGCGCGCAGGTCGTCGAGCAGCCGCCTGCCTTTGGTCCCACCAGGGTGAACGAGTACCAGGTGAATGTCCGGCGCGGGGTCGGTCCCATACCGCAGTAGCGCGGCGGCGGCCTGGTCATCGACGTCATGGGCAGCGCGAACGACCAAGACTCGCCTGCTCGCGAACAGCGACGGGCTGGTGTGCTCGATCAGGGCTGCGGACGTGAGCTCTGAGCCGATTGTCTCGGAGCAGTCGGCTTCGGCGTCGACCGCTCGAGCAGCCGCGCACACCGCAGCGACGGCCCGTTCGGACAGCAGAGTCTCCGGGCCGACGACGAGTGTCACCGGCGGCGGAGGCGGGACCGATGTGGACATCGGGCCCAAGGATCGCACGCGGCACCGACCGTTACGGCGACGACTGCGCTGCCTTGGGGCCACCGGTCATCACGCCGATGCCGCCGTCGGTGCGTACGACGGCAATGGAGCCGTCGGTATCGGTACGCAGGACCCGCATGCCCGACTCGCCGAGCACGTCGACGGTGTTCTCGGCTGGGTGGCCATAGGTGTTGCCGACTCCGGAGCTCACCAAGGCGACGCGTGCGCCGAGGCCGGTCAGCAATTGAGGCTGCTGGTGTGCGGAACCATGGTGCGGCACTTTCAGCACATCAGCGCGCAAGCCGGGCTCGGAACCAAGAATCGCCCGTTGCGCCTCCGGCTCGACGTCGCCGGCGAGCAGTATCCGGATGCCGCCGACCGTGGCATCCAGGACGACGCTGGCATTGTTCGGCGCTGAACCGTCGGTGACGATCCGCCTGGGCCAGATGACGCGCAGACGCGCAGCGTCGCCGACCGCGAACTCGTCACCGACCCGTGCGACCGAAACGGGGATTCCCGCCTCAGCCAACGACGTGCGCACCTCATCGGCGCGGTCGGCCGGTTCGTCCAGCGGAGAAACCATGACCCGGCCGACCTGCCGGCCGTCGAGCACTCCGGGCAGGCCGACGACGTGGTCGGCGTGGTAGTGCGTGAGGACGAGCAATGGCACCCGTTCGATGCCGAGCGTATCCAGGCAATGGTCGACCAGCGGTGGATCCGGGCCGGCGTCGATCACGACGGCTTCGCCCGGTCCCACGCGCAACGCCAAGGCATCCCCCTGCCCGACGTCGCAGGCGACGACCAGCCAATCGGCCGGCGGCCAACCCGCCACCGACGGCCGCATCAGCACGGCGATCCCCAACAGAACCGTTGCTGCCCCGAACCACAACGGTCGGCGCAGCAGCCGCGGCAGTCCGATGGCAGTAGCGACGGCAAGGACCACAGCGGCTGCGATCCCGCCGGCATCGCCGGGCCAGGTGACGACGGCGCCAGGCAGGTCGGCGCCGCGTCGGGCCACGAAGACGATCCACCATGCGGGCAGACCCGCGAGCCAGCCTGCGGCGCCTGCCGCGGCCGGCCAGACCGGCGCCAACACAGCAGCCGCGGCGCCGAGAACGGTCGTCGGCGCGACGACGGGGGCAACCAGCAGGTTGGCGGGGACCGACACCAGGCTCGCCTGTCCCGCAATCGCCACCACGACCGGCCCGCAGGCGACCTGGGCGGCCAGCGGCACGGCGAGTGCCTCCGCCATCGGCCGAGGTAGCCAGGGCAACGCGTCTCGCCAGGCCGGTGCCAGGACCAGGATCGCGCCCGTCGCCAATACCGAGAGGGCGAACCCGGCGTCGCGCGCCAGCCACGGATCTACCAGCAGCAGCACGAGCACAGCGATCGCCAGGGCTGGTGGTCCACGCCGCCGTCCAGCGACCGTCAGCCCCACCACGGCGACCACGCCCATGGCTGCTGCCCGCAGGACGCTGGGCTCCGGGCGCGCCAGGACCACGAAGCCGATGATCGTGAGCGTGCCGATGACCGGCAGGCCGTAGCCGCGGACGCGGGTCCATCGGGCCAGTCCGAGGACGGTGACCAGCAGAATGGTCACGTTGGTGCCGGAGACGGCGGTGAGGTGGGTGAGACCGGTCGCCTCCATGTCCGCCTGTACCGCTGGTGGAAGTCGGCTTTCGTCCCCGACGACGAGCGCCGGAACGAGTCCGCGCGGGCCCTCGCCCAGACCGTCGACGGCGTCTCGCAAGCCAGCTCGCAGTGGCTCGGTGAGCCGGCTCAACCGGCCCGGTGGTCCTTGGACGTCAGGTGGATCACGGACCCGGAGCAGAGCCGCCACGTCACCGGACCGCTCTGCCGGGACCAACCGGCCGGCCACCGACACCGGCTGACCCGGCCTCAGCGCGAGCCAATCCGAGTTGGTAGAGAGCAACAGCACTGGCGTCCTCGTCGCCGTCGTGATCCCCCGGCCGGCAATTTCCTCGATGCGCAGGTGGGCGATGACATACCCGGGCCGGCCGCCCTCGGCCGGCCGCGGCTGCGGGTCGGTGGTCACGACCGCGTCGACTCGCACCACAGCGCGTTCCTCGGCAAGCTCGTCGACGGGTCCCGCCCGAAGGGTCGCCGCGCGTCCCGCGCCGGCAAGAGTCCCGCCCAACAGGCAGGCAAGTGCAGCCAGGGCTGCGAGACGAGCGGGCCGTCCGGTGACGAGCCGGCCAACCCCGAACGCTCCTGCGGTCACGAGGAGGCACAAACCGGCGAGCAGCAACCCCGAAACCATCACTCCGACCAGGACGCCCGCCCACGTGGCGATCGCGGCGGGGACGAGGCGGAGATCCGGCCGCCCGGCGGCCGCCTCGTTCATACCGTGACCAGGTCGGCGAGCTCGGCGAGCGTGGCCGGGCCGATGCCCGACACCTCCTGGAGCTCGTCCACCGACGCGAACCGGCCGTGGTCGTCACGCCAGGCCAGAATGCGTCCCGCCAGCGCCGGCCCGATCCCCGGCAGCGCCTCGAGCTGCTCAGCGGTCGCGGTGTTGAGGTTCACCAACGCCGACTCGGCGTCGCCGGAACCAGGAGTCGTTGCGGCGCCTGCTGGCGGTGTGACACCCACGAGCACCTGCTCGCCGTCGGTGACCAGCCGGGCCAAATTCAGGCCGGTCAGGTCGACGCCGTCGTGCGGGCCGCCCGCCGCCTCGACAGCGTCGAGCACCCGCGCGCCGGGGGCCAGGCGAACGACTCCCGGCGTGTGGACCAGACCGGCGACGTGTACGACCAACTGCGCTGGCCCTCGATCGGCGTCGCTGGGGTCGTCCTGCTCGGCCACACCGGAGGCAGGCGTTCCCGTCGCGATGACAGACGCCGAAACGGCCGATCCCACCGGCTCGACCTGCGGTCGACCGAGCCCTAGCAACAACGCTGCGACAGCCAGGCCCAGCAGCACCAGCAGGATGACTACGACAGCGTGACCACCCTCCAGTCCCAGTCGCCCGCCGCGAATGCCGTCGGGAAGCGACTCGACCGCCGCTCGCAGCCGGATCGGCATCCGGTCGAGGACAGCCGACCCGTCAACCGGCGGCGGTTCTTGCGAGGCCGCCAGATCCGCCGGAACCTGCGGTACCCAGCCGGTTCTCTTTCCGGGCGAACCGGGCGGCTGGGCGAGCCCCGCCAGGCGGAGCCGGGCGGCATGCACCTGCTCATCGGTGGGCGGACGCCGACGCTGTCGCATCCCGCGACGCTAGGCAGCGCGGTCGCCACCGTGCCGAGCGTCAGTGCCCGGCTGTGGAAACAGGCGCACTGTCGAGTCCGCTGTGGAGAAGTCGCTGGCTGGCCGGACCGCTCAGCTGGGGGCGATGACGACCGCGAGCAGTCCCGGCCCGACGTGTGCGCCGATCACAGCACCCACCTCCGAGACCACCAATTCCCCCATGGCCGGCAGCCGTGCCTGCAGGCGCTGTGCCAACGCGTCTGCCCGCTCGGCGTTGTCCAGGTGATGCACGGCGACGTCGACCGGACCGGTGCCGGCTCGCTCCAGCGCCAACTCCTCCAACCGAGCGACGGCCCGGGAGGACGTCCGGACCTTTTCCAGTGGCTGGATCTCCCCGCCTCGAAGGTGCAACAGGGGCTTGACGGCGAGGGCGGTGCCGAGCAGCGCCCGTGCCGCACCGATGCGCCCACCGCGGCGGAGGTACTCCAGGGTGTCGACGTAGAAGAACGTTGCCGTACGGTCCGCCCGCCGTCGGGCGACGTCGGCGACTTGGCCGACGGTGTCGCCGGCGTCCGCCGCTGCCGCACAGGACAACACCGCGTAGCCGAGGCCCATCCCCAACAGGCGGGAATCGACGACCTCGACCGGCACCGGCGCGTCCTCGGCAGCCAGCCGGGCGGCATCACCGGTACCGGATAGCTGGCCGGAGATGTGCACGGACACGATCGCCGACGCACCTGCCGCGACGACGGACTCGTAGGTGTCGAGGAACGCCCGGGGACTTGGTCGTGACGTGCTGACTCGGACGCGCCGCCGCAGCGCGTCGGTGAGCTCCCGCGGCCCGAACGCCGTTCCCTCGTCAAGAGAACGGCCTTCGACAACGACCTGAAGTGGCACGACCGCGATGTCGGCGGCAGCCGCGGTGCTCGCCGGGAGATACGCGGTGGAGTCAGTGACGATCGCGACGTCCCGGCCCATGGCCGGGAAGGCTACCCGGTGCTGTTGCGGTCATCCGGAGACGACGTTCACCAGCCTTGGTGCGCGAACGACAACGTTTCGAACGCTTCTGTCGCCGAGCACCCGCTGCACCGCTGGCGAGGCCAGCGCCAACGCCTGCAGCGTGTCGTCGTCGACGGTCACTGCAACCGCCAGGCGATCTCGCACCTTGCCGTCCACCTGGACCACGCACGTGACGGTCTCCTCCACCAGCAGGGCCGGGTCGGCCGTCGGATACGGCTCGTGCGCGAGCGACCGATCGTGACCCAGTCGGGACCACAGCTCCTCGGCCAGGTGCGGTGCGAAGGGCGCGACCAGCAGCAACAGGGTCTCGGCAACTTCCCGGGGCACGCTGTCCAGCTTGGTCAGGTGGTTGTTCAGCTCGATCAGCCGGGCTATCGCGGTGTTGAAGCGCAGGGCAGTCATTTCCGTGCGCACCGCGTCGATCGTTCGATGCAGCAGCTGACGGGTCTCCTCGCCGGCGGCGTCGTTGGTCACGATCGGTTCCCCGGTCTGCTCGCTCACGACGTTCCGCCAGAGCCGCTGCAGGAACCGCAGCGAGCCGACGACGGCTCGCGTCTCCCACGGCCGCGACAGGTCCAGCGGACCCATCGACATCTCGTAGACCCGCAGGGTGTCCGCTCCGTAGGCCTCGTACATGTCGTCGGGCGACACCACGTTCTTCAGGCTCTTGCCCATCTTCCCGTACTCACGCGTGACAGAGATGCCGTCGTAGAGGTAACTGGTCTCGGTGCCCTCGACCTTCTCCAGGACTCGCTCAGCGGGCACGTACGCTCCCCGCTCGTCGGTGAATGCGTAGGCCTGGATGTATCCCTGGTTGAACAGCCGGTAGAAGGGCTCTTCGCTGGACACCTGGCCGAGATCGAAGAGCACCTTGTGCCAGAACCGCGCATAGAGCAGGTGCAGTACAGCGTGCTCGACCCCGCCGACGTAGAAGTCGACGCCGCCGGTTGCACCCGGCTCCGGTGGGCCCATCCAGTACTTCTCGTTCACCGGGTCGACGATCCGCTCGGTGTTCGTCGGGTCGATGTAGCGCAGCTCGTACCAGCACGACCCCGCCCAGTTGGGCATCGTGTTCGTGTCCCGCCGGTACCGCTGCGGCCCGTCGCCCAGGTCCAGCTCCACCTCGACCCATTCCGGCACGCGGGCTAACGGTGGCTCGGGATCGGACTCGGTGTCGTCGGGTGCGAAGGTGCGGGGGGCGTAGTCCGGGACGTCGGGCAGCTCGACCGGCAGCATCGAGTCCGGCACGGCCACTGGCAAGTCGTGCTCGTCGTAAACGATCGGGAACGGTTCGCCCCAGTAACGCTGGCGGCTGAACAGCCAATCCCGCAACCGGTACGTCACAGTCCGATGGCCGAGGCTCTTGACCTCGAGCCAGGCGTTGATCGCTGCCTTCGCGTCGGCGATGGACAACCCGTCGAGCGAGATCTCGTCATTGGCGGAGTTGATTGCGGGCCCTTCGCCGAGGTATCCCCTGCCGGTCCAACCGTCCGGTGGCGCGACCGTGCGCACGATCGGCAGGCCGAAGCGCTCGGCGAACTCCCAGTCCCGCTCGTCCTGGCCGGGTACGGCCATGATCGCGCCGGTCCCGTAACCCATCAGCACGTAGTCGGCGACGAACACCGGGATCTGGCCCCCGGTGGCGGGGTTGACCGCGAACGAGCCGGTGAACACCCCGGTCTTCTCCCGGCCCTCCGTCTGCCGCTCGACCTCCGTCTTCGACGCGGCGCCGGCGCGGTAGGCCGTGACTGCCTGGGCCGGGCTGTCGTTCCCGCCCGTCCACCCGGGCTGCGTGTCCGCCGGCCAGGCCGGTGCTGTCAAGGCCTCGACCAGCGGATGTTCCGGCGCGACGACCATGAACGTCGCACCGAAGATCGTGTCCTGCCGAGTCGTGAAGACCTCGAGGTCACCGGCATCGGTCTGGAACCGGATAGTGGCGCCGGTCGATCGGCCGACCCAGTTGCGCTGCATGATCTTGATCTTGTCGGGCCACTCGATCCGATCGAGATCGTCGACCAGCCGATCAGCGTAGGCGGTGATGCACATCATCCACTGGCGGAGGCTGCGCTTGAACACCGGAAAGTTGCCCCGCTCGCTCCGGCCTTCGGAGGTGACCTCCTCGTTGGCCAGCACCGTGCCCAGCGCCGGGCACCAGTTGACCGGTGCCTCTGAGACGTAAGCCAGCCGGTGCGCGTCGACGATGTGCCGCCGCTGGATCTCGTCGAGCTCGGACCAGGGCCGGCCGTCGGGTGTCGCTCGTTCGCCGGACTCGAAGCTCTGGATCAGCTCGGTGAGCGGCCGGGCCCTGCCGCGGCCTCCGTCGGCGGTCTCGTCGTACCACGAATTGAAGATCTGCAGGAATATCCACTGGGTCCAGCGGTAGTAGTCAGGGTCGATCGTTTCGATGCTGCGGCGCCGGTCGTGCGCAAGGCCCAGCCGGCGAAGTTGCTGGCGGAATCGCACGATGTTGCGTTCGGTGGTGAGCCGGGGGTGCTGACCGGTCTGCACCGCGTACTGCTCAGCGGGGAGGCCGAACGCGTCGAAACCCATCGTGTAGAGCACGTTGAACCCGCACATGCGCTTGAACCGGCCGAGCACATCCGTGGCGATGTAACCGAGCGGGTGCCCCACGTGCAGTCCCTCACCCGACGGGTACGGGAAGAAATCCATCAGGAAGAACTTCTCCCGGCCCGAGACGTCACCGGCCAGCGGGCCGACCGGGTTAGGCGTGTGGAACGTTCCCTCGGCCTCCCAGGTGTCCTGCCAGCGCGGCTCGATCTGCGCGGCCAGGGCGCTCGAGTAGCGAAACGGCGGCCCGGCGTCCTCGGTGGGTGGCCGGTCCGTCTCTGTCTCGGTCATGGGTGGTGTCCCTGCTGGTTGATGGATCTCGGCGGGAAGGCGCCGAGAAACAGATCGACCCCTCACACAGGAGGGGTCCGCCACGCTGACGCGACGCTCGCGACGACGCGTCCGCTAGAGGTCAGCGCGGCCCGGTAAGGAGGAGCAGGCCTCGCACCCGGCCAGGGTAGCGCACGAGTCCGCGCTCGTCCGGGATCCTCAGACCAGCGAGGACCAGTAGCCCCAGAAGCGGACGAGAACCAACCCGACCACCAGCAGCAACCACGCGGCGAGCACCAACCCCCGGTTGCGGACCGCGAACCGACGAACGCTCTCCGATGCCGGGAGGTGGCCCGCCTGCAGGTTGTGCACGGTCAGGTACCAGAAGATCGGGATCGTCACGGCCCAGACGACCATGCAGTACGGGCAGAGGGCATCGATCGAATACAGGCTCTGGTGGATCAGCCAGTGCACGAAGGCGACGCCGAGCAGCGCCCCCGTCTCCAGCCCGAGCCAGAACCACCGGGGCAGCGTCGCTCCGGTCAACAGCACAACACCAACGGTGGTCACGACCGCGAATGCGGCGATCCCGATCAGCGGGTTGGGGAATCCGAACGCCTCCGCCTGCCAGGTCTGCATGACCGAACCGCAGCTGAGCACGGGGTTGAAGCTGCAGGTCGGGACGTAGTCAGGGTTCTTCAACAGCGCGATGCGCTCGATCGCGAGGACGAACGCCGCGAGCCAGCCAGTGGCGCCGGCGATGGTCAAGAGCAGAGCCAGACTCCGGCGCGCCCCTCCGGCGAGCTGGTGCTCGTCCGGTGCGTCCAGGTCGACGTCGACGTCGTCGGACGGGCTGAGTTCGATGTCGCGGGCCATGGTTTCAGTCGGTGGTCGGTGGTCTTGCCAACCAACGTACGCGGCACGACGTTCGTGCCCGTCGCCAACGTGGTGGACTCTGCCCGTTGGGCCACACGAACCGGAGGCCGCGGATGGATACCGAGCGGGTCGTCGACGTCGTCGTCATCGGGGGTGGACCGGCCGGCGAGAACGTCGTGGAGCGGGTCGTCCAGGGCGGGCTGAGTGCCGCCGTCGTAGAAGCCGAACTGCTGGGTGGTGAGTGCTCGTACTGGGCCTGCGTGCCGAGCAAGGCCATGCTCCGCCCGATCGATCTCATCGCGGCGGCACGGCGTTCACCGGGAGCGAGCCAGGCGGTCACCGGGCTGGTCGATGCCGACGCCGTGCTCGCCCGGCGTGACGAGGCGACCGGCAACTGGGACGACGGCGGTCAGGTTCGCTGGATCGACGGACTGCCGGCGACACTGGTTCGTGGTCGCGGCCGGATCGTCGACGAACGGACCGTCGAGGTCGTCGCCGACGGGTCGCGCCAGACATTGACTGCCCGGAGCGCAGTGGTCGTGGCGACCGGAAGCCGGGCGACCGTTCCGCCGATTCCGGGGCTCGCAGACATCCGGCCATGGACCAGCCGAGAAGCGACCTCGCTGCAGAACGTTCCCCGCCGCCTCGCGGTGATCGGCGGCGGGGTCGTCGCGTGCGAGATGGCGCATGCGATCAGAGGCCTCGGCGCGGACGAGGTGACCATGCTGGTCCGTGGGTCTGGGCTGCTCGAGCGGATGGAGCCGTTCGCGGGCGAACTGGTCAGCGCCGGCCTCGAGGCTGCAGGGATCACCGTTCGAATGCGCACCGGAGTCAGCAAAGTGTCGCGTCGGGGCGACGACGGCCCGGTCACCCTCGGCCTTTCCGGCGGAGAGACCGTCGAGGCGGACGAACTGCTGGTGGCGACCGGCCGGACCCTCAACACCGACGACATCGGCTTGGACGTCGTCGGGCTCGAGCCCGGGAAACCGGTTGCCGTCGATGACAGCCTTCAGGCCGAGGGTGTCGAGGGTGGCTGGCTGTACGCGGTCGGAGACGCCAACGGCCGCAACCTGCTCACCCACATGGGCAAATACCAAGGCCGGGTCTGCGCCGACGTCATCGTGGCCCGGGCTCAAGGTCGCTCGGATGACGGGCCTGGACTTCGCGCGACCGCAGACGCGGTCGGCGCCCCACAGGTGGTGTTCACCGACCCGGAGGCGTGTTCGGTCGGTTTAACCGAGTCAGCTGCCCGCGAGCGCGGCCGCGATGTGCGATCCGTCGAGTACGACATCGGCTCGGTCACAGGGGCCTACCTGTTGGGCGAGGACTACCAAGGCAAGGCCAAGGCGGTTGTGGACGAGGCGCGCGGTGTGCTCCTCGGAGTGACGTTTGTCGGGCCGGGAGTCGCGGAGCTGTTGCACTCGGCGACCGTCGCGGTGACGGCGGCGGTCCCACTTGACCAGCTCTGGCATGCCGTGCCCGCCTTCCCCACGGTGAGCGAGGTCTGGCTGCGGTTGCTGGAGACCTACGGCCTCTGAACAGGTTTCGTTCGCTCCTCCGCGGCAAGACATTGGTGCAGGGCCGCTGGAGGAATGGCGATGAGACGCACGTCGAACAAGGAGATTCAGCGCATCGACGCCTCTGCGCATCCCGGTTCGCCACCGGGGCCGCGCGACCGACCACGCCGAGATCTGGCGCTGCACAGACGTCATCGCATCGATTCCCGCCGATCCGGTAGACGGTGGCCCGTAGCCGACGCCATGATCGGGCCGTGGCGTCGGAGACGAATGTCGGGCGGGCCGCCGGGCCACGGACGCCGGCCCTGGTGCTGGTCCCACTCCTTGTCGGCTGTGCCGTAGCGATCTTGCTCGGCGTGTATGGCAAGAACCACCAGCCGACCGGCGAAGCCATCTTCACTCTCGGCTTCTCCGGCATGATCAACATGAAGGTGTGGCTGACGACCATCGCCGTGCTGTTCGCGCTGTTCCAACTGGGCTCGGCATTGCGGTTGTACGGCGTCTACGGATCCGGGGATGCGCCCAAGTGGGTGGGCACCGCCCACCGGGTGAGTGGTGTTCTCGCCGTGCTGTTCAGCGCACCAGTGGCGTTCCACTGCCTCTGGGCGATCGGTTTCTCCGACTTCGACACCCGCACGCTGTGGCATTCGGTACTCGGCTGCGTCTTCTACGGCGCCTTCGTCGCGAAGATGCTCACACTGCGGATGCGCAGCCTGCCGGGATGGGCCCTGCCACTGTTCGGCGGGCTGACGTTCACCACCATCGTCGCGATCTGGTTCACCTCGTCGCTTTGGTTCTTCCAGAACGTCGGTTTCCCCCAGTTCTGAGTGCGGAAACGGCCGCCCGAACGGCCACGCTCGCCGCCAGGCCGACGCTGAAAGCGGTTAGTGGAGGTTGGGTCGGGTCGACCGAGGACCCGTTCCTTTGAGTTCTCGGCGTTCTCCACATTGTGATCTTGGCCGGGGCCGTGTTGACGCTCCTATTGGTGTCAAGCCGCGCCCGCCACACTGAGCTGGTGACCGACGACAACTACGAGCTCGACGATGACCCGAAGCGGGTGGATCGTGACGTCGTCACCGAGTTTTCTGACGACGGAGGCGTACTGGGGCCGCTGGCGTGGACGGGCGGAGATCGACCGGCAACTGGACTGCGCATGGCGAGTAATCGGCGCCTACGAGCGCTCGACGGCCGTGATGGTCGGATTCGCGAGGGCGGTCTCGGACGGAGTTTCCCTGGCCTATCTAGCCGACGTCTTCGTCCTCCGTGCCCACCGTGGCCGCGGCCTCGGTGCCCGGCTCGTACAGGCAATGATCGACGACGGGCTTGGGGCCAAGATGCGCTGGATGTTGCACACCGCAGATGCTCACGATCTCTACGCGCGCTACGGGTTCGGGCCACCGGACAGCACCTACCTCGAGCGGCCGGCCACGCGACACTAGGTCATGTGTCGTCTGGCATCGCGAGCTGGAGATAGGTCAATCCGCGAAGGTCCAGCCACGCTCGTCCAGGCCCGCGGACAAGGCGGAACAACACTGCGTCGCAGGCCGGGCAGCGTGCGACCAATCCCGGAGAGCGGACGTAGAGCCGAACATCGGCAAGGACGGCCGTCCGACCACAGCCGGCGCACTGCCCGCTAGCCGTGGTGACGTCGACCGCGAAGATCTCACGAAGTTCACCTGCGGCCGCGTTTCCGTCGAGGAAGGAGAGGGTTTCACTCATCGAATTCCTCCGGTTGGTCCGAAGCGTTCGGTCCTGACCCGAGCAGGGTCGTGGCCAGCCCTGACGAGAAGGTCGGCAACGCTTTCGACGAAGCCCGTGGGTCCGCAGACGTAACACGTCGGAGACAGCTCTGCCGGCCAGGTGCTGTCGGCCAGCAGTGCGGCGCCTACCCGTCCCGGCGAACGGTCCCAGCCGGGCGGCGCGCTGCGGGTGAAGGCATAGGTCAAGATCAGCCCACCGTCGCGGGCCGCAAGTTCTTCGAGCTCGGCGCCGTGCAGAACAGAGCCGGGATCGCGCACCGAGTAGAGCAGCCGGATCACCGACCGGGAACTCGTCGCGGCATGCGACCGGGCCATGGCGAGCAGTGGGACGACGCCCGAACCACCGGCGACCAGCTGGACCGGTTCGCGCTGGTCGGGCCGCCACACGAACCACCCACCGATCGGGCCGCGGATCTCCAGCTGGTCGCCGACGAGAAGCTCGTTCGCCAAGTAGGGCGACACTTCGCCATCGGGCAGCTGCTCGACGGTGAGCTCGATCCGGTCGGCATCGACTGCTGAGGCAATCGAGTAAGAGCGCACAGCGCTGTAGCCGTCGGGCGCCGTCAACCGCACGTCCACGTGCTGTCCCGCGTCGTGGCCGGGCCAACCGGGCACATCGAGGGCAATCGAGCGCGCAGTGCGGCTCTGGTCACGCAGCGCGGCAACCGTCGCGACCCGCCAGCTCATTCGCCCCAGTACCGCTGTTCTCGCCACGGGTCGCCGTAGTTGTGGTACCCGGCGCTCTCCCAGAATCCCGGCTCGTCGACATCGCTCAGGGTGACTCCGCGCACCCACTTCGCGCTCTTCCATAGATAGAGATGCGGCACCAACAAGCGCGCCGGCCCGCCATGGGCAGGGGCCAGGTCCTCGCCGTCGTAGCGATAGGCGATCCACGCCTTGCCCTCGAGCAGATCGTCGACGGGCAGGTTGGTCGTGTAGCCGCCGTAGGAATGTACGAGAGCGTAATCAGCCGCCGTTTCGACGTCTGCGAACAAGGTGTCCAGCGACACGCCCTCCCACGAGGTCCCCAGCTTCGACCACCGGGTCACGCAGTGCAGGTCAACGGTGATCTCTTCCGTCGGGAGCGCGGTGAACGCCGCCCAATCCCAGGCTTGCCGCTGACCAGACTCCGTGGAAATCGTGAACTCCCACTCCTCCAGCGGCACACGGGGCGTTGGTCCGGCGGACAGGACGGGAAAGTCCTCGGTCAGGTACTGCCCGGGCGGCAGGCCGGGATCGTGATCACGACGACGCCCGGAGAACCCGCGCGAGATGATTCCCATTGGCCGCAACCCTTCCGGAACGAGTGGGTCAAAGTCTGCCATTGGTCGAAGGAACATCGCGGAGGTCCATCATGGCGCCATCCGGTTCGAGCGCGTTACCGGCTACTACCCGGTATCACCGGTGGCTCGGCTGGCACGCACCGGCGTTGCGCAGAGTACTGACCATCGGGCTCAGTGGGCTCATCGTGATTCTTGCCCTTCTGCCATTCGTGCCCTGGGAGTTGGCCATCGTTGCCGGCTGGGACGTTGCCGCGGTGGCCTTTCTGTGTACGGTCTGGCTGATCATCCTCCGAGCGACTGGAGCCGACGTCGAGCACATCGCCGCCCGCCGGGATGAGGCAAGACCAACCGCCACCCTGCTGGTGGTCGGCGCAAGTACAGCAAGCCTGGTCGGCGTGGGGTTCGCATTAGGCCTTGCGGGCCGGGAAAGCGACGTGATACGCGGCGTCCTCGTCATTTTCGCCTTCTGCACGGTCATCGTGTCGTGGACGGTGATCAACACGGTCTTCACGCTCCGCTACGCCCACCTGCACGTCCGGTCCCAGGCCCAGGGCATCGACTTCGGACCACAGGCAACACACGAGCAGCCCACCTATCGCGACTTCGCCTACGTCGCATTCACGGTCGGCATGACTTACCAGGTGTCGGACACGGCGCTGCGGGATCCAAAGATCCGGCAAGCGGTGCTGCTCCACGCCTTTCTGGCCTATCTGTTCGGCGTCGTGATCGTTGCCGGCGCGATCAACTTGGTCGCTGGACTCATCAACTGAGGTGAGCCTCGATGGTCGCCAGCCCGCTCAGCCGGGGCGGATGTTCTTGTTGTGGTGGAAGGCGTTGTCGGGGTCGTACTTGGCCTTGACCTCGGCCAGCCGCTGGTAGATGTGATCGCCGTAGGCCTCTCGAACGCGGCTGGTGTCGTCGTCGGAATCAAGGAAGTTGACGTAGACGCTCCCGGCGCCGTGCGGTTGGAGGGCTTGGAGGAACCGCCGCGCCCAAGCGGTCTCGGCCGCGGCGTGCTCGCCGGACTCGTCAGGAAGCCACACGCCTTCGATGACGATGTTGTGGGCCACGTCACGACCGGCGTAGGCGGTGGCTTCGTGGGGAACCCGGGCGACGGCGCCACCGAAGTGGAACATCACCGCACACGACCGGGGCGAGCCGGCGGCGTAGGCGTGGTCGGCGATGACGGCGATGGCTTCGTCGGAGAGGCCGGCGAGGTTCGTCGACTTCCAGTGGTAGTGCCACCCGTGGAGAACTGTGGCGTCGATGCCGCTCTGGAACGCGACGTACGGCGAGGGTGCGAGCAGGTCGACGAGCGGCGTCCCGAGCCGGCGGAGGGTCTGCACCGCACGCTCGCCGTCTTCGACGGCGCCGGCGTAGCAGCAGGCCACGGCGATGGCCGGTCGCCAGTGCAGCTCCTCGGGGATGCCCGGCAGCGGGGGGACGGTGCCGAGCCTGATGACAGTGCCGAGTTCGTCGGGCGCTTCGGCGACGAAGTCCCGGTAGAAGCGCAGCACGTCGGTGGTGTCGTCGGCCGCCCAGAAGACGGGCCCGGCCATCACGGTCGGGCCGAGGGGATGCAGAGCGAAGCGGAACGCGGTGACGACGCCGAAGTTGCCGCCGCCGCCTCGCAGTGCCCAGAACAGATCGGGGTGTTCGTCGGCGGACGCCCGGACGATGCTGCCCTCGGCGGTGACCACCGCGGCAGCAAGCAGGTTGTCGACGACGAGCCCGTGTTTGCGCATGAGGAAGCCGATGCCACCGCCGAGGGTGACCCCGGCGACGCCGGTGTGGCTCACGATGCCGCCGGTGGTGGCCAGACCGTGGGCCTGTGTCTCGTGGTCGACGTCGGCCCACAGAGCACCACCCTGAACCCAGGCCGTGCGACCGGCGGGGTCGACCCACATGGCCCGCATCGCCGAGAGGTCGATGACGATCCCGTCATCGCATACCGCGGTGCCGGCCACGTTGTGCCCCCCGCCCCGTATGGCGATCTCCAGGTCGTGGTCGCGCGCGAAGCGCACTGCGGCGACCACGTCGGCCACGCCCGTGCAGCGGGCGATGCAGGCCGGACGGCGGTCGATCGCGCCGTTCCAGATCCTGCGGGCGATGTCGTAGGCGGCGTGGTCAGCGGTGATCAGCTGGCCCCGGAACCCGTCGATCTCCATGGCGATCACCTCCTCACTCAGGTGGCCGACTTGCTCGGTGGTCGATGTCGTCATCGGCCCTTCAGCTGTCGACGGCCCCATCGCATCGCCATGGCACCCCAGCCGTGAAGTCAAGAATCTGGACTTCACACCCGAAGACACGCCCGCGACACTGGCATCGTGCGAACTTACGGCCAGTACTGCCCCATCGCCCGTGGCGCTGAGATCTTCGCCGAGCGGTGGACGCCGCTGATCATCCGCAACCTGTACCTGGGTTGCGGAAGCTTCAGTGAGATCCTGGAGGGCGCGCCCGGGCTCTCCCGCACCCTGCTCTCGCAGCGGCTCAGGCAGCTCGAACGGCTCGGCATCGTCGAGTCGGCACCCAAGCTCGGCGGGCGCGGGCGCCGCTACGAGCTCACCCCCGCGGGTCACGACCTGTTCAAGGTCTGCGTGTCGCTCGGCGAGTGGGGTGTCGCCTGGCTCGAGATCGCCCCCGAGCACCTCGATCCCTTTGTGGCCCTCTGGTCGATGTGCAACATGCTCCGCCGAGACCGCCTCCCGAGTCGACGCGTCGTCATCCGCTTCGACTTCACGGGCCGCCAACGCCCCGAGCGGTACTGGCTGCTGATCGAGCACGGCGACACCGAGATCTGCAAGACGTACCCCGGCCTCGACGAGGACCTCTACATCACGGCGGAAGCCGAGGCCTTCGTCAAATGGCACGCCGGCCAGCTCAGCTGGGCCGAAGCCATCCGCAACTACCGCATCAAACTCCACGGCCCCTCGTGGCTCGTACGAGCCTTCCCCACCTGGAACGCCCGCAGCGCCTTCGCCCACATCAAGCCGGTCTCTCGGAGCGCGGCGAGCTCGGCAGCCTGACATCTTCGACCCACCCTGCAACGGTTCAGAGATGGACGACTACCGGCTGGTCAACCGGGCGCTCTGGGATGAGCGGGGGCCCGCCCACGCGGCATCTCCGGACTACAACCTGCGCCGATTCGTCGACGATCCGGCGTTTCTCAGCGACGTCGTGCGCTTCGATCTGCCGCTGCTCGGTGAGGTGACCGGCCTCGATGGTGTGCACCTGCAGTGCCATATCGGCACCGACACCGTCTCGCTGGCTCGCCTCGGCGCGCACATGACCGGGCTGGACTTCTCGCCCGCCTCATTGACCGAGGCCCGCACGTTGGCTGCGGCCATCGCCGTCGACGTCGAGTTCGTCGAGGCAGAGCTCTATGACGCCGTCGAGGTACTCGGCTACGGGCACTTTGACCTCGTGTACACCGGTATCGGTGCGCTGTGCTGGCTTCCCGATATCCGACGATGGGGAGTTCTGGTCGCCGATCTGCTCCGACCGGGCGGCCGGCTCTTCATCCGCGAAGGGCATCCGGTGCTGTGGGCACTGCAGGATCCGCGCGACGATCAGCTTCTGGTGCTGGAGCACGCATACTTCGAACGGTCCGAGCCCACAGTGTGGGACGAAGGCGGGACCTACGTCGAAACCGATGCGGTGTTCACCCAGACACGCAGTCTGGAGTGGAATCACGGGCTCGGGGAGATCGTGACGGCCTTGCTGGACGCGGGCCTGACGATCACGAGCCTGGTCGAGCACGACAGCGTCCCGTGGGACGGCTTGCCGGGTCAGATGGAACACATCGGCGGTAACGAGTGGCGCCTGATCGACCGGCCGTGGCGATTGCCGCACACGTACACGTTGCAGGCCGTGAAGTGACCCCGGTCATCCGGCGGGCCCGCGAAGCCGACCAGAGGCGATGAGCGCATCGCGAGCCGCATGATCGAGATGCTGTTGTCCGACGATCATGGTCGCCTCTACATGCTCGTGGACCGTCCGTTCGCCAACCACTACGAACGATGGGGTTTCCACCGGGTCAGCCGGAAAGAGATTCCTGGCTCGCTGTCGCGCGACTACGAGATCGGGCGCATCGTGACGACGATCAGCTCGGCCTCCGTTGCGTCAGCGCCGGCAACTCTGCTGCGGAAATCGCCTGGAGCTTGCCCACGTCTGCCCGCAGGTCGACCTGTCGGTCAGGACACCGCCGAACATTGTTCGGCGTGACACGGTGGGCATTCCGAGCCAGTTGATCGGCATTGCCCTGAAGCGGGCACCGGAACGACTGATGAACCCTATGTCCGCCGTGCTGCGCCGGTTCACGGTCCCGGACCTCGCCGATTTCGGCCTGCCGGCGCCGCCGGGCGATGGTTTCACTCAGTTCCTGCGGACCCGGACGGTGCCGATTCTCGATCACGGCTTCGTGTCTGCTGTCCGGTCCCGGCGGATTCGCGTCGTCCCGCCCAGCGCAGCGCGTCCACGCCTAGCTCGCAGATCACCGGGCAGGATGGGCCCATGGAGCATCGTCTGCTGGGCCGCAGCGGCTGCGCGGTCTCGACTCTCGCCTTGGGGACCATGACGTTCGGCACCGAGACCGACGAGGACGGCTCGCGCGCCCAACTGGACGCCTTCGTCGCGTCGGGCGGCAACCTGATCGACACCGCCGACGTCTACAGCGACGGGGCGTCGGAGGAGATCGTCGGTCGCTGGCTCGCGGCTACCGCGCCCAATGTGCGCGACAGTGTCGTGATTGCCACCAAGGGCCGGTTCCCGACGGGTGAGGACGCGAACGACCTCGGCCTATCTCGTCGGCATCTGCAGCGTGCCGTGGAAGAGTCGCTGCGTCGGCTCGGAGTCGATTGCATCGATCTCTATCAGGTGCACGCATGGGATCCATTGACGCCGCTGGGCGAGACCATGCGAGCTCTCGACGACATGGTGCGCACCGGCAAGATCCGCTATGTCGGGCTGTCCAACTACACCGGCTGGCAGGTCCAGAAGGCTGTCGGCTTGGCGCGTGAGCACAACCTGGAGGCACCGGTCACGCTTCAGCCGCAATACAACCTGCTTGTTCGCGAGGTGGAGTGGGAGATCGTGCCCGCCTGCCTTGACGCCGGCCTCGGGCTGTTGCCATGGTCACCCCTGGGCGGCGGGTGGCTCACCGGCAAATACCGGCGCGATACCGAACCCGTCGGCGCCACGCGGCTCGGCGAAAACCCCGACCGTGGTGTCGAGGCCTACTCTCGCCGGTCCACCCAGGAGCGGACGTGGGACGTGGTCGATGCGGTGCGGGCCATCGCCGATAAGCGAGGTGTCTCGATGGCCCAGGTCGCCCTGGCCTGGCTGGTCGACCGGCCAGCGGTCACTTCGGTGATCCTCGGTGCCCGCACACTCGAGCAGCTAGAGGACAACCTGGCCGCAGCCGACGTCCATCTCGAGGCCGACGAAGCCGCCGCTCTCGATGCCGCGAGCGATCCCGCTCCCGCCGACTACCCCTACGGCGGACCCGGCAACGAGCAGCGCAGCCGGCTGATCTCTGGCAGGCGATGACGGCGCGGGAGCAAGGACACCATCGAGGCGGCCGCGAAACTGCGGGAGCTGGGCGTTCAGAAGTGGGTGCTCGCACCAACGAAGCTGCAGGTGGGGGAAGAGATTCTGGCCTTCCTCCAGGAGCTGTAACACTCAGCCGGACGCTCAGCCGGCGAGAGCTGAGAACGCCTCGTAGACCAGAAACGCCGGCCACACCAGGCCCTCTAGCACCGCCAACACGTACTCCCAGAACCCGTCTGCCTGCTGCCAGAAGTACACCCACGCACCAAAGATGCCGAGGCCGTAGATCGCGCCGCCGCTCGCTGTCGCACCGGAGTTATTGCTCATGTTCATCCCACCCTCTCGGAGTCGACCTCAGTCTCTCGCTTCCACAGGCACGCGTGGGGTGGTGTCACTGTGACAAGCGGGCGCCCGCTGATCCTGCTGCACGGCGGGCTGGGGACAGGCCAACATCTTCACCTCGCCCTTGTTCGCCGCAGTCACCCTCGCCTTCCACGACCAGCAGCAGAGCTGACCCAGCCCTGCTGACGTGTCGGCGCGCTTGCCGACCTCGGCCGCGCTCAGCCGGCTACCCGTCGAGCCCGTGGGGCCGCGTGGTCAGACCGGCGCTGGCTCGGTTTCCTCACCGGGCTCGGTGATGTCCACGATCTCCTCGGCGCCCGCCTCGATGTCTTCCTGGGACTCGACGCTGATGTGCGGCAGCAAACGTGACAGCCAGCCGGGCAGCCACCAGTTGGCCGTGCCGAAGATCGTCATCAGAGACGGAATGAGGATCAGCCGGACCACGAATGCGTCGAGCAGCACAGCAGTTGAGAGTGCGACGCCGAACAGCTTGATGATGGCGTCGTTGCCGAGAATGAAGGCGCCGAACACGCTCGTCATGATCGCCGCCGCGATCGCCACCACCCTGCCGGATCCGGCCAGCCCGCGGCGAACCGCCTTGCGATTGTCGCCGGTGTACACCCACTCCTCGTGCATGCGGCTCACCAGGAACACCTGGTAGTCGCAGGACAGCCCGAACAGGATCGAGAAGACCATGATGGGCAGGAAGGGGAAGATCGGTCCGGTGTTCTCCAGGTTGATCAGGTCGGCGAACCAGCCCCACTGGAACACGGCCACCGTGATGCCAAGAGCCGCGCCCAGCGAGAGCAGGCTGGAAAGGACCCCGGTGGCCGACACCAGCAACGCCCGGAACAGGAACACGAGCGTCAAGAAACCGAGACCCACGACGATCAGCAGGAACCACGGAAGCGCGTCCTCGAGCACCTGGGTGAAGTCGGCCGTCACCGCTTGGAAGCCACCGACGTAGGCCTGGGCACCCGAATCAGCCGTGGCGGCGGGGATGACGTCCTCGCGCAGGTGGAACAGCAGGTCGGTCGTCGCCTCGTCCTGCGGCGCCGTCTTGGGGAACAGCTGGATCGGCGCGACAGTGGCGTCCGCGGCCACCGGCGCGCCAGCCGCGAGGGCCACGCCCGGGTCGGCGTTCAGGGCGTCCGTGATCGTCGTCACGACCTCCTGGTCGCCGGCCTCGGGCAGCTCGACCGCCAGGTAGAACGGTCCGTTCACGCCGGGACCGAAACCTTCGGCGGTCAGGTCGTATGCGATCCGCGGAGAGCTGCCTTCCGGGGCGCCCGAGTCGTCGGAGAAACCCAAGCGCAACGACAGCATCGGCAGCGCGATCAGAACCATGACCGCCAGCGCGAAGGCGCCGGTCAGCCATGGCCATTTCTGTAGCCAGTGGCCGTATCGGGCGAACGCGTTCGGTCGTGTCGGGTCAGGTGCCTTGCCACGGTGCACGATCCAGCGCCAGCCCAGCCCGATCAGGGTCACCGGGAGGAAGATGAGCCAGCCGAGGTAGCGGAAGCACAGGCCCACGGTGTGCCACACGCCGGTCGCGCGCTGCTTCGGAATCGCCTCCGCGTCAGTGATCCAGGCCATCCGACCGACGAACGCCCAGGTGCCCAGTAGTGACAGCACGGCGGGCAGCAGCAACAGGGCTCCGACCATCACCATGAAGACCGTGACGGCCGCCGCGACCGCGATGCCGTTGAAGAACGTGATCCGCATGACGAACAGGCCGAGCAGCGCGATGATCACCGTCGCGGCCGCGAACTGCACGGCCCGACCCGAGGTGCGCACCGACTCCAGCGCGGCATCCCGCGGCGACCGGCCATGGATGATCGCCTCGCGGTACCGGTTGATGACCATCAGCGAATAGTCGATGCCGACCCCGAGGCCGATCATCGAGGCCAGGATCGGTGCAAAGGTCGCAACGTCGAAGGAGCGCGCCACGAGCGGCAGTGCGAAAGTGGTTGCCAGCGCGACCGAAATCGCGGCCGAGGTGATCGGCAGGAACGCACCCATGATCGCGCCGAACGCGAACAGCAGGATCACCAGCGCGACGATGACGCCGATGCTCTCCGAGGACGGCGGTTCACCACCGACGAAGACAAACACTCCGTTGGCCCCGACCTGCAGGCCATCGCTGCCGTTCTGCTCCTCGATGAGATCCCGCGCGGTGATGACGTCGTCGGTGCTCAGGTCGTCGAATGACTCGCCTTCGAAAATCACCGTGCTGTATGCGACGTTGCCGTCAGGGCTGACGCCGGCCTGGCCGAAATGCGCGAGCGCGCCCTGCGCCTCCGGCGACAGCTCCTGCTGCGGCTGCTCCCCCTGCTGACCCCCCTCGCCTTGGTCCGCGGGTTGCTGCGGGCATGCCGAGCCGAGTGGCTCGCCGTAGGGCGTGAGCACACACGCCACGCCTGGCGAGGTGGACAGGTCGGTGAGCAGGCCCGTCATGGCCGCTTCCGCCGAGGCGTCAGTGGCCGTACCGGAGTCCGGTTTCCAGACGACCTGGCCTTCCAGACCCGCGCCGGTACCGGCACCACCGGAGAGGTCGGCCAGGAGTTCCTGCGCGGTGGTCGACTCGGTGTCCGGCAGCTCGAAGTTGTCGTTGTAGTCGCCGCCGAACCTCGTCCCGAGGATGCCGACCACGACCATGATCCCGACCCACGTGAGCAACGCATACCAAGGACGGCGCACGGCCCACTGCGATACCCGGCCCATCAGGCCCACCTTCCGGAGTGTCCGACACGACGATGCGTGCCCCGAGATGCCGCGGTGAGGCACACAAACCCGCTCGCCACGCTAGAGAACGGGTGCGACACAGGCAATCCGCTTTGCTGTCGGTGAACGGCAGCGGTGAGGCGTAAGGCCGCGGCTTGGAGTTGTGTCGAAATAGCGTGAGTGCCTGCGGCATGTCATCGACCGCCGAGAAGTATTGGAAACCGGTGGTGACCGAGCCCGGGTTCGGTCACCACCGCTACGCGTCAGCTACGCAGCTACTTCGCAGTTCTGCACGATGTTGATACCAGGACCGCCGCTGCACGTGTCGTTGTTTCCACCGGGCGGGAAGGGCGGGAATCCGGGCGGCAGTGGGAAGGGTGGGTTGTCGCCGTCGATGACGTCATCGCCGGGCCCGCCGCTGATCACATCGCTGCCGAAGTTGCCGAAGAGTGTGTCGTCGTCCGGCCCGCCGAACACCTGGTCGTCAAGGGGACCAGCAAACACCGTGTCATCGCCAGGGCCGCCGGCGATGGTGTCGACACCGCCCATCCCAATGAGTTGGTCGTCGCCGGGTCCGCCCTCCAAGGCGTCGTCGCCGCCGAGGCCAGCAAGCGTGTCGTTTCCAGGACCGCCCAGCAGCGTGTCATTGTTTGCCCCGTTCGACGGGAAGAACGGCACGCTGTCGAGTTCGTCGCCGATGAGAACGTCATTGCCCTTGCCGCCGTCCAGCGTGTCGTTGCCACCTTCTCCGCAGACGAAGTCGTCGCCACCCCCGCCGAACACGATGTCGTTCCCGGCGCTGGCCACGATGACGTCGTCGCCCTCTGTGCCGAAGATCGTCCCCGCGCCAACAATTGTGGCTGGCACTTCCTCGCCCGGTGGACCACACAGCGGCGGCTCTTGTGCGCTCGCGGCGCCCGTTCCGATCAGTGACCAACCGAGCAGCAGCAGAGCCCCGCCCATGGCTATGGCCATTCTGCGCATGTCACACTCCCCTCCCCTGTCGTCGACCCCACCCGAAAGTACGCCCCCAGGGTCGACATGTACGGGCAATCACATCACAACACCACACCCTCGGCGATAACCGGAGCAGAGCCGGGGGGCGGCCGAGGGCCACGGGGGGAGCCCCCGACCGCGAAGAGAGACGCTACATTCCCTCGCCGCGGAACGCACCTCTTCGGGGGTGATGCGGTGGACCGTCTGGCTGGCGTCGGTCCCCGGTGCCGGGTCCAGCTAGTGCTCGATCTGCCGCTACTCTGTGCTGACCGCGACTAGCGGTGCGCTACAGCAACCTGCGCTCCCCTGCTGGAGACACCGGGACGGAACAGTTGACCGCACCGTGGCAGGCATCGTCGTCCAGGTTGGTCGGCCGAGACGGTGAGTTGGACCGCCTCTGCCGTCTGCTGGAAGGCATGGAGAGAACGACCACAGGGCGGATGGTGCTCGTCCACGGCGAGGCCGGGGTGGGCAAGTCACGGCTGGTTCGGGAGGCCACCGCGGTGGCCCGGCAAGCCGGCGTCCTCGTGTTCTCCGGCCGGGCGGTGCCGTCCGGCGATGCCTACCGCCCGCTCGCCGAGGCGCTCAGCGCCGCGTTGCGGGGCCGTCCGCTGCCTCGGGAGAACGGCCTCCGGCCGTACCTGCCGGCGCTGTCCGCGCTGCTTACCGACGCCGGCACAGACGGCCGGTCCGACCCGCGCGGTGGTGTCATCCTGGGCGAGGCGATCCTGCGGCTGGTGACCTCGCTGGCCAGCCCGTGCGGCGCCATGCTGGTGCTCGAGGACTTGCACTGGGCTGACCCGGACACGCTCGACGTGCTGAGCTATCTGGCCGACGCGGCAGTCACCTCGCCGGTGGTGCTGGTGGCAACCGCTCGGGACGAGCTGGACCCGCCGCAGCGGCTGCTCGACCTTGCGCTGGCCTGCCAGGCCGACGTCATCGCGCTGGACCGGCTCGGCCCACAGGACGTCCGCGGGGTGGTGGAGTCGTGCCTGTCGGGGGCTCCGCCGGATGAGCTGGTGCGGTTCGTCACCGACAACGCCGACGGGTTGCCGTTCCTGGTCGAGGAGCTGCTCACCGGGCTGGTCGCAGTTGGCGCGCTGGCCCCGGACGGGACCCTGACCGGCCCGCTGACCACGAACGTGCCGCGCACGTTCGCCGCCACCGTGCGCCGCCGGCTGGCCGGCCTGGAGCCGAGCGCGCGCTCGGTGGTGGAGACCGCCGCGGTGCTCGGCCGCCGGTTCGACTGGCGGCTGATCACCGAGATCACCGGGCTGGCCGACCAGGCGGTGCTGGCCGGCCTGCGGTCCGCGGTGGCTACGGGCCTGGTTGTGGTGGACGTCACCGACACCGACATCGTTCCGGTTCCGGCACGCCCTGACCTGCGACGCGGTGCGCACCGACCTGCTGCCGCCGGAGCACCGGGCGCTGGCCCGAGCCGCCGCCGCGGTTGTCGAGCGGCGCGAGCCGGACGCCTGCGACCTGGCCGCCGGGCTGTGGATGGCGGCAGCGGAGAACGCCCGGGCTGCCGAGCTGTACCTCTACGCCGGCCGGCAGGCCCGCCGCCGCGGCGCGCTGCACACCGCGGACACCCAGCTGACCCGCGCCGCGACTCTGGCCGCGGACAATCCGGAGCTGCGCCGGGAAGCGGAGGCGGCGCTGATCGGGGTGCTGGCCGATGCCGGCGACACCGACCGGGCGCTGGCATTGGGCGAGCGGCTGCTGGCCCGCGGGGAGACATGGGTCCAGCTGACGCTGGCAGAGGTGGCGGCCGATGCCGGCCGGTGGAACGTCGCTTCCTCAGGGCTGGCCGCGCTGCCGGATACCGACGACCCGCGGGCCAGAGTGCTGGCCGCGCGCGTGGCGCACGAACGCGGTCAGCCGGAGGACGCGCAGAGCATCGCCGCGATGGCGCTCATCGAGGCCGAGGAGCGCAACCAGTGGTTGGTGGCCTGCCAGGCGCTGGAGGTGATGGGCCGCGTTGCGCGGGTCACCGACCTGGCGGCGGCCGGCGACGCATTCCTGGCCGCCGAGCGGCTGGCCATCGACCACGATCTGCCGCTGGAACGGGTCTCCGCGCTGCACGAGCTCGGAACCGTAGACCTGCTGCTGAACGGCTCCACGGTCCGGCTGGAGCAGGCCCGAGCGCTCGCCCTGGATGCCGGCGCGCTGGGCCTGGCGGCCAAGGTCGACGTGCAGATCGCGGCCAGCCTGCTGCACCGAGACGCGGATGCCGCGCTGGTGCACGCTGAACGCAGCGCTGAGCGCGCCCGCCGGCTGCGGATGGACCAGCTGCGGGCCACCGCGCTGTTCTTCCAAGCGGCCGCGCACGCACACCACCGCAACGCCGAGGCGATGGAGCGCTGCGTGGCCGACGCATGCCGGCTCGCCCCGGACGACTTGGACGTCAACGCCGGCATCTGGGGCGCGGTGTATGCGCACGTCGCCCTGCTCGACGACGACCGGGACCGGCTGGCCGAGTGCCTGGACCGGGCCATCGAGTTCCTGCGCAGCAGCTCGACCACGGCGCCGGCGCCTACCTATGGGTTGTGGGCGCTGGTACGCACCCTGGACGACCGGGAGGGAGAGCAGGCACGAGCCGAGGCTCGCCCATCCGGGGTGAACTGGGAGAACCGGGCGCTGCTCGGCTACGCCGACGCCGTGGCCGCCGGCCGCCGGGGTCCGCCGGCCGAAGCCGATCAGTTGTTCGCCGCCGCCGATACCGCGATGAGCTCCCGGCGTTGGTGGCAGCACCGAATCCGGCTGCTGGTCGCCGGCGATGCGCTCGCCAGCAGCTGGGGAGACCCGATCGGCTGGGCCCGGGAGGCGCTAGCGGTGTTCGTCCGGCGCGGTGACGACCGGCTGGCCACCCGCTGCCGGGAGGTGCTGCGCCAGGCCGGCGCCCCTGTGCCGCGGCTTGGCCGGGGCGACACCGCGGTGCCAGTCCGGCTCCGCGGTTACGGGGTGACCAGCCGGGAGATGGACGTCCTGCAGTTGGTCGCGGAGGGGCTGACCAACGGGGCAATCGCCGAGCGGCTGGTGCTCTCACCCCGGACCGTCGAGACGCACGTGGCCAACCTGGTCGCCAAGACGAAGGTCACCGGACGCAGCGGCTTGACCGGTCTTGTTAAGTCCGGGGCCGCGGCCGACTAACTCAGGGTGCCGCTCCCTAGCCGCCGCCGCGGGCGGCAAGGGAGGCTTCGCGCAGGACGACGCCCGTAGCCCACGACGCCCGCCGTCAGGACAACGGATCCGGCTCCGCTCAGTCGGGTCCCTGTCGGTCAGCGGGTCTGCCCTCGGATCGCGGGGGCGAGGGCAGCCACTGGACGACGGGCGTCGTCCTTCCTTCGGCGTGACCACTGTGACCGCGTGGGCACCTGTGGGAGCTTGTAGGTCGCTGTTCGAACCCCGACAAATGGGGAACCTCATGTATCACTCAGGCGCTCGATGCATACCTTGGGGACGCGCGTGGTATCTGTAGCCCGTTGCCCGGTTGCGGGCCGGCTGGTGTCGAAGGAGCGATGATGCGTCTCAGGCGGCATATCGGTGTGCTTGCTGCCCTGGTCCTCACGGTCGGGCTGGTCGTCCCGGCCGGTCAGCAGTCGGCGCACGCTGATGATCCGATCTTCGTCCCGTGGTCCTCGCAGCTACCGGGACTGACCGACGAGTACAACCCGAGCAGCGCCAACGATTGCGTGGCCGGCCGGATGAACTGTGTCCGCGCCTTGATCCGGGAGATGGAGCGCCGGTTCGAGCCGCTCGGACGGTCTTGCGACCACAACGCGATGTTCGCGTTGGCCTACCTGCGCACCACCCAAACCTACCTGTGGGCCGCGCAGCAACCCGGCTACTTCCAGGACACGCCGTGGGTTAACCACGAGGACGCGGTGTTCGCCAAGTACTACTTCGACGCCTACGACAACTGGCTGGCCGGGAACCGGTCCCGGGTGCCGCAGGCCTGGCTGATCGCGTTTGACTCCGCCGCGGACCGCCGGACCACCGGCTCCGGTGACGTATTGCTTGGCATGAGCGCGCATATCAACCGCGATCTTCCGTTCACCCTCGCGGCGATCGGCATGGTGACTCCGGAGGGTCAAAATCGTAAGGAAGACCACGACAAGGTGGACGAGTTCCTCAACAAGGTGACCGAGCCCATGCTGGCCGAGCTGGCCGCGCGGCTCGACCCGGACACGGTCAGAATCGAGACTCCGCTCGGGGTCGGCTACACCGGGCTGTTCCAGCTCATAGCCGCATGGCGGGAGCAGGCCTGGCGCAACGCCGAACTGCTGGTCAGCGCGCCGACTCCGCAGCTACGAGCCGCGGTGGCGCAGCAGATCGAGCTCACCGCTGCCGCCGAGGCGACCACGATCGTGGCCAGTAACAGCTACCTGCCCCCGCTAACATCGACGGTGCGGAGGGACGGGTTCTGCGCGAGCAACAACGCCAACCCGCCGCCGATGCCATACGCGTTCGGCATGCCCAGCGCCTATTGATTCCGCCCGACTGCTGGCATCGCTCCGGCATCCTCCCTCGGCGTCGCGTCGAGCCCGCGCCAGAGGCGGCGTTGCCACATCGGGACGGCTCGCGTTGTGGTCGATGTGCAACGGGCTCCGCCGGGATCGACTGCCTGACCAGCGCGTGGTCATCCGGTTCGATTTCACGGGCTTCCGGCCCCACGAGCGGTACTGGTTGTTGCTCGAGCTCGCCGCTCCCAGGCGCGCGGCGCGTATTGTGCGAGGTGACGGCTCGTTCGGCGCCGAGACCTTGGTGATCGGTTGGCGGGCAGACCCTTCGGGGCAGTTGCGTGTGGCGGCGGCTTCTAGTGAGCGGGCCCGGCTGCTGGAATTGTTCGAACTGCAGAACGACGAGGGGCCCTGTCTGGATTGCTTTCGTTCCGCGCGGCCGGTCTTCCACATTGACCTTGGCGACGGTATGGCGCCATGGCCGAGGTTTGCCTCTCACGCGATGGGCGACGGATTCTCCTCGGCGCACGCGCTGCCGATGCGGTTGCGTCAGCAGGTCATCGGTGCCTTGAACCTGTTCCGGCAGGAGCCGGGGGCGTTGCACGATGACGATCTTGGCGTCGCACAGGCATTCGCCGACATCGCCACCATCGCAATCCTGCAGGAGCGCCTTGTTCATGAGCAGACGGTGCTGGCAGACCAGTTGCAGGAGGCGCTGAACAGTCGTGTGGTGATTGAGCAAGCCAAGGGGGTGCTCGCGGAGCGGTCCGGCTGGGACATGGAGACGGCCTTTGCGAAGTTGCGCGACGCGGCCCGACGCGAGAACACGCGACTGTCCGACTTCGCCCGTCAGGTCGTCGCCAGCCGAGGCGGCACCAGCTTGGAGTGAGTGCCGCCTGCCGGTGACGTTCGCTTTGTCCGCCGCGCCTGCCTCGACCGGGGAATCAGGCATGGCATCGACTCTGCCTGCCTCGTCGTCAGCGAGCTCGTCTCCAACGTGCTGCAGCATGCGGGCACAGGCATGGAGGTGTCCGTCGCACAATACGGGCGACGAGTCCGGCTCGCCGTCCGAGACCACGGCAGCACATATCCCGCGTGAGTTGGTACCGGACGTCGAGCGCCCCTACGGGCGTGGGCTTCTCTTGGTGAAAGCATTCTCCCGCGCTTGGGGCACGCTCCCTGCCGCTGATGGCGGCAAGGTCATGTGGGCCGTTCTCGATGTCTAGCCGGTCGTGCTACTCGCGCAGCGACGACAGTCGTGGTCCAATGGATTCGCTTGCCCCAGACCCCGGCAGGTCCGTGTTCGGCCGCGGCGGAAAGGGCCATGTCACCAGACATGTGCCGCCCGGTCGACGGATGGGCGGAATGTCGAGTTGAGCGGAGGGGCAGGCATACCTGAAATGCCTGGCTACAACTCGGCCCCCGCCAATCCTTGGCGGAGCGGCTGGCGGCTGCAGCCGCGCAGGGGATGGCTGCAGCCCCAGCCGCATCAGCGGCCGTGCGCCCTGAGTATGGGTAGGTGCCATGCCATGGCCATCGTCTTCACGCGTGTTGGACTCGGCGATACGACGCCTTCGACACACTGATTCCGTCTTAAGTCGGCGTGGTCTGTGGCACGACACCAGCGTATGGACCACTGTCAGCGCCCCTTAGTGCGACCGCTGCCACCCAGCCGCTCCGGCGAGGGCGCAGCGTCGCTGGCGGCTGGTTGGTTGATCGCCGTCGGCTTCCGGCCGAGCCGGAAGAGCTCGAAGCTAGGGTGAGACGGTGCGCGGTCTCGTGCTGCAGGGTGGCTTGGAAACCCGGAGCAAGCCGCGTGAGTCAGCAGACCTGACCGAAGGACCGGGCCGACTCAGACCGCCCAGCCCTAGTTCCTGGACGTGGTCAACGAGCGTCTGAAGGAGGAAACAGCGAATGAAGACACCCCTGATTGTCTCTCCGCAGGAGTGGAATGAGGCGCGGGACCGGCTGCTGGTGAAGGAGAAGGAGCTCACCCGGGCGCGCGACGCTATGGCGGCCCAACGCCGGCGCATGCCGTGGATGGCCGTCGAGAAGGACTACCGCTTCGATGGGCCGAACGGGTCGGCGAGCCTCGCCGATCTCTTCGAAGGTCGCCGCCAGCTGATCGTCTACCGCGCCTTCTACGCGCCGGACGTCACCACCTACCCCGAGGGGGGCGGCGCTTACCCGGCGCGAGCCTGCGTGGGCTGCTCATTCGGTGCCGACCAGGTCGCACACCCCGCCCACCTGAACGCGCGGGACACGACACTCGCGTTCGTTTCGCGCGCCCCCCAGGCCGAGATCGGGGGCCTGAAGGAGCGCATGGGCTGGCAGCTGATCCCGTGGTACACGATCACCGACGACTTTGACAAAGACTTCGGCGTGGACGAGTGGCATGGAACTAACGCGTTCATCCGCGACGGCGAGCGGATCTACCGCACCTACTTCATCGACAGCCGGGGCGACGAGGCGATGGGGAGCACCTGGAGTTACCTCGACATCACCGCGCTCGGCCGCCAGGAGGAGTGGGAGGACTCGCCGGAGGGCTATCCCCAGACCGCGGCATACCAGTGGTGGAACTACCACGACGCGTACGGGCATGGCGCGTAGTCGCCCACATCGGACGCGCGCCGGCTCAGGTCGCCGCGGAAGCGGACCGCGTAGGGCAGGGCGCGGAGGTTAGGCGGCTGGTGCCTGGGCGGTTGTCGTGTCCGTGCGTCTACGTCCACGCCGGTCGCCGCGGCGTCGAGGAGCAACCGCAAGCTGGCGGCCTCGAGGTCGGCGATACTGCGGTGCGCGAGCGTGCGCCAGTCGCGGACGTCGCCCGAGACGAGGACGGGGTGCCGCAGATCGAGAAGTTGGGGTAACGATCCGCCACCACGACGCTGACGTCGACGGACGGGTCGAGCTCACGGGCACGCAGCGCAGCGGACATCCCGCGTCGCTGCCGCCAACCGCGACCAGATGCACCGAGTCGGCTCAAGTCTGAGCCGGTACGCTGAGCTCGTCGAGCAGGTGCCGTACTCGTCGTTCGAGCTCGTCGCGGATCGGCCGAACGGCGTCGATGTCCTGCCCGGCCGGGTCGTCCAGGGCCCAGTCTTCGTATCGCTTGCCTGGGTAGATCGGGCAGGCGTCCCCGCAGCCCATCGTGATGATCACGTCGGCAGCGCCGAGAATCTCCTCGGTCCACGGCTTCGGGAACTCCGCGGTGATGTCGATACCGCGTTCGTGCATGGCCTCGATCGCGGCCGGGTTCAGTTCGTCTCCCGGTTCCGATCCACCCGACCAAGCCACGGCTCGGTCGCCGGCCAGCTGCTGGAAGAAGCCGAGAGCCATCTGCGAGCGGCCCGCGTTGTGAGTACACAGGAACAGCACCGTGGGCGCACCGGTCAGCGCCTTGCCCTCCACCTTTGCCAGCGCCTTCAGCCGCTGACGGGCGAAGCGCTCGGCCAACAGCGGCAGGAAGTTCGGAATGGCGGCCCGTCCGGCGAACTGGTCATAGGACGTGTGAAGGAACAACTCGATCGTTTCAGTGCCGAACGTTTCGGCGAATTCGCGGTGCAGCCGCTCAGCAGCCATTCTGAGGGCCAAGTTCTGATCCAGCGAGAGGTTTATGTCGTGGGTTTCGGTCATCTCACTCCTCACGTGGGTGGACCGCGGCCGCCAACCTGCCGACGCGGTCTTCGATCAGTTCCAGCGCTCGCTCAAAGGCCTCATCGGTGCCGACGCGAACCGGGTCGGGAACTGACCAATGCAGCCGATCGGGTGCTATAGCACCCATTTCCTCGTGCGCGTTGTCGCATACCGCGACGACCAAATCCTCGGGTCGTAGCACGGCATCCAGGTGCGCCGTGTGCACCCGCTTGAGCGGCAGCCGATGCCGACGCGCCACCGCCACCGCCGTCGGATGGACCCGATCCGCGGGATGGGTTCCAGCCGATGCCACCGGCACCCGGCTCGACGCAGCCCAGGCAGCAGCCGCCAGCTGAGAACGGGCCGAGTTGTGCGTGCACACAAACACCACCCGAGCGGCCGGACGGGAGACATCAGGTGTTAGGCCGACAAGGGCCTTGGGAACCAACCGCACATACGAACGCCGAAGGTCTCCCTCCGAGCGGACCCGTTCAATCAGGCCGGCCCTGCTCAGTACCCGCAGATGATGTGCCAGCAGGTTCGACGGCATACCGAACATGCCAGCCAGTTCCACTGGCGCCACGTCGCCCAGCATTAGACGATCAACGATTGCCAGCCGCGACCGATCGCCGAGCGCCGCATGCACCTTGGCTCGCCGAGGCAGCGAATACTCAACAGTCATCGACTCAATGGTTGCTGAGCCACATGAGTGGCGTCAAGTGTTCCGCGAGGGTCGCTGGCAGGTGAAGGCCGACGCCGAAGGCGATCGACCGACTCTCTGACGAACGTAGACGACAACACGCTGCTTGTTAGCAGCTTGCGTCGCAGGTCTCGCATGTGCAGTACTCGCATTCGCACAGGTCAGGCATTGGATACTCCTCCTTCCCCCGGCTCGGTTTCAGGTGTGGTGCTTCACGGTCTGCGAGCTCGGATGATCGCGGAGCCGGCGTGGGTGTGGACGCGGTGCGTCTCGTTGATGTCGATGTCGGCGAACCCGGCAACGGCGAGTGCTTCGACGAACTCGGCCCGGGTGAGGGCGCCGGCGACACAGCCGGTCCATTGCTGCATGTCGGATCGGGTCTCCTCGTCCATGTCCGGGTCGGCGATGACGTCGGAGACGGCGAAGCGGCCCCCAGGCCGGAGCACCCGGGCCGCCTCACGTAGTACTGCGCGCTTGTCAGCGGCGAGGTTGATGACGCAGTTGGAGATCACCACATCGACGCTGGCGTCGGGAAGTGGAATGTCCTCGATGTAACCCTTGACGAACTCAACGTTCGTCACGCCGGCATCGACTGCGTGCCGCCTGGCCAGATCGAGCATCTCGTCGGTCATGTCCAGACCGATCGCTGTTCCACCCGGGGCGACCCGTCGGGCGGAGATGAGTACGTCCGCGCCGCCACCCGAGCCCAGATCGAGAACTGTCTCACCGGCGTGGAGGTCCGCAACCGCGGTCGGAACACCGCAGCCGAGCGACATCGACACGGCCGCCTCGGTGGCAGCTGCCGCGTTCTGTGAGTCGTAGAGATCAGCGCCAAAGCCTGGCGAGATGGTGACGTCAGAGATCGGTCCGCAGCCTGAATCGCAGCAGCCGCTGCCCGGACCAAGCGCGGCGGCGGCATAACGTTCGCGCACTGCCTCCCGAACGTGTGCTCGGTCCTTGCTCAGGTCAGTCGTGCCGCGTGCAGGCATCAGAACTCCTTGTATCGATGACTTTCGATGCAGTTTGCCTCCTTCATCGACGGCTGTCAACATAGACATGTGTCTATGACTGAACTGCCGGTGTTGACCGACGAGCTTGTCTGCTGTTCGCCGTTGCTACGCGAGCCGATCGATGAGGAACAGGCCGACCAACTGTCCCGCGTCCTCAAGGCGCTCGCCGACCCGGTGCGCCTGCGACTGCTGTCATTGATCGGAGCGCACGCCGGTGGAGAAGCCTGCGTCTGTGAGCTGGTCGACCGCTTCGACCTCTCGCAACCGACAATCAGCCACCACCTCAAAGTGCTACGCGAGGCTGGGCTGATCGACGCGGAGCGACGCGGCACTTGGGTCTACTACCGGGCGCTCCCCGGTGTCCTGGAACAGCTGGCCGGCCTGTTCACCCCGCTAGAAAAGACGATCTCTTGATTGACCTAAACCTCACCGACGAGGAGATGACGGGCATCGCCGCGATGGACATCGGGCGCCTCCCTCTACTGCTGACAGACAGCCGTGCCGGTACACCCTCGCCGGCGGGCGTGCACGAGTCAGTGGGCTCGCGGCGGTGTCAACCGCCGCAGGGTGAAGGGCTCGCCTGGGGCGATCACGTGGATGCGCGCCGGGTTGTCCACCAGCCCGTTGAGGGATTCGGGGTCGCCGTTGAACGGTGAGAAGTCGGGGGCGTCCACCGAGCCCCAGTGGTGTAGCAGGAGCGGGGTGTCGGGGTAGGCGTTGGCCATCGCGACGGCGCCGGCAAGCCCGAAGTGCCATTCGCTGTCGGAGAAGTCGAAGATCAGCGCATCGGGAGCGGGCATCCGCAGATGATGGTCGGGGATCAGGCGCGAGTCGCCCGGTGCCCAGATGGTGCCGTCGGGTGTCTGGATCCAGAAGCCGCAGCAGTCCTCGGGCTGGAAGATGCGCCCGTACTTCCCCGGCTTCGCGTTCTGCCAGGCGTGGTCGGCCGGTGTGACGTCCACGTGGACCGCTCCGAGCGTGAACTCGTCGCCGATGTCGTGGCCGACGGCGGGGAGACCTTCAGCCTCCATCAGCTGGGCGACGTACTGCGTGGAGTGGTAGGAGCCGGTGACGCCGGCTAGCTCCTGGCAGGTCAGGACACTGAAGTGATCGTTGTCGCTGTGGGTGACCAGGATGGCGTCCAGCCGAGGGACGGCGTCGGATGGAATAGGCATTTCGATCATGATCGGCATGTCGAAGCCGCCCAGCAGCGGGTCCACCATCAAGGTCGTCCCGCGGCTGTTGATGAGGAATCCCGCCATGCCCAGCCAGCGCAGCACTGTGCCCTCGGAGGCGTCGAATGCCTCCCGACCGAAGGGTTGTGTCTTCGGTGCTCTTGCCTGCGGCTTGTTCCCCATGGTGCCGCCTCGCTCTCGGAACAGGTTGCGTCCAGGACCCTAGGGCACCGGAGCGAGTCAGGAGGAAGCCCGCGATCCCCGCTCAGTCGATGATGCCGTCGCGGAAGCGAGGGCAGTGTGGCTGTAGCCTGCGGCGACCAGCGGCGGTCGAGGCTGTGGGCAAACGCGTACGCGGTTGGCACCACGAGGTAGCAGAGGTGGCGAGAGCGAGCTGAGTCCTGCTATGCCGACCTCGACACCCGTGGTGGTCTCGCCGCTGGCGCCGTTTCGCCGCCGTGCGTTCCTCTGGCCGTGGCTCGGAGTGGTGGTGGCGACCATCGGTATCTGGGCGCAGACGGTGGGCGCGCAGTGGCTATTCGTCGACGACCCGAATGCCGCCACGATCGTGGCGCTGGTGCAGACCGCCACCACGCTGCCGATGATGATGCTGGCGCTGCCGGCGGGAGTGCTCGCTGACGCGTTCGACCGGCGCTGGCTGTTGTTCGGCGTGCAGGTCTACTGCATAGCCATTGCCGTGCTGCTCGCGGTGCTCACGGGGGCAGGGACGATGTCACCGGCGCTGTTGCTCGCGCTCACGTTCGCGGTTGGCGCCGGGCAGGCAGTGATGGCACCGACGTGGCAGGCAATGATCGCCGAGCTGGTGCCGCGGACCGAGTTGGCGGCGGCGACCAGGCTCGACATGGTCAGCGTCAACGTCGCCCGCGCGGCGGGCCCCGCCCTGGCCGGCGTCGTGATCGCGCGGTGGGGTGTCCCGCCCGTCTTCGTGCTGACCGCCATCGCGGCCGGTGTGCTGGCCGCCATCCTGCTGGCCTGGCGCCGGCCGAGCGTCATCGCGGGTGAGCGTGACCCGTTCCTGCCCGCCCTGGTGGCCGGTGGCCGCTACGTCCGCCACGAGCCTGTCGTCCGCCGGATCCTCGTGCGGTTCGCGGCCTTCATCGTCCCGGCCTGCGCCATCTGGGCTCTGCTGCCGCTGATCGCCAGCCAGCAGCTCGGCCTGGACGCCAACGGCTACGGCCTGCTCTTCGCGGCGCTCGGCGCTGGCGCCGTCGTCGCCGCGCTGACGCTGGGCAGGGTGAAGGCGCACCTGTCCTCCAACGCCATCGTCAGTCTCGCCGCGGTCGGCTTCGGGATCGCGTTCGCCACGTTGACCCTGGTGCCCAACCTGTGGGTCTCGCTCCCCCTGCTCGTCGTGGGCGGGTACGCCTGGACGGCGACGGTGTCCAGCGTCATTTCCGAGTTGCAGTTGTTCCTGCCGTCGTGGGTGCGTGCCCGCGCCATCGCCGTATACCTCATGGTGTTCCTCGGCTGCCAGGCGCTCGCCTCCCCCGTGTGGGGTCTGCTCGCCCAGAACGCGGGGCTGCGCACGGCAGTCCTCGTGGCCGCCGCGCTCGTCTTCGCCGGAGCCGGCGGTGGCCTGGTGTGGCAGGTGCCGGACAACCAGAACATCGACCGAACCCCCGCCGCCTACTGGGGACCAGCCACCATCACCCTCGAACCCGAGCCTCGCACCGGGCCGGTGGTCGTGGTGGTCGAGTACGACGTCGCCGACGAGCAAGAGGCCGCGTTCCTCGCCGCCATGGAGAACATGCGGCTCTCCCGGCTTCGCAGCGGCGCCTCCCGCTGGGACCTGTATCGGGTGGGCGAGAGCCCGGAAATCTTCGTCGAAGAGTTCCAGGTCCCGACCTGGCAGGAACACCTCCGCCAACACGAAGGACGCCTCACCGTCGAGGACCAAGCCATCGAGAACGAGGCCTTCAGCCACGTCCTGGGAGCCCCCCGCCACCGCCACTACCTCCCCGCCCGCACCGAGCGGACCTCCCTCACGGCACGGCCCTGAACGACAACAACGCTGGCCCGAACCCCACGGGCGACGTCGAACCGCACATGTCGTTCAACGCGCCGATGCCGGTGAAACCGGTTCCGAGCGCACGGTAGCCGACGAGCGTGCTTTGGCTGGTGGGTACCTCTGTGCTCGAAGGGCGTCTAACGAACCACGCGGTAGTCGACGAGAAGGTGGCCACTTGGTGAGGCAGTGCCGCGGATCGTCTCGAGCTGTATCGGCGGCAACCCGTCGAACAGTCGTTGCCCGCTCCCGGCGATCGTCGGCGCGATGACGAGCCTGAGCTCGTCGACGACGTCGGCAGCAAGCAGCGTCCGAGTGACCGAGATGCTGGCGTGGACGCCGATATCGCCGCCCGGCCGACCCTTCAGGTGCCGCACGAAATCGACCAGCCCGCCGTCGATCACGCGCGAATTGGTCCACTCGCGTTCGAGCGGCGTCGACGTTGCGACGTACTTGGGAACGGCGTTGATGAAGGAGGCGAAAGGCTCGATCTCGCTGCCTGGCCAGAATTCAGCCCATTCGTCGTAACTGCGGCGGCCGAGAATGACCGCGTCCTGGGTTGCAATGAGATTGGCGCCGCTGGCATCCGTTTCGTCGTCCCAAGCGGTGATAAACCGGTCGGGGGCCTCAGCCACTCCATCGAGAGACAAGAAGTAACCTGCGACGACCTTGCGCGGGGGCTGGCCGGTCTTCTTCTCGATGGTGTCGGGGTGGGCCTGGAACGACATGGTGGGGCTCCTTCGGAGGATGTCGGGCGGGTTTGCGAAGAGCGGTTGGGGGCGGGGTCTCGCATAAGATCCCGAGCAGATCGGCGCTAACGCCCGGCTATTCGGTACCTGAGGTGGGTCACTCCAGGAGCATCGAGGACGTTGAGCGTCTCCAGTCGCACCGGTCCGCCGATGTGGTCGAACAGGCGAACGCCACCACCAAGCAGGTAGGGCATCACGGAGAGCTGGATCTCATCGAGCAGCCCCGCTTTCAAGCACTGCTGCGCGGCCTGCGAGCCGGTGAGGGCGACGTACTTGTCACCCGCGGCTGCATCGGCCTGCCTGATGGCACTCTCGATGCCATCGGTGACGAACGTGTACGGCACTGTCGTCTCGGGCACCTTGTCCGGGACGTTGTGGGTGAGCACGAATAGCGGCAGCCCAGGAACCGGCCCGTTGCCGTCCCACGCCCCCGCGATGTCGTAGGTTCGTCGGCCCGAAATGACGGCTCCACAGGTGTCGATGCCGTCGTCGAAGAACTCTGCGCTGGGCTTCGAGAGCCGGAACATCTCGTTGTGCTTGCTGGGGGTGTCGCCGGTGAAGAACCACTCGAAGAGCGGCTCACCGCCCTCGCCGAGGGGCAGCTCTGCTCCGTCGTTCGGTCCGGCGATGTAGCCGTCCAACGACATCGTTATGGCCAACAGCACCTTCGCCATGATCGCTCCCTTGCTTGGCCGCCGCTAGGCGGCATCCGTTCGTACCCGTTCACCAGAGACGTCGGACCCACCGGCTCAGTCCGGACACCCGTCTCGAATGTCACGCAGCACGTCCCACACATCGGCGCGAACCCGCCAGCTGTCAGCCTCAACACGCGACCCGTCCACGCCGGTCTGACCACCGAGCCCTCGGTCGATCCAGAACCTTCGACGATCAGGTCAACAACGGATCGGTCGACTTCCGCATACGCCCGACCTTGCTGCGTGGGTGCTCGGTCCGCTCGCCGGCGCGCGAGGGAAGTTTGCGGTGGAGCGCACCGTGTGCCATGACCTGTCTCACCGTGCCCGCCGGCGCCGGCGAAGCGCCTCTTGTGTTGACCCGCGGCTGCCCATGGCGGTTGCGGCGTACCTGGCCCGATTCAAGGGCCAATACTATGAGCACACGAGCTCAGATTTGCGTGCCTACCTCGGCCGACGAGCCGATGTTCCGCGGGGTCGTAGATCCGCTCGCAAGGCGGCTAACTTCCATTCACCGGCGTCTCTGGCAACGTCCCGTCACTCTCCGACGGATCCGCTTCGAATCCGCACAGGTCAGTGGAGGGTGGGTCGGTAGATGAGCTCTTGGATGTGACCATCGAGTGTCCGGTGCTCGACCAGCTCCAGGTCGAAGTCGGCCGCACCCTGGAAGATCGGGTCCAGCCCGGTCTGACCGGTGATGACGGGGAAGAGCGTCACCTGCACACGGTCGACCAGGCCGGCGGCCATCAGCGCCCGGTTCAACGACAGGCTGCCGTGCGAGCGCAACGGCACCTCGGACTCCTCCTTGAGCCGGGCGACGACGTCGGCGGCGTCACCGCTGACGAGGGTTGCGTTCGGCCAGTCGAGGGGTCCTTCCAGGGTCGTCGACACCACCGTTGCCGGCAGGCTCCTCATCCGAGTGACCCATGGGTCACGGACTTCGGACTCCTCGGTGCTCGAGGCCAGCATCCGCGCGAATGCCCGATAGGTGTTGGCCCCGAAGACCATCCGCTGCTCCCCGCCGTACAAGCCAAGGCGGTGCTCGAGCAACTCGGGGCCTTGCTTACCCCAATAGCCGGTCCAGTTGCCGCTGGCGGCGCCGTAGCCGTCGAGGCTGGAAAAGACGTCGAAGGTGTAGGTAGCGGTCATGTCGTTCTCCTCACGTGCGGTTGATCGGTGTGAGTACAGACTGGGGACCACCTGCGAAACTCATCGCCGTCGGACCGGCCACAGCCTCGTGCAAGCGCTTCCACTTTGGCTGTGGCCAAATTGTCCTCATCTAGTTCACGACCAGTCAGAGTGTGCGCCGCGGAACCATCCGCTCATAGCCGCATGTCGACCGGTCTTGCCGAGATCAGGAAGTCGGTCTCAGTCCGCTCGACGCATCGGATGGCGCGGTCTTCGCGGGCTCGTCGAGGCGCAGGATCGTTTCCTCGATCTCCGCGTTCCGCCCGTTGGCGAACGAGATCGCCGTGCCTATGATCGCGAATCCTGCCTTCTGCAGCACCTTGAGCGATCTCACATTGTCACTCGCGGCGCGGGCGAACAGCGGCCTCACGCGAACCGATTCCAGGAGCAGGGCGAGCGCTCGACCGGCGATGCCCTGCCCCCAGAACGACCTGTCGATCCAGTACGTGACCTCGGTGTCGCCATCGATGACGAAGCTGGCGATGCTGCCGACGAGCCGTCCATCGACCGTGATAGCGCGGGTGGTGACCTCAGGCGACGTCCTGACCTTTGCCATGTGGACGTCGAATGCGGTGCGGTCGTCGGGATCCTCGGCAGTGAAGGCGGCCATCCGGACCGACTCCGGATCCCGCCCCTGTTCGAACAAGGCATCGAGGTCGGAGTCGTCGACCGGCCGCAGCGCCACCTCACCCACAAGTGCCCCAAACCTGGTCCAGCACCGATCAGCGGGGCTGAACATACCCGCAGGATTGGACAGTCGGTGCAGAATCGACATCCGCATCTGGCGCTGAGAGTGAGACCGGCACGTGTCTAGGCCGCTTGGTACGGCCTCGTCATAGCGCGATCAGAAGCGCAAGCGGACCGTGCAAAAGTTCTCTATTTCGACCAGTGATTAACCACAGGGTTCGAGCAAGCGCGACAAGGTCCCGTCTGTGAGTAAGCGCGACTAGGTCCCGTCGGAGTGGAGCTTGCGGGACGTTACTCGAACCTCGAAACCCCTCGGATCAGGTCGAAACGGTCAAAGCCTTAGCTGCTCACGCCTTGAAACGAGAAGAGCCGGCCGGTATTCCGGGGCGCACAGCGAACGCCTAGCGTGAGGACGTCGTGAGGAGTACGTCATGGTGCAGACAGCCGAGAGCCCGATCACAACGCTCCGAAGCCGCCATCGCGGCGACGTCATCGGCGACACCGACGCGGAGTACGACGACAGCCGTCGCGTCTGGAACGGAAGCGTTGACCGCCGCCCGCTTCTGGTCGCACGCTGCCTCGACGAGGCCGACGTCCAGGAAGCCGTTCGATTCGCCACCGAACAAGGGCTCGAGGTCGCCGTCCGCGGCGGAGCCCACAGCATGTCCGGGGCCTCCGTGGTCGACGACGGCGTCGTCATCGACCTCAGCCACATGAACCAGGTCCGGGTCGATCCCGAGAGCCGTCGCGCGGTCGTGGCCGGCGGCGCGCTGCTGAGCGACGTCGACGCCGCCACACAAGCTCACGGCCTCGCGGTGCCATCGGGGATCGTGAGCCACACCGGCGTGGGTGGCCTGACGTTGGGTGGCGGGATGGGGTGGCTGACCAGGATCGGTGGGCTCACCATCGACAACCTGCTCGCGGCCCGCGTGGTGACGGCCGACGGCGAGGCGCGCGTTGCCTCCCCGTCCGAGAACAGCGACCTCTTCTGGGCGATTCGCGGCGGGGGCGGCAACTTCGGCGTGGTCACGGAGTTCGAGTTCGCCCTGCACGAGGTCGGGCCCGTGGTCCACTACGGCCTGATCTTCTGGGCGCTCGACCAAGGCGCCGCGGCGATGCGTCACGTCCGCGACGTCATCGACATGCATCCCGATGACGTCAACGTGATGGTCGGCGGGCTCAACGCCCCGCCGGCCCCGTTCGTCCCTGAGCAGCATCAGTTGCAGCCGGGCTACGCGGTCCTCGTCGTGGGCACGGGAACCCCCGAAACCCATGCCGAGGTGTTCGCCGCACTGCGTGGCGGCGTACGCCCGCTCTTCGACTTCGCCACGCCCATGCCGTACGTCGAGCTGCAGAAGATGTTCGACGAGGCGAACGCCTGGGGGTTCCACAACTACGACAAGGGCTGCTACGTCGAGACGCTGTCCGACGACGTCATCGACACATTCACCGAGTACTTCCCGAAGAAGATCTCCCCGATGTCGCTCGTCCTGTTCTACCGGCTCGATGGCGCCTACTCGCGCGTCGAGGAGGACGCGACGGCGTTCAGCGGCGGACGGTCCCCCCGTTTCGAAGTATTCGTGATCGGCGTCTGCCCAGCCCCCGAGATGCTCGCCGCTGAGCGCGAGTGGGTGCGGTCGATGGCCGTCGCGCTCCGGCCCGTGTCCGTCGCCGACGGTGCCTACGTCAATGGGATCACCGACTTCGACGCCCTCAATCCAGTTCAGGCGGCATACGGACCGGAGAAGGACCTAAGGGGTCGTTTGTCGAACACCCACATTCGGGACGTAGTGGCACATGCTGACCTGGCGGTCACATGTCCGCAGGTCGGAGACGAGAGCACCGCATCCAACGCTCGAGAGCGCCGATGGCGGGTCGTCGACCGTCTGGGCGAGCAGGTCATCTGCGATCTACTGGGCGACAGCCGTGCGGGAGCGACACAGCGAGTACTGGCCGAGCGGTACGGCATCAGCGTGAGCAGCGTCAAGCGCATCCTGCGCCATTGATCTCAACCTGACGCACTACTACAGCGCATAGCTATCGCGGGTGCGCTACCTCTCAGGCAACCTCACTCTGCCCGCTTACCAAGGTCGTGAGACCTGCCAGGCGTCCCGAGCGGAGCGCACACGCCCTCTTCTGCCGAGATCCGGTCGTACGTCGGACCGCGCTGTCCGGCAGGATTCAGCCCTGTGACAGGACAACCCGAGCCGGACGCCGTTGGCGAGACCCGTCCCCGGCGTGGGCCGCTGCGAGCCTGGGTGGTCGCTCACCCGGCCGACGTGATCGACGTGTTCGTCTACTGGTCGTCCTCAACCTCGCCATTCAGTACCTCCCGGCGGTGATCAGCGAGACTTTCACTCTCTCGCTGCTAACGGCCGCCCTGCTCAAGGTCACGCTGGAGTTAGTGCTCCTCCTCAAGGGCGCCGTCTTGGCTCGGCTACGCGGGGCAACCCCACACGGCTGGCAAAGACGACCTCTGCCCTCATGCTCTGGGTGGTGGCGGCGGGAAGCAAGCTCGTCGTGCTTTGGCTGATCGACATCGCGTTCGGTGGGTCGGTCAGTCTGGGCGGCTTCATACCTGTGACGCTGCTCGTCATCGCTCTGCTCGTGTCGCGGGCGTCTGTCAGACGTCTGCTCTACGGCAATACCGCCCCGGACTGAAGTCCGCTTTGACCGGCCGGCCCGCGCCACGACGGATTAGCCAAATGCGCGGATCTGCCGCCGATCGCGTGACCGCTGAGGCGGCCATGCGCACATCCGCCGACCGAGCGGTTGTGCGGCGCCTGTCAGGGCGGATTGGGTGGGTACCCGGCGCGCAGCACGTTGTGGCTGATGGTGGCCAGATCGCCCACGCGCCGTTCGAGCCGGCCACACCGAACCAGGTCTGGCTGTTGAACTTCAGCGAGTTTGAAACCACCAGCAGCGGACTTGGCGACTCGCCGGCTGCCCGGGCTACCGGCGCAACTACGAGCACCGCGAGCGTGCTCGCCCTCGTTCACCGGGGTTCCGCGTTCTGCGCACTGCGGGCCGCACCGCGTATTTTCGCGGCGACCATCTCCTCTATCAAGCATGACGGGGGGGACCACCGAACGCTTCGATGAGCGCACATCGGATGCTGCTGAAGCCATGCCTACCGCGCACCTCCGGGTGGCGGCCATCGTCGCCGAACTCGACCTCGACGACGCCGACATGTGGGCCACGGCCGGGGCGGTTGTTGCCGGGCTGGCCGGACAGAGCTACCGGACGACGGCCGTCCTGACCGGGGCCCTCGCGTTCGGTGCGGCCAATCGACCGGGTGAGAGAGCTTTCTTGGGGTCAGCGCGGTCTGCTCAACACCCTCGACACGCACGCGGACCGGGTGGCCGACTGGCGGGTTCGGTCCTCGACTCCCCGGCCCGCGTACGGCTTCATGGCCGGTTGCTGCAGGACCTGAACGACGCGCCGGAGCGGCGACGGCCGCTCCGATCCCGAGGGAAGGGCTGGGAGTGAAGATCCTACTGATGGTGTCGGCGCTGAACGGATTGAGCCAGCGAGTCCTGTGCGCCATCGAGCGCGCCGGGCATGACACCGCCGTACACATCGCCGAATCTGGCGCCGACATGCGGGACGCGGTCCTATCCAGGCAGCCGGATCTGATCCTCTGCCCCTTCCTCAAGGCCAAAGTTCCGCAGGACGTGTGGCAGCGGTGGCTCACGATCATCATTCATCCCGGGCCAGTCGGAGATCGCGGCCCATCTTCGCTGGACTGGGCAATCACCGATGCTGAGCCCCGGTGGGGCGTCACCGCGCTTCAGGCTGTCAACGAGATGGACGCTGGTCCCATATGGGCATCGCGTACGTTCGACCTGCCCGACCCGCCGGTCCGAAAGTCTGCCCTGTACAACAGCCTCGTAGCCGACGCCGCGATGGCATGCGTCGAGGAAGTACTGGCCAAGGTTGAAGGCGGTAGCTTCTCACCCACTCCGCTGGACAGGGCGCACCGGCCGGTGTCGTCTGCGCGGTTGCGCCCAACAATGACGCAGGCCGATCGAGCCGTGAGCTGGGATGAGCCGTCAGCACATATCGTCCGCAGAACCCGCGCCGCCGACGGATCCCCCGGAGTTCGTACCGAGCTCCTCGGCCTTCCGGTGTACGCCTATGACGCGCACGTCGGACCCGCGCTGGAGCCAGCTGAACGTGATGAAAAGCCCGGTGACGTGCTTTGCCATCACGACGGCGCGGTACGTGTGCGCACTGGCGACAGCAGCATCTGGCTTGGGCACCTGCGCGCAGCTCCCGGATCCACCGGGGATCCGACCATCAAGCTGCCGGCAACTACCGTGCTCGGAGGCCGGCTGGACCGGCACTTCTGCGCCGGTCACAGGCACACCCGGGCATACCGCGAGATCCACTACCGCCGCAGCGGCGACGTCGGTTGGCTGACGTTCGACTTCTACAACGGTGCCATGTCAACGCGTCAATGTGAGCGCCTCCTCGCCACGCTCCGCCGAGTCATCGCCCAACCGCCGCGCGTGCTCGTCATCAGCGGCAGCACAGAGGTCTTCTCCAACGGCATCCACCTCAACGTGATCGAGGCCGCGGACGACCCCCCACAAGAAGCGTGGTCGAACATTACGGCCATCAACGCAGTCTGCAAGCAACTCCTCACCGCTCCGATGACAGTCCTCACCGCGTTCAGCGGTGGCGCTGGCGCAGGTGGAGCAATGCTGGGGCTCTGTGGCGACGCAGTCGTCGCACGAGCAGGCATCATCCTGAACCCGTACTACGACATTGGCCTAACCGGATCCGAACTGCACACGTACACACTTCCCCGGCGGGTTGGAGACCGCACAGCCAGTCGCCTGCTGACCCAGCACAAGCCCGTCGACACAACCCAGGCGCTGGCAGCTGGATTGGTGGACGCGGTCGGGCCACGGGATCCGGAACAGTTCTGGCTCTGGCTGGACGATCTCACCCGGCATCACGCCACACGTGAGCCCCAGGTCCCCGGCTCCAATGCCTGGCCGCCGCTAGATGCGATCGAGGCCCGCGAACTTGCCGCGATGAGCCATGACATGTTCGACGACCGCCTTGGATTCGCCGCGGCTCGGCGCGCATTCGTCCACAAGATTCCCCGCGCCCGTGTCCTCGCGGCGGTCTGATCTGATCGGCAACCACGCACGCCAGGCAGCTGGCTGCCGGCCGACGCGGAAGTAACACACTCACATGCCGCTGGTTGTGCACGCCCCTGCCGGGAGTCGGATGGTTGATCTTGCTGTCTTCGATCTTGCGCTCGGGCCGACGAGCAGGCGTCAACGTCTTGGGTGCGGGCACGCCGCTCGCTGTGGGCGTGTTGGCGGCAGCGAACCAGATGACAAACTGTGCTCCCGGGCCTAGTTGGTGAGCGACGCAACCTCAGAGCTGGTGAACTGCCGGGACGGCGCGGTCGCGGGTGCGGCCGCTGTGAATACGCCATCCCCGGAGGAAAGGTACGTGCCGGCCGAGCCGCCGAGAATGGTGAAAGCGCCATCGAAGCTGTCCGTGGCGAATAGTAGGTAGCTCTCCCCGGCGGCGAGCCTCGTTCCCCGGGGTCTAGCAATCCGGTGGACTCGCGGTGGCGAGAAGCAACTCGACACGTCCGGCGCGCCCGGTCGGTCCGCGAAATCGCTGACGTGGACACGGCACGTGAGGTCAAGACCCGGTTGGAGTCCGCACCGGTGCCTCTGCTCGTCCGCGCGGGCGAAACCGGACGTCTGTTCGGCGCGGTGACGCCGTCGGACATTGTCACCGCCGTCGAAAAGGCCGGCGGCCCGCCGGTCGACAAGCGCCGAATCGAGGTGACCAACCCGATCAAGACGGTGGAAGCACACACCGTTATGGTTCGATTGCACCCCGAGGTTGCCGCGACCGTTCAGCTCGACGTCGTCGCATCCTGACACGTCGCTCTGGCAACGCACCGCTTAGCGATAACCGTGGTCCCCGGCGATCGCGAACAGCCGACGACGGTGCCGGAACTCGCCATAGCCAGCCATGACGAGGACTCGTTTCGGGCCGAGCCCTCCATCAGTACGCCACCACCAAAACGCCCGGGGCCGGCCCTTCGGCGGGCGCTGTCTTCGAAGCGCTGGCCGAGGCGGGCACCCCATCCGCGGCTCTCATAGTGTTAGCCGGTGGCTGTCGTCGAGATCAGCGGGCTTATCAAGCGGTACGGGGACCTGGAGGCCGTCGCCGGCGTCGACCTCACCGTCGAAAAGGGTGAGGTGTTCGGCCTACTCGGTCCCAACGGCGCGGGGAAGACCACCATCGTGGAGATCCTCGAGGGTCACCGCGATCGCACCGCGGGCGACGTGCGTGTGCTGGGTCACGATCCGGCCAATGCCGAGCGCGACCTGAAGGAGCGCATCGGTATCGTCCTGCAGGAGACCTCGGTAGAGGAGGAACTCAAGGTTGGCGAGGCCCTCGACATCTACGGCGGTATGTACCCGAAACGTCGGGACACTGCTGAGTTGCTCGAGATCGTCGGCCTGACCGAAAAGACCACGTCGCGGATCGGGACCCTCAGCGGCGGCCAGCGCCGGCGGCTGGAGCTCGCCCTCGGTCTCGTCGGCGACCCGGACGTGTTGTTCCTCGACGAGCCGACCACCGGGTTCGACCCGTCGGCTCGGCGTCAGGCGTGGACGGTGATCGACAACTTGCGGGCCCTGGGTAAGACCATCCTGCTCACCACCCATTACATGGACGAGGCGCAGCACCTCTCCGACCGGGTGGCGGTGATCGCCAAGGGCAAGATCGTCGATCAAGGCACGCCGGACACGATCGGTGGCCGGGAGTCGACGAGGTCGCGGATCATGTTCCGGACGGCGTCCACCGAGGGTCTGCCGCTGGAGGTCAGCACCGAGGACGGTCGGCTGGTCGCAGTGTCCGACCGGGTGACCGCCGATCTGCACGAGCTCACGTCGTGGGCGATGAAACGCGGCATGGAGCTCGAGGACCTCACGGTCACCCGGCCATCGCTCGAGGAGATCTATCTGGCGCTGACGGAGGGGGGCTCGTGATGGGCCGTCCCTCCAACATGTCTCTGCTCTGGCAGCAGACCCGGTATCAGAACCTTCTCTTCTGGCGGACTCCGATCGCCGCGTTCTTCACGCTGATATTCCCCCTGCTCCTTCTCCTCGTCTTCGGCTCCATCTTTGGTTCCGAGGAGATCGACGAGCTGGGGATCACCGTCGCCGCCTACTATGCCCCCGCGCTCGCGGTCTTCGCCGCGGCCTCGGCGAGCTACACGAACATCGGGACGGGCACCGCGTACCAGCGCGACGAGGGGGTACTGAAAAGGGTCAAGGGCACTCCGCTGCCGCCGTGGATCTATATGGCCGGCAAGATCACATCGGCCACCTGGATCGCCTCGATCGCGGTCGTGATCATGATGACGGTCGGTGTGGTGGTCTATGGCGTGGAGATCTACCTGCGCACGCTGCCGGCCGCCATCGTGACGTTCCTCGTCGGGGTCGGCTGCTTTGCGGCGCTCGGGCTGGTGGTGGCCGCGTTCTCGCCGTCGGGAAGCGCGGCGACGGCCATCACCAACGCCACATTGCTTCCACTCGCGTTCTTCTCCGGGGTTTTCATCGTGTCCGACCAGCTGCCGGACTGGATGGAAATCCTCGGTGACATCTTCCCTCTCAAGCATTTCAACGAGGCGTTCCAGGCCGCATTCGATCCGCTCGCCACGGGGGCCCAATTCCTCTGGTGGGACCTGGCGGTGATGGCGATCTGGGGGGTCGCTGGTCTCCTTGTCGCGGTGCGCTTCTTCCGCTGGGAGAAGACTCCGGGTGGAACCCCGAAGAGCCGGAAGCAGAAGCAACCCAGCGTCGCCTGATCCAAGATCGACTGGACTCCGACCGCTGGACCGTCTCAAATAAGTGTGTCAAGCGTGAAGAGGATCTTGAAGCGTGAGGGGTAGCTCAGCAACGGTGCCGGCCTTCAAGCTTCATGCGTGACAGTCTCCAATCACCCGATGACCACATACATACTTGCACTTGGCTTGTAGAGGCTGGGTCTGGTGCTGCTCGCGCCGCAGGACAGCGGTGGGTATGCCGCCCAGTACCTCAAGCCGCAGCACGTGGAGTCGGTCACCATGCCGCGGCCGATGTTCGTGTTCCTCAACGCCTGCCAGGTCGGCGCCGGTCAGCGGGTGCTCGGGGACTATGCCGGCCTGGCCACGGCCTTCCTCAGCGCCGGCGCGGCCGGTGTCGTCGCCGCCCTGTGGAACGTCCACGACCTCGCCGCACGTGACGTGGCCGTGAACTTCTATCGGGACCTGGACGCCGATGCCGTGCCGGTCGCGGAGGTGCTGCGGCGGATTCGGGCGCAATACACCAGGCAATACGCGGACAAAGATGCAGTTGGCCGGGCGACGCTACTGGCCTACCAGCTCTTCGCCCACCCCGACTGCGCCTATCAACGATCCGGAATGGCGACACCGGCTGAGCAGTCACATCAGCACGTGGAGGACTCCGCCGGGCAGGCGCACCCGTGACGCCCTCTCAGGCAGTTGACCCAGTGCCGTGAAGCCCTCGGCACGTGTCACGAGTGCGTGGGTTCGACTGAGAACCCTTACGTATCGCGCAGTGGACCTAGTTGGCGCCCTTTCACACCCCTGTTGGGAGGTCCAGCGACTCCTTGACCTGGCTGAGCGCTGGATTCACCGTCCCCGCGGCACCTCACGGCGGCGACCTGCGGTGCGCACGTTCCGTCACCTTCGGGGCAGCGAGGTTGATCAGCTTGTAGCCAAGTACAAGGCAGGCTCGACGGTGTATGAGCTCGGCGAGCTGTATGGCATCAACCGCCAGACGGTCGGCAAGCATTTGCGGCAGCGCGGTGTGGACACAAGAGCGCCGGGGCTCGCGCCAGAAGATGTCGGTGCCGCAGCTGTTCTCTATCAGCGTGGCTGGTCGCTGGCCGACATTGCGGATCGGTTCGACACGTTACCTAACACGGTGCGAAGCCGGCTAAAGGAGAAGGGAATCACTATGCGTGATACTCACGGGCGCACAGCTGAATAGTCGCCGAGCACGATAGGGAGTCCTGAGTGGTCTGAGCTTGAACGTTGCACGCACCTCTGTTGACTTGGCTGACGAGGCAGAAGCTCCTGAATCGTCACGGTATGCGCGTCGTGTTCACCCGCGAACCTGGCGTGGGGGTGACGGCAGTCCACTTCGCCGATGGCAGGCCCCTCGCCGCCGAGAAACAGCCACCCACGATCAGCCCGAGGCGGTGGGCTGGGCCGCTGGCGCGCTCGGTGCGCTTACCGTGGCCACCACCGCAACCGCCGTTCGGCGCAGGAGCAGGCAATAGCAGGGAGCGGCGGTGATGCGGCCATGGCTATGGGCACGTCGAGTGCGGCCCTAACCTCCCGGTGGGCCAGACCGCCATCCACCCACCCTCGTCCATCTAGCCCGATGCACATAGAAGTCGAGAAGGATCCGGCGCCTCGTCGGATCCTGAAGCGCGCTGATCGTGCGCTCCATCTCGGCGAGCGGCTCGTCTCCCAGTCGGAAGCTTCTCCACGACCGGGGGTTATTTATCCTCCTGGTCACGACTGCGGCCAAGTCGCCCTCCGGCCCAATGTCGTCGCGCTGGTGTCCGGGCCTCGGAGCCCGTATCGCTGGACCGCCAAACCTCTAGCGTGGCGGGTTCCACGGCCCGACGCCGCCAAAGCGCTCGGGCGTGATCCTCGTGACGAACCCCGGCGGCGGATCGGGGGGCATGTTCGGGAACACGACAAGGGTCGGTGTCAGGCGCAGTGGTCGCAACCCCCGGACCTCGGAATGGCCGCGGCCCGGGCGGGGTTGACGTGGGTGGCTGAATGAGGAGGGCTGCTATGGCTAGCCTTCGGGGACCCGCCGTCGCTGGAAACCCGCGGGTCGAGGCGGTGTTCGCCTTCGATCGTGCGCTCGCGCAGCAGCAGCGCTCCTGGCTGTTCCGTTGGTTACATCGACCGGCCGGGTCCCCGCTCCCCGTGCTCGAAGACCTCGTCGCCTGGGGGCAACTCTCCATCGGACCCGTCCTCGAGCGCACCGTCCGCACCGCGGACGTGGTGGGCACGGTGGCCTCCGGCCACATGCCGTTCGACGACCAGTTCCGGCCCACGGGCCGCGACGCCAGGGGCCGCTTCCAGAACGCCTTTGCCGCGATGTTCGCCGGGCTTGCCCTGCCGCCAGTCGAGCTCGTGCAGTGGCGGGGCCGGCTGTACGTCTCCGACGGCCACCACCGCGTCGCGGCCGCTCGCGCGCTCGGACAGGAGTTCCTCGACGCCCGCGTGACCTTAGTGCTCGACGCTGACGTCCCGCGCCAGCGTGACGCCGGGGCTCGGGTCTCCGCGGGAACGATCGCGCCGGATCGCGATCTGGAATGACGTCCGCCGACGCGTGCTGAACCTGTCCGGGCTTACCCCGCCACGTCCCTAACCCCCGGTACACCGGGTTCGAGCAGATAGAGGAGCCGTGCGCGTCGAGGTCCGTGCGCGGGTAGCTGCCCCCGCTGGGACCTTTGGGCCGTGGTCGAGGACGTGGAGCGGTGGTCGCTAGCCAGTCACGACTGGATGTCTCGACGTGCAACCTGAGCTGGCGGCCGCCGGCCGAGGCCCGCAGCGTAACAACCTCCCCCTGCAAGACCGTCCGGCCCCGGGCGATCATGGTGATGTCCTCGCACAGGTCCTGCACGAGGTCGAAGAGGTCTGCCACTCCACATTCGCTGCCACAACAACGACAACGCCCGGACGGAAGCCGTCCGGGCGAGGTGTGAATGTGACATACGTGGTGGAGCTTGTGCGCCTCTACTCGAACCCCGATGTTCGGGACATAGTGGCGCATGCTGCCCAGGCGGTCACCCATGTCAAGCTCGACCACTACAGCGCCGCTTCCCCTCTTTCGGCTCGCCGACGCTGGCGGCTCGTCGACCGACTGGGCGAGCAGATCATCCGCGAGCTGCTGACAGACAGCCGGGCCGGCACACAACAACGAGAACTGGCCGAGCGGTACGGCATCAGCGTGAGCAGCGTCAAGCGCATCCTGCGCCATTGATCTCAACCTGAAGCACGACTCCAGTGCATAGCTATCGCGGCTGCGCTACCTCGGGGCGCAACCTCACTCTGCCCGTCACCAATGTCATAAGACCCTGCCCGGCGACTCTAGCGGAGCGCACACGCCCGCTCATGGCCGATGAGCGGATGACGCAGAACTGGCACTACCGATCGCTTCCGCCCGCGAGGCGCCGTCGCTATGACCCAGGGACGCGTGGCCCGGGGACAGATAGAAGGCCGCCCCGCAGGTGACTCGGGTTGATTCCGTATGCGGCTTTGAAGGCGCGGTTGAAGCCACTCACGTCCCCGAAGCCACTGCCGTGCGCGATGGCGGCGACGCTGCGGCGGGCACCGCGGGGATCGAGCAGCTCGTCTCGTGCCTTCTGTAGTCGGAGGCCGCGCAGGTAGAGGGCGACGGTCTCGTGCTCGCCTTCGAAGAGTTTGTGCAGGTAGCGCGTGGAGATGTTCGCGGCCGCTGCGATCTGATCGGGTGTCAGGTTTGGGTCGTGCAAGTGGTCTTCGATGTACCCCTTGATGCGGTCGAGCAGGGTGCGGTGCCGGGCGTCCACGTACTCCGCGTTGGCGGACGTCGCGAACAGCGAGATCGCTAGGTCGCTCGTCTGCGCGAGTATGCGCTCCGACTGGGCCTCTGGGATCTGGGAGCCGTGGCGGACCAGATCGACGATGAACCGCGCCACCACGCCGGACAGGCCGTCGCGCCCGGAGAGTCGTCGCGCGCTCATGGCTCGTCGTTCCGAGTCGGTGAGCTTGACTGCCTCCCGTGGAATCGACAGCTGCGTGGTCGCCCACGGCTCGGTGAAGGTCCACGTGAATGGTCGCGAGTTCTCGAACATGACCAAGTCACCGGGCGTGAGCTGGGCTATCCGTCCGTCTTGCTGCACCGAGCCGGCACCCCGAGTGAGGATCACCGTCTGGAAGTAGGTGACGTCTGCTCGGTGGATCTCACGCGACGTCCGTCGGTGCACCTGGGGGGTGGCTTCAAACTCGACCAACTGGAGCCGCCCCCGCCGTGTCGCTCTGAGCTCGGCGGCAGGTTCTGCGTGCTCGGTCCACCCCTCGAGCTGAACGGCCGCGCAGGGGTCGCCGAGCAACTGGCGCCAGAAGACTTCGCGCTCTGACAGATCGAGCGTGTCTGTGTCGACAACGACGTCCGCCTCACACCTGAAGCCGTCGTACCCCTTGATCATGACCGCCGTGCCTTCCTCCACGCCGAACACCAGTAGACCACCGCCACCCATGCCCGACAACCGTCCTCGGCAGGGGTGCACTCCGGTCCGCACCATGTGCGCTCTCGTCCGCGCATCCGCCGCGTCCGTGCGCCGACCCTGATGAGCAGCAGGTCATCAGTGCGGAATCGCCGCATTCCTGTGAAGGAGGCCAACATGAACATTCCAGCCAAAGGTGAAGCGATGCAACCGAACCCGCACAACATCGCCCTCGAGCCGGCAGCTCAGGCGTTCGTCGAGGCCACGTCTGAACCGCCGTTCCTGTACGAACTGCCCCCCGATGAAGGCCGCAAGGCCGTCGATGAGGTCCAGGCCAGCGAGATCTTCAAGCCTGACGTCCACGAAGAGTGGATCACCCTCGACGGGGGGCCGCCCGACGTCAACGGCGGCATCGTCAAAGCTCGCATCGTCCGGCCACCGGACGCCACCGGAACTCTCCCGGTCATCCTCTATGTGCACGGCGCCGGCTGGGTCTTCGGTGACGCCCACACCCACGACCGGCTGGTGCGGGACCTCGCCTTGGGAGCGCACGCCGCCGTCGTGTTCCCCGAGTACGACCGGTCCCCGGAGGTGCGGTACCCGACGGCGATCGAGCAGGCTTACACGGCCGCTAAGTGGGTTGAGACTGAGGGACCGGCGAACCTGCTCGATGCGTCCCGGATGGCCGTAGCCGGCGACTCCGTCGGTGGGAACATGGCCACCGTCTTGACCCTGCTGTCCAAGCAGCGCGGCGACGTATCGTTCATCGCACAGCTGCTGTTCTACCCGGTCACGAACGCGGCGTTCGACACCGGCTCCTACGAACAGTTCGCCGAGGGCTACTTCCTGGCCCGCGACGGTATGAAGTGGTTCTGGGACCAGTACACGACCGACGAGAGTGACCGGGCCCAGATCACCGCCTCCCCACTACGCGCCACTCTCGACGACCTCGCTGGGCTCCCCCCGGCACTGGTCATCACCGGCGAGGCCGACGTCCTGCGCGACGAAGGCGAGGCGTACGCGGCCAAGCTCCGTCAGGCGGGTGTGCCCACCACCGCGGTCCGGTACGGCGGCATCATCCACGACTTCGTGATGCTCAACGCACTCCACGACACCCACGCCGCCAAGGCGGCCATCCGGCAGGCCGTCGGGTTCCTACGCTCCGCGCTGCACGACGAGGCCGACGACCTGTCGGGACTCCCCCACGCTTGACCAGCCCAACCGGCACCACCATCGGCATCCAGCCCGCCCTGGCGACACCCCGCTCAGGGCCCCCGATCGCTTCCGCCCGCGAGGCGCCGTCGCTATGACCCAGGGACGCGTGGCCCGGGGACAGATAGAAGGCGTCCTCGGCAGGGGTGCACTCCGGTCCGCACCATGTGCGCTCTCGTCCGCGCATCCGCCGCGTCCGTGCGCCGACCCTGATGAGCAGCAGGTCATCAGCGCGGAATCGCCGCATTCCTGTGACAGGAGGTCAACAACATGAACAGTCCTGCAATCGTGCTGGTGCACGGCGGATTCGTCGACGGATCGGGGTGGCGCGGCGTCTACGACCGGTTGCGCGCCCAGGGTCACCGGGTCGCGGTCGTGCAGAACCCAACGGTGTCCCTCGAGGGCGATGTGACCGCTATCAAGCAGGTCCTCGACGACCTCGACGGCGAGGCCGTCCTGGTGGGCCACTCCTACGGCGGCGTGGTCATCACCGAGTCCGGCAGCGACCCCCGGGTAGCCGGTCTGGTCTACATCGCGGCATTCGCCCCCGACAAGGGCGAATCCGTGAACACCCTGATCGCCGACCCGCCGCCTGGGGCGCCGGTGCCGCCGATCCTGCCGCCCCGGGGCGGGAACCTGTACCTGGACCGCGAGAAGTTCCACGACTCGTTCGCGGGTGACCTGCCCGGAGACGAGGCGGCGTTCATGGCCGACTCCCAAGTCCCCTGGGGCGTCGACGCGCTCGGCGGCTCGGTCACCGACCCCGGCTGGCGGTCCAAGCCGAGCTGGTACCTGGTCGCCAGCGACGACCGCATGATCCCGCCTCCGGCGCAGCGGGCCATGGCCGAGCGGACCGGCGCCACGGTCCGCGAGGTCCCCGGCAGCCACTCGGTGTACGTGTCCCAGCCCCAAGCGGTCGCCGACCTCATCCACACCGCCGTCGAGTCCCTCAGCACCACCTGACTCCACGGCGCCCGGTTCACCGGCGGCCGCGTTGAGTACCTGACGCAGCCCGCCGCGGCGGACTCCCTCATCACCCGCCTGACGCAGCCCGCCGCGGCGGACTCCCTCATCACCCGCCGCGGGCACCACGGGCCCGTAGGCCCAGCCGAGGAGTCGCTCGGCAGTCCCCCTCGACACCCTGGCCGAGGCCGCGTCCCCCCGCCGGTCGCGGCCAGGGTCTCCAGCAGTCCCAGCTGGACCCCTAACCCACCCACACCACGCTCAGGAGCACCTCATGATGCGCATCGTTCGTCGCCAGCGGCCCGCCACCCGCGGTCTGCTCGCCGCCCTCGCACTCACCCTCGCCCTCGCCGTCGGACTCGGCGCCAGCACCGCCGCATCCGGCGCCAGCCACACCCACGACGCCAAGGCGAACTCCGACACCAAGCCAACCGTCGTGCTGGTGCACGGCGGCTGGGCCGACTCCTCCGGCTGGAACGGGGAGATCACCCGGCTACACAAGCGCGGCTACCACGTCATCGCCCCGGCGAACCCGCTGCGCGGGCTGTCCTCCGACGCCGCGTACCTCCGCAGCGTGCTGCAGACCATCGACGGACCCATCGTGCTGGTCGGGCACTCCTACGGTGGCGCCGTCATCACCAACGCCGCGGTCGGCGTGCCCAACGTGAAGGCGCTGGTCTACATCGCCGCGTTCGCCCCCGACGCGGGGGAGAACCTTGCGGGGCTGGTTGCCTTGAACCCTGGGACGCACATCACCCCGGACGCCCTGCTCGAGCGGCCGTACCCGCTGGCCGACGGCGGCACCGGCGTCGACCTGTACATCAAGGCGGAGGTCTTCCGCGAGGCGTTCGCCGGCGACCTGCCGGGCGGCACCACCAGCCTCATGGCGGCCACCCAGCGACCGTTCTCCGTGGCCGCGTTCGTCGAGCCCTCCGGCACCCCGGCGTGGAAAACCGTCCCGTCCTGGTACCTGGTCGCCTCCGACGACCACGCAATCCCGCCGGCCACCCAGCGGTTCATGGCGGACCGCGCCGGATCGCACACGGCCGAGGTTGCGGCCTCGCACGTGCCGATGATGTCCCAGCCGGTCGCCACCACCCGGCTCATCACCGCCGCCGCTGACAGCGTCAGCTGAGCGGCCACGCTCCCCGGCCGGCGAGCGCCGGCCGGGGAGCGAACCCCAGTCCCAGACCTACCTTGCGAGCCCCCGATGACCGTCCTCTGTGTCACCTGCCGCAACTGTCAGACAACCCTCGACCTGCACCCACGCGACCTGGTGCTCGCGATCCCGCCCGTCGACCAGGGCGAGGACGACCCGGAGGTCCTGTACGGATGTACGTCGTGCGGGTATGCCGACGCCGCCGCTATCGAGTGGCGGGTTGCCACCCACCTCGCACTCCAGGGCATCGCCGCGCTATCCGGATTCAATCCGTGCGACGACGCACCCCTCGAGCTGACCGACTCTGCCCGCACCCAAGCCAGGCCACTCAGCCTCGACGACCTCCTGGACCTGCACGAACAGCTCAGGCAGCTCGATCAACACGACATTTGTTAGCTGGTGATCGTGATGCCGGATCTGCTCATCTGGCGTCGCGGATGACAAGCGAACATAGCCGTCACTACAGGGTGGCCAAGAACATCCGCACATGCCTGCGATACGCACGCCCTGCCGATGACCGATCGCGCCGTTCAGAGCACGAGGCGACTAACGTCCATCCGGTGACCGAGGGCGCTGCAGCACCGGCGGCCTCGCCGCCGCTGACGCGGTCCGGGCTGGTGGGCTTCGGTGCGGGCGCGGCCGTTGGTGTGCTGGGTGGGCTCGTCGGGCTGGGTGGAGCGGAGTTCCGCTTGCCACTTCTGCTCACCGTGTTCGGGTTCGCGGCTCTTGCGGCTGTCATCGTCAACAAGGCCATGAGTCTTGTCGTGGTGGTGCCGGCCATCCCGGCGCGGCTGGCGGCCGTGCCGTTGTCGGAGGTAGCCGACGAATGGACCGCCGTTGTGAACCTGCTTGCCGGGAGTCTGCTCGGCGCGTGGCTGGGTGCATCGTGGGCGACCCGGATGGCCTCCGCGACCCTGTACCGGGTGCTCGCGGGTCTGTTGGTGTTCATCGCGGTTGCGTTCACAGCCGAGCGGCTTGGCACCATCCCGACAGCGAACCTCTCCGATCCGGCCCAGCTCGTGGCTGGGTTGATCGCGGGCTTCGGCATCGGTGTGGTTGCCGCGCTGCTTGGCGTGGCCGGCGGGGAGTTGTTGATCCCGACGTTCGTGTTGCTCTACGGGGTAGAGATCAAATTGGCCGGGTCGCTGTCGTTGCTCGTGTCGCTGCCCACGATGTTGGTCGCGTTCTTCCGGTACTCCCGCGACCAGGCGTTCGCCGTCTTGTCCGAGAACAAGCGCTTCGTGGTGTCGATGGCGGCGGGCTCAGTTGCCGGGTCGGTTGTCGGCGGACTGCTGCTTGGCGTGGTTTCGGAAGCGGCGCTGGTCCCGCTGGTCGCCCTGTTACTGGTCTACTCGGCGGTCAAGGTGTGGCGTCACGCCTCACGGGACCGCTGAGCCCTCGATGGAACGACCTCTCGTGACGCGTTGACCCGACCCAGAGCCGAGGTCACTGTGTCGAATGGAACCCGCGCAGATCGTTCAGCCAGCAATCATCCCCGGTGGGGCCGGGTCACACCTCGCAATCGCGGCGTACCTGGCTCGCTACAAGGGCCAGTCCCGCATGCATACCGAGTCGGATCTACGTGCGTACCTGTCCGGAGTGCCACGGAGCGCGGCCTCGATCCGTTGGATGTGCGGCGGGCTCACATCGAGCTCTACATGCGGTGGATGCAGGAAGTCCGCCGCTACAAGCCGTCCACCGTCTCGCGACGTCTCTCGGTGGTGACTGGCTTCTACCGGACCTGCGTCATCGACGGCGTCCTGGACCACTCACCGGCCGATCACGTCCGCCGACCACACGTCCCACCGAGTCACCAACGCTCGGACTGACCCACCTGCAGTTCGAGGCGATGCTCACCGCCGGCCGGGACTCGACCAACCTCAACGACTTCGCCCTGGTCGCCATGCTCGGCCTCCTCGGCCTGCGCATCTTCGAGGCCACCGGCACCGACATCGAAGCCCTCAGCGAGGTCCACGGGCACCGCGTTCTGCGCGTCCACGGCAAGGGCGACAAGGTCGTCCTCGTGCCGCTTGCCGCCTGCGGTCGGCGCGCGCCATCGACCGCGCGGCGGACGGACGCGACCGACGGGCCCGATCCTGCGCAGCCGCACCGGCAACCGGATGGACCGCCACTGCGCCACCCGTCGCCTTCGCGCCCTGGCCGACCGCCGGATCCGGCCGCCCGGATGCACCCCCACATGCTCCGCCACACCTACGTCACCACCATGCTCGACGCCGGCGTCGACCTCCGCGACGTCCAGATCGCCGCCCGCCACGCCGACCCGCGCACCACCATGCGCTACGACCGCGCCCGCAAGAACCTCGACCGACACGCCAACTACATCCTCGCCGCCTACATGGCCTCGGGGACATGAGATCGCTCGTAGCCGATGAGCGGGTGCTGGCACTAGTCCGGCTCGCGGTACAAGGGAGCAGGCTCCCCGTAGCGCACTCGTCGCACAGCACCCGGCAGGGCTCTAGCCAGAGCTTGGGACGCGTCGACGGAACAACCCACGGTGAACTCGATCTCCTCGTCGACCTCGCAGGCCAGGCACCAGGCCTGATCCTCCGGCCACACGAGGTGCGGTTCTTGATAGCTGCCCTGCGCGGAGCCGTACCAAGCCAGAGCTGGTGCGTCTCTGAGTACTCCGACAGGGCCGGTGAACAGCAGCATCGCTCGATGAGGAATCTCCACTCGCGGCGCTTGAGGAGCCGAATTCGCGCCCCAGCCCTCCCAGATCGCCGCATACCCACTGGCAGACGTGGCCGTGTAGGAGGCGAGAGTCGCGAGTGCTACGCGAAGTGCAGGCTCTTCTCCTGGTCGACACCATCCGCATCCTGGGCAAAGGCGATACGCACATACACGTCGAAGCCTGGTGGGCCGTACCGAACAAGATCCCACCAATCAACATCAGACCGCAGCAACCATCGCGCTGCGTCCATGTTTGCAGCGGGCCGTACCTCCGTCATACCCTCAGTCTGGTGCACCGCCGCCAGCAACCAGCGCACACTGCTCATGGCACCCCTTTAAGTCAAGACGCCGGGAGCGAGGGTTCTAGGCTGGTGGTGGCGGGTCCGGGAAGTGGCTTGTCCGAAGAGCCGATGTCCGGGGTCAGGTCGGTCACGCTGGATTGCAGAGTCGTCCCCGAGTGCCCTCCCGGGCCCGTCGCTGTCACGTCGTTTCTGGTCGTCGAGCATGCGCGTGTAGACGACGTTGGAGAGCCGTCGTTTGAGCGCGCGCATGGCTTCCATCGAGGTCTTGCCGGCGGCCTTCTTGGCGTCGAAGTAGGCCCGGCCTTGGGTGGGGTTGCGCAGCTGGACCACGGCCATGATGTGCAGTGCTCGGTTGATCCGCCGGTTCCCGGCCCGGGAGAGCCGATGGCGTTTCTGGTCGCCGGAGGAGGCGTCCAGCGGTGCGGTGCCGTTCCAGGAGGCGAACCGGTCGCGGTCGGCGAACCGGTGGATGTCGCCGACGTCGACCAGGAGCCGGGCGGCGCCGGAGGGACCGATGCCGGTGAGCTCCATCAGGGTGGATCCGCGGGCCTCGACCAGTTCGGCGAGTTCTTTCTTGATGGCCTTGATCCTCTTGTCGATGCCCTCGAGCTCGACGATCAGCTCGACCGCGAGCCGGCGCCGGGTCTTGCCGACGATGTCGCGGGGCTTGATGGTCGCGATCATCGCCCTGGCCTTGTGCGAGGACAGGAATTGCGGGCCCCGCCTGGGAAAAGCTCCAGCAGCAGCTTGTGCAGCCGGTTGATGGTCTGGGTGTGCGCCCGGCCGAGCTCGTCGCGCCGGTCGACCAGCATGCCCATCACGACCAGGTCGTCGTCGACCTCGACCCGCAGCCAGGCTCGGTGTCCGCAGCGCGACCAGAGCGACCGAGTGCGCATCGACCGGATCGGTCTTGCGGCCGTTCCCAGTCGCGAACACCCGGGCCTGCGCGGACAGCTTCGCCGGCACGTCGACGACGGGCTCACCGTCATGCACCAGCCGATGCGCGATGTGTTTGCCGATGCCGTTACAGCCCTCGACCGCCCACACCCGATCCGGGTGCTTCCGGCCAGCTGGAGCATCTCGGCGTAGCCGGCCTTGTCGGTTCCGTACCTCCCCACGCGAGCATCTGTCCCCGCTCGTCGACCACCTCGATGGTCGCCGAACGCTTGTGTGGGTCCATCCCGATGATGACGCCCATACCGTGCCTCCTGCCTCGCTGGGTCAGAGCTGCAGCAAGGAGGGCACCGCTACTTCGAGCAGAACAAACCCCTTTCGAGCCTCTCCTCGCGCGGCGCCCGGCGAGACCGCAGGCCATGTGAGAGCCACACCAATGACACCGGTGGGCAGCCGCAATGTGGGAGCGTCTCGCCGGGCACCTGGACCGAGTCTGGCCGGACACCGATCCTGCGAGAAGTCTTAAGTAGCCGCAATCCGTACGTGCTCATGCCGATGAGCGTGGACCTGCCGAGCGCGGCCAGGGCCGTCCCCTGCTCAAGCCATGTGAGTCGACATTGCTCGGGCGCGCCTGCGCGGCAGATTGCGACCGTCGGCAACGATGTGCGGCATGCCAAGGGCCGATCGTCTCACTTTGGACGCTACGGGTTTGAACATGCCTCCCGTTGATCACATGTCGAATAGGAGCAGTCTTAACGTGCTGTTGGATCGGACTTTCTCGGGGCTCCCCGCAGGCCTGCCGCCTGACCAATCACTGGTCGGCTTGTTCACGAACTTCGCCCGCCTAACCGACAAGGCCTTGCGGGAGTACGACGCCGCGCGCGCCGAATTGGCGCTTTACGTCGCGCCGAATGAGGGCGCCCTGCGAACGAGCCCGTACATGCGCGCAATCGACCACATGGAGAACTGCATCAGCACAACGCATCGAGCCGTGTTTAACGCTCTGGCATTGCAGGCGAGCAAGGTGGGCCGGAGTGGTCCCCGACTGACCGCGTTGCAGGAGCAGCGGCTCAGCCACGTGCGCAACGCGGTTGAGCACTCCGACGAGAAGATCCTTGGGAAACAGAAGTTCAGAGGCAGTCCGTCCTTCGCTGCCGGGGAGCCCTATTCTCTTCGACTTGCCAACAGGTCCATGGTCATCGGCAACAACGTGCTGACTTATAAGGAACTTGTGTCGGCAATGAGCAAGCTGTATCGAACGATCGAAGCGATCCGAGGCGTGCCCACCGGTACGCCAGGACCGAACTGGCCGAACGTGAAATTGCGTGCGGAACATCCAGGCGGTGCGCCAGCACAAGCCGGTTCCGTCCGAGTTTCTGCGTACCTCCAGGAACTCAGCCGCTTGACAGTCACCCACATTGATTCCCGCGCACCGGGATGAGGCCGCCCGAGCTGCTGATCAGACTGAGCAAATCTGCCGGCGGCATTGCAGCACAAACGCACGCTCATGCCGCGGCGCGGAACCAGCCGGGATACGAGCCGCCGCTCACAGACAGTCGTCCCGATGATGGCTGCGGTGGCTACGCCCACCTGAGCCATGTTGGCGGGTCGTCAACGGAGAACGTCGCTGGCCCATTCGGTGCGTCCTCAAGGGGGCCGGCCAGGATGCGACCGTCGGGCAGGTGGATTTCAAGGTCGTAATGCGACACGCCTCCGACAGCCTGTCGGGCACGTGCGCTTATGTGGCTGAAATCGAGAGTCAAGTCCTTCGACGGCCCGGTCGATGGTCGGACGACGGCTACCGGGATCACACCGTGTGCGGGTGAGGTTCCGAACGCTGGCTGACGGTGAAGTGCGGTGATTTGATCCAGGGCCCAGCTGAGTTGGTCGGCCCGACGAGTCGGCAGCTCCCCGCTGATCGCTGCCTCGGCAACGCCAACAGCCACCTGGCATAAGGCTGACTGCTCGCCGACACTCAGGGGCGTTTGGGCGGGCTCACCCGGCCGAGCGACCCCTGCGAGCGCTCCGGTGGAGCGATCTACGGTGAGCCGCCGATGCACGAGGGAGTGGCGCAAGGCGTCGGTCGAGGCGTAGCTGTGCATAACTCGCGTCCACAGGTCAGATCGACCGTCGAATGGCGGAACCGCCATCACCGTGCCGCGGGTCACCGCGCGTACCTTGAGTCTGATCGAGTAGTCCCACCGGCGGTCATGAGCTATGTTCGCCAGCTCAAGGCCGAGTTCGACCAACTGATCGAGGATCTTCCAGGCCGCTCCGAACAGGAGCGGGCGGATGTCGTCAGGACTGAGCTGATCCCCGCCCGATCCCGTCGAATCGACCACGCCCACATGCACCGTCACCGGCTGGACACCCACCGCGACACTGGTCGAGTTGCCGTCACCCAGCTCGATGACCGATGTCCCCGCCACTCGCGGCAGCAGCGGAGTAGCCCGATCAAGGACGTACCTCTCGAATGCCGTATCGTCCTCGAACTCACTCAGGTTGGTGGGCATGAGGGAAACTTCCAAGCAGGATCGACGAGCTGAGACGCTACGCCTGTTACGCCGTCACCACGCACTACTCTGCCGCCGAGGGTGTGCCGGACCGTTGCAATGATCGCGTAGCAAGCGAACGACTGAGCTCCTGGATGGGGTATCTCAAACGAATAATGGTTGGGACCACGTGCCAGACACACTCGCTCGCGCCGAATTGAGGGCGAATTTAGTCGATCTTGCTGATGGGTCAAGGCAACACAACGAGTCTTCTGCCCCGCAGGTCGGTTCGTTGCCAGGCGGTCTCGATCTGGCTCAAGGAAGCTCGCTCGATGTCGAAGGTGAGCGTTCCCTCCATGCGCCCATTGCACGGCCTGCTTGTATGCGTCCATCATCGCGGTTGGGTCGATGCCTTTGGCCGCCCCGTAGATCTCAACGCCGGAGGTCCGCAGGCTCTCGGCGGCCAGCGTCAGCGTTGGTCCGGCCGATTCGCCGACCTGGATGAGCCGGGTTGGTTTCGCCGTCGTCAACGCATCGGGGACGAGCGCGCGGAGCAGCATTTCGGTGGGGCGTCCCCAGAGGAAGTCCAGGACCACGTCATAGCCCTTGCCGGTGGCTCGGAGAATGCCGCGCGAGCATCTCGTCCGGGACCGCGGTGTTGATCACGGTTCCGCGCCGAGCGCGAGGACTTCCCGTAGCGCGTGGCGTCACGGCCGGTGGATACGATCCGTCCGGCGCCGAGCAGCCGAGCGACCTTGACGGCCAGTCGGCCCGCGACCCCGGTCGCGCCCTGGATCAGCACCGTCTCACCAGGAGTGAAGCCGGCGGCGGACCTGATGGCCAAGCCGGTCATGGCCGAAGCGAGCACGACCGCGACCGCCAGGTCGACGCCCGCTGGTACGGGAACGACGTTGCTCTCGGCCACGACCGTCTTCTCGGCCAGGGCACCGTACGGCGCTCTGGGCTGGCCGAACCCGACGAGCGTGCCGTCGGGCAGGGTCCCGACGCCGTCGAAACCGGGGATCGCCGGGAACTGCGACAGGAACCGCTTGCTGGCGAAATGCGTTCCTGCCGCGATCATCTTGTCGATGTTCTCGACCGCGACCGCCCTCACCTCGATGACGACCTCGCCCTCGCCCGCGACCGGGTCCGGGAACTCTTCATACCGTGGGACGCCGCCCACCTCGTGGAGTACCGCCGCCTTCATACCGACCCCTTCCACCGAAGCCAGGCTCTAACACCGTTAGAGACGTACTCTAACACCGGTAGAGTGCTGATGGCGAGGAGGCATAGGCATGGCGCTGGACAAGCAACGGATCGTCGCCGAGGCCGTCGCACTGCTGGACGAGGGCGGGCTCAACGCCGTGACGCTGCGAAGGTTGGCCCAGCGCCTCGGCGTGCAGGCCCCCACCCTCTACTGGCACATCCACAACAAGGCCGAACTGGTCAACGCACTCGCCGAAGCAATCCTGGAAGACCAGCTCACCCGACTGAGGCCACCGGGCCAAGACGAGCCTTGGCGGGACTGGCTGATCGGCGTCGCCCAGCACCTGCGCCGCGCCATGCTCGCGCACCCAGACGGTGCCCGAGTCGTATCAGCCGCCCACCTGTCGCCGCTCATGGCCGCGACCTCGGAGCTGGCCATGAGCACCCTCGTCAACCGGGGACTGCCGCTGCGACAAGCTCGACTGACGGTCCTCGTGGTCCAGCGCTTCACCATCGGACAGGTCCTGGAAGAACAATCGCCCCCGCCGGACCAGGATGCGCTCGATGGCTTCGACGCAGACGCGTTCGCCCAACAACATCCCACGATCGTCGCGGGTTCACAGACTACTTCCAGCCCGGTCGAACCGTCGATGACCTCTTCCGTGACAGCCTCGAACTGATCTTGAGCTGACATCCCCAACATGCAGCCTCGCACGGCATTGAACGGG